>CAZFRE010000001.1:0-663358 GCA_964521195.1 uncultured Eubacteriales bacterium
GGTCTTGATGCCCACCGTGAATGACGCGCCGACGAACGCGCTCACGGCGTCGGCGGCGGGCTCGGGTCTGGGGTACGGCCAAGAGGAGCCGTCGCTGGCCTGGCGCATCGACGACGTCTGGCTCGTGATCGTCGAGCTGCTCGCTGGGTTCCACGCCGGCCCGGCGATGTACTCGATGGTGGCGATGTGGCCGCTCATCATCTCGTTCTCGCTCGTCGTGACCGACTTCTTGCGGCCGGTGGGCAAACGCTCGATGCTGCCGCCGGTCGCCGCGTGCGGCATCCTGGTGATCGCGGCGCTCGGCATGTGGCAGGGGCAGGTGCTCGCGTCGCGGTACTTCATCGCGGTGTCGGCCCCGGCGTTCCTCATCGCAGCGGCGATCCTCGCCGACCTCCCCAGGCACGTGCGCCCGATCGTCATCGGAGCGGTGATCCTTCTTTCTCTCGTGATGTGGGCGAACCAGTCATTCGACTCCGAGAACCGCATGCGCTACGACACGCGCGAGGTCATCGCGGCGGTCATGGACGGCTATCAGGAAGGCGACGTGGTCATCTACGAGCCGTTCTACCTGCGGCCTGTCGTCGCGTACTACCTGCCGACCACGATCCCGTCGTTCCCGTTCCCGCAATACGCCGACAACGCCGACCTGCGGGGCGGCAAGGTGAAGCTCGGCCAGGACCTCGATCGCATCGCCGGTGACTCCCGCCGGGTCTGGATCATCCTGAGCTTCCAGGACATCGAATCCATCGCGGGTGACGCGTACAACACGCTCAAGTGGTTCGAGCGCCATGGCTACAAGACGGTGCAGCACGTCGAGTTCAACAACGTCGAGCTGTACGAACTCGAGGCACCTGATGACCGGCTACCGCTCATCAGGGGGTACGCGCCGTGATCTACATCCCTCGTGAGCGCCGCAAGGAGTACCTGCGCACGTGCCGGATCATGTCGGTGATCTCGTTACTCGCTGCGCTCGTGTACCTCAAGTGGCTCTACCTCGATGCGCGCCCCGACAACGCCGTGCTGTTCGTCCTCCTGGTCGCCGCCGAGACGTTCAACGTCGTGCAGGCGATCGGCTTCTGGTACACGATCTCGATCCAGAAGTGGAACGAACCGGTCGCGATGGACTTCTCGGCGAGTGACGAGACGGTCGACATCTTCATAACCGTGTGCGGCGAGCCGCGTGATGTCGTGGAGCGCACCGTGCGCGGCGTCATGGCCGTTCGGCATCCGCGCAAGAAGGTGTGGGTGCTCGACGACGGCCGGAGCCACGAGATCGAGGTGCTCGCGTACGTCAACGGCGCCGGCTACCTGACGCGCGACTCGCGTCGCGGCGCCAAGGCCGGCAACATCAACGACGCGCTCGCGCGAACGAGCGGCAAGTACGTCGTCATCTTCGATGCAGACCACGTGCCCCGCCCCGACTTCCTCGAGAAGTCGCTTGGAGCGTTCGTCGACCGGCATGTCGCGTTCGTGCAGACGCCGCAGTCCTACGCCAACCGCATCGACAACCGGGTCGCATGGGGGGCGCACGAGCAACAGCGGCTGTTCTACGGGCCGATCATGCGCGGGCGGCTCTCGGTCAACGCGGCGTTCTCGTGCGGCACCAACATGATCTTCAACCGAGCCGCGCTCGCAGACGTGGGAGGCATGCCGGAAGACTCCATCACGGAGGACCTGCGGGTCTCACTGCTGCTGCTTGAGAAGGGCTACCGCTCCGAGTACGTGCCCGTGGTGCTCGCGCATGGCCTCGGTCCTCTCGATGTGAGCGGCTTCTTCAGCCAGCAGCTTCGCTGGGCGCGTGGCGGCCTCGAGATCCTCTTCAAGCGCAAGCCGTTCTTCAAGGGCATGCGCCCGGCCACCGGCATCCAGTTCGGACTGAGCTTCTGGTACTGGTTCACCGGCCTGGCCTATGCGGTGTATCTCATCCTGCCCGTCGCGTTCCTCGTCTTCGGGCAACGCCCCGTGCAGGCCCCCAACGACTATCCGCTCTACTTCGTGCCCTACATCGTGGTGACGCTCGCCACCATGGCGTACGCGACCGATTTCGACATCACATTCCGCGGCATCTGGTTCACGCTCTCGGCGTTCCCGGTGCACATCGCCGCGCTCTTCTCGGCGCTGTTTGGCGGGGATGCGAAGTTCGTCGTCACGTCCAAGAGTGGCACGAGCCGCTCGCTTCGTCCCGTCGCGGTGCACATCACGGCGATCGCGGTGCTTGCGTTCTCGATCGTGTTCGGTCTGTGGCGCTACGGCTTCAACCCGTCGGTCATGAACAACGTCGCCTTCGCGCTCGGGCACATACTGTTGCTGCAGGGCTTCGTGCGCTACGCGCTTCACCCGCTGGTCCCCGAGGGCGAGGTGGGCGGCCGGGGAACCGCCGCGGGTCTGGCCGCCGAGAAGCCCGCCAACGTGAGTGAGCACCAGCCGAAGATCACCGTCGCCGAGTGGGGAGGGCAGGAGGAGTGAGCGAGCGCACGGCACGGCGGCTCAATCTCACCGGTATCGCCGGGCTCCTCGGCGCGGTGCTTGTGGCTGTCACGCTCGGCGGGTGCGCGACCGGACGAGTCGCGGAGAACACGCCGGCACGGCCCGGCAGCGGCATCGACGAGACGTCGTATTCGGTCGAGCCGAAGATGTGCTGGCGCGTCCAGCCACCGGCATACGGCGCCTACATCGGCATCTATCGGCCGCCGATGCCGTTCGTCATCGCCGAGTACGACGCGTACCTCGCGACGACATCACCCAAGCCGCCGTCGATCATCATGTGGTACCAGCCGTGGGCCGAGTCGGGTCCTCACGAGATCGATCAGGCGGCGCTCGCATCGGTCTACCAGCGAGGCGCGGTGCCGATGATCACGTGGGAACCGTGGGACCCGGGTACGAACGCCAATGCGGTGCAGAACCCCGGAACGAACCAGAACTGGCGGCTGAAGAACATCCTCGACGGCCGCTATGACGGCTACATCCGCCGTTGGGCAAGCAAGATCAAGGCGGTCAAGGGCCCGGTCATGCTCAGGCCCATGCACGAGATGAACGGCGAGTGGTACCCGTGGGCGGGGACCGTCAACGACAACACCCCCGCGGACTACATCGCCGCCTGGCGCCACATCCACGACATGTTCGAGGCCGAGGGCGCCACGAACGTCACGTGGGTCTGGAGCATCAACGGCGAGAGCGTTCCCGACACTCGCGAGAACCGGTACGACGTGTACTACCCGGGCGACGAGTACGTCGACTGGGTCGGCCTTTCCGGCTTCAACTGGGGAACCACCGGCAACAACTCTCAGTGGGAGACGTTTGACGAGATATACACCGCCCCACTGCGTTACGCGCGCACGCTGAACAAGCCGATCGTCATCGCCGAGTTCGCCAGCGTGGAACAGGGGGGAGACAAAGCCGAGTGGATCTACGACGCCTACAAGCGGATCCGCACGGAGCACCCCGAGGTCGACGCCGTCGTGTACTTCGATTCGTTCGAAAGCGGCCCGGACGGTACGCAGGACTGGCGGATTCACACGTCGGCAGAGGCATCGCACGCCTACGCCGACTCCCTCGACGACCCGTACTACCTGCCCGCTCCACCGGCGACCATGCGCAACTGGATGGACGGCCTGTCCAGCCGCAACTGGATGTATCTTCGCTCGCTGTTGCCGGTGTACTAGCCGGGTAGCGGCCTCGGCTTCCGCCTGGCAAGGGTCCACGTCACGCCGGCCGTCCGCGGCTCGCGAAAATCTGTGTCGAAACTCACATTCATCGCCCCCAAGGGGTTCAGTTGAGCGCGCCATCGACCGATACGTTCTGTGACAGATGAACAGTTTTGTGCGGGACCGATAGGGCTTTCTGAAGCCCGATCCCGACAAAGGCGAACCCGTCGCGAGGCGGGGGCGCAAAGCCAAGGGTCTCCCCGAGACAGCCTAGCTACCGAAGGTGAAGGTAATGAAGAAGCTCGTCGCAGTCCTCGTTCTCGTTCTCGCTCTGGCCGCAGCGGCCGCAACCCCCGCATTCGCATCCGTCCGAGTCACGGCGCGCGCCAAGACCCAGTTCGCCCAGGGGACTCCTTCCAAGGTCGTCTTCACCGCCAAGCTCACCAAGCGCGGCCACGTCAAGCGCGGCATCGTCCGCTTCAGGATCTACCGCAACGGCGAGTTCGTCCGCTCGATCCGGGCCAAGCGGTCCGGCAAGTCCTACAAGGCCTCGTGGACCCTCACCGACGACGCCCGAACGCTGGCCAGCACCAGCTCCTACCGCTACAAGGTCCGCGCGACCACCAAGCGCTCCGGCCGCGGTAAGGCATCGGGTCGCGTCACGATTCCGACCCCGACGCCCATCGTGACCCCCTCGGATCCTACGACCGACACGACCGTTCCCACGGTCACCCCGGTCCCCGTACCGGTTCCTGCTCCTACCACCACCCCGACGGCGACTCCGGGCCGCTGGGTCGGCTACTACATCCCGGGCTGCCCGTCGCATCTCGAGCCGCTCGATGAGCTGCAGTCCAAGATCGGCGCGAAGGCCGCGGTGCTCAACTTCTTCATCGCCGACTCCGAGAGTTTCCCGGCCGCCCGCGTCGAGAACGCGCAGAGCAACGGCTCCATCCCGATGGTCACCCTCGAGTTCCACAAGACCGTCGACCTGCGTGGCGTCGAGTCGATCACCAACGGGGAGTGCGACACCTACATCCGCCGCTTCGCGCAGGCTGCCAAGGCCAACGGCGGCGAGATCTGGCTGCGCCCGTTCCACGAGATGAACGGCGAGTGGTCCGCGTGGTGTGGCGTCGTCGGCAACAACTCCGCTGCCAAGACGGTCGCCGCCTGGAAGCACATCCACGATGTGTTCCAGCAGGAGGGCGCCACCAACGTGAAGTTCGTCTGGAACGTCAACGGCTTGAGCTGCCCCAACACCTCGGCGAACGCGATCGAGAAGTACTGGCCCGGCGACGCGTACGTCGACTACACGTCGATCGACGGCTACAACTTCGGCAACCACGCGTCGTGGTCGAGCTGGGCGTCCCCCGAGTCGATCTTCGGCGACGCGTACCGCCGCATCAACAAGCTCAGCGGCAAGCCGATGTTCATCGCCGAGATGGCGTGCACCTCCAACGGCGGCGACAAGGCTGCCTGGATGGCCAACTTCTTCGCCAACGTGAAGACGCAGTTCCCGAAGCTCGTCGGAGTGGTCTGGTTCAATGCCGACAAGGAAGAGGACTGGCGCGTCGAGGAGACCCCGGCCACACTGGCCGTCATGCAGAATCTCGCCGTGACCGGCTACTAGTCTTCAGGTTCGTCTCCTTCACCGAAGGCCGTTGCGGCGTGACGCTGCGACGGCCTTCGTGCGCTATGAGCGCACCGTGGACGGGTGCGAGGCACCCGTCCACGGTGCTACGATTGGTACCCGTGAGCGTGCGGGAGCGCGAGCCGATCACATGATGCGAGGTTGAAGATGGTCAGGCGCCAGATACGCCGAGCAGTCCTTGCGATGATGCTGGCGGTCGCGATAGTCATCGGTCAGGGGTGCGCCGCCTCGCCCTCGGCCACCACAGGGCCCGCCACCCCCTCGGCCTCGGCTCCGGCGACCGTGGAGGGATCCTCGGCCGCAGTCGCAACCGCGGCCCCGCCGTCCGCGACCACCGGTACGGCATCCGACCCGGGCTACGCACCCGTCGACGACGAACTGCTCACCATCCAGATCGGTCAGGACTATGCCGTTCTGCCGCCGGCAAAAGGCGTCTACGCGGGGATCTTCGAACCTCCGGCGCCGTTCGGTTACGAGCGACTCGAGGCCTACGGCGAGAAGTTCGACAAGCCCGCGGCCATCGTGCTGTGGTACCAGGCATGGGAGCCTGACGAGTGGATCGGCGACTTCAAGGAAGAGAACGTTCGCGAGATCCTCAAGCGCGGCGCGATTCCGATGATCACGTGGGAGCCGTGGGTCGCAGGCGCGGGCGTGAAGCAGCCCAAGTACCGCTTGAGCACGATCATCAACGGCGACTGGGACGAGTACATCCGGTCGTGGGCGAGGGCGGCGAAGTCCATCGACGGACCGATCATGATCCGTCCGTTCCACGAGATGAACGGCGAGTGGTATCCGTGGGGCGGCACTGTCAACGGGAACAAGCCCTCAGACGTGAAGAAAGCCTGGATTCACGTGCACGACATCTTCGAGGAAGAGGGCGCCACGAACGTCACGTGGGTGTGGAGCATCAACTGGGAGAGCTACCCCAACACGTATGCGAACCGGTTCGACGCCTACTACCCCGGTGACGAGTACGTCGACTGGACATCGATCAGCGGGTTCAACTGGGGCAAGACCCGCACCCGGCCGCAGGGCCGCTCGTTCACCAACATCTACACCAAGCCGCTCGCGTACCTCAAGACCGTGGGCAAGCCCGTGGTCATCTCGGAGATCGGCTGCAACAGCAACGTGGACAAGGCCGCGTGGATCAAGGACGCCTACACCCGCGTGCTCCTCAAGTACCCGCACGTGAAGGGCATCTGCTACTACGACAAGCGCGAGCCCAACAACGTGAAGGGCACGCAGGACTGGCAGATCTCGAGTTCGAAGTCGTCCGAGAGGGCGTATCGCTCGGCGATGTCGTCCCGCATGTACATCGGTGGCTCACCGACCTCGCTGCTCGGCACGGTGACCGCCACGCCGTAGGCGCCCGGCCGTCGAGCCGTCATCGAGAGGGAGCAACGCATGTCACTGACGCCACACCACGTCGGCATCGTCGTGAGCGACGTGGAGCGATCGACCTCGTTCTACCGCGCGCTTGGATTCGAGGTCGTCAAGGAGCATCCAGCCGAGGACGGCTCGCGCACGATCCGCTTCATCCGCTCCGGGGACTTCGAGATCGAACTCTTCTGGTACGACGTGCCGGCGGCGCCCGCGTGCGACCCGGCGGGAAAGGGGCAACTCGGCTTCAGGCATCTGGCGTTTCGCGCCGACGACATCGACGCCACGCTCGCTTCGCTGAAGCAGCTCGGAGTCGCGCCCGACGAGCTTGAAGTGCGCAGAGTGCCGATCGGGTACAGCATCCTGTTCCTGCGCGATCCGGACGGCATCGAGATCGAGATCATGCAGGAGGACTGACGCCCGGCGCGCTCAGTTCCCTTGCGGTCGCAGGTACTCGGCGAACTGCAGGTCTTCTTCCCACACGTGTTGCAGCAGCCACGACTGCAGCCACTCGCGGACCTGGTCGACGGTCAGCGTCGAGTCGCCCGCGCCGAAACGCTCGGCCATCTGGGTGACCTCGGCGCGGAACTGGGCGTGTAGCAGCTGCTGGCGTTCGAGTCCGGGGAAGCCGATGCGCCGCATCAGGTCCTCCTCGTCACCGAAGTGCGTATTCGCGTACGCGAGCACATCGAAGAGCACTTCGCCGAACGCGACGCGGTCTGGAGCGCCCTCAGCGAGCATGCTGAGTTCGAGCACGAGGTCGTGCAGCTCGACATGCTGGGCGTCGATGAGAGCGTCACCCGTTGCGAGTCGTTCATCCCAGACCCTCGGTCGCACGCCGGTCCGTCCCTTCCTTCGATGACGCACCATTCAGACGTGCACCACTTCGCCAACGAGTCCGGGCGCCCCTGCTCCGTTCGCGGAACCGCTACTTGAGTGCGACGGGGAATCGGATCTCCGTCAGGTGGTCCTCCGGAGCGGTCGTTTCCGGGTCCGAGAAGTACAGTTCCTCCGGTGGGCCCACGGCGACGTAGCCGTTCGTGTCGATCCACGCCGCGAGCTCGGCATACGTGGACGCCACGGTGTCGTATGGTCCGCGGTGCATGGCGAACGCGACAAGGTGCGGGTCCACGTGCTTGACTCCGCAGCATGTTTCGTCGACCGGCCTGTCCTGCACCACGCCCGCCACCGGCGCACGCAGCTCCCACTTCGCCTCAGCCTGCCCGACGCTCGGGTCCGTCAGGTACACGCCCGCCGGCATCCCGACGGGCTGCATGCCGTGCTGGCCCACCCAGCCGTACAGCTTCCCCATGGCCTCCGGAATGAGATCGTAGGGGCCGCTCATCGCGATGAACGCGACCGTCTCGGGCTCCGTGGTCTTGAGTTGGACATCGATCATCACAAACACCTCCCACCTGTACCTACCCACCTATGAGTCGCCTCGGCATCCGCCTGTTCACCCCGCTCTTGCCTGCATGCAAGTACTTGCTTGGCTTGCTTGCCGCCACGGTCTAGAGTGCAAGCAGTTACTTGCATCGATGATCCGACACGTGGAGGAACGATGGTCCATGACACCGCCGACAAGATCCTCGCCGCCGCCTCCGAGCTCATCGCCGAGCGCGGCTACGCGGCGACGACGACGCGCGCGATCGCAGAGCGTGCCGGCGTCAACGAGGTGACGCTCTTCCGGCGATTCGACAGCAAGCTCGGCATCGTCAGGGCGCTCGGCGCCCGGTGGGCGGAGTCGCAGGCCGGCCATGCGGTGGAGCACGTCGCGGACCCCGAGGACACGCGCGCGACGCTGCTGTCCCTGGCGCGCATGGAGGTCGCGGGCGCGCAGGCGAACGGCGGTGCCGCGATGCGGCTGGCGTTCGAGGCCCGTTCGGTGCCCGAGCTCGCCGAGCTGATGGGCGATGGCCCGCGGGCGAATATGACGGGGCTCGCCGAGTACCTTGCCGAGCGCCAAGCTGCGGGCGACCTTCGCGCGGACGTCTCCGCGGCGGCGATGGCCGAGGCGTTCTTCAGCCTCACCTCGAGCCACGTGATGTACCGGATGATGCTCGGTGTCGACGGCCCGGGCTCCGGCGCGGCCTCCGATGTCGTCGAGGAACTGGTGGAGCTGTTCCTGAGGGGAGCTGAGAAGCGATGAAGAAGGTCCTTGTGGTCTATGCGACGAAGTCCGGCTGCACGACCGGAATCGCCGAGCAGATCGGCCGCGCGCTCACTGAGCGGGGAGCCGACGTCGATGTGTTCTCGGTGGCCGAGGCACCCGCACCCGCCGGCTACGACGCGGTGATCGTCGGCAGCGGTATTCGCATGGGGCAGTGGCTTGAGGCCGCTCGTGACTGGGTGGGCGCCAGCGTGCAGGCGCTGTCAGCGATGCCCGTGGCCTTCTTCACGTGTTGCCTGACGCTTGCGCAGGAGCCGGCCAAGGCCGGGGAGGTTCGTGCCTACACCGACGCGCTCATCGAGTCCTGCGGGCTGACCCCAATCGACGTGGGTCTGTTCGCCGGCTGGAACGAGCCAAGGCGATTCGGGCTGCTCGAGCGCACCATCCTCAAGGCGATGAAGGCGCCGGTCGGTGACTTTCGGGACCTTGCCGCCGTCGCGGCGTGGACCGACGCCGTCGCGCCCGAACTCGGCATGGAATAGGGAGTGATGCAGGTGAAGACGTTGGACCGGCTGGCACTGCTGTGCGTGACCATCGCGCTTCTGGCGGGACTTGCGGCGGCACTCGGCGTGACGCAACGGGGGACCGGGGCGACTGCGCGAGCGACGAGCATCCGAGGCGAGCACTACGAGTACGCGACGGACGGGATCTACGCGTTCAACCCGCAGCGCGTGGTGGCCGAGGGCGTGGGTTGGGACTGGGTGACCCTGTTGGTGGCCGCCCCGCTCCTGATCGCGTGCGCTCCCGGAGTCCGACGGGGGTCGCTGCGGGCTCGGCTGCTCGCGCTCGGTCTCCTCGGCTATCTGTTCTACCAGTACCTGATGTATGCGGTGTTCTGGGCTTTCGGCCCGCTTCTGCCGCTGTTCATCGCGCTGTATGCGCTCAGCCTCGTGGCGATCGTATGGACGGTGAGCACCATCGACGTGGCAGCACTGCCCGCGTGTGTCAGGCCGCGCTTCCCGCGCAAGGGGATGGCGGTGTTCAGCGGCGTGATGGCTGCGCTGCTCGTCGTGATGTGGGCGCAGCGGCTTGCGACGGCGTACCGTGGCGATCTCGCGGGTGCCGGCCTGCTCGGCATGCCGACGTTCACCGTGCAGGCGCTCGACCTGGGCATGCTCGTGCCGCTCGCCACGGCGACCGCGGTCTTGCTGTGGCGCTCCAACCCGTGGGGCTACCTGCTCGGCGTCGTGTTCGCCGTGAAGGGCGCGACGATGGCGGGCGCGATCTGCGCGATGCTGATCTCCGCGGCGATCGTCGAAGGGGCGCTCGAGGTGGTGCCGTTCGCGATCTTCGGGGCGGCGACCCTCGTCTCGGCCGGGCTCGCGTGGCGCATGCTCGCCAACATCGCCGAGCCGGAAGCGACGGCTAGCGCAGCGACAGCCCCCACTGCACGAGCCACAGCGTGACCATGCCCGCGACGAGCGTGGCGATGGTGTTCTTGGTGCGCAGCGCCACCACGAGCGCGACCAACGCGCCGAGCGTTCGCGCGGGGACCGCCTCGTAGGCGCCGTTGTGCTTCAGGTACAGCGACCCGGGCACGACGAGCGCGGTGAGCGCCGCGACCGGGACGTAGCGCAGCAGCCGCTCGAGCCACGGCGGGTGCGGTACCCGTCCGTGCAGGATGATCGGGAAGCTCCGCATCGCCCACGTGCCCGCGCCGAGCAGGCCGATGAGCAACCAGAACTGCGCGGTAGCGCTCATCGGGCCGCCCCCTCGGACGGCGCGACGGTGTCGCGCCACGCGCCGTACGCCATGCCGCCGAGCAGCGCGACGATGAGTCCCGACTGCATCGGGAGCAGGGGCACGAGCACGGCCGCCGCCAGTGCGGTCACCAACGCGACGCCGACCGCGGTCCTGTTCGCGAGCGATGGCGCGAGCATCGCGAGGAAGACGAGCGGCACCGCGAAGTCGAGTCCCCATGCTGTGGGGATGACGGGGCCGAGCAAAGCGCCGAGCAGCGTGGTGACCTGCCATGTGCCGGCGAGCGCCGCCCAGGCGCCGACATAGTACGGCACGACATCGATGTCGTCTCGGAAGCGACCTCGTGTCATGACCGAGGCGTAGTTCTGGTCGACGAGCATGTAGCCGAGGAACGGCCGCTGCCACTCCGGGGCGTCGGAGAGCAGTGGCGCGATCGACGTCGAGTAGATGAACATCCGCGAGTTCACGATCAGTGCGGTGAAGAGCGCGACCCACAACGGGGCACCGTCGCCGAACAGCGTGGTGGCGACGATCTGGGAAGCGCCCGCGAAGACTATGACCGACATGCCGATCGACTCGGCCACGCCTTGCCCGATCTGGATGACCGCCGTTCCGGCGACCAGGCCGAAGGGGACGACCCCCACGAGGATGGGGAGCATGTCCTTCACGCCGGCGTTGAAGCTGTGGCGGGAGCGGGATCGCCTGTCGGCAGGTGCCGCCGAGTCCCGGGGGCTGTGGTTGTGCGGGATCGGGCACCTCCTCGGCTGGTATGGCGGCCGGCCGCTTCGTGATGTGTCTGCGGCTACTCCTCCACAGGCTGCGTCACGTGCAGGTAGAGCTGGTCGCCGTTTCCGGTACGTATCGACAAAGGGTACACCGAGACGTGCATGCGTCCCGCGATCGTGTCGACCGTCTCGAGGTGGCCCTGTCCGGTGCGGACACACTCGTCGAGCGGGCAGCCGGGCGGGACAGCACCATCGGCGTGCATCTCTTCGTTGCAGTATATGTAGCGGTCGCACACGCCCGTCTCGGTGCAGTCGTAGAACGCGCCGTTCGCGATCAGCACCCGGTGCTGAGCGTCGACGATCATCGTCGGGTGCGGGAAGCCACGCAACACCGCCTCCACGCTCAGCACGTGCTCCGAACCCTCGATGTCACCCGTGAGGTCGTCGAGCAGCCGCGCCAGATCCCACGGCTGGAATGGCTTCGAGATCACATGCGTGGGCCCGGGGAACGAGGTCGTCTCGGCGCCCTCCTCGGGCAGCACGAGGACTATGGGAAGGCTGCGGTGTGCGAACTGCCTCCGGATGAGGGTGATGAGCTCGACGCCGGACATATCGGGCATGGACAGGTCGATGACGGCGCAGTCGTAGTCGTCTTCCTCGAGTAGGGCGAGCGCATCGGCGGCGTTTCCGGCTTCGACGGCGTAGTAGCGCCCGGTGCCTTCGAGCGCGAACGACTCGATGCTCCTTGGGACGAACTCGTCATCGACGATGAGGACACGGTGGGTTGGCACGTGCGTGTCGAACATTGAGCCCCCTCCATTTTGCGTGTGTGTTCGATCAGGCGCGAGAACTGGCATATCCTGCGAGATTCGTCACGTCTGCGATATCACCTGCAGAGTGTGACGAGATGCACTTCGGGGCGCGCGAGGAAGCGAAGCGGCAGTGTGACCGCGCCCACGCCGTTGGAGACGATCACCGGCACGCCGTGCTCGGAGGTGAGCCCTTGCTGCAGGTAGCGTCGCCCGTAGCGGGTGGGCTTGCGCGGGTTCAGCCGGTAGACTCCCGCGACCTGGCCCCCGTGCGTGTGGCCTGCCAGCGCCAGCACCCAGCGCCCCGGCAGTGCAGGCAGAGCATCGGCGAACGAGTCCGGGTTGTGCGCGACGAGCACGGCGATGTCGCCCGGCGCAAGGCCCTCGGCCGCCGCAGCAGCATCCGGCGTCCCGGTCCACTCGTCGGCCAGCCCCGTGATCGCGAGCGTCGCATCGCCGACGCTCAGGCGCACAGTCTCGTTCTCGAGCAGCCTGATGCCGGAATCCCGCAGCCTCGAGCGGGCGATGTCGCCGCCCTCCCAGTCGTCGTGGTTCCCAAGCACCGCGAACACGCCGTACTTCGCCGAGAACCGCGCCGCCGCCGGGTAGAACACGTCGGCACCGCCGTGCCGGCCTCCCACGTAGTCCCCGCCGAGCACCACGACGTCGGCCGAGAGGTCGTTCACCCGCTCGACCAGCTGCTCCATGCGCGCGGGCCCGTACAACGGTCCCGCATGGATGTCGGCGAGGAAGGCGATCTTCGTGCCGTCGAGGTCTTCCGGCAGGTCGGGCACCCGGAGGGCTTCGCGGGACACGCCGAGCCCGCGGGCCTCTCGGATCGCCGCCACCACGAACAGGAACGACACGGCCGCCAGCATGCCGAGGACGGTGAGCGCGACACCCGACATTCAGGCTCCTTGGGGGTTGAAGCGGCTTCCTCCCGATGATACCCACGCCACAGCGCCGTCTTGTGCGCAAGAGCGGTCGGCGCCTGCGGTCGTCACGTGCCGTCGCGGGGAATACTCATGAGTGAAGCGAGCGACGACGTTCTTGGGAGGCAACGATGGTCCGCATACATGACGATGGCTCGCTCGAGGACGAGGAACTCGTTCGCGAGGGCGGTGTGTTCGTGTCGCGCAATGGCGGGCACGAAGCCGACTCGGCCGAGGCGAGAGCTGCCGACGACTACATCGAGGACCCGGGAACCGGAGACGGCGTCCCGGGCACCGTTGACGATCTGCCGTACGACTACGGCGTAGAGAACGCCGTGCCTGCCGACCAGTTGCTCGAGAGCTCCGGCCGAGGCCGGGGACTCGGCAGCAGCATCGGCTACACCGGTGCCGATGACGATCGCGAGCCACCCCCTCTCGGCGGACCGGAGGAGCGGGAGCTGTGGCGCAGGCAGCGCGCGCTCATCCAGGAGTCCGGGGACGAGGAGCTGCGCTACGCCGGGTTGCCTGACGACCTGGCGGCCAAGGTGGATGCGACCTCGGGCGAGGACGCGGGCGAGGTGTTGCCCGAAGCGCCGGAGGGCAAGAGCGCGACGGGACTCTGAGTGGCCCTCGCTTGAAACCCCGGCGAAACGTCCGCATGTGAGGATGGACTCCCTGCAACGGACGGGAGTCGCGCCATGTCATCAATCGACCGGTCACACTCGACACGCCATCGAACGGTCACGGCGTCTGTGAGCCCAGGGCCCGCCTCCGGCATCTGGGCGATCACCTTCACGAGCCAAGCCGAGCCGGGCACGCTCGCCGCGCTCGCAGGCACACTCACTGCCGCGCGACTTGACATACTCTCGGCGGTGGTTCGCGTCACCTCGGTCGGGACGGTCGTGGACTCGTTCGAAGTGGCGCCGTTGGACGGGGCGGCGCTCGGCCCTGATGACGGGCATCGGCTAGCGCGGCTCGCAGCGTCGATACTCCACGGTGACTACGACGTGAGCGCGGACCTGTCTGAGTTGCGCCGCCGATACCCTCCTCGCACCAAGGTCGCACCGCGGGTCGAAACCCATACCGACAGCGTGCTGACCACCGGGATCAATGTTGTCTGCGCCGATCGACCGGGACTGCTCTACGACATCACGTCGACACTCACGCGGCACGGACTGCGTACCCGCTCGATCGCGGTTCTCACGTTCGGCGACCGCGCGCACGACGCGTTCCGGGTCGTGGATGAAGCGAGTTCGCCGCCGACGGATCCGGCGCGGCTGAGCGCCGTCCGCGCGGACCTGTTGCGCGCGTGTGCCTGCTAGGCGGAGACCTCGCCGGCGACGCCTGAAGGCGCCGAGCACGAAGGCGATGATCGTCGCCCAGGGCATCCGGGCGTTGTTGCTTATCGGCCCCGCTGATGGCCTTGCGGAGATGTCTCGCGCCGGCGCCGAGACGACCGCGCAAGACGAGGCCACCTCGGTCGTGTGGGGCATGCCGGCAGAAGCGGTGAAGCTCGGTGCCGTGACTCGGGTGCTCTCCGTGCACGATATCGCTGCCGCCATCGTGCGGTGGGCCGACGAGGGCTCGATTCGCTCCGTCAGCGGCGGCGACGCACCCCGTAGCGCAGGACGGTCTTGAGCTTCTCCGCATCTGCGCGGTTGGGGTCGCCGAGGTAGATCTCGTGATGGTCGCCGGTCACCTCGTAGCCGTTGGCCTCGGCGAAGGTGAAGAGGCGTTCGACGGTGGGCGTCTCGTCGGCATACGGACCGACGTGGAGGATCTGCACGCTGCGTCCCTCCGAGAAGGTCTGAAGCCTGATGTCGGCCAGCCGCGGCAGGCCCTTCTTCGCGATCACCTTCTCGCGGGTGGCTTCGATGAGCTCGCCGGTCACTTCGTCTGGGACTCCGATCATGAGGCGCCACGCGAGCGCCGTGCGGTCGAGCGGGTCGAACCCGCCATCCGTCTCGTCCCAGTACAGGCCCTCGAGCGGGGACACCTTGTACGCGAACCCGAGCGCCTTCTTCGCCGCGAACTTCACCGGGTAGGCGAGCCCGTAGAGCGCAGCGACCGCATCCCGGAACGAGGGCCCGCCGATGTCGCCCACTCCGTCGAGCTGCAGGAAACGCAGGGGCGGGACGTCCACAAGTACTGGCGCCTGTGCGCTGGGCTTGTAGAGTGCGGCGAGCTCTCGGGCGTCGAGCGACGTCACGCCGGGGCGCTCCTCTCGGCGTTCGCGCCGTCGGCCCACGCAAGCACCTGGAGCGCGCGCAGCGTCAGCCACTTGCTCGGCTGGCCCTTGGTCTCGATGTCGGCGTACATCTTGCCGTTGAACGTGTTGCGAAGCTTCCAGCGCATCTGCGCGTCGGCCGCCGAGCGTACGACGTCGATCGCATCCGCGTACTCGGGCCGAGGAGGCTCGCCGATGCGCGAAAGCGCCCAGAGCGCCTCGAGGATGTCGGAGTTGTATGAGAGCGGGTATCCGAACCGCAGCCAGCCGGGCTTCTCCTTGTAGTGAAGCTCGGGGTGCTCGCCAAGGAAACGCTCGCGCATCCCAGGCCGCTCGGATGACGGCGCGGACCACACCATATCGAAGAAGTCCTTCGACTCGGCCGGCAGGGAGCGGAACACCTCCTTCTCGCGAAGCTTCGTCACGCACTCGCCGAGAAGGTCCTCGGCGCCTTCCGGCCACAGTTCGCGCGGTACCTCGGCCAAGAAGAGAAGCTCCTTGGGCGCAAGCATGTGGCAGTAGCCGTTGAGCTGGTAGAGCGCTCCGTCTCGGCAGTCGAGCACGCCAAGCTCGCCGTAGAGCGTCACCACATGCTGCAGCGCAGCGAGCACTCGTTCGTCGCGCGCCCATCCCATCCGTGCGAGCGCGCGTCCCACGTTGGAGGTCAGGCAGGGGATCGAGCCTGCCGCCCGGGCGTTGCTCGCGCTCCATGAGCCGTCCGGTAGCTGCCGCGTGAACGCGTACTCAGCTGCGGCTTGCACCCGAGGATCGGAGCCGTCGGCCCACAGCTCGCCGAGCAGGTGCACCTGCCACAACGATCCCACGTACTTGCGATAATCCTGCGACGGTGCCATCCACGAGCCGTCGTCGTGCTCGCCCGCCAGTATCGCCGCCACCGGCGGATACTCGTTGCGGCGTGCCCACAACGCAGCGGCCGCATCGTCGTCCGCTTCGCCGAGCAGTTCGCGGCGGGTCAGCACCGCAACCGCCGGGTTGTCCGGCTCGAGCAGCCAGTCGATCGTCTTCTGGGGAACGTCGGTCGCTACCGCCGGTCGGGCGCTGCTCTTCGCAGGCATGCTGCGGCCTCCTCTCCTCGTCGCCATTCGTACATACCCGCGTCTGTGCCGTCGTCGCGGTGTCGGAACGTGGCAGCATCGCGTAGCATGTCTGCGAAGCGCAGTTCGCGCCGGCCCACACTCTCAGGAAGGTCGATCAGTCATGGAGCGCACGACCACACGACGGCCCCACCTGCCCCTCGCAGCCATCGCACTCGCGGTGGTCCTTGCCGCCACGGTCGTCGGCTGCGGCAATCAGGTCGCCGAGAACGCTGCCACGGGGACCGTCGACCTGGTCGGCAAGTCCGCGCTCGAGAGCCTGCCGGCAGCCACCTCGGCACTCGCGACGATGGCACCCGACGCCAAGCTGCTGTTCATTCAGAGCGGCAACTCCAAGGAGCCGACGCAGGCACCGGTGTGGGGCTTCCTGTTCGGCTCGCCCTCCTCGGACAAGACCTACATCGTCTACGTCAGGGACGGGAAGGCGATGCGTCCGTCCGAGTACGGGCAGGCCGGACTCGCGAAGGGCGAATGGCCGAAGGTCGCGTCGGCCGATGCGATCAAGATCGACAGCAAGGCCGCACTCGATTCGGCGCGCTCGAAGGCCGGGGCCACCGACAAGGACGCCTACTCGATCGCGCTCGTCGTGCACGTGCCGGCCGCGGAGACGACCACCACGACCAAGCCGATGGTGTGGTACGTCTCGTTCGACCCCGCGAGCGGTGCGGCTTCCGGCACGGTGGAGGTCGACGCGAGGACCGGCGACGTGACGACCATGGACCAGTAGCGGGGCTTGCCTAGCCAATACCCGTGGGGGTATGGTGGGTGGCGACCCCGGGCAACGTCCGGGCAGCCGAATGCAGAGGAGCCGACCGATGATCTCCATCGCCATCCGCGTGGTCGACGTCGACGACTGCAGTTGAAGCGGCGACGGGGATCCGTACTCGGGCGGTCTGTCCGAGTGGATGGCGCTAGAAGCACAGGTGCTGGGCACCGGCGATGCGTTCGCTGAGCTCTCGGCGTGCGGGATGCCGGTCGAGCGCCAGGCCGAGCTCCTCGAGGCGGCGCTGCGGGAGCGAGGCATCGCGGGCATCGCGGTCGACGCGCCCGATCTCTACGACCTTGAAGGTGACGAGCGCGATGCCGCACTGGATGCCATCGTCGAGGGCAGGCCGTCGCCGTACGTTCTGGTCGGCGGTCGGTTGGTCTCCTCCGGCGCTATCGAGATGGATTCCGTGTTCGACGCGGTCTCGGCGTGCGCAGGCCACCACTGCGGCGGGCACGGGGAGTAGCGGTGGCCGCAGCCTCCGGAACCACCCGCGAGCCCAAGCCCGAGGTCGCCGTGCGCATCCTCGGAAGCCTACGGCCATCACGCGCCGAGAAGGGCCTGCCGTACGAGTTCTCGGCCTGCGTGCCACATGAGGGCATCTCGGCACGTGCACTCGCCGAGGAACTCGGGTTGCCGATGGATCGCGTCGAGGGCGCGTTCGTCAATCATGTCGTGCACGGCCTGAGTGTTCGGATCATGCCTGGCGACCGGGTGGCGTTCGTTCCCAACGACACGCCGGGTCCGCATCGCGTGTTCCTCGGCCTGTACGACGCGGGGAAGGATTCTGGCGAGTAGGTGCACCTGCCTGACCCGGTGGCCGGCAGCCGGTTAGGGCTCCGGGTGCCCGAGCAGGATGCGGATCGCTGCGTGCGCCTCGTGCGCGGCGGCAACCATTACGCGTGAGGCCATCAAGGGCAGGGCGTCGCGCACGTCGCTCTCCAGATCGCCGACGAGGTAGAAGCGCTCGCCCACGCGCTCGGTCACGATCTCGTTTGCCGACGAGCACCCCGCGAGCCCGGATGCTGACACGAGGGGCATCTGGGGCAACTCGCGCATGAGCGTGTTGGCGATCATCGCCTTTGTGTCCGCGTGGTCGACGGCCTCGATGACGACGTGAGAGTCGCGCACGAGATCCGCGACGTTCTCGGCGGTGGCCCGGGCGGCAACGCGTTGCAGCTCGACATCCGGTCGAATCCGACGAAGCGTGTGCGCCAGCGCGTCCACCTTGGCCAGCCCGAGCTCGTCTTGGAAGTAGAGCTGGCGGTTGAGATTGGACTCGTCGACCCGGTCGAAGTCTATGAGGGTGAGACGGCCGACTCCCGCGCGCACGAGCAAGTTCGCCGCGTTACTCCCCAGGCCCCCACATCCGATGAGCGCGACGTGCGCGATGCCGAGTCGCGCGCGCACCGCGTCGTCGTCATTCGTATCGACGGGCGGCCACTCGAAGTCAGAGTCGCGAGGCGGCACGCTAGCCCCCTGCGACCGGCGGGAAGATTGCGAGGCGGTCGCCTTCCGACAGGATCTGCTCGTCGGTGGCGTGACGACCGTTCAGGAACACGACGCGCGGTTGGTCCGGCAGCCCCAGCTGGTCGATGACGTCGCCGACCGTGGCGTCCGCGGCCGCCTCGATCGCGCGCGAGTGACGTCCGCCCTGGCCGTCGGGCTGGTACTGAGAGAGGTATGCGAAGAGCGCGAGATTCACCTTCATGCCCGATTCCTAGCGACGATCATGCCGCGCGACGCGCCCGCGACGCCGCCCGGAGGCGACGGCGCGGGCGCAGGATGCGCGACTACTGCAGGCCCATCTCGGCAGCGGTGCCGGCCACGAAGTCGAACACGGAGTCGAGCTCCTCGTCGGATACGGTGAACACGACGTCGTGTGGCGGCAGCTTCTCCTCGTAGAAGAACTTCGGCAGCCTGTCGTCGGCTGCGGTGAAGCCCGCCCGTGTGTTGTACATGCGCTCCATCGTAAGCGTCTCGCGGCCGAGCTGCATGAGCTCGGCGATATCCCATTTGTCACCCGTGTGCGCCTCGACCATCTCGTGGATGGCGACGAGCGCCTCGGGGATGTCGAGAACCGGGAACGCGACGAAGATGCACAGGCCCAGCGAGTCGAGCATCGCTGTCGCGATCTGCAGGTTCTTCGACAGGACGGCCTGACCCTCGGACTTGAGCGGGTCGACGGTGCCGCCAACCGCGAGGATGTTGGAGGTGATGGTGTAGCCGGCGGTGTGGTCGGCACCCATGGTCGAGGTCGCATAGGTCACGCCGATGCCCTGGATGGGGCGCGGGTCGTAGGCGGGGAGTGCCTGGTGCTTCACGACCGGGATATTAGCGACGCCGAACTTGATGCCCGTGGCCTCGGCGCCGTCCCAGAGCACGCGCAGCTCGCTGTTCGGGTCGATGCCGGCCTTGAGTGCCTTGAGCGCGCCCTCGGCGTCACCGAACTCGAGCGCGCCTGATGCCATGTACACGCCCATCGTCGCGCCCATCTCGATCGTATCGAGCCCGAGGTCGCCGCACGCGCGGTCCAGCTCGGCGATGCCGTCGAGGTCGCCGATGCCGCAGTCGGCGCCGAATGACCAGGCCGTCTCGTACTCCGGACCCTTCGTCTTGTAGTGGCCGTCCTTGTCGAGCCAGTAGCGCGAGCACTGGATGACGCAGCCGCTGTGGCAGCCGTGGCTCGCGTTCGAGGGCGAGTCGCCGCGCGCGAGTATGGTCTCACGCTGGGTCTCGCCGCCGATCGCATCGGCGAACTCGAACGTGCCCGCCGAGAAGTTGCGCGTGGGCAGGCCTCCGGCCTCGTTGAGGATGTTCGTCAGGACGTTGGTCCCATACATCGGGAGCCCTGTGCCTGAGACCGCGTGCTCCTTCAGGGCCGCCGAGAACCTCTTGGCGGCGGCGTTGAACGCGTCTTTGTCGGCGTGGTCGATGGACTTCGCTCCCGTGTAGGAGATCACGATGCCCTTGAGCCCCTTGCTGCCCATGACCGCGCCCAGACCGCCTCGGCCGGCGAAGCGGTTCGGATAGCCCTTCGGGTCCGAGACGGCGATGCCCGACGCTCGGGCGCCGACCTCGCCAGCGGGGCCGATGCTGATCGTGGCGAATCTGTCGCCATCCGGGCGCATCGCGGCAAGCTTGTCGTACACCTCGTAGTTGCCGAGGCCTGCCCAGTCATCGACGCGCTCGAGCCGCGCGGTGCGATCGGCTTCGATCACGAGCGCATAGCGCGCAGACGCATCGGCGGGGACGCCTTCGATCACGACCGCCGAGAAGCCGATGCGCGCGAGGGCGTGCGCCGCCTGACCGCCGGAGTTGGACTCCTTGATGCCGCCGGTGAGCGGGCTCTTCGCGCCTACCGAAAGCCGCCCGCCGTTGGGTGCCGTGGTGCCCCCGAGTGTGCCCGGCGCGAAGACGAGCTTGGCGGCGGGGCCGAGCGGGTCGGCGTCCGCCGGCACCTCGTGGTAGATGATCGCGTCGGTCAGGGCTCGGCCACCGTACTTGGCCCACCCCTCGCGCACCGGCTCGATGGTGACCGAGAGATCGGTCATGTTGACGCGGAGTAGCTCCCTCATCAGAACCTCCCAGGCTGAAACGGTGTCATTCGACACTCAGACGCATGACAGATGTATCCCCAGAACCTCGTGGCGCGGGACACCGTCTCGTCGGCGAGCCGGGTCGGCCTTGCGGCAGTCTGCCCCGAGGGCGATCCGACCCCGGGGCATGTCCCACGAGCCGGTCCGGCCTGAGATGAAATGGAGAGCTTAGGAGCATGCAGGGGTATCCTCCCATCTGAGCCCACGATCCAGGAGCGATTCTTGACCGACTACACCCAACTCATCGCGGCGGTCGCCGCCGGGCGGTCGCGCGAGTGACGGCGGCGACGCCGACCACGAAGGTGCGACGCTGGCCAGCGGTTCTGGGATGGACTGTCCTTGGGCTCGTGCTCGCGCTCTACATCGGCTTCCCTGTGGCCATGGCGGTCGTCACGGTGTGGCCCACGCGTGCCGAGGTGGGTGCGCCGCCCGCCGGGTTCGAACGCGTGACGGTCGATCGTGGCGACGGCGTGGCGATCGCCGCCTGGTACGCCCCATCTCGCAACGGTGCCGCGGTGGTCGTCGCACACGGTGCTGGCGGTTCGCGCGAGAGCGTGCGCCCTCAGGCGGAGCTGCTCGCGCGCCACGGTTACGCTGTGCTCGCGATCGACCTGAGCGGCCACGGCGAGAGCGGCGGGCGCACGAACCGGCTGGGCTGGCAGGGCACCGAGGACGTGAGCGCGGCGGTCCGCTTCCTCGCACAGAAGCCCGGCGTGCAGCACATCGGCGCCTTCGGATCTTCCATGGGCGGCGAGGCGGTTCTCGGCGCGAGCGCAGCATGCCCGCAGGTCGAAGCCATCGTCGCCGACGGGGCGACCCGGCGTTGCACCGCCGAGCTCCTCGCGCTGCCCTCGGAACGGCCCTTGGTCCGCAACTTCACCGCCCGCGTCATGTACGCTGCTGCGCGCGCGTTCTCGTGGCAGCAGCCTCCGGCGCCGCTTCTCGAGGAGATGCGTCGCTCGAACGGCACGCAGTATCTCCTCGTCGCGGCCGGGGGCAACGACCTCGAGACCCGGTTCAACCGCTACTTCGCCGAGCAGCTCGGCGGCCGCGTCCGGCTGTGGGTCGCACCGGAGGTCGAGCATGTGGGGGCGATCGGCCGCTACCCCGCCGAGTACGAGCAGCGGGTCGTCGATTTCTTCGACGAGACGCTGCTGCAGTAGCCGCCTCGTGGCCGATGCGTATGACGAACCTGAGGAGGGCCCGTGTCCGCTGAACTCATCTACCGCCTGAGCGCGCTCGCCATCGCCGTCACCTACATGACGATGCGCTCGGTGTTCGAGCGCAGGCTCGGCCGCGGTTCGAAGTTCGAGACGCTCAAGCACGCCGACAAGGACAGCCGCCTGGAGTTGATGGTTGTGAGCTGGGGTCAGATGACGCAGTGGCTCTACATGCTCACGCCATGGATCGACTTCGCCGCGCTCGGCTTCCCCGCGTGGCTGCGCTGGTCCGGTGCGGTCGTCGCGGCTTTAGGGCTCGGGTTGTTCATCTGGACGCATGCGCAACTCGCCGGCAACTGGTCGCCGTTCGTGGAGCGCGCGCAAGCGGGTACGCTCATCACCGGTGGCCCGTACCGCTGGGTGCGCCACCCCATGTACTCGTCGTTCTTCCTCTACAACGCCGGCCTGCTGCTGCTTGTCTCCAACTGGCTCGCCGGGATTCCGGCGCTCGTGACCTTCGCGTGGATGTACCACCACCGGGTCGGCCGAGAGGAGCGCCTCATGCTCGAGCAGTTCGGCGACGAGTACGCTTCCTACGCCGAGACGACCGGGCGTGTGATCCCGGGAGTGGGTCGCCGGGCACTCGGCTGAGTGTGCCGGGCCGTCTCGGCGTGCCTTCGCGGTGGGCTATCCTGTTGCGAGTCTGCCGCCATCCGGTCCCTAGGAGTCCGCCGTTGTTCATCCTCGAAGAGCCCTACGTCTCCGACCTGCTCGCCGGCACCGTGGCCGAGCTCGGCCTACCGGTGCTCGACACGCCCATCGCTCGGCGCCGGCTCGTCGGCGCATATGCGACCACGCTCTCCCCGGCTGATGACTTCGTGACCGCTGCCTCGGCACCGGGCGCGCGAGTCTACTCGAACTCCGAGAACGCCATCGGCTGGATCGCCCAGCGCCTCTCGTGCACCGATCTGCCGCGGCGCATCGAGCTGTTCAAGGACAAGGTCGCCTTCCGAGAGCTGCTGGCCGACCTCTATCCGGACTACCGGTTCGTGGGGTTGTCTCTCGCAGAGCTGCGTGGCTTCGACGTCGCCCGCGTCCGCGCGCCGTTCATCGTGAAGCCGGCCGTGGGCTTCTTCAGCCTTGGCGTGCACGTGGTCGACTCGGCGGCGGCGTGGCCCGAGGTGGTCGCGACGATCGAGCGCGAGGCCGAGCAGTTCGCGGCTATGTACCCGGACCAGGTCCTCGGGCTCGACCGCTTCATCGTCGAGGAGGCGATTGGTGGCGAGGAGTTCGCGGTCGATGCGTACTTCGACGCCGACGGCGAGCCGGTGCTCGTCGACGTGTACACGCACCTGTTCGCCTCGGCGGACGACGTGAGCGACCGCGTCTACTACACCGATGCCGAGACGATTCGCCGGCTCGGTCCGCCGGCGATGACGTTCCTCGCCGAGGTGGGGCGCCGCGCGCGTGTCACGGACTTCCCGGTCCACGCGGAGCTGCGCATCGACAGCGAGGGCAACGTCGCACCGATCGAGATCAACCCGATGCGCTTCGGCGGGTGGTGCGCCACCGACGTCGCGCACTTCGCGTACGGCATCAACCCGTACCGCGCATACCTGCTCGGCGAGCGTCCCGACTGGGACCGCATCGCGCAGGAGACCGCCGGGCGCACGACCGCGCTCATCGTGTCGGATCTGCCGAGCAGCGTGGATCTCGCGGCCATCGAATCCGTCGACTACGACGGTTTCGCGGCGCGCTTCAGCCGCGTTCTCGAGCTGCGGCCGACCGACTTCAACCGCTACCCGGTGTTCGCGTTCACGTTCGTCGAGGTGCCGAGCGACGATCTTGGCGAGCTGCACGCGGTGCTAGGGGCGGACCTGCGCGAACACCTGCGGATGCGGTAGGCGGATGGTCGTGTTCCGGAGGCCTTGATGCCGCCTTTGGGAACCTTCACCCGAAGGAGGCTTCATGATCGATCTGTGGACAACGCTCGTCCCGCTCATCGTCGCGGGCATCGTCGTGCCGGTGCAGCTCGTCATCACGCTCATGCTGGTGCGCACATCGTTGCGTGCAGCCGCGGCATGGGTTGCCGGGATGGCACTCACCAGGCTCGTCCAGGGCGTCGTGTTCGGGCTGGTGCTCACGCCGGGCAATGGGGACCCGGCGAGCGCCTCTGAGCTCGGCATCGTAGCCTCGAGCCTGCTGCTCGTACTCGCGGTGTTGCTGTACGTGACTGCACTTCGGCAGCTGCTGAAGGCCGAAGACGAGGATGCCCCACCCGCGAAATGGATGGAGCGCGTCGGATCGATGACGCCGCTGGTCGCGCTGGGTGCCGGCGCCGGCTACATGGCGGTCGCCGCGAAGTTCTGGGTGTTCACGCTCGGCGCGATAGCCGCGATCGCCGAGGCGGAACTGACCGCGTCCGCCGCGGCTCTCACCTTCGTGCTCTTCGTCGTGCTGTCGCAGGCGGGCAATCTGGCGATACTCACGATCGCCGGCGTGTTCCCGGTCCGCGCCGCCGGCGTGTTGGATGCCTTGACCGAGTGGCTGCGGCGCAACAACCGCGTCATCAAGATCGTGATCGGCGTGGTGTTCGGGACGTGGTTCCTGCTCAAAGCGCTCTCGGGGTTTGGGCTTCTCTGACCGCTGATCTGTCGCGCCAGGCTACAGCAGGTTCGAGAGCAGCCGCGCCGCGGAGTTCCTGAAGCGGCGACCGCGGCTCCAGCCGCGCACCTCTTCGAGCGTGAGTTCGCGGCACTCGCGCAGGTCCTCGTCGAAGTGACGGTCTTGCTCGCGCGTCACCGCCTCGTCGTACACCCACACCATGAGTTCCTTGTTGAGGCGCAGGCTGCGGATGTCGAGGTTGAGTGTTCCGATCGAGCAGACCTGCCCGTCGACCGAGAGCGTCTTGGCGTGGAAGAATCCCTTCTCCCACAGCCAGATGCGCCCTCCGGCAGCGAGAAACGGCTCGAAGTACGACTCGGCGGCCCACCACGGGATCTTCTTGTCCGGCCATGCGGTCGTCATCAGGTCGACCTTCACGCCACCGGCCGCAGCGTTGACCAGCACATCGAGTGTGCTGGGGTCGGGGACGAAGTACGGCGACTGCAGCCGCACGGATTCCCGAGCGCCCGAGACCGCCAGCTGGAACGCCCTCGTTGCGGAGTTCCACCGGTCGTCGTAGCCCTGATGCACCGTCTGGACCATGATCTCGCCGGCCGCGAGTTCCGTGTAGGGGTAGTACGTGGGATCGAACAGGTTCTCTCGGTAGACCTCGTACCAGCGCATATCGAACAGCTTCTCGAGGTCGGCGACGCCGGGGCCGGTGATCCTGATGCCGGTGTCGCGCCAGGCGGGGTACTTCTTGCCGCCGTCGATGTACTCCTGACCGACGTTGAAGCCTCCGCTGTGTCCGATCTCCGAGTCGACCACGGTGATCTTTCGATGGTTGCGGTAGTTCAGCCGGGCGAGGCCGGTGAGGTCCAGGCCGACGATCGCGCCCGCGTCGCGCAGCGCATCGAGCTCGTCCTTGGGATACGCGAGACAGCCGAGGTAGTCGTTGAGGATGCGGACTTCGACGCCCGCCGCCACCCGGTCCGTCAGCACTTCGGTGATACGGGCGGTGAGTTCGTCCTTCTCCCAGATGAAGTAGTTCATGTGGATGAACCGCTTGGCCGAGGCGAGGTCGGCGATCAGGGCGTCGAAGTATTCGGCGCCCGACTCATACAGGTCGCAGGTCCGGACCGGCAGGGGAGGCGCGCCGGCCTTGGTCTCGATCAACGTCGCGAGACGCCTGACGTACTCCTCCTGACCCGGCCGATCGACGAGCTCTATCGACTGGGCGCGATACGGTGCGTAGACGTTCGGCATGAACTCGCCGAGCAACGCCTGGAGCTGCACGGTCACGGGCGCCTTCTGGACGATCGCCGGCCAGTTCCTGCCGAAGAAGAAGTAGATGAGGAGCCCGACGTAGGGCACTGCGAACAGGACGAGGAGCCAGGCCAGCGAGGCGGTGGACTCCCGGTCCTCGCTGATGATCAGGATCGAGACGCCCACCCAGTAGACGAGAATCGCCGCGTCCAGCACAAGCCACAGGTTCAACAGTGGACCTCCAGTGTCAGGTTGTGGCACCCAGGTGCCGGCATCACGGCGTATCCGTCAGTTCGTCGGCGGGCGTGTCGGTCGGTTCGTCCGTCGGAGCGTCTGACGGCTCGTCCGGCGCCGCGCCCTCAGAAACAAGCAGCATGACAGCATAGCCCTTGTAGACGATCTCCTCGGCGTCGGGGCTCTGCTCGAACACCGTGCCCTCCGGATGGTCCTCGTTGGGCGTGGGAATCAGCGTGGGGCGCAAGCCTGCATCGAGCATCTTCGCCATCGCGTCCTCGGCCGACATGCCGATGACCCGCGGGACGGAGGTCGTCTCGACGTCCGGCTCCACCGGCGGTGGCTCGTCGCCGGGGGGCGGGTCGGGGTAGGTGGGCGGCGTCGCTGGCGGGACCGATGGCCTCCGGCCCGCCGAGACGTGTACGCCGATCCTGCTGCCCGGAGCGACCTTCACGCCCTCGCGGGGCTCCTGCGCGACGACCTCGCCTTTGGGCCGGTCGCTGTACATCTCGATCGCCTGCCCCCTCAGACCCGCCTCAGTCAGCGCCGACATCGCCGCCGCCCGCCTCAGGCCGACCACGTCGGGCACGGCGATGGCCGCTGGCTGCTCGGGGCCGATCGAGACGGCAAGCAGCACGGTCGAATCGGGTTCGACCCTCGCGCGCGGACCGGGCTCTTGCTCGATCACAGTCCCGACGGGCACAGCGGGGTCGTAGGTCAGCGTGAAGTACGCGCCGAGGCCCGCGTCGCGCAGGCGCTCCTGCGCCTCGTTCTGGGTCTGACCTACGACGTTGGGCACGCGCACCTGCTGTGCCGGGCGTTTGCCGAGCGAGACGAGGATGCCAACCGTCGCGCCGGGCTCGACCTTGTCGCCGGCCGCCGGGAGCTGGTCGATGACGGAGCCGGCGGCGACAAGCGGGTCGTACTCGGCCGTTTCGCTGGTGGCGAGTCCCGCAGCGTCAAGCGCGGCCGTCGCGTCGGCCTTCGTCAATCCTACGACGTCGGGCACCTCGGTCTTGCTCTCAGCGATCTGATCGGACTCTGGCACGTCCGGAACGGCGGACTTGTCCGCGGAGGTCGACCACCACGCGAGGGCGCCAACGAGCGTCACGACAAGCACGGCCGCTGTCACCCAGGCCCATCGCGGAAGGGGGGTGCGGTTCTCGGGGGAGTTCGGCTCATCAGCCATCAGGGTCTCCTGTTGCTCGTGGGTCGGCTTGCAGCTGCGACCGGTGGTTTGTTCCTGCCCGTTCGCCAGCGCGTTGCGACGCGGTCACGCGAGGTAGCGGGGGGTGCAGGGGCTTGAAGCGGCGGAAACACGGGTCTCGTGCCGACGCCGAAGGTGCCTGCGGGTGTTGTTGGGTAAGCACTCAGCAACTGGGAAACGCAGTCAGCCTAGCGAGCTGCATGGAGTCGCGGCAGATGTCGGCACAGACACGGGCGAGCTGCCGCAAGAATGGAGCCAGACGATGTCCGAGCACGCCACCCCCGACCGGGGGGAGCTTCCCTCTCGCGTCAAGACCCTCATGCCTCAGCTCACATCGGAGCTTTCGGACCTGATCGCGATTCCCTCGGTTTCCGAGACGGGTTACCCGGAGTCGTCCCGCCCCGAGCTGCTGCGCGCGTGCGACATGATCTCGCGCCTGCTCCGAGAGGCCGGCTGTGACTCAGTCACGACGCTCGACCTGCCCGACACCGCCCCCGTCATCGTGGGCGAGATACCCGCGCCTGAAGGCATGCCGACGGTGCTGCTCTACAGCCACTACGACGTGGTTCCGGCAGGCGACGCGTCGCTGTGGGAGACGCCGCCGTTCGAGCCTACGTTGCGAGATGGTGCACTTCACGGGCGAGGCGCCGGGGATACCAAGTCCAACATCATCGCCGTCATCGGCGCGTTGCGCGTGTGGGACGGCCGGCCGCCGGTCGGCCTCAAGTTCGTGTTCGAAGGCCTCGAGGAGGTCGGCAGCGGCGGCTTCGTCACCCACGCGCTCGAGCATCCCGAGTTCTTCCAGTCGGATGCAATGATCATCGCGGATATGGGCAGCGTGCGCCCGGGAGTACCTACGCTCACGGTGGCGCTGCGCGGTATGGCGAACGTGACCGTTGAAGCGCGCACGCTCGGCTCGGCGAAGCACAGCGGCCAGTACGGTGGTGCCGCCCCGGATGCGCTGCTCGCGCTGATCCGGGCTCTTTCGACGCTGCACGACGAGCGCGGCAACGTCGCCGTCGAGGGGCTGCGCAGGGACGAGTGGACCGGCGCGAACCCTTCCGAGGAGGAGTTCTGCGATCTCGCCGACGTCGTGGACGGCCAGCCGCTCGTCGGCACCGGCTCCCTGGGGTCGCGCGTCTGGTCCGGACCTGCGATCACCGTGATCGGCATGGACACGCCTTCTGTCGATGCGGCGCTCAACGCGGTCCAGCCCTACGCTCGGGCCAAGCTCAACGTGCGCGTGCACCCACAGCAGGACGCCCGCGAGGCGCAGGCTGCGGTGGCTCGGCACCTCGAGGAGGCGATGCCGTACGGGATCAGCCTCTCGGTGGAGCTCGGGCCCACGGGCAACGGGTTTGCCGCCGATACCACGAGCCCGGTGTTCGCCGCCGCGTGCGCGGCCTGGACCGAGGCGTGGGGCGCCGAGACGATCACGGCCGGCGGCGGCGGTTCGATTCCCATCGTAAGCGCGCTGGCGCAGGCGTCTCCCCAGGCCGTCGTGATGCTCGGCGGAGCGACGGATGGCTTCGCCAACATCCACGGACCCAACGAGCGCGTACTGCTCGACGAGTTCGAGAAGACCACGGTCGCCGTCGCGGACTTCCTCGGGCGGTTCGCCGAACTGTCGTCTGAAGGGAGCACCCGGTGAGTGCCGAGAACGCTGCAGCAGCGCCCAATGAAGGGGCAGGCGGCTCGACCAAGGGCGGTCTGCTCGACGTCATCGAGCGCGTTGGCAATAAGGTCCCGCATCCGGCGATCCTCTTCATGGTGCTGTGCCTCGGCATGATCGTGCTGTCGCAGGTGTTCTACCTGCTCGGAGCGAGCGCCACATACGAGGTCGTGAAGCCGGCGCCGGCGCAGGTGGAGCAGGTCGACATCGCCGGCTCGACGCTGCCCGCCGAGCTCCTGCCCGCCGAGCAGGCCGATGCCGCTGACTACAAGGTCGTGACCGAGACGGTGGAAGCGCGGGGCCTGCTGACCGCCGACGGCATCCGCTTCCTGTTCACGTCGTTCGTGCGCAACTTCATGGGCTTCACGGCGATGGGCATCATCCTCATCGTCATGATCGGCGTCGGAATCGCCGAGCTATCGGGCTTGATCGCCTCGCTCATACGCAAGCTGGTGGCGGTCTCCTCGGCGGCCACGCTCACGTTCATCATCGTGTTCCTCGGCATCATCTCGAGCATCGCGTCTGACGCAGGCTACCTGGTGCTGATCCCGCTCGGCGCCGCGGCGTTCATGAGTGTCAAGCGCCACCCGCTCGCAGGCATGGCGGCCGCGTTCGCCGGCGTGGCCGGCGGCTTTGGCGTGAACCTGCTCGTGACGCCGACCGACGCGATCCTCACCGAGATCACCAACGAGGCGATCCACCTGGTCAATCCTGCGATGTCCATCGACATCACGGCGAACCTGTACTTCGGGATCGGTTCGACAATCGTGCTCACCGTGGTACTCGCGCTCGTGACGACGCACGTCGTCGAGAAGCGGCTGGGCACCTACGATCCCTCGTTCGCACCCGCCGCCGATCAGGACGCCGGCACGTCCGACGCGTTCGCCGACATCACTCCGGAGCAGGACGCCAAGGGGCTGAAGTACTCGGGAATCGGGACGCTGATCGTGCTGGTCGTCGTCGGGCTGCTCACGTTTCCGCCGGGCGCCCCGCTGCGCGACACCGTGACTGGCGCGATCATCGGCACGTCCCCGTTCATGGACAGCCTCATCGTCATCATCGCGCTCGTGTTCCTCGGCGCGGGGATGGGCTACGGGCGCGGGGCGGGCACCCTCAAGACGAGCGATGACCTCATCGGCGCGATACAGAAGTCGTGGGCGGGGCTGGCGGGGCTGCTGTTCCTGTTCCTGCTCATCGCCCAGTTCATCGCCTACTTCAACTACTCGAATCTCGCGCAGATCGCCGCTGTTCGCCTCGGCGACACCATCGAGAGCATGAACGTGGGGAGCCTCTGGCTGCTGTTGGGAGCCATCGGGATCACCGCGGTGGTCGGCGTCATCATGCCGCAGGCGATCGCGAAGTGGGCGCTGCTCGCCCCGATCTTCGTCCCGCTGTTCCTGCGGCTCGACATCGCGCCCGCCGTGGTGCTCGCCGCCTACCGCGTGGGCGACTCGCCGATGAACATCGTCACCCCGATCATGGCGTACTTCCCGCTCATCGTGGTGTTCGCGGCCCGCTACGACAAACGTTCCGGGATCGGCACGATCATCGCGCTCATGCTGCCGTACTTCATCGCGCTGACGATCGCCTGGACGCTGTTCTTCGCCGCGTGGTACCTGCTCGGTATCCCGTGGGGCCCGGGGGCGCCGATGTAGCGTTGCGCATCAGCGTCGGGACCGCCGATCCGCTCGGCTACTGCGCGTTGTCGGCGAACCGCAGCTGTGCGATGGTCGCGGCGATTCCGGCCACGAACGTCACCGCGAGTACGACATAACTCGCCGCAGGCAGCGTCTGCGGCGAGCCCACCATGCCGATCATGAGCGGCACGATCGACCACGGGAAGTACTCGGCCCAGCCCGTCTTCCCGAACAGGTTCCCCAGCGCCATCATGGCGATCGCGAACGCGATCGGTGCCGAGCTGCCACGCGCCCACACGGTGATCCAGGCCACGACCGGGGCGAGCAGGAACGAAATCGCGGATGCGAGCAGCGCATTGCCGATCCCGCCCACCGCCAGGCCCGCAGAGAACCCCGGCAGCCCGAGAGCGAAGCCGATGACGAGCGCTTCAGCGAGAACCGCGACCGTGAGCGCCGCCCACCACGCGGCGGCGACCAGTAGTTTCGCGACCACGAACCAGTGACGCATGATGGGCGAGGCGAGCATGTTCTTCGCGGTAGCGTCGTCGTACTCGCGGCCGAACAGGTAGGCGACGATGAACGCCAGCAGTAGCATGCCGCCGATGCCGACGATGAGCGTCAGCATCTCGAAGTAGGCAGGCCAGGTGGCTTCGAGTCCGGCGAGATTGGCCTTCGCCCCCAGCAGTCCAAGCTGCGCCGCGCGACCCGGTTCGCGCACGATCCACATGAACAGCGCGATGCCGAGCGGCCCCAGAGACAGCCCTCCCAGGGTTGCCCACGTGACCTTGCAGCGGCGCAACTTCATGAACTCGGTGGCAAGCACCTGCGTGAACATCAGGCGTCGCCCCCGTTGGAGCCGTCGCCCGTTCGCGCGAGGAAGTAGCGCTCAAGGTCCATCGTGAGCAGCGCTTGTTCGCGCTCCTCGGCGGTGTAGGCGTCGGAGGCGAAGGCGCGGGCCTTGGCGGCGAGTTCATCGCGCGACGACTCCTCGATGAGCCGCCCGTCGTGCACGATGCCGATACGGTCGGCGAGGTGCGCGACCTCGGCGAGGATGTGGCTGCTCATGAAGACGGTCACGCCCTGCTCGCTCGCGAGCCGGCGCAACAGGCTGCGGACCTCTACGATCCCGGCCGGGTCGAGGGCGTTGGCCGGCTCGTCGAGGATGAGCAGTTCGGGCGAGTGGAGCAGTGCGCGCGCGAGCGAGAGGCGCTGCTTGTTACCGAGCGACAGCTTGCCGCTCACGCGGTCTGCATAAGCCCCCAGGCCGAGGAGTTCGATCGTCTCGGCGATGGCGGTCTTTGGGGCGCCGGTGAGACGGCGGGCGATGTCGAGGTTCTCTCGGACGGTGAGGTTGGGGTAGGCGGACGCGGACTCCACCAGAAAGCCGATGCGCGCGAACACGTCCTGCTCGCCCGGCTCGATGCGCTTGCCGAGCACCGTGACGTCACCCGAACTCGGCCGGATGAGGCCCAGCAGCATGCGGATCGTCGTCGTCTTGCCGGCCCCGTTTCGTCCCAGGAACCCGTAGATCTCGCCTCGGCGGACATTGAGGTCGAGCGACTCGACGGCGGTCACGTCGCGGTAGCGCTTGGTGAGCGCGCGCGTGCTGATCGCCATGTCGCCGGTTGTCATGCGCAGGCCCCTGGGTAGCCGAGCGCGCGAAGTGCCAGCTGGGTCGCGGACTCGATCGCCGCCGGCATCCGGGCGGCGGGAGTGCCTGCGAGCTCGACGCTTTGCAGCCCGGCCATGACGAACCACGCGGCTGCGCGCGCGTCGGGCACGTCGAAGACGCCCTCTGCGACGCCCTGCGCGACGATCGACTCGACGAGCGGCAGTAGCGCGGGCACGAGGTGCTCGGCGAGGCGATCGTGCAGGGCGCGGTTCTCGGGGCGGTGGATGAAGTCGGCGAGTGCGAGCGCGGCGGCGTCCTCGTCGAAGCGGATCAGCACGTCGCGCAGGCCGAGGAACTTGTCGAGAGCGGTGGTGCCGGCCGCGCTGACGGCGGACTCGATCTCGGCGACCATCTGCGCGCCGATCCGGTCGACGACTGCGAGGACCACGTCATCCTTGGTGTCGAAGTACAGGTAGAAGGTGCCCTGCGCCACGCCCGCAGCCTTCACGATGTCGGACACGGCCGTGTTCGCGACGCCGCGATCTGCGAAGCAGGCGGCAGCGGCCGAGGCGAGTTCGGCTCGGCGGGCGGCGGGATCTGTGCGTGGGCGAGGGGTCATGGGGGCAGTGTAGCACGAATACTGACTGACAGTCAGTCATATAACTCTAGGGGCGAGTGACGCTTGCGCCCGAGACGGTGAACGTATCGACCAGCGTGCCGCGCACCGAGTAGAACTCGCCCTCGAGTGTGTCCTCGGCGACGGTGAGCTTGAGCGCGCCCCAGTTGGACCGGTAGCGCCTGACGCTGCCCCGCAGCGGCTTGGCGAAGCCGTACCGCGACGCGCCGCCGAGCCCGTTCACCACATAGCTGATGCCGTTCCGCTCGATTCGCTCGTACGTGTGCGCATGCCCGGAGAGCACCATGTCCGCGCCCCACCGGGCGAAGGGCCACCGCATCACCGTCGTCGACCCGTGCTTGTTGTCCGATGAGTACGGCGGATGGTGGTCCACCACCAGTTTGAACTGCGACTGTGACGCAGCAAGCGCCTTGCGGAGCCACCGCGCCTGCTTCGACGAGCTGCTTCGACCGCTCGGCTCCTGACGATTCGAGTTGAGGATGAAGAGGTGTACGGGCCCCTGGACCACGTCGTAGTAGCGCTCGTTGCCCGGCAGCTTGAAGTAGGAGAGGTACGTCTTGGGCGACGGCGTCGCATCGGTGTAGTCGTGGTTGCCGAGCGAGGGGTAGAAGCGACGCTCCCGTACCCACGTGCCGTAGTAAGCGCCGGTCGAGCGCCGGTAACGGCTGCTTCCGGTCCCGCCCGCGCGGCGGTAGTAGTCGTCGCCGGTCGTGAAGACGAACGAGGGCTCCCATGAGGCGACGAGGCTTGCGACCTCTGCGGCATGCGAATCGTTCGTGCCGTAGTCGCCGATGACCGCGAGCACGAGCGGTACCGTGGGTTCGACCGATGCGGTCGGTTCAGCCGAGCCGGTCGCGGGTTCAGCCGTCAGGGCCGTCGTGACCCCCGTCGCGGGCGACGAGGCCACGCTGGCGGGTGGCATGCTGAGAGGCTCGAGCGCGCATCCTGCGAGCACGCACACAAGCGCGAAGGCACTCACGAATCCTGGCACGAACCCGTGCGCGACGATCGGCGGCGTGCTGCGGCTCGGCATCCCCGACTCCTTCAGCGGCGGACGAGCGCTACCGGGAGTTGGTACCCAGGCTTAGGGTAGAAGCCTCTCGGTGGGTTCACGCACACGACAGAGGGAGCGACATGGGAAACGCGGGCAACAACAGCGCGGCCGCAGGGGCAGGTGCGGTCTACGGCCTCGGGATCTTCGGAGCAGTCGTGTACTACGTGCAGACGGCGACAAGCTTCTTCGGCGGTCTCATCGGCATCATCAAGGCGTTCTTCTGGCCGGGATTCGTCGTCTACGAGCTGATGCGGTTCCTGAATATGTAGCCGAGCGGTTGCCGGGCGCTGTTATTCTTCTGGCCGACCCATATCCGACGCCCGCGACGCTCCAGCGCGGGATCTCAGGAGGCTTCGTGCCCGCACGCATCGCGCTTGTCACGACAGACGTCCCCGAGCTCCTCGAGCACGAGTTCGACATCGAGCCGCTGCTCGCTGAGTTCGCGCGTCGCGGCATCCACGCGGATGCGCCGGTGTGGCACGACGTCACGGTGGACTGGAGCGCCTACGACCTCATCGTGATGCGCTCGCCCTGGGACTACTCGCTGCGAACGTGCGAGTTCCTCGCGTGGCTCGATGCGCTGCCGGACGGTCGTGTGCTCAACCCGCCAGCCGTCATCCGCTGGAATCTCGACAAGCGCTACCTGCTCGACCTGGAGGCGCTCGGCGTGACGATCGTGCCGACAACCGTTGCGGCGACGCTGGCGGAGGTCCGCATGGCCGCGGGGGCCATCCCCGGCCGCGTCGTCGTGAAGCCCAACATCGGCGCGGGCTCGTGGGGCGCGCACCTCACGCACGCCGACGACCCGCGACTGCCCGAGTACGTCGCCGAGGTGTTCGACGCCGGCAAGCTCGTGCTCGTGGAGCCTGAGGTGCCGGAGATCACGGGTGGCAACGAGCACGGCCTGCTCTTCTTCGACGGCGAGTTCTCGCACGCGATCATCAAGGGCCGCATCCTCGGCGACGACGGAGGGTACTTTGGCGGCGTCTACGACGAGGTCATCACCCCGGTCGTCCCGAGCGACGCCGAGATTGCGATGGCGCGCCGCTGCAGCCAAGCCATCGCCCGCATCGCCAAGGAGCGCGGCTGGGCTCTCGGCGCCGATGCGACGCCGCTGTACGCGCGCTACGACATCGTCACCGGCGCGAACGGGCCGATGATCATCGAGGCCGAGCTCTTCGAGCCGAGCTACTTCGTAGAGTTCGCGCCGGGCAGCGTCGAGCGCGTGGTCGACGCGATGGTGCGGAGGCTGTAGGGCATGATCGCCATCCTGTTCACAGTCGTGGGATGTGCACTTCTCTTCGGCGGGGGCGAGGTGCTCGTGCGGGGGGCGGTGGCGATTTCGTTGCGGCTGGGGATCTCGAGGATGCTCGTCGGCATGACGGTCGTCGCATTTTGCACGTCGTCGCCCGAGCTGTTGGTATCGGTTCAGGCGGCGCTGGGTGGATCGCCGGACATCGGGCTCGGGAACGTGGTAGGCAGCAACATAGCGAACGTGGGACTGGTCTTGGGACTGACCGCCGTGATCCTGCCGATACTCGTGGAGCCTCGAGAGCTCAGGCGCGATCTCGTGCTCATGGTCGGATCGTCTGTCGCACTGCTCGCGCTCGGCCTGCTCGGGCAGATCGGACGCGTTGCCGGCATCGCGATGCTCGCGCTTCTCGGCGGCTACATCTGGCTTTCCTACCGTATCGAGCTGGGCGAGAAGCCCGTGTCCGATGAGGATTGGCACGCCGAGGAGACTGAGGAGTTCGCCGACGTGGTGATTCCGCTCTGGGTGTCGGTGGCGATGCTGGTGAGTGGGCTCGCGGCCCTCGTGCTAGGGGCGCAGCTGGTGATACGTGGCGCCTCCGAGATCGCAGTTGCGCTCGGCGTCCCGGAGGCAGTCGTGGCGCTGACGGTGGTGGCGCTGGGGACCTCGCTTCCGGAGCTGGCCACCTCGATCACGGCCGCTCGCCGAGGTCACACCGACGTGGCCGTGGGCAACGTGATCGGCAGCAACGCGTTCAACATCATGCTCATCCTGGGCACGACGGCGGTGATCTCTCCGCTGACCGTGAGCGAACGGATGGCGCGCGTCGACATTCCAGTGATGCTGGGGTTCACGCTGCTGGCGGCGGTTCCGCTGATGACGACTGGCCGAATCGGCCGAGTGTTCGGTGCCGCGTTGCTCGGCGCGTATGCAGCGTACGTGATCGTGCTGTACGTGTAGCTCGCGCAGATGTGGCGAGTGGTCAGCTGCGCACGTGGTTTGCTCTGAGTCAGCCGACAGGCGCCGATCAGGTCCGATTCGAGAAGGCCGATTCCATGACACGACGCGTGGGGATACTTGCGTTGCTTGCGGCGGCAAGTGCGACGCTCATTCTCGTCGGCTGCAGCGCGCCAGCCGCGCGTCCGGCCGCCGTGCCGGCGACCACGACCGCATCCACGACGACACCGACAGGAGGCGCGAACGTGAAGACCATCTACCTCGCAGGCGGGTGCTTCTGGGGGCTCGAGAAGTATGTCGGGCTGGTGCGCGGTGTGAGCGGCACAGAAGCCGGCTACGCGAACGGCACCCGTGATAACGCGCGCTATGGCGATGGCAGCGGCTATGCCGAGGTCGTCAAGATCGAGTACGACCCGGCAGTCGCGCCGCTGCCGTTCCTGCTCGACCTCTACTACGACGCGATCGAGCCGACATCGGTGAACCGGCAGGGGAACGACGTCGGGGTCGAGTACCGCACCGGGATCTACTACACCGACCCGGAGGACGAGGCCGCCATCAGGGCGTCGATCGCCGAGCTGCAGAAGAGCTTCTCGGCGCCTGTCGCGATCGAGGTCGGGCCGCTTGTGCGCTACACGCCCGCCGAGGAGTACCACCAGGACTACCTCGACAAGAACCCGGGCGGCTACTGCCACATCCCGCGCAAGCTCTTCGACGCGGCGGCTCAGGCGCGGCCGAAATAGAATAAGACGAGGTCAAACGCCCCATCTTGCATCTCCACCATACCACGAAACCGACCTGAGAACGAGTCCTGACATCGCCGGGCAAACGGCGTAGGCTGCCGGTTCGAGGTGATGCACATGCTGGTTCCATTCGAGAGCGAAGCGAACGGCGCGCAGCTCGCCACTGCCGCGCGCGAGCTCATCGCCTGCAACGAGGTCATCGGGCGCTACGGCCTCGCGCTGTCCGCCGCCGACGCGCAGGCGATCGTGGTGGGGCGCGCCGAGGCGCTCGCGGTGAGCGACCGGGTCGAGTTCGGCGGCGGAGTCGCGAAGGATCTCGTGCTCGCGTTCGCGGGCTCGCCGCAGGTGTCGCAGTCGACGTTCGTCGAGACGATCCTCGAGCTGCAGGAACTGTTCTACGAGTTCAAGAACGAGTCGCTCGAACAGCTCACCGACGACGACCTCATCAAGAAGATGCGCACGCTCTTCGACGACTACGCCAACGGCGACGTCGCGCTGCTCGAGGAGGCGCTCTTCGAGGGTCTCACCCGCACCATCCGAGACGAGCTCGTGAACCCGCGCCGTCCCGGCTTCCACGACCTCACCGAGTCCGAGAAGATCGACGCCGGCACCGGCTACGACGACGCTGCGGACCCCGACGCCGACAACGCTGCTGCCAACGCGCACACGCTTGCACAGCACCGCTACGACATCGGCAAGTGGGTCGACGACAAGTTCGAACCCGAATGGGAGAGCTCGAGCTGGCTCGACGAGTAGAGGAGCACCGCGTGCCCGACGAGAGCCGATTCGTTCCCGCATCCGCGCCCGGAGCTGACCGCGCCCTCGCGACGCCCGAGGAGCTCGCTGCGTTCGAGCAGCGCTTCATGCGGCTGCTCGAGCGGCGCACCGCGATCTACACGATGGGCGACAGCACGTCGGTGCCCAAGCACGTCGCGGTCGACCTGTTGCGCTCGGTGAGCTTCGTGCTCGGTATCGATCCCGAGCGGCCGGAGATACCGGTCGAGCTGCTCGGCGTGGATCTTGAGGACGAGTACCGGCGGCGGCTCGGTGTGATCGAGCGCAAGGTCGCGGCGACGGGAGAGCTGTGGCACGAGGTCGTCGCGACGATGCCGGCGATTCCCAGCGTCGCCCTGCAGGACACGCTCGCGGAGATCGGCAACTTCCCGCGCGTGTACGACTTCCGCTCGATGGCGCACGAGATCCCGCTCACCTTCGACTACCCGCTCTGCCACCCGGTCGACGAGTCGCTCCAAGGCGTCGAGTACATCCACGAGTACCTGCGCCGCCTCCTGATCGAGGCCGAGTTCCTGCGCCACTTCGAGCGCGACGTGTGCATCCGCGTGCTCGAGCGCACGAGCCCCGACTACGCCGAGCTGCTGGTTAACCTCTACGAGCCGGTCGCGACGAACGCTCTCGGTCGCGCGCTACTGGGAGCTGACCCGCGACCGCTGCGCATCACCGCTGAGGACCGCGCCGAGCTCGCGCGCCGGCTCGGCCCGCTGGGCGACGCCGAGCGGGCCCGCGCGCTGCGCGAGGCTGCGAGCGCGGTGTGCGGTGCGCTCGGCATCGAGGATCCCGCTGCGCGCGACTACCTGCGCGAGCTGGTACCGGAGCTGCTGCCGCGCGTGCGCGTCTCGCTCGCCAACGGTGAGCTGCGCGGGGTGTGGGTCTAGAATCTCGCGGATTCGTGGAAACTGCTTGACAGACGAGTTTCCACGGTGGAAACTGGCGGCGTTGAGAGTTTCCACCACCGACGTCGTCCGCACCACCGACGCCACCGCCAAGGAGCCGCCCCGTGTCCCAGAAGGACCAGATCGCCCAGACGTTCGAGCGCCACGTGGCGCGGGTCGGCTACGCGAAGGCGACGCTCGACGACGTCGCGAAGGAACTCCACATCTCCAAGAAGACGATCTACGTCCACTTCGACGGCAAGCGCGACATCTACGCCGCGATCGTCGAGCGGCAGGCCGCGACCGAGCAGCGCAAGCTGCGCGCGATGGTCGCCGAACTGCCGGACCACCGGGCGAGAGTGGAGGCGCTGTTGAAGTTCGTGATCGGGAGCGCTCGCGCTCACATCGCCGAGACGAGCGAGTCCGAGTGGCTCGCCGAGTACGAGATCGCGGCCGACGCGTTCGCCAAGGCCAACGGCGACCTGCTGCGCGAGATCGTCTCGGAGGGGATCGAGGCAGGCGAGTTCGTGCCGGGCGACGCCGAGCTGGTCGAGAAGATGTGCCGAGCGATGGTCCTCGAGTACACGCTGATGGTGAACGCGCAGCCCGAATACGACCGCGATGCCGAGCTCGTCGAGCGGGTGCTGCGCTTCATCGGATAGGCAACCAGGGTCGCGGCCACGCGGCAGCGACCCTTCTCTGTGCAGTATGGAAACTGGAAACCGAATGAGTTTCCACGAACGAAGGAGAGACGACATGGAGACCACAACTGCAATGAGCACGGAAACGACCGCCTCGGTAGTGCGAGGATTCGCCGAGCAGACCCCGGGCGAGCAGGCCTTCAGCCTGTTCATCTTCGGGCTCGGCGCGGTGGTGAGCGGCGCATTCGTGTACTACCTCATCACGGACCCGGGCCGGCTCGGTGAGGTGTGGGCATGGACTCGCTCTCTCAACATCCTGGTGCAGGGCGTCATCTGGCTGCTCTTCCTGCCGTGGATGATCTGCCTTTGGATCTGGACGCTGCCGTGGGCGATGCCGATCCGGCTCGTGCTCGTGATCGCGGCGCTGGCGTGGACCAACTGGCTGCTGTGGCCGTGGAAGTAGCGTGTAGGCACTGATGACACCGATGCGGAGTGCCTGACGGGACTTCGAGACGAGAAGGGTTCGAGACGATGAAGATGGCATTCTGGATCGTGTTCGTGGCAGGGTTCGTGGCGTGCTCGGCGTTCGGGATCGGGCCGGTGCTCAAGCGCATGGGCGGCGACTGGATGAGCGCGCCGATGCTCGCAGGGATCGTGCTGGGCTTGGTGATCCTCGTGCTCGCGGTCATGTTCGCGATGGGCGTGCGGCCGGGGGTGCTCGCGAGCGACTCGGCGATGGTGTGGGCACTGGTGACGGTCGTCGGCGTGAAGGTGGTTGTTGGTGCGATGGCGCTCTCGGGTGCCGCTCGGTGACGGTGCCAGTCCGGCTCGACGTCGCGGGTCGCACGCGTGCCTGCCAGGCTTCGCCCGACACCCCGCAGGGTATATACGACACAGATGGATTCTCAGGCCGAGAGGAGGCGCGTCATGTTGCGGAACACGTTGACCGGCGCGGCGGTCTTCGGCGTGCTGGGTGCTTCGGCGGCCTACATCTGGACCGCTTTCGAGTTCCCGTTCGCGATCGTGGTGCCGGCGTTCGTGGGCTGGTATGCCGTGATTCGCGGTGACTTCGGCTCACGCAAGGCGCTTGTCGGCGGGCTCGTGGGAGGCGTCTCGTTCACGGTCGTCTTCATGCTCGCGCTGTTCTTCGCGTTGACCGACGGCTCGCCGGTGGTGCTGACCGCGTGGATGTCGGCGGTGCTCGCTGCGGCGGTGGCCGGTGCGCTCACCGGCTGGGTGCTGGGCGGTGTGAGGCCGGCGCTGACGGTGGGTGGGTTCTCGGCGGTGGGGATGCTCGTGGCCGTGGCGGCTGCAGGGCTGCTGCGGACGGTCGCGCCGAGCGCCGTCGACGTCGAGGGCGCCGTGCAGTACGGCTACTTCGCTCTCTCGATGGGCGTCGTGTCGACGATCCTTGGTGCCGCGTCCGGCGCTGCCGTCTCGTGGGTGAAGGGTCACGAGCTTGGCGGGGACTCGGGCACGCCGATCGAGATGGGGCATCCGAGGCCGTCGTAGGGACGCTCGACAAGCTCTAGGCGCGCTCGGGTGTACTCGGTCGAGATCAAGCGCTCGGCTGCGCGGGAATCGAGGAGCTGCCGCTGGCCGACCGCCGGCCGCAATTGGCTTCACCCCTTGGTTGAAGGCGTTCATACTCACGTGCATAATGAGAGTATGAACAATCCAGATCAGAATCGGGGATCGGCATGACCGCCAGAGTCACCATCTCGCTGCCGGATGAGCTGCTCGCGCGCCTTGACGCGATTGCGGATAGCGAGTCGCTTACGCGTAGCGATGTGGTGCGCGAGGCGGCGGGCGCCTACGTCACCGCACATGCCGGTGGGCTGGAAGCCGCACGACGACTGCGGGCAGTCGAGGACGGCATCGAGTGGCTCAGGGAGGTCGCGGCGCGGCCGAGCCTGGACCCGCGGCCGAGTCTCGAGATACTGCGGGAAGTCCGGGGCGAGGCGGGAGCGGTCGATCCAGGCGCGGACACGGGTGGTTCGGACGCTGGCGGCGAGGGCCAGTGAGCGCTGTTCGGCGCATCGTCTTAGACGCCTCGGTCGGCGCGAAGTGGTTCCGGGACGAGGCAGGGACTGACGACGCGCTGGAGTTGCTCGGCGGACACGGCCGAGGCGAGATCGAGCTCGTTGTTCCCTCGCTGTTCGTGTACGAAGTGGTCTCGGTGGCGACGCGGTCGATGTCCGCAGCGCAGGCCGACGCCTTCTGGGAGCGATTCATGAGCTGGCGCGTGTGCGTCGTCGAGGTGGGGGCGTCGCTGGTGCGCGAGGCCCTCGCCGTGCGGGACGAACTCGGCTGCAGCTTCTACGACGCCGTCGCGCCGGCGCTCGCGCGGGAGCTCGACGCTACTCTCTGCTCGGCGGACGTTCGGGCTCACTCCGGATGGCCGGAGGTCATGCTGCTGGGCGGGGCGCGCGGCTAGCGTCGCACCGCCGGCCGCATCCCCTCCGCGACTGTCACGGCGGTGTCGACGTTCGACATGAGCGTGACCGGCGGCTCGGTGGCGCTGGCGTTTGGCGTATCGACGGCCATCGGGCTGGTCTTCGGGTACTACCCCGCGAGGCGGGCCGCGAAGATGGATCCGATCGATGCGCTTCGGTATCAGTAGTGCGGCTGGCTGGCGGCCTCGTCCATTGTTGCTGCGACTGCGAGGATCCGATCTCTGTAGTACGCGCGCGATCCGACGTTCGTGCGCGGCACATCGTCGCGGCCGTGCGTGGTTCGAAACGTCGCAGGCGCGTACGCCTGCTGCCGCTCGCGCCACATGTAGACGGCGCCGCCGTCGACCTTGAGCTTGCCCGACGACAGCAGGGGCGCGAAGCCGGCGCACGCAGAAGGGGCCTGCCGAGCGACGCGACAGGCCCCTTCCTATGTGAGCGCTCAGGGGAGAGGGCGACTCACACTCCCGGCGCCGGGTTGAACACCTTCGGGGTGGGGGCTGCGGTGTGCGGACTCTTCTCGGCGGGAGCCTCACCTTGGGCGAGCGCTTCGGGGTCGAAGCCCTTCACGATGAGCCAGCCAGCGAGCACCATCTCCTGGACCAGCAGCGAGACCATGACGACGTTGATGTTGCCCAGACCGATGAGCTGAGAGAGGTTGGCCACCATCATGAGCGCCACCGAGATGTAGCCCCAGATGAGTATCCAGCTGGGGACGAGCTTCGCGCGGTGGAGCAGGGCGTAGAACATGAACGCGCCGATGCCGAAGGGCATCGAGGCGAGCTGGTTCCAGATGACATCGTTCGCGGTCATGAGCGTATGGGCGTTCGGGGCCATGGCCCCCGAGGCCGGCTGGCTGCTCAGGGTGATGAGTGTGAGCCAGAGTAGTCCGCTGATGACGTAGATCATGCCCTCGAGCGCTCCGCGGAAGATCACGTAGCCGGTCGCGAGCCATTCGCTGAACCGTCGTCCGATGGGATAGAAGACGGCCGCGAGCACGGAGAGCGCGAACCCCATGGTGAGCACGAGCAGCGTTCCGGCGACGGTGGCGCCGCGGTGGGCGGCGATGGTCGCGAGGATGTCCGTGCCCGGGCCGAAGCTGGGCATGACGAGACTCGCGATGACGCCCGTGACGGTTCCTATGATGTAGAGCACGCCGATGATGATGGCGGCCTTTCTCTCTTTGGTCATGACAGGACTCCTTCGAGGCGAGCCGGTGCGGACGCGGTCCGACCGGCGCGAACGATCAGCCATACGCCGATGAAGAGTTCGAACGGCGCGTACGGCAGTCCGGCAAGGATGCCGAGGCTCAAGCCTCGGTCCCACAGCGTGAGCAGCGTGGACACGAGCAGTGGCAGCGACGCGATCAGGCCCCATCCCGCCAGCCAGTGCGGGACCAGATCCGAGCGATACAGAAGCGAGTACCAGAGCAGCGCTCCCAGGCCGAAGAACAACATATGCGCCGTGAAGGCGTACTGGTACAGGCTGAAGGCGACCGTGGCGGCGGCCGCGAGCGGAGCGGGGGGAACACCGGCGGCGACCTGCGCGCCGAGAGCGGCGAGGGCGTAGAGGCCGAGCCCGGCCACAGCGAGCAACCCGGCCTCGGTGAGCCACAGCCCCTGCGCGACGAGCGCGCGCGGGCGACCGATCTCGCTCAGTGAGGCGAAGAGCAGGGTGGTGAGTGCAGTGATGCCCGCAGCGGTGAGCAGCTCCAGCAGAGCGCCGGCGCGTACGGCGGTGAGGTTGTTGGCGGCCGCGACCAGCACTTCGTCGACGCCTCCAGCAAGCACCTCCGTGGACACGATCGCGAAGGCCATGCTCGTGACGAACTGCGCGACGAACGCCGCGCCTAACCATCTGGTAGTACGAGAATCCGTGTTCATCGTTCCACTTCCTTAACGCTGCGCCGGGCTACCCGACGTCACGCATCATCTGTTCGATCGACTCCACCGACGAGCGGACCGCTGCCAGGTCGGCCTGCATCGCGGCCTGGGCCTCGCGCGTCTCCCGAGCGAGCTTCGAGTACTCGGCGCTGAGCGCCTCAAACTTCTCGTTGCCGGACGCCTTGATCTCAGCGAGCTTGATCTGCTGGCGCCGATACGACGGCAAGCCGAGCGAGGCCACGCCGAAGAAGACCAGAATCACAATCACGAACCCCAAAGAGCTGTCGAGCCATGTCATCGCTTTCCCCTTCCTTCTGCTCCACCCTCGGTGATGGTCTTCGCCGCTTGGCTGATCCGCTCGGGGGTCAGATGCTCGTCGAAGTCCGCGACCGTGTAGTAGCGAAGCGCCTTTCCGTCTTCCGAGACCTCGTGGCGTCCGACCACGAGCCCGGCCTTCTCCAGTGTTTGCAGGTGCATGTGGAGGAGGGGACGGCCGATCCCCAGCTCCCGGGCCAACTCGCTGACGTAGCTCTCGCGCTCGCGCAGAGCCGCGAGGATCCGCAGCCGGTGAGGGTTCGCAAGGGCGGAGAGCATCTGCAGAAGCTGGTCGCCTGTTTGGTGGTCCGACATGTTCCTCCTTCACGTGTCAACCAATACTGACAGGTAATAGTGATAGCTGTCAAGGGGTGATTCTGGGACGGGCTGTACGCTTACACCTGAGAGCACGCTACCGAGCCACACAGCCGAGGAAAGGGCTCCGCATGGCCACGTACCGGTTCGTCATCGTCGACGTTTTCACCGAGACAGCCCTCGCCGGCAACCAGCTTGCCGTCTTCACGAATGCGACCGGGCTGACACCCGAACAGATGCAGGCGCTCGCGCTCGAGATCGGCTTCTCCGAGACGACCTTCGTGCTGCGAGCCGAAGCCGGCGGAGACGCGCGCGTCCGCATCTTCACGCCGCACGAGGAGCTGCCGTTCGCCGGGCACCCGGTGCTGGGGACCGCGTTCGCTGTGGCCGGGTCGCTGCAAAGCGTCGTGATGCGGCTTGAGACCGCGCGGGGCATCGTGCCGGTCGCGCTCGAGCGCGACGGCGCCAAGCTCGCGTTCGGCCGCATGCAGCAGCCGATCCCGACGGTGGCGGCGTGGCCCGATCCGGCACCGCTGATCGCCGCGCTCGGTGTCGAGGGTTCGCGGCTACCGATCGAGCTCTACGACAACGGCGTGCCGCACGTGTACGTGGCGCTCGACAGCTTCGACGAGGTCGCCGCGCTCTCGCCGGAACCGCGGGCGCTGGCTGCTGCGGCGCCAGGCATGGGCGTGAACGCCTTCGCGGTCGAAGGCGGCCGAGTGAAGACGCGCATGTTCTTCGACGACCCGCGCGTGAGCGAGGACGCCGCGACCGGCTCGGCGGCCGGTCCGCTCGCCGTGCACCTCGCGCGGCACGGCGTCATCGCCTGGGGCACCGAGTTCGAGATCTCGCAAGGCGCCGAGATCGGCCGTCCCAGCACGCTGTGGTCGAAGGCGACCGGCACCGCCGAGGCGATCGAGAGCGTGGAGGTCGGCGGCAGCGCGGTAGTCGTGGGGCACGGGGAGTTCAGGGTGTAGCAGCAAGACGGCCACAGAAGTCGTCATCGAGGTGAACCCTGTTACGATTGTCGTCAGGTGCCCCGACTGACAGCCGAGGAGAGGTGACGATGGCAGGCCCTTCACGAACGCGCGCGGCCACGGCTCGAGCGGCGATCCTGCCGCCCTTGCTGGCGCTCATCCTAGTCGTTGGGCTGGCGGTGGTGCCGCATTCGGCGTCGGCCGTCGGCGTGAGCCACGAGGTGGGGGTCTACCCGATAGTCAATTCCGGAGCCCAGGAAGTCGCGCCCGACGTCGAGGGCGACATCGTGGTATGGCAGCACGTGCCAGAAGACTCGCCGTTCCAGCCCTACGATGCCTGGGGCCAGATCGGCTCCAACACGGCTACGTACTCAACCTACGTTCCCGCCGCAGGCAATCGCCCTCGGCTCCGGAATGGTCGAGTGTATTCCCTCGCCTCGGATGGCCTGCACGTCACCGACATCGAGTCCGCGACATCGATGACGGTGCCGGCGACCTCGTACATGACCGGCTATCTGGTGATGTCGGATGATGGGCTGGCAACATGGGCGTCCGCGCTCAAGAGCGCCGCGATCTACGACACCAACGATGAAACGCTGACGATCGTGCCCTACTCCGGCATCCCGCGGCTTCCCAACGAGAGCTACACGTGGGCCTTCATCCAGCCGATGGCCGCGGGGTCGCGCCTGCTTCTCGGCGGTGACTTCAATTCAGGGCGTGTCAGAGGACCACTCTCGACGTGGGACAGCGTTGCCGAGACGCGGACGGTCTGGGGGACGGGCGAATACCTGCCCGCCGCGCGAAGGAACCTCCTGTCCTCAAAGTACGTCGTGTGGGTCGACTCGAGCGATCAACGCATCCATGTTCACGAGTTCGCATCCGGCGAGACCACCATCATCGCGAACTCTGATCCGGCGTCGCTCGGGGAGCTCGATATGTCGGGCACCCGGATCGTCTGGGAAGACGTGCGCAACGGGAACTCCGACATCTACTGGTACGACGTTGCGACAGGGGAGGAGCGGCGACTGACATCCGACATGTCGAAGCAGACCGCACCGGCCATCGACGGCAATCGTGTTGTGTGGGCCGACGCGCGCTCGGGCAATGGCGACATCTATGCGACCAATGTGGTGCCTGGCTCGCCCAACGACGTGGTCCCGCCAGTCACCTCCGTGGTCACCAAGAGGAACGCCGATGGCTCCGTCTCGGTGTCGCTGACGGCAACCGATCCTGCAGGCGTCGACGGCCCGTTCTACTCGCTCGACGGTGGCGACTGGGTGGAGGGCACCTCTCTCGAGCTCGACGAGCCGGGGCCGCACCACATCAACTGCTACTCAGTCGATGGGTACGGCAACATCGAGGCGGAGCACGTGGAGAAAGTGCTCGTGTCCGTCCCGACGACTGTGACGATCGGCGTATCGCAGCACGTGGTCCGTTGGGGCGAATCGGTCGAGATCACCGCTGCAGCGCGCACTACCGGCCTGGTCGAAGGCCCGCTCGGTTCTGCTGCTCTGCGGATCGAGGCACGGCAGCCCTCGTCAGGCGACTCCTGGTGGGAGATCGGCACCGTGACCACGAACGCATCCGGCGTCGCAACGTATGCGGTCTGCCCGTTCTACACCACGGAGTACCGTGTCGTGTATGACGGGTTCGACGGCAAGGCATCTCCCTCATACACCACCGGCAGCATCAGCACCAGCACCGCAGTGCACACGCAGCGAAGCACTGCAATCACGGTCGCGGGTTCCAGAGTCGAACCAGGCTCAACTGCAACCACCATCACGGGTGTTCTGAGCTACAAACTGTACGAGTGGTATGGCTGCTCGCTGGTGCCTGTCTCGCTCGAGCGTCGCGTGGACGACACATGGGAGAGCATCGATACGACGTTGACCGAGCAGGGTGGCCTCTACCGCTTCCGAGTCATGCCGACATCGACGATGACGTACAGGGTCGTCTTTGCGGGTCTAGAGGACGAGTTTGACCGGGCCGAGAGTCCGACCGTCGGTGTGGTTTTGCTCGGCACGCCGATGGCGCCGGCGTCAATGCGGCGCGGGAAGTCGTATACGGTCTACGGCTCACTCAAGCCGAAGAGCAAGGCCGGTACGAAGCCCGTACGCATCTACCGTTGGCGCAAGGTGAACGGCCGCTGGCGCTCGTATGGCAGTGTCCTGGCCAAGGCGTATGACTACAAGGGCTACAGCCGCTACAAGACGGCACTGTCGCTCAAGTACAGGGGGAGGTGGCGCCTGAGGGCGTACTCCTCGTCTGATTCATTGCACTTCAGGACGTGGTCGACGGGGTACGACTACGTCACTGTGAGATAGGCCGCATCCCGAACAGCCACCGCAGCGCGCCAACGCGGCGCACACCCTCGTAGATCGCGAAGCTCGCGACCACCGAGGCGACCAGGACCGCAAGCCACTGCGCCACCCCACCCACCGGCGCCGCCACTACGAACCACGCGAGTACGACGATCGCGGTCTGGTGGAGGATGTAGACGGGATACGACGCCTCGGCGAGGTAGGAGAGCGACTTCGACGGACGGTTGAGGTAGCGCCGGCCTGAGCCGAGCAGCCCGATCAGCATCGTCCACACGCCGAGCATCCCCACGTAGTTGACCGCGAAGAGCTGCAGCGAGGGGTCGGGTAGTGTGTCGCGCCACTGCCAAGCCGCGACGTAGGCGGCAGACACGACGATCCCGATCGCGAGTGCGGCGAACCGGTGGCGCTCGGCGGATCGGGTGAAGGCGTCGTCGGCGATCACGATGAAGCCGAGCACGAAGATGACGAGGTAGTAGATCGCCGCCTTGCCGAAGAGGTCCGGCATGCCCTCGGCGAACCAGAGGATCAGCGGCGGCAGCAACCACCACGCCGGTCGCGCGAGCCTGCGCGCCCACGCGCCGACGCGACTGCTCCCGCGCTCCGAGCGCCCCCACGCGAAGACGGGCAGCGCCACCATCGAGAACACCAGCAGGAACAGGATGAACCACAGGTGGCCGACCCCGAACCCGCCGTAGTAGTCGCCGCCGTCGTGGATGTTCCAGCGCAGGAAGTCGAGGCTCGTGATGTAGTGCAGGAACGTCTGCGTGTAGCCCGAGTTGTAGCGCGCGCCCACGTAGGTCTGTGGCGGCATGATCACGAGGATGCCGAAGAGCAGCGGCACGCCCAGTCGCGTCAGACGCTCTCGCGCGAACGTCCCCGGACTACGCCTCGCGAGCGAGAAGTACGCCGAGCACCCCGCGAGCAGGAAGAGCAGCGGCATGTGCCATCGGTCGACGAAGGCGATGAAGTAGTTGATCGCCATCGAGAGGCTGGGGCTCTTGATGTAGAAGTCCTCGCCGAAGTTGAACACGCGCGACGTGTGGAACGGGAAGAGGAGCAGGACCGCAAGGACCCGGAGCCAGTCGATGTAGTGTTGGCGGTTGGACATGCTGAGTCACCCCCGCTGGCGATGATACCCGGGTGCGGGCACCGCACAACCTAGGTGCTCGCCGTCGAGCCGGAGGACGAGTCCCGCCGGCTCGCGGGGAGCTACGCGGGGTGTCCGTGGGCTAGACTCGCGCTCCCGTTGTCGTGGTATGTTCGCCTCTGCGGGCACCAAGCCCGGCGGGGCGGTTCCGGAAGGCGGCGGCTCGGCACTTGGACGACACGACTCGCAAAGCGGCTCCCGAGCTCAAACGCATACGCACGCGCAACCCGGCTACGGCGGCGTTTCGGATCGTGGCGGTGTACGCCGTGGTGGCGGTGGCGTGGATTCTGTACTCGGACCACGTTCTGAGCTTGCTGTTCACCGATTCCGGCATGCTCACGCGCGCGGCGAGCGTGAAGGGCGCACTGTTCGTCCTCGTCACATCGGTGCTGCTCTTCCTGCTCATCCGCAGCTACCTCGCACGGCTCGAGCGCGCGAGCGAGCAGCTGCGTGAGAGCGAGCGCCGTTTCAGGCACATGGTCGAGGTCTCGCCGGTTCCCATCGCCGTACACGCCTCTGACGGCGGTGTGACGCTTGTGAACGCTGAGTTCACCTCGGTGCTCGGCTACGAACGCCAGGACATCCACACCGTGTCGCACTGGTGGGAGCTCGCGTATCCCGATCCTGATTACCGGCGCAGCGTGATGGAGGCGTGGCAGTGCGAGAGCGAGCGGAGCCAGCGTGAGGACGACATGTTCGTTCCCGTGCCCGCCCGCGTGAGGTCCAAGGACGGCGCCGAGCGGTTCATGCTCATCGGATCGGCCGTCCTCGATGCCGGGACTTCCGAGCGGATCGTGGTCTTCCACGACCTGACCGAGCACCAGCGAGCCGAGCAGTCCATCCTCGCCGCAAACGTGCGACTGGAAGGCCTGCTCAGGGAGGTCATCTCCCTCATCGGCAAGATCGTCGAGACGCGCGATCCGTACACGAGGGGCCATGAGGAGGGTGTCGCGAGGATCGCCCGGCTCATCGCCGAGGAGCTCGACCTTCCCGCGGAAGATGTAGAGGGCATCGAGGTGGCGAGCCTCGTGCACGACGTCGGCAAGCTGGGCGTGCCTGCCGAGATCCTCTCGAAGCCGGGCACGCTCCTGGCTGTCGAGTACGAGATCATCAAGACCCACCCGACGGTCGGCTACGAGATCCTCCAGGGAGTCGACTTCGGCTGGCCCGTCGCCGAGATGGTCCGCATGCATCACGAACGGATGGACGGCTCGGGCTACCCGCAGGGCCTGAGCGGCGACGACATCCCCATGGCGGCGCGCGTGCTCATGGTTGCCGACGTGGTCGAGGCGATGGCGGCGCACCGCCCCTACCGGGCAGCGCTGGGGCACGTGGCGGCGATCAACGAGATTCTCTCGCATCCCGAGAAGTTCGACCCGGATGTCGCGCAGGCGTGCGTGCGGTTGTACGAGGCCGGGCGGCTGGGGCTGTAGCCGGGCGGTGGGATTCGGCTAGTGTCGAGGGAGCCGCGGCCAACTGCTCGCGATACAATCCCTTTGCACCTGCATCCTCGCTGAAAGGCCACCTCTCATGATCCCTCGCTACTCCCGCCCCGACATGGCTCGCATCTGGGAGCTCGAGAACAAGTTCGCGATCTGGCAGGAGATCGAGGTGCTCGCGTGCGAGGCGCAGGCCGAGCTGGGGCAGGTCGGCATCACGCGTGCCGAGGCCGCGCACATCCGCGAGCACGCCGCCTTCGAGGTCGAGCGCATCGACGAGATCGAGCGCGTCACCAACCACGACGTCATCGCGTTTCTCACCAACATGGCCGAGCACATCGACGCGGGTCTCGGCGAGGACGACCCCAAGCCGAGCCGCTGGGTGCACTACGGCATGACCAGCTCGGACCTGGGCGACACGGCGCTGTGCTACCAGATGATGCAGGCGACCGACATCCTCATCGAAGACGTCCGCAGGCTCGGCGCCATGTGCAAGCGGCGCTCGCTGGAGACGCGCGACATGCTCTGCGTCGGCCGCACGCACGGCATCCACGCCGAGCCTATGACCATGGGCATGAAGTTCGGCCGCTGGGCGTTCGCCTTCAAGCGCGCGCTCGAGCGCCTCGAGCGCACCCGCGAGAACGTCGCCGTGGGCGCGATCTCCGGCGCCGTGGGCAGCTACTCCAACATCGACCCGTTCGTCGAGGCGTACGTGTGCGACCGCCTCGGCCTCACGCCCGAACCGCTCTCGACCCAGGTCATCCCGCGTGACCGCCACGCGCAGTTCCTCGCCGTGCTCGCCACCGTCGCAGCGACGCTCGAAGAGATCGCCACCGAGGTTCGCGCGATGCAGAAGTCCGATACCCTCGAAGCCGAGGAGCCGTTCGCCAAGGGCCAGAAGGGTTCCTCGGCGATGCCGCACAAGCGCAACCCGATCACCGCCGAGCGCGTCTGCGGCCTAGCGCGCGTCATCAAGGCGAACGCGCAGGTAGGCTTCGACAACGTGGCGCTCTGGCACGAGCGCGATATCTCGCACTCCTCGGCGGAGCGCGTGGTGCTCGCGGACTCGACGATCGCGCTCGACTACATCTGCGGCAAGCTCGAGTGGATCCTCGACGGGCTCGTGCTGTACCCGGAGCGCATGAAGGCCAACCTCGACGCGACGCGCGGGCTCATCTACTCCTCGCGCGTACTGCTCAAGCTCGTCGACACCGGCATCACGCGCGAGGATGCGTACGCGATCGTGCAGGCCAACGCGATGGTTGTGTGGGACGACATCCAGCAGGCGCGCAAGGGGCCGAGCTACCGCCAGCTGCTCGAGGGCGACTCGGACTGCACGCTCACGAGCGAGCAGCTCGACGAGTGCTTCGACCCGTGGGGCTTCCTGACGCGGACCGGCGTGCTGTTCGAGCGTGTGGAGAAGCTGGAGTTCTAGGGCTGCGACCATTCCGCGACTGCTGTTCGCATCGAGGGACACATCCATTTGCTGCCATGGTCTCTCGGCGATACGCTGACGCGAACGCACAAGCGAGGGTCTGGGGGTCCTGATGCCGCTGTCGGACTGGGAGAAGACGCAAGTGCTCCTCAAGGAGTACGACGCGCTGCGCGCGCAGATTCTCCAGTACATGCACCAGCGATTCCAGATGCTGACGATTGCCGGCGCACTCGGCGCATTCGCCCTGTTCACCGCGAAGGTCAGCACCGGAGTCCAGCAGGCCGCCCTCGCGGTGGCGGCCGGCGTCGCGATCACCGTCTGGTGGACGGCTGGGTATGGAATGGCGCTGTGCGGCAACCGGATCGCCGAGATCGAGCTGCAGGTGAACCAGCTAGCCGGTGACGGCGAGGACCTTCTCGCTTGGGAGGCCCGACTCCAGGGCAACAGCATCCTGCATCGGTTGCACGGCTAGTCGCGGCGCCGCTCGCGCTGCGAGTTGCGTTACCCGCCCCTTGAACATGTCACAGCGTGGTCATACCATCAGGTATGACCACGCTGTTCGTTTCACGCGATAGAGGGGTGTTCCCGATGGTCCGCAAAGTGACGATATCCCTTCCGGACGGGCTGCTCGACGACATCGACGCAGAGGCGCTGGCCAGCGGCACCACGCGCAGTGGCATCGTGCAGGAGGCGAGCGCACACTACCTCGCGCACGCGCGGGACGAGCGCTCGGCGGGGGAGCGCCAGGCGGAAGCTGACGACCTCGTCGGCTGGCTCTCGGAGCTTGCTGGGCGCCCCGTCAGTGACCGTCGGCAGACGCTTGAGATCCTGCGTGAGATCCGAGCGACCGACGGCGCGACGGATGAGCCGGAGCAGCCGTGAGCGCCGACGTCGTCCTGGACGCCTCCGCAGCTGTGAAGTGGGTGCGAGAGGAGAACGGCAGCGATCTTGCGCGCGAGCTCGTGCGGCGCCATGTGCTTGGCGAGCTGCGGCTCTGGCTCCCCGAGCAGTGCCTCGGCGAACTGCTGGCGGTCACCACCCGGGTGCACTCGCCCGAGACCGCCGTCGAGGTGTGGCGGCGCGTGCGCCGTGCCAAGATCGCTGTGGCGCCGCTGAGCGACGGATTGGTCGAGCGCGCGGCGGACGTCTCGGCGGCAAGCGGGTGCTCCTTCTACGACGCGCTCGCCCCCGCACTAGCCGACATGCTCGACGCGCCACTCGTGTCAGCCGACAAGCGTGCACACGCCGAGGTGCACGGCGTCTGGTGGCTCGGCTAGCCCGCCCGTCCGCCCACCCGAAACACCGCCCTAGCACGCGTCGGCGTAGCGTGTACGCTGGCAGCACCTGAAGTCGCAAACCGCCGCGCAACCCGAAGGAGCCCGCCCCATGTCACCCATCCTCACCGGCGCCGTCGTCGGCATCCTGCTCGCCGCAGCGCTCTACTCCGTCGCCGTCTTCGCCGAGCGCCGCGCCGGCGTCCTCAAGCCGTGGCACCTCGTCGTGTTCTGGCTCGGCTTCCTCGTCGACACCACGGCCACGACGTTCATGAGCATGATCACCGGCGGCATCACCATGGACATCCACGGGATCCTCGGCGTGAGCGCGATCCTCATCATGCTCGTGCACTCGGTGTGGGCGACGGTGGTGCTCGTGCGCAAGGACGAGGTCGCGGCCCGCAAGTTCCACCGCTTCAGCATGGCGGTGTGGGCGCTCTGGATGGTCACGCTCGTGACCGGCTTCGCGCTCTCGCTCCCCAAAGTCATGGCCGGGAAGGGCTAGCCGATGAACCCCACGATCGAACTCATGAACGCGCGCTGCTCCACGCGCACCTACTCCGCCGAGCCCATCACCGAGCAGGAGAAGCAGGCGATCCTGCACACCGCGATGCGCGCTCCCACCGGCGGCAACATGATGATGTACTCGATCCTCGAGATCGAAGACCCGGCCATCAAGGACCGCCTCGTCGTGACCTGCGACGACCAGCCGTTCATCGCCAAGGCGCCGTGGGTGCTCATCTTCGTCGCCGACATGCAGAAGTGGATGGACCTGTTCGAGCACGCGCACGTGAGCGAGATTGAAGGCTGCGAGCACCGCACGACGCTCGGGACCGGAGACCTCCTCAACGCGTGGGCCGACGCGCTCATCGCGGCGCAGAACGCCGTGATCGCCGCCGAGTCGCTCGGCATCGGGTCGTGCTACATCGGCGACATCATCGAGAACGGCGAGGAGGTCGCGCAGCTGCTCGGTTTGCCGCAGTGGACGATGCCCGCCGCGATGCTCTGCTTCGGCCGCGCGAAGGCGCAGCGCGCGCCGGTGGCCCGGCAGGAGGAGTACGTGGTCATGCGCGACCGCTACCGCCGCCTCACGCCAGCCGAGCTCGGCCACGTCTCCGACAAGCTCGACGCCGAGTACGAGCCACATGGCCCCAAGCCCGGCCTCGCGAACCACATCCAGGCCCTCTACCGGCGCAAGTTCGTCAGCGCCTACATGGCCGAGATGAACCGCTCGGCGCAGTGGTGGCTCGATCGCTGGATGGCGTAGCGGACGCCCATCGCCCGCGCTCTTGCCGTACGCTGACCGGTAGCGCCGCACTGTCGGTGCACCTCCCGCGCCCGAGCGGGTATCCACATCACAGGACCCGCTTGCGAAAGGCCGCCGATGCCCGAACCGGTACCGACCGTCGCACCCGCATCCACACCGTGGCACGCTTTGCCGCCTGACGCCGCTGCGGCCCGTCTCGGCACGTCGATCGACAGCGGTCTCACCGCCGAGGAGGCCGCGCGCCGCCTGGTCGCCGACGGCCCCAACGCGCTCGAAGCCGAGGAGGGCACCTCGCTCGGACGTCTCGTCTTCGAGCAGGTCGCCAACCCGATGGTGTACCTCCTCGCCGGCGCCGCGGTCGTCTCTCTGCTCGCGGGCGATGCGTTCGACGCGGTCGTGATCGCCCTCATCGTCGTCGCCAACGTGATCATCGGCGTCTGGCAGGAGTACCGGGCCGAGACGGCGCTCGACGCGCTCAAGCGGCTGTCGAGCCCGCGTGCCCGGGTGCTGCGCGACGGCGAGGTGCGCGTGATCGATGCGAGCGAGGTCGTAGTGGGTGACGTCCTCGTGATCGAGACCGGCGACAGGGTCGGCGCGGACGCTCGTCTGCTCACCGAGACCGATCTGCGTATCGATGAGTCGGCGCTCACCGGCGAGTCGGAGCCCGTCGAGAAGGAACTCGCCGAGCTGCCCGAGGACACCGCGCTCGCCGACCGCACCTGTCTCGTGTACTCCTCGACGCCTGTCGTGGCGGGGCGTGCGACCGCTGTGGTCACCGCGACCGGCATGAGAACGGTGGTCGGCGAGATCGCGGGCGAAGTGCGGTCGACCGGTCGCCAGGAGACGCCGCTGCAGAAGCGCCTCGCGCGGCTGTCCACTCGGCTCGGCATCCTGTCTGTCGCCGCCGCGGCGATCATCTTCGTGCTCGGTATCGTGCGCGGCGAGGCGCTCGTCGAGATGCTGCTGTTCTCGGTGGCCGCGGCCGTCTCGGCGATTCCCGAAGGGCTGCCGACCGCGGTCAGCGTGTCGCTCGCCCTGGGCGTCCAGCGGATGGCCAAGCGCAGGGCGCTCGTGCGACGCATCGCAGCGGTCGAGACGCTGGGTGGCTGCACGGTCGTGTGCACCGACAAGACCGGTACGCTCACGCGAAACGAGATGACGGTCACGCGCCTGTGGGCAGGCGGCGAGCGATTCGATGTGACCGGCGACGGCTATTCGCCGCATGGCGAGATCGTTCCGGACCCCGGCCAGACCGAGGTGGTCTGGTCCGATGTCGAGCTGCTGCTCGAGGTGGGATGCACCGCGAACAATGCCCTGCTCGAGGAGGACGAGAACGGGCGGTGGCGCATCGAGGGCAACCCCACCGACGGCGCCGTGCTGGTGGCAGGGGCGAAGGGCGGCCTCTTCTCGGGAGGGGGGCGTTGCGATGCCGCGCGCATCGACGAGATCCCGTTCTCGAGCTCGTTCAAGTACATGGCAACGCTCGACGCCCGCGACGGGGGCGGGCGCAGACTGCACGTGAAGGGTGCGCCCGACCGTGTGCTGGGCTACTGCGACCGGATGCTCCTCGACGGCGAGATCGTGGCGCTGACCGCGGAGCACCGGCGCGCGGTGCAGCAGGCGCAAGCCGACTTCGCCGCGGATGCGTTGCGCGTCATCGCGGCCGCGTACCGCGAGATGCCGTCCGAGACGAGCGAGGCGGATCGCGCCGACGCCGAGACGGGCTGCATCTTCGCGGGCCTGTGGGGCCTCATGGACCCGCCAAGGGCCGAGGCGGCTGAAGCCGTCGCCGCTGCCCAGCGCGCCGGCATCGTGGTGAAGATGATCACGGGTGATCACGCCTCCACCGGCTCGGCGATCGCCAAGCGGGTGGGCATCCTGCCCGAGGGCGCTTCCGAGGGCGCGGTCGTCACCGGCGCCGAGATGGACGCGCTCGACGACGCCGAGCTCAGGGAGCGTGTGCGCGATATCGCTGTCTTCTCTCGCGTCGAGCCGCGCCACAAGATGCGTATCGTCGAGGCGCTGCAGGAGCTCGGCGAGGTGGTCTCGATGACGGGCGACGGCGTGAACGACGCGCCTGCGCTCAAGCGCGCCGACATCGGCGTGGCGATGGGCATCACGGGCACGGAGGTCTCCAAGGAGGCCGCGGACATGGTGCTCGCGGACGACGACTTCGCCACGATCATGTCGGCGGTCGAGGAGGGGCGGGTCATCTACGGGAACCTGCAGCGCGTAGTGGCGTTCCTCGTGATGGTCGCACTGGGACAGGTCTCGGCGATCGCGGCGAGCCAGGTCATCGGGTGGCCACTGCCGATCACGCCGGTGATGGTGCTCTGGGCGAACCTGGTGGTCGCGAGCACGCTGACCATCCCGCTCGGCATCGAGCCCAAGAACGACGACGTGCTGGCGCTGCCGCCACGCTCACCAAGCGACGACATCATCGATCGGCGTGCCGCGTGGCGTATCGGCACGGGGGCGGCGCTCAAGATGGTGGGGATGCTCGTCGTGTTCGGCTACTTCCTCTCCACGTCGACGGTGATCCACGCGCAGACGGTGGCCTTCACCACACTCGTCGCGTTCGAGTGGGCGCAGGCGATCGGAAGCCGTTCGTGGAACGTCCCGGTGTGGAGATTGGGGCCGTTTGCGAACCCGAGCCTTGTGCTGGGCCTGCTCGGCGGGGTGGCGCTCCAGTGGGTCGCCGTCTCGAGCCCTGTCGCGACCAGGCTTCTGGGCACCGAGCCGCTCGGCCCCACCGAGTGGGCGATCGCGATCGCGCTGGGTTCGACCGGGCTGGTGCTCTCGACGGTGATGACCGCGATCGAGCGCCGTCGCAGCGGGCGATAGCAGGTTGTCAGCGCCGGGGTTGCGGTCCGAGCGGCCGCCGCCCCGACGCTTAGGCCCCCGTGCGTCCGTACCCGTCGACCAGCATCCGCACCGTGCGTTCGAAGCTCGCCTCCGTGAAGGTGATGTCGGGTACCGCGCCTCCACCCTCGATCGTGGGGTAGCTCGTCGTGAGCAGCGCGTGCCCGAACGACAGCGCGAACGTCGCCTCGAACAGCTGGGCGGCGTCCTTCTCGGCGATGCCGCGGGAGAGGAGGAAGCGCAGCGGGTCGGTGACGTACATCGCGGGTGCCTCCGGGCCGGTGGGTGCGTGCGAGGCCATGTGTGGCAGCACGTTGGGGTGGGCGACGAGCGCGCGCCGGAAGCCGAGGATCGCGCCGACGACGATATCCTGCCACGGCGTGTCGGGCGTGGGCGGCGGGCCGCTCGGCGCTTGCGCGGTGAGCGCGAGTTCGACGACGCCGTCGAGCAGCGCATCCTTGTTCGCGACGTGGTGGTAGAGCGACATCGCCTCGACCCCGAGCTCGCGCGCGAGCCGGCGCATCGAGAGCGCGTCTATGCCCTCGGCGTCGATGAGTGCCAGGGCCGCCGAGAAGATCTCGGGCTTGGTGAGCGGGGTGGTGCGTCTGGCGGTCATCGGCGGGCCTTTCGGGAGCAGGGGCCGGGGCGCGAGCGGCGAATTGAGGTGTTGACCCTTACAGTGTACGGTGATATACCTTACACTGTAAGATGTACACCGTAAGGTTACAGCGCATCTCGCGGAAGGGCAAGGCCATGGGCTCCGTCATCCTCACCACCGTCAAATGGGTTGCGATCGTCGCGGCGGTGCTTGTCGCCGTCATCGTGATCGGCTTCGTGCTCGTCCCGCCGCTCACCCGGCGCTTCACCGACCGCTGGGGCGCCACGCCCGAGGAGGTCGCCGCGACGCAGCCGGGCGATGAGCTGTTTCCGGCCACCCGCGAGATCTCGACGAAGGCGATCACCATCGCCGCGCCGCCGGCGACCGTCTACGCGCTGGTGCAGCAGATGGGGCAGCACCGCGCGGGCTGGTATGGCTGGGACTGGTTCTACAACGCGACCGGCTCGTCGGACTTCGTCGACGGCCACTACTCGACGCGTATCGTGCCGGAGCTCCAGAACGTGGCGGTGGGCGACGAGATCGGCATCAACGACATGGTGAAGTACACCGTCGCGCGAGCCGATCGCGACAAGGCGTTCGTGCTCGCAGCCGGTTCGCTCGACGCCGCCGCGCTCGGCTCGCTGCGTTCGATGCCGGAGACGTGGACCGAGAACACGATGGCGTTCGTGCTGACGCCCACGGCCGACGGGGGCACGCGACTCGTGCTCCGCATGCGCGCCGACGGCACCGACACCGGCTTCGCGCGCTGGATGTGGAACGGCCCGCTCAACTTCGGCGGGGCGCTGTTCAGCCACAAGACGCTCGTCGGCATCAAGCGCACTGCCGAGCAGATCGCGGGCGAGTAGCGCGCCGCGGCGTGCGGGGCGCGCTGCATCGCCCGCTGCCGAGCTACCGCTCCGCCGCCGCCAGCTCCTCGACGTCGCGCGGGTCGGCCGAGGGCTCCGGGCCCGTCTCGGCGAAGACGACGGCGCCGATGACGAGCGCGCACGCAGCCAGCTGCACCACGCTCAGCTGCTCGCCTCGCACGAGCCAGCCAGCGAGGATCGCGACGGCAGGCACCAGGTTGATCGCGAGCGCGGCTCGGCTGGCGGGGAGTCTCGCGAGCGCGGAGTTGTACAGGCCGAACGCACCGAGCGAGCAGGCGACCCCTAGGTAGACGATGCACGCCCACGCGATGGGGGGTGCCGAGAGCCACGTCGACGGACTCGAGGTCATCAGCGCGAGCGGCAGGAAGAACACGAGACCTACCGCCGCTTGGACCGCCGTGAGCAGCCACGCGTTGTAGCGGGCGCTCAGGTGCTTGATGGTGAGCATCGAGCCGGCCGCCGCGAGCATCGCCAGCAACTCGAGTACGTTGCCGAGCACGGGGTTGGGCGCCGATTCCTGCGCCGATCCGCCCAGCGACAGCATGGCGACGCCCACGAGCGACACCGCGATCGCGATCGCGCCGCGCGCGCTGAGTTTCTCGCGCAGGAACAGCCACGCGCCTGCAGCCACGAGCAGCGGCACGATCGCCGAGACGACGCCGGCCTGGCTCGAGGTCGTGTACACCATCGCGAAGCCCTCGAAGAAGTAGTACGCACACGGGATGCACAGGCAGGCCAGTGCGAGGATCTTCCAGTCGCCGGGCCGGCGCTCGGGCTTCGGGAGCCGCGGCACGAACGGCGCGATCGCGATCGCCGCCACGACCCAGCGCAGCCAGATCACGGTCATCGGGGAGAACGAGTCGAGCGCTGTCTTCATCGCCACGAAGCTCGTGCCCCAGAACAGCACCGCACCCCCGAGCGAGAGCAAGGCGATGGTGCGGGCGCGGGAAGCTGAGGGCACGGTGGCGGCTCCGGGGTTCGCGGGTGGCTCGGCGAGCGACTGGCCCAGCCGAGAAGGACCGCACAGCAGCTTAGCGCAACCCGGCCGACCGCGGGGTGCGGCCGTCTACCGATTTCTGGCTGGCGGAGCGCGATCGAAGCGCCGGGACTCCACGCAGTTATGCTACCGTTGCCGTGGCACATATCATCCGAGCCACCCGCATATCCGGCATGCCACACCGACAAAGGAGGACGGGGCCCGATGGTTGTCTGGGACCGTGCACTGGAGACCGGCGACGAGACGATCGACGGTCAGCACAAGGCACTGTTCGCGCTCATCGACGAGCTGCACGACGCGTGTCTCGAGGCCAACACGGACGAGTGCATCGACGGGATCCTCGAACGGCTGCTCGGTTACACGGTCGAGCACTTCTCGGCGGAGGAGTCGCTCATGGCCCGCAGCCGCTATCCCGTCGAAGTGGCCATCCGGCACAAGCAGGCCCACCGCGAACTGCGCTCCAACGTCGACGAGATGCTGGGGCAGCGCGTTCGTGGCGAGATGAACTCGGTCTTGCCACTCGTGCGGTTCCTCAACGAGTGGCTCAAGACGCACATCCGCGTTGTCGACCGCGAGTTCGTCGCCTACGTGCAGCAGGCATAGCCGCTCAAACGGGTAGCAACTCCGCATGGCGCATCCGATCCTCACAGGCGAGCGTGTGACCCTTCGCGAACTGCGCGAGGAGGACTTGCCGCGGCTACTCGAGATCCTGCTGCAACCTGGGGTCTCGGAGTGGTGGCCCTGCTACGACATGGACCGGCTGCGCGCCGACACCTTCGGCTCGCCGGAATCGACATCGCTCGCGGTCGAGCTCGGCGGCGACTTCGTGGGGCTCGTCATGTACACCGAGGAGCCCGATCCGTTCTACAAGCACGCGGGCATCGATATCGCGCTCGACATCTCCTGCGTAGGCCAGGGACTCGGGAGCGACGTGCTGCGGACGGTCGCCCGGCATCTCTTCGAGGAGCGCGGCCACCACCGGCTCTCGATCGACCCGGCGCTCGCCAACGAGCGCGCGATCCGCGCGTACGAGCGGGTCGGCTTCAGGCGCGTCGGTGTGATGCGCCAGTACGAGAAGGGCGCCGACGGCACCTTTCACGACAACCTGCTGCTCGACATGCTCGCTGGCGAGTTGCGGTAGCCGGGGGCGTGGGCGCGGCGCTCACTCGTCCTCGAGCAGCTTCACGACATCGATCTCGCAGGCGGCGGTCAGCACGATCATGACCTTCTCGGCGCCGTCGACCGACGTCGCGAAGACCTGCGACACGTTGATGTTGTGATCGGCGAGCTTGCGCGCGATCCGGGCGAGCTCGCCGGGCGTGTTGGGCACCTCGGCGACGACGACCGACTGCATGTCCATGTCGCCGCCCAGCTCCGAGAGTGCCTCGTAGGCGAGCTTGTTGTTGCTCGTGATCATGAGGAACTCACCCGCGTCGCCCTTGTCGTACGCACCGATCGCGAGGATGTTCACGCCGTGTCTGTTGAGCGCTTCGGTGACGTCGGCGAGCAGGCCCACGCGCGTCGGGGCCTTGAACATGACTTCGTTTCGAACCTGGACCTTGGCCATGACAGCCTCCCGAACCTCGAGGTGACGTGACTGGTTCATACCCCGCCCGGCAGGCCGGGCGCGCGACGGTGCTCGGGGGAATACAATCGGCACACGACGTATGGCGATGGGAGGGCGCGTGCGCAGCGGGGTGCAGACGCGAGTGCGGTCCCAGGGGTGGCGTCTGCTGGTCACGGCCGCCGCGCTCGCCAGCGGTCTGGCCGTGCTCGGGCTCGCGGCCGGGTGCATCCCCGTCGTCATCGACGAGCAGGGGACGGTGCGCCTGGCGACCACGCAGGCGCATCCCGACACGTCGACCGCCGAGGCGACCGGAGCGCCGGCTCCGTCACCGGTGGGCGCGGTGAAGAAGGCCGGCTCGTGGCAGGTGACCGTGACGAGCGCCAAGCGCAGCTCGAAGGGCCCCGGCGGTGCGAAAGCCGGCTCGGGCAAGGAGTTCCTGCTGATCGAGACGGTCTTCGAGAATACGCAGATGTCCACGGTGCTCGTGGTGAGACCAACCGCGGCATCGCTTGAAGGCGCGTCCGGCGCCTCGTACGACGAGTGGGGCACCGCTCCGGGCTACAACGGCCGGGGCATGCGCGAGATCGGTCCCGGACTCGGCGGCAACACCACCTGGGCCTACCGGGTGCCCAAGGGCTCGGCGACCTACACCTTCACGTTCGCTCCGAAGGTCGATGGAGAGCGCGTGCCCATGGAATGGCGCGTACCGTAGCGACCCGCCGCGAACTCGGACTCCTCGGCGTGGACGGGTACAAACCAGACGCGCCGCAAGAATGTGCGCGTCCCACCGATTCGACCAGTGGAGGTCCGTATGTCTGAGAGCACCGTTTCGGGAGCAGCCCTCGAACTCGAGGAGTTCGCGGCGCGCCACGCGCAGAAGCGCGGCGAGGGTAGCTGGCAGCTCGAGAGCTCGCGCTGCCTCGAGATCCATCTGCAGAACGAGACGGTGCGGACCAAGGTCGGGGGCATGATCGCCTACCGGGGAAACCTCACGTTCGAACGCGCCAGCACCGGCGGCGTCGGCAAGATGATGAAGGCCATGTTCACGAGCGAGAGCGGGCGCGCGACCAACGTCTGCGGGACGGGCGTGCTGTACGTGGCTGACGCCTCGAAGGAGATCAGCATCCTCAAGCTCACCGACGACACGCTCTACGTGAGCTCGCGAGATCTGCTCGCGTACTCGGACAGCCTCGAGTGGGACATCACGGTTATCAAGGGCGCGGGAATCGTCGCCGGTGGTCTGTTCACGACGAAGCTGTGGGGCAACGGCTACGCTGCGATCACCACGCATGGCGAGCCGCTCGTCCTCGCGGTCACGCCCACGAGCCCGCTCTACACCGACCCAAACGCCACCGTGGCCTGGAGCGAGGGCCTCTCGGTGGACGTGAAGACCGACGTCAACCTCAAGACGCTGACCGGGCGCGCGAGCGGCGAGACGTGGCAGATGCACTTCGCCGGCGAGGGGTTCGTGGTGGTGCAGCCCTACGAGGAGGGCGAAGACTCCACCGCGCGCGCTCAGGCATAGACCACTCGGCACCGACGGAAGGACCACCGATGAGTGACGAATTCGAGACCACATCGGCCCCCGAGCCCGCAGAACCGTCCGACCCCACGCCGCCGCCGGCCGACGCGTCAGAGCCCGCCGCCGCGGATGCCACGCCCGGGCCGAGCGCCAGCGAGGCGTGGGCCGAGGTCGTGTCGCGCATGGGCGAGCTCAGCACCGCTGTTGCGGCGTGGGCGAAGGCCGCTGCCGACAACCCGGAGAACCGCCGCCGCCTCGACGAGGTCAAGAACGGCGTCAACGACATGGCCAAGCAGGCCGACGCTGCGTTCGCGCACGTGACCAGCAGCGACTTCGGCCAGCAGGTCAAGTCCGGCGCAGAGGAGGCGGGTGCTGCGATCGGCGATGCCGCGCAGAAGGTCTCGGAAGCGGCCGCCCCGCACGTGGCCACCGCGTTCGCGGGACTGGCCGGCATGTTCGGCAAGGCCGCCGAGAAGGTCGAGGAGGCGGCGCAGCGCCAGCGCACCGCCGCTGAGCCCTCGGCCGAGCCGGCCGCAGAAGAGGCAGCGGCCGCTGAGCCGGCCGCGCCCGCCGAGCCAAGCGAGCCGGAGTCGACGCCGCCCGCACAGTGAGTGTCACGCGTGCCCGCTGGAGGCTCGCGATGTAGGTCAGGGGCGCCCGCTTTCCGGCGGGCGGAGCGGAAGGGGGGAGCTATGCGCACGCGCACACTGCTCCTGATATCGGTACTGCTGGTCGTCGCGTTCGCCACCGTCGGCTGCTCGGGAGGTGGCCAGCCTGCGACGACCGAGCCTGCGACGGCACCGGGGACGTCGGCGCCGGACGAGCCGGCCGCCGAGCCCGCCGCCGAACCGGCTGCGGCCGCGGTGACGCCGATGGGCACCGCTGCGACGACCGCCGACTGGTCGATCACGGTCAAAGAGGTCGAGCGCGAGGACAACGCGGGTGGCGCGACCGCAACGAGCGGGAACGAGCTGCTCGTCATCAAGTTCGACCTCAAGAACGGCACGGCGCAGGACTCCGGCATGGGCCCGACCTACTTCAAGCTCGCGGATGCGAGTGGGACGGAGTACCAAGCGGCGTCGACGAGTGACCCCGAGTACATCTTCAACACCCCGCAGCCGATCAAGATGGGCGAGACGCGCGAGATTCTCATCGCCTACGACGTGCCGAAGGGTTCCGGCCCGTTCACGTGGACCTTCGAGCCGTTTGTCGAGGGTGGCGCCACGCCGGTTGTGATGGAGGTCAAGTAGGATCTGCGCACCGGAGTCCGATCGGCGCTCGGGCAGGTCAGTCGCTCAGAGTGCGGTAGTGAGCTGCTCGCGGCTTCGCCGTGCGGTGGCTTCATAGTTGCTGGTTGGGGGGCGATCATCCCGCGCCGCCGGTACGGCGTTGTCTGAAGGAGTGGCTTGTGACCCGGGTAGGGAACGTTTCGCGTGTGCTCGGCATCGTCATGCTCGCCGCGGCCCTGTGGCCGAGTGCCGCCTGGGCGGCGGACCCGCCGCTCGTCAAGCCGTTGACCGCGGTCAGCTTCTCGAGCGCGAACAACGGGTTCATCTCCGGCGGCACCGGAAGCGATGGTGTCGTCTCGTGGACGAAGGACGGCGGCGCCAGCTGGCACGCCACCGTCGACGAGAAGCATATGCGCAACGTGACCGCTTCCGTTGACGGACTCGCGGCGACGGTGGTTCCGGCCACCTATGACGGCCTGCTCAACGTGACCAACTCGGGCGTGGCGGGCACCTGGGAGAGCCCGCTGCACGGGCGGACCGTCGACTATGCGGATATGGCTCACCTCTCGGGTGGCCGCCGCGTCGCCGTGGGCAAGCTGAGCGACCAGTACGCGTTCATCGCCTCGGCGGTGGGGAGCGGCGACTGGCAGATCGATTTCCAAGGGCCGTACTACGCACCGCCCAATGATGAAGACCCCGCACCGTCAACGCGCGCGTATCTCTCGGCGATCGACGCGGCTCCGGGCGCTACCACTGCGTGGACGGTGGGAGTCGACTGGACCGAGAGCAACACACCGCCGTACAAGGGCCTGATCTACAAGACATCTGACTCGGGTTCGACGTGGACGACGCAGACCGCGCCGACTACCACGAGTGGCCTGGATTGCGTTGCGGCGCCCAGTTCGCAGGTAGCGTTCATCGGCCAGCAGAACAGCACCAAAGTATGGCGTACGCTCGATGGCTCGACATGGGCGGAGGTCACCGCGCTGCCATCGGCGTGGAGCATCGGTGGCGTCAACGGGATCGACGCGCTCGATACCGATCGTGTGGTCGTTGTCGGCAACAGCGGTCGCGTCGCATGGACCTCGAACGCTTCCGCGGTGACGCCGACGTGGACATCCTCGACAGCGGCGCCGGCGAACGTGACACTCCTCGGCGTTCAGATGCTCGACGCTGACTCGTGGATCGTCGTAGGTGACAAGGAGACGATCCGCCGCACCGACGATGGCGGCGCGACCTGGACCGGCACGAGCGCCGAGACTGCGCCGACACTCGCGATCACGTCGCCTTCCGCCGCGCACCTGCTCGACTCGGCCACGCTCTCGATCGAGGGCACGTCCTCGGACGGTCGGGGCATCGGGGTCGCGGGTGTCGAGGTGCGCATCGAGAAGAGCGGGCCCGCGTACTGGAATGGTTCGGCTTGGGTCGCGTCCTCCGATACATGGCTGCCAGCAGCTGTAGACGACGCCTCGGACGGATGGGACACGTGGAGCGCTTCGGTCACGATCCCCGATACCTCGTCGGTCGGCACCCTGAAGGTCTGGGCGCGCGCGAGCGACGGCTTCGGGCTCAAGAGCACCCAGTACGCGTGGGTGACCTCGACGGGCGAGAGCCCCGTGGCGACCACCACCGTCACTGCCTCGAAGACCTCCATGACCATCGCCTACGGCGGCACCGCGACCCTGTCCGGGACGCTCACCTCCGGGGGCAGCCCGGTGGCAGGCAAGACCATCGCGATCCTGCCGTCGTCGAAGGGCACGACCACGACGACCGACGCATCGGGCAACTTCAGCTTCAGCGCCAGCCCGAGCGTGAAGACGACCTACACGCTCCAGTACGCGGGTGAAGGCGAGTACGAGGGCTCGAGCGCGCAGGTCGTGGTGACTCCGTACGCGAAGGTCACGACGCCGGTCGTTCCGTCGAGCATCAAGCACACGAAGTCCTTCAAGGCCTACACCTACCTGTATCCGAAGCACACCGCCGGCACCACGGCGATGACCTTTTATTTCCAGAAGAAGAACAGCAAGGGCACGTACGTGACGGTCAAGACCGTGACCGCGAAGGCCGCGGACTACTCCTCGGCGCGCTCGAAGGTCACGAGCCCGTCAGTGAAGCTCAAGGCCGGCAAGTGGCGCGTGCGAGCCAAGCACGTGGATGCGGGCCACGCGACGACCTACAGCGCCAGGAAGTACTTCACCGTCAAGTAGCCGAACCCCACTCCAAGTGACCCCGCGGGACGACCTCAGGGTTTTTCGGCATGCCGCGAATGGGTACGCTTCTGGCAGACCGCCCACAGTGAGCGGCCATAGTCTCCGAGCCCGGCGGGCCTACAGGCGCGGGAGCGTCCACGGACGCCGGGACGATAGGGTGGGGAGTGGAAACGGCCCCGCCTCCCGGTGGAAAGGGGATGGCACCATGAAGGCTTGGATGGACGCGCCTCGCCGGAGGCATCTCGCCGGCGTACTGCTCTTGGCGGCGCTCGCTCTGAGCGCAGCGGGCTGCGGGCGCTTGGGGCTCGCACCACCTCCCGCGGATCAGCCGGCGACCGCATCCGACGTCGTGCTCGCCTCGACGACCTCCACACAGGATTCCGGGCTTTTCGACGTCTTGATCCCGGCGTTCGAGAAGGCGAATCCCGAGTACAAGGTGAAGGTCATCGCCGTCGGTACAGGCGAAGCCATCAAGCTCGGCGAGACCAAGGATGCGGACGTGCTGCTCGTCCACGCCAAGGCCGACGAAGAGAAGTTCGTCGCTGCAGGCTACGGCAAGGAGCGCAAGGACGTCATGTACAACGACTTCGTCATCGTTGGACCCGAGGCCGACCCCGCGGGCGTGAAGGAGTCCAAGGACACGACCGCCGCGATGGTTGCGATCGAGAAGACCGGCGAGGCCGGCAAGACCGTGTTCGTCTCCCGCGGCGACGATTCAGGAACCCACAAGAAGGAGCTCAAGCTCTGGTCCACCTCCGGCGTCGAGCCGACGCCCACTCCCAAGGCCAACGACTGGTACCTGTCGACGGGCCAGGGCATGGGAGAGACGCTCAAGATCGCCTCGGAGAAGAGCGGCTACACGCTCGCTGACCGAGCGACCTACCTCTCCATGAAGGACGCGCTCGATCTCGTGATCCTCCGAGAGGGCGACAAGGGCCTCCTGAACCAGTACGGCGTCATCGTCGTGACCGGTGCCAAGAACGAGGCCGGTGGCCAGACGTTCGCCGACTGGATCGTGGGACCCGAGGGTCAGAAGATCGCTGGCGAGTTTGGCGTCGAGAAGTACGGCCAGCAGCTCTTCATCCCGAACGCAGCTCAGTAGTGAACGGACCCAGCCGTCGATGAGCATCTATAGCGAGGCGCTCCGAGACGGATGGGCCCTGCTCGCGTCCGGCACGCTCGATGTGTGGACGATCATTCTCACGTCGCTGCGCGTCTCCGGTACCGCGGTGACTATCGCTCTCGCCGTGGGGCTACCGTTCGGGATCCTCTTGGGCGCGAAGCGCTTCGTCGGGCGCACCGTCGCGCTCGTGGTGTTCAACGCCGGGATGGGGCTGCCGCCGGTGTTCGTGGGTCTCGTCGTGGCCATGACGTTGTCTCGCCGAGGGCCGCTGGGAGACCTATCACTGCTGTACTCGCAGACCGCGATGGTGATCGCGCAGGTCATCATCGCGGTACCGGTCATCGTCGCCGTCACCGCGGCGGCCGTATCGGCCGTGCCGCGGGACCTTCGCCTGCAGGCGCTGTCGCTGGGAGCCCCGCCGTGGCGTCTCGCCGCGCTCACACTCTCTGAGGCGCGGGTAGGCCTGATCGCCGCGGTTGCGGCGGGCTTCGGCGCGATCATCTCGGAGGTGGGAGCCGTGCAGATGGTGGGCGGCAACCTCGCCGGTGACACGCGCGTGATGACGACCGCCATCGTCGAGTTCACCCGCAAGGGCCAGTACGGGCCCGCGCTTGCGCTTGCGCTCGTGCTGATGGCGATCGTGGTGTTCGTCAACGTGGTCCTCGCGACGATGCAGACCTCGGCCGACCGCTACGAGGCAGGTGCCCGATGAGCGAGGCCCTGACCCTGAGCGCCTCCGGCATCCGAAAGGCGTACAAGCGCAGCGACTTCACGCTCGAGGTGTCGTCGCTCGAGGTGCCCGCCGGGTCGACGCTCGCGCTCCTCGGCCCGAGTGGCTCGGGGAAGACGACGTTGCTGCACGTCCTGGGGCTGCTCGAGAAGCCGGACGCGGGGCAGGTCTTCCTCGGCGGGCGCGCGGTCGAAGTCGAGGACCGGCAGGCGCGCCTCTCGATGGCGGGCGTGTTCCAACGCCCCTACCTCTTCAAGGGCACGGTCGCGGGCAATGTCGCTTACGGGTTGGCCATGCGCGGCGTCCCACGCGCGGAGCGGCCCGCGATGGTCGCCGAGGCGCTCAGGCGGGTCGGGCTTGAGGGCTACGAATCGCGCGGCGCGCACCAGCTGTCGGGCGGTGAGGCGCAGCGCGTCTCGCTCGCCCGCGCGCTCGTGCTCGAACCGAAGGTGCTTCTGCTCGACGAGCCGCTCGCGTCCCTCGACGCGCTCCTCAAGCGGAAGCTCGCGCAGGAGTTCGCGCGCATCGTGCGAGACGCCGACTCGACGGTGGTCTGGGTGACCCACGACCAGGACGAAGCGCTCATGGTCGCCGATGAGGTCGCGATCGTGAACGAGGGCAGGCTCGTTGCGTCGGGCCACGCCGACACGATCATGGGGCTGCCGTCGGACGAGTGGACCGCGGCGTTCCTGGGGGTTGGTGCGCCGCAGCACGGGGTGGTCCGAGGCGTCGAGGACGGCCTCGTCACGATTTCGGCGGGTGGAGTCAGCATCTATGCGACGGGGCAGGCGCCCGCTGGCGGGCGTGTCGTCTTCTCCGTACGGCCCGAAGACGTTCTCCTGTTCGAGCCCGACGTGGTGCTTCCGCCGACAACAGCTCGCAATCGGCTCGTGGCGACGGTGACAAGCTCTGTCTCGAGAGGCGCGACCCATCATGTGGTGCTTGACGTCCATGGTGTCGAGATCGTGTCCTCGGTATCCAGGGCCGCCTCTCGCGAGCTCGGGATCCGTCCGGGAGCCGAAGTGCTCGCCGTGTTCAAGGCGTCGGCAGTGAGGTTCCGGGGCGCCGGGGACTGAACCACCGGCTTTGGCCGCAGCCATCGGCACTCGCTTGTCCACGCCTACTTCGAGGGTTATGCTCAGACGCGCCCCTTCCACAGGGGAGAGCGACTCCGATTCCGGATCGGCCTAAAGCGGCTGGCGCCTGCCATGGTCACCGGGACAGCAGGGTATCGAGGGAAACCTCGATGCCTCCCGTGCTTGGAAAGGAGACCCATATGCGCCAGTATCGCCCGCTGCCCGGCAGCAGCCGGGCACGGCGGATCGCCGCGTTTGCCGTGTTGGTTGTTGTCGCAATCTCGGTCAGTGCCTGCAAGGCCAAAGACCGTGCGATCACCGAAATCGCGAGCGAACCCGTTTCGACAGGCACCGTTCAAGCGCAGCTCCCGGTGGATCCGAATACCATCGCCATCCCGAACGTCGAGACGACATTCCCCGCATCTGTGACGCCGACGGCGACTGGCGTGGGCGCAGGGACGGACCCCACTGGGGTCACCGAGAGTTTCGCCGAGGCGATCGCTCCTGACCCGGCCAAGCCCGGGAGTTGGTGGCCCAAGCGCGTCGGCCGCTTCGCTGACAACTTCAAGCCGCCCACGTGGTATCCGCGATGGCTGCCGAAAGGCTACAAGTTCGAATCCCTTGACCTCGTGGAGTTCGACGCGGGCCAGAGTGGTCTGGCGTGCGACATCGTGTTCCTCAACGGCGACAAGGTCCTGCAGTTCACCCAGGGCAGTCCCAAGAACCGCGACTACGAGATCGTCTCGGTGAAGACCGTCAAGTGGGGCGATTCGACCGCGTACGTCATGCATCAGGACCCGGCTGATACCAGCACTCCGATCATGATCGTGATGAACCAGGACGGGAATCTGTGCGAGCTTCAAGGCGACGCCTCTCAAGCCGTGCTCGAGAAGGTTGCGGCGAGTATGGAGGTCATCGAGTAGTGGTTTACCGCCGCGCTGGCGGCGTTGGCTCCGACTCCGGAACGGCCTACTGCAGGTGGCGCCTGCCACGGTCGCCGGAGCGTCAGGGTCGGGCGGGAAACCGCACGGCCTCCCGTAGTGGAAAGGGGAAGGATATGCGCCACAGGAAGGGGCTGCCCGGCACCCGGCGGATCGCGCTGGCAGCGTTTGCGGTGACGATCGCATGCGCGCTCGTCGCGCCCGCTCTCGCGAGTGCCGCAACGGTCCGCTCGACGCTCGTGCTCGGCACGACGTATCAGCTCAAGGCTAAGGGCGTGGTCATCAGCGGCCGCATGCCCTCGCGGCTGAAGGGCAAGAAGATCGGCGTGGAGATTCGCAAGCCGGGCCGTACGCACTGGGACCAGGTCATCGTCAAGTACGTCCAGAAGGACGGCACGTGGCGCACGACCTACACGCCGAAGCTGGGCGGCAAGTTCTACATCCGCGCCCGCTACCTCGCAGGTAACACGCTCTCGCGCACCGCAACGCTGACTGTGAAGAAGGGCCCGGGCGTCAAGACGCAGATTCTCCTCGCATCGACGACGTCGACGAAGGACTCAGGGCTGTTCGAGCGCATCGGGCCGGCATTCCTGGCCGCATGCCCCGAGTACACGCTCAAGGCGACGTTCGTCGGCTCAGGTGCTGCAATCGCGCTCGGCGGTTCGGGTGACGCGGATGCGCTCCTCACGCACAGCCCCGCTGCCGAGGTCAAGTTCATGAACGGCTACGTGGCCAGTGGTACCACGTGGACGCCTTCGCCCTACCGCGGGCTGCGTCGCTACAAGGTCATGTACAACGACTACATCCTTGTCGGCCCGACCGCCAACCCTGCCGGTGTTGTGAACAGCACCGCCTCCGGCAGCACCAATGCCGCGTTCCAGGCGATCGCCACCGCCGGTTCCACCTTCTGGTCACGCAACGATGGCAGCGGCACGAACTCCAAGGAGAAGGCGATCTGGGCAGCCATCGGCAACCCGCAGACCGGTCAGCCGTGGTACAAGGCATCGGGGACCATGGGTATGGCCCAGGCGCTTGCCACAGCAAATGACGCCGGTACTTCCGGCTACACGCTCGCCGATCGCGCGACGTGGCTCAACGCCAAGTCGCTCGGCATCGTCCCGAACCTCAAGATCGTCGAGGAGAAGGACTCGAGCGGAGTGCTGTTCAACCAGTACGCGGTCATCGAGGTCAAGGGTGCCCGCAACAAAGAGGGTGCGCAGGACTTCGCGAACTGGATCACGTCTTCTGCCGAGGGGCAGAAGCTCATCGAGACCTACGGTGAGTACACCTATCCGGGCGAGGTCATGTTCGTTCCCAACGCAGGACCGTACCCCTGGTAGTCTGACGCGCTAGTATCGGCCCGGCGGTTCACCCCCGCGAACCGCCGGGCCGGTCCGCGCTCGGAACAGGAGCAGGAGATCATGCAGATCTACATCGATGCGGCCGTCAATGCGTTTCAGCTGATGACGAGTGCCGATCCGACGGTGTGGGAAGTCATCATCCTGTCTTTGGTGGTCTCGGGTTCGGCGATCTGCATCGCCACGGCGATCGGTGTTCCTCTGGGATACCTGCTCGGCATGAGCCGGTTCGCCGGCCGTGGCGTCATCATCCTGCTCGTGAACACGGCAATGGGATTCCCGCCTGTGGTCATTGGGCTCTTCGTGTACATGGCGCTGTCACGCAGCGGACCGTTAGGCGGGCTCGAGTGGCTGTTCACGCCGCAGGGCATGATCCTCGCCCAGGTCATCCTGGCGTCGCCGCTCGTGGTCGGCGTCTCGGCGGCTGCGATATCGGCCGTGCCGCGAGATCTGCGACTGCAGTTGCGCGCGTTGGGGGCTTCGGGCCTTCAAGAGGGTCGCGAGGTGCTCAAGGAAGCCCGGGGCGGCGTGATCGTGTCGGTGATCGCGGGCTTCGGCGCGATCATCTCCGAGGTGGGGGCGGTGTCGATCGTCGGCGGCGGCATCGAGGGCTACACCGATGTCATGACCACTGCGATCATGGCGCACGTGCGCCGAGGAGAGCTCCCGGCGGCGATGTCGTGGGCGATGGTGCTCATGGGCATCGCGCTCATGGTCAACGTGGCGCTCACGACGATGCAGAGTACCGGTACCGCGTATGAGCGCTGATCCGAAGGTGCAGGATACGCCCAGCCCATCGGGCGCCACGGTGCGCGCCGAGGCCGTCAAGGTCATCTACCGCAAGAAGACCGTTCTCGACGTCGGGTCCGTATCGCTCCGAACCGGCGAGACATTCGTGCTGCTCGGAGCTTCAGGGGCCGGCAAGTCGACGCTCCTGCGAGTGCTCGGACTTCTCGAGAAGCCCTCGGAGGGACAGGTGTTCTTCGAGGGCCGTCCTGCGAACCGCAACAACCTCGCAATCCGCCGCCAGATCGCGGCGGTGTTCCAGAAGCCCTACCTGCTGCGCGGGACTGTCGGACAGAACGTCGACTACGGGTTGCGCCTGCGCCACATGGGTGCCCGCGAGCGAGTGACCGCCGTCGCCGATGCGCTCGATCGTGTCGGACTCGCGGGGTGGGAGGACCGGTCGGCGCTCACGCTCTCGGGAGGCGAGGCACAGCGGGTCGCACTCGCCCGCGCACTCGTCCTCAAGCCCCGGCTGCTCCTGCTCGACGAGCCGCTCTCATACCTCGATCCCATGCTCAAACGCCAACTCAGCCTGGAGTTCGCGCGGATCCTCGCAGACGAGGGCGTGACGGCGCTCTACGTCACGCACGATCAAGACGAGGCAGCCGTCGTCGCGGACCGGATCGGTGTCATGCGCGAGGGCCGGATCATTGCCGAGGGCGCGCCGGAAGCGGTGCTCACCTTGCCGCGCGACCCGTGGGTCGCGGCGTTTCTCGGGACGGTCACGCCAATCGACGGGATTATCTCCTCAGCCGAGAACGGTGTCGCCCGTGTCGACTGCGCCGGCACGCCCGTCTTCGCCGCCACCGAGCTGCCGGTCGGCACACGCGTCTCGCTCGGGATTCGTCCCGAGGATGTGCTGCTGTTCGAGCCCGATGTTCCGCTCCCTGCGACCTCGGCCCGGAATCGTATCGTCGCGACCGTGACAGACATCGTGCCGTCCGGAGTGACCGTGAAAGTGCTGCTTGCGATAGGCGAGGCCACCATCGCATCTTCGGTTTCGCGTTCGTCGGTCGAGACGCTGGGGCTTGCGCCTGGTGTGCAGGTGAGTGCCGTCTTCAAGGCCACCGCCGTACGGCTCTTGCCGGGTGCAAGCGCGACTGACTCGTCTGCTCTCATCTGACCCGCGCGCCGGCCTTCCGGCGCCCGACGGGTACACTGGACCCGAGGGGCCTGGTCGGCTAGGTTGCCGACGGACAGTCCACGGCCGAAGGACCATATCGTGACGACACCTCCCACATCGCGCCTCCCGATTACCGCCGCAGTCCTCGCGGGCGGGCGCTCCTTGCGCATGGGCGTCGACAAGACGCTGCTCGACGTCGAGGGCCAGCCGCTCGTGGTGCGCGTCGCCGAGGCGGTCGGCGCGGTCTGCGAGCACACGCTTGTCGTGACCAACCGCCCCGAAGCGCTCGCCGTGGCGGGTCTCTCGGCGGACGTGCGCGTGTTGCAGGACGAGGTCGCGTACCAGGGGCCGCTCGGCGGGCTCGTCACCGCGCTGGCCGAGGCGCCCGACGAGTGGATGCTCGCCGTCGCTGCGGACATGCCGCACCTGACGCCCGCCGTCATCACCGCGCTGTGGGAGTTGCGCGACGATGCCGACGCCGTGGTGCCCGTGACCGAGAAGGGGCTCGAGCCGCTGCTCGCGCTCTACCGCGTAGAGGCGTGTCTGCCGGCCGCGCGCGAGATCCTCGCGACCGGACGCCGCCGGCCCGTCGCGGTTTTCGGCCGCGTGAAGACCGTGCAGGTCCCGGCCGAGGCGCTGCGCTCGGTCGACCCCAACCTGCGCTCGCTCATCAACGTGAACACTCCGGCCGACCTGCTCGACGCGCGCGAGAGCGCCGGCGACGAGCCGCGCTACGTGCGTGGTGGCGTGAAGCTCGAGGTCATGGAGGTCTCCAGCCGCCGCTCCACCCGCTCGATGCCGAGCGAGACGCCGGTCACCATCCACCTCAACGACCGCGAGATCGCGACCACGCAGGCCACGCCGAGCGACCTCGAAGACCTGGCCGCGGGCTTCCTGCTCTCGGAGGGGCTCCTCACCGACCGCGACGCGCTCACCTCGATCGACGTCGATGTGAAGCGCGGCATGGTGTGGGTCACCTCGGCTGAGGACCTTGGGAGCGACATCGGCGAGCGGACGCGCTACCTCACGAGCGGCTGCGGCCGCGGCGTGACGTTCGCGAGCGTCGCCGACGCCCGCGGGCTTTCCCCGATCGACTCGGCGATGCGCGTGAGCGCCGATGAGATCTACGACCTCGTCGGCGAGATGGCGCGGCGGGCGGCGATGTATCGCGACAGCGGCGGCGTGCACGCGTGCGGGCTCGCGCGCGGAGGCACGCTCGAGATCGTGCGCGAAGACGTGGGCCGCCACAACGCGCTCGACAAGGTGCTCGGGCGCGCGTGGCTCGACCGCATTCCCACGAGCGAGGCGATCCTGCTCTCGACGGGACGGCTCTCCTACGAGATGACGGTCAAGGCCGCCAAGTCGCGCGTGCCGATCGCGGTCTCGCGCAGCGCCGTCACCGACCTGGCCGCCGACATCGCGAGCGAGCTCGGCATCACGCTCGTGGGCTACGCGCGCGGCGGCAAGCTCACCGTCTACACCGGTTCTGAGCGCATCACAACCGCCGAGGAGGCGTGACGCAATGCCAGAGACGATGACCGTCGAGCAGGCTCTCGGGCTCGTGCTCGGTTTCGTGAAGCCGATGCCGGTCGAGCGAGTTCCGCTGCTCGACGCGCTCGGCCGGGTGCTCGCCGAAGACGCCACGAGCGACATCGATGTGGCGCCCTTCGACAACTCGGCGATGGACGGCTTCGCGGTGCGTGCCGCCGACCTTGCCGGCGCGAGCGACCTGACCCCGCGCGAACTCGACGTCATCGCACACATCGCGGCCGGTGACGACGTGGCCGGCATCGAGGTCGGCCCCGGTCAGGCCGCTCGCATCATGACCGGCGCGGCGGCGCCTGCCGGCGCGGACGCCGTCGTGATGGTGGAGCTCACGAGCGTGGTCGCCGGCGACGGCGGCACCGGCTCGCGCGTCGCGTTCGTGGTCGAGCCGCGCGACGGCGAGCACATCCGCCGTCGCGGCGAGGAGGTGCGGGCGGGCGACATCGTGATCTCGGCGGGCGAACTGCTCGGCCCGGCGGGTATCGGGCTGCTCGCGTCCACCGGGCACGACACCGTTCCGGTGTATGTGCGCCCCCGTGTCGCCGTGCTCTCGACCGGAAGCGAGCTCGTCGAGGTCGCCGAGAAGCCCGGTCCGGGCAAGATCCGCAACTCCAACAGCTACTCGATCGCCGCTCAGGTGCTCGCGGCCGGCGGCGTGCCGGTGCGCTACGGCATCGTGCCCGACGACATGGATGCGACGCACGCCGCGTTCGAGCTGGCCGCTGACGAGTGCGACTTCATCCTCACGAGCGGTGGCGTCTCGGTAGGCGACTTCGACTTCGTCAAGCCGGTGCTCGAAGAGCTGGGGCAGCTGACCTTCTGCAAGGTGAAGATGCGTCCGGGCAACCCGCAGACGCTCGGCACCATCCAGGGCGTGCCGTTCTTCGGGCTGCCGGGGAATCCCACGAGCACGTACGTCGGGTTCGAGATATTCGTGCGGCCGGCGCTTAGGATGATGCAAGGTTTCTCGGAGCTGAAGCGGCCGGTCACGATGGCACGCCTCTCGCACGATGTGAAGAAGAAGCAAGATCGCAGGTACTACCTGCGTGGACGTTGTGAACGTGCAGCAGACGGTGCCGGGTTCGAGGCGTCCCTTTCCGGGAGCCAGTCATCGGCGCTCCTGACCGCTGCGCACCGTGGCAACTGTTTCGTGGTTCTACCCGAAGGTGATGGTCTGTTCGCCGCCGGCACGCTCGTAGAGTGCGTCCGGCTCGATATGGAGGAGGGCACGCCGTGAGCCGCAAGGATCCGAAGGACATCGACCCGCGCTGGGCCGAGCAGGTGACCGACGAGATGAAGGACGCGATCGCGGCCAAGGCGGTCGACGGGCACGTCACCTGTCCGGTGTTGCGCAAGTACGCCGAGGACACCGGCGTGCCCTACAAGGTAGCCGGTGCGGCCGCCGACATGGCGGGCATCAAGGTCCACAACTGCGACCTGGGCTGCTTCTAGCCAACGACGAATAGGGGTAAGACATGACGGCTGCGCCGAACACGGTGCCGATCGTCTCAGTGGTGGGGAAGGGCGACTCCGGCAAGACGACCTTCCTCGAGAAGCTGATTCGCGAACTGGCGGATCGCGGCGTTCGCGTTGCGACCGTGAAGCATCACATCCACGACTACGACATCGACGTCCCCGGCAAGGACTCGTACCGCCACGCGCGTGCGGGCGCCTTCGCGACGATGGTCTCGTCTCCCGAGAAGTTCGCGCTCATCCACGACGTCGAAGAGGAGATGCCGCTCGACACGATCGCCGGCGTCGCCGCGGCCGCGGGTGCGGACCTGCTCATCACCGAGGGCTACAAGCGCGAGGGCCGCAACCGCATCGAGATCAACCGCAGCGCCCGCTCCGACACGCTCATCTGCGAACCCGGCGAGATGACCGCGCTCGTGACCGACAACGAGTCGCTCGCCGCCGAGATCGCCGCGGCCGGCGTCCCGGTCTTCGGCCTTGACGACGGCTTCGTCGGCGTCGCCGACCTCATCGCCGAAAAGTTCCTGCGAGACGACGCCTGATGGCCACCGACGCGCACGGCAGGCGCATCGACTACCTCCGGATATCGCTCACCGACCGGTGCAACCTGCGCTGCGTCTACTGCATGCCCGAGTCCGGCGTCGCCTGGAAGGATCCGTCCGAGATCCTGACCTACGACGAGATCCTCCGGTTCTCGCGCGTCGCGGTCGAGGAAGGCATCAGCAAGATCCGGCTTACCGGCGGCGAGCCGCTCGTGCGCCGCGGCGTACCGGACCTCGTCCGCGACCTGCGCGCGATCGCCGGCGTCGAGAGCCTCGCGCTCACCACGAACGCCACGCTGCTGCCGCGTTTCGCGGCCGAGCTGCGCGACGCCGGCCTCGAGCGCATCAACATCAGCCTCGACTCGCTCGACCCCGAGGCGTACGCCCGCATCACACGCGGCGGCAACCTTCAGGATGCGCTCGACGGCCTCGATGCCGCGTTCGAGACCGGCTTCTCGCCGGTCAAGCTCAACGTCGTCGTCGTGCGCTCGCTCGCCCAAGACCTGCTCGGCTTCGCGAAGATGTCGCTCGGGCGGCCGCTGCACGTGCGGTTCATCGAATACATGCCGGTCGGCGACGCCGAGGAGGGCTCGGGCTGCCACTCCGACGGCAGCGCCTCGTGGACCGCGGCCGACACGATGCCGAGCGAGGAGGTCGTCGACCGCATCTCCGCCGAAGGCGTAGCCGCGGGCCTCGGCGAGCTGCTCGAAGTCGAGCGCGACAAGGCGCCCGGCGGTTGGGGGCCGGCGCGGTACTACCGTTTCGCGGAGTCGCAGGGCACCGTCGGCGTCATCTCACCGCTCTCGCATCACTTCTGCGCCGAGTGCAACCGCCTGCGGCTCACCGCCGACGGCCGCCTGCGCCCGTGCCTGTTCAGCGACAACGAACTCGACGTGCGCACCGTGCTTCGGGAAGGTACCGATGAGGACGTGCGTGCGATCGTCCGCGAGGCGTTGCGCATCAAGCCCGAGAACCACGCCGAGCGCATCGGCACCGAACGCCAGATGTCCCAGATCGGGGGCTAGCAGATGTCGAACGAGCTCACCCATCTCGACGAGCACGGCAACGCGCATATGGTCGACGTCGCCGATAAGGCCGTCACGCACCGCCGGGCGGTCGCGGGCGGCTTCGTCGCGATGCTGCCGGAGACGCAGGCGCTCATCACCGGCGGCAGCGCGAAGAAGGGCGACGTGCTCGCCGCCGCCCGCATCGCCGGCATCATGGCCGCGAAGCGTACGAGCGACCTGATCCCGCTGTGCCACCCGATCTCGCTCACACGCGTGAGCGTGGAGCTCGCGGCAAGCGACGACACCGCGCGGCCCGGCATCGCGATCACCGCGACCGCCGAGACCGACGGCAAGACCGGCGTCGAGATGGAGGCGCTCACGGCAGCCTCTGTCGCGGCGCTCACTATCTACGACATGTGCAAGGCAGTCGACCGCGGCATGGTCATCTCGGATGTGCGCCTGCTCCACAAGGAAGGCGGCAAGTCGGGGACCTGGACGCGAGAGGAGCAGGGCGAATGAGTGAGGCAGCAGGCGCGAAAGGCCGCGTCGTCTCGGTGAACCTGTCTGAGAAGAAGACCGTGCGAAAGCAGCGCTTCGAGCGCGGCACGCTCGTGCTCGATCGCGGCTTCGAGGGCGACGCGCACGCCGGCGACTGGCACCGCCAGGTCTCGTTCCTCGCGCAGGAGTCGATCGACCTCATGCGCGAGAAGGGGCTCGACGTGGGCCCCGGTGACTTCGCCGAGAACATCACCACCGAGGGCGTCGACGTCATGACGCTGCCGGTCGGTTCGATCGTGCGCGTCGGCGACACGGTGCTCGAGATCAGCCAGGTGGGCAAGGTCTGCCACAACAAGTGCGCTATCTACTACCAGGCGGGCGACTGCGTCATGCCGCGCGAGGGCGTCTTCGCCGTCGTGCGCACCGCAGGAGAGATCTCTGTGGGTGACGAGGTCGAGATCGTGTCGCTTGGCGACGGCACCTGCGAGCGTTCGCCCGAGGACTCGCTCGCGGAGTCCGAGAGCGTGCGGGCGGCCAACGAGTGCCGCAAGCTCGAGAAGGAGGCGGCGCAGTAGTGGCGGACCTCAGCGTCGGCATAATCACCTGCTCGGACACGCGAGGCGAGGCCGAGGACACCGCCGGCCGGGCACTCTCGGAGCTCATCGCCGATCACGGCTGGACGCTCGCCGGCTATCAGGTCGTGCCCGACGAGCGGCTGCGCATCGAAGCGGCTATCGTCGAGATGGCCGACGGCGGTGCCGACGTCATCCTCACCTGCGGCGGCACTGGGCTCGGACCGCGCGACATCACGCCCGAGGCGACGCTCGCGGTCTGCAACCGCCCGGTCCCCGGCATCGCCGAGCACATGCGCGCCGAGTCGCTGAAGGTCACCGGCCGCGCGATGCTCTCGCGAGCGACCGCCGCGGCGCGCGGCACCACGCTCGTGGTGAACCTCCCCGGTTCGGAAAAGGCCGCGCGCGAGTGCTTCGGCTTCGTCGCCGACCAGTTCGAGCACGCGGTGAAGATGATGCACGGCGGGGGCCACTGATCCGATGGCGAATACTCGCGAGCACACCGCCCCGCGTCCTCGTACGGTCTACTTCGACCACGCGGCGACGTCATGGCCCAAGCCACCCGAGGTCGTCTCGGCGGTTGAGCGGTCGCTGACCGAGCACGGGGGCAACCCGGGCCGTGGAGCGTACAGCATGGCGGTCGACACCGCGCGGGCGATCCACGCCGCCCGCCGCGAGGTGGCGGCGCTGCTCGGCGTGGCAGACGCCAAGAACCTGCTGTTCCAGCCGGGCTGCACGCAGGCGATGAACCTCATGCTGTTCGGGCTGATCAAGCCGGGCGATCGCGTCGTCGCGTGTCCAACGGAGCACAACGCTGTCGCGAGGCCACTGAACGTGCTCGCATCGCGAGGCGTCGAGGTCGTGCTCGCGGCCGCTGACGATGCTGGCTTCGTTGACGTGGACAGTGTCGAGGCGCTCGTCGCCGAGGCGCCTACTCGCGCCGTGGTGTGCCAGCATGCCGGCAACGTCACCGGGACGATCCAGCCCGTCGCCGATCTCGCCGACATCGCGCACGAGCGTGGTGCGCTCATGCTGGTCGATGGGGCACAGGCCGGCGGCCACCTGCCCATCGACCTGTCGACCCTCGGTGCCGATGCGTGGGCCTGCTCGGGTCACAAGGGCCTGCTCGGCCCGCAGGGCATCGGCGTGTTGTATCTCGCGCCGGAGTGCGAGCCCGACGAGTTCGTGTTCGGCGGGAGCGGGCAGGGCGAGAGCGAGCATCCGATAGGCCCTCGATCGCGACCCGACCGCTACGAGGCCGGCACGCCCAACACGCCGGGTATCGTCGGGCTGGGAGCGGCGGCGCGGTGGCTCGCCGAGCACGGCGATGAACAGCGTGCACACGAGGCCGCGCTGACTCGGAGGCTCGTAGCCGGTGTGCGCGCACTGCCCGGCTACCGCGTGCTCGGCCCCGATCGCGACGAGCCGCGCGTACCGGTCGTCTCGGTGGTGCACGAGCGCGCGCAAGCCGATCAGCTCGCGTTCACGCTGGACCGGAGATATGGAATTGCTGTGCGTTCCGGCCTGCACTGTGCGCCGTGGGCACATACTTCGCTCGGGACGATCGAGTCCGGAGCCTTGCGAATGAGCATCGGATTCGGGTTGAGTGAGGCCGACGTTGACCTCGCGATCGAGGCGCTCGGCGTTCTCGGCAAGGAGTACGGTGGCTCTGAGCAGGCGTGATGAGCCTGGGAACGCGGAGCCGTGTTTGACACAGTGTCCACTCGCCCGTAGATTCGTGCGGGCGTTCTGAGAGCGTCGACGAACGGCCCCGGCAGGCCACGGCGCTGAAGTAAGGGAGATCTCGCTTTGTTGAAGCGGGTAACGCTGCTCGATGCAGCCATCGGAGTTGTGATCGTCGCTATCCTTCTCGTCGGTGGGTACTTCGCCTACTCGGTCTATGCGAACAACCAGGCGTTGCGCACCGGATCCCCGGCCAACCGCGAGATCGAGGCGCTCAAGCAGAAGCTCAAGCTCAAGCCCAACGACGTGGAGACCCGCATGCGCCTGGCGCAGGCGCTTTCCGTCGCCGGCCGTGGAGACGACGCGATCGAGCAGTACCAGCAGGTACTCAAGCTCAACGACGAGTGGGTGCCAGCGCTGTCGGGCGTCGGCTTCGAGCTGATGAAGCAGAAGGACTGGAAGGGCGGCGAGGAGTACTTCAAGCGAGTCATCAAGCTCACTGAAGGCAAGACGCCCGACATGGCCAGCGGCAGCTCCGCCGAGATCGCGAACTACTATGTGGGTATCGCGAGGATGGAGCAGCGCGACTACTCGGGCGCGGCCGGCTACCTGAAGCAGGCTCTGCGCATGCGCCGCGATGCGTCGGACACCGCATACGCGCTCTCGGTCTGCTACGGCAAGCTCGACATCACCGACGGCCAGCGCGAGATGCTGGCGTACACACTCCAGTTCGATCCCAAGATGCCTGAGGCGAACTACGACTACGGCAAGATACTGCTGGCCTCCGGCGACGTCGCTGGCGCCGCCGAGCACTTCAGGACTTCGTCCACATCCGCACCGTATAAGCAGGAGCCCAAGGACGAGCTCGCGAAGCTCGGCTCGGCCACGGAGCGGTTCGCCGAGGCGAAGAAGCTCGCGTCGACCGATGCGAGCTCGGCACTCGTGGAGGCGAGAGTGGCCGCTGCGCTCGACCCCGAATCCGTGGAGTCGCTGCTACTCGTGGGCACACTCTACGAGAAGGTCAAGAAGAAGGACGACGCGAAGACCACGTACGAGAAGGTATTGGTCATCGATCCCGGCAACGCCACCGCAACCGCCGGACTGAAACGGGTGAAGAATGGCTCCTGACGAAAGCCCGGAGGTCACGGAAGTAGCGAGCGATGAGGACTCCGTCCTCCCGACGGAGTCGCTTGCGAACGCCATCGCCCGTGACGGGCTGCGCCCGGAGGACCCGCGGAAGCTGACGAGCCGCGAGCGCCGCCGCCGCCTCATCCTTCTGGCGATTCTGGCGCTGCTGCTCCTGCTGCTCAGCTACCTCGCCTACTACTACACGATGAACCGCAGAATGCCGAGCCTGGGGCTCGCGCCTGCGGGCAGCGACTACATCGAGCCCCCGCGCTACCTCTACTCGATCTCCGCTGACGGCGCCCAGTCCCTCGTCCGGCCGGTCGGTGTCGGCGTCGCCGATGACGGCCGGGTCTACGTCGTCGACTTCGGGCACCGGCGGGTGAGCGTCTTCAGCAATCCCGGCCGCTACCTGTTCTCCTTCGATACGACCGCCGACGGCAAACTCGTCAATGCGGTGCACCTGGTCATCAACGATGGCGAGGTGTGGGTTTCCGAGCGCTCGAACCGCACGATCTACGTCTTCGATCTCGAGGGCAACTACCTGCGCAAGTTCGTCCCGAAGAACGAACCTGATCTGAAGTGGACCCCCCTCGCGTTCTCGTTCGACGCGAGCGGGGCACTGCGCGTCACCGACGTGGGGGACACGAACAACCACAGGCTGCACTACTTCTCCGTGGATGGGAGTCGGACTGCCACCATCGGGAAGACCGCGCAGGTCAACTCGCTGCAGGAGCAGCCGGGCACGTTCCTGTTCCCGAACGGCGTCGCGGTGGACGCCAAGGGCGAGGTCTACGTCTCCGACGGCGACAACCGACGCGTCCAGGTCTTCGATCCCAACGGGGCGTTCCTGCGCTTCATCGACACGAGCGGCGTGCCCCGGGGTATCGCCATCGATCAGAAGAGTCGACTCTATGTGGCCGATGCTCTCGCGCACACGGTCTCCGTGTTCGACCTGAAGGGCAAGATGCTCACCCAGTTCGGCGAGCGTGGGTTTGGCCCGGGCCAGTTCAACTACCCCAACGACATCGCCATCGACAGGCGGGGTCGCATCTACATCACCGACCGCGAGAACGGCCAGGTACAGGTGTGGGGCTGGTCGGTCGCGCAGATTCCGCCGGTCCCGGTTCCGAAGACACCGTTGGCATGGCTTGCCGCCCTGGCGTGCTGCCTGCCGCTCATCCTGCTGCCGCTATTGCTCCTTGCCCGCCGCAAGGTCCGCGTCGTCGTGACGCCGGAGTTCATGGATGCCTTGGAACTGGTCGGCGAAATCCGGCCGACCGCCGAGAAGGCGCGCGTGCGGCTTATCGCACCGGAAGAGGATCTGGCGCACTACGAGGGCCGGGTCGTAGACTCCATCGTGCTGACCGACCTGCTCACGTTCGAGGAGTACTCGGAATCGGACGCGCGTGCGCTCATGGAGAAGTACAAGATCACGCAGCGTCCGGCGATGCTGCTTTCGATGGCATGGCGCGCTAAGGCACTGGCCACGGACGACAACGACCTGCGACTCCTGGCTCTGCTGGCGGAGATCAGAACGGTCGACGTCAAGGAGTTCCGTGAGATCTATCTCAAACGCGACGTTGTCGCTGAAGAGGTGGATGGAGAGTAGTTGACCCGGCCCTTTTAGGGGTCTATTGTGGGGCTACGCGGAGTTTGTGACGATTGTTGCAAGCCAGCGAGCGGTCCGGCAGTCGCTTGCGAACCGCCTTGAAAGCGCGACACAGACGATCTCCGAGCCTTCCAGCCTAAGGCGTCCCCAAGACGCTATGGCTTCAAGGCCGATGGGTGCCAGTGGAAACGCTGACGCCTCCCGACTTGGAAAGGAGACCGCACACACCGGGAGGCCCCAGGATGGGGACCTCTTAGCTGTGCGGCGCTTTCCTCGGGGTAAGGAAGATCGGCATGAGTACGAAAACGAACCGGTATGCAGCGGGGCAGTCCCCCGACTTTGCGTACCGGTTTTTCGTTTTGTGTGCTCCCAATCGCCTCCCCGAACAGATGAGAGGAGGCGATCGCGCGGGATAGGCAATCCTCACACAAGGTAGGGAGCTAGTTCTTATCCGTACTACCTCCGAGAGAAAGGAATGGAGGTATGGCTACTAAAGACACAGGGCAGTCGTTCGGCGGGATGACACGACGCGCGTTCGTCAAGACGGCCGCTGTCGCGAGTGCGGCAGCGAGCTGTGGACTCAACGTCGCGTTCAACGCCGAGAAGGCGCTCGCGTACGAGAACGACACCACGAATTACAAGGTCACGAACACCACCTGCCCGTACTGCTCGGCGAGTTGTGGCCAGCGCGTTGTTGTCGCCCTCACGGGAGCCAACACCGGCAAGGTCGTCGACGTCTATGGGGACTTCGAATCGCCGATGAACTCGGGCGGCCTGTGCTCGAAGGGCGCCGGCTCGCTTCAGTTGGTCAACAACCCGCGGCGCATCGGCGCGTATCCTGGCGCTCACCCGGTCAACGATGTCTTCGCTGCCGACACGACGACGTACCCCGATGGCGTCGCGTATCGCCGCGAAGAAGGGGTCACGGCAGGATGGGTGCCGGTCACGCTGAACGCGGCGATGGCCGAGATCGCCTCGACGCTTGTCGCCAAGCGTAACCTCGATCCCGCGACCAACAACAGCAAGGATGTCGCGTTCTTCGGCTCCTCGCACATGAACAACGAGTCGAACTACATGTACCGCAAGATCATCGCGAACTTCGGTACCAGCAACGTCGAGCATCAGGCTCGTATATGACACTCGTCCACCGTGGCCGGTCTGGCCGCAGCATTCGGACGAGGCGCGATGACGAACCACTGGTCCGACATCGCCAACTCCACGAACATCGTGGTGTGGGGTGCCAACCCCGTCGAGAACCACCCCGCTTGTGTGGCGCATATGAATCGCGCGCGCTTCCCCAAGCAGTTCTTCAAGTTCCTCGCTGACGGCGTCACGCCGGATCCGCGGGCGAACAAGACCCCTGCGAAGCTCATCGTCGTCGACCCGCGCAAGACGCGTACCGCGCTGCAGGTCGATGAGTCGCGCGGCGACCGCTACATCCGGATTCGCCCCGGCACCGACATCGCGCTCGGCAACGGCCTCATGCGCTACATGATCAACAAGATCGAAGCGCTTCCGGGCACGGACCCGACGCGCGTTGCCTTCTTCGCGTACCTCAACCAGAGCGGCAACGGCTCGTTCTTCAACGACGGAGCTGCTTCCGGCACTGCAGTTCTTGACGAGTCGGTCGTGCTCACCGGGACGGCCGCGACCGCGCTCGCAAACGCGGGCATCTATACCACGCCCGCGATCGTGGTGACGAGCTCCGACGGACTCACGACCTACGCCGCAACCGACTACACGCTGGATGCCGCCAACGGTACGCTCGCGCGCACCGCGACCTCGGCGATCCCCTCAGGCGCCACGGTCCTGGTCGACTACACGTACGGTGCGTGCGCGCTCATGACGAACGTCGCAGGCAGCTCCAAGTACACGGACGCCAGGTTCCTCCTGACCGCAGACGGTACGGACTACGACCGCGAGACCAAGAACCCGGGCACGTCGCGCCAGATCACGGCCTTCCCGAAGAAGGCTGCATCCGTCACGGCCGACCCGAACACTGTGTACAACCGCTTCAAGAAGCACCTCGAGCCGTACACGCTCGCGGTCACAGCCGACATCTGCGGATGCACGACTGCCGACATCGAGTTCCTCGGCAACGCGTTCATCGCGAACAGCCGCTGCGCCACGTCACCGGTGACGATCACCGATCGTTCCGTGACGATGACCGGTACCGTGGCACAGACGCTTGGCCACACCGGCCTCACCGGCGTGGTGGTCACCAGCTCCGACGGGCTCACCACCTACACGCTGACGACGGATTACACCATCGATGCCACCCAGGGCACGATCACTCGTGTCGCCACGGGCAGCATCACCGCCGGTCAGACGGTACTCGTGGACTTCACGGGCACGCCGAGCGACCCGCGTGATCCCGCGTACCGCGCGACCACGATGCTGTATGCCATGGGCCTCACACAGCACACCTGCGGTGGTCAGAACGTCAAGACGTTCGCCGAGATCCAGACGCTCATGGGCAACATGGGTCGGGCCGGTGGCGGCATCAACGCCCTCCGCGGCATCCACAATGTCCAGGGTTCGACCGACATGGGCCTGCTGTACGGCAACATCCCGGCGTACTCAGGCAACCCAGGCACCCAGGTCAACGGTGGCCCGAACTGGAACACCACGCCTAGCTCGAACAACGCGTTCGGCATGTACATGGATGCTCTGTGGGGCACGCCGCTCTCGGGCACGGGCAACAAGCTCCAGATGAACAACTCGTACGACGACGCGTACAACACGGCAGCGATGGGACTGCAGCAGCGCGGCTTCTACAACATGACGCTGAAGTGGTTCGGCGACTACACGACGATCAACGGTATGGCGCTCGGAGCTGCGAAGCGTGCGGCCGTCGACGCGTGCTACTCGTTGTGGCCCAAGGGCAACGGCGACGACCACATCACGATGTTCCGCAAGATGGGAACGGGCGCCACGAAGGCCGCAGTCGTGTGGGGTCAGAACCCCGCCGTCACCGAGCCGAACCAGGGCGCGGTGCGTGCAGGACTGTACAACCTCGACCTGCTTGTATGTGTCGACATGTTCGAGAACGAGACGGCAGCAGTTCCCCGCAAGAACGGCGGCGTCACGTTCCTGATCCCGACCGCCTCGCATGTGGAGAAGGCCGGATCGGCGACGAACTCCGGCCGCACGCTTCAGTGGCGCTACAAGGCCGCTGAGCCTTCCGGCAACACCAAGGACGACAACGAGCTGCTGCTCCGGTTCGCCAGTGCGCTCGACACCGCTGGTGCGTTCTCGCACATCAAGTCCGTGTGGGACACGAACGGCATCACGTATGACACCTCGGTCTACAAGCAGCTGTACGGCAATCCGTACGGCGGCTACCTGCCGGGAACCAACACCTTCGCCGGTGTCTCCGGTGCTGCCGAGATGGTCACGCTGCGCAAGGTCATCAGCGACCCGCTGACGTACCAGGCGACCCCCGTGGTCGACGAGTCGATCACGCTCACCGGCACGACGGCGACCTCTCTCGCCCACGCGAACCTGATGGCGACCGTGGTCGTGAAGAGCTCCGATGGCCTGACGACGTACACGCAGGGGACCCACTACACGGTGGACTACCCCGGCGGCAAGATCACCCGCACGTCGACATCCACGATTCCGAGCGGCGCATCGGTGCTCGTCACCTATGCGTACAACGGTACCGTCACCGGTTCCGAGTGGGTTGCCGAGGCGGTGTACCGCGAGATGTGTCTCCCGAGCGCCAATGGAGGCACCCTCTGGATCTACACCGGCGCGTACAACAACCTCTCGACGAGCCCGACGGACAACAAGGCCGCTTGGCAGCCGGCATGGGTCTGCCTCAACCGCGCGAAGAACCGCGATCGCACGGACGACGGCAACACCCTCGCGTACCACGGCTGGGGCTACGCGTGGCTCGTCAACCGGCGCGTGCTCTACAACAACTCCGAAGTCGTTGGCGACGTCGCCGACTTCTTCATGGGCCCGGACTCGGCTTCGAGACTGTTCGTCTCCACGAGCACCGCGGTTCTCAACTACTCGCGCTGGTACCGCACGATCCACCGTCTCTCGGACCTGCCCAGCCCGGTTCTCGCAGGCGACACGACCAGCCCGCACTACGCTGGGACTGCGTACTCGCTCGCGGGCCGCTTCTCGGCTCACACCGAGCCGTACGAGACGCCGCGGCAGAACCTGCTGGCAAAATGGGGCCGCAACACCCGGTACACCGCAACGGCGCCTGCGTCGAACCTGCCGTGGAACCTGGTCAAGGACGACACCCGCGTTGCTGGCCGAGGCTACGTCAACGGCGTTGGCGGCAAGACCGTCACCGACCCGTCGGCCGCAAGCTTCCCGCTGGTGCTGACCTCCATCCGGTGCGTCGAGCACTTCCAGGGTGGCCCGATCACCCGTAACAACTGGTGGAACGTCGAGCTCGAGCCCGAGCCGTGGATCGAGATCAACTCCTCCGACGCCGGCAAGTACGGCATCAAGGACGGCGACTACGTCAAGGTCATCACCGCCCGTATCGTCAACGATGCAGGCGCAACGGTGATGCCCGCCAGCTATGGCTCAGGCTTCCGCGCCCGCGTGGGTACGGGCCTCACCTCGAGCCAGAAGGTGGCCCCGGGTGTGGTCGCGATCCCGTGGCACTGGGGTGACAAGGGTCTGTCGACCGGCTCGCGCGCGAACGACATCTGTATCGATGCGTTCGACTCGAACACGGCGATACCCGAGTACAAGGCCTGTCTCTGCAAGATCGAGAAGATGTAGGGAGGTGTGAACAATGACTGTTATGGCGATTCTCCAGGATGCCGACAAGTGCATGCGCTGCAACGGGTGCGTTATTGCCTGCAAGCGCGAGTGGAACCTCGCTTCGCCGACTAGCATCTCAGACGTCATCCCGCAGAGGTCCATCGTGAACCCGCGCCAGCGGCTCGCGATCAAGAGCCTCAAGCGTGGCGACATGGGCCCGTTCGTCCGCTTCAGCTGCTGGCACTGCCCGGATCCCCCCTGCGCCTATGAGTGCCCGTACGGGGCGATCAAGAAGGAGCCGACGGGTGCGATCAACGTCGATGCGTCGAAGTGCCAGCCCAACCTGTGCAACACCGGCCCGGGGCCCAAGCCCTGCGAGGTCGGCTGCCAGCGCGGTGGCTACCCGAAGGTAGGCCAGGTCTACGCTTCCGGTCCCTATGCCGGCGAGCAGAAGATGAACAAGTGCACGCTGTGCACGGGCCGTGCCGGCGCCGATGGCGTGGTCGATGCGAGCACCGCTCTTCCGACGCGCGCTCGCAAGAACTCGTCGGGCGACTTCGTCAGCGATCTGCCGCTTCCTAGCGGTGGAGTGCTCCCGAATCCGACGGTCCCCGAACTCGCACACGAGCCGGCATGCGTCTCTTCGTGCCCGGCCAAGGCGATGAAGTGGGACTCGAAGGCTAATATCCTCGCGTACTTGAACGATCCCGCGAACGGGTTCAAGCTCTCCAACGGTACGCAGAACTGGATCGGCAACGGCGCGATCTACTGGGCAAGCAAGAAGGTCTTGCTCACCCCGCCCAAGGCCGACCCGTTCATCGAGGATCATGTCGCACCGATGGCGAGCAGCATGCTCTCCTCGGGCCGCATGGTTGTTCCGACGCTCGTGCTCGGCGGACTCGCCGCCCTCGGTGCCCGCAAGGCTCGGGTGGCTGCCGAAGAAGCCGACGCTGTGAAAGAGGAGGTGTAGGACATGACGACCAAGAGACTTGCACTCGCACTCGTCCTCGCCGCCGTGGTGTTGATGGTTCCGTCGGTCGCATTCGGCAACTTCGCGATTCACGGCAACTACGTGCAGGACACTGACGCGTGCGCCGGTTGTCACCGTGCCCACACGTCGGTTTCCACGATCACCTGGACCGATTCGGCCGCAGGTGACCAGCACTCCGCTCTGCTCGTGACGTCAGCCACTGAGATGTGGCAGTTCTGCTACGCGTGCCACGACGCCACGAACCAGGGCTCGGACACCAACGTCCAGCAGGGCATCTACACCGGTACGCTGTACGGCAGCACGGACGCCACGCTCAACGGTGGTGGCTTCGAAGAGGTCGACGGTGCACCGGTCACGTCCACCCACATGTACAAGGGCTCCAGCTGGGGCGCGTACGGCGGTGGCTACTTCGGTGACGGCAAGACCTTCGCCGCTGACTACAGCGACGCCGGTCAGGGCCCCGATGCATTCATGAACGGTACGGGCAACGCCATCAAGATGGACTGCGCGACCTGCCATGACCCGCACGGTTCGCCCAACTACCGCATCCTGAAGACCGTCGTGAACGGCAACATCGTCGGCGAGTACACGCCCACCGGCGACCCGACCGATCCCGACCCGAACGGCTTCGTGTCCTCCGTCGAGACCGGATGGCCGACCAACGGCTTCCGTCTGCACACCGCGTATCCGGGATACCAGCCGGACTACACGACGGCCCGTTACGCCAAGGGCTATGACATGCAGACCTCGGCGATCAACACCACCAAGGGCATGAGCGGTTGGTGCGCTGGCTGCCACAGCACGTACCTCGGCCCGGTCGAGACGTTCACCCGCACCAATGGTGTCGGCGTCGAGACCACCTATGCCAGCGTCGCGAGCACGTACAACGCCGGCGACGGCGGCGGCCTGGCCCTGCGTCACAAGCACCCGATCAACGTCGAGCTCGATACCTACAACGGTCCCGACAAGTCGTCGATGATCGTGACGGACACGACGCTGCCGCTTGCGCATAACCTTGCTGAAGCGGGCTCGCACACCAACCAGTCTTCGGACTGGATCGAGTGCCTGACCTGCCACCGCGCCCACGGTACCGCGGCTGACATGACCGGCTACGCGTCCAACGCTGGCGCAGCATCGGTCGTGGACACCGACGGTATCGCTCGCAACGAGTTCGTCGCGCAAAACCCGGTGCCCTCTGCACTCCTGCGCTACGACAATCGTGGCGTGTGCGAGAGGTGTCACAACAAGTAAGGAGCTGAGCGTGCGTGCCGGCGCGCTTCTGCTACGGTGGAAGGGCCGGGGAGGAATCCCCGGCCCTTTCCCTATCGAATGAGCCCTCCCGAGGTCGGTTTGGAGCGCCCGTTGGCCGAGCGTCCACGAAAGGTGCTGCCCGCCGCACTCGCCGCCCTTGTCGGCGCGGCCGGCAGCTTCGTGCTGTCCACCATCGCGATGGACACGATGGCCGACACGGCTCTCGTCGGGCTATCCGCCTGCGTGGCGTTTCTGTTCGTGCTGGCGATCCAAGGTGCGTCCGGTCTCCGCGCCCTGCGTGCTGCCGAGAGGGGCTCCCTCGCGCTGGCGGCATCCGGTGGGGCGCTTGCCCTGTGGGCGGCGCCGTTGCTCACGCTCTCGCAGCGGGCATCTGACTCACCGTCCGGCGCCGACGTCCTGTTCATGACCACGTCGGCATGGGGGCTCGCCGTCGTGGCTGCATCGTTCGGGGTTCGGAGCCAGCGGCCGCCGGTGACAGCACTCGCCGGGGCGGTGGCCTGCGTCGCGGGTGCCGCTGGCCTGCTCGTCAGCTGGGAGAGCCCAAGCTCCTTCGCGCCGTTCGCGAAGTTCCCGGTCCGCGAGGCGCTCATGCTTGCGGCGGGCGTGCTGTTCGCCGCAGGCGTGTTGGCGCTTGCGACCGCCGCGCGCAAGGCGGGAACCCGTGTGGCCGCGCTTGCAGGGCTTGGCTCGGCGGCCGCACTCGGGCTCGTCTCGGCGCTTCCCAGCCTCCCGGCTGCCGATGAGATCGGGCGGGGGGCGCTCTTCCCGTGCCTGTATCTGGGCGTCATGGGTACCATATTCGCCTTGGGATGGATCCACGCCTCGAACGAGGTCGGCGTGTCGCGCGCATCGGTGCCGCTGTTCGGCGTACCGATCGCCGTGATGTCGCTGTCCGCACTCGAGCGGGTCACGACCGTCTATGGGCCCGACCCCGTCAACTGGCCCGCGGCTCTGTCGGGGGCCGCCGTGATCATCGCGGGATGTGCGGTGGTCTGGCTCGCTGTACCCGTTGAGCGAGCGGAGTCGACCCAAGGGCGCCGTCTCTCCCTTGCGTTGGGCATCGCCGTGGCAGGCTTCGCGGCCGCTGCAGCGTCACTGCTCACGCCGGCGCTTAGCGCCGTGTCTGAAGGTGGCACCGGAGTGCCGTTTCGGGCGGAATGGACGATGGTCGGAGCGGAATCGGCGTCCGGCTGGCTGGTCCTTGCTGCGGCTGGCCTGACGCTTGCATCTGTGTGGATGGCTCGGCGTGGCGGAACGCCGGTCACATGGGTCCCGGCCGCGGTCGCTGCGGTCGTGGCTTGCGTGGCGGTCATCCCGTTGCGTGACCTCACGTTGCACACGTGGAACCGGTGGGTCCCTGCCGACGTCCAACAGACGTACGGGACGGAGTACTCTCGTCTGGTGACAGGATTCGTAGTCGACCCGACTCGGCTGGTCGCAGTGGTGCTCTCGCTGGTCGCGCTCGTGCTAGTGGCGGCGACGGTACGCCGAGCAGGTTCGGCTGGACAGCTACTCGAGGAGGACGCGCGATGAGGCGTCTTGTCAGGTTCGGACTGGCCGCCGCGATGGTAGTGGTGGTCGGGGCGGTGTCGGCGTGCCAGCGTACGGTCGAGGTCCAGACCGGGACGCGGATCGTGGACGCGCAGGGCCGCGTGATCTCCGAGGACATCCAGACACTGCGCGTGCCTCCGGAGAGCGCGAGTGCGTATCGGATCAACACCATCACCCAGGAGTCGACCTCAAGCCCGCAGATAGCGGCGCTCTACGCCGACGCCCAGTCCGCGATCGCCGCGGGGGATCTCAAGACGGCCGGGCAGAAGCTCGCCGAGGTCATCGCTCTCGATGCGAGCTTCGGCAAGGCCAAGCAGCAAGCCGACGCGATCGCCAAGGGCGAGAAGGTCAAGCCGGACACGTCGAACCCCACTTCGAACCCAAAGCCGTCGACTCCGTCGACCACCACCGGTACTCCCGGCGGCAAGCCCCCCGTGGAGAACGGCTCGGCGCTCACGCGATGGACACCGGACGTGCTCACCGGCTTCACGGCCGCGGTTGCCGCCGTCGACCCGCTGTCGGTCTCGCGGCAGTACACGCCCAACATGGGTAATCCGGCGAGCTCGCTCGTCATCGTCGCCGAGCAGTTCCGCAACTCGACGGCTGCCAAGCGCGCCCTGAAGTCGAACGTGAAGGACCGATACCCGGACAACTCCAGCTCATCCACGGTCAACGGGCATACGGTCTACTTCGGTACCGATGGCAAGTTCGCCGTCGCGGGGTTCACCGACGGCGCGGTGATGGTCGCGCTCGAGGCATCGCCACGATCCGGGTCGGCCTCGTCGATGAAGAGCGTGCTCTCGCAGGCGGTCGAGCAGCTGCCGTAGTGGCCCGTACGCGGACTCCGCACGCGGCTACCGCCGCCGGCTCGCGCCTCCGCGGCCCCGCGCTCGCGGTCCGTGCTCGTTCTCGTCGGTGAGAAGGGGCACGTCGCCGGTTCTGATGCTCCCCGAGTAGAGGTCTTCAGCGAACCGCTCGAACGCGGGCACGGTCACGAGGCCGCCGACGCGCGAGGCGATCCTCTCGGCGAGTTCGTCGGGGGTGAGCTGTGCGTCGCTGGCGAGGACGACGATGTTGCGCGAGTCGTCGACGGCGTTCTCCGCGATGCCGAGCGGGAAGACCCACACGTTGCGCCAGACGTTGGCGAGTGTGCGGTGCAAGCTGCGGAACATCCGCGAGTGCGGCCCGTAGACGGCGCCGAACACGTTCCACGCGATGACGCCGTCTCCAGACAGGCGGTCCTTGCACTCGCGCATGAACTCCTCGGTGAGCAGCGGGCGCGGGACGCGGTCGTCGTCGAAGGCGTCGACCACGATGATGTCGTAGGGCTCGGTGCGCCGCGAGAGGAACTCGCGGCCGTCGGCGATGTGGACGTCGATGCGCTCGTCGTCCGGGAGTTCGAAGAGCGCGTAGGCTACCTCGACGACCTCGCCGTCGATCTCGGCGACATCGATGTGCATGGCAGGGTAGTCGCGCCACATGCGCTTCACGAGGGAGCCGCCGCCGAGGCCGATGACGAGCGTGCGCGTCGCATCGGGCTTCACTGCGAGCGTGATGTGCAGGTAGCCGACGTACTCGATGGTGGTCTCGAACGGGTCGTCGATGAGCATCGAGCTCTGCTGGTTGCGCTCGAACTTGAGCAGCCGCACACCCTCGTTGTCGGTGACGGTGAGCCGGTGGTAAGGGGAGTCGAAGTCAGGCATCAGTCGAGCCAGTGCACCTCGCCGCTCGCGAGCTGGTAGGCCGCGCCGACGACAACCGGGTGGTCCTCAGGGAAGCCTGCGAAGTCGAACCACTCGCGCATCTCGGCGACGGACTCGACGACGTGCTCGTCGACCGCCTCGGCGAGCGTGGCGGACTCGATGTGGATGTGGTCGGTGACCGGCGCGAGGTAGGCCGGCGCGTCGCCGCTCATCGCGGCGGTGACTGCCCCGCAGTCCTCGTGCCCGAGCACGACCACGAGCTGCGCGCCGAGTGCCTCAACGGCGTAGCGCACGCTTGCGTAGCCGGCCTCGGAGATGACGTGGCCGGCGGTACGCACGACGAAGAGCTCGCCCGGCCCTACGTCGAAGAGCGTCTCGACGGGTACGCGCGAGTCCGAGCAGCCCACGACAACGGCCCACGGCTGCTGCCCGTCGACGAACGCCTGGCGCTGGGCGGGCGTGAAGTGCGGCCTTTGCCGACCTTCCGCGAAGCGCTCGTTGCCCTCGCGCAGCATGTGGAGTGCGATGTCAGCGGGGTGGCTCACGGGCGTTCCTCCTTTGAGAGCATCTGCTCGAGGTAGCTCGGAGCCTTCTGGCTCGAGTCAGGCGCGATGGCGACAGCAACCCCGCTCGCGCGGTTGTCTCGCAGCCACCGCAACGCGCCGGCGAGACACGCCGCCGCCGAGGAGCCCACGAGAAGCGACTCGTCACGGTGAAGTCGCCGTGCGGTGTCGAGCGCCGCCGGGTCGTCGACGTAGACGATCTCGTCGATGACGTCGCGGTCGAGGATCTTGGGCACGGCAGTCTCCTCCATGTTCTTGAGACCGCTGATGTGGTGTCCCGTGACCGGCTCGGTCGCGATGACACGGATGGAAGGGTCGCGCTCTTTGAGGTAGCGGCCTGCGCCGCTGACTGTGCCGCCGGTGCCGAGACCCGCGAAGAAGTAGCGGATCCGGCCTTCCGTCTGCGCCCAGATCTCGGGGCCGGTCGTCTCGTAGTGAGCGCGGGCGTTGTCGGGGTTGTCGTACTGGTTGGGCATCACGAATTCGTCGCTCGCCTCAAGCGTCTGCTCGGCCATGTCCATCGCGACGTCCATCGGGTGACGACCCTCGACGCCGACGAGTGGAGTGGGTACCACTTCGGCCCCGAACGCGCGCAGCAGCACGGACTTCTCGGCGGGCATGGAGGCGGGGACGATGGCGCGCATCGGTCGGCCCTCGAGGGCACACAGCGCCGCGAGCGCGATGCCGGTGTTGCCACTGGTGGGCTCGAGCACGGTGCGGCCGGCGAGCTCGCCGCGCGCATCCATCGCAGAGAGCATCCACTTCGCCGCACGGTCCTTCACCGAGCCGAACGGGTTCATCCACTCGAGCTTCACGAGCAGCTCGACACCTTCGGGGGCGAGCCGGGACAGCGCCACGATCGGCGTGGGGTTCTCGGCGTCGCCGATCATCTCGGCGAGCGACGCGTAGCGCTTCAGGCGAGAGTCCTTGCCGAGACGGTCCGGGGTGTCGCTCATCGCGTGGCTCCTGTGTGCGGGGGCGTACGCAAGAGGATAGCGCAGGTGGCCGCCTCGCCGCTGCCATGGCGTGGGCCGCGTCCGCACACTTGTGGTGTGACGCGCCGAGTTGCACCATGAGATCACGACGACCTGCCGGGAAGGCGGAGGCCGCATGAAGCTCATCGCGACCCTGGGCGCGCTCGCGATCATCTACGCCGAGCTGTACGCGATCTGGGACATCCTCACGCGCCAGGGGGATCTGTCGTTCGGTTCGCGCGCTCTGTGGCTGCTCGGGATCTTCGTGCTGCCGGTCATCGGCACCATCTCGTACCTGCGCATGGGACCAGGCGCGGCACACTGGCCGCCCTGGGACCGCGACGACGACGCCGAGTAGCCCGCGCGTGCTGCATGGATCACCCGCTGTCCGGCATCGACCCTAGCGCTTCGCCCCCGTCAGGCTGCCGAGGAGACCGCGGCTCACCGTGCGCCCGAGCTGGTATCCCACCGCGTGCGCCGCGCTCTTGCCGAGCGCGTTGAGCAGCCCGCCCGCCACCGTGCCGATCGCTGCCGCAGCACCGGCCGCGGCTGCCGTGGCGCCGCCGGACGCGCCCGCCGGTGCCGCCGGTGCCGCTGCGGGCGCCGCCGCGGTGGGCGCTGCTGCGCCGGGCACGGGCACGCCCGCGGGATAGCCGCCGGCAGCAGGAGCAGTGGCGCCAGGCGCCGGGACGCCGGCCGGGTAGCCACCGGCAGCAGGCGCCGGAGCCGTCGGGTAGTTGCCGGGCGGGACGGGAGCGCCCACAGGCGCCTGTGCGGGCGCTGTCGGGTAGTTGCCGGGCGGTACTGGCGCCACGCCCGCTACGGCACCGCCCGCGGCGGGTGCCGCCGCCGGCACCGGCGCGCCTGCGGCCATCGCGGCGGCCGCGACGCCGCGCAGCTTCTCGTACGCGCTCTCGCGATCGAGCATCGTGTCGTACTTGGTGCCGACAGGCGAGGCGGCTCGCACCGCTGCGCGCGCGGCGTCGTCGATCGCGCCGATACGGCTGTGCGGCGGGATGATCCACACGCGCTCGACGGGCGTGGGTGCGCCGGTGGCATCCAGCACGCTCACGAGCGCCTCGCCCACGCCGAGCTCGGTCACCGCTGTCGCGACGTCGACGGCCGGGTTGGGCCGGAACGTCTCGGCCATGGCGTTGACGGCCTTCTGGTCCCGTGGCGTGAAGGCGCGCAGCGCGTGCTGGACCTTGTTGCCCAGCTGGCCGAGCACATCGTCAGGGATGTCGGTGGGGTTCTGCGTCACGAAGTAGACGCCCACGCCCTTGGAGCGGATGAGCCGCACGACCTGCTCGATCTTCTGGAGCAGCGCATCGGGGGCGTCGTCAAAGAGCAGGTGCGCCTCGTCGAAGAAGAACACGAGCTTCGGCCTGTCGAGATCGCCGACCTCGGGCATCTGCTCGAAGAGCTCGGAAAGCAGCCAGAGCAGGAACGTGGCATACAGGCGCGGGGACTGCATGAGCCGGTCCGAGGCGAGCAGGTTGATGTAGCCGCGGCTCGACAGGTCCGTGCGCATCAGGTCGGCGAGTTCTAGCGCCGGCTCACCGAAGAACCCCTCGGCACCCTGGGTCTCAAGCGTCAGGAGCTGGCGCTGGATAGCGCCCACGCTCGCCGCTGCGACGTTGCCGTATTCGCGCTGGAGCTCCTCGGCGTGTTCGCTCACGTACGAGAGGACCGCGCGCAGGTCCTTGAGGTCGAGCAGGAGCAGCCCCGCCTCGTCGGCGGCGCGAAAGGCGACGTTGAGCACGCCCTCCTGCACGTCGTTGAGCTCGAGCATGCGCGAGAGCAGCAGCGGGCCCATCTCGCTCACCGTCGCGCGGATGGGCTGGCCCTTCTCGCCGAACACGTCCCACAGCTGCACCGGGCACGGCGTCGTGTCCCAGCCCTCGGTCAGTCCCAACTCGGCGAGGCGCGCATCGACCTTCGGGTTGCCGCCGCCCGGCTGGCTCGCGCCGGCGAGGTCGCCCTTCACGTCCGCGGCGAAGACCGGCACGCCGGCGCGCGAGAAGTGCTCGGCGAGCGCCTGCAGCGTCACGGTCTTGCCGGTACCGGTGGCTCCGGCGACGAGTCCGTGCCGGTTCGCCATGTTGGGCAGGATCGCAACCTGCGTCGCGGCGTTCTTCGCGATGACGACGGGGTCGGCCATGAGGCGGCTCCTTCTCGGCGGTGGTGGCGAGCGCGGCCTGCGAAGCGGGCCGTGCCGGTCGTGCGCGGGGTTGCGGCGTGATAGCCCTCGGAAGGAAGATTACCCAGTCGCTAACAAGTGGCAACCAGCGGGAGGACCAGCGATGACACGCGACGAACTGCTCGGCAAGTTGAGGACGGCAAGGGCGGAGCTCGACCGGCTCGTGGCGGCGATTCCCGCAGACAGGCTAGAGCGGCCCGCGCCGGGCACCACGCACTCGCCCAAGGACATCGTGTATCACGTCGCGGCCTACGACGACCTCATGGTGCGCCGTCTACGTTGCGCGCGCGACGGTGAGACGACCGCGTTCGACCGCGACCGCGACAGCTGGGAGGCGTTCAACGAGCGCATCTGGGCCGACGCCGCCGAAAAGGATGCGCCGGCCGTACTCGCCTGGGCGTCCAAGACATTCCTCGACCTGGTCGAGGAGGTCGGGCGGCTGGCCGAGGACGAGCTCAACGGCGACGCCGGGCTCGTGAAGCACATCGATCCGGGCTGGCTGCAGGGCCGGCCGCTCGCCGAGGTCATCGGCGTGGACGGGTTCGACCACTATCCGATGCACTACGCGGTGCTGAAGGCCGCGGGAGAGGACGTGACGTGACGGATCACTCGCGAAGCATCGCGGCAAACAAGGAGCTCTGGAACGCCTGGGCCAAGATCCATGTCGAGTCGTCCTTCTACGACGTGGAGGGGTTCGCGGCCGACCCGGAGGCACACCCGCTCGACCATGTCGTCCTCGAGACGGCGGGGGACGTCGCCGGCAAGCGACTGCTCCATCTGCAGTGCCACTTCGGCATGGACACGCTGCGCCTCGCGATGATGGGCGCGACGGTGACCGGTGTCGACTTCTCGCCGGTCGCCATCGAGAAGGCCCGCGCACTCTCCGAGCGGATCGGCGTGCCGGGGACGTTCGTCGAGAGCGACGTGCGCGCGCTGCCCGACGAGGTGCCGGTCGGCGCCTTCGACGTGGTGTTCACCAGCTACGGCGCGATCAATTGGCTGCCCGAACTCACCGCGTGGGCGCAGACGATCGCCTCTCGGCTCGCTCCCGGCGGCGTCTTCTGCATCGCCGAGGGGCACCCGTTCCTCTGGGGGTTCGACGAGTCTCTGCCCGAGCCGCCGCTCACGGTGCGCTACGACTACTTCGGCGACGGAAACCCGCTCGTCTTCGCCGAGAAGGGCAGCTACGCGGATCCGGACGCCGACTTCGAGGGCGAGTCGCATTCGTGGCAGCACACGTTCGCTCAGATCGTCGGTGCCTTGCTCGGCGCCGGTCTGCAGCTCGAATGGCTCGCCGAGTACCCCTGCATCTCGTGGCAGCAGTTCCCCTTCCTCGTGCAAGACGATGAGGGGATGTGGAGGCTGCCGGAAGGCATGCCGAGCCTACCGATGCTGTTCGCACTGCGCGCACGCAAGCCCGGTTAGGCGTCGGTGCGCGCAGCCTCTTCTCGGCGGACGCGCTCGACGCGCGACATGAGCTGCGGGAACCGCGACCATACGGCTTCGACCACGCGCTCGGCCTCGGTCTCGTTCAGTCCCGTGCCGAAGCGGATCGTCTTGCCGTTGTGGTCGAACGAGACGAAGCTCTTCACGCCGTTCTCGTCGCCGGTCGGGCGCAGGTTCTTGGCCTCGGCCATCGGGTAGACCCAGTCGAAGCCGCGCCCGAACGCCTCGGCACGCCGACGGATCTCCGCCTCCGAGAACGTCACGACCTCCGCGCCATCGAGCATGAACACGAGGATGCTGGCCGCGACGAGCCCGCCCGCCGTCCAGCCGAGCAGCCAGACGACGAGGAACAGCGACGCGGGGTTGAGCAGCGAGCCCATGCGGAACAGCGCCCCGAGCGCCGAGACCTCACCCACAAGCCAGCCCATCATCCACACCGAGAGGAACACGGCGACGCAGCCCACTCGCGGCGCCGGCATGATGACGCGCAGCGCCTCGGGAGTCTCCTCGATGGTTGTCGCTCGCGCCGGGCTCATGTGCAGAGTATCGGCGAGCGCGGGAGCTCCGTGAAGCCACCGACCTTCACCCGCGTGCGTTACCCTGTTGCCTGACACGACGACCGCCAGCCGAACCGCCGAGGAGACCGCAACGTGGGCGAGTGCTCGTACCACCCCGGAGTCGAGACGGAGATGCGCTGCGCCGAGTGCGAGCGCTACATCTGCCCCAAGGAGATGGTCGCCACGCCGGTCGGCTACAAGTGCCCCGACTGCGCTCGGCCCGCCCGGAGCCAGTATGTCCTCGTGAAGCCCAAGCAACTCGTGTACGCCGTGCTCGCTGCCGGCGCCGTGGGCATCGGCGGCGGACTGCTGCTCGCGATGTTCGGCGGCGGCTTCTTCGGCTTCATCCTCGGCTTCATCTGGGGCAGCGCGACCGCCGAGGCGGCCCGGCGTGCGTCGGGCGGGCACCGCGTGTGGACCATCGGCGCGATCGTGATCGCGGCGATCGGTCTGGGCGTCTTGCTGGGGTGGCTGCTGACCGGCCGGATCAACCTGATCGTCGGTGGCATCGCGGTCTTCGCGGCACTGTCCGACCTCGCACTGCTCGGCCGCTAGGGGAGGCGCTCGTGCCCGACATCAGCATCGGCTACGTTCCGCAGCGCATGGCTATCGTGGCGTGGCGTATGGCGACGCCGGAGACGCTCGGACGCGTGATCGACGAGGGTTTCTCGGAGGTGCTTGCGCACATCGCATCGGGCGGTGCGGTGGGCGAGGAGGAGCGGATCGTCATGTATCCGAGCGACTGGGCGTGCGGTCCGGGCGAGCGCGAGATCGGCATCGCGGTGGTGATAGCCGACGGCGTTCCCGCCGCCACGCTGCGCATGGAGGAGCTGCCCGGCTGCCAAGTGGTCAAGGCGTTGCATCGTGGCTCGTACGCCACGATTCGCGAGAGCTGGGCCGAGGTCGAGGAGTGGATGGACGAGCACGACCTCGAGCCCGCCGCCGGCTGCTGGGAGGTCTACCTCAACGACCCGACCCGGACCGCGGAGGAGGACCTCGCCACGGAGCTGCTCGTCCCTCTGCCGTGAGCTAGCCGAGTCTGAATCGCTGCGCTTCCAGCAGCTCGTCGATCGGGTAGAACGTGCCGCGCCAGATCACGCCGCCGCGCGCGTGCACCAGGTAGGCGCTGCGCAGGACGCCGGCGGCCATGAGCGCCCATCCCGCAGGCCAGAGCAGCGCGGGCCAGACGAGCCCGGCGTTGCGATGCCAGGCCGGCAACGGTCGCCGCGGTCGCGAGCAGGGTGGTCACGGCACCGAGCCCCGCGAGCCACCACGTACCCGTCGCGACGCCGGTGCCGATCGCCACGAGCGGCGAGTACTCGACGCAGCCCGCCAGCACGAAGCCGACAGCCAGCAAGGCGAACGGCGTTCCCGCGAAGGTGCTGCCGTTCTTCTCGACGCCGCGGAAGAACGCGCCGAGGTCGTCGTAGATGCTCAGGCTCGCCGCGCCTCGGCCGTTCATGTACTCGCACCGCCCGCCCGCCTGCTTCACCATCGCGCCGAGCGCCATGTCGTCGCCGGTCTCGAGCCGGAGGTGTTCGAAGCCGGGAGTGCGGTCGAACACGCTACGCCGCACGAGCGTGAAGCCGCCGCTGCCGACCGCGACCTTCGAGCGGGGGTCGCGCACCGCCTTCGGGCTCGCCGCCATCGCCATGATCCGCATGAAGATCGCCCAGAGCACGTCGACGATCCGGCTGCGGCTCCGGAACTCGGGCACGAGTGCAAGCAGGTCGAACTCGCGCGCCTCGCAGTGCGCCACCGCCTTCGCGAGCATTCCCGGCGCCACCTCGATGTCCGCGTCCGAGAACAGCAGCCACTCGCCGGTCGCCCGACGTACCCCCACGTCGAGCGCGTGCACCTTGCCGAGCCAGCCCGCGGGCAACTCCTCGACCAGGACCGGTGTCACGCGCGGGTCACGCCCGGCGAACTGCGCGACGATGCGCGGCGTGTCGTCGTCCGAGCGGTCGTCGACTACGACGATCTCGAGGTCCGGGTAGCCGTCGGAGAGGCGCGAATCGAGCGATCCCGCGATGTCGGTGGCTTCGTTCCGCGCGGGCATGATGACGCTCACTCGCGGCCAGGCAGCGGGCGCGGGCGCATCGGTGTTCGCGAGGTCCTCGATCTCGCCGAGGTTCTTGAACACAAGAGCGGCCTGGACGAACCACAGCGCGCAGAACCCGGCGATGATGATGGCGACGAGCGTCATAGCAAGCAGCCTCCCTCGCCGATTATCGACGAAAGAGGCTGCGAGGGTGACACCCCGCGCTCGCGGGCTGCCGGGCAGTCGCGCTACGCGGTGTAGACGCGCACGGTGTCCCCGTTGGCCGAGTCCACGTTGATCTCCATCTCGCGCAGGGCCGCGACGAGTTCGTCGATGTCCTCGGGCTTGAGGTTGGAGAAGTCGATCGACATGCCGTGCTCGGACATGGAGTCATTGATCTGGTCCATCGCCTGCGGCGGGATCAGAGAGGTCAGCTTCAGCCCCGAGCGGACGAGGGCGACGGGGATCTTCACGTCCACGTTGTCCCCGTTCTCGGCGTTGACCTTCACGTACAGGTACTTGGGCAGCGCCTCGAGCAGCGGCGTGGCGTCCCCCTTGATCGCGGGCCCGGACGCTGCGGGCGCGGCACCCGCCGGCGCGCGGGAGTCGAGCGCGTCGAGCAACCGCTCGGCCTCCTCGGCGGTGATCTTGCCCTCGGCGAGCATGTTCAGGATTCTGCTGCGGTCTTCACTCATCGGTAGCACCCCTTCTCATTGGACCGTCACGTCGACGTCCGTCTTGCCGTCGTTGAATCGGATGACCATCCCGCGGGTCTCGCACAGCGCACCCACGCTGCGGAGCATCAGGATGGTGTAGTGGTGGTAGCGCTGGCCGACGAGGAGCAGCACCAGATCGGCGAGGATCGTGAACACGAGCGAGATCACGACGAGCGCCAAGACGATCGGCCAGAGCAGGAAGAGCGGTAGCCACAGGTGCACCCGGCGCCCGTCTGCCGGGTTGACCTTGAGGTCGAGGATCGCCGGAGGAATGGTCATCGCGCCAGCCTCTCCGCCGCTTCCGCTGCCGTGATCTCACCGCGCTCGAGCAAGCCGAGGACGTCGTCACCGACCGGCGGCGTGGTGTCCACCTCGACAAGCTGCAGCTGGTTGATGATCCGGTTGAGGCGGCTCTTCACCGTGGGGTAGCTGATGCCGAACGCCTTCTCCATGTCCTTGAGCGACCCGTGGCTGCGCACGAACTCGCTCACGAAGACCTGATCCTCGTAGCGCAGCCGGGCGAGGGGAGGGAGTTCGAACTCCCCGTGGATGGAGATGCCGCTCTCGAGCCGCACCTCGGTCACGAGGAAGCGTCCCTCCCCGGTGAGGTCGGTCAACTCGTGCCAGTCGTTTGTCATGAAGTCATCACTCCTCATTCAGAATACGAACAAGGTATACCCCATAACTTCAAGAAAATCAACTGACGGCTTGAAAAAATCAATCTCGATGGTCGGACCGACCACCAAGGGGGCTATCAAGCGGGCGCGGGACGCTCTCCCGGGGTGGTGTCCGACGAGACGGCCGGACCGCACCCGCACCCGCAACTCGCCGCTGCGGCGACCGGCTCGAGCTCGCGCGGCTCAGGCGCCGGCGCGACAGGTCCGACGCTCGCACAGCAGCCGCCGCTCTGCGCCTCGCCTTCCGGCGCGCAGCCGCAGCTGGGCTCGCCGCCGTAGATCCAGCTGTGGATGATGGCCGCCGCACACCCGACGCCGGGCTCGACGGTGATCGCTCCGGTCGAGCAGTTCAGCGCGCAGGCGCCGCATTCCATGCACGCACCGCGGTCGGCGAGGTACGCGCGCTTGTCGTCGCCGACGGCGAAGACGCCGTGCGGGCACACGAGGGTGCACTGCCGGCAGCCGTTGCACTTCTCGGCGTCGAGGGAAAGGGTCACGGCGTCTTCCAGGTAGCGCAGCGACTGCATGTCAGCCTCCGATCGCGGTCGCCCAAGCGACCGTCCAACAGACAAGTGCGACCGCAAGGGCGGCCGCCTCTACGGGCAGCGCGCGCCGAAGCTCGTACTCGACCCCACTGGGAGAAGTGTACGGCGTGGAACCCGTGAAGTTCACGCCGATATAGGACGCGCCGGCCGCGACGGCCAGCACCACCGCCACCCAGGCCCACGCGCTCATCATGCCGAGCATCCCCGGCAGCGCCGCAAGCGACGCGATGGCGAGCAGGCCACCAGCGACCGCGCCCTTCACGGTGAATGCGCGGCCCGGCAGCCACGGCAGCAGCGCAGGCACTCCGACGGATCCCGCGAACACCGCGAGCAGGAAGACGAGTACGGCCGGGAAGAGCGACATGAGCGCTGCCTGCCATGCGAACGAGCGCGCGGCTATCGACGCGCCGATCACTGCGAGGGCGGCGAAGAGCGGCACGGCCCAGAGCCCATACTTGAGCGAGGGCACGAGCTCCATCGGCGAGAGCACCAGCCGTTCCGTCGTGGTGAACGTGACGGCGCGCATCTGGGGCGTGGCCTTCATGCCGGCATCGAGGAACGCGCGCAGGTCCGCCGAGCGCACGGGTCCCCACACGACGCGATACCCGGTCGCCGCGCGCACCGCGTGTCCCGAGACGCCCACCGCGCCGAGCTGCGGCAGCACGAGCGTCTCATGGTCGACGAAGTCGACGAGGTGGGTGGCGAAGATCCGGCGCACGAGCTCATCGGTGCCGAAGGTCTTCTTCCCCGCGGCGCACCACACGTTGATGCCGTATGTCTCGAGCACGAGCAGCCACGCATCGGTGCCGGCGAGGTCGCGCCGCACGAGGTCGACGGTCATCCGGTAGTTGCAGGTCACGATCACCGGCGAGGAGGGCGTGGGCTCGCCGATCCGGTAGAGGCCCGGCTCGAAGCGCGCCTTCATCCGCCCAACCCCCCAGCGGAACCCCCAACGGGCGAGCGTGTCGCCGAGAGTGAGCCGGGTGGACAGCTGCGGGACAGCGTCGGGTGTTGTCGTGACAGGCACGGGCGCTCCACGGGTTCGATGTATGTCGAAGTACTGAGTCTCCGCATAGTAGTTCGACAATCATCGAACTGTCAACGCACGGTAGGTGCCCGCCAGCGTCCAGCGCCGTCTCACCACGGCGGCGGTGGGGTACGGTTCTCTACGGCCCCCGCAAGGGCGCCAACCAGGTCACCGGATGTAGGGAGCATGCCATGCTCAAGGAGTTCAAGGAGTTCGCCTTCAAGGGCAGTGTCGTCGATCTGTCGATCGGCATCGTGATCGGCGCTGCCTTCGCCGCGATCATCAAGTCCTTCGTCGACAACATCATCAACCCGATCGTGGGCCTTGTCGGCGGGGGCAAGGCCGCGCTCGACGGGCTTGTGCTCCACGTGACGCCGACCGTGTCGATCGGCTACGGCGCGTTTCTCTCGGCGGTCGTGAACTTCCTCATCGTCGCGCTCGCGCTGTTCATCGTGGTCAAGGCGGTGAACCGGTTCCGTGCCGCCGAGGAGGCTACCGAACGCGAGTGCCCGCACTGCCTCACGCTCGTGCCCAAGGCCGCCACGAAGTGCTCCGCCTGCACCTCCGAACTCGTCGCCGAGTAGGCAGCATCCGTTCCTCTCGCACGCGCGCAGCACGAAACCCGTGTTGGGGTATGTGATACCGCAAGGAAGTTATGCATTCCGAGCCGAGAGGAACGCACATGGCCGTCAACATCGAGACCGCACACATCCCGCGTCGCGCTATCGTCATGGGGGCCGCCGGACGCGACTTCCACGACTACCTGGTGGCGCTCAAGGACGACCCGACCGTCGAGGTCGTGGCGTTCACGGCCACGCAGATCCCCGGCATCGAGAACCGCACATTTCCGGGCGTGCTCGCGGGCGAACGCGCGCCCGGGGGTATCCGCATCCACCCCGAGTCCGAGCTGCCCCGGCTGATCCGCGAACTCGACGTCGATGACGTCTTCTTCGCCTACAGCGATATCGCGCACGCGGACCTGATGCACAAGGCGTCGCTCGTGCTCGCCTGCGGTGCGGACTTCCGGATCCTGGGCCCGGTGCGCACGATGGTGGCGTCCGCCAAGCCGGTCATCAGCGTATGCGCCGTCCGCACCGGCGTGGGCAAGAGCGGCATCTCGCGCAGGATCTTCGAGCTCTTCCGCGACAGAGGAATCCGCGCGGTCGACATCCGCCACCCCATGCCCTACCGCGACCTCACGGCGATGGCGGTCGAGCGCTATGCAAGCGTGGAGGACCTCGACCGCCTCGGGGTGACCATCGAGGAACGCGAAGAGTACGAGCACCTCGTCGAGGTGGGTGCGGTCGTCATGGCGGGCGTCGACTACGAGGCGATCCTGCGCGAAGCCGAGAAGGAGGCCGACGTCATCGTCTGGGACGGCGGCAACAACGACTGGCCGTTCTACGCATCCGACCTCGAGATCGTAGCCCTCGACCCGCACCGGCCGGGCCACGAGCGCCTCTACTTCCCCGGCGAGGTCAACTTCTTGCGCGCGAACGTCCTCGTCATCAACAAGGTCAACACCGCCGAGAAGCCCGCGGTCGACGATCTCGTCGCCGCGGCCGCGGCCTACAACCCGGCCGCCCGGGTCGTACTCACCGACAGCACCATCGTCGCAAGCGACCCGGCCGCACTCGCGGGCAAGCGCGTGCTCGCGGTCGAGGACGGCCCCACGGTCACGCACGGCGGCATGCGCTACGGCGCGGCGGCGATCGCGGCGCAGCAGGCCGGCGCCGCCGAGCTGGTGAACGCGGCACCGTTCGCCGCGGGCTCGCTCGTCGACACCTTCGCCGCCTACCCGCACATGGACCGCGTACTCCCAGCGATGGGCTACTCGGCGCAGCAGCTCGCCGACCTCGAGGCGACGATCGCCGCCACCGACTGCGACGTCGTGGCGATCGGCACGCCCATCGACCTCGGGCGGCTCATCCGCATCGACAAGCCGTCGGTGCGCGTGACCTACCGCGTCGAGGACACCGGCGAACCCTCTCTCGCGACGGTCGTCTCGGAGTTCTGCGAGCGCAACGGGCTGTAGCTCACGACGCGAGGGCGCCGGAGTAGGGTGTAGATTCGGTGGAGAAGCAGCCTCGGTGGGACCTTGGTCGTAGACTTTGCTGTAGTGCGTCCCGGTACGCGTGATCCGAGGAGGTCTCCATGGCTGCGGAAACCCGCCGCATCCTGCTGGTCGAAGACGAGAAGACGATTCGCGACGCCGTCGCGGCCTACCTTGAGCGCGAGGGCTACTGGGTCACACCCGCGGAGGACGGCCAGGTCGCGCTCGACCAGTTCGCGAAGCACCGCTTCGACCTCATCGTGCTCGATCTCATGCTGCCCAAGGTGAGCGGCGAAGAGGTGTGCCGACAGGTCCGCAACGCGTCGGACGTTCCCATCATCATGCTCACAGCCAAGGGCGAGGAAGAGGACCGCATCACCGGCCTCGAACTGGGAGCCGACGACTACCTTGTGAAGCCGTTCTCGCCGCGCGAACTCGTGGCGCGCGTGCGCGCTCTGCTGCGCCGGGCGCACGTCGAAAGCGAGCCGCAGCGCGACCGCCTCGTGTTCGGCCCGCTCGAGATCGACGTCGCGGGTCACAAGGCGTTTCTCGGCGGGGAGGAGCTCGATCTGACGGCGAGCGAGTTCAAGCTACTCACCACGTTGTCGCGCTACCCCGGTCGCGTGTACTCGCGCATGGAACTCGTCGAGAAGGTGCTCGGCTACGACTTCGAGGGCTACGAGCGCACGATCGACTCGCACGTGAAGAACCTGCGCGCCAAGCTCGACGACGACCCCAAGGAGCCGACGTTCATCTACACCGTCCACGGGGTCGGCTACCGGTTCGAGCCCCCGAAGAGCGATTCGGATGGCTGATCAGGCTCCAGTCGTCGAATGTGGTGAGCTGCCCGCCAAGCCCGCGGTGCCCGCGACGGACGCCGGGCAAGCTGGCCGACGCAACGGCGGCGCCCGCGCTCCGCGCACCTTCGGTCGCCGGCTCGCGATCGCGTTCGCGACGGTCGCCGCGTTGACCGCGATTCTTGCCGGAGCGCTTCTCTCGGTGGCGTGGAACTACCAGTTCAACGCCTACGTCCGAGACAATCTCCAGCGTATGGCGAACGGTGTCGCGGCGATCGTCGCCGCGTACTACCCGTCGTACGGGTTCGACTTCCAGACGCTCGGGCAGATCCCGATGCTCGGCTCGACGTACAACGTCGGCGTGCAAGTGCTCGACCCGCGCGGCCGGCTCATCTACGACGAAGCCACCATGCGCAAGCACATGATGAGCGCCATCCAGCAGGGCGGCGCCGCGCTACCCAGCGTCGAGCCCACCGGCGCCACGATCCTCAATCCGCAGGGACGTGTTGTGACGTCACCGATCATGGTGGGGGCGCAGCGGGTCGGCACCGTGCGGGTGTGGGCGTATGGCGAGGACGCGCTACTCACCTCGCGTGACGTGCAGTTCAGGCAGGGCTCCTTCACCGGCCTCGCCATCGCGGCCATCGCCGCGATGCTGTTGGCATCGATCGCCGGAGCGATCTACGCGCGCCGCCTCGTCCGCCCGATCGGCCAGATCACCGCGACAGCGCAGGCGTTGCGCGGCGGCGATCACGACGCGCGCACGCGCATGCAGGCTGACGACGAGATAGGCTTTCTCGGCAAGACGTTCGACGAGATGGCCGACTCCATCGAGGCCGACCGCGAGATGGAGCGGCGGTTGACCGCCGACGTCGCGCACGAGCTGCGCACGCCGCTCCAGGCGATCCAGGCGACCGTCGAGGCGATGCAGGACGGCGTACTGCCGGCCGACGAGGAGCACCTCGGTATCGTGCGCGACGAGACCGTGCGGCTCGGCCGTCTCGCGGGCGGCATCCTCGAGCTCACGCGCCTCGAGCGCGGCTCGCTCGCATTCCGCTGCGACCGCATCGACGCCGCCGGCCCGGTTCGCTCGGCGCTCGACTCGCACCTCGCGCTGCTCGAGACGTGCGCAGTGAGCGCGAGCGCAAGCCTCGCCGACGGCGTCTACGTGAACGCCGACTCCGATCGCCTCCAGCAGGCCGTCGGCAACCTGCTCTCGAATGCCGCGCGCTACACGCCGGCGGGGGGCAGCGTCGAGGTGTCGCTCCGCCGAGACGATGGCGACGCGCTCATCGAGGTCGCCGACACCGGCATCGGCATCGCCGAGGAGGACATGAGCCGGGTGTTCTCGCGCTTCTGGCGGGCCGACTCGGCACGCGACCGCTCGAGCGGCGGGCTCGGCATCGGGCTGGCGGTCACGAAGGAGATCGTCGAGCGCCAGCACGGTTCCATCGGCGTTCGCCGGCGCGAGGGCGGCGGTACGGTGTTCTCGATCCGCCTGCCGCTCGCGTAGGGCGCACAGCCGGCGTCGCGCGCCACCGCGGCTCCTACCTCTTGCCGAACACCTGCACCGCGAGCGCCGTCCCCTGCACCGGGTACGACTCGGCGACGGCGCCGTCGAACCACACCTTCACCCGGGTGCCGACGCCGATACCGGCCGGAGATGTCTTCTTGCCGTAGCGGTCGAAGAACACGGTCTGCCTGCCGATGGTGACTTGCGCCTTATCCGAGACGGCGCCCGGCGGCTGCTCGTTGCCCTGGACGAGGAAGGTCGCGGGACCGTTCTCGCCCGGCAACAGGCTCGTGATCGTGCCGGTGATACCCGGGGTCGTGGTCGGCAGCGATCGACCGCAGCCGGTCGTCGCAGCGGCGGCCAAGCAGAGCACGGCAGCGAGCGCGATGGTGAGCAGGACGCGACGAGTGCGGCTGGCGACGGGCATGCGGACTCCTTCGGTCGTGCTGGTTACTCTACTCGTTGTGACGGCTGCACGGACACGGGGTTCTCGGAGGGCCTACAGGCGTACACGCGGTATGCTGGCACACGTACCCGCGGATGGAGCAGACGACATGATCTACGGCATTCTGGCAGGTGGGCTGGTCACCTTCACGCTTGTGCTCTTCCAGGTGTTGGCCGGCCTGCGCATCATCAAGCTCGGGAAACGCCACCGCGTAGTCCACAAATGGACGGCGATGGCCATCCTGGCGCTCGCCGAAGTGCACGGGCTGATCGGCGTGGTGTACGTCCTTGGCGTGCCGCTCGGTTAGCCCGAAAGGTATGCTTTCTGCTGGAGAGTGTGACCGACGTCTACTCGACCGAAGCGCATCGGAGTACCGGATGAACCCCACACCATCATCGCGTCGACCCTTGGCACGCCGCGCGGCCTTAGTGCTGGTCGCTGCCACGGCTCTACTTATCGGCGCGATCGGCCAGGCGAGCGCGGTCACGTTCGAGCCCGAGCGGATCATCTCCAATGACAACATGCGCGACTACGACTCGATGTCGGCAAGCGACATCCAGGCGTTCCTCGAGACACTGCCGGGGCCACTCAAGGACCTCGAGGCGCGCGACTACGACAAGGTCATCACGCTCTCCCAGAAGTACAACAACAAGAACATCACGCCCGACAAGGGCGAGCCGAAGAAGAAGGCGTCCCTGATCATCTGGGAGGCGTGTCAGGCCTGGAAGATCAACCCCAAGGTCATGCTCACGATGTTGCAGAAGGAGCAGAGTCTGCTCACGCGGACGACGCTGGGCGAGACGACTCTGGCCCGCGCGGTGGGGGCCGGCTGCCCCGGCAGCCTCGTGTTCCCGTCCACCAACAAGGTCGCGACGAACCGCTATCCCGGGTTCGGCAACCAGGTGTGGCACGGCGCCCGGCTGCTCGACAGCTACGGCGAAGGCAACGTGAACGCGCCCACCTTCTACAACGGCATCAAGTGGAACATCTACAAGATCGACGGGATGACCCACATCCACCCGAGCAACCTCGCGACCTTCAAGCTGTACGTCTACAACCCGAGCATCGGCGTCTCGAAGCCCTACGGCGACCTGTCCGGCAAGTCGTGCTCGGGCAACGCGAACTTCTGGAAGATCTACCGCCGCTACTTCGGAAGCACGTACGCCGACCCGCGGATGAAGCGCGTGTTCCGTTTCCGCCACCGGGGCAACGGCACATACCTGTACACGACGTCGCAGACCGAGCGCTACCACTTGCAGGAGAAGCACAAGAAGACATGGGCGTACGGCGGAGCGTCGTTCTCGGTCGACACCTCGGTGACCACGGGCACGATTCCGGTCTATCGCTTCAAGAACAAGACGACGGGCAAGTACTCGTTCACCCGCGATCCCAAGAAGTACGAGTACCGCAGGAGCACCGAGGGCCAGAAGACGTGGGCGTACGGCGGTATCGCGTTCCAGGTGAGGGGTGTCGAGACGAGCGGCAGCGTGCCGGTCTACCGGATGCGCAACAAGAAGACCGGAGCCGACCTGCTGACCTCGTCATCGTCGCTGGTGAGCAAGCTGACCAAGACGGCGGCGCTGCGTAAGACGTGGTCGAACGCGGGCGTGACGTTCCATCTGCCGAGATACAGCGAGCCGGCGACTCCGACGCCGTAGACGCCGTTTCCGGCACGCATTCGCCCTCGCCCCGCACGGGCGCTTCGCCTACAATGGCGGCGTAGCGCCGTGCCCCCATCGCATTTGTCACACTCCGGGCCGGTCCTCGTTCGCTCACGAACCCCGGAGGAGCCCTCACGTGCCGATTTCCCCGCTGACGCCCGACTCGCAGGGCAAGGTCCGCGACCTGTACGACCTCGGCGATAGGCTCCTGCTCGTCGCATCCGACCGGCTCAGCGCGTTCGACGTCGTCCTCGATGACCCGATCCCGTACAAGGGAGAGGTACTCACCAAGCTCTCGCTGTTCTGGTTCGAGCTTCTGGCCGACGTCACCGCGAACCATCTCATCAGCGCCGACGTCGCCGACCTTCCCGAGCAGTTCAAGCCGCACGCCGAGTACCTCGCGGGCCGGTTCATGCTCGTGAGGAAGGCGACCGTCTTCCCGGTCGAGTGCATCGTGCGCGGCTACCTCGCCGGCAGCGGCCTGAAGGAGTACAACCGCGCCGGCACCGTCTGCGGCATCCCGCTGCCCGCCGGGCTCGTCGAGAGCAGCAAGCTCGAGCAGCCGATCTTCACGCCGAGCACGAAGGCTGAGATCGGCGATCACGACGAGAACATCGCTTTCGAGCGCATGGTCGAGATCATCGGCGAGGGGCCGGCCGCGGAACTGCGCGACAAATCGCTCGCGGTCTACTCGGCGGCACGCGACCACGCGGCGTCGCGGGGCATCATCATCGCGGACACGAAGTTCGAGTTCGGCGCGATCGACGGCACGGTCACGCTCGTCGACGAGGTGCTGACGCCGGACTCGAGCCGCTTCTGGCCGGCGGACACCTACGAGCCGGGCAAGAGCCAGCCGAGCTTCGACAAGCAGTTCGTGCGCGACTGGCTCGAGGCGAGCGGCTGGGACAAGACCGCGCCCGCGCCGAAGCTGCCCGCCGACGTGCTCGAAGCGACGAGCGCGAAGTACATCCAGGCATACGAGCTGATCACCGGCCGCACGTTCACGCCGGAAGGAAAGGGCGTCTAAGTGGCACGTCGCAGCGCAACCAACGCGCGCTACCAGAAGTACACGGGCCCGGAGGGCAAGACCCGCAAGTCGGCCGCGGCGGCGAAGCCCAAGAAGGCCTCGAGCAGCAGCGCCAAACCCAGCGGCGGCAAGTCGTCCGGCGGCTCGAAGCCCAAGTCGACGTCAGCGATCGCCATGCGCAACCCCGACACGCCGGAGTTCCGGGCGTACCGCCGCCAGTGGTGGATCGCGCTCGTCGCGGGCCTGCTCCTCACCGGCGTGTCCTACGCGATCCAGCGGTTCGCGCCGCCCACCACGCTGGCGCGCTATGCGACGACCGGCACGCTCGTGGCCGCGTACGCGGCGATCATCTACGCGTTCTTCGTCGACTGGACCAAGATGCGCCCGCTTCGCAAAGAAGCCTACGAGGCGGCCAAGAGCGGCAAGTCGCCCAAGCCCGCCGCCGAGAAGAAGCCCACCGAGGATACGTCTGACGGAAAGGACGCCTAGCTATGGCTCGCTACGAGATCTACGTGACGTACAAGAAGGGCATCTTCGACCCGCCCGGCGCCACGGCGGAGCGCGCGCTCGTCAACCTCGGCTATGAGGGCGTCCACGAGGTCAAGATAGGCAAGTACATCCGCATGGAGGCCGACGCGGATCTCGCGACCGTCTCCGAGATGTGCGAGAAGCTGCTCGCGAATCCGGTCATCGAGGACTACCGCATCGAGACGGTGGAGGAGTAACCCATGCGCTTCGGCGTCGTCATCTTTCCGGGCTCCAACTGCGAGCAGGACGTCATCCGCGCCACGCAGTACCTCGGCTACGAGAGCGACTACATCTGGCACGGCGATACCGACATCTCCGGCTTCGACGCGATCGTGCTGCCGGGCGGCTTCTCCTACGGTGACTACATCCGCTGCGGAGCGGTGGCGCGCTTCAGTCCCGTCATGGCCGAGGTCGTGAAGTTCGCCGAGGCGGGCGGGCCGGTGCTCGGCATCTGTAACGGCTTCCAGATCCTCACCGAGGCGCACCTGCTGCCCGGCGCGCTCCTGCGCAACCGCGGCCTGAAGTTCATCTGCAAGCCGGTCACGATGCGGGTAGAGGACAGCGTCTGCCAGTGGCTCGATACGCCGCCGGGCTCGCTCGTCACGGTGCCGATCAACCACAACGAGGGCAACTTCACCTGCGACGCCGCGACGCTCGAGCGGCTGCGCGCGAACCGCCAGGTCGTGCTGCGCTACGTCGAGCCGGACGGGTCCACCGCAGCGGGTGGCTCGGCACCCAACGGCGCGCTCGACGACATCGCCGGCATCTGCAACGAGCGCGGCAATGTCTTCGGCCTCATGCCGCATCCCGAGCGCGTCGTCGATCCCATCACCGGGGGTACCGACGGGCAGCCGTTCTTCACGACGATCGTGAAGCGTCTCGCCGAGGTCGCCGGCTAGTGGCGGTCCCCGGCTCCGACTACATCCTTGGCGGGCCGCTGTTCTGGGTCCTCACCGTCACGCTGTTCGGCACCGCGATGCTCGCGGTGTTCGTGGTCATCGACTGCATTCGCCGCTCGTTCACGCGAGGCGATCGGCCGGCCGAGCAGGTCCGCTGGCACTACCTCGTGCCGCAGGCGGTCTACGTGTTCCTGCTCCTGGTCGGGCAGGTCGGTGCCATGCCGATGGCCGTGACCGCCGCCGTGGTGCTGGCGACGCCTGTCTTGCTGGCGCAGGGCATCACCTACCTGCTGCGAGTCGTGTTCCCGAAGCCGGTCGAGGAAGAGGCGCCCGTCTCCCTGGCCCCCGTTGAGCACGAGGACGCCGAGTAACCTCAAGCGCCTCTTCGGGATTCATCACGGCTTCTTCACACCCCCGGCTGCCGCCTTCACTCGACCCCAACACCCCGGGTCCTAGAGTCAGTGTGTCGCGCGTACCTGCGCGCGATGATGACGACTGCCCGTGGTCGCGAAGGAAGGGGCGAGAGGCGTGGGACTCTTCGCAGACGTGCTTGCTCTGCTGGGCGTGTGCGGCGCGGTCGCCAGTGGTGTCGTCTACGCCTACCTCGCTGACAGGATGGTGTCTCGCAGATGAATGCGCAGGAAGCTGTGGTCGGTGTTGTCGCTGTCGCGGTGCTGGCGTATCTGCTCTGGGCGCTCATCAACCCGGAACGGCTGTAGGTAATCCCGTTGAGCTTCACCGACTTCGTACAGCTCGCCGTGCTCGTGGGGGCGGTGGTGGCGCTCGCAAGACCGGTCGGTGCGTACCTGCACCGGGTGTTCTCGGGAGAGCGTACGTTCTTGCACCCCGTCGTGGCACCGGTTGAGCGCGGACTGTACCGCCTCACCGGCGTTGATCCCGCGGGCGAGATGACGTGGGTCGCCTACACCGTGGCCGTGCTCGTCTTCTCGGGCGTGTGCATCGTCGTGCTGTATGGGGTACTGCGATTGCAGGGAGTGCTCCCGCTCAATCCCGCGCGTGTGCCGAGCATGCCGGCGCTGTTGGCGATGAATACCGCGATCTCCTTCGTCACCAACACCAACTGGCAGGCGTATGCCGGCGAGAGCGGGGTCAGCTACCTCGCGCAGATGGTCGGCCTCGCCTGGCAGAACTTCGTGTCAGCAGCTGTCGGGATCGCGGTGGCGGTCGCCTTCGTTCGCGGACTCACGAGGACCGGGCACAAGCGGATCGGCAACTTCTGGGTCGACCTCACGCGCGCCCTGCTCTACGTGCTACTCCCGCTCTCGCTGGTCCTGAGCCTGGTGCTCGTCTCGCAGGGCGTCATCGACAACTTCGCCTCTCCGGTCACGGTGCGGACCCTTGAGGGCGGCGAGCAGGTGATCGCACAGGGCCCCGTAGCTTCGCAGGAGGCGATCAAGGAGATCGGGACCAACGGCGGCGGCTTCTTCAACGCCAACTCGGCTCATCCCTATGAGAACCCGACGCCGCTGTCGAGCTTCCTCCAGGTGCTCTCGATCCTCCTGTTGCCGGCCGGGCTCGCGTACATGGTCGGGCGCTTCGCGGGTGATACACGCCAGGGATGGGCGCTGCTTGCGGCCATGACCGTCCTGTTCGTCGCGGGTCTGGCCGTCGTGTACGGATTCGAGCGCTCGGGCAACCCGGTCCTTGCCGGCGTCGGCGCGAGCCAGGTGGCGAGCGAGGGCAGCGCGGGCGGCAACATGGAGGGCAAGGAGGTGCGCTTCGGTATCGCGCAAAGCGCGCTGTACGTGAACACGACGACCGCGGCCTCGTGCGGTGCGGTCAACTCGTCGCACGACAGTCTCACCCCGCTCGCGGGCGGCATGGCGCTCCTCAATATCGCTCTGGGCGAGATCGTCTTCGGTGGCGTGGGCTCGGGACTGTACGGCATGTTGCTATTCGCGATCCTCGCGGTGTTCATCGCAGGGCTCATGGTGGGCCGCACGCCCGAGTACCTGGGCAAGAAGATCGGACCCACCGAGATGAAGCTGGCCATGCTGGCCGTGCTGGCTCTCGAGGCGGGGATCCTGGTCATCGCGAGTCTCGCGACGGTGATTCCCGCGGCGTCCGAGGCGGTGCTCAACCAGGGGCCGCACGCTCTGTCGGAGATCCTGTACGCGGCGACGTCGGCTGTGGGCAACAACGGCTCGGCCTTCGCCGGGCTCACGGCCAACGGTGCCTACTACACGCTCGCGTTGTCTGTCGGGATGTTCGTCGGCGCCTTCTTCTTCATCGTGCCGGTCCTGGGCATCGCGGGCTCGATGGCTCAGAAGCGTGTCGCGCCGCCGTCGCCCGGGACGTTCCCGACCAACGGGGCGCTGTTCGTCGGCTTGCTCGTGGGCGTGATCCTGATCGTGGGTGCGCTCACGTTCTTCCCGGTCTATGCCCTCGGGCCGATTCTCGAGCATCTCATCATGTCCGCCGGCGGGGTCTTCTAGGAGCCGAGAATGACCGAAGCGAACGTCACGAGTGATTCGGCGCCTGGCGCGCGAAAGGGCCGCGAACGGGCGACGTTCGACGCCCACCTTGTCGCACGCGCGGCGTTGGATGCCCTCGCCAAGCTCGACCCCCGCACGCTGTATCGCAACCCGGTCATGCTCGTCGTCGAGATCGGGAGCGTCATCACCTCCGTCTACGCGCTCGCCGCCCTCTTCGACCGCAGCCCTCAGCTCGGGTTCTTCACGTCGCTGGCGCTGTGGCTCTGGTTCACGGTGCTGTTCGCGAACTTCGCCGAGGCGATGGCCGAGGGGCGCGGCAAGGCGCAGGCGGATGCCCTGCGCAGTATGAAGACCGACACGGTCGCGTGCCGTGTCGCTGCCGATGGAAGCTGCGAGGAGGTCCTCGCGTCCGAACTACGTCGCGGCGACACGGTCGTCGTGGTGGCCGGCGAGACGATTCCGGGTGATGGCGATGTGATCGAGGGCATCGCGTCGATCGATGAGTCGGCGATCACCGGCGAGTCGGCACCGGTGATCCGCGAGAGCGGCGGCGACCGCAGTGCGGTGACCGGTGGCACCCGGGTCCTCTCGGACCGCATCGTCATCCGGATCACGTCCGACCCCGGCGGCACGTTCCTCGACCGGATGATCGGACTCGTCGAGGGCGCGAGCCGGCAGAAGACGCCCAACGAGGTCGCTCTCGACATCCTGCTGATAGTGCTGACCATCATCTTCGTGCTCGTCTGCCTCTCGCTGAAGGCGTTCGCCGTGTTCTCGGGTGGAGATGTCTCGGTGAGCGTGCTCATCGCGCTGCTCGTGTGCCTGATTCCCACGACCATCGGCGGGCTTCTGTCGGCGATCGGCATCGCGGGCATGGACCGGCTCATCCAGCGCAACGTCCTGGCGATGTCGGGGCGGGCCGTGGAAGCCGCAGGTGATGTCGACACGCTACTGCTCGACAAGACGGGGACCATCACGTTCGGCAACCGGCAGGCAGCCGAGTTCCTCCCCGCGCCCGGGTACTCCGAGGCCGACGTCGCGGACGCGGCTCAGTTGGCGTCGCTGTCCGACGAGACGCCCGAGGGCCGGTCGATCGTGGTGCTCGCCAAGGAGTATGGGATTCGCGCGCGTCACCTCGACGAGGCAACCACCGAGTTCATCCCGTTCACCGCGCAGACGCGGATGAGCGGAGTCGACGTGGGGGCCGAGCGGGTGCGCAAGGGCGCCGCCGACGCGGTCGTGACGTGGGTGGAGTCGCTTGGCGGCACCGTGCCGCCGGAGCTCGACCGGCTGGTGCGTGGGGTGTCCGAGGCGGGCGGCACGCCGCTTGTGGTCGCACGGGAGCACTACGTCGTGGGGGTGATCCACCTCAAGGACATCGTGAAGGGTGGCATCGGGGAGCGGTTCGACCAGCTGCGGGCGATGGGCATCCGCACAGTGATGATCACCGGTGACAACCCGGTGACCGCCGCGGTCATCGCGAACGAGGCCGGAGTCGATGACTTCCTCGCCCAGGCGACTCCCGAGGCGAAGATGGAGCTCATCCGCAAGGAGCAGGCGAACGGCAAGCTCGTCGCGATGACGGGTGACGGCACCAACGACGCGCCGGCGCTCGCTCAGGCCGACGTGGGTGTCGCCATGAACACGGGAACGAGCGCAGCCAAAGAGGCGGGCAACATGGTCGACCTCGACAGCGACCCCACGAAGCTCATCGAGATCGTCGCCATCGGCAAGCAGCTGCTCATGACCCGGGGGTCGCTCACCACCTTCTCGATCGCCAACGATGTCGCGAAGTACTTCGCGATCATCCCCGCCATGTTCATGGTCACCCACCCTGAGCTGGAACAGCTCAACGTGATGGGCCTGCACTCGCCGGAGAGCGCGATCATGAGCGCGGTCATCTTCAACGCGCTCATCATCGTGGCGCTCATCCCGCTCGCGCTGCGGGGAGTCGCGTACCGGCCCGTCGGGTCCGGAGCGCTGCTCCGACGCAACCTGCTCATCTACGGCCTCGGCGGCGTGATCCTGCCGTTCGTGGGCATCAAGCTCATCGATGCGCTCCTCGTGGCGCTCAATCTCGGGTAGGTGACTCGTGCGACGCTCGTTGCTCATATCCGCACGGATGGTCCTCGTGACGATCGTCCTGACCGGCATCGTGTACCCGCTCGCGGTCTGGGCCCTGGCGCGTCTCGCCTTCCCCGAGCAGGCCTCGGGCAGTCTGATGCGCGATCCGTCGGGGACCGTCATCGGCTCGCGGCTGATCGGGCAGCAGTTCACCGGGGAGCGATACTTCCATCCGCGCCCTTCGGCGGCCGGCGCGCAGGGGTACGACGCGATGGCGTCAGGCGCGAGCAACCTCGGGCCGACGAGCGCCACGTTGCGCTCGCTCGTGGCGTCGCGGGTTGCCGCCGCCGTGCGCTCCGAAGGCGCGACCGCCGGCTCGGTCCCCGTGGACATGGTGACCGCCTCGGGCAGCGGGCTCGACCCCCATATCTCGCCCGACAACGCGCGGCTTCAGGTCAAGCGCGTCGCCGGGGCGCGAGGCCTGGCGGAGGATGCCGTTCTCGGCCTCGTGCGAGAGCACACGAGCGGGCGTGACCTCGGGTTTCTCGGCGAGCCGAGGGTGAACGTGCTCGAACTCAATCTCGCGCTCGACCAGCTATCCTTGCAGTAGACGGGCGGAGGGCGTCGTGGGAGTCGACGGCGACATGAACGTGCGGCGGGGGTGCCACAAGGTGTTCCTCGGCTACGCTGCGGGCGTCGGTAAGACGTACACGATGCTCGCGGAAGCACGGCGCCGCAAGTCGCGGGGTGAGGACATCGTCGTCGGGTACGTGGAGCCGCACCTGCGGCCGGATACCCAGGCGATGATGGAGGGTCTCGAGATCGTCGAGCCCGAGCGCATCGAATACCACGGCGCAACGTTCACCGAGCTCGCCACCGACGCCGTCATCGCGCGCCGTCCGGCCACAGTGCTCGTCGACGAACTCGCGCACACGAACATACCCGGCACACACCACGAGAAGCGCTGGCAGTCGGTCGAGGAGCTGCTCGACGCCGGCATCAACGTGCTCTCGACCGTCAACGTGCAGCACTTCGAGAGCCTCAACGACACGATCTGCCAGATCACGGGCGTGTGCGTACGAGAGACGCTGCCCGACCGTGTCCTCGACGAGGCCGATGAGGTCGAGCTTGTCGACCTGCCCCCGGACGCCCTGCTCAACCGGCTCAAGCGTGGCGCCATCTACGCCCCTGAGAAGATCGATCAGGCGCTCAGCAACTTCTTCCGGCGCGGCAACCTCGTCGCCCTGCGCGAACTCGCCCTGCGCAAGACCGCCGAGGAGGTCGACGACGACCTTGCGGCATTCATCTCCGCCCACGACGTCGATAAGACGTGGGGTGCGGCGGAGCGCGTGCTCGTCGCGGTTACGCCGAGGCCGCAGAGCGCGAAGCTGGTGCGGCGTGGCTACCAGCTCGCCCGCCGGCTCGGCGCCGACCTGTGGGTGGTGCACGTGAAGCCGCCTGCCGTGCTGCTCGGTGGGGCGGAGCAGACCGCGGTCGACATGCTCCGCTCGCTCGCCGAGGAACTCGAGGGCAGCTTCATCGAGCTCAGCGATGACGACGTGGCGAGCGGCATCATCGAGTTCGCGAAGGGACACCAGGTGACGTTCATCGTCATGGGTCAGTCCGTTCGCAGCCGTGTCGACGAGATCCTGCACGGTTCGATCGTCGGCCGCATCATGCGCGAGACGCGCAACATCGACGTCGTGATCGTTGCCGAGAGCCGGGAGACGGGGTAGGGCGGGGCCATCGGCGGGGTTCGCGTGCGCCCATGCGCACCAAACTGCGCGCATGGGCGTGAAGGAGTGCGCGGCACGGTGGGGAATCTAGGAAGGTCGGGCATCGCCCGGCAACCCGGGAATCCCAAACGACCGGAGCGCGACTCACATGGGCGAGACCAGGCCGCTGTGCGGTGGTACCGAGTGCTCAATCCAGACTCGCGAGCAGGTTCTCGCCTCGCTCAAGACGGCGGAGGAGGGACTCACCTCCGAGGAAGCGGCCAGACGGCTCGCTGAGTACGGCCCGAACGAGATCCGCGAGATCAAGGGCCGCTCGCTCATCCTGAAGTTCCTCGAGAACTTCTACCACCTTTTCGCGATCATGTTGTGGGTCGGTGGCGCCTTGGCCTTCGTCGCCGAGATGCCGCAGCTGGGCTGGGCCATCTTCGCCGTCATCTTCATCAACGCCATCTTCTCGTTCTGGCAGGAGTTCCGCGCCGAGAAGGCGACGGAAGCGCTCAAGAAGATGATCCCTCGCAACGCCAAGGTCATCCGAGACGGCAAGACCGTTCAGATCCCGGCGTCGGAGTTGGTGCCGGGCGACCTGATGGTCCTCGAAGAAGGCGATGCCATCTCGGCCGATGCGCGGCTGATCGAGGAGTTCGAGCTCCGAACGAACAACGCGACGCTCACGGGCGAGTCCGAGCCGGTTCGCAAGACCGCCTCTCCCCACACAGACGCAAACCTCACGCCCATCGAGATGCCGAACCTCGTGTTCGCAGGCACCTCGGTGGCGTACGGCGGTGGCAAGGCGGTCGTCTACGCGACCGCGATGGATACCCAGTTCGGCAAGATCGCCGAGCTAACTCAGAGCGTGGAGTCGGAGTTGAGCCCGCTCCAGAAGGAGATGGGCAAGGTCACGCAGCTCGTAGCGGTGATCGCGACGACCGTCGGCGTCATCTTCTTCTTCCTCGGTTACTTCTTCGGCGGTCTCGAGCTCATCGAGGGCTTCGTGTTCTCGGTGGGCATCATCGTCGCGCTGGTGCCCGAAGGGCTGCTGCCCACGGTCACGTTGTCGCTGGCTATGGGCGTCCAACGGATGGCCGAGAGGCACGCGCTCATCAAGAAGCTCTCCTCGGTAGAGACGCTCGGATGCACGACGGTCATCTGCACCGACAAGACCGGTACGCTCACCAAGAACGAGATGACCGTCCGCGACATATGGGTGGCGGGCCAACACCTCGAGGTCTCGGGAGGCGGGTACGCACCGAACGGGGAGGTCCACCGAGATGGTACGCCGCTGAGCGAGGCCCAGCGTACGGCGCTCGGTATCCTCGTGAAGGCGGCAGCGCTGTGCAACAACGCTCGGCTCATCGAGCCGGGCGGGCCGGATGACCCGTGGACGATACTCGGCGACCCGACCGAGGCGGCCCTGCTCGTCGCGGCCAAGAAGGCCGGCTTCGACTACGAGGCGGAGCTCGACAAGATGCGGCGTGTCTTCGAGCTGCCGTTCGATTCGGTGCGCAAGCGCATGACCACGATCCACATGGACCATAGGTTCGGGCGGATCGGCTACGTGAAAGGCGCACCCAAGGAAGTCCTCGAGCTGTGCACGCGCGTCGAGACCCTGGAGGGTGTGACAGAACTCGGTGCCGAGATGCGAGCGCAGATCGTCGCGCAAAACGACGAGTTCGCGCGCAACGGCCTGCGCGTGCTTGCCATGGCGTATCGGCAGATCGAGAAGCACGAAGTGGACTTCACGCCGGCCGAGACCGAGCGCGACCTCGTGTTCGTCGGTCTCATGGCCATGATGGACCCGCCGCGCGACGAGGTGGCCATCGCGGTCCAGGAGTGCGCCACCGCCGGCATCGACGTCATCATGATCACCGGAGACTACGGCTTGACGGCCGAGTCGATCGCGCGCCGCATCGGCATCATCCGGGGTGACAACGCGCACATCATCACCGGCAACGACCTTAACGAGATGTCCGATGAGGAGCTCGCTTCGGCGCTCGAGGCGAAGAACGTGCTGTTCGCGCGTGTCTCTCCCGAGCACAAGATGCGCATCGCGGTCGTGCTCAAGAGCATGGGCCACATCGTTGCGATGACCGGCGACGGCGTGAACGATGCACCGGCGCTCAAGGTGGCCGACATCGGCGTCGCGATGGGCATCGCCGGCACCGACGTGGCCAAGGAGGCCGCCGACATGATCCTGACCGATGACAACTTCGCAAGCATCGTGAACGCGATCGAAGAGGGCCGGGCGGTCTACGACAACATCCGCCGGTTCGTGGCCTACATCTTCACGAGCAACATGCCCGAGCTCGTACCGTTCATCCTGTTCGTGCTGTTCAAGATCCCGCTCGCACTCACCGTCATGCAGATCCTCGCCATCGACCTCGGGACGGACATGATCCCGGCGCTCGCGCTTGGTACCGAGGCTCCCGAGCCGGGTATCATGGAGCGCCCGCCCCGCTCGCAGAAGGAGCGGCTCGTCACGAAGAACCTGCTGATCAGGTCGCAGCTGTTCCTCGGCATGATCCAGTCGGTCGCGTGCATGTCCGCCTTCTACTTCCTGTACTGGAGTCTCGGCTGGCGTCCCGGCATGGACATGAACGCGATGGGGGCGACCGCTGTCGGCGGGACCACGGTCTACATCCTCGCGACGACCATGACGCACGGTGCCGTCATGACCACCCAGATCGGCAACGGGTTCGCCCAGCGGACCAACGTGCAGTCGATCTTCAAGGTCGGTCTGACGTCCAACCGGTTCATGCTCTGGGGCATTCTCGCTGAGATCGGCATCTTCGCGGCGCTCGTCTACATCCCCGGCCTGGCGCAGGTCTTCCACCATGGCCCGCTGCGCCTGTGGCCCGACTGGGCCTTCCTGTTCGCGCTCGCCCCCACGCTCCTCATCGCCGACGAGATCCGCAAGTACTTCGTCCGGCGACGCATGGCCAACGACGAGGCGTCGGGGAACGATAAGACTACGGACATGCCGTCGCGCCTGTCCCACACGGCACCGGAGGGGGAGTCAGCGTGAAGGTCATCATCGGAGGCTGCGGGCGGGTAGGGGCGCAGTTGGCGACGAAGATGTCGTTCGAGCGGCACGAGGTGGTCGTCATCGACAAGGATCCGCTCTCGTTCCGGCGGCTCGGCAAGTCGTTTTCCGGCGACACGATCCGAGGCATGGTGTTCGACCGGGACGTGCTGGAGCGCGCGGGGATGAACCGCGCGGACGCCTACGTCGCGGTCACGAGCGGCGACAACTCCAACGTCGTCTCGGCGACGATCGCCCGCGAGATCTACCGCATCCCCAAGGTGGTCGCGCGCATCTTCGACCCACGCCGAGCCGAGATCTACCGGCGCCTCGGCATCCAGACCGTGTCGTCGGTGACATGGGCGGCCAACGAGATCTCAAGCCTGGTGCTCTTCCCGCACCTCGTGCGCGATCTCGCGCTCGGTGACGGTGAGGTGCAGCTCGTGAAGATCTCGATTCCGCCCAGGATCGTCGGGCGCACCATCGCCGACATCACCATGACCGGTGAGGCGATGCCGTTCGCGATCGTGCGGGCAGGGCGCTCCTTCATTCCGTCGTCGCACGAGCAGCTCCATGACGGGGACATCATCGAGGTCGCCGTGCTGACCTCGGCGATGGACAAGTTCCAGCAGATGACCACACCGTAGGAGGCCGACATGTTCGTACTTATCGTCGGAGGCGGCAAGGTCGGCTCCCACCTCGCGAAGACACTGGCCGGCGAGGGCCATCAGGTCACGATCGTCGAGGTCGACTCGGACCGGTGTGCGCTGCTCGAAGAGCTGATGGAGGGTGTGCGCGTCATCTGCGGGGACGGCGACGAGCCGTACGTCCTCGACGAGGCCGACGCGCGCAACGCCGACGCTCTGGTGGCCGCGACGGGACACGACGAAGACAACCTCGTGGTGTCGCTGCTCGGCAAGATGGAGTACGACTCGGCGCTCACCGTCGCGCGTATCAACAACCCGTCGAACGCGTGGCTGTTCACCGAGCGGTTCGGCGTCGACGTGCCGGTGAGCAACACCGCGATCATGGCCGACGTGCTCAAGAGCGTGAGCCTCGGCGACATCGTCACCATGCTTCGCCTCAAGGCCGAGAACATGGTCATCGACGAGATCGTGCTGCCCGCGGCCGCGAGTGCGGTGGGCAAACGGCTCGCGGAGCTTTCGCTGCCCGAAGGGTGCCAGGTGATGGCGATCGTCTCGGCGGGGAGTGTCGTGGTGCCGAGGGGTGACACGGAACTGTCGGCGGGGGACGAACTGCTCATACTGACCAAGGCAGAGCACGAGGCGGAGTTGCGCGCTGTGTTCGGCGCCAACGGCGGCCCTCGGTAGCGGAACGCGAGTGAAGGCGGAGGTGGGCGCGGTGAGCGAGCGCTGTGTGGTGCGGACGCGACGGCACTCGGTGGTGCGGTTGGGACTGATCACCGTGTTCGCGATGATGGCAGCTCTCGCGCCGGGTGTGGCGGGCGCGCTGCCGACGCCGTTCACGGAGCGTGTGAACCTCGCGTTCGACGGGTCCGAGGTACCGGGGGACGCGACCTTTCCGGCCATCAGCGGTGACGGCTCGTGTGTGGCGTTCTCGGCGAGCACGCCGATGCTGGCGGCACCCTACGACCTCTCGACAGAGCAGGTCTACCTGCGCGATCTCACGGACGGCACGCTCGAGCTCGTCAGCCGGACCGCAGCCGGCGAGGCGTCCAACGGCAACATGGCCCGCGAGGCCGCGATGAGCGTCGACGGCCGGTACGTGGCGTTCAGCGGCTCCGCGAGCAACCTTGTGCCGGGCGTGACGAGCACGCGCGACGAGGTGTTCGTCAAGGACCGCGTCTCTGGCGAGATGACGTGCGCGAGCGTGACGACCGAGGGCGTGACGTCCGACGCGTACCACGCGAGCCAGCGGCCATCAGTCAGCGCAAACGGCCGCTTCGTCGCCTTCGAGTCCGATGCGACCTCGCTGACCGCCGACGGCGTTGGTGGGTCGGCTCAGAACCACATCTACGTTCGCGACATGGTCACGAGCACGACGGTGCTCGCCGACAAGAGCACCGAGGGCACCGTCGCAACGTACAGCTGGCTGGCGTCGATCGACGCGAGCGGCGATCACGTCGCGTTCATCACGTCGCAGCAGCTCGCAAACGGTGACACAGACACGGCTCCGGACGTCTACGTGCGGCATCTCCACGACGGGACCACCGAGCGCGTCAGCGTGTCGAGCTCGGGCAAGTCGGGCACGGGTGGCCACAGCTCCAGCGCTCCGCGCATCAGTGCGAACGGCCGCTACGTGGTGTTCCAGTCGGATCGTGCCGGCCTCGTGTCCGGCGACACGAACGGCACGCGCGACGTCTTCGTACGCGACCTGAAGCTGCACACCACCAAGCGTGTGAGCGTGACTGCCAGCGGCAAGCAGCTGGCGAAGGGTGGCGGCGAGCGCTGCGACATCAGCGGCACCGGCCGCTACGTGGTCTTCAACACGAAGGCGACCGAGCTGTTCAGCATCCCCGAGACCGACACCGAGCAGGTCGTCATCAAGGACACGGTGACCGGTGCGGTGAAGCTCGTGAGCAAGACGCGTGCGGGCGGTTGGGCCGAGGACTGGTCCGGCGGTGCCACGCTGTGCGACGACGGTAGCAGGGTGGCCTTCGAATCAGCGGCGTCGTCACTGGTGGCGAGCGACACCAACGGCGTCGGGGATGTGTTCGTGCGGCGCGATGTCACTCCGCTCGTCAAGACCAAACCGGTCATCACGCGTACGCCGACCGGCTCGTGGAGGACGTACAGGCGCAGCCACGGCGTCGCGAAGTTCTCGATGTCGCTGAAGCTCAAGGACATCGGCGGCGACCCGATCGCTGGTGCGACAGTTAAGCTGCAGCGCTTCTCCACCAGCTCCTACAGCTGGAAGACGTACGCGACACTGACGACCGGCTCGACCGGCGTCGCGCGCAAGTACTTCGAGGCGAAGAAGCGGGGGACGAAGTACTACCGCTGGTACGTGCCGGCCACAGGCACGCACTACTCGCTGACGACGCGTGAGCAGCGCATCACCATCAAGTAGTGCCGCCCGGGCACGACGCATGCGAGCGGCGCTCGCGAGATGGGGCGACTGAAGGCGAAGACCCAGCCGTCCGCCGCCGGACGTTGCGGTACCATGTGCCTGTCCGCCGAGACCCGCGCCAAGGAGCCTTCGTGATCACCATCGAGCCGCTTACCGACGACCTCGCCCCCAAACTCGCCGAGGAGCTCGGGCTCAAGCTCGATGAGTACGACAAGATCGTCGAGATCCTCGGGCGGCACGCCACGGTGACCGAGCTCTACATGTACTCGCTCATGTGGAGCGAGCACTGCAGCTACAAGCACTCGCGTAAAGCGCTGCGCATGTTCCCGAACGACGGCCCGCACGTCATGCAGGGCCCCGGCGAGAACGCGGGCGTCATCGGCGTCGGTGACGGCTGGGCGGTCGCCTTCAAGATGGAGTCGCACAACCACCCGAGCGCCATCGAGCCCTACCAGGGCGCGGCGACCGGTGTCGGTGGCATCATCCGCGACATCTTCACGATGGGCGCCCGCCCCATCGCCTCGCTCAACTCGCTGCGCTTCGGGACCCTCGACAAGCCGCGCCAGCGCTACCTCTTCGAGGGCTCGGTCGCCGGTATCGGCGGCTACGGCAACTGCCTCGGCGTGCCCACGGTCGGCGGCGAGGTCTACTTCGAGGAGGCCTACGAGGGCAACTGCCTCATCAACGCGTTCTCGCTCGGCCTCATGCGCGAGGAGAACCTCACCCGCGCGGTCGGCTCCGGCCCTGGCAACCTCGTCGTGCTCATCGGCTCGACGACCGGCCGCGACGGCATCGGGGGCGCATCGGTGCTCGCCAGCCAGGAGTTCGACGAGCGCGCCGAGGACAAGCGCCCGGCGGTGCAGGTCGGCGACCCGTTCGAGGAGAAGCTGCTCATCGAGTGCTGCCTCGAGCTGCTCGACAACAAGCTGCTCGTCGCCCTTGGCGACTGCGGCGCGGCCGGCCTGACGAGCTCCATCAGCGAGATGGCGAGCCGCGGTGGCGTGGGTATGGACATCGACGCAGCCGCGGTGCCGCAGCGCGAGACTGAGATGCAGGCGTTCGAGATCATGGTCTCGGAATCGCAGGAGCGCATGGTCGCCGTCGTCACCCCCGAGCAGTTCGACGCCGCGAAGGCGGTCTGCGACAAGTGGGGCCTGCGCTCGACCGTCATCGGACAGATCACCGACACCGGCCGCTTCGTGGTGCGGATGGGCGACGAGGTCGTCGCCGATATGCCCGCGGCCACCCTCGCCGACGACGCCCCCATCTACGATCCCGAGAAGACCCGCCCGGCCTATCTCGACGAGGTGCAGGCGTTCGATCCGCTCACGCTGGCGCTGCCCGCCGAGCCAGCCGACCTGGGCGCGACGCTGCTCAGGCTGCTCGCGAGCCCCAACATCTGCTCGCGCCGCTGGATCTGGGAGCAGTACGACCACCAGGTCATCCTCAACACCGTGGTACTCCCGGGCAGCGACGCGGCGGTGCTGCGCATCGGAGACGAGGGTCGCGGCATCGCGATGAGCTCGGACTGCAACGGGCGCTACTGCTACCTCGATCCCTACGTCGGTGCGCAGATCGCACTGGCCGAGGCTGCTCGAAACGTCGCGTGCTCCGGTGGCGAGCCTGCCGCCATCACCGACTGCCTCAACTTCGGCAATCCCGAGAAGCCTGAGGTGTTCTGGACCTTCTACGAAGCCATCCGTGGCCTGGCGGACGCGTGCAAGGCGTTCAACATCCCGGTCATCAGCGGCAACGTGAGCTTCTACAACGAGAGCTTCGGCTCGCCCATCTACCCGACGCCGACAGTGGGGCTCGTTGGAATCCTCGACGACGTCACCAAGCACGCCACCGCGAGCTTCAAGGACGCGGGCGATGTAGTGTTCCTCCTCGGCGAGTCGCTCGAGGAGCTTGGCGGTAGCGAGTACCTCAAGGTCGCGCACGGCATGGTCGCCGGCCAGCCGCCCGCGCTCGACCTCGAACTCGAGCGCGACGTGCAGGAGGCGATTCGCGAGGCGATCGGTGCCGGCATCGTGAAGAGCGCGCACGACTGCTCCGAAGGCGGCATCGCCGTCGCGCTCGCCGAGAGCTGCATCGCCGGCGGCATCGGCGCCGACATCCACCTGCACGACGGGCTGCACCCCACCGCCTCGCTGTTCGGTGAGACGCAGTCGCGCATCGTCGCGACGGTGGCCGACACAGACGCCGAGCAGCTCGTCACCATCCTGCTGCACCACGAGGTGCCCTACAGCGTGATCGGTACCGTGGGCGGCGAGCGCCTGAGCATCTGCGAGCGGCTCGACGTGCCGGTCGCGGAACTCGCGGCAGCGTTCGAGCCGACGCTCGAGCGGCTGGTGCACGGACTGCCCACGGTGCTCTCCGAGGAACTCGGCGAAGGCTAGGCACCATGCTCCCAGGCGGCCGCTCGAGGCGGTTCGGCGCGCGGCTGCTCGAAGGCGGCGTGATCGCCGGCGCGCTTCTGGTACCCGCGGTGATGCTTCCGAGCCTGCGAAGCCCCTTCGGCCCTCCCAAGCTGGCGATGCTCGCCCTGGCCGCGGCGATGGTGCTGCTGGGACTGGCGCTCGACCACACGGCGTATCGCGCGCTGGCGACGGTGGTGAAGAGCTCGCGGATCGCGTGGGCGGTGGGCGCGCTGCTTGCGCTCTCGGTGCTTGCGACCGCGACCGCCATCGACGCTCGTCAGGCGCTCTTCGGCAGCTATGCGGACTACCGCGGCCTTGCAACCATCCTGGCCTGCGCGACCGTCGGCGCCGGCGGCGTCGTGATCGCCGGGCGTGACGCCGCGCTGCTCCGCTTCTGGCGCATGCTCACGATCGTGGCCGCGGGGATCATGGGCATCGGAATCCTGCAGCGACTGGCGGTGCTCCCGGTGGCCTCGCGCGGACTCGCCGAGCAGAGCGCGCGTGTCTCCGCCACCCTCGGCAACTCGTCGAACTTCGGCGTGCTCCTCGTGCTCGTCGTCCCGCTTCTCATCCATCGCGCGGTCGCCGAGCGGGACCGGGTGTGGCGTCTGCTCGCCATGGCCTGCGCCGCGCTCGGTGTTGTCGAACTGCTGTGGACGCTGTCGCGCGGCGCGTGGCTCGGCATGCTCGCGATGGTGGTGGCGTGGACGGCGACGATCGTCTGGGCGGGGGGCACGGGGGCCGCGCGACGCCGGCTGCTGGCGGGACTCGCCACGGTGGCCGCGCTCGTGGTTCTCGGCGCTGCGATGACGCCAGGGGCTATGAGCCGCGTGGCGCGGATCGTCGACATCCAGTCCCGCACCGCGCAGTGGCGCGTCTCGGTGTGGAAGTCGGCGTGGAGCATGACGCTCGACCGGCCGCTCACCGGCTTCGGCCCGAACACGTTTCGCTACGCCTATCCGGGCTATCAGGAGGCCGGGCAGGTCGGCGGCGCGACGGGATACCGGCTCGTCGAGTCCGCGCACAACCTCTTCCTCGATGCGTCGACGTCGCTCGGCGTGCCCGGGCTTGTGGGGGTGTGCGTACTGCTCGCCCTCGTCGCGGTGGCCTGCGTGCGCACGCTCGCCGAGGAGCGCGACCCGTTCGGCTTGGTGCCGACGTCGGGCATCGCGCTGATCGGCGCGCTCGTCGCCCAGCAGTTCCACTACGTGACGATGGACACCGGGCCGCTGATCGCCGTGCTGATCGCCTTCGTCGCGGCATCTGAGGCCGCGCGCCGGCCGTCCCCCGAGGTTGCCGCCTCGCGATTCGCGCGCGCTCTGCTGGTCGTCGGCGCGTGCGTGTTCGCGGTCGCGTCAGTCGCGGGCTTCGGGCTGGTCGCTGCGGACGATGCGGCGAGCCGGGGGGCAGCGGCGGCCGGAGCGGGAGCACCGTGGGCAGTGGCCCATGCCGAGCTGCGCCGCGCCGCGGCGCTCGCGCCCTGGGAGCCGGCTATGCGCTCGGCCGAGGGCGCTGCGGCCACGATCCGGCTGCTGCAAGAGCCCGATCCCGCGGCGCTGACCGATGGCGTCGCGGCCTTCGACGAGGCGCTCGCGGTCACGCCGCTCGACACGGCGCTCGCCGCCGAGCGCGCCAACCTGCTGCTGGTGGCTGGCGTCGGCGCGAGCGACCCCGAGTTGCTGCAGCGGGCTGCAGACGCGTTCGGCGAGGTCATCGAAGACGACCCCAACACCGGCATCCCGCGCGCGGGACGAGCCACGGCACTGCTCGCGCTCGGCCGTCCCGCCGAGGCGATCGCTGACTACGAAGCGGCGCTCGAGCGATCCCCGAGGGACCGGACGGCGTGGCGCAACCTCGCGGCGGCGTATCGGCAGGTCGGTCGCGTCAAGGACGCGGACGCGGCGCTGGAGCGCGCGGAGTAGTAGCGCCGGTCGTCGGCTCCCGTGGGCCGGGTCATCGCTGTGTGCACCGCACTTGCGGCATGGCGGGTGCGGGTCGCGCGGGCGCTCGCAGCACCCGCATCCGACGGCGACGCACCGTCCGCGCCCACTCCCGACCCGAATCCGTGCTAGACTACCCGCGTTCCCACCCGTTCCGTGCGACGTGAGGCCCTATCTCGCATGATGCGTGACTGCGCCGAGGACCAGCTCCTCGAAGACCGCCCCGACCGGCCGGAAGAAGCCTGCGGGGTCTTCGCGGTATACGCTCCGGGGGAAGACGTCGCCCGCCTCACGTACTTCGGTCTCCACGCGTTGCAGCACCGCGGCCAGGAGTCGGCGGGTATCGCGGTGGGCGACAACGAGACCGTCACCGTCACCAAGAACCTCGGCCTCGTCTCGAAGGTCTTCAAGGAAAGCGACCTCGACTCGCTTCCGGGCGATGTCGCCATCGGCCACACCCGCTACTCGACCACCGGCTCGTCCACGAGCTGGGAGAACGCGCAGCCGCACCTCTCGGCGATCGGGCACCAGGTCATCGCGCTCGCGCACAACGGCAACCTCGTGAACACGAGCGAGCTGCGCGACGCGCTCAAGGTGCAGGGCATCCGCTTCCGCTCGACCACCGACTCCGAGGTCATGACCACGCTCGTGGGCTACTTCACGCAGAAGTCGAACCACATCCGCGAAGGCATCCGCGAGACGATGAGGCTCATCAACGGCGCCTTCGCCGTGGTCCTCACCACCGAGAATGCCGTGTACGCCTTCCGCGACCCGCACGGCGTGCGCCCGCTCGTCCTCGGCAAGCTCGACAGCCGCGGCTGGGTCGTCGCATCCGAGACGTGCGCGCTCGACATCGTGGGCGCCGAGTTCGTCCGCGAGGTCGGCCCCGGTGAGATGCTCAAGATCAGCGCCGACGGCGTCGAGGCCGAGCAGGCCGTCCCCGCCGAGAAGCCCTCGCTGTGCATGTTCGAGTACGTCTACTTCGCCCGGCCCGACTCCGAGATGGGCGATTGCTCGCTCTACGAGGCGCGTCGCAACATGGGCGCGGCGCTCGCGCTCGAGGCGCCCGTCGACGCCGACATGGTCATGGGCGTCCCTGACTCCGGCGTGCCGGCGGCCGTCGGCTACGCAGCTTCGAGCGGCATCCCGTTCGGCGAGGGGCTCGCGAAGAACCGCTACGTGGGCCGCACCTTCATCTCGCCGAGCCAGACGATCCGCCAGCAGGGCATCAAGCTCAAGCTCAACCCGCTCAAGCACGCGATCCGCGGCAAGCGGCTCATCGTCGTCGACGACTCGATCGTGCGCGGCAACACGACCAAGAAGCTCATCGCGCTCCTGCGCGAGTCCGGCGCCGCCGAGGTCCACATGCGCATCACCTCGCCGCCGGTCGTGTGGCCGTGCTTCTACGGCATCGACACCGACACGCAGGAGCAGCTCATCGCCTCGCGCCTCTCGGTAGCCGAGATCGCCGAGCATATCGGTGCGGACTCGCTCGCGTACCTCTCGCTTCCCGCTATGGTGGACGCGACCGGCATGCCCAAGGACGGCTTCTGCCTGGCGTGCTTCGACGGGGAGTACCCCATCGAGATCCCGGAGAGCGTGAAGTCCGGCAAGCTCGCGCTCGAGGGCTGCAAGTAACGGTTTCGCGTCGCCGCCGAATCGCCGTCGCGCGTCCTCCGATGTGGCATATACTGGGGCTCGTGTGGGCTGGGGGCCTACACGCAGCGCTTCGATGCGTGGCGCCGGCGCCCCGGCTCGATCGGGCATCCGTTCCCATCCACGCATCCTCGCGTGTCCCTCAGGACAACCGCCGACGGGTCCGCCGCCGGCTGAAACGCTAGGAGGCGTCGGATGTCGACAGGCCACAGTGCCCGCCAGCGCGTACTCTCGGGGGCTCTCGCACTCGCGATGATGTTCACGATGGTACCGGTCAATCCCGCGGGGGGTGCAGGCTCGGCCACGGCTCCCGCAGACACGCGTCCGTTCGCGCAGATGAAGCCATCGGGCCCGCTGCGCTCCTTCGCGCCGGCAGCCGCCGCAGGCGAGCCGATCAACGTGCAGTGGCGCAAGGGGGTCTCGCAGTCGCAGGTGAAGCGTGCGGCCAGGCGACTCGGCTTCTCGGCGACGCCGACGTCGAAGCTCGGCTGGTCCCAGCTCACGCCGAAGGGGGCGACCTCCGCCGGCGAGCTCGCGCGCACGCTGCGCGACATGCGGCTCGTCACCGACGCTGAGCCGGTCGTGAGGATGAAGGCATTCGACGCCGGTCCCGATGATCCGCTGTTCGATTCGCAGTGGGCCTTGCGCAACACCGGCCAGGAGGGCGGCACACCCGGGGCGGACATCAGCGCCGACGAGGCGTGGGCGCAGAGCACCGGCTCGCGTGATGTCATCGTCGCGATCGTGGACCAGGGCGTGAACTGGGCGCACCCGGACCTGAAGAACAACATGTGGCTCAACACCGAAGAGATTCCCAACAACGATGAGGACGACGACGGCAACGGCTATGTCGATGACATCCGCGGCTGGGACTTCTACAACTACGACAACACCGTCTTCGACCTCGCGGATGCGGACCGGCACGGCACGCATGTCGCCGGCATCATCGGCGCCGAGGGCGACAACGCGATCGGCATCGCCGGCGTGAACTCGCGCGTCCGCATCATGCCGCTGAAGTTCATCGGTGGCGATGGTTACGGCGATGACTACGACGCCGCCGAGGCGATCGTGTACGCCGTCGACAAGGGCGCCACGGTCATCAACTGCTCGTGGGGCGGCAGCGACTCCGAGGTCATCAAGGACGCCGTCGATTACGCCGCCGAGAAGGGCGTCATCATGTCGGTCTCGGCCGGCAACGAATACTCCAGCAACGATGACCCAGAGTGGGCTTCGTACCCCGCGTCCTACGACACGACCAACATCATCTCCGTCGCGGCATCCGACCGCGACGACCAGCTCGCCGAGTTCTCCAACTACGGTGAGGACAGCGTCGACCTGGCGGCGCCTGGCGTCGACGTCACCTCGACCATGCCCGCCGAGCAGGTCGGCTTCTTCACCGATGGGCTCAACTTCAAGACGGTATTCCTCCCGGTCCAGGCCGAGATCATGGAGCCGGCGTCCGCGCGGGACGCGCTCATCACCGGCGCCGTCCGCCAGCTGGGCGAGACGACCGACACCCCGATCCTGGTCGTCGACGACAGCTCCGCGCTCGTCACGAGCGAGACGCAGGGCGTTCGCCTCGGCGTCTACACCGACGCGCTTTCCGCCGCCGGGTACCCCGCCGTCACGACGTGGGTCACCGATACACAGGGGACGCCGACGCAGGCCGCGATGGACGGCAAGATCGTCGTCTGGTTCACCGGCAAGAACACCTACGGCTGGTATGACGACCTGTGCATCACCGACGAGGAGCAGGCCGCGATCTCCGAGTGCCTCGACGCCGGCGGTCGCTTCGTCCTCATCAGCGGCAAGGCCGCCACCGACCTGCAGTACTTCGGCGGGTGGGAGTGGGACGAAGAGGATCCCGACGCCGAGTTCGAGTTCGATCTCCTCGCGGACTACTTCGGTGCTCAGTTCTTCGACATCGAGCATTGGGGCCGCGACTTCGACGGCCGCACGACCTCGAAGCTGGCGGGCATCCACTTCTCGATCCCGGCCGAGTACATCGATCCGGATGCACCCGGCAATCTGTGGCCGACCGCGTCCGACGCGGTGACCCGGGCCGACAACGGCCTCAACTCGACGACGATCCTCTACACCTCGCAGTATGCGCCGCTCTCGGGCACCTCGATGGCCGCGCCGCATGTCACGGGCGCGATCGCGCTGCTGAAGGCGAGGTACCCGAGCAGCACGCCCGACGAGCTCGTCGCTCGCGTCATCAACACCGTCGACCGCAAGCCCGCGTTCGCCGGCAAGACCGCGACCGGCGGTCGACTGAACCTGGCGGCCGCGATGTCCTCGTATCCCGGGCGCGTCTCGATCACCGCGCCTGCGGCGGGCGATCGTCTGCACGCGGGCTCGACTTCGACCCTGAGGTGGACTCCGGCTGTCGGCGGCTCGCCGGACGCGACCTTCTCGGCGCAGATCGGCATGCCGTACGCGGCGTTCTCGGCCGGCTTCGAGGACGGCACGCTCGGCGCGTTCGAGGAGCCGACGTCGTCGGGGGCGCCGTGGGTGGCGTCCACCGAAGCCAGTGCGGTCCACTCGGGCACGTGGGGCGCGAGGAGCGGTGACCTGCCGCCGATCCGCCCGGCGACCGACATCGGCGAAGGCTGGTACTACCTGGGCGTCTCGGCGATGGAGGTGACGGTCACCGTGCCGGACGGCGGCGGCGACTTGAGCTTCTACTGGCGGATGCCGGAAAGCGACGGCTGGGACACGATCGGCGCCGTCTTCACCGAAGAGACCGGCGACTACCTCGACACGTACTACCTCGAGGACCCCACCGCGTGGACGAAGGAGTCGTTCCACCTTACCGAGGGCGAGCACAAGGTCGTGTTCGAGGCGATGAACTCCACCGAGGAGACCTCGAACGTCCGCCTGTACATCGATGACATCACGCTCACCGCCCACGACTACACCGATATCGGGAGCGCGCCTGCAGGCGCCACTTCCCTCGACTTCACCGTGCCGGGAACGCCGACCGACGATGCGCGCCTGCGCGTGAAGTCCCATCTCGACGGCGTCGACTCGGCGTGGGCCAACGTCAAGGGCGTGCGGATCGTCAGCGACGCCGTGGCGCCGGCCGCGCCGTCAGCGCTCACGCTCACGCCCGACAACGACGGCGGCGTCGGCATCGGCTGGGCCAATCCCGCCGACGCCGACTTCGACCACACGCTCGTGCTCGCGTCCGCGACGCACATGCCGGTCTCACGCGACGACACCGAGGCGACCGTCGCCTACGAGGGCACGGGCACCGCGGCGGCGTTCGGACCGTTCGCCGATGGCACGCCGGTGTACGTCTCGGCGTGGGCGGTCGACACCTCCGGCAACTGGTCGGCGATCACGTCGAACGACGACACGGTCGTCGACAACACCGCTCCCCGCGCCGTCCGTTCGCTGCGGGTCGTGCAGCCGGTCGCCGGCCTGCCGATGGTCACGTGGTCGGGTGCCGCGCTCGATGGCAGCACCTCGAGGGTGCTGCGGAGCTACACGGGCACGCCCACAGTGGGCGACCCGGACGCCACCACGCTCGAGTCCGACTTCGGGATGGCGCTCGACTGGGACCTCGACCCGGACGCCACGCAGGCGTTCTACACGGTCTACCTCACCGACCCCTCCGGCAACGTGTCCGAGCCACGCTCGGTGCGCACCGTGCTGACGCCGAGCGGCATCACGGGCACCGTGTCCGTGGAATCCGACCAGTTCGATCCGATGAGTGAGACAGCGATCGTCGAGTCGACGACCGCATGGATCAACGCCGCCGTGACCAACGCGACCGAGATGCGCGTCTCGATCAACGGCGAGAGTGACCCGGACGGCGATTGGGTGCCGTTCCGTGAGCGGTTCCGAGTGGAGTTCCTCCCGATCCACGGCCTGCAGACGGTGACCGTCGAGCTGCGCAGCTCCGCCGAGCAGATCCCGATGCAGCTGACCACGTCGGCTCTGGTGATGCTTCGCAACCCGGTGAAGCCGGCCAACCTCCAGACGGAGAGCTGGAACACCGGCGTGAAACTGCGCTGGGACGTTCCGGACGACCCGACCCTCGTGGGCTACCTGATCGAGGCCGCCCCGTCGGCACTCGGGCCGTGGGAGCTGGTCGCGCTGGCCGAGGCTCCCGAGATGCAGGATTCGTCGATGTTCATCTCCGGGCTCGCGCCCGCGACCGAGTACAACTTCCGTGCGACCGGCGTCGACGTCTTAGGCCGAGGAGGCGCGGCGTCGACGGTGGTCACCGGCACAGCCGGCTCGGGCACGAGACGCTTCACGGGTGACGGGCGTATCGGGACCGCCGCGGCTGCATCGGCGGGCATGTTCGCCGCGAAGACCGACGACTTCCGCGAGAGCGACGTCGTCGTGATCGCGCCGAGTTCGAGCTACATCCAGGCGCTCGCGGCCAACTCGCTTGCAGGACGCTACGGGGCCTCGGTGCTGCTCGCGGGGAGCACGCTGCCGTCCGTGACCGCGGGCGAGATCACTCGTCTCGGCGCCACGCGTGCGATCGTCGTCGGCACGAACGCCGCGATCGCCCCAGCGGTCGATGCGACGCTGCGGGGCATGGGGCTCGAAGTCGAGCGCGTCACGGGTGCGGACAGCTACGCCGTCTCGGCGAAGGTGGCGCGCAGGATGTCAGGGACGATCCTCGGCTCGCACGACGCGTTCGTGGTCAGCGGCGACTCGGTACCCGACATGGCCGCCCTCATGCCTGTCGCGTACACATCCGGGAGACCGGTGTTCGTGGTGAAGAAGAACACCGTGCCTGCGTCGGTCAAGGCGGTGCTCGGCCAGACGCCGCTGGATTCTGCGACGGTCATCGGCGGTCGTGGTGTGGTCTCGACCACCGTCTCGCGGCAGTTCTCACGCAAGGCGCCGACCGAACGGGTGTGGGGTCAGATCGGCTCCCAGACGGCGGCCAAGTTCGCCGCGTGGGCGGTGGACAACGAGCTCGCCGCATGGAGTGGCGTCAGCGTCGCCAACCCGAACGCGTGGGCGCAGAGCCTCAACATCGGTGCCACGAGCCGTGGCGGCGTGGTGCTGCTGACCTCCAGTTCGAAGCTCCCCGCCGCGACCGCATCGGCGCTGCGCAGGAACGCACGCGAGATCAACACCGTCACCTCGTATGGCGGGTGGGGCACCGTATCACCGTCGGTCCAGCGGGCGCTTCGCAGCGCGATGAGTATCAAGTACCCGACGCCCATCGCCGATCCGATGGACTCCGAAGAGCCGCCGTTCCCTGAAGACGAGGAGTAGCGGGTAGCGCGAACGCCCCGCACCTGCGGTGCGGTCAGATGGCCTGACTGTGGGCCCGGTCCCGAGAAGGGGCCGGGCCCACGTGCGTGTGGTGGGGTCCCGCGACCGACGTCCGGCTCACCTCGGCGCCAACCGGGAGGCAGGAGCGCACGCAGGACTCGCCGCGCCCCCGCTGCTAGAATCGGGTCGCTAGCCAAGCGAGCTGACGCGAGCCCCTCCCGCCGCGACCCGAGGAGCCCCATGCCTGACCCCACCGACCGCACGCCCATCACCTACCGCGACGCCGGCGTCGACACCGCCGAGGGCGGGCGCGCCGTCGAGCGCATCCGCGCGGCGGTGAAGTCCACCTACCGCCCCGAGGTCATCGGCGATATCGGCGGGTTCGGCGGGCTGTTCAGCGCGGCCGCGTTCAAGGACATGGACGATCCGGTGATGGTGAGCGGCACCGACGGCGTGGGCACGAAGCTCCTGCTCGCGCAGAAGCTCGGCAAGCACGACACCGTGGGCATCGACCTCGTCGCGATGTGCGCGAACGACATCCTCGTCACCGGCGCCGAGCCGCTCTTCTTCCTCGACTACGTCGCGATCGGCAAGCTCGACAGCGAGCTGGTGGGCAGCGTCGTCGAGGGCATCGCCGAGGGCTGCCGCCAGGCCGGCTGCTCGCTCATCGGCGGCGAGATGGCCGAGCACCCCGATGCGATGGAGCCCGGCGACTACGACCTCTCCGGCTTCTGCGTGGGCGTGGTGGACCGGCCGAAGATGATCGACGGCTCGGGTGTCGCACCCGGCGATGTGGTGCTCGGGCTCGCGTCGAGCGGGCTGCACTCCAACGGCTTCTCTCTCGTGCGCAAGGTGCTCGTCGACGGCCATGATGCCGAGCTTGTGCTCCCGCGCGTGGACCTGGGCGGCCAGACCCTCGGCGAGGCGCTGCTCACGCCCACGCGCATCTACGCCGCAGCGGTGAAGGCGCTGCTCGCGTCCGGCGTGCCGGTCAAGGCGCTCGCGCACATCACCGGCGGCGGCATCACCGAGAACCTCGACCGCGTGCTGCCTGCTACCTGCGACGCCGAGGTCGTACGGGGCAGCTGGCCGGTGCCGCGCGTCATCGAGCTCGCGGTCGACGCGGCAGCGCTGCCGCCCGACGAGGCGTACAAGACGTTCAACATGGGCCTTGGCATGATGGTCGTGCTCGACGCGAAAGCTGCGCCCGAGGCCGCGGCGGTGCTGCGCGAGGCGGGGGAGAAGGTCTTCGAGGTCGGCGAGATCGTCGCCGGCGAGGGGAAGGTGGTCTGCCGATGATCAAGCGCAGGATGCGTCTTGGGGTGCTCATCAGCGGTTCGGGCACGAACCTGCAGGCGATCATCGACGCGAGCAAGGCCGGCACGCTCGACGCCGACGTGGTCGTCGTCGCAAGCGATCACTACGAGGCGCGCGGTCTGCAGCGCGCTAGGGACAACGGCATCGATGCGGTCCACCTCGACCGCGGCACCTTCAAGAATCCGCGCGACTACCAGCTCGCGCTGCGCAACCTCATGCTCGACCACATGGTCGATGTCGTCGCGATGGCCGGTTACATGCGGCTCCTGGGCAAGGACGTGCTCGACGCGTTCCCCAACCGCGTCGTCAACATCCATCCAGCGCTCCTGCCAAGCTTCCCGGGCGCGAGCGGGATCAAGGATGCGTTCGACGCAGGTGTGAAGGTCACCGGCGTGACCGTACACTTCGCGAACGAGAAGTTCGACGACGGCCCGATCATCGCGCAAGAAGCAGTCGCTATCGCCGAGGAGGACACGCTCGAGACGCTCGAGGCCAAGATCCACGCCGTCGAGCACCGCCTCTACCCGTACGCGCTGCAGCTGCTCGCGACCGACCGCATCGAGATCGTCGGCCGCAAGGTGCGGATCGCGCCCGAGTGATCCCGCCCCCCGCGTGGCTCGCCACGCTCGAGCGCCGCAGTCCGCTGGTGCTGGCGCCTGACGGCGCCCGCGGGTGGTTCGGCGGCCGCTCGATCGTGGCGTTCGACCCCGTCGACGGCGGCGTCATGGCCGGCAACGGTCCCGGAGCGCTTGCCGCCGCCGGCGACGTGCTCGAACGCGCGCGTGCCGCGCGCGAGCCCCTCCTCGCAGTCGCGCTGTTGCCGTATTCGGGCGACGTCCGCTGGGCGCTCTACGCGTGCGGGGCGGAGCTGACGCCCACCGGCTGGCGCTGGTGGGGCCGCGAGCCGGCGGACGGGTGGCCGGAGCTGCCGCCTGCGGCCCCCGCGCGCGAGCCCGCCGGCCTGGGCGCACAACCTGACGCAGATGCGCGGCTGTCGCAAGCGCCGCTCGCCACCGCGATGGCCACGAGCCTGGAGACGGCCGGCTTCGCCGCGGCGGTCGAGGCCACCCGCGAAGCGATCGCCGCTGGCGACGTGTACGTGCTCAACCTCACGCGTACCGTCGAGGCGCTCTCGGCGCTTTCGCCGGCGGAGCTGTTCACGCGACTGACGGATCGCGCACCGGCGTCGATGGCTGCCGCCTGGCTGCCCGATGGCGCCGGGTGCGACGGCGCGATCCTCTCGGCTTCACCGGAACGGTTCGTGCGCATCACGGGTCACGAGATCGAGATCGCGCCGGTGAAGGGGACACGGCCGCGAGGCGGTTCGGCAGAGGAGGACGCGGGCTTCGTGGCGGAGCTGGGCGGCTCGGAGAAGGAGCGCGCGGAGCACGTGATGGTCGTCGACCTCGAGCGCAACGACGTCGGGCGCGTGTGCGTGCCGGGCAGCGTGCGCGTCGACCCGCTCTATGCGATCGAGACGACGAGCTACTGCTACCAGGCGGTGAGCAGCGTGCGCGGGCTGCTGCGCGAGGACACGAGCCTCGGCGACGTGTTGAGCGCGACCTTCCCATGCGGCTCGATCACCGGCGCGCCCAAGATCGCCGCTATGCGCATCGCGAGCGAGCTTGAGAGCGGCGATCGCGGCGCCTACACCGGGTCGCTCCTCGTCGCGGTGCCAGGCGAGATCGACTCGTCGGTGCTGATCCGGACCGCCGAAGTGATGGGGGTATCCGCACGGGGCACGAGAGTGCGCTACGGGACCGGCTGCGGCATCACCATCGACTCGGACGCGGCCGAGGAGTGGCGCGAAAGCGAACTCAAGACCGCGCCGCTGCTGGGAGACGCCGCTCGCGCCGGGGAAGGGACCGGCACCGCCCGCGGTCCTGTGGCTGGCGGTGCGGCCGCCGCAGGCGCCGCTCGCACTGCGCCGCTCCGGGAGACCTGCCGGGTCGCGGGCGGCCGGGTGCCGCTGTGGCCGCTGCACCGCGCACGGCTCGCGCGCGGTGGCGTGGGCGACGAGCTACTTGACGAGATCACCGCGCGGGTGGACGCCGCCGCAGCCGAGTGGGCCGGAGCAGGCACTCACCGCGCACGGTTGACGGTCACAGTCGGTGCCGGCGGCGACGTCGCGGTCGACGTCGCCCAGCGGCTCTCGTCGCTCGACGTGATCGGCGGCGTGCGTGTCGAGCGCGTGGACGTGACCGGGCCGCCGCCGCTCCCGCATCCTGTCGCGAAGCCCGCGGACCGGCGCTACTGGGACGCGGCGCACCACAAGGCGGAGCGGGGCAAGGCGCACCAGGCCGTACTGGTCGATGCGGACGGCAACGTGATGGACGGCTCGACCGCGTGCGTGTGGGTGGTCGAGGACGGCGAGCTCGTCACGCCGCCGGCGCCGCCCGCGATCCCGAGCGTCTCGCGCGCGTTCGTCGCGGCGCAGGCTCTCGCGGCGGGACTCGTGGTGCGTGTCGAGCCCATCTCCTGGCAGCGGTTCGAGCGCGCCGACGAGGCCTTCTTCACCAACGCCTTCGGTGGCGCGGCGGCGGTCCGCGACCGCGGCGGTGCGGTATTCTCGGCGGTGAAGGGCTACTTCGATGAGGTCTGGCGCGACGAGGGCATCGAGCAGCACGCCGTGCGCGCGGAGGAACCGACTCGGCGCGGTGCGGAATCGTAAGTTCAGACCCCCGCTCACTTGCGATTCTTCGTGGCGCCGCATAACGCGTGTTGGTATATTCACAGGCTGGTGGACCGTATGCGGGACACCCTCAGGACAAAGGGGAAGGGACGCCCATGAAGTATGCATTCCGCAAAGTCGTGACGGTCGCGGCCGTCGCCACGCTCGCGGCAGCCCTCGTGGCCGGCTGCACGCAGCCTGCCGCAGAGCCGGCAGCAGAACGTGGCGCCACAGCCGAGACCGTCAAGGTCGGGTTCGCGGCACCGCTCACCGGCGACAACGCCATCTACGGCCAGGGCATGAAGCGCGCCACCGAACTCGCCATCGAGGAGGTCAACGCCTCCGAGGCCGCCAAGGCCGCCGGCTACACCTTCGAGCTGCGCGCCGAGGACGACATGGGCGACCCGAAGCAGGCCGTCAACGTCGCCAACCTGCTCGCGAGCGACATCGGCGTCGCCGGTATCGTCGGTCACTTCAATTCGGGCTGCTCGATTCCGGCTTCACCCGTCTACAACAACGTCAAGCTCGCCATGGTCACCGTGAGCTCGAACCCGGCGCTCACCGCCCAGGGTCTGCCCAACGTCGCACGTGTTGTTGCCAAGGATGACGCGCAGGGCGCAGCCGCAGGCGAGCTCGTCGCCGACAAGCTCGGCTTCAAGTCGGTCGCCGTCATCGACGACTCGACCCCGTACGGCCAGGGCCTCGCCGAGCAGTTCGTGAAGGCGTTCACCGCCAAGGGCGGCACCATCGCCATCCAGGAGAGCGTCCAGGCCAACGAGGTCGACTTCAACGCGCTCGTCACCCGTACGCGGGACAAGAAGCCCGAGGCGATCTACTACGCCGGCGGCCTGAACCAGGGCGCGCTGCTGTCCAAGCAGTCCAAGGAAGCCGGTCTGAAGGTGCCGCTCATCGGCGGCGACATGATCTACTCGGCGGACTACGTGAAGGTCGCGGGCAAGGACAACGCCGAGGGCGACATCGCCACCTCGCTCGGCCTGCCGCTCGAGCAGCAGCCCAAGGGCACCGAGTTCCTCGAGAAGTACAAGGCGAAGTTCGGCGAGGATCCGCAGGCCTATGACTCCTACGCGTATGACGCGGCGTGGATCATCATGAACGCGGTCGTGAAGGCCGGCGCCGAGCGCGCCGCCGTCATGGACGCTGTCCGCAACGGCACGCTCGACGGCGTGACGGGCCAGATCGCCTTCGACGAGAACGGCGACAACAAGCAGCAGGTCATCTCGCAGTACAAGGTCACCGACGGCGAGTGGAAGCAGCTTCAGTAGCCGCGCGTGTGACACATGCAAAGTCGACCGGTCGGGCCGCCTTGCGAGGCGGCCCGATTGCGTTGCCGCTTCCGCTACAATGACCGCACCTTCCCAGTCCGCACCGCATCGCCAGGGGGTCATTCTTCATGTCGCAGGTCACCATCAAGCGCGCGCTCGTCTCGGTCACCGACAAGACGGGCGTCGTCGAGTTCTGCCGCGCACTGTCCGAGGAGTTCGGCGTCGAGATCGTCTCCACCGGGGGCACCGCGAAGGCGCTCGCTGAGGGCGGCGTCGCAGTCCGCGCGATCGACGACCTCACCGGCTTCCCGGAGATGATGGACGGCCGCGTCAAGACGCTGCACCCGCGCGTCCACGGTGGTCTGCTGGCCCGCCGGGACGTCCCGGAGCACATGGCCGCCGCCGAGGAGCACGGCATCGGCATGATCGACCTCGTGTGCGTCAACTTGTACGCGTTCGAGGCGACCGTCGCCAAGGAAGGCGTGACCGAGGCCGACGCGATCGAGAACATCGACATCGGCGGGCCGTCGATGCTGCGCTCCGCCGCGAAGAACTTCGCGAGCGTCACCGTTGTGACCGAGCCCGCCAGCTACGACGCGATCCTCGCCGAGATGCGCGCGAACGGCGGCGCCACGACGCTTGAGACGCGGCGCGCCTGCGCGACCGCGGTGTTCGCGAAGACGAGCGCGTACGACTCGGCGATCTGGATGTACCTCTCGGGCTACAAGCAGACCCGCTTCCCGGAGGAGGCCCGCTTCCGCCTCGAGAAGGTGCAGGACCTGCGCTACGGCGAGAACCCGCACCAGGGGGCTGCGTTCTACCGCTTCATCGATGCGAAGGAGCACACCCTGGCCCGCGCGGAGCAGGTCCAGGGCAAGGAGCTGTCCTACAACAACATCCTCGACACCGACGCGTGCTGGACGGCGGTCCGCGAGTTCGACGAGCCGTGCTGCGTCATCGTCAAGCACACGAACCCGTGCGGCACGTGCGTCGACGCCGACATCACCACCGCGTACCGCAAGGCCCAGGCGGCCGACCCGGTGAGCGCCTACGGTGGCGTCATGGCGTTCAACCGCACCGTCCCGGCGAGCGTCATCGAGGCCATCAACGAGAACAAGCAGTTCGTCGAGGTCATGATCGCGCCGGACTACGAGCCCGCCGCGCTCGAACTGCTCGCCGCCAAGCCCAACCTGCGGGTACTCAAGACCGGTGGCGTGCGCGCCACCGCCGATCACTACGAGAGCCGCGCCGTCGAAGGCGGCATGCTCATCCAGCAGTCCGACAGCGTCGCCGAGGACCCCGCGACGTTCACCGTCGTCACCAAGCGCCAGCCCACACCCGAGGAGCTCGAGCAGCTACTCTTCGCGTGGAAGGTCGCCAAGTCCGTGAAGTCCAACGCGATCCTCTACGCTAAGGATTTCGTGAGCGTTGGTGTGGGCGCCGGCCAGATGAACCGCGTGAACTCCGCGCGCATAGCCGCCGAGATGGCCGGCGACGCCGCGAAGGGCGCCGTGTGCGCCTCCGACGCGTTCATGCCGTTCCCGGATTCGCTCGAGGTCGCAGCCGCGGCCGGTTGCACCGCCGTGATCCAGCCGGGGGGCTCGATCCGCGACGAGGAGTGCATCACCAAGGCCGACGAGCTTGGTGTCGCGATGGTCTTCACCGGTCACCGCCACTTCCGCCACTAGGGGAGGCGTCACATAGCCTATGGGGGACCGGTTCGGGGGTGCGCCCTTGGCCAGGGATGACAGCGCGTATGGCGTCCCGCTCGGCGGCGGGAGGCTCTCGGCGGTCGTGATCGGTGCGTCCGCCGGTGGGCCGGCTGCGATCGAGTCGGTCCTCTCGGCGTGGCCTGCGGACTTCCCCGTACCTGTTGCGGTGTGTCAGCACATGATGGAGGGCACGACCGAGCTGTGGGCGAACCGGCTCGACCACGTATGCAAGCTCAAGGTGGTCGAGGCGAAGAACGGCCAGAAGTTCGAGGCCGGCACCGTCTACGTCGCGCAGGCGGGCCTGCACATGCGCATCCGCGGGACGTTCGCGCGTCCGATCGTGACGCTCGAGCGAGACTTCGCCGACGTGATGCACGTGCCCTCGATCGACTTCCTCATGAGTTCGGCTGCGGCGCTGTTCGGCAGCAGGGTGTTGGGCGTGCTGCTGACGGGCATGGGAAGCGACGGGGCTCTCGGCATGCTCGCGATACGCAGAGCGGGCGGCATCACGATCGCACAGTCCGAGGAGACCGCCTTCATGCCGAGCATGCCGAAGTCGGCGGCGGAGCTGGGGGCGGCCGGCGAAGTGGTGCCGCTCGAGCGGATGTCGCGCGTGATCGCGGACCGGGTGACGGGGCGCTACTGAGCCTGCGCCTTCTGCATGACGCCGAGTCCCGTCGCCAGTTCGACGCCTGAGGCCTGCGCCAGTTCGCCGTGCAGACGCTCGATGAGGTCCGACACGATCGGGAGCCGGTCCTGGAACCGCGTGACGCGGATCGTCACGGCCGCCGAGATGCCCTCCGGGCCGAATGCGCGGAAGGTGCACTCCGGCTCGAACGTCTTGATCGCGGCGTCATGCTCGTCGCGCACCGCGCGCGCCACTCTGACAGCCATGCGCCGCACCTCATCGAGATCGCTGCCGTACGTCACCGCGAACGGCACCGCCTCGACGTGCTCCTCGTCGCCGGCGGTGAAGTTGGTGACGAGCGTCGTCGCGATGACGGCGTTGGGGATCACGAGCAGGTCGTTGCTCGGCGCAAGGAGCGTGGTATTGCGCCATGTCACGTCGGTGACGAGGCCCTCCTGCAGAGTCGAGAGCCGAATGAACTGACCGGGCTGGATCTGGCGCGACAGCGTGACCTGCAACCCCGCGAAGAAGTTCGCGAGCGTGTCCTGCAGGCCGAGTGAGACGGCGAGGCCGGCCACGCCGAGCGAGGCCATGAGCGGCCCGATCTCGACGCCCAGGGCGCCCAAGATCGCTGTGATCCCGATCGCCCAGATCACGATGCGGGCGAGGTTCACGAAGATGGTGCCGCTGGGCGCGGTGACGCTCTCCTGCGAAAGGAACGCTCGAATGAGCGACCCGGCGAGCCGCGCGGCGAAGACGGTCACGGAGAGGACTGCGGCCACCACATAGAGGCGCCCCGCCCACTCCAGCTGTTCGGGTGGGAGGAAGTTGAACGGCTTGAAAATCAGGATTCCGAGCAGTACCGCCCAGACCTCGTACTGGCCGCGAAGGGCCTTGGCGAGCGCGCGGCGCGTGCGCAGGCCAGGTCCGGCGGAGTGCGTGAGCAGTCGCGTGAGCACGACATCGATAGCCAGCCCCACCAGCAGGGCGGCGCCCACCACCATGACGCCTTCGAACCACTCGCCCAGCAGCATCGCGCAGTCTCCTCTCGGCAGGGCGAATGGTAGCACGCAACGCGTGAATGGGCAGGCGAGAGAGGTCGTCGCTTCCGGCGTTGACCCTCCCTGCACGCGCGGGTACACTTGCGTCCGCGTTTCACCTCGAAGCGCGACGGGCCGTTAGCTCAGTTGGTAGAGCAGGGGACTTTTAATCCCAAGGTCATAGGTTCGAAACCTATACGGCCCACCAGTGCGAATACGCCCCCATCGTCTAGCGGCCAAGGACTCCGCCCTTTCAAGGCGGCAACAGGGATTCGAATTCCCTTGGGGGCACCAGAATCGACGTAGACCCGCCATGGAAGTGGCGGGTCTACCTGTATCAGGATGTGATTGACATCACTTTTTGGCGCAAGGTACGCCGGTGCGGTGGTAAGCTTCAGTAAGAAGAGCCGTCTAGTCAGGGCGTGTTCAGTTTGCTTCCAGTCAGCCTGGACGGGGGGTCCGGGCGAACGGCCGTGCGGCCGAACTGGCTGATCGAGCAAGGGGATGCCGTATGGGCTGCACTGCCGACCGTCGTTCGCACCGTCCGTTCTCACTGGTCGCGTTCTCCCTTCTGCTGTTGCTGGCATTCCCTGTCATGGCGTACGCAGCATCATTCACGAATCAATCACCGCTCGGCGTGGTCCGGGCGAAGCCGCAGGTCGTGACGGTCACTGTGTTCGGCTCGGTGGCACTCGACACACGGACCGCGAAGGTGACGATCGACGGAGTCTCCCAGTACGTGCTGAGCAGCACGACCTCATCGGGCCGATGGGTCTACACGGAGAGCGGTCCGGACGCCGACGGGCGGTACACGGCGAAGTGGGTGTGGGTGTCAGAGCCCCGGCGGCAGAACCAGGTAGTCCTGAACTGCTATCCGACGGGTGCGGCCGTCGCGGACGGTGCTCACACCGTCGTCGCGAGCATCAAAGACAAGGCAGGCGCTCTGTCGAGCGACAGCTGGGTGTACACAGTCCAGATTCCGCCCATCCTCGGAGCGCCGGTGCCGGCAGCCGGATCGGTCGTCACCACAACGAGTCCGGCCATCTCGGTTCCGGTGACGGACAACGGAACCGGAGCACTCACGGCGACCGCCACCGTGAACGGCGCAGCTGCCGCCGCGGTCGTGAGTGGTGGTTCGGCTCAGGTCACATCGCCGGTTCTGGCGAACGATGCGACCGCGACGGTCGCCGTCACGGTCACGGACTCAGCGGGCGGGAAGACCACGAAGACGTGGTCGTTCTTCGTCCAGATCTACCCGGACATGGCCGGAGCCACGAGCGACTGCGTTGCCTGTCATCCGGTGGTCGATGGGCATGGGCCCACTGAGGACTGCGTCTCGTGCCACGACGGCGCGCCGCTGCCGATCCCTCATCCCGGTAGCGCGTCGAGCTTCCACATCAAGGCCGACGTCACCGCATGCGCGCCCTGTCACGTCTCGGACATCACGGTCGAGCATGCCCGACGCGACACCGACGCCGGTCAGGCACTCACGTGCCTCACGTGTCACACGTCGACCGATCCCGCCGTTGTCGGCGCGATCGCTTCAGGGAACTCGGCGTGCTCCGCATGCCATGCGGACACGTCACATGGTTCGTTGCACGACACGACAGTGAGCCCGAGCTGTGCGGGCGCCGACTGCCACACCGGCACGAACCTCGTTGGAATCCACATCAATGCCGGCACGACGCTCGGCTGTGAGTCGTGCCACGCGTCGGCCGATCCCGACGTCGTCGATGCGATCGAGACCGGCGACAAGGACTGCACGGCATGCCATGACTCAGGCGGCCACTACGCGGTCCACGACACCGCCGTCACGCCCACCTGCGCGGGTGCGGAGTGCCACAGCGGCACCAACCTGACCGACATCCACATCAACGCCCAGACGGCTCTGACGTGCGCGAGTTGCCACGCATCGGCCGATCCCGACGTCGTCGATGCGATCGAGACCGGCGACAAGGACTGCACGGCCTGCCACTCGCCGACAAGCCCGCATGGCGACGATGCCGCGACGCATCAGGCGTCGCCTGCATCCGAGGTGATCGACATCTCCGGAATCTCGTACGGCGTCCACGAGTGCTCGGAGTGCCACGGCACGACGAACCTGTTGCCCGTGCACAGCGACGTGTGTGCGACGTGCCATCCTACGCCGAAGGACTCGTTGGCAGGTGGGTGGAGCGGAGGGTGCGTAGAGGGTGGATGTCACACGCTCACCAGCACCGCACCGATGCATGCGACCATCGACGACGCCCATGAGATTCCCGCGGCGATCGGCCCGCAGTGCTTCACGGCCGGGTGCCACGACGCCGCCGGGGTCGCTCCGTTCGAGGGGAAGAGCGTGGCCGAGCTGCACTCCTCGGCGAGCACGACCACGCCGGGCGGTACTCGGACGAGTTGCGAGATCTGCCACAACGAGAGCGTGACGCCAACTGCGAACTGCCTGACGGCGGGGTGCCACGCGGACCGGTCCGAGCCGCACGGCTATGACGCCGCGACGCACACCGGGACTCCGACGCCGTCCACATTCGACATCAACAGCGTCACCTACCCCGCGATCGCGTGCGACAGTTGCCACGCGCTCGAACTGGGCGTCGAGCACACCAAAGCGACATCGATGGGCAACACCGGGTGCAGCGAGTGCCACGCCACTCGCGTCTCGCAGCTGCCTCCGCCGTGGAATCGCGCCACGTGCGCTCAGGGCGATTGCCACACAGGCACCTCTCTGGCACCGCAACACGCCGACATCGGGATCAAGCACCTTCGCCCGACCACGCCGGCGGTCAACGCGTGCTTCGCCGCAGGCTGTCACGCCGAGGGCGATCTCGCTGCGGTCCACTCCGAAGCGACCACGAACGTCGCTGGCCAGGACCGCGAGAGCTGCACGGTGTGCCATGCGGACGGCATCCCCACCACGAACGACTGCACGGTGTGTCACGCCGACAAGATCGCGAGCCACTACGACGTCGCCACGCACACGGGTGCCCCGACGCCGTCCACGTTTGTGATCGCGGGTGTGACGTATCCGGCCTTGGCGTGCGACAGCTGTCACGACGTCGAACTGGCGGTCGAGCACGCGAAGACGACGTCGGCCGGGAGCGGCAGCGGCTGCGCCGAGTGCCATCCGGCGCGCGTCGATCAGCTGCCGCCGCCATGGGACAAGGCGACCTGTGCGCAAGGCGACTGCCACGCCGGCGCTTCCGTCGCGCCGCAACACGGCACGATAACCTCCAGCCACGCCCGGCTTACGACGCCGGCGGTCAACGCATGCTTCGCGGCGGGTTGCCATACGGACGGCGATCTCGCTGCGGTCCACTCGGAAGCGACCACGAACGTCGCCGGCCAGGACCGCGAGAGCTGCATGGTCTGCCACGCGGACGGCATCCCTGCCACGAACGACTGCACAGTGTGCCACGCCGACAAAGTCGCGAGTCACTACAACGCCACGCAGCACACGGCAACGGTGACCTCGGGGAACATGACCATCCTAGGCATGGACCACGGAACACACACGTGTACCGAGTGCCACTCGATCGAGCTGGGCGTCGAGCACTCGCTGTGCTCGACATGCCATCCCACGCCGGCGGCGTCGGCCAAGCCGTGGAACGGGAACTGCGCGACCGCGGACTGCCATACGGTCGGCACCTCGGCACCGATGCACAGCGACATCGACACCGCACACGTGCGTCCCGCGGAACCCGCGGCGGCTGACAACTGCTTCGATTCCGGGTGTCACGCCGGCGGGGACTGCATCGCGGACATCCACTCGAGTGATCAGGACTGCGCTACGTGTCACGGCGCCGGCAAGACGCCGACCGCTGACTGTCAGACGAGCGGGTGCCACCCCGATCTGATCAACGCGCACCCCGGCCAGCAGGCTATCCACACGTCAACAGGCGGGACGGACTTCGTCACGGCCGGTATGGAGAACGACGACCACTGGCTCCCCAATGGCATCACTGCCAGCTGTAGCGACTGCCACATCATGGATCTCGTGGTGCTCCACATGAACTACTGCGGCGCGTGCCATTCACCCGCAGCACCGCAGAACGTGAAGGACGCCATCGCGAACAACATCACGGCGTGTACCGCGTGCCATCCGTCCGAGCACGACGGTGGGAACCAGGCACACGAGGACATCTACGTCGAGGGTTGCGACTGCCACCTCGACCCGTATGGCGACTGGACCCAGGTGGACTGCAGCGGGTGCCACGCGCCGTGGACGCCGGTACCGAACCCGGTGACGACCTCGGATGCGAGGGCGTACTACGTGAATGACGCGACGATCCAGCTGTTCCCGACGGATGGCCCGTACGGCGTCAACGGAATCAAGAACACCTACTACGTACTTGATGGAGCGGCCGTCGCGACCGGCACGCAGATCATCATTCCCGCGCCGCCCGTCGGAACGGAAGTCCACACGCTGAAGTTCTGGTCGACGGACTGGAGCGGCAATGTCGAGCCGACGAACACGGTGACGTTCACGGTTGAGCACGACTCGTACTGGCCACTCACGGTCAGTGACATCACGCCCGGCGGCGCCTATGCAGGGAACCAGACGTTCACCCTGACTGCGCACGACGAGGATTCCTACGTTGCCGGCACATGGTGGCAGCTCGACTCGACGAGCCCTGGTGGATGGACGAGCGGAACCTCGATACCGGTAGCGGCCCCGGCCAGCGGAATCGCCGCGCGGACGGCCTACTGGTACTCGATCGATGGGGTCGGCAATATCGAGCCCGTCAAGTCAGCCGCTTTCACGATCGCCGCCGGCAAGGACTTCGCGTACACCGGCGCGGATCAGACATGGGTGGTGCCGAGCGGGCTGACCACGGTGGCTGTGACGCTCAACGGCGGCTCCGGCGGCGACAGCATCTCCAGCACGGGGACGAACAACGTCGGCGGCAAGGGTGGCAGGGTCACCGCGGTCATTCCCGTCACGGCCGGCCAGACACTCACGATCCGAGTCGGGCGCGCCGGCTATCCGTGTAGCCTATTCGGGTCCGCCGGTGTCGGCGGATGGCCGACCGGCGGTCGTGGGTCGTCGTACGGCGGTGGCGGGGGAGGCTCCTCGTCCATCTGGTCGGGGGCGACCGAACTCGCCGAAGCCGGCGGTGGCGGCGGAGGCGGACGAAGTACTGCGGCGGACGGCATCGGTGGCAGCGGTGGTGCTGCCGGAACCTTGCCGGGAGGGTATCGGACGCCTGCTAACGGCACGCTCGCAGGAGCGGGCGGCGGCGGCGGCGGGTGGAATGCCGGAGCGGCCGGCACGGCCATCAACCGGGGCGGTACCGGCGGGACGAGCAGGATCGCATCGGGTACCGGCTCGCTGACGGCCGGTGTCGCATCGGGCAACGGATCGGTCACCATCAGATACTAGTGTGCGCATACCGATCGAAACGTGGGCCCGTCCGCTGATGCGGGCGGGCCCGCTTGGTGTACTCGCCGGTACGTGGACGGCCGTTGCGGTTGCCCCTCGGCGACGACCTGCTATCCTGTGCAACGCCCCCATCGTCTAGCGGCCAAGGACGCCGGCTCCTCAAGTCGGAAACGGAGATTCGAATTCTCCTGGGGGCACCAAAGCGGGCGATTAACTCAGCGGGAGAGTGCTTCCTTTACACGGAAGTGGTCGGGGGTTCGAATCCCTCATCGCCCACCATGGCACTGAGAGGCCCCGGTTTCTGCGTACGGAACCGGGGCCTTGCGCATCGTCTTGTGGCGCGAGAAGCCGCGCGGCTACTTCACGTTGACGGTTCCGACTTCCTCCGGATGCAGCCGGCACCAGTACTGCACCGTGCCCGCCTCGTCGAACGTGTGCGTGAATGTCTTGCCGGGATAGACCGTGCTCCCGCGAAGACCCTGCGCGGACACCGCATGTACCTTGTTGTCCTGATTCGTCCAAGTGACCTCGGTGCCGGACTTGACCGTGATCTCTTGGGGCTGGAAGCCTGCGGCCGTGATATTCACCTTGGGGCTGGACAAGCCCGCCGAGCATCCCGCAAGGATCAACATCGTCGCGATCGAGGCCGCCAGTAGAACCGTCTTCTTCATTCGGTCTCTCCTCAGAAACGGTGTGGGCGACATACTAGCGGAATCCCGCCTGAGTCTGGAAGCCGCCCCTGCGGTACAATGCCGTCATCCGGCGGTCGCTTCGGGGGCAGCGGCTGCGCCGTTCCCGCGAGCGCTTGCAAACTGGGGGCCGACATGAGAATCGCCCACTTCATCTCGGGTGGTGCCGTCGATGGGATCACGGATGCCCTGGTGCTCGTGGCATCTGACGGGACGATCCTCGATGCGAACGTCGTCGCAGCGGAGTATTACGGATACGCAGCCGACGAGATCACCGGACTTCCATCCGAGGTCCTGCTCCCTCCTCCGGTCGGGGATGACGCTGCTGAGGCACTGGCGTTCGCCCCGTCGACGGGCTGGTACGAGTCGGAGCACCAGGACAAGAGCGGTCGTCGCTTCGCCGTGGAGGTTCGCGGAGCTGCCGTCGAGCACGGCGGGCAGACGGCGACGCTGTGTGCAGTCCGTGACATCTCCAGACGGCGGGCCGCCGAGATGGCGGTCCGTGAGAGCGAGGCCAAGCACGCGTCGATGATCTCCAACATCTCCGATGTCATCGGGATCATGGGCGCCGACGGCTACATGAAGTACAAGAGCCCCAACATCGAGAAGTGGTTCGGCTGGAAGCCCGAGGATCTCATCGGCACGGACGGGTGGCTCACCGTGCACCCTGATGATGTCGAGCGGCTTCAGGGTGAGTTCTTCGCGCTGCTACAGCAAGACGGGCTTTCGACGACGGTCGAATACCAGTACCTGTGCAAGGACGGCGGCTACAAGTGGATCGAGCTCACCGCCACCAACTTGGTCAACGACCCGGTCATCGGGGGCATTCTTCTGAACTACCGTGACATCTCCGAGCGCAAGGAGATCGAGCGATTGGGCCGCGAGCTCTCGGCCATCATCGACGTCATCGGGACCGTTTCCGAGATGCGCGATCCCTACACCGCCGGCCATCAGCGCCGGGTCTCCGAACTCGCCTCCGCGATCGCTCGGCACCTGGGAATGCCGGGATCCGACGTCGAGGACATCCGTATCGCCGGGTTGATGCACGACATCGGCAAGATGTCGGTGCCGGTCGAGATCCTGTCGATGCCCCGCGCGCTCTCCTCGGCGGAGGCGCGGCTCGTGCAGGGGCATGCGGAGGCCGGCTACAACATCATCGCTGCCGCGCGGATGCCCGATCCGATCGCTGCGCTCGTGTATCAGCACCATGAGCGGTGTGACGGTTCGGGCTATCCACGTGGCCTGACGTCCTCGGACCTGCTCGACGGCGGGAAGGTGCTCATGGTCGCCGACGTGGTCGAAGCCATGATGTCGCACAGGCCGTATCGTGCGGCGCTGGGCGCGGATGCGGCACTGGCCGAGATCGAGCGCGGCGCCGGGACGCTGTACGATCCCGCGGTCGCCGAGTCGTGCGTGCGGCTCGTCCGCCACGAGGGGTTCCGCTTCTCCGAGGTCTGACGACGCATCCTGCGACAGGCACGCTCGCTGACCTCGATGTCACTCCGCGCCGGGGCTGCGGCGTGTCGCCTTCTTCGCGGCGAGTCGAGCCTTCGCTGTGAGCCTGCGCTGCACGGCGGACTTGGAGGGCCGCGTAGGCCTTCGGGTGGGCTTGACCACCTGCGCCTCGACCAGCTTCACGCGCAAGCGCCTGACAGCATCGAGCTTGTTGCGCAGCTGGCTGCGTTCGCGCCGTGCGACCACTACGATCCCGCTTGGACCGTGGATGAGCCGAACCGCGGAGTCGGTCGTGTTGACCGATTGACCGCCAGGGCCGGTCGCGCGAAACACCTGGACTTCACACTCGCCGAGCAGCGCCTCGTCCGTCTCGGGGATGCGGTAGTCGGGCGGGAGTTCGCTCATTCGCCTATCGAGATCGCATCGGTCGGACACGCGTCGCACGCATCACGAACGCAGCCGTACATCTCCGCGGGCGGCTCGGCGGTGATGACGTGAGAGAACCCGTCATCCTCGATGCGGAAGACCTCGGGACAGAGGTCTTCGCATGCAGCGCAACCGATGCACAGATCTTCATCGACCCGGGGCTTCATGGCTCCTCCTCAGGACCGGCTCCTGACGACTGCGTCGCCGAAGGGAGTCTACCCGCTCGGGCCGCAACGGCAACCGGCGTCGCCTCGAGGACTCGCGGGTCCTTCATAAGGAATTCACACGGAGTCGCCACAGTGTGCATACAGACACGCAAGGGAGCGGCCACGCCGCTTCGCCGGAGGAGGTACGAATGAGCACGAAGAAGGTCGCCGGACTCGTCGCAGCCGCGCTCATCGCGGGGCTCGTTCTGGGTAGCTTCGGCATCGCCAACGCTGGAAGCGCTGCCGGCAAGCGAGAGGCCGCCGCGAAGGCCGCTACCGCCACCGCGTGCGCCAACGCCGCGAACGGCACGTGCGACAAGGCCGCCGACGGCACCTGCCCGACCGGCGGACAGTGCGCCACGGGTGGACAGTGCGGCACCTCCGCTGCCTGCGGAACCGCGGACTGCGGTTCGGGTGCGTGCGGCACCGGCGCGGCCGCGTGCCCCAGCGCCGCTTCGGGTGCTTGTGGCGGCGCCTGCCAGACGGGCGCGACGCAGTAGGTTCTCTTACAGCACGTACACGAAGGGCCCCGATGCTCAGCGCACCGGGGCCCTTGTGCGTGCCCGTGCCTGCGCGGGAACCGGGTCCGCGAGCCCCTTGTGGGCGTCCGCCTCGCCGTCGGGTCGCACATGGAGACGAGTCCCGGAAGGCTCGGCCGGGCGCGCACGGTAGAATTCGCGTGTGGCCCGGTGCGCCGGCTAGCGGTGAGGAGGTGCGACTCGTGGGTGACGTGGTAGTCGGTACATGCTCGTGGACGGACAAGACCATGATCGAGCGGTGGTACCCGCGCGGTGTCTCCTCGGCTGAGGCACGGCTGCGGTACTACGCGGCGCGCTACGACACCGTCGAGGTCGACTCAACGTTTTACGGGCTGCCTCGCGAGGACTACGCCAGGCACTGGGCCGAGAGGACCCCCGAGCGGTTTACCTTCCACGTGAAGGCGTACGGGCTCATGACCGGTCACGAGGTCGACGAGCGCTCGCTCACGCCCGAGCTGCGCGAGTACGGCTACGAGCTCTCTCGGAGCGGGCGCGTTCGTCGGCCCGAGCAGCGCATGGTCGATCGCAGCTTCGAGCTGTTCGTGGACGCGCTCACGCCGCTCGCGGAAGCGGGAAAGATGGGCGGGGTCCTGATGCAGTACCCCGCATCGTTCGCCGCCAGCGACCGCGAGCACGAGCACCGTCACCTCGAGCAGATCGATCGCGCTGCGGCGATCCTCGACCCGCTTCCCGTGTTCGTGGAGTTCCGGCACTCGAGTTGGGTCACCGGTCCGCAGCTCGGCCGCACGATGAAGTTCCTTTCCGATCGACGTCTCACGTACGTCGCGGTCGACGCACCGCAGCTGATCGGTGCGCATACGATGCCGCCGGTGACGGCAGCCACGTCCTCCTACGGGTACGTGCGGTTCCACGGGCGCAACAAGCGCATGTGGAACGCGCGGACGGCGAGTGCGGCGGACAGGTTCGACTACCTCTACGACATACACGAACTGGCGGAGTGGGGGCCGTCGATCGTCGACCTGTCGAGCCAGACGGAACGCACCTGGGTGATGTTCAACAACTGCAAGTACGACTACGCGCCGCGAAACGCCCGGGAGATGGCCCGCATCCTGGGCCCGCTCGTCGCGCCGCGTGACTGGGGTGCGCTGACCGGCGAACCAGCGGGTATCGAGGGGCATTCGGGCGATACGCCCGACTCGGCGCACGAGGATCCCTTCGCCACAGGTCGCCTCTTCTAGAGCCGCTCGGCCCCGGCTGCGCTATCATCGTCGAGGACCCGGCCGGCGGGAGGCTCATGCGCACGCTCCGCAACATCTTCAGACGACGGATGCGAGCGTTCCTGACCATCTTCGGGATCGCCATCGGCGTGTTCGCGCTCGTCGTCATGGGCTCCATCGCCGAGAAGCTCACGCTGCTCGTCGACGGTGGCGTCGACTACTACCGCGGCAAGGTCGTCATCATGCCCAAGACCGAGGGCTCGGTGATGAGCCTCGGCATCCTCACGATCGACAAGCAACGCGACATCGAGCGCGTCTACGGCGTCAAAGCAGTGCAGGCGGAAGCCTCGACGCTCCTGACCACCGAGACGATCTCCGTGAGTTTCGGCCCTCCGCCCTCGGTCTCAGGCTCTGACGGCAGGGGAGACCCGTACGAGACGTTCAAGATCACGTATTCCGCCGGGCGCGCGCTCAGGCCTACCGAGGACGGCAAGGTCACGGTAGGCGCCGACCTCGTGAAGAAGCTCGGGGCCGAGGTCGGCGGCACCATTGACGTGCGCGGCGAGCCGTACGAGGTGGTCGGCATCATGAACAAGACGCTGACCGCGCCGGACTCGTCGGTGATGATGACGCTCGCGGACGCGCAGAAGATCACAGCCGAGGACCTCCCCGACATAGTGAAGGACTCGGTGAATCCAGCCACGATCGTCTCGGACTTCGCGGTCTACCCGGAAGACGGCGTGATGCCGGAGACGCTCGCCCTGGCGATCGAACGCAAGGTCGACGGCGTGGAAGCGTTCACCACCGCCGACTTCGAGAAGCAGATCAAGGCGCCGTTGCAGATCTTCACCACCATCATCTACGCGATCGGCGCGATATCGCTGCTCGTGGGCGGCCTGTCGGTCATCAACACCATGACGATGTCGGTCTCCGAGCGAACCCGCGAGATCGGCATCCGGAAGGCGATCGGTGCCTCGGACGGCCAGATCATGCTTCAGTTCGTGCTCGAGTCCGGCGTCATCGGCGCGATCGGCGGGCTGGGGGGACTCGCGCTCGGCGCGCTGGTGGCTGCGGCCGGAAACGCCGCAGGGTCGGCCAGCGGCCAGGCCCTCTTCCTCGTGACGCCCCGGCTGATGATCGGCTCCGTGGCGTTCGCCGTTCTGCTCGGCGTGGTGAGCGGTCTGTATCCTGCGTGGCATGCGGCACGCCTCAACCCGGTGGCGGCGTTGCGCTATGAGTAGCGGAGCTCCCATCATCCACGCTGTCGGCCTGCGCAAGCGCTACAAGCTGGGCAAGGAGAACTTCGTCGACGCGCTACGCGGCGCGACGCTCGACATCGAGCGCGGCGAGATGGCCGCGATCATGGGGCCGTCGGGCAGCGGCAAGTCGACCTTCATGCACATCGCGGGCTGCCTCGACACGCCCGACGAGGGCGAGGTCTGGATGGACGACCGGCGCATCGACACGATGTCCGGCTCCGAACTCGTGCGCGTCCGGCGCGAGTCCATCGGCTTCATCTTCCAGGGCTTCAATCTCATCCCCACCCTCTCCGCCGAGGAGAACGTCGCCCTCGCCGCCGAGTACGCGGGCCTCAGCCGCCACGACGCGCTCGTGCGCGGGCGCGAGCTGCTCGAGACCGTCGGGCTCGGCGAGCGGACCCGGCACATTCCGAGCGAGCTCTCGGGCGGGCAGCAGCAGCGCGTCGCCATCGCGCGAGCGCTCGTCAACGACCCGGCGATCGTGATGGGTGACGAACCCACCGGCGACCTCGACACCGCGACATCGGCCGAGATCGTCGAGATGATGCGCCGCATCAACACCGAGCGCGGTACCACGTTCCTGATCGTCACCCACAACCCCGAGGTCGCACACGCGTGCGACCGGACGGTCGTCATGCGCGACGGCGTGGTCGCCGACGACGGTGAGTGAGCGCACGGGGCGCTGATGGCCGACGGCGCTCCACAGACCGGCGACGGCGCCCCCGCGTGCGCCCGTGGGGAGCGGCAGAACGCCGGTCCGCCGGACGCTGCGCTACACTGGGCGCGGCCGCTCTAGACCGGGTTGGGAGGCGTCTCGTGGCTACCGTACTCGTCGTCGACGATGAAGCCAACATCCGAGAGCTCGTGAGCGTCTACCTGCAGTCCGCCGGCTTCGCCGTCGAGTTCGCTGCTGACGGCCCGTCGGCGATCGAGCGGTTCCGCGTCGTGTCTCCCGACATCGTCCTGCTCGACATCATGCTGCCCGGCATGACCGGCGCCGAGGTCTGCTCGGCGATTCGCGCGGAGTCGGCGGTCCCGATCATCATGCTGAGCGCCAGGAGCGGCGACGCCGACAAGGTCGGCCTGCTTGAGAGTGGCGCCGACGACTATATCGTGAAGCCCTTCTCACCGCCGGAGCTCGTGGCGCGGGTGCGCGCGGTGCTGCGGCGAGGTGCGACGACCGACGCGCCGGTCGGGTCCGACTCCACCCGAGCGGGCGCGGCGCGCGTGACCGTGGGCGCGCTCAGCCTCGATACCGAGACACGCGAGGTCGTCGCGAACGGCGATCCGGTCGCGCTGACCGCTCGCGAGTTCGACCTGTTGCTCGCGATGGCGCGGCGTCCCGGCGTCGTCTTCTCGCGCGAGCAGCTGCTCGAGGCCGCACTCGGCTATGCGGACTACGCCGAGGCGCGCGGCGTCGACGTCCACATCCGGCACCTGCGCGAGAAGCTTCGCGACGATGCCGCTGCCCCGCAGTTCATCGAGACGGTGCGGGGCGTGGGCTACCGCGTTCGCAAGGAAGCCCCGTGACACCCGCCGAGAACCCCGCGCGGGCTTCTCGGCGAAGCACGGTATCGCGGGCGCGGCTCTATGTCGTAGCGGGCACACTGATCGCGCTGACCGTGGCGTTCGCCGTGTTCGCACTCGCGTGGACGCAGTACGCGATCGGACAGCGCACCGCCTACCTCGCCCAACAGGTCTCGGTGCTCGCGAAAGGGCAGGCAGCCTCCGAGCAGCTCGGCGACGATGCCTCGGACGCGACACGCGAGCGGCTGCTGCGCATCGAGGCAGGGCTCATCGGAGCCGGGCTGTTCGTGACCGACAACGCCGGCACGGTCCAGCGCTCGACGGCCGGTACCGCGAGCGCGCCGCTTCCGCTGGAGCGGCTCGCTCCGTCGAGCGTGAGCGGCGTGCGGGCGGCGCGGCTCAAGACCGGCGCGGGCGTGCCGGTCGTGGTCGTCGCCACCGCCATCGACGCCGGGCACCAGCTCGTCGCCGTGCAGGGGCTCGCGGAGATCACCCGCGCACAGCAGGGGCTCTTCGCGGTCGCGGCACTCGCAGCGCTCGCGGCGGCGATCGTCGCGTATCTCGCCGGCGGCGTGCTCGCGCGGCGCCTGACCGCGCCGCTGGTGAGGCTGGAGGCCGCCGCCGATCACGTGGCGGCGGGCGCGTTCGGCACGCAGGTCGCCGAGGAGGGAGACGCCGAGACCGCATCGCTCGCGCACTCGTTCAACCGGATGTCGACACGGGTCGCCGACGCCTATGCGTCGCAGAAGGCGTTCGTCGGCGATGTGAGCCACGAGATACGTACGCCGCTCACCTCGATCCAAGGGTTCTCACAAGCGCTCCTCGACGGCGTCATCACCGACCCCGACCGTCAGGCGCACGCCTACCGGGTCATCCATGACGAGGCGGGCCGCATCGCCGAGATGTCGGAGACCCTGCTCTCACTCGCCGAGATCGACGCGGGCTCGGTCGAGATCGCCTCAGCGCCGGTCGACGTGCTGAGCCTGCAAGACGCCTTGCGCGGACGGTTCGGGGGCGCCGCCGAGGCGGCGGGCGTCGTGCTCGAGGTGGACCTCGCGGGCACGGCACTCCCGCTCGGCGACCCCGACCGTCTGCTGCAGGTGGTCTCGGCGCTCGTGACGAATGCGCTCGCGCACACGCCCGCGGGTGGCCTCGTGCGGGTGAGCGCGCGAGCCGATGCCGCGCGCTGGAGCATCGCCGTCGACGACTCCGGACCGGGTGTCCCTGCGGCCGATCGCCACCGGATCTTCGACCGGTTCGCTCGGCTCGACGCGTCACGGGCCACGATCAGCGGCGGTGCGGGACTGGGGCTGTCGATCGCTCGGCGACTCGTGGAGCTGATGGGCGGCGACATCACCGTCACCGGGAGCGACCTTGGCGGCGCACGATTCGCTGTCACGTTGCCGACGTCGGCTGGCGGCGACACCGAAGCGTCCTCAACGTAAACTCAACGTGCGCCCAATCCGCGCGTAATCGCGGTCGAGGATAGTGTCGGTACGGAGATCATGCGCCGCATGCCGTGCGGACACGACCAGGAGCAGATCTGATGAACAGACGGACACTCGGTACCATCGCGTTGATCGCAACCCTCGTCTCGGTACTGGCCGTTCCGGTACTGGCCGAGGCCGGACGCGGCAATGCCCAAGGCGGTGCAGCGGCATCAGAGCGCGCCCAGGCGAAGAAGGCGCTCAAGGCGTCCGGCAAGTCGAACGGCTCGGCCGCCTCGTCGAACGCCGCTGCCGAACGTCGCGCCGCGAAGCGCGAGGCTCGCAAGGCGGCTCGGACGTCCAAGGTCGCCAAGCGCATATCCAACCGGCTGGCTGCGCGCAAGGCGCGCTTCGACGCCGTGACCGCGAACCTCGAGCGCCGCATCGAGCGGATCGCCGCGCTCACCGCCAAGGTCGAGGCCGCAGGCGGGGACGTGAGCGCTGCCGAGGCGAAGCTGGGTGAGGCGCGGCAACACCTGGCCGCAGCGCTCGACATCGAGCAGGACGCCATCGCCAAGTTCGAGGCGATCCCCGGTTCCGCCAACCAGCGCGCGGCATTCGCCGCCGCGAAGGCGCGAGGGCGTGAGGCCGTCGCAGAGTTGAAGGCCACCCGCGTCGCTATCCGCGAGGCGGCCGAGGCGCTGCGCGTCGTTGTGCAAGGCCTGCTCGCTTCGGAGGCGATTGATGGGGCGTAGCCCTCGAGCGATCAAGGCGGCCGCTCTCGGTCTGCTTGCGGTGGTGCTGGTCGTCGCCGTGGGCGGATGCGGGGGCGGCTCCGCGCTGCGCGCATCCGAGCAGGGCTCAAGCCAGACTGAGGTGGCTACCGGCACGACGGCCCCTACTTCGTCCGCGTCCTCCTCGGCGGAGGCGAGCGGCACAGGATCCAAGCCCCAGGCCGAACCGCAGGGCGGCGGGCTCTCGGAGTCGGACGCGAAGGCCATCGACGCGGAGCTCACCGCGATCGAGAAGGAGCTGGAGAGCCTGACACTGCCCAGCGACAGCGACTTCGGGGGTATCGAGTCGGGACTCGAGTAGGTCCATACTCAGAAGCGTCACCGCTTTGAGGAGCCCCGCGTGGTCACGATGTACCTCCCGACCGTGGACTGGCCGTTGTGGCCGTGTCTCGTGCCGCTCGCCGTGTTCGTCCCGCTTTCGGTGTGGCACCAGCGCCACTGGACGCGCACCTACGCCGAGTACGCCGAGTTGCGCCGGAGCGCGGGCGCGAGCGACGAGCCCTGGCCGACCGGCGAGTTGCGTCTCGTGCTGAGCGTGCAGCCGGGGCTCATGTTCATCGTCGCGGCGATGCTCGCGGTCATGGTCGCGTTCGGTATCGCCACGCTCGCGGCGTGGCCGCATCGGCTGCTTCCCTGGATGAACATCCTCAACTACTTCGACCGGCCCTACCTCGCGTCCATGCTCGTCGCGGGCACGGCGGCGGTGGTCGGAGTCGGTGCGCTCGCCATCGACCTCGCGCGATCGCCGTGGAGCGGCGTTGCGCGGCAGGTCCGCCGTGCGGTGCACGCGTCGCCCGATGTCCGGGCCGCGCGCCTCGCGGCGGCTCTCAGGGTCGATCCGGGGGTGCCGCGCGACTAGCCCTCTGTCACCACATCGCGCGTGCTGATGTCCTGCACCAGCAGCCCGTCGGTGACCTCGAGGATGCGGTCGGTCCGCTCGGCGATGGAGCGGTCGTGGGTGACGATGAGGAACGCCGTCCCGATCTCCTTGTTGATCTGCCGGAACAGGTCGTAGACGAGGTTGGTGTTGATCGTGTCGAGGTTGCCGGTCGGCTCGTCGGCGAGCAGGAGCGAGGGCCGGTTGACGAGCGCCCTCGCGATCGCGACCCGCTGCTTCTGACCGCCCGAGAGCTGGTTGGCGTTCTTCGCTCCCAGCCCGTCGAGCCCCAGCAGTGAGAGCGTCTCCTCCGAGCGCGCCTTGAGCTCCGCAGGCGAGATCTCCCCGCCGATGAGCGCGGGCATCTGCACGTTCTCCATCACGGTGAACTCGGGCAGCAGATAGTGGAACTGGAACACGAAGCCGATGAGGTCGTTGCGCAGCCGCGCCCGGCCGGACTTGTCGAGGTCCGAGACGTCCTGACCCTGGTAGCGGATGACGCCGCTCGTGGGCGTGTCGAGCAGCCCGAGCATGTTGAGCAGCGTCGACTTGCCGCTTCCGGACTGTCCGACGATGGCAGCGAACTCGCCCTCGCACATGGTGACCGACACGCCGCGAAGCGCGTGCGTGGCCGCGTCCCCTTCGCCGTAGACCTTGTTGAGGTCCTCGGCGATGAGGAGCGTGCCCTCGTTGCACGTCAGGTCAGCCATTCTGGATCACCTCGATCGGGTCGAGGCGGGAGGTTTGGCGTATCGGGATGATCGACGACAGCAGCGCGACGGTGACGCCGATGAGTGCGGAGATCGCCGTGAACGACGGCTGCATCTCGATCACGAACGGGGCGGGGGAGAGCTTGAACAGCGCGAGCAACGCGAAGGAGATGAGCACGCCCGTGGCCGATCCGCCCACGCCGAGAATCGCGGCCTGGAACAGGAACACCTGGCCTGCAGGCTTGTCGCCAAGCCCCATCGCCTTGAGGATGCCGATCTGGCGCGTCTTCTGCACCGCTGCGATGGCGAGCGTGGACGCGATGCCGAGCGCGATGGCCACGAGTACGAAGCTCTGGATCATGTAGCTCGATACCGACTGCGCGGTGAGGCCGGCGAGCAGATCCGCGTTCTGTCCCTGCCAGTCGAGCACCGAGACGCCCGGGAGCTGCTGGCTCCACTGCGCGGCCACCTGCGCCGAGTCGTACGGGTCGATGAGCTGCATCTGCACCGTCGAGAACTCGTCGTTGGCCCAGCCGAGCACGTTCTGCGGCACGGCTGCGGCGACGAAGGCGTTGCGCAGGTTGAACTGGGCCGATCCGAGGTCGAAGATGCCCGAGACCTTGAACGAGCCCGTCTGGTCGTTCTGGAAGCGCATCGAGATCGTGTCGCCCACGGACAGCCCGAACTTCTCGGCGAACTCCTTGCCGAGCATGATCTCGCCGGGCTCGATGGACGCCTTGCCCGCGATCATACGGTCCTTCAGCTTGAAGATGCCGTTGATCTCGTCGAGCTCTCCGCCGATGACGCCGAGCGAGGAGCTGTCGGTCCCGTTGCTGAAGAGCGCCGACACCGAGCGGATCGGAGCGACGGTGCCTTGCTTCACGCGCGGGTCGCTTGCGAACAGCTTCTGCATCTCGGGGGTGTAGCGCACGGGGTCCGATTCCTTGATGGCCTTTACGGTGATGTGCGCGGCCGAACCGATCGTGGTCTCGAGCAGATTCGCCTGCAGGCTCACGATGATCGAGCCCACGAAGATCTGCGTGGCGATGCCGACCCCGATGCCGGCGATGATGAGCGCCGACTGGCCGGGGCTGGATCTCAGGAAGCGCCATGCGATGCGCAGCGGCAGCACCGGCGTCACCCGGCCGCATCTGAGCCGGGAAGGCCCAGCTCGTGCGTGTCGAGGAAGTCCTCTGCCGGCCAGTGCTGATCGCGGGAGAAGGCCGGACCGCCGATGACGATGCGCACGCCGGGGAGCTGCGTGCGCAGGTCGTCCACGAAGCGGCGTAGCTCAACGCGCTCGAAGACGGTGGAGACCGAGAGGGCGACGAGGGACGCGCCCGTGGCGCGGGCCGCGTCCACGATCTCGGCGGTGGGCGTGTCGGCCCCGAGGAACGTGACGTCGTAGCCCGCGAGTTGGAAGCGGTCGGCGAGCATGCGCAGGCCGAGCTCGTGCTGCTCCCTGGGGGGACAGGCGAGCAGGACGCTGCTGTTGCGCGGCGTCACCTGTGAGGCGGCCTGTTGTACGTCGAGGTAGAGAGACTCGACGATCGTGCGAACGGTGTGCGACGCGAAGTGCTCTTCCCAGACACGCTCGCGCCCGTGCATCCACGCGGAGCCGATGCCGGCGAGCAGCGGGCCGAGCACGTTCACGTAGAGCGACGCTATCGAGATGGAGCCGCCGCGAACGGCGTCGAGTGCCAGAGCGACCGCGGTCGCCCTGTCCCTCTCGGCGAGTGCGGATTCGAGTCCTGCCCGAAGCGCGTCGGCGGTTGTCGCGCCAGAATCGTGGTTGCTCATTCAACCTCCTGTCCTGCAGGAATAGTACCCGTTCCCCCGCGCTCCGAGGCGGATTGCTTTGGTGCTAGACAATGCTGTGTGCGGTCGGTAGAATTCCCTTCGCTGTCCTTACGGACGCGCACCCCACGCGGGGGTATAGCTCAGTTGGTTAGAGCGCTGGCCTGTCAAGCCAGAGGTCGCGGGTTCGAGCCCCGTTACTCCCGCCACACAAACACAACAGGCCCCGCAGATGCGGGGCCTGTCGCTTGTCGGGGCGACCCGGGCGGTGCCGGGGACTACTCGCCGAGTAGGCCGGTGTTGGCGATGGCCGTGCGCACGGCTTCCTCGGTGGTCTGCGAGTCGCAGAAGCCGACCTGGATGCTGGATGTCTGCGGGTTGAACGTGGCGTTGTTGATTCCGCCAGCAGCCTGTAGCGCCGCGAACACGGTCTCCACCGCCTTCTGCTGATCGCCGTTCTCGGGCGTCTTGATCGCGATGTTCGCAGTCGTGCAGGCATCTCCCGGGACGAACGTCTGAGTCATCGTCCCGCCGACCACCTTCGGCTTGGTGCCCTGGTTGCCGACGATCACCACCACGAGCACGAGCGCCCCGATCACCGCGAACGTGGCGATCCGGCGCTTGGTCGCGCGGGAGGGGTTCGAGGCGGTCGTCGCAGGGAGCGCCTCGCCGGCGTCGTCATCGTCTTGCGCGCCACCCGCGACCGCCTCGGGCTGCGCGGTCTTGCGCCTCGAGAGCACGCCGATCGCGACTGCGATACCGGCGATCACCACGACCAGGACGGCGATGAGCGTCCCGTCCGAGCTGCTCTGGCTGGGTGCGGTCGCAGCACCGGCGGGCGCCGTGACAGTCGGCATGGTGTACGAGAAGGAAAGGTCGAGCTTCTCGCCCGCCTTCACGTCCGTCATCCGCTTGCCGTACACGTCATAGCCGTCTCTTCCGGCCTGCTGTTCGAGGCCCTCGGGAGTGTTGAAGAGCTTCGAGCCTTCAGGTACGCGGGCAGTGAGCCACACCTCGGGCACGTCCTGCGCGGACGTCCACGAGATGGCGGGCGCGTACGCCTTGCCGTCGAACGGCACGACCGGCGACACGACCTCGATCTGTGCCTGTCGCGCCTTCGTCAGCGTGACGGTGTACACATCGACGCCATCTGCCGTGCGCTTGGTGTACGTCAGTTCCGGATCGTCTGCCGCCGGACCGCCGAGGATCTCGCCGATCCACTGGAGCTTCGCGCCCGCCGGTACCGAGAGTTCGACTTCGGCCGGAAGCTTGGCGTCTTCGGGCAGCTCGCCCGAGACGAGCAGCAGGCTGCCCTCGGAGGAGGGGTGCAGCGTGACGTCGACGCCCTGCCACTTCTCGGCAGCGAAGGCCGGTAGGGCGGACATGATGACCAGCACGAAGGCGCTGGCCACGAGGGTGTTACGAAGATGATGACGCATGGGGTTCTCCAACCTGAGATCTCGACAACGGCACACGGGCGTCGTCGGGCATCAGATCCGCAGGTTGCCCGCCACTTGGACGGCAGGCAGGAGGACTCGAACCGTGCCGGGTGTGATCAGCGCGCGCGACGCATGCTCGAGCGGCCCGAGTGTGGCTGCAGTCGTCGAGAAGAACGCCGACAGGAGCCGGCGGATGGACCTCGCAAGCGGCTGTGAACGGTCTGCGCCGCTACAACACAGGTGCTCGCATCCCGCGCCGAGCATGTCCGCGCACAGCGACAGGCCCACCACTCCCGCGACGAGAACGAGGGCGACGAAGAGGTAGCCTGCGATGCTGTTCGTGTTCGGCAGTGCGAGTACGGGCACGTCATCTCCTGCGGACGGATCGGCGGCTTCGATTCCTGTCTGAGTATGAAGAGTACTCGCGGAGCAATAGCCGAGCCAAACGGTGATTCTGTGGATTCTGCGTTCCGTCCACATCCGGCGAGCGGGACCGGCGTGATCTGTGCCACGATACTGGCGCTGCCGAACAGAAGGGGACTCGTGTCCGAGAACTACGCGCTCTGCCACTCATGCGGCGGCCTGTGCTGTGCGCTCTACCTCGCCAACGACGAGGACGGCGCGTACGTCGGCGAGGGATGGCTGCCCGAGTACATCGCGCTGTGGGAGGAGCGACTCATCGCCAGTGGCGCGTTGCGCGTCACGCCCGCGGGCTACGAAGCCGGTGCGGCCGGTGTCGTCCCGCTGCACGACCCGCGCAGGAGCCACCTTCCCACCTCCGAAGGTGACGAGTATCGGGCCAACCTTCCGCACTGGGTCGACGTGCGCAAGTGCGCCTTCTGCCACCCCGACACGGGCTGCCTGCTACCCCGCGACCACCGTGCACCCATCTGCAACGAGTGGGTGTGCGCACTGTGGGAGGATCCGCCCGCTACAGCTGCGGGGTAGCGCAGCCGGACCGTGCGGCGCGTCAGCGTTGCCGCAGCGCGGTGCTAGGGGTTCGCAGGCTCGTTCACGGTCGCAGGAGCGGTGGCGCTCGGGTCCTCCGACGACCCGCCGAGCACCCACTTCTGCACCTTGGGGAGGTTGTCGAAGTTGCGCTCCTCGACGAGCTTCCATCCGTCCGCGCGCGCCATGCTGTCGTCGAAGGCGGTGGCTTCGCCCTCGGTGAACGGCACGAAAGCGGTCACGATGTAGACGGACTCCCGGTTCTTCAGCACTTCCTGAAGGTCCTCGTCGAGCTGCTCGCCCTGGTGCCACCACTTGACCGCCTCGAGGTCGAACTGCGCGTCGTAGCCCTCGATGATCGCGTAGGTGTTGATGTTGAGCGGCAGGAAGTTCGAGCTGACGATGATCTTGCCCTTCTGGGCATCGTTCTCGAGCAGGTACCGGACGGCCTCGCGGTAGTAGCCCTTCGAGCGCTCCGTATAGAACTGCGGCGCGCCGAGCAGTGCCGTGAACACCAGCACTCCCAGCAGCGTCAGTCCAACCCACCGCTTGAAGCTCGTGACGCCGAAGGCGCCGAGAAGGTACGCCGCCGGCAGGCCGATGAGGAAGCAGCGCAGCTCCTGGATCGGCAGCACCCACATCGAGAGCAGCAGCCCGACGACGATCGGGAAGAGCATCGTCACGCCGAGAAGGAGGACCGCCTCGACGGGCGTGAGCTTGAACGGCGTCGCAGGTCCCGCGGACTCGGCCGCAGGAGCGACCACGCTCGTCGAGCTGGTGTAGGTCTCCTCGTTCCAGACGATGGTGGTGTCCTTGTGGACCGGCGGCGCCGGGTTGACCTTCGACTTGCGCGGCTTGCGGGGCGGTGCCGCCGCGTCGTCCTCATCCACCTTCGGCTCCGGGCGCGCGGCATAGAACCCCGAGAGGATCACGAACACGAAGACGACCGTCGCCCAGAGTGGCGGGTACGGCCACGGCGTGAACGTGTCGATGGCGGCCCAGAAGCTGCCGATGAAGTTCTTCTCGGCTGTCAGGTGCCACGTGCCCTGGTCGACATACCCGCTCACGGCTCGAGCCTGGTTGATGGTGATCAGGCCCCACGGGACGAAGAGCAGCGCCGCCACACCCGCGGCCCCCACGCCCCACCAGCCGCACCTGCGGCGTAGCGAGGGAATCGCGAGCATGCAGATCACGAGCGCGGTGCCGCCGAAGATGCCGTAGGGGTGGTTGTAGACGGTGAGTACGAGGACCGCGCTGAAGGCGATTGCGGTCGGCCAGCCGGGTTTCTCGGCGAGGCGCAATAGGGTGAGCAGGCCGAGCGCGGCGAACAACATGAGGAACGAGTACGCGCGCGCCTCCTGGGCGTAACGCAGGGGCATATAGCTCACCGCGAACAGCGTGGCGGCCCAGAAGGCCGCCTTCGCGTTGAAGAGCTTCTTGCCGACGAGGTAGATGACCCAGATCGTCAGCACACCGGCGAGCGCGGGCACGAGGCGCATCGCGAACTCGGACTTGCCGAATACCTGCATGACGGCCGACTCGACGAGGTAGAACAGCGGCGGGCTCGTGTCGGTCGACGAGGTCTCGATGATCTTGGGGACCGACTGCATCGAGGCGAAGACCGTGAAGAGCTCGTCGTACCACATGCTCTGTCGGCTGATCCCGAAGAAGCGCAGCGCCGCTCCCACGACGACCACCAGGAGCATCCACCGGTCCCAGACACGCTCCGAGATCCCCGGGGACGTGTCGACGACCGTGGCACCATCCGCCGCGGCGCTCTGCGCGGCTGTCGGAGCGGTCAGGTTCGCTCGGCTAACGGCGGTGTCGGTCGTGACGTCGATGCTGGCCACCCCCCATGCGGTCGCTTCCGATTGTATCGCAGGCAGGCGTGTCGGCCACGTCTCGGCGGTCACGCGCTTGGCACCGGCGCGCGGCTGCGCCACGATGCAACCATGAACGCACCCGACGGCCTTCAGATGGTGAGCGCGAGCGACCGCGACGAGTGGCGCACGTGGCTCGCTTCACATCACCCGTCCGAGAAGGGCGCGTGGCTCGTCATCCAGAAGAAGGCGAGCCCCGAGCCGGGCGTCACCTACGCGGAGGCGGTCGAAGAGGCGCTGTGCTTCGGGTGGATCGATTCGCGAGGCAACAAGATCGACGATCGCGCGTACCGCTTGCTGTTCACGCCGCGCAAGCCGGGCAGTATGTGGGCCGCCTCGAACAAGGCTCGGGTCGAGCGCCTCATCGCCGAGGGGCGCATGACACCGGCCGGGCTCGCGCCGATCGAGGCCGCCAAGGCCGACGGTTCGTGGGATGCATTCAACGACGTCGATGCGCTCGAGCACCCCGACGACCTGCTCGGCGCGCTGGCGGCGAACCCGGACGCCAAGCGCAACTACGATGCGTTCCCGGACTCGTCAAAGCGCATGATCCTGTACTGGATCGCGTCCGCGAAGCGTACCGAGACGCGCGCGAAACGCATCGCGACGACCGTCGAGCTCGCCGCGCGAAACATCCGCGCGAACGAGTGGCGACCGGGCAACCGCGGTGACGGGAAAGCGACGTGACGACGCTGATCATCGACGCCGACGCCTGCCCGGTGACGCGCGACGCGATCGCCATCGCCCGCAGCCACGGACTACACGTGCGCCTCGTCGCGAACCACAACCAGAGCTTCGCCCGGTACGAGGGCCGTGCAGGGGTGGAGTGCATCAACGTGGGCACCGGCGCCGACTCGGCCGACTTCGCCATCGTCGAGCAGCTCGAACCGGGCGACGTGGTGGTCACGCAGGACATCGGCCTGGCCGCGATGGTCCTCGGCCGAGGCGCCGCGGCGCTCAGTCCGCGCGGCCGGATCTTCCACCTGGCGACGATCGACGCCGAGCTCGCCGTCCGCCACGCCGAGAAGAAGCTCCGGCGCGCCGGCGGCCGCCACGGCGGGCCGTCCAAGTTCGACGACGAGGACCGAGAGCACTTCTGCGAGCAGCTGGAACGGGTCTTGCGGGACGTCCGGACGAGGTAGGGGTTGCGTTCGGCGTTACCGTGCCGTATCCGTGCGTGCGCTAGCTTTCCGAGTGTCTGGCTCCGTATACTGGCGACCTGTGGGTCTATCTGCATGTCTCTCTCGGAGGTCTGAATGAACCGCTCCATCCGCTCTCGCGCACTCGCTGCGCTCCTTCTCGCAACGGTGCTCGCTCTGGGAGCCGTTCCCGCCTATGCGATGTCCGTCCTCGCGCTGGTGCACGCGGAGCCGGTTCCGAGCCACGCCCTCATCGGCGGCCAGGACCTCTTCGGGATGGCCGATGCGGATGCGCGCGCGCTGATCGCAAGTACCGCGGTGGTCCCGCCGGTCGCCGCGATCACCGTCAAGGGTGATGGCCATTCGGTGACACGCACCGGCGACTGGGTCGCGGGCGTCGTCAGCGTCGACGTGGACGCCATGCTCCAGCAGGCCTACGACGCGACCGACACGGTCACGCCGTTCGAGCTGTCGCCGCGCTACGCGATCGACTCGGCGGCCGTCTCGGCGGTCAGCGTGACGCTATCCAAGAAGGTCTATCACAAGGCCGTCGACGCGAAGCGCAAGGTCAAGCGCGGGCATGCGCTCGTCGTCACCAAGGAGAAGGTCGGCCATTCGGTCAACAAGGTCACGACCGCGAACCGCATCACCGACGCGATCCGTTCCCAGCTCGCGTCCTCGTCGCCGGAGACCGTCACGGTCGCGGCGTCGATCAAGACGCTCAAGCCCAAAGTCACCCGCAAGAACATCGGCAAGGCGATCCTCGTGATCTTGCACCACTACCGCATCAAGCTCTACAAGGGCACGAAGGTCGAGGAGACCTACCGGTGCGCCATCGGCACGCCGAGCCACCCGACCCCTCGCGGCAAGTGGAAGGTCACGGGCAAGGTCAAGAACCCGTCGTGGCACAATCCCGGCAGCGCGTGGGCCAAGAACATGCCGTCGGTCATCGGACCCGGGCCCAACAACCCGCTCGGGACACGCGCGATCTACCTCAACGCGTCCGGGATCCGTATCCACGGGACGGCGAAGTGGTGGTCGATCGGGCACGCCGCGAGCCACGGCTGCATGCGCATGAAGCGCGCGGACGTCGAGGACCTGTACCCGCGCGTTCCGGTGGGCATCCCGGTCTGGATCGTGAAGTAGGTACGACCCGAATCACACGGGAATGACAGCGGCCGCCCCGAGGGGCGGCCGCTTGCGTTGCTGGCCCGGTACCGGCCGGGCTACTTCACCGTCACCGAGTCGTACTTGCTGCTCGTCGTACCGAGATGCCACGTGTCCGGAACGGCGTAGGACTTGAAGCGGTACTTGCCGGCCTTGAGTGCGAACTTGGCGTAGTAGCGGGTACCCGACTTGTAGTCCCGATTGGGCGCCCACACGTACTTGTAGTACACGTACTTGCCCTTGGAGTTCTTGCGGTAGATCTTGATCTTCACCGACTTCACGCCGGCCTTGTGCTTGGGCGCCAGGGTCCCGTAGACCGTGTAGGCCTTGTACTTCTTCCAAGTACTCGCGGCATGCGGGACGCCAGCGGTGACAGTGTGCCGCTTGAACGTCATCCGGAACGGCGAGAGCGATGATGTCTGGACCTGGACCGTGTGGTTCGTCAGATTCCACGCGATCGGTGCCAGGTACTCCACACCTCCGTCGTGCAGGTAGTGGGCCACGCGGATGTAGGGCACGTCGGCATCGGGCACGCTCGGGTCGTACGGCAGGTTCAGGGTCCACACGCTCGCCGTCGAGGAGGTGCCGGTGGACGACACGTCGAGCACGTCGCCGGGCAGCGCGATCGTGTACTTCGGCAGCGGTGGCGCGCCCGAAGGCGTGACCGTCGTGTCGAATGTGAGCATCGCTCCGCCCGGCCCGAAGTCGTCGAGGCCGCCATCTCCGATGATGCCCGCGAACGACCCGCCGAGCAGATCGCCAAGGCCGGACATGAAGCTCACCGGTGCGGGAACGAGCACGCTCGCGTACTTGTGCTCGAGCCCGGCAAGGTCGAACTCCCAACTGCCGCCACCACGGCCGAAGTAGTCGTTGTAGTTGAGCTTGTAGTGACCGGCGGGGAGTACCTTCGAGAGCTTCTCGAAGGTGCCGCCCGTGGTGTAGCCGGAGTCGATCTCGAACCACGAACCCTTGTACTGGTACATGACATCGCACCACACCGCACCCGTGGGATAGGTCGGTCCACTCGCGTGCAGGCCTACGTAACCACCCGGCACGATCGTCTCGTCGATGCTTCCCGTGGTGGCACCCGCCGTGACGGCGATGGGCGTGTGGTCGGTCACCGGTGCGCCGACAAGGTTGTTGAGCGAGTCGACGAACGGCTGGCCCTTGTACGTGCGGCGGTTGTAGTCCTTGTACTTGATGGGCAGCGCCCACCCCGGGTTGTAGTCCGGGTTCACGTTGAGCTTGTAGTCGCTGCCGGTGGGCAGCCCACCGATCTCGTAGCTTCCGCTGCCATCGGTCAGCGTCGACCAGTACTCCGAGCCGGTCCACGCGATCGTACCGTAGGAGGGATCGAACGCCTTGTGCAGTACCCACACCGCGCAGCCGGGGACCGGCGTACCCTCCTCGTCGCGGATCGTGCCGGTGATCTTGCCGCCCACCTGCATCGACACGTTCTTGCTGACTGAAGCTCCCGAAGGCGGCGTGATGGTCGCCTCTTGGGACACGTGCTTGTAGGGAACCGCCGGCGGATCGGCCATGTCGGACCATTCCACCTTCATCTTGTTGCCGCTGTAGCCGGTCGTCTTCGGGAGTCGGATGAGATACCTGCCCTCACCTGCACCATTGGACGGGACCCGGCGGAAGAAGTCGGGCCACGACGAGGACGGATCGATCTTGGACGCCAGCACCCATGCGGTTGTGTTGGTGCCCGACCCGGCCTCGGTGAGTGTGCCGGTGAGTGCGTACGAGTCTGCCACCGGGTCGAGTGCGCGGGTCACGTACTCGTCCGGCCCGCCCGAGACGGTGGTGATCGGCGTGACCGTCAGGTCGTGATACATGGCCATGCCGGCGCTCTCATCCGCGAAGACGAGATCCCACATGCCCGGCGGCACGTAGGCGCGGCCCCAGCCGTCGTAGTCGAGTTGCCAAGCGTACGCCTTCGCCCAGTCGGTCACTCCGGTCGGGTACAAGAAGACAGGAACCTGACCGATGTTGAAGCTGGTCCCGCCGTAGGCCTCGTGCGCGCTGGCGACGACGCGCTCCCCGCGTTGCATCTCGAGCGTCCCCGCGTTGAAGGTCTCGCCCGGATCAAGCATGAAGTCGTCGATCGTCGCCTCCGTCACAGGGTCGCCCTCCGCCGACCAGCCCGAGTACGGTCTGATGTCCGCGTCCTCGGGCACGTAGGGGTCCGAGCCGGAGTAGGAGACCACGCAGATTCCCAGCGGACAGTTGGTGACCGCGAAGCTTCCGTCAGCACCGCTCGTGCCCCATCTTGTCTGGTAGAAGCCTCCGTCCTCGATCTCCACCTTGATGCGGGAGCCCGCCACCGGGGTCGTGCCGTCCATCACGTGGCCGGTCACCGTTCCCGAGCGGTCGAGGTAGATCGTGCCGGCGTCTTCGGTGGTGCCGGCCATGATCGTACGGCGCGTGTCGAAGTAGGGCTCGACCCAATCGTTCTGCATCCACGGGTCGACGCTCTCGTAGTCAGCCCCGACGATCGAGCTCTCGGGCTCGTTGACCGTCATGCTGTACGTACCTTGGATCACGTCGGTGATGACGAATCGACCGCTCGCATCAGTCACCGCGGTCTGCATGAAGCTCGTGTTCCACGGGTCCCAAGGCGCCGGCTCGGACGTCTCGCCGCTGACGCGTACGAGCACGCCCTCGATCGGCACGACCGGTGGCGCCGCGGTCATCACGTACCCGGTGATGGTCGCGGGCAGTGACGGCCCGGACGCGGACGCACCCACGACACTCCCCAGCAGCGCGATGAGCGCGATCGCCGAGATGAAGAGCCCGCGTGCGAACACACGTCCGACGAGCGGTGAACGAGTCACGGTGGTCCCCCTTCGCTTGTGCTCGTGACGAGCCGAACGGCGGCGAGTCACGACCCCTTCGCCGGCGGCATCTGAGCACGGTGCGCGTAGGGCGCTGCGCGCCGTCGGCAGCCTCAAGTATATGCCCCTGGAGGTGGGCTCAGCTACGGGGTGAGCGGCTTGGCCTGCGCGAGGACGGGCACGAGCTGCTCGTCTTGAGGCGTGAACGTGATCGTGCCGGTGAAATGGCCGCCGGCGGCCAGGTCGCCGCCATCAGACGCGTTCATCACGAGCAGCAGCGGCACCTTCGCGAGCCTGTCCAGGTTCGGCGCCTCTCCGACGGGGGTGTACTTCGTGATCGTCACCACGAGCGTCTGACCGAGCCTCGAGGCCGGGCCGTATCCCCAGGGCTTGAAGTTGATGCGATACCGGGTGCCCTCAGGGAGCAGCTCGGAGGAGACGCCCGAGACGAGCCCCGCGGGCGCGGATGCAAGCGGGTGGAGTCGGTCCCCGTCCGCCGCGACGCCTTCCGGTGAGATGCGGGCCAGCGGCGTGCCGCCGGGGAGCGGTGCGACCGGCCGGGGAGCCGACGTGGAGTCCGATGACGCGTGCGGCGCCGAGGTCGCCGCGCTCGCTTCGACCGCGGGCGTCGGCCCGCCTGCTTGCGGCTGGGCGGTCTCGGCGGTCGCTGTGGGACCGGGTTGCTCGGCGGGTGAGGGTGTGTCCTTTCGCATCATCGCGTACTGCCCGGCGACGATCAGCGCTCCGCCGATCACGAGCGCGCCCGCGACCAGCACCCACTTCCTCTGCATCCGAATCCTCCGCGTCGGTTTCAGCGGCCCTGTGCTGCATCGAGTTCCGCGGCGCGGGCCTTCGCCTTGGCCGCATCCTCCGACCTGCCGAGACGCTCGTAGAGCTGTGCGAGCGAGCTCCACGCCTGTACGTTGTCTGGAGCATAGCGCACGGCCCGCTCGAACGCCGCGACCGCACCTGCGTTATCGCCCAGACCCGCGAGCGCCGTCGCCTTCGCCGACCAGCGGTAGCCGTTCTCCGGGTCCAGGTCGACGGCGCGTTCGGTCAGCGGCAGCGCCGTCGCGAGGAACGACGTGTCGCGCGACGCGACGCCGGCGGCCACGTACAGCTCGCCATGTTGCGCCGCGAGCAGCGGATCGAGCGGGAGACGCGCGACCGCCTCACCGAAGCCCTCGGCACCGCCGGCTACCGCCGATGAGTCCCCGCGCGCCGCTGCGAGCGTCGCGACCCGGCCGCGCGCCCACGACATCGCGGGCTCCCACGGCGCGAGCTGTCTCGCGATGAGGAGCTCCCGGCGCGCGTCATCCCACGGCCGCCCAGCGCCGACGGCCGCGAATGCAGCAGCCACGTGGCGGTCGGCGATGACGAGCCCGGCCGAGAGCAGCGCGAGCGCGACCAGGCCGCACGCGAGGGTTGCTGCGGCGATCCGTGCGGCCGAGGTCGCCCGGTCGCTCGCGGTGCGCGCAGCGGCGGCCCCGGCGGGCGTCGGCGCCCCAAGCGCGAGCGCGATCGCCAGCGCGAGGAGCGACGCGGTATCGAGCGTCGCGAAGTGGAACTGCAGTGCGACCGCGCCGCCGACGATGACCGCGGCGAGCGCCGGTCCCGCGTGCGGCCACGCACGACCTCGGGTGCGCGCCGCCGCGAGCACCGCCTCGCCGAGCAGCCACGCGAGTGCGAGCGCAGCGAGCGCGCCGGCCGAGGTCGCCGCCGAGACGAAGAGGTTGTGCGGGTCGTCGAGCACCTGGACGCCGGTCTCACCGGCTTGGGTGGCCGCGGAGCGGCGCGGCGGGAAGGCGTAGCGGAAGCTCGCGGGTCCGAATCCGAGCAGCGGACGCTCGGCGGCCAGGCGTGTCGCCTGGCTCCACACCGCCAGCCGCCACGCGACCGTCCCGCTGTCTGTGCGTAGCGTGGCGCCGAGGCGGGTCGCGGCGTTGGGGACGAGCAGGGCCGTGAGCGCCACTGCCGCGACCGCCACGCCGGTAGCCACGGCCGCCAGCCGCACCCTGCGGGCGCGCGTGAGATCGCGGGCCTCGAGGACAAGCCAGGTGATCGCGCAGGCGGCCGCGCCGGCCCACGCGCCGCGCGAGAGCGCGGTCGCGAGGGCCACGCCCCCGGAGGTGACTGCCAGCCAGGCGGCGGTGCGCCACGCGCCCCGCTCGGCACGCGCCGACGCGACGGCGAACGGCACTGCGAGGCAGAGGTAGACGCCCAGGTTTGACGCGTTGCCGAGCGTGGCGCGCACCCGGCGCACGAGCAGGACGCGCTCGGCGGCGACCGGGTCCAACCCGACGAACTGCGCCAGCGCGTAGGCGCCGACGAGCAGCAGCACCACGGTGGCGGCGCGGCCGGTGAGACTCCACAGGCGCCCGCCGTCATCGGCGAGTGAGTACCCGGCGAGCCCCAGCCATGCGCTTGCGAGCAGGAGTGCGAGCCCTTGGTACTCGGGGTAGTGCCCGGTCAGCGACTGCGACGCATCGACCGACGTGATCGTGGAAAGCCCGGCGAGTCCCACCAGCGCAAGCGCCGGCCAGACGCCCCGCTGGGCGACGGCTCGGCGGAGTGCGGCTGTCAGCAACGTGGGATTCGCCGTGAAGCCGACCGCGATGAGCGCGCACGCAGTGAGAAGGACCGTGAGCTTCACGGGCCCGAACGGATCGTAGCCGCCGGGCAGCATCGTCACCGCCACGCCGAACGCGCCGACGAGTGTGCCTGCTGTTACGAGCTTCTCGCCCATCCCGTGGTCAGCCGATGCGGAACCCATCACGCCCCGCTCGTTTCACCTGGTACATCGCCATATCCGCCCTCTCGAGCAACCGGTCAGCGGTGGTGGCACCGTCGCTGGACAGCCCCACACCGATGCTCGCGGTGACCGTGACGACGCGCCCCTCCACCTCGAACGGCTCGCGCATCGCCGCGAGTATCTTATCGGCGACGACCTCGACCTGCTCGGGTGAGGCGAGGTCCGGCATCAGCACCGTGAACTCATCGCCGCCAAACCGTGCGACCGTGTCCGTCTCGCGCGCGGCGGCTCGAAGCCGCGTGCCGACGGCGACCAGCAGCGCATCCCCGAACGAGTGCCCCAAGCGGTCGTTGATGGGTTTGAAGTCGTCGAGATCGATGAAGAGCAGCGCGACGGTCGTACCTCGGCGGCGGGCGCCCGCGAGGGCCATCTCGAGCCGGTCGAACAGGAGCTTCCTGTTGGGCAGTGACGTGAGCTCGTCGTGGAAGGCCATCCGGTGCATCTCGGCGTGCGCGCGTCGCCGGGCCGTGACGTCGCTGAAGAACACGGCCATCGACCCGTCGGCGATCTGGAACGCGTTCATCTCGAGCAGGCCCCGTCGACCCTCCGAGTAGAACGCGACCGACTCGGTGTGAAACGTTCCGCCCTCACGGGCGATCTCTTCGAATCGGACGAGAGGCGTGGTGCCTGTCAGGGATTCGAGCGCCGTCTCGAGCCGCTTGCCGATCAGGGCGCCTTCGTCGACGCCGAGAAGTTCGCCGGCTGCCCGGTTCATGTGGGTGATCGTCAGGCCGCGCGCGCCGGACAACTCGGCCACCAGCGCTCCGAACGGCGCGCTGCCCACGACGTCGAGCAGCCGCCGCTCGGCCGCGCGGCGCTGCGCACCCTCCTGGGCGGCACGGTCGCGTGCGCGCTGCACGCTGACCGCGATCACGCCCTGCAGCGCGCCGAGGGCGATGAAGTACACGGCGTACGTCGCCCCTGCGGTGATCGGCGTGAGCTGCACGGAGTTGGGCGGCAGGAAGCCGGCGATGCTCGCCCACATGAGGAGCGCGATCGACGCGACGCCCGCCGCCGCCGTGACGACACCCCAGCGCCATCCCTTGACGGCGCCTGCGAGGATGACGATGACGAACAGCGACACGACCGCAGCCGACCGCAGCCCGCCGGTGTTCCAGATGATGTTGAAGAACAGCAGCCAGTTCGTCGCGAGAAGCCACAGGCTGGCCGCGGTGACCTGCCGTATCCGGACGAGCAGTATCCCGCCGACGGCGATGACCACCTGCCACAGCGCGATCGTGAGCGCCGCGCGGGCAAGCTCCGGCACCAGCCACGCGACGATGAAGAGCAGCGGCAGCACCACCAGCAGCAACGACCACGAGATGGCGTACAGGCCGCCGGCGACCGACGCGTCGTTCTCGTCATCGAAGTCGGGGGGCACCGGTGGGCGTACGAGCGGCGATTCTCGGCGCGTCCGCATTGCTCACCCCCAAAGCGTCGTGCGGGTGACCCCGCCTGCTGCTGTCTCACAACCTTAGCGCACCCGGTGCGGATGCGCTGCCGAGCAGGTGTCTGCCGAACCTGCGATAAGCTGCAACCACTACACGCTCGCGTTCGCGGAGGCCATCGCATGCTCTATCGCACGCTTGGGACGACCGGGGTCGACGTATCGGTGCTCGGCTTCGGGTGTATGCGTCTTCCCGTGATCGGGGGACAACCCGACCGTATCGACTACGACCGCGCGACGCAGATGCTGCATCACGCCATCGACAACGGCGTCAACTACGTGGACACCGCGTGGTTCTACCACGCACCGCAGATGGGCCAGGCCGGCCAGTCCGAGCCGTTCGTGGGCGAGGCGCTGTCGGGCGGCTGGAGGGAACGGGTGCACCTCGCGACGAAGCTCCCGCTTGGCCTGTGCCGAGCATGCGACGACATGGAGCGCTACCTCACCGAGCAGCTCGAACGGCTCCGGACCGATCACCTCGACTTCTACCTGCTGCACGGCCTCTCCGGAGCGAGCTGGGACCGCATGAACGCCCTGGGCGTCATGGACTTCCTCGAGCGGGCGGTCGCCGACGGCAGGATCGGGCACCCCGCCTTCTCCTTTCACGGCACCGCCGAGGATTTCGTCCGGATCTGCGACGCCTACGACGGGTGGGCGTTCGCGCAGATCCAGTTCAACTACGTCGACACGTCGTTCCAGGCCGGGTATGCGGGCCTGCGCCACGCCGCCGACAAGGGCATGGGCGTCGTGGTCATGGAGCCGCTCAAGGGTGGCAAGCTCGCCGACCGCATGCCCGAGCCGTTGCGATCGGTCTTCGACGACCGGCCGGAGGGCTGGACGCCCGCCGAGTGGGCGCTGCGCTACGTGTGGAACGAGCCCGGCGTGAGCATGCTCTTGTCGGGCATGAGCGACATGGAGCAGGTCGTCGCCAACATCGCGGCGGCCGATGCGGCGGTTGCCGGCTCGCTCACCCACGAGCAGCTGGCAGTGTACGAGCGTGTCTCGGCGCTCCTCGCCGAGAAGATGAAGGCCGACTGCACGCGGTGTCGCTACTGCATGCCGTGCCCGTCCGGCGTCGACATCCCCGACGTCATCGCGGCGCTCAACAACGCCTCGATGTGGGGCGATGCGAACGCCTGGCTCACCGGTTACTCGAGCGTTGGCGGCAAGGCGGACCTGTGCACGCAGTGCGGGCAGTGCCTCGACATGTGCCCGCAGGGGTTGCCGATCCCCGATCTCATGAACGACGCGGTCGCCACCTTCAACCGGTAGCGGTCACCGGGTTGCGAGCCTGCGCTCGAGGCCGGCGACGAGAGCCGTGCGCGCGTCATCGTCGAGCGTCTTGAGGTGCGCCCATACCTCAGGGCAGTGGTATTCCGCAGGCAACGCGAGCTCAGCCCGGAGCTCGCGGTCGAGCAGCTTGCGGTGGTCCTTGTCGTATGGCAGGTCGAGCGCTTCGAACAGCCACGTCATGTGGCGCATGTAGCACGACATCGGTGCCTCCCGGTAGATCGCGAACCGGGCTCCAGTCTAGACTCGCTGTACATCAAGCGGAACCGTGCCAGGCGTCGACAGGCGCCTGATGCACTACCATGACGACGTCATCGGGACGTCGACGTAAGGACCGCGCGTGTCCGACACGCTCTCTGCATTCTTGGCCGGTCTCGGCATCGGGGCCAGTCTGATCATCGCCATCGGCGCTCAGAACGCGTTCGTACTGCGGCAGGGGCTGCGGCGGGAGCATGTGTTCGCGGTCGTGGCCGTGTGCGTGACGTGCGACTGGGCGCTCATCGCGGCGGGCGCACTCGGCTTCGGTTCGCTCGTGCGCGCGTTTCCGCTGGTGACGGCAATCGCCGCATGGGGCGGAGCGCTCTTCCTCATCGGCTACGGTGCGCTGTCGATGCGCTCGGCGATCCACCCCGAGACCCTGCGCGCCGAGCAGGACGCCGGGGCTTCTCGGCTGGCGTCGACGGGTGCGGCGGTGGCGGCGACGCTCGCGGTGAGCCTGCTCAATCCGCACGTGTACCTCGACACCGTCGTGCTGCTGGGCAGCGTCGCCGCGCAGTACGAGGGTGTGCTCAGGGCCTGGTTCACGGCTGGTGCGTGGCTGGCGTCGCTGCTGTGGTTCTCGGCGCTCGGCTTCGGTGCGAGGCTGCTGGCTCCGCTCTTCGAGCGTCCTCTGGCGTGGCGCGTGCTCGACACCGGCATCGCGCTAATCATGTGGTGGATCGCCGCGGGGCTGATCCGGGGGCAACTGGGCTGAGGCCGCGCCTGTCCCCGTGCAGGGCCGCCTTGCGGCGGCGCTTCGTCTCGTACATCGCTTCGTCTGCAGCGTTGATCGCAGTCTCCGAGGACTCCGGCGCGGTCAGGAACGTCCGGCACCCCAGCGACAGGCCGGCGCCGAACGTCTCCTCGAGCGGTTCGAGCTTCTCGGCGAGACGGCCGACGATGGCGGCTGTGCCGGCCTCGTCCGTCTCGGGCAGCAACACGACGAACTCGTCGCCGCCCATGCGGGCTGCGATGTCGGTCGGGCGCAGGGTGCCCTCGAGGCCCTCAGCCACCCGCATGAGGAAGTCGTCGCCCACGCCGTGCCCGAACCGGTCGTTGACGGTCTTGAAGGAGTCGACATCGGCATAGACGAGCGACAGGGCCGTGCCCTTGCGTCGGGCGCGCGCGATCTCCTCGTCGAGCCGCTCGAGCAGTGCACGGCGGTTGAGCAGGCCGGTGAGGTCGTCGCGCATCGACAGCACCTCGAGCCGCTCGGTCGACGTGCGCACCTCCGAGACGAGCAGCGCGATGGTTGCGAATGCTGAGAACCGGACGACCGCCGTCACGATCGTGGCGAGCAGCGTGGCGGTGAGGTCACCGGCGAGCGACTGGAGCGCCACGCTGCCTGCGGCCGCCACCGCCGAGACGAGGATCCCATCTCGGCGCTGGGCGCACCATGCCGCGATGATCGGTCCGAAGACATAGACAGGCGTGGCGGGGACCTGAGCGCCGAGCGACACGTCGAACGCCATCGCGATCGCGACTCCGCCCAGCCCCAGTAGCACACCCGTGAGGCGTCCGATCGGCTTGGCAGCGTGGAGCAGGCGGCTGACCGCCTCACTCGTATAGCCGCCCGCCGGACGAGCCGCGCTCACGTCGGACCTCCCGTGATCTCCGTGCGCAACGTAGGTCCTGCGACCTCTGTATACCCCGATCGTCTCGGCGCGGCCTTCCCGCCGACGTTACAATGGGTGCAGACAATCCGCGTGCACGCGCTGGTGAAGAACGATGGAGGCTACGGTGACCGACGAAGACAAGCTCGAGCAGAACACCCCCGGCGAACCTGACGAGGACGAGCACAAGCTCAAGGAGGACCTGCGCGACGCCGTCGCAAAGGTGGTCGGCATCGCCGTCGAGGCCGGTTCGATGCTCTCGGGACACGCAGGCGAGATGGTGTCGGCAGAAGGCAAGGTCGCCGAGGCCGAGGCGGAGGAGTTCATCGACCGGATCGACGGCGAAGGCTAGGCCGGGACCACGATCGGACGGAAAGCGACGAGGGCGCCGCGGGGTGGCGCCCTCGTCTGTCTTCGCGGTCCGGGAACGGTGACGTCCCGGCCCTCGGAGGCGACTACTTCACGGTGATCTCGCGCCAGGTGCTTCTGCCGGCGAGGTGGTCGCCGTCCGCGTGCTTGACGCGCAGGCGGAACCGCCCGGCCTTGCCGATCGTGAAGCTCTTCTTCCACGACGCGCTCCCTGCGTGCGCAGTGGTGGAAACGGTCTTGTACGAGTGCCACGCGCCGTGCAGCCGACGCTGCACTTGGATGACGACCGCGCCGTCGACGAGCTGCGCCGGCGAGATGGTGCCTTGCCACGACCGCTTCACGCCGTGCTTGATCGTGCGCGACGACGATGGCTTGGGGCGCGAGAGCGTCACCGCGCGTGGCTCCAGACGGCTCGCGCCGCTCCATTCGCCGTACGCGGCGTTGAGCATCGGCACGAACTCGGCGGTGGCGATCGCGTCACCCTCAGCCGAGGGGTGCGAGTCGCCCGTGGGGTACGCAAGGTAGTCGCTCGGCCCCGCCACGTGCTCGACCGAGCCTCCCACCACGCGGTGGTGGCCGCCGGTGAGCACCGTGTAGTAGTCGAACACGAACACGTTGCCCGTCGTGTAGCCGCTGAGCAGCCCGTCCGGACTCACGAGCCAGTCGGCGAGCGCACGTGCGTTCGCGGCGTTCTCGGGGCTCGTGTCGCTTTCGCGCAACGGCGGCGACACCACGAGCACGAACAGCTTGTCCGGGCGTGTCTTGAAGTACTCGAGCAGGTCGAGGTAGACGCCCTTCGCGTTGCCCACGGTCAGCGGGCCGCTCTCGCCCTTCAGTGGGTTGCCCCCGATCGCGGGTACTGCGTCGCCCGGTGAGCCGCCCACGTCGGCGTTCGGGAAGCACGACTTGAACATGATGATGGTGTTCTCGCCGCTCGGCATGGTCCCCATCCGCGAGTACGACGAATGCTGCCCGTCCTCCGAGAAGAGCGCCGACGTGTACGTCGCTGACTGCGGCCCGCGGAACCAGCTCCACCAGTGCCCGACATCGGTGCGGTCGCCGATGTTGTCCGGACCCCAGCCGTAGTTCGTGTCGGAGACGGCGTAGTTGTTGTCGCGAAGTGCGACGCCGAGGTCTCCGTAGCCGTCCGCGAGCCATGCCTCGCCGGTGGAGTGGTGGGCGAAGATGAGGCGGACCGGTGCTGCCGGAGCGCCGGTGGCCGGCACCGATCCGGGCGCCGGCAGCACGGCCGCAGGCTCCGGCTGCGAGGATGGAAGCTGTGCGACGGTGGTGCCGGGTCCGGCGCAGCCGAGTGCGACCCACGCCAGTGTCGCGACTACCCCGACCGCTGCCGTCAGGTGTGTTCGTCGAAGACCCATCGTGCTCGCCCCCAAACCGGCCCGACGGACATGCGGGCCACCGGCCCAATCGTGCGCCCTTCCAGGCGCCGGTGGAAGCCAGTTGTGACCAATATCACAGCGGCATCGGGCGTCCCGACGAGGGGTCCGGGGTTCTCGGCAGGGTGGGTGGTTCAGTGTAATCTGACAGGCACCGCATGTACCGCACGGGGGAAGGGGACCACAGGGATGGCTGAGAACCGTATCGGCGCCAAGATCACCACGCTTCGCGAGTCGCTGCAGCTCTCGCGAGAAGAACTCGCCGAGCGCTGCGACTGCGACGCGAGCGTCATCGCAGGCCTCGAGGGTGGCGCCATCGCGCCGTCGCTCGCGCCACTCATCAAGATCACGCGGGCGCTCGGCGTCCGGCTCGGCACACTGCTCGACGACGACACGCACGTGGGCCCCGTCATCACGCGCAAGGACGAAGCCGAGGAGGTCGCGCGGCTCAAGTCGCTCGAGACCTCGAGCGACGGCGGCGTGCTCGACTTCTTCTCGCTCGCCGAGGGTAAGACCTCGCGCCACATGGAGCCGTTCATGATCACCGTGAACCCCGCCGAGGGAGACAGTCACTCGCTCTCGAGCCATGAGGGCGAGGAGTTCGTGTACGTGCTCAACGGCGAGATCGAGTTGTCGTACGGCAAGGACCTGCACGTCATGTCCGCTGGTGACAGCATCTACTACGACTCGATCGTGCCGCATCAGCTCCGCTGCCACGGCGACGTACCGGCCCGCATCCTCGCGGTCGTGTACGCGCCGGCGTAGGGGGTGGCCGCCATGGTGCAACTCCACACCGATCTGACGATCGGCCAGTACTTCGAGAATGTCGTCGCCGCGCAGCCGGATCACGAGTTCGTGGTCTACCCCGACCGCGACCTGCGCTGGACCTACCGCCAGTTCGACGAGCGTGTCGACCAGCTCGCGAAGGGGCTGCTCGCCACCGGCATCGGCAAGGGCGACAAGGTCGGCGTCTGGGCGCGCAATGTGCCCGACTGGCTCACGCTCGCGTTCGCGACCGCCAAGATCGGAGCCGTGCTCGTGACGGTGAACCCGGTCTACAAGGCGCACGAGCTCGCGTACGTCATTAAGCAGTCCGACATGAAGGCGCTCGCCATCATCGACGCGTTCCGTGATGTCGACTACGTTCAGATCGTGCGCGAGCTCGTCCCAGAATCGATGACGCAGGAACGCGGCCGCATGAACAGTGCCGAGTTCCCCGAGCTCAAGTCGCTCATCTACATGGGTCCCGAGAAGCACCGCGGCTTCTACTCGATGCCCGAGCTGCTCGTGCTCGGCGAGCACAGCGACGACGCGCCGATGCGCGCGATCACCGAATCGTTGCACGCGGACGACGTCATCAACATGCAGTACACCTCGGGAACCACCGGCTTTCCCAAGGGTGTCATGCTCACGAGCCGCAACATCCTCAACAACGGCTTCTACATCGGCGAGCGCCAGAAGTTCACCTCGGCGGACCGCGTGTGCCTGCCGGTGCCGTACTTCCACTGTTTCGGCATCGTGCTCGGTGTGCTCGCCGTGCTCACCCACGGCGCGACGATCGTGGGCGTCGAGCAGTTCGACCCGGTGCTCGTGCTCGCCGCGATCCAGAAGGAGCGCGCGACCGCCGTCTACGGTGTCCCGACGATGTTCATCGCCGAACTCGCGCACCCCATGTTCGACATCTTCGACCTCACCTCGCTTCGCACGGGCATCATGGCGGGCTCGCCGTGCCCGATCGAGACGATGCGCCAGGTCATCGACAAGATGCACGCCTCGGAGATGACGATCTGCTACGGCCTCACGGAGGCGTCGCCGGTGTTCACGCAGACGACGACCGACGACACGCTCGAGCGCAAGTGCGAGACGGTCGGCCGCAAGCACGACGAGGTCGAGGTGCGCGTCGTCGACCCGGACACCGGCGAGGACTGCCCGCCCAACGTGCCGGGCGAGCTCTTGTGCCGCGGCTACAACATCATGAAGGGCTACTACAAGATGCCCGAGGCGACAGCGGCCGCGGTCGACGCCGATGGCTGGCTGCACTCCGGCGATATCGGGACCGTGGACGAAGACGGCTACTACCGCATCACCGGCCGCATCAAGGACATGATCATCCGCGGTGGCGAGAACATCTACCCGCGCGAGATCGAGGAGTTCCTCTATACGATGCCCGGCATCGAGGACGCGCAGGTCGTCGGCGTGCCGGACCCCAAGTACGGCGAGGTCGTCGGGGCGTTCGTGCGCTTGAAGGCAGGCGTGGACCTCACCGAGGGCGACGTGCAGGAGTTCGCCCGGGCGCGCATGGCACGTTACAAGGCACCGAAGTACGTCTTCTTCGTCGACGCGTTCCCCATGACCGCGAGCGGCAAGATCCAGAAGTACAAGCTGCGTGAGATGGCAGCCGAGCAGCTCGGCTTGGCCGACGTCAAGGTGTTCGCGAGCGAAGCCGCCGGTGCCGATGAGTGCCAGGACCCCGTGGAGAGTTCGTAGAGTCCGCTCGTATCGGCACGCATGCCCCGCCTCGCGCGTGTACAATCGGGGTCGGTACACACCGGGCGCAGCGCGCTCAACGACTCCCAGGATGAAGGGATCTCAGTGAAGACAACGAATCGACACGCACGTTCGGGCTGGCTGATGGCGCTGCTCGCGTGCGTTCTGCTGCTCGCCGGCATCGTGGCCGGGTGCACACAGGGCGGCTCCGGCGAGACAGGCTCGACGGTCACCGACGACCAGAAGGCCATGCTCGAGGCCGTGGCGAAGTGGCACGTCGCCCAGGGCGCCGTCGATCTCGCAGGCTACAAGGCCGGCGTCTACGATCCCGAGGACATTCTCGGTATCGCGACGATGACCACGCCTCCGCCCGACGCCGAGAAGTACGACGTCAAGTGGGCGTGGTCCGGCGACAAGATCGTGCTGAGCATCCCCTCGGAGTCGACGACCATCACGCTGAGTGCACCTGCTGACAAGCCGGGAGTCGTGTCCCTCATGGACACCTTCGGGCAGAGTGCCACGTACGTGATGAAGAAGGACGGCGCTGTGTGGAAGATCGACATCGCCAAGACGCAGGAGGCCGCCAAGGCCCAGGCGATGGAGGCCACCGAGCCGGAGAGCAGCACCGCCGAGACGCCCGCACCGTAGGCGCGCCCTCGCGACCGACAGCCAAACGCCCCGGTCCGCATAGTGCGGGCCGGGGCGTTCGCGTCGTGCGGATCGATCGCTACAGCAGGTTCGACACGAGCCGCGCGCCGGCGTTGCGCAGGCGACGTCCCGCCGACCACGAGTCGATCATCTCGAGCGTGATCTCTTCGCACTCCTCGAGGTCTGCGAGGAAGACCTCCTCGTGCTGTTTCGCGAGGCCTGCGTCGTAGAACCACACCATGAGCTCCTTGTGCAGGGCGAGGCTGCGGATGTCGAAGTTCATCGTGCCGATGATGAGCGCCTCGCCGTCGACCGTCATGGTCTTGGCGTGCATGAAGCCCTTCTGGTAGCGGTAGACCTTCACCCCCGCGTCGACGAGCTGGCGGTAGAACGACTCGGCGGCGTAGAACGCGATCTTCTTGTCGGGCCAGCCGGTCATCATGAACCTCACGTCGAGTCCGGCGAGCGCCGAGTCGATCATCGACGACAGGATGTCGGGTGTCGGGACCAGATACGGCGACTGGATCCAGATGCGCTCCTGTGCCCCGGCCATGCCGAGCATGTGCGCCCGGCGAGCGGGGTCCCACTTCACGTCCACGCCGGTCGAGACGGTCTGTGCGAGCGAGCGGCGACCGCTTTCGGGGTACTCCTCGGGGAAGAACCGCTCGTTGAAGAGGTTCTCGCCGGTGCGCATGTTCCAGCGCGCGGCGAACAGTCGCTGCAGATCGGCGACGGCGGGTCCGCGGAACCGGCAGTGGGAGTCGCGCCAGGCCGGGTACTTGGGTGCGCCGTCGATGTACTCCTGGCCCACGTTGATGCCACCCGTATAGCCGAGCACCCCGTCGATCACCACGATCTTGCGGTGGTTGCGGTAGTTGATCTGCCGAGGATCCACCACGTCTTCGAGGATCTTGGCCCCCGCCGCCTTCATGCGCTTGAGCTCGTCCTTCTTGTACAGGAGGTTGCCGGCGAAGTCGTTGAGCATGCGCACCTCGACGCCGGCGGCAAGGCGGTCCATGAGAATCTCGGTGAGTTCCGCCGTGAGTTTGTCATGCTCCCAGATGAAGTAGTGGAGGTTGATGGTGTCCTTGGCGGCCGCGAGGTCGGCCTTGAGCGCCGCGAACTTGTGCTCGCCGTTGATGAGCAGGTCGACGTCGTAGGCGGGCAGGACCGTCGCGCCTTCGGTCTTGGTGATGAGCCCGATGACGTCGTCGAAGCCGCGCGGCCGGGCCCACTCGACCGCTTCGTCCTGGGCCGACGCGTATTTCGCGCGAATCCGGTTCATGGTGGGCTCGGTCTGCGCCTGGAGCTTCGGGAGGCGGGAGTCGCGAAGTGCGACCTTCTTCCAGTTGCGGCCGAAGAAGTAGTAGAACAGCAGGCCGGTCATCGGAAAGGCGAATAGCACGAGCAGCCACGCGAGCGTCTCAGTGGGCTCGCGCTCGTCAGTGATCACCACGATGGTGACGCCGACCCAGTACGCTACGAGCAGGATCGCCGCAATCGACGGCCACGCCTCGACGATCTGCCAACCCATAGAGCCTCCCTGGTCGTACAACCGATGCCGCGCCCGTAGCGGCGTGTTCGTCACGGATTGTACCCATGGCGTGCTTCAACTCGCGCCAACCGGGCGGCGATTCGCTACACTCGGGAACAGACGGTGAGCTGCGCGAACGTGGCACTTCGACAGCGGGGAGGATGCGTGCTCAGCTGGTACCTGCAGATAGCGACGCTGGCCCTGGGCGTGGCCGCGAGCCCGCTGCCGATAGTCGCCGTGATCGTCATCCTGCTCACGAAGCGGGCTCGTGTGGCGAGCATCGTCCTTCTCGTGAGCTGGGTCGTGGGCGTGACCTTGATGCTCGGCATATCGATCGCGTTCGCTGAGAGCCTGCGGGTCCCCGCACGCGGTACCGATCTGGCGTGGGAGGGCGTGTTCACGGCACTACTCGGAGTCGGGCTCGTCGTTGCGGGTGTGCTTTCGCGTCGGGGTCGGCTACGTTCCGGGTCGCCCGAAGCGCCGCCGGCGTGGGTGAGCGCGGTGGACAACCTTTCACCGGCGGGCGGGGCGTTCGTCGTGTTCACGAACGCGACCACGAGTCCGAAGAACATCGCGCTTGCCATCACCGCCGGCAAGCTCTTCGGCTCGCCACCGAAGCCGATCATCGAGCGCGGATCGGCGGTCTTGCTCTACGTCGCCATCGCGAGCATCACCATTGCCCTCCCGGTCGGGCTCTACCTGTTCGGCGGTGAGCGCAGCGTCGCGAAGCTCGAACAGTGGAAGCGGGCCGTGACCGCGAACGCTGCGGTCGTCATGGAGATCACACTGCTCGTGCTCGGGCTCGGGCTTGCCGCGCGCGGCATCTACAACGTGCTGAGCTAGCAGGCAGCCACACTCGCACCCGGGTCGCTACACCGATTGCGCGGTCTTCTTCTCCTCGGCTCGCGTTGCCCGGTAGATGCCCGGAAGCGTCGGCGCCATGAGTTGGCGTACGACGAATGCCGCGACCGCGGCGATCGCGATCGCGGGAGCCAGCTCGGGTTCGGCGATGAGCGACATGAAGATCGTGATGCTCAGCGGGGCGACCGCGGCGGCGACCACCATGCCGGTCGCGATCGCGACGACGGTAACGCCCTGCGGGATGATCGGGATCAGCAGGTTCACGGCGAGACCGAAGCACGTGCCCGCGAGAATGATGGGGAAGATCGGTCCGCCGAAATACGCGGTCGACATCGACCACGCGCTCAGCGCCAGCTTCGCCACACCGATGGCGAGCAACGCAACCGCGCCGATGGTAGCCGCCTTCTCGATCATCGGTCCGACCTGCTCGGTACCTGAGAAGAGCAGGTAGGGTGCGAAGAGCGCCGCAAGCGCGATGGGAATACCGCCCGCCAAGGCCGCCACCCAGGGGCGTGCGCGCAGCCTCTGAGTCCCGAGACGGGTGGTCATGAGGGCCTTCCCGTAGGCGAGCCCCAAGACCCCGCCAGCTATGCCGAGCAGTGCTGCGAACGCGAGGTCGGTGAGGCCGAGCGGACCATCAAGGGTCGGGAATACGAGGAGCGCCGAGAGTCTGTGTCCGCCGAGCATGGCGAAGACCGTCCAGCCTGCCGCTCCGGCGCCGAGCCCGGACACGATGGTGGCGCGGTTGATGCTGGTCGCCTTGGGGCTGATGAGCTCGGCGGCAAGGAGCGCGCCCACCGGCGCGGCTCCGAAGAACGCGCCGAACGCGCCCGCGACACCCGCGTAGGCCATGGTCTTCACCTGCTCGGGCTCGAGCTTCATGCGATCGGCGATGAAGGTGCCGAGGCCACCGTTGATGTCGGTGAGGGGCGCCTCGGGACCGACTGCGGCGCCCGAGAATAGGGAGAAGAGGGAGAAGGCGACGCCGGCCGGCACATTGCGGTAGTCCATCCGGCCAGCGTGGTCGAACTCCGACTCGGCTTCGCCCATGTCGAAGGGGCGCTTCCCGTAGAGTGCGGCGATCAACGCGGCGAGGGCCGTCATCACCACGACCACCGCCACGGGAATCGCCCATGCCGGCACGCCCTCGGCCATCTCGGGGAGCGTCTCCCAGAAGAACACGATCCCGAGGTGCTCCACCGTCAGAAACGCCCACGTCGCGAGGCCGCACACGGCGCCGACCATGATGGCGATGATCAGCAGCCTCCCTATCAGGCGCGCAGCCGACCTGCTGTCTACCGCTTCATCGCTCACTCGTGCCCCCCGCGCTCGACGACTGTCGCCTTCGCTGCCTCGCGCTGACGGGCACGCGCAAGCGAACGGCAAACGTGATGATACCTGAGAAGTAGAGGGCGTCTCCGTAGAGGCGGGTCACTACCCATTTCTGCGGGCGGGCGCAGCCCGACGCCTGGATCGGCTCCACACAAGCTCCAGCGCTAGCGAAAGGGCAACGAACACGCTGAACACAACTAGAGTGCGTGGGTCGTTCGTGAGCAAGTCCGCCGCGAACACAATGAGAACGATAGCGGTCGAGAGCGCACCTGCGGCGATGATCAGGGGGTTCGAGCGAGTCTGCGCCCGAAGCCGATACGCGGCGACGCTCAGGAGCAGGAAGATGGTCAGTGCAACCGCGCTGCCCAGCGATGCGATTGCCGACAGGTCGAACAGGTTCGCGAGGATGAGCGACAAGACGACCGTGATCGTCAGTCCTCGCGTGCCGCCGACCCGGGATGTCCCTGCGAACACCGGCGGGAACGCCCCCTGCTCTGACATGGCCTTCGTCATGTTCCCCGCGCCGTAGAGGTTGGCGTTCACCGAGGACGCCGTGGCCAACATGGCCGCGATTGACATCATTGCGAACCCGGCCTGGCCGAGAACCGGGATGGCCGCGACAGCGAGGGCAGTATCCCCGTTCTTGATGACCTCTTCCACCGTCATCGTGCCAAACACTCCGAAGGACAAGAGCATGTACAGGCCAGCGGTCAGACCAATCGCGTAGACCATGGCCTTCGGGAGTTCTCTCGTCGGCTCAGACAGGTCTCCTGCAGTGAAGGTGATCACCGCGAACCCAAGGTAGGCGAAGAACGTCAACGCGATGCTCGAGATGATGCTTCGCAAGGGAGGGTAGGTGGACGGTGCAAGCAGACTCGCATCCATTTGAGACACCGTCGCCACGATGAATACCGCGAAGACGGCGAGTAGGATCACCACGATAACCGACTGCACACGCCCGATGAGCTCTGCCCCGACGATACTGACGGCGCCCATTGCGATGATGATCGCACTCGCGAACAGCTGAACCGAGAGGTTCGTGGCGCCCTCGCCTAGAAACAGCGATGCACTGTAGCTGCCGAAGGAAACGGCGACCATGGCAGTGACGATGAGTACGGCGAAGTAGTACAGCCACGAGACCGATCCCGTGAGATGCCCTGGACCGAAGCCCTCGAGGATGTACGTCGTGAGTCCCCCGGACGAGGGGTATCGAATCCCCAACTTGACCAACGAGTAGCCCAGCAGGGCTGCGATGATTCCCGCCAGCAGGAACGAGAGCCAGACGGCAGAGCCCGCAACCGCACCCGCCTGGCCGAGCAGGGCGAAGACGCCGGCGCCGACCATCGAGCCGACGCCCAAGAAGGCGGCGCCCCATACGGTCATCCTCTTCTCGTGCCGACCCTCCATCGCGGCTGCCTATCCCTTGGCCGTTTCGGCGAGCTTCTGGATGAGAAGCGACTGAGCGACGATCATCCTCTCGATCTCATCGGGATGAACGCTTTCGTTGGCGCCGTGGATGTTGGCCTTCGCGTCTTCAGCGCCCAGTAGGATGAACTCGGCACCAGGTGATGCCTTCATGAGCGTCTCGAGTAGCGGGATCGAGCCACCGCTTCCGACCTCGCTCGGCTCGGTGCCGTCGTACGCGGCGCGCAGTGCGTCCAGTGCGGCAGCCATGGCCGGGCCGCCCTTGGGCGCCATGAAGGCGTCGGAGGCCTTTACCTTCTGCACGTCGACCTGCACTCCCCACGGCGCGGACGCACGCAGGAAGTCCATGAGCTTCGTGAGCTCCTCGTCCGGGTCCGCGCCGGGCGCGATTCGCATCGCGACCTTCGCGCGTGCGACAGGCAGCAGCACGTTGCCGGCGTCCGCGATGCACGGCACGCCATCGATGCCGATGACCGTCGCATTCGGCTGGCTCCACAACATCGAACCGATGGAGGCGCCGCCGTTGATCTGCACGCCGGGGAGCACGCCGGCCATCTCGCGCACGAGGGGCTCGGGGTAGTCGGCGCCGGGCCAATCGAACCGGTGGAGCCCCGGCACGACGGTGTTGCCGTTGTCATCCCACAGCTTGTTGAGCAGCCGCATCAGCGACACGAACGCGTCCGGCACCGGTCCGCCGAAGACGCCTGAGTGGAGGGGATGGTCGATCGTGCGGACCTCGACGATGCACTGGCAGTGGCCACGCAGCATCGTGGTGAGGACCGGCAGCCCGCATTCGATGTTGCCCATGTCTGCGATGACCATCACGTCGGCCTTGAAGCGCTCGGGGTGCTTCTCGACGAACGCCTCGAGCTGGGAGAGGGTCTCCTCCTCGCCCTCGATGATGACCTTCACTCCCACAGGCGGCTTTCCGCCGAAGACTCGAAGCGTACCCGCATGGATCGCCGGTCCGCTCTTGTCGTCGGCAGCGCCGCGACCGTACAGGCGCCCGTCGTCCTTCATCGTCGGCGTCCACGGATCGGTCGTCCACCCCTGGTCCATGGGTGCAGGCTGGACGTCGTAGTGGCCGTACAGCAGCACGGTGGGCGCGCCCTCAGGGGCCGGAATCTCGCCCCACACGGCCGGGTAGCCACCACCCTCGAGATCCAGCTCCTCGACTGCGAAACCAGCATTCTCGAACATCTTGATGACCTGCGCTCGCGCGGCGTGCACCGGCTCGGCCGGGAAGCCGGGGAATGCACACGACGCGTGGGACACGAGGGTCGCAAGCTCGTCCATGATCTCGGGCATGATCGCCCGAGCGGCGGCTTTCACCTGTGACTCGTCCATTTGTGAGCTCCTTCGCTGAGAACGGGACTACACGAACTGCGCGATGAGTAGGCCGATGCCAACCGCGACGACCGTGCTCACGAGCAGAGGGACCATGAACGAGTGGTTCACGACGGCCTTGCCGATCTTGGTGCCGCCTGTCTCATCCACTGCAACCGCAGCGAGCTGGGTACCGTTGGCCGGCAGGAACAACACGCCCGAGAGGGCCTGCCACATGGCGATGATGGGAGCGACGGCGGGGAAGATCGACAGGCCGATCGGGATGAGCGTGCGCGTCGTCGCCGACTGGCTGGTCGTCAGGGCGGCGAGGATGAATATCGCGAGCGCGAACGTAAGCGGCGCGGCGGTCGCAACGTTGCTCAGCAAGGCGACGATCTGGTCGTTGTAGAACGCCACGAACGTGTCAGCGAGCCACGCGACACCGAAGAGCGCAAGGACGGCGACGACGCCGGAGCCAAACACCGCCTGCTTGGGGATGGACCCCGGCTCGATCTTGGTGAAGATCACGATGAGCAGCGCTACGACGAACATGATGATCTGGATGATCGTGGTCGCGGAGACGGCCGTCATGCCGCCCTCGCCATCCGGCACCATCTGCTGGAACGCCGGGAACGCCGTCAGTACCACGAGTACGACGCCCGCGAGGAACAGGTAGGCGCTCAGCGCGGCACCCTTGGGCAACTCGGGCAGGGGCTCGTTGGCATCATGCTGTGACTTCGGTGGCGCGATGAGCCCGGCCTTGAGCTTCTCCTGGTAGACCGGATCGTCAGCCAACTCCTTGCCGATCTTGTTCTGCACGAACGCCATGACGATGATTGCCACCAAGGCAGACGGAATGGTGATGAGCAGGACCTTGCCTAGCGAGAAGTTGTACGGCTCGACGGCGATCAGCCCGATGAGCGCCGCCATCGCTGCCGAGACGGGGCTACAGGTGATGCCGTACACGTTTGCCACGGTCGCGGTCGCGAGCGGGCGCTCGGGACGGATGTTGTTGTCGTAGGCGGTCTGATAGATGACCGGAAGCAACGGATAGAAGATGTTCGACGTGCCCGCGGCCACCGTGAACACGAAGCTCACCAGCGGCGCGATGTAGTTCAGTTGCTTGGGATTCCTTTGGATGATCTTCGTCGCGACCTGAACGAGGAAGTCGATCCCGCCCGCCGCCTGCATCGCGCCTGCGGCGGTGATCACCGCGATGATGATCAGCATCGCCGAGCCCGGAGGCGAGCCTGGAGGCATCCCGAACAGGAACACCAGAACGCCAACGCCCGCGACGCCCCAGAGACCCAGTCCGATGCCGCCCATTCGGACGCCAAGCACGATGGCGCCGACGACCACGAGAATCTCGAGCACAACGGTCACGTTCATCGGTCGATCCCTCCCCATCGGATTCGACTGCCACGTGGCTCATACCCAAAGGGTGCGCGATGCGCTCGGAACCAGCGTGCCACCGATCTCACTGCGCCCCGCAGCACATTCTACCCAAAGGTGACCAGCGGGTAAGTTGTCGAAGGCGAGGCGCTGCACTCTCGGCTGACCGATGGGTAAGTAGAGAATGGCATGCCCGACGCGGGCGGCACATGAGCGCGCGCTCGGCCTCCGACGACGACAGGGAGAATCGGATGTCTGACCAAGGTACCAGCTCATCGGGACCAACCGCCGGACAGGTGTACACCGCTGCGACGGCGGGTCCGATGATCGACGCCGGGTCGCAGGTGGTGCTCGTGGTATCGCAAGGGGTTTCATCGGAGCCCGCGGGGCCGCCTGTCGTCGTCCCGGGCATCGTCGGTGTTGTGCAGGGCGATGCTCTGACGATGCTGCAGGAGGCGGGTCTTGCCGCTCAGGTCTTCAACACGCATAGCGGAGTCGTCCGCAAAGGGCGCGTCATCGGCCAGCTGCCGGAGGCGAACCTGCGGGCGTCGCCGGGCACGACGGCTTTGCTGCTCGTGTCGAACGGCCCATCACCGTCGCCGGTGCCGCAGGTCGTGTTCCCTGACGTCATAGGTGCCGGCGAGGGGGACGCTGCTGAGCGATTGCGCGCCGCGGGCCTCAGTCCTCAGGTGGTGCGGCAGTACAGCGATACGGTCCCGGCGGGCATCGTGATGGCGACGCTCCCCAACGCGCACACGCTTGCGCCACAGTCGAAGCGCACCTCGCCGTGGGTCTGGGTCGCTGCCGCACTTGCGCTGCTGCTGCTCGCGGGTGGCGTCTGGTTCTTCGCGAGGCAGTCCACACCCGGCACAGAGGTCGCCGAAGTAGCGACGCAGACCGCCGAGGCCACCTCGGCAGCCGCCCCCGCCGAGGAGTCATCTGCAGCTGCTGTGCCCGATGTCGTGGGCATGCCCAAGGATGATGCGGAGGCAGTGCTCGTCGATGCGGGGTTCGTCCCCGTCGCGAAGTACGAGGAGACCGAGGATGCCGATGCGGGTGACGTTACTGCGCAACTGCCGGCAGCCGGCTCCGAGCTGACCCGTGGATCGCAGGTCGCCATCCAGATTGCCAAAGCACCCGAGAAGACGAAGCCCGACACAGTGAAGGTCCCCAACGTGGTGGGCATGACGCAGTCCGAGGCACAGAGTGCCCTTGCCAAGGTCGACCTGGTGTCCTCATTCGTGCAGCAAGCCAATGACGCGCCGAAGGGGGAGGCGTTCTCCCAGCAGCCCGCGAGCGGCGAGTCGGTCGCGCCGAACTCGGTCATCCTCGTGGCGATCTCCACCGGTCCGGCGGTCGACCCCGAACCGACAACCGTGGCGGTGCCGGTACTGATCGGCGAGACTCAGGCTGATGCAGAGTCTGCGCTAGCTGCTGCTCAGCTCAGCGCGCAGGTGGTGCAGTCGTACAGCTCGACGGTGGAGGCGGGCATCGTCGCCCAGCAGTGGCCGCCCGCCGGCAACAGGGTGGCTCCAGGTACGCCCGTGGCTCTCGTGGTGTCGATGGGCCCGAAGCCGGCCGACGGCACCGCGACTGTGCCGGATGTGAAGGGGATGGACGCCGAGAGCGCGACGCAGGCACTCGCGGATGCGGGTCTGGTGGCGCAAGCGGTCAACATCGACGACCCGCAGGCGAAGCCCGATGTCGTCCTGGGCCAGCTCCCGGCAGCCAGCTCCACGGTGCCGACCGGATCCACGGTGCTCATCGGCATCGCCGGTTCGGCTGCGACACCGTACTGATCTCACACCAGATGCCGCGACGGAGCGTTGACACATCCGTCGCGACGCCCGGCTGGTTTGGCATGGTCGTGAGCGGGGAGGGAGTCGAGATGAAGGCGTACTGGGTAGCATTTGGTGCCGGCATGCTGGCGGTGGTGATCGGCGGCGTGCTGTGGGTGGTCAGCGATCGCCAGCTCGGGCTCGTGCTCATACTGGGCGGCATGGTGATAGCCGTCCTCGGCGCGATCATGCGGCTGGTCGAGTGGGGGATGGCGAGAGGCAAACGGTCGCTTCCGTGCTGACGCATCTGCGATCCGGGTCGGCGTGGCTACAGCACAGACTGACGGCGGCGCATGTGGCAATGCCCAACGGTGACGCGGAGATGCTCGAGATCGCCCGTCTCGCGCTTCTGATCGACCATGACGACGCCGAGCGCGAGTTCTCTTATCGCGAGGGGGCCGAGAAGGTGCTCGCGGAGGCCCGGCTTTATGGCTGGACGATTGTGAGCGTACCGGCTAGACCCCGCAGCACGCCTTGTACTTGCGACCGCTCCCGCACGGGCACGGTGAGTTGCGCCCTGTGCGAGCGGCCTGCTCGGCAAGGATCGGCATGATATCAGCCGCGTCGCGGCCAGCTTCGAGCAGGTCGGCGAGCGTCCGCATGCGTCCGTCCGCGTGCGCGAAGAACTGCTTCAACCCCTCGCACAGCCAGTTGAGCCCCGGCTCGCCGTCGGGGGTGAGCAGGATGCGGTTCTTGGGGCACTCGCCGTTGCATGCGAATAGGAACTCGCACTGCCGGCAGTACTCCGGCAGTGTGGCACGCTTGGCGTCGCCGAACGCGCGCTGCTGATCGGAGCGGACCAGCTCGCCGATGGGCGTCTCCATGATGTTGCCGAGCAGATACGGCGTGTCCACGAAGTGGTCGCACGAGTACACGTCGCCGTTATGCTCGAGCGCGACACCTTCTCCGCAGGTAGGACGGAGCACGCACAGCGACGAGTAGCCGCGCAGGTATGCAGCGAGCACCCCGTCGAAGAACTGCACGAACATCTCGCCCACGTCGCGCCGCACCCACTCGTCGAAGATCGCCGAGAGAAACGTCCCGTAGGCGAGCGAGGGCACGCTGCGATCGGTCACGGTACCGGGTCTTCCGTCCGCGGGCGCCGTCTCGACCTCGACGATAGGGATGAACTGGATGAATCGCGCGGAGAGTTCGTCTCGGAAGTAGCGGTACACGTCGAGCGGATGGTCCGCGTTGGCGGCGTTGACGGTGCACAGCACGTTGAACTCGGCACCGTGCTTCTGGAGTAGGCGCGCCGCTGCCTCCACCTGGTCGAAGACCGGCCGGCCGGCACCGTCATGCCGGTACGCGTCGTGGAGCTCGCGCGTGCCATCGATGCTCAGGCCAACGAGCACCTCGTTCTCGGCGAGAAAGGCGGCCCACTCGTCGTCGAGCAAGGTGCCGTTGGTCTGTAGCGTGCGCTCGACCTGCCACCCAGCCGGTAGCGTCTCCTTTTCGGCCGCGATCGCGCGGCGGAAGAAGTCGAGCCCCATAAGCGTCGGCTCGCCGCCCTGCCATGCGAGTGTGACGTAGGGCATGCGCTGGGCATCGATGGTCTGGCGCACGAACGCGCGCATGACCTCGTCGGACATGCGCTGCTCGCTGCCCGGGTAGAGCGCTGCCTTCTCGAGGAAGAAGCAATAGTCGCAGCGCAGGTTGCAGCGCGAGCCCGTGGGCTTGGCCATGACGTGGAATACAGGCGTCGCTTCGCTCATACGGGCATCGTACGCGAACTGCGCGCGAAGACGCGCCTTCCTGGCCGCGGAGTCAGCGTGCGCGGCTAGCCGCGGATCATCTCGTCTAGCGCCACGGCGATTGCGAGCACCAGCCCGACATCCTGACCGGGGGCGACTTCGATGCCATAGGTGTCACGCACACGGAACCACTTCATGGACACCTCGGCGATCTTGTCCCGGCCGCTCGAGATCTCGTACTCGTGGTTCAGTATGTTGCCCTGCACGTCCCAGTTGCCGCCGCCCTCGAGACTCACGTCGAACCTGTCGCGCAACGGCGACACGAGCGCCTTCTTCACTGTCGCGATCTTGTGGCCACCGCGCTCGATCTCCATGGTGTCTTTGATGCGCAACATCTTCTCTTGAATCGATGCGACCTCGTTGCCGCTCGCGTCTTCGAGCACGAACGTGCTGCGCATACGCAGCGCCCTGCCATCGGCCTTGAACGCCCGGTTGCCGTTGCTGTCCTCGATCCACGCATCGTCACCGATGGAGAACATCTTCTCGCGCATCTGGTAGCGAATCGGTCCGCCTCCACCCATCGGCCCTCCGCCGATACGGTCCCTGAGTCCCATTCGTGCCTCCTCGGTCGGCGAGATACGTCCGTCACGTGATGACCTTCGCGTGTTTCTTACCCATCGGTCACACAGTCGGCTCAGAATCACTCGGCGGGAACACCAGGTCCGCGACGTACACGTACATGTCCCGGACTTGCCGGTTGACCTCGGCCGGGTCCTCATCGTGCAGGTCGAACATCAGAGACAGCCACTCCTGCATCGCAACCCACCCACAGGCCAGAGCAACGGCCGCAGCAAGGGCGATGCGAGGATCCACCGGGTGGTTCATCGCGGGTCGCGTGGTCCCCTTGGCGACTGCAGCCCGAGCCAGATCGAGCATCATGTGACCGTTCTTGATCCGGTCTTCAAGGGGCGCGTACTCCACGCCATCCATGGCCGAGCGCACGATCGCGCGTGAGCTGACCAGCTGTTTGAGCACGTCATCGAAGAGCAGGGGCATGACCTCTCGGTAGTCCGGGTGGGCCACCATCATCTCGAATCGTGAGGGCGCACCACGGGCGATGACGGCGTCTAGGATGTCTGACTTGGAGCCCACGTACTGGTGAACGAGCGGATGTGTGACGCCGGCCTTCTCGGCAATCTCGCGAACAGTGACCTTGGCGGGGTCGCGCCGAGAGAACCGAGCGTTACGCTCCGCACCTGGCGGACGCGGCTCTTTGCACCTTTGGGCACCAGCACCCCTCTCGTCATTGTCCGGTGGACAATCGAGTCTAGTTTCGCGGCCTCCCGTGTCAAGTGGTATTCGCTCTACGGTGTAGGTGTCGTCACCGTTCCAGCCCCTGGACCGGCAGTCGGCTCCGGGGCGGGCGCAGGTGTCGGTGCCGGGGCTGGTTGCGCCTCTGGCTGCTCGGTGGCCGGTTGCTGCGCCGGCTGCTCGAACGAGAACGAAGGCAGGCCGATGGTGATCGTGACCGCCGTCCCGGGGTCCACCTGTGTTCCGGCCGCCGGATTCTGATCGATCACGAGCAGTACATCCTTGTCGGTGGCAGCCCACGCTATCTTGACTTTGAGATCCGCCTTGCGCAGGGCACCGATCGCCTCGATCACGCGCATGCCGACAACGTCGGGCACGTCAGCGGTCTTCGGGACGGGCTTGGTTGCAGGCTTCTCCGCAGGCGGAGTGCCTGACTCCGCGGGCTCCTGCGGCACTGTCTCCTCAGGAGGTGTCGCGCTCTCGGTCGCTGGAGGAGTCGGCTCAACGGGAGCGGGCGCACCGGTCGAGACCTTGATGGTGACGGTGCTTCCCGCGGCCGCTACCACACCGGCAGCGGGAGACTGGTCGATCACGTCACCCGCGGGGACATCGGCACTCGTCGACTTCGTGGTCTTGGGTTTGAAGCCAGCGCCCTCGAGAGCGGACTCGGCGTCGCTCTGCGCAAGACCCACCACGTTGGGCACCTGTCCCTGCTGCTCCCCCTTTGAGACGGTGATGTCTATCGCAGAGCCCACCGCGACCACCGTCGACGCACTTGGGTCTTGCGCGGTCAGTCTCCCTGCGTCCACATCGGGGTCGAACACATACGCCACGTTTCCGATGCGCAGGCCCTGCTCGGCGAGGGTCTCCGATGCGGCCGACTCCGTCTGCCCGACGACATCGGGCACGTCGACCTTCGGGACTCCCGAGACGGTTATGTCGACCGCGGAGTCTGCTCTGACCTTCGTCTCAGGCGTCGGGGATTGCTGCACGACAGTACCCGGGGGAACGGCGAGTGTGGCCACATCGCTGACCTGGCCCACACGGAGACCCGCCGACTCGATGAGAGCTTGCGCCTCGGACTGGGTCTGGCCGACGACGAGAGGCACACTCACGGTTCCGCCTCGAAACAGCAGTGCAGCCACAAGTACCACGGCAGCGGCGATCAGCACCCATATCCACGGGCTGGGAGGTCTCTTTCCGGCGGCGCCCTGTGGAGTCCCGGACGGTTCTGGATCGACGTGCGGTGATTCGACATCGGAATCCGACATGTGACCCTCCTGCGGCTGCGGGTGGCACCTGTCCTTCTATGTTACCCAGTGGTCAGTCAGATACGACGGACGCCTACATGGGCATGATTAACCGCAAGGTAAGAAGGGCCGCAATCGGCCAACGGCGCCGCACGGTCGTGGCGCTGTCTGACAGCCGCGGGCTCGGGAGTCATCCCGGTTCGCTCTAGCAAGGGGGAGTACATGGCAGCTTCAGGTGCAGCAGTCGACTCGGGGCGGGCGCCGTCCGCCGAGTCAATGTGGTGGATGCCACTCGTCATGGGAATCGTCGCGATCTGTCTGGGCCTGCTGCTCTTGGGCCACCCCGCCGAGACGAGCGTCTGGATCGCTTGGCTCGTTGGCGTGTTCTGGTTCATCGGCGGCATCGTGAAGCTGTGCAGCCTCTTCGTCGACCGCACGATGTGGGGCTGGAAGTTGTTCGCCGGGATCCTCGGCATTCTCGCGGGACTGGTCGTGCTCGACGCGATGAGTAGAACGCCGCTGCTGGCCACTGTCGGCCTCGCCACGATCTACGTCTGGGTGCTGGGTATCCAGGGCATCATCTACGGAGGTGTCGAGCTCGTCATGGCGTTCAAGGGCGGCGGCTGGGGAGTCGGCATTCTTGGCGTCCTGAGCATCCTGTTCGGCGGCTTCTTGCTGGTCAACCCGTTCCCGGCCAGCCTTGCGCTTCCTTGGGTGTTCGCCATCTTCGCGATCGCCGGCGGCATTGCGGCAATCGTCATGGCATTCAAGGTGAAGAACGCCTAAGCCGCGGGAACGAGTCAGTCAGGAGGATCCATGTTCACCGGGGGTCTGCTGCAACTGTTCTGGTACATGCTCCTGTTCTACTTCTTCTTCATGCTCATCTGGATGTTCATCGTGACGCTTGCCGACGTGTTCAAGCGGCGTGACCTATCTGGGTGGGCCAAGGCGGGATGGATCATCCTGCTCTTCTGGCTGCCGCTGATCGGGATTCTCGCGTACGTACTCACCAAGCCGGCAAGTCTGAGGGGATAGCCGCCTAGATCGGGTCGAGAGCGCGTTCGGACCGACTCGCGCGCGCAGAAGGTGCATCACACGCGGAATGTAAGGGGGGACTCGTGGGCGATCAACTGATGGATGTCATGGTCGGCGTCTACACGGACGTCGATTCGGCTCAGAAGGACTTCGATGGGCTCGTTGGGCTCGTCAAGGATAAGAAGGTCAAGATCGAGGGTGCCATCCTCGTCTCGAAGGACGCAGACGGGAAGGTCACCATCGCCGACACCGGCAACCACCTCGGCCGCAAGGGCGCGGGCTGGGGAGGCGGTGTCGGCGTTATCGTCGGCCTGTTCGCACCCGCGCTGCTGCCAGCGGTCGCGGTGGGCGCTGCAGCGGGTGCGATCGCGGGCACGTTTGCAGATCACAAGCTCAAGGCAGGGATTCAAGGCAAGATTGGTGAGAATCTCCCGGAGGGTTCGGCGGCGATCATCGTCATGGCCTCAGACGATCAGCGCTTCGCTGTCGAGCAGACGCTGGTGGGTTCAATCGCAAAATCGGTCGCTCAATCCGACGAGGGTGGCATTCGGCAGCTGAAGTCCTCACTCGCCGAGGCGATGGGCAAGTTCGCTCAAGACCGCACCGTGCTCCCGATCCCGGACCGCACGTTCGGGGGGTCTATCGGTCACACCATGGACGAGTCCGTCGGCGATTGGTCGATGATTCCTGGTCCGAAGGCGCCCGATGACGCGCCCAACGTGCTGATCGTCCTTGTGGACGATGCCGGCTTCGGCGGTCCTGAGACATTCGGCGGCGAGATCCGAACGCCTGCCCTGAGCCGCGTTCAAGAGATGGGCCTGACCTACAACCGATTCCACGTTACGGCAGTGTGCTCACCGACCCGCGCAGCGCTGCTCACCGGGCGCAACCATCACCGCGTGGGTATGGGCGGAATCGCCGAGTTCCCCGGACCGTTCCCCGGATACACCGGGACGCGCCCGCGCAGCTGCACAGCCCTGCCGCGGATTCTGAGGGAGAACGGCTACATCACGGGCGGCTTCGGCAAGTGGCACATGACGCCTGGCCGCGAGATGGGACCCGCCGGGTCGTTTGATCACTGGCCGCAGGCGTGGGGTTTCGACCACTGGTGGGGCTTCCTGACGGGGGCCGCCGGCCAGTACGACCCGATCATCACGCAGGACAACTCGGTGCTCGGCGTGCCCGAGGGCGAAGGCGGGAAGCTCTACTACTTCCCCGACGACATCACGGACAAGTCGATCGAGTGGCTCCACGCCGTGCGGGCCCACGATGCGCACAAGCCGTGGTTTGTCTACTACTCGACCGGCGCCACGCACGCGCCGCACCACGTAGCCAAGGAGTGGGCTGACAGGTACAAAGGCCAATTTGACGACGGCTGGGACAAGTACCGTGAGCGCACTCTCGAGCGCCAGAAGAGACTGGGCATCGTCCCCGAGGACACAGAACTCGCTCCGCGACCCGATCCGTACCCGGCCTGGGACGGCCTGAGCGACGCTGAGAAGAGACTGTATGCTCGCCAGATGGAGGTGTTCGCCGGCTTCTCGGAGAACACGGACTGGAACATCGGGCGCCTCATCGACGCCGTCGATGAGATGGGCGAGCTCGACAATACGCTGATCATCTACATCTGGGGGGACAACGGCGCGTCGATGGAGGGCACGACTACTGGGTCCTTCAACGAGACGACGTTCTTCAATGGCCTGGTCCTCAACGCCGAGGAGCAGCTGGCCCTCATCGAGAAGTTCGGAGGCCTCGAAGGTCTCGGCGGCGAGCGTAGCGCTCCGCACTTCGCCGCCGCTTGGGCACACGCCCAGAACACGCCATTCCAGTGGGGCAAGCAGATGGCCAGTCACCTGGGTGGCGATCGCGACCCGATGGTCATGGCGTGGCCGAACCGCATCAAGAGCGGCGGTGTGCGTTCTCAGTTCACGCACTGCATCGACGTTGCGCCCACGATCCTCGACTTGATCGGCATACCGGAGCCGAAGGTCGTTGACGGAATCGAGCAAGAGCCGATGGACGGCACGCCGTTCTCGTACACGCTCGACGACCCGGATGCAGCGGAGCAGCACACGGTCCAGTACTTCGAGATGTACGGCAGCCGGGCAATCTACAAGGACGGCTGGTGGGCATGCGCTCGCCTGGACAAGCTGCCGTGGGACTTCTCGCCGGCCACCCTCGCCAAGTTCAAGCCGGGCAGCGGGTACGACCCGGACCAAGACAAGTGGGAGCTCTACTACCTGCCGGACGACTTCTCGCAGGCCCGTGATCTGGCAGCCGAGCAGCCGGAGAAGCTGGCCGAGCTGCGCGAGCTCTTCTGGCAGGAGGCCGCACGCAATAAGGCCCTGCCACTGCTCGGCGGCATGGCCGTCTTCTTCGGGATTCTGCCTCCCATGCCCACGAACACTCGCTTCGAGTTCGCGGGCGACGTTCAGAACGTCTCAACCACGGTGATTCCGCGGATCTACGGGCGTTCCTATGCCATCGAGGCTGACATCAACGTTCCCGAAGCCGGTGCCGAGGGCGTCCTGTGCGCTTTCGCCGACTTCATCGGCGGCTTCGCACTTTGGGTGGACGACAAGGGGCACCTGGTGCACACGTACCAGTTCCTTGGCGTAGACACGTACAAACAGGTCTCAACCGAGCCCATCCCAACCGGCGATGTGGGCGTCAAGATGCTGTTCGAGATCGACGAGCCGAGGCCGGGCGCCGGAGGGAAGGTGAGCCTGTGGGCCAATGACCGGCAGATCGGCGAGGGTCGTCTCGACCATACGTGCTCGATGCTGTTCACAACGTACGCGGGCATGGACATGGGTCGGGACAACGGTGGTGTCGTGGATGAGGCCTACGTGGACAAAGCGCCGTACGCCTTCACCGGCACGTTGAGGAAGGTCACGTTCGACCTCAAGCCGGAGTCCATCGAGACCGAGCGAGCACTGCATGAACACTCGTCGGCGCAGTCGGTAGGCGGCGGTGCCGCGGGCTAGGCGACTTGGTGCACGGTCTCGAGTGAGGCGCTGCTGCGCGCTGGCATGCCGTGCGGAAGCAGCTGGTCATCTTGGGCGATCTGGTGGTCGCCGTACTGGGGGCGGTCATGCGCTTGGTAGAGTGGGGCATGGCCAAAGGCAAGCGTTCCGCAGCGGGTTGACTGCGCCTCCCGCCGAGTACTGTGGGTAGCGACAGAAGGGCCGCCCAGATCGGGCGGCCCTTCTTGCTGCAGCGACACGGGCCTCTCAGAGCCCAGGCGCGACGCGCCCTACATCAGGTTCGACATCAGCCTCGAGACCGAGTTACGCAGCTTGAACGCGGCCGGCCAGTTGGCCACCGTCTCGAGCGTGACCTGCGAACACTTGGTCATGTCGTCCTCGAAGATGGCATCGTGCTCGGTGGTGAGGTCCTTGTTGAAGTACCAAGTCATGACCTCCTTGTGCAGGGATAGCTGTCCCTCTCATCTTAGCCGATGGTCACACGCCGCCACACTCTGATCGCCACCTTGTCTGGCGTAGGTCAACCAGGATTGCCTCGCACCACCCGGCACCGATGCTCGGCGGGGTATAGACACCCTCAGTGGGCTCGGTGCGAGCCCGCCAGATTCTGCTGCGGCGGGAGCCAGGGGGTGCGCATGCCTTACGGAAGACCCAACATCCTTGTGCTTTGGGGAGACGACATCGGCTACTGGAACATCAGCGCCAACAACAAGGGGATGATGGGCTACTCGACTCCCAACATCGACCGCATCGCGAACGAGGGCATCGGCTTCACGGACTTCTATGGCCAGCAGAGCTGCACGGCCGGCCGCTCGGCGTTCATCACCGGGCAGAACCCGCTTCGCACCGGGCTCACGAAGGTCGGCTTCCCCGGAGCCAAGGAGGGCCTGTGCGCCGAGGACCCGACGATCGCGGAGCTCCTCAAGCCGTTCGGGTACGCCACAGCGCAGTTCGGCAAGAACCACCTCGGAGACCGCGACGAGCACCTGCCAACGAACCACGGCTTCGACGAGTTCTTCGGCAACCTGTACCACCTCAACGCCGAGGAAGAGCCCGAGCATGCGGACTACCCGAAGGATCCTGCGTTTCGCGAGCGCTTCGGCCCGCGTGGCGTGATTCACAGCTGGGCGCAGCCCGACGGAAGCCAGGAGATCGAGGACACCGGACCTCTCACGAAGAAGCGCATGGAGACCATCGACGATGAGGTCACGGCGCGCATGCTCGAGTATCTCGAAGAGATGGCCGGCGGCGACAAGCCCCTCTTCGTCTGGTGGAACGCGACCCGCATGCACTTCCGGACACACATCAAGGACGAGACACGCGGGCTGAGCGGCCAGGGCGAGTACAACGACGCCATGGTGGAGCACGACAACCATGTAGGCATGATCCTCGACAAGCTCGACGAGCTCGGGATCGCCGAGGACACGATCGTCATGTACTCCACAGACAACGGCCCCCATTACAACACGTGGCCCGACGGCGCCATCACTCCCTTCGCCTCAGAGAAGAACAGCAACTGGGAAGGCGCGTACCGAGTCCCGTGCTTCGTGCGCTGGCCGGGCACGTGGCAGGCGGGCGTGACGCTCAACGGCATGGTGGCGCACCAGGACATGCTGCCCACGTTCCTCGCGGCGGCAGGGGAGCCCGACATCGTCGCGAAGTGCCGGGCCGGTCATGAGGCGGCCGGCAAGTCCTTCAAAGTCGCACTCGACGGCAAGGACATGAGCGACTACTTCGCCGGCCGTGCGGATGCGAGCCCGCGCGAGGAGTTCTTCTACGTGAACGACGACGCCGAACTCGTGGCGCTGCGCGTTGGGGACTGGAAGTACGTCTTCAAGGAGCAGCGCGCCAAGACGCTGGCGCTGTGGGCAGAGCCCTTCGTCGACCTGCGCATCCCGCGCATCTTCAACCTTCGGCGTGACCCGTTCGAGCGGGCGCTCGAGAACTCCAACACCTACTGGGACTGGATGATCGACCACGCGTACATGGTGGTGCCCGCACAGGTGGTGGTGGCGCGCGCGGTCCAGGACATCATGGAGTTCCCGCCGCGCCAGAAGCCGGCGAGCTTCAACCTGGACAAGGTGCTCGAGCAGCTACACTCCGCGGGTGGATCTGCCTGACGCCAGAACGCGGCCGACCGGGCTCACCGGTCGCGCAGCCACGCCTCTCCCAGTTCCACCGCTGCGGCGGTGGACTGGAACACGACGTCGGTCATCGGCAGCGCATTCTCCGCGCCGATCTCCTCGAGTACCCCGGTGCTGGTCAGCTGGGCCATGAGCCGATCACGCACGCCGGCAAGGATCAGCCGTCCGCCGGCTGCGTGAATCTGCTCGTGGTAGCGGCGGATCATCAGGATGAACGTGCTTCCGACCTCGGCGTGGCTGCGCAGACGGACGACCAACACCGGCCGCTGCGCTGTTCCAACCGATGGCAGGAGCTTATCGACGAGCTCAACGCCGGCGTAGAACACGCTGCCGTAGATATCGACGACGGTGACCGCATCGCTCGGAAGCATCTCGGGCGGGGCCTGCTCGGACCACTGGCCATCGGGCAACCGGTGCAGCTGCACTACGCGCACATCTTTGGATGAGCTGTAGACGTACTGCACGGCTGAGAGTGCCGCGCCGAGAAGCACGGCGTACTGCACCGGCATCAGAAGCATCGAGCCAAGCGTGATCAGCATGACCACCGCTGACTCCTTGCTGGCGTTCCACACATCGCGCATGCCGTTGATGTCGATCGCCGACACGCCGACCACGATGAGGATCCCGGCGAGTACGGTGAGCGGGACGAGCTCGACAAGAGGGCCTAGCAGCAGGAGCACGACGGCGACCACCACGCCGATCACGACGTTTGACCAGCGCGTGCGGGCGCCTCCGGAGACGGCCATGGCGGTGCTCGACACCGACGCGCCGATCGGCATGCCGCCGAACGCGCCAGATGCGAGGTTGCCGACGCCTTGGCCGATCATGTCGCGCGAGGAGTCCGGGTAGGTCCCGTCGGCGTTCGGGAATGCCTTGCTGATGCCGCCGCCTTGCACAAGGCCGATGAGCGCGACCGAGAGCGCCGGTATCACCAGCCCGGGCACAAGCGCCAGTTCAGGCATACGTGGCATCGGCAGGCCGTTGGGAATCTCGGAGACGCTCCTCACGAGGGGGATATCGATCTTCAGGAAGTAGACGCCCGCCGTTGCGGCCACCAGCGCGATGAGCATCGCGAAGTCCTTGAGCCGCGTGCGCATGAGCGCAACGATGATCACGATCGTCAGGAGGCCCACCGCCAGCGTGACGGGATTCCACGCTCGCACGTTCAGTGCGGTTTCGATTGCCTTGCCGAACTTCGTTGATCTGGATGCGCCGAAGCCCGTGATGTTCGAGAGCTGCCCAACGATGACGAGGAGGGCCACGCCGTTGAGGAAGCCCTTCATCACCGCATTCGAGACAAAGCGCAGAAGCCGGCCGCCGCGCAGCAGGCCGAACAGCGCCATGAACACGCCGACCAGCGCGGCGAGTGTGGCAACGGCGGCATCGCGCTGGACAGCGGGGACGGCTGCAAGGCCGCTTCCAACGATCACCGCCATAGCCGAGGTGACCGCGACCGTCATGAACTGCGAACTCGTTGTCAGCGCTGCTGCCGGCGTGCCGGCGAGTAGCGCATAGAGCCCGGCGATCGGGCTCACTCCGGCAAGCAGCGCGTTGGCCATTGCGTCCGGAATGTTCGCAACGCCGTTCGTGACGCCGACGATGATGTCCGCGCGCGGCCCGTCCCGCTTCTCAGGGGCGTCGGGGCTCGGTGTAGGGCTTGCAGTCACTCGACGACTCCAGTCTCCCCATCGGGCACGGCAGCCGGGTCGCCAAGAGGCGGCGACACCAGGATGAAGATGCTCAAGAGCGCTACCCACAACGGGAACAGCGTCATGATCAGCTGGAACTCCCGAATGCTCAGCAGCAGCGCCAGCGCGATGGCGTAGCCGACGAATCCGACCCAGCGCGGAATCGTCTTGGTGCGGATGGCGATCGTAGAGGTGACGATCATGAACACGCCGGCAGCTCGGGCGGCGTACACGTACAGAAACGTGTACGTGAGCGCCTGGCTGAACTGCATCACTGCCGGGTCGACGTCAGCCCGCTCAGCGAGCATGTCGAGCCGGAGCGCCATAGCGCTTGCGGTCGCCGCGGCCGCGAACAGCATCGCCACGAACAACAGGCCGCTGCCGAGGAACACCGTCGCGAACAGCTGGTCTTCTCGGCGGCCGATACGGGCGCGAACAGCCCCGATGAACCACAGGAATGCGACGCCGGCGAGAGGGATCGCGTACAGGCCCATGAGGACGATCCGGGTGCGCGCTGCACCGCTCGCGTACCACGCGGAGAGCGTCTCTCCAGATACGGCGGCAGGCGCCCGGACCAGCAACAGCACGCCGATGAACAGGATCGCGAAGAGTAGCCCGGCTACTCCCGCGGCTCGCGGAGCGCGCAGGTCCCTGCCCACTTCCTCAATCGCCCCGGTGCCTCTTAGCTCGCTCACCGTAGAGCCCATGACTCTCCTCTTGGCACGCCGCTGGGAGCGCGAGAACCGCCACATAGCGCTTCTCCTGTTGGCACCCAGTCTAGTACAGTCTGACCAGGTGGTAAGCATGTTCAGAGAATGTGGTTCTGCGTCGTTGGGGGAGTGGTCGAAGATGGCGAGGCGCGAGGCGATCGTGCGCGGGTCGAATACGTTGGGGCGCCTGCTTCCTATCGTCCAGTGGTTGCCGCGCTACCAGATGTCGTGGCTTCGCTCGGATACCGTCGCCGGCGCCTCGGTGTGGGCGCTCGTGATCCCGCAGGCGATCGCCTACGCGGCAATCGTTGGCGTCGCGCCGCAGTACGGCCTGTACACGGTGCTGGGCGCATCCGTCATGTATGCGCTGTTCGCCTCCGCCGACCAGGTCGTCACCGGACCCAGCGCGACCGTGGCCGCTGTCACCGCGTCGGTCGCCGCTCTGGTTGTCGCCACGGCTGCACCGGAGTACCTCACCGTCGTGGTCGGTCTGGCTCTCGCCGTCGGCGTCATCTACGTGCTTCTCGGTCTCGCACGGATGGGGTGGGTCGCCAACTTCTTGTCGAAGTCCGTGCTCGAGGGCTTCGTCTTCGCGTTCGGATTCGGCCTCATCGTCGATCAGATGTACAAGGTTCTTGGCGTTGAGAAGGTCGAAGGCTCGTACTGGCAGGTGCTCGTCGGTGTCGTGAAGGAGATTCCTCAGACGAGCTTGCCGACGTTTGCGATAGGTGCGGCAGCGATCGTGATGCTGCTTGTGCTCCGCTACACCCTTCCGAGCGTCCCTCGTTCGTTGCTCGCGGTCGTGCTTGGGATCGTCGTGGTACCGGTTCTCGGCCTCGCCGACAAGGGCGTGGCACTCGTCGGCGACCTGCCGTCGGGGCTGCCACACCTTATGGTGCCAACAGGGCTGCCTCCCTCGGCATGGGGCACCTTGATCGCCGGTTCGTTGGCGGTCATTCTCGTGGGCTTCAGCGAGTCTCTGGCTGCAGCGAAGAACGTCGGTGCAAAGCACGGGCTCGACGTATCAGCCGATCAAGAGCTCGTAGCGCAGGGAGCTGCAGTGATCGGGTCGTCGCTTCTGGGCGGCTTCCCGGTTGGGGGCAGCCTCAGCAAGACGAGCGTCGCCGACGAGGCCGGGCAGAGGACCCAACTCGCGGGACTCATCGTCGCCGGGCTGACGGTGGTGACGTTGCTCTTCCTCACGGAGGCATTCGCGACGCTTCCCAAGGCCGTGCTTGGTGCGGTCGTCATTGACGCCGCTGTCGGCCTGATCCACTTCGACGTGTTCGTGCGGTTCTACAAGACGAGCCGCCGTGGCTTCATCGCATTCGCTGCAACGTCCATCGGGCTGTTCTTCATCGGTGTCGTCGCAGGCGTTGTCATCGGCGTGGTCATCTCACTTCTCCTGCTCGTTTCGACCGCCTCGAAGTCATCGGTCCGGCGCATGGGCTACGACACCGACAACCAGGTGTATGTGGATGCCGACATCCACGAGAACGCCGAGACGATCCCCGGTGTTCTCGTGGTCGAGCTTGGCGGCCCTCTGTTCTTTGCAGACGCCGACCACTTCCGCTCGTCGCTGCTTGCGATGATCGCCGAACAGAAGCCGCATACGGTGGTCGTCGATCTTGGGCCCGCTGCTGACATCGACTTGGACGGCGCCGACACTCTCTCCAAGCTGGCCGGCGAGCTTAAGGCGAGGCAGACCGCGCTTCTGCTCGCTCGTGTTGATGAGCATCGCGTCGGCTTGCTCGAACGAGCCGGGACGCTCGATGCCATCGGCGCAGGCAACGTGTACCCGTCCGTGCGCGCAGCGGTCGCTGCAGCGCGCACTGAGGCGCGACCGGCGGTCCGAGCCTGACCATATGGTAGTTTGAGGGGCGACTGAGCGCGGTGCGGGCCGAGGGGAGACCGATGCACTCCGACATCAACAGCCTGCGACTCCACGCTCACTTCGACGAGGGCGATGGGCCGGCGATCGTGATGCTCCACGGCATCAACTCCGACGGCGGCGACTGGCGCACGGTCATCGACACGATCGGACCCGGGTATCGCTTCATCGCGTTCGATCTGCTCGGCTTCGGGGCGAGCCCCAAACCGCTCGACATCGAGTACACCGCGGATGAGCACGCCCTCGTCATCGAGAACACGCTGCAGGACCTCGGCGTCGACGATCCGTTCTTGCTCGCGGGCTATTCGCTTGGCGGAGACATCGCGCTGCGCTACGCCTCGACCTATCCCGAGCGCTTGCGCCGGCTCTTCCTCCTCGACGCGCCGTTCTACCTTCCGCCCGAGTTGGTCGAGACGAAGGGTTACAGCCTCAAGATGCTCTACGAGGCCGGCTCCAAGTGGGTCTGGGAGCGCCTCGCGACCTCCAAGCAGAAGGATAGCTTGCTGTACAAGGTGGCGACCGGTGTGGGGGAGGGCGCGCTCAAGGAGGCGTTCCACGCCGAGGACATCCCCACGCACTGGGAGATCATGAGCAAGAACCTCACGAACACGATCAACAGGGCGACGTGGGTCGACGACCTCCCCAAGCTCACCATGCCGGTGGTGCACGCCATCGGCGAGCACGACGCCATCGTCAAGATCTCACAGGCGCCTGCGCTCAAGCGGCTCAAGCCCGACATGGAGATCCGCCGCATCCGCGGGCTCGCCGCCGATCACATGACACTGTGGAACATGCCCGAGCGGATCGCACACGAGATCATGCGCGACGAAGTCCGCGAGCTCAACGTGGTGTGGCGCGGCGGGAGCGGTGCGCCGCTCGTGCTGCTGCACGGCCTCAACAACCCCGCGACCGCGTGGGTTCCCGCAGCCGAGGTGCTCGCACGTACCCATGACGTCGCCGTGCTCGACCTGCTCGGCTTCGGGGACTCGCCGGCGCCGCTCAGCCTGCACTACACCCTGGCCGATCACGTCGCTGCGGTGCTCGGCACCGTGAGCGCGTTGTGGGGACCGACCCGCGAGCGCGTGACGTTCGCGGGCGAGGGCCTCGGCGCCACCGTGGCGCTCGGGTGCGCCGCGACGGTGCCCGACCAGAGTGCGGGCGTGGTGGCCATCTCGGCGGGGTTCCTCGAGCCGGGTGTCTCGCTCGACGAACTCGCACGCGACGAGCGCGCTGCTCGGATGATCGCGGTGCGGGACGTAGCGAAGCGCCTCGCGGCCGGTGAGAAGGTGAGCGGGGCGGGTCTCGATCAGGCCGAGGCGCGGCTCGTGCCGATCCTGCGCTCCGTGGAGAGCGTGATGCTTGGGACGGACGCGGCGGAGCTGCTGCGCCAGGTCCCGGCACCCGCGCGGTTCGTCAATCCTGCGAGCGACTCGCTGACCCCGTCGGCGTACCTCGAGCGAGTCTGTACGGAGCGCGAGGGGTTCGAGTGCGTTCAGGTGGAAGGCGAGCGGGGGCTACCCTACACCGCACCCGCCGAGGCGGTCCGCGCGATCGACCCGGCCGACGCGGAGGGCATCGGGCTCGCGGAGCATGCGAGGCCTGCGCCGGCCGCAGCCGCGGTCAGCCCGGTCTTCCGGGCGACCGGTGGCGTCGAGAATGCGCTGCTACGCGCTGGCCTGCTGAATCTGGCGGCGGCGGTCGCGATCGCGCTCGTTCGGCCCGACCCCATGCGGCTCACCCTCGGATTCGCCCTGTGGATCGCAGCTGCCTCACTGAGCGCGATCGTCGGGGCGATAGGCATGAAGCGCCAGACTGCCGGCACCAGGTTCACGTTCACGACGACCGCTCTGCCGACACTGCTCGCCGGCGTCGCCGGCTTGGCGGTCGCGTCGTTCCTGTTCGCCGACCCGCAGGACGGGCAACGGTTCTTCGGGGTCATGGTCGCGGTGTATGCGATGGTGCGGGGCGCGGCCGACATCTTCACGGCTCTGCGGGTTGGCAGGACGGCCAAGCCGCGCTGGCTTCTGTACGCGGGAGGCGCGCTGGGCATCGGGACGGCACTCGCGATCTTCGTCGGCCCCAACCATGGGCGCGGTATCGTGCGGTTGTCGCTCGCCGCATACCTGGCGCTGACCGGCGTCTCGCTCTTGGCGTACGTGACGGCGAGCCGGCGCGCAGCGCAGCGCCGCATCCGTGAGCTGCTGGGTGGTGCCGCGTCGGAAGAAGGTAGCAGAAGCTAGCGGGCCTCAGGACGCGGCTGTGGCCCCGTCGGGCGCGAGCAAGAACTCGCAGACGGTGTCGCCGACCTCGCGGTCGAACAGGATCGCGAGGTGGCCGAGGTTCTCGACCTCATGCAGCGTCACCTGCTGCCCGGCGAGCATCGACGTCTCGCGCGGGTGCACGAGGTTGTCGTGTGCCGAGAAGATCGACATCACCGGCCCACCAGTGATCTCGCGGGGGCGGCTGCGGGCGTACTCCGACGTTGACCGAAGCTGGGAGCCGGACGGTCCCACGACCGGGCCGCGCCAGGTCACGCCGCGCCAGGGGATCGCGATGACTGCGACGCGGCGCACCCACTCGGGCTTCTCGGCGAGCAGGTCGAGTGCGAGCAGGCCTCCCGACGAGTGCGTGAGCAGGTCGACCTGCTCGGCACCGGTTCGCGTGCGGACCATCTCCACGAACTTGCGGACGCTGACCGCGGAGCGCTCGAACCGCTGCGGCCAGAAGAAGTTGCACGCGTAGATCGGCCCGCTCCCCGCAGCGATGAGCCGCGCCGAGAGGTAGAGGAAGTCGACACGGTTCTGGAAGTAGCCGTGTACGAGCACCACCGGTGTCCCGCGGTGCGCGAGACTCTGCCGCCGCCCGAAGAACTGGAAGAAGGGCATCAGCGGCTGCGTCCAGAGGGTGCACCAGCATTCGCGCAACACCGACGCGACCGTCTGACGGGCCGAACGCTTCGGGATGTGGGGGGCGGCTTCGATGTAGGTCACGGCGATGTAGACCGCGCACGACGCCCATACCAAGGTGAGCCACCCCGCAAGGACGAGCAGCGCGATGCGTACCGCGGATTCCAGCATCACAGCTCCCGGCAGCCCGCTATTCTCCGGTCGCCGCCGGGGTGGGCGCCTCGTCGAAATCGAGCGTCTCGTCCCAGTTCACCGCCGAGAGCCGCTTGCCCGCCGAGATCAGCAGTGCCGCCACCGGAGCTGCGAGCGCCGCGCCGAGCAGGCCCGCAAACGTGCCGCCCAGCATGGTCACCACGAGTACGACGAGCGGGCTGAGGTTGAGCGAGTCTCCCATGACTCGTGCATTGATAACGGTCTGCAGGAGGTTCTGGGCCAGGAGCACGACGACCAGGATAGTGATCGCCTGCGTGAGCCCGCCGGTACCCAGCGCGACGAAGAACGCGAATGCACCCGAGATGATCGCGCCGAAGAACGGGATGTAGCAGGTCAGGAACGTGACGATCGCGACGGCACCGGCCAGCGGAATCCCCATCACCATCATCGCGATGCCGATGACGAGGGAGACGACGAGACCGGTGATCGTGGTCGCCCGGAAGTACCCGCGCATGGCGCGCACCGCGTCATCGACGATGCCCGTGCCGATCTCGACCGGCAATCCACCCATGTGCCCGCCGATCCAGCGCGCGATGTTCGGGAAGTCCGTGAGCACGTAGAACAGCAGCACGGCGCCGATGAAGAGCCCAAAGAACAGCGAGAAGATGCCGGAGATCCCGCTCGCCAACGCCGAGCCGATCGACGAGGCGATTCCGCCGCTCGCGCCCGCCGCCGCATCCTTGGCACCGTTGAAGGCGTTCTTGATGGCGTCGCCGTTGAAGCCGGCGGCTTGCAGGAGCTCACCGGCCTCTGCCAGCCCCTGCTCTACCTGCGCTTGGATGTTCGGCCACTGCGAGACGACGCCGGTCACCGTGACCCACGTAGCGACGACGACCACGACGGTGAGGAAGATCAGGACGATGGTGGCTGCGGCGGCGACGGGGATGCGGCGGGCCACCATCTTCTCGACGAGCGGGTACGCGATCATCCCGATGACCATCGCGAGGATGAGTGGTATCGAGATACTTGCACTGAGCCCGATGAATGCCGCGAAGATGAGCAACACGCCGACCGCGCCGATGATCGACCAGCTTGCGATGCCTACGTTGAGCACCCACCCGGGCATGAGCCCCGGCCCGGAGAGCGCGAACTGGTTGCCTGCATCACGGAGCTTGTCACTGAGCCGTGTCATGTTCCGTTTCCCTCCCCAAGGTGTCGCGCCCGTGCGCGCACGTGCCTAGCGTAGAAGAGTGCCGGCCGCCCGTCGAGGCACTGCCGGCTCCCCGGTGCCGGCAGCATCATCCGCGCCGCGCCAACCGCGCGCGGTTCTCGTGGACGCTGCGGGTCTCGGCCTGCGGCTTCTCGGCTAAAGAGCCGTACCATCGCGAGTAAGCCGTAGTCAGGCCGGGCGCCGAGAGGCCGTGAGCGAGAACGCTCAGAAGCACGGTCGCGAAGATCACCGCGAGCACGGTCTGGCCGTGCGGCAGCCCCAACTCGATGAGTCCGAGCCCGAACACGATCGACGCGAGACCCCTGGGTCCGAACCAGCCGATGAATGAGACAGTGGGCCAGCGGGCGCCCGTTCCCCACAGCGCGAGCGCGACGGGCGCCATGCGGATCACCGTCAAGCTCACGATCGCGTAGACGATCACCGGCATGCCGAGCGTGCGCAGGGTGAACGGTACCGCCGCAAGCCCGAAGATGGTGAACGTGAGCGCGGACAGGACGGCTCCGGCCTGTTCGGAGAAGTGGGCGAGATCGAGGCTGGACTCCCTGCTCACAGCGGCGAACACGATGCCGCCGGTGAAGGTCGCGATGAAGACGCTGCCTCCGAGCGCCAGGCCGATACCGTAGGCAAGGCCGGCTGCGGCGAACATGACGATCTGCCGCCACGAGTTCTCGAGCTGCTCTTCTCGGCCTGCGTGCCTGATGACCGCGCCACCTACCACCCCGCCGATGATGCCGGCGATGATGCCGAACCCGATCTGCTCGGCGGCGATGCCGAGGAACAGCGAAAGCGGCCGCCCTTCGACCTCGGCCTTGGCGATCTCGATGGCGAGAAGGTAGAAGGGCACCGCGATGCCGTCGTTGAGCCCGCTTTCGACGTTGAGCCCCTGGCGTACGGGAGCGGGCACGGCAGGGTCGGTCACGACGCGCTGGCCGAGCGCGGCGTCGGTCGGGGCCAGGATGATCGCGATGAGTGCGGCCTCGACGAGCAGCAGGTCGGGGAAGACGAAGGCGGCCGCTCCCAGGCCGGCGGCGATCGTGAGCGGGAGCCCGATGCCGAGCAGTCGCACCGGCAGGCCGAGCTGCTCGCGAAGCGCCTTGAGATCGATGCGTGCCGCATCGGTGAACAGCGCGATAGACAGGGTCACCTCAGCGAGCAGTTTCACGGCCTCGGTGTCGATGTCCACATGTACGGCATCTAAGACGAGCGGGCCGAGCACCACCCCGGCGGCGGTGAAGAGGATGGCAGGCGAGAGCGGGGAGACGGACAGGCGCTCCGAGAAGGCCGCATACCCCAGAAGGAGCAGCGCGAAGATCGCAAACGCCCAGGACTCGTGCACGGACACCTCGCTGCCGGTCGGTGCAAACACGGTGGCGCCCTGCTGCGCGGCGCCTACTGCCGATGGTACCCGTTACGCGAGTGGACACGCGCTCTGCGGCATCGTCGGGCTCGAAACGCGAACGGCCGCCGGAGTCGCCGGCGGCCGTTCGTCAGGTGCGATCGTCGGTGGTCTAGCCGGCGAGGATCTTCGCCTTCTGCGCGGCGAACTCCTCCTCCGTCAGGATTCCCTGAGCCTTGAGCGTGCCGAGACGCTCGAGCTGCGCGAGCATGTCGTCTTCGGGTGCGGCGGCCGGCGGCACCATGACGCCGGGAGCCGGGCCTGCGGCGACGGCCATCGCCGGCGGCTGCTGGGCGGTCTCCTGGTAGTACTGCTGCTGCGCGTTCCCGTACGCTTCGACGTTCTTCTCGGCCATACGGCGGTTCACCGCGTTGGAGGCGGCGGTCGCCGTGCCGGCGATGACGGCGGTGCGGGCCATTCCTCTGATGAGTCCGGGCATGTCGACCTCCTAGGCTTCCTGCGCGCCGACGCGAGTCAGCGCATCGTCAACGAGCGGGGCGGGGACTCGCGTGTGGATGGCGATCTCCGCGCCCGCGCTCTCGAAGGCGTTGAGGAGCCCGACGGCCCACGTGTTCTCGATCGCGAGCGCGACAACGGCGGAACCTGGGACCATGCCCTCGATGAGCGCTGCTGAGTCTTCCGCGTCGAACAGGCCACGCGTCTTGGTGTCGATGAAGCCGAGCCGTGCCTTGTCGGCATCGGGCAGGTCCTCGATGTCGAGGCCGTACGCCTTGCCGTCGGCATCCATCACGAGCACCATCGCATCCAGGACGCGGATGGTGCCGGCGTCCGCGAGCTTCTCCAGCTCGGCAAGGATGGTACCGTCGAACTTGGGCTCGCCGGTGGCGAGCGCGACGACGTCTACAGGTCCGTACCTCACGGTGACTCCTTTCGTTCCCCCAAACGACTGCATGCGACTTGATGGTACCCGTTGGAGCAGGATGGTATCGTCTGCTCGCGCTCAATTTACCATTCGGTAGGGAATGCGCCATGGGTGGCCGGCCGGTCTCGCGGGAAGGAGCGCCGTGTCAGTCGTGCAGGACCAAGGAGCCGCACACAGCTGGCCGGTTGAGGGGCTGCCGGCGTTCACCGTGCGGCGGAGCACGCGTGCGAGCAGGGCGCGCATCAACGTGACCCCGCACGATGGCGTGGTCGTCGTGGTCCCGGATGCCTGGGAGGAGTTCGACGCCGCTGCAGCGGTCCGCGACCGGCTCGACTGGATCACGGCCGCCCAGGCTGAGTTCGCGCCGCGCAGGGCGGCGCTCCTCGCGGACGCCGCGGACGTGCTGCCGGTCGCGGTGCAGTTCGCCGCCACGGGCGAGTCTTGGCCGGTTGTCCGCATCCCGACCTCAGCGTCGAGCGTGCGAGCCGCGACGACGGCCGGGCGCATCGAGCTGCGCGGCGCCGTCGACGACGCCGAGGGGGGATTAGCCGCGCTGCGGCGCTGGCTGCATGCCCGCGCTGTCGAACGGCTCGTGCCGGCACTTTCTCAACTCGCCGAGCAGACCGGCGCTCGCCCCGTGGGAGTCGGGGTCCGCGGCCAACGCGCCCGCTGGGGCGGGTGCTCCGAGCGCGGGTACATCACCCTGAACCGGGCGCTGCTGTTCCTGCCGCCGGATCTCGTGCGCGCGGTGATGCTCCACGAGCTCGCCCACCTGGCTCACCCCAACCACTCTCGAGCCTTCTGGGACCATCTCGCGGCGATCGACCCGGACGTGACGTCGCACCGCCTCAGAATCGCGTCGTCTTGGGATCACGTGCCCCCGTGGGCCGATCGCCGGTGACGCTGCGGCCGCCCGCCCTCTGTGCGCGAAGGCCGGTGGGCTATACCATCACAGGAGACCGTCCGCGCGAAGTGGGGGCATGATGGCAGTGGACACCGCGGTTCAGGACGCGCGCGAGGAGCGGCAGGTACGTGACGCGTACGGCGCTACGCTCTTGTTCGTGCTGGCGACGGCGCTCGTACTGATCGCCGCCGGGGCGCCGCTCCCTTCAGGCATCGTCGCTGTGGGTGCGCTGCTTCAGGTTGGAGCGCTGCTTCTCACCCTGCGCGTGTCGGGCTTCTCTCCTCGCACGCGCACGATCGGGTCCGCAGTCTTCGTGGGTCTGTTCGTGATTGCGGTGGCCGCCGTGTTCTTGGGCGGCGGGGCCGGCAGGTTGACCGGAATCCTACTGTGGATCGGGCTGACGCTCGTCACGATCATCGCGGTTGTCCGGCGGCTCGCCACGTACGAGCGCGTGACCCTGCAACTCGTGATGGGGCTTCTGGTGGTGTACGTGCTGGTCGGCGTCGCATTCGGCCTGACGTACGTCTTCGTGGAGTACCTGCGTCCCGATGCGTTCACGCAGGGTACGCAGGGTATCTCGGGCGCGGTGTACTTCAGCTTCGTCACGCTGGCGACGCTGGGGTACGGGGACGTGACGCCGGGCATCGACATCATGCGCGCACTCGCCATCGCCGAGGCCGTCATCGGGCAGCTCTACCTCGTGAGCGTGGTGTCGGTCGCAGCCAGCCGGCTCGGCTCGTTCCGTGAGCGTGCGAAAGATGTGAGCGTGCCGGCGAAGCAGGACTAGGCGCGACCTGCCGGCGCGTCGTGTCCGGTCACGATCCCGAGCAGCACGAGTGTACGGTGTCTCCCTCATCGGCCCCGGAGATCACGGTGGCTGCGAGCGACTTCAGCGCACACGGGATGCGGAAGTAGGTGACCTGCATGCCCTCGGGGTGGATCGGTCTGATCCGCGGCGTCAGCATGAGTGCGCCCTTGATGCCCGCGCGGTGGAGCGCATCGAGCGCCTCGTCGATATGCGATGGATCACACGCAACCACGGCGGTGAGGTTGTCGGCTTCGAATCTCGCGGAAGCGAGCTCGGACAGCGGCCTGACGACGATATCGCCCACGACCTGGCCCGCATCCCCCTCGCATTCCGAGAAGTACGCGATCGGCACCATCCCGAAGTCCGAAGCGGGGAAGAGCGCAGGCAAAGCCTGAAGCATGGGCAGGCTGCCGACGACGACGAACGGGCTTCGTTCCGACAGCCCGAGGAACGCGCCAAGTGCCGCATGCAGGTCGCGCGCGACATACCCGGCGCCGGGCCGACCCTTGATGTCCACCCGGCTCAAGTCGGCGCGAACGCTCTCTTCGCTCAAGCCGAGCTGGGCGGCGATCTCGCGTGAGGTGATGTTCTGCCAGCCGTCAGAGTGCTGAAGCTCCTCGAGAAGGCAGTGGTAGCGGGCGAGTCTGAGCAACGACAACTGCGACACGGTGGGCTGCTGGGACACGCGTACTCCCTTCCTCGGTGCGGCTCCGTTCCGTCCGACGACTACTCTACACCTGGCACGTTCGACGCCGGCAGCCGTCCGAGTGAGGAGAGTTCGTTACAAGCTCAACGAACGGGTGTACTATCAGTTCAGAGTTAGAATGCGCGGCGAGCAAGCGGTGGCCGTGGGACGCGAGGGGCACTGACGCCCGTTCGTGAAGTCGCGGCGGACGACCGGCATGGCAGTGAAGGTCTTCCTGCGCAACACCGTACCGCGCGTTCTCGGCAAAGCGCCCGGCGCCGTCCCCGCGCTGGGCGGTTTGCTGTCTGCGACACCTCGCTCGCAGGCGCCGGCACGTCGGTTGCGGACTTCGACCCGGGTGAAGTACCCGTCCGCCCAGCGCGCGTGGGTGTCGGAGCTCACACATCCTCCACAATCGGAACATTCGACCTTCACCGCGCAGCCACCACTGCTTCATCGAAACGCGGGATTATCGTCTTGCGCAAGCGGGTGGGCAGACCCGCGAACCGCGTTGAACAACCTCCTTCACGAGTCACAGAGAGACCCGCCAGCGAGCGGGTCTTTCTGTGCTCTGGACGCGTCGGGTACGCTGGATACGCACGTGGAACGAGCGTAAGGAAGGTCGCGCAGGATGCCCGACGAGCACACGCCCGAACAGGATGCCCAGCCGCTCGAGCGGCAGGCCGACGACGCACGGTCCACGGAGGCGTCCGAGGCGGTCGTCTCGGATGAGGTCGTGAGTGCGTCTGCGGACGTGCCCGTCGAACCCGCCTCGTCCGAGCAGCCTCAAGCGGTGCCAGCCGTCCCGACGCCCCTCGGGCCGGAGCCGGCGACCGTTCCCGCTGGCTCGCGGGTGACCCTGATCGTCTCCTCCGGCCCGTCGCCCGCGCCGCCCTCGATCCCCGTCGAGATGCCCGATGTCGTGGGCGAGCAGCAGGGCGCGGCACTGCTCCGGCTGCAGGCAGCCGGCTTCGGCTCGCGTGTGCTACACGACTACAACGACACGCTGCCCCGAGGCTACGTGACCGGGCAGTATCCGATGCCGGGCGCGAGTGTCATTCCGGGCTCCGACGCGGTACTCGTCGTGTCGGCGGGCCGAGCGCAGCTGCCGGCGCCCGACGTGATGCTCCCGAGCGCGACCGGGCTCGACCAGACGCTCGCCGCCGAGAGACTCATCGCCGCCGGACTCGTTCCGCGCGTCGTCCAGGACTTCGACCCGGTCGCTCAGCCGGGACTCGTGATCGCGCAGATCCCCAGCGAGGAGGCGCTCTCGACGCCGCTGCATAAGCGGGGGAGCAAGGCATGGCTGGTTGCGGTGGCGGTCCTCGTCACCATCGCCCTGGTGGCCGGCGTGGTCTGGTACCTGAACCGGCCGACCACGGTCCCAAACCTGATCGGGCTGCCTCAGATGCAGGCCGAGAGCCTTGTGGAGCAGGCAGGGTTTCGTCTCGGCAGTGTGGCTACGAGTCAGACCACCGACGAGAAGCAGATCGGCAATGTCGTCGGGCAGGCACCCTCGCCCGGGGGCACGGCGGCGCATGGGAGCACGCTGAACCTGGTGGTGGCCGGTGGCCAGCTGCTCGCTGCGGTGCCCAACGTGGTCGGCGCTGCGCAGGGTGCGGCCATCAAGAGCCTGCAGGACGCGGGATTCGCGTTCGAAGTGAGCCAGTCCTACAGCTCCACCGTACCGTCGGGATCCACCATCGCGCAGGCGCCCACTGCGGGCGAACGTATCCCACCGGGGACCACCGTGGGGCTCAACATATCGCTCGGCGCACACACCATCACCGTCCCGAACGTGGTCGGCCAGGTGAAGACCACCGCTGAGACCTCGCTCAAGGGGTCCGGCCTCGGCGTTGCCACGGCGAGCAACTACGACACCGCGACGCCTGCCGGTCAGGTCATGGCACAGCAACCCACGGTCGGCACCGGCGTCGTGCCCGGCACGACGGTGGGACTCACCGTCTCGCTGGGCCCGCCGACCCTCGGCACCGCGACGACCGCGGTGCCCAATGTGGTCGGCAAGACGCAGTCGAAGGCGCAGTCCGCACTCAAGAAGCGCAATCTCAAGTACCTGGTCGCGCCGCGGCCTGGGTCGGGCAGAGCGAAGGGCGTCGTCGTCGCGCAGCTCCCCGATGTGGGCGCGGTGATCCCCCGCAATTCGGTTGTGATCATCTTCGTGTCGGACGGCAGCTAGCTTCTCGCGCAGCGGACGAAGACCGGCGCTACTCGGCTCCGACGATGCTCTTGATCCTCGAGACCGCCGCCGGCGAGACGCCCGCGCTGGTCGCGGTCACGCGCGTGGTCACAGCGACCTCGTCGTTGGCCTCGTAGTACTCCTCGACCGCCGAGGCGAGCGACGGAGTGGTCACGAGCGTCAGCCCGCCGACTTCCGCCGATGCCGCAGGCAGGCCGAGAACGGCAGCCCAGCGCGTGCTGTTGGCGAGGTACACGCGCTCACCCGAGAAGCTCGCCGGCCGAGTGGTGAGAGCCCACGTCGCCAGTCCGGTCGCGATGCCGAGACCCGAGCCGGGTGCGCGCGTCGCGTGGGGCAGCTGCTCGGCGGCCGCCGCCGAGACCGAGGACGCGCTCCCGACAACGAGGGTGCTCGAGGCGCCGATCGCGGCGAGCGTCGAACGTGTGGCGCTCGGGACGGCCGACTTCTTGGTGTACAGCAGCGGCCAGCCTTCGCGTGCCGCGACGGAGCTGCCGGCCAGCGCGGCTGTGAAGCTGTCGCCCACGACCACGGCTCGGCCATCCGCGAGCACGCCGCCCGAGAGCTTCGCGATCTCACGGGCGACAGCGTTCGCCGTCGCGTAGCGGTCGCTTCCGGAGACGCGGGTCACGGCGTAGCGCCGTGCGAGCGAGCGCCGGAGCGACGTGGACACGTCAGACGAGTCACCGACGATCACGATGCGCGTCACGCCCAGTCGCGCGAGCTCGGTCTTCGTGGAGGCGGGCAGCGAGTTTCGCGCGCTCACGAGCACGGGCCCGCCCAGCAGGTGGGCGAGTGGCGCCGCCGAGAACGCGTCCACCCACGAGTCGTCTCCCACGAGCACCGCGACCGTGGCGGTCGCGAACGCCGAACGACTGATCGCGGCCGCATAGCCGTACCGGTCGCTGCCGGTCACCCGCGACACCGTGGGCGTCGGTCGTACGGTGAATGCCAGCGTCGCGGGCTCGCTTCGCGAACCGTCGCCGTCCAGGACCGTGAGCGATGCGATGTGTGAGCCGAGCGGCAGCGAGGCGGTACTCGTGGCGCCACCGCTGACCGCTTGTGGCGGCCCGCCGTCGATCGAGAGCAGATCGGTGTGGGCGCGATCCGCCTCGGTACCGCTCCATCGCAGCTGGCCGTGCGTGTGCGCAAGCGAGGTCACTTCCGGGATCGACACCGAGGGGTAGACGCTGACCGAATCGGAGGAGTTCACATCGGTCCAGTTGTGCGGGCTCTTCGCCGACACGGTGACCGTGTGACTTCCGGGCGTGGTGTCATAGGGGAGCGTGTAGGTGCGCACGGCCGTGTCGGAGACGACCGTCTTCCCATCGACCTCCACATCGTAGGTCACGGCGTCCCCGACGACTCCGGCCCACTCGATGCGCACGTTGCGCGCGTTGTCTTCCGATACAACCGTGATCGCCGGCGCTCCGAGAAGGGGGTAGTCCTCGATGAGCTTCGCGTAGGCGGCGTCCATGTTGAGAGCACCGTAGCCGTACGCGTCGTCTCGGCCCGATGTTCCAAGATCGTCGGCGGTCGACCTCACGAGCGCGACGATCTGGGAGTTCGTCATCCACGGCGCGGCCCGCCACAGCCACGCGATCGCGCCGGCGACGACGGGGGATGCCATGCTGGTCCCATCCCACCAGCGGTATCCCGGCTCGGCGAGGTCGTCCAAGGGGTCCGTGTAGCCCGGCTTGGTCATGCCCCAGATAGAGGAGCCGGGAGCCGAGAGGTCCAGCGCCGAACCGTAATTGGAGTAGTACGCCCGCTTGCGGTTGCCGCTGGAGTTCAGCGCGAGCGCGCCGACAGCGACCACGTGGTTCATCGCCGCGGGGTTGGATACCTGCGAGTTCCCCTCGTTGCCGGAGGCGGCGACGATCACGCACCCCTTGTGCCAGGCGTAGTCGATTGCGCTCTGCAGAGCGTCGCTCGCTGGGCCGCCCGCGATGCTCAGGTTGATGACCTTGCAGCCGTCGTCGGCGGCTTTGTGGATCGCCGAGATGAGCACATCATCGGAGATGCCCGCACCGCTGTAGACCTTGTACGACGCAACGGTCGTGTCGTTGGCAAGGCCGAGCGAGCCGATGCCGTTGTTGGCGGTGGCGGCGATCTCGCCTGAGACGCAGGTGCCGTGCGATGTCTGGGCGACGGCATCCGAGTAGCTCTTGGCCCCGACGATGGCCGAGGGGTTCGGCGGCGTGACGTCCGCGCTTCCGGCGACCATATTGGCGCTGCGGTCCGGATGGTCGAGATACAGGCCCGAGTCGAGAACGGCGACCTTGAAGGCGCTCCCATCGGCGCGCAGCGGGTACTTACCGGTCGTGTCCGCGCCGGTGTAGCCGGTCTTCCATGCGTTCGGTCCTGCGGGCGAGACGGCCGCGATGCTGCGAAGCCACCACGACTCCGCGTGGGCATAGCGCTCGGCGACTACGCCGCCGTACGTCACCGTGAGGGTGCCCGTGTGCCGGTACGCGGGGTCGTCGGGCTCCTCGTACGCCGGCGGCGTGTAGGCGGCAAGCTGCCGGACGTAGTTGGGCTCGGCGTACTCGATCTTGCCGGTGCGCTCGAGGTCCTCGGCGAACTGGGTCGTGGACTCGCCGGGGGGCACCTCCCACGTCAGGAGGTCGCCTCGCATCGGCGTCACCGCGCCGGCCGAGCTATCGGTCGCGCGGTAGACCTCGCTGAGCTTGTCGGCCGTGACCGCACCCTTCATCCGAACGATCACGGAGTCTTCGGCCGGCGTGCCGATGGAGTCAGCCTGCGCCGGGGTGGGAATCGCAAGGGGGTCAGCGGGCAGCACGCGAACGCGGCCGCGCCCGACAGCGGCGGCGGGCATGGCCGGCGTGAGGAGCGATGCGACGAGAGCGATCGCGAGGATGGGGCGGAGACGGTTCATGTGTTCGATGACCTCGGGGCTTGCGGCGGGTTTGTGTGTCCAGAGTAACGGTCTTGGTGGATGGCGGCATGCGACTGCAGGCGTATCTGCACGTGGTAAGCGCATTCTGTGCCGAACGCGGTCGAAGCGCCTCGCGCTCCTTGACCGCTCTGACGCGTGGCGGGTAGTATCTCTGAGCGCACGTGCGGCCAGGTAGCTCAGTTGGTAGAGCAGCGGATTGAAAATCCGCGTGTCGGCGGTTCAAGTCCGTCTCTGGCCACCACAGCCTTCTCGGAAAGCCTCGGTCGAATGGCCGGGGCTTTCGTGCGTGCTGAGTGCATGTACCAGGATCCGCCCCACGCCGCATGCGACGAAGGCCCGGCATCGTGCCGGGCCTTCGCATCTGTGGCGCTGCTGTGCCGTGCTCCTGGTGTCAGTAGTCTCAGTCGTCGCAGCCGGGATAGCCGTCTGCATCTGTGGCGCTGTAGTAAGCAGGAATGAGCACGATTCTGACCGCCAGCAGGTCGCCGTCGGGGGTGTACGTCACGTCGAGTTCGGTGATGGATGCGCCCTCGGTGAGGTCGTCCTTGTACGGCTCGTGGTCTGAGTACACGCCGGGCGCCCACTCGAACTCCGTCTTCCAGTTGACGAGCACCTGGTAGTCGGTGTCGCCGTCGACGGGAACCAGGCCGAGCACGCCGTCGCAGTACCAGTCGACGGTGGCGATCGCAGCATCCGTGGCGGGTGCCGGCAGAAGCAGGATCTCGGTGGCCAGGACCGTGCCGTCGTCCAGCACCGTGCCGTTGACCTCGTTGACGATCGCGCCGGTGCGCAGGTCCTCGAAGGTCGGAGGCGTGTCGGAGTCCACGACGTCAGCCCACGCGAGCTCGGTGGTCTCGTCGACCTGGACCTCGTAGACTCGCTCGCTGTCGCAGAGCGCGACGATCGTGAGGATGCCGGATTCGGCATCGAACGAGGTCACGAACCCAGCGACCTCCGCGCCGTCCCAGACGCCGTCGTCATCGGAGTCATCGTCCCACGGGTTGCAGCCCTGAACGAACTCGGCGAGATTCTCCAAGCCGTCGCAGTCGGCGTCCTCAGCTCCGTCGGCGGTGCCGTCTCGATCGGTATCGGCCTTGCGCGGATGCGTCCTGCATGCGCGCTCCTGCACGTTCGCGAGGCGGTCGGAATCGGGATCCTCCTGGCCGTCCTTGATGCCGTCCTTGTCGGTATCGGCCTTGCGCGGGTTGGTCTTGGCCTTGTACTCGTCGATGTTGCGCAGCCCGTCCTTGTCGGCATCGCCCTTCGCCTGGTTCTTCTTCAGGCTCAGGTGGTACTTCGCCTCCCACTTGTCGGGGATGCTGTTCTTGTTGCGGTCCTTGGACTTGGCGAATGCCGGCATCGTGCCGAGCAGCAGCATCATGATGATGGCGGTCGCCACCACCGCCAGCCGCGTACGGGTGTTCATCGCGTCCTCCCCTGGAATCGATCGAGTCGAGCCCTGCACTCGTCAGGTCGGCGGGGGGATGCTGCGGCTTGAGGCGCCGGGGCGGATGCGCGACGAGCGCACGTGACTTCCATCACGCGGGTTTGGTGCGCCCCGTCACGTTCGTGCGGGGCGGCGTACCTTCGCGGCTAGTGGAGGCCGACCACGCACCCGTCCTCGTCGATGTCGATGCGGTTGCCTGCAGGCGCGCTGGGGAGCCCTGGCATCGTGCGAATGTCGGCGCACAACGGGTAGAGGAACCCGGCGCCCACGCTCGCGCGCACGTCTCGCACAGGAAGCTGCCACTTGCGCGGGCGCCCCTTGCGGCTCGGGTCGTGCGAAAGCGAGAACTGCGTCTTGGCGATGCACACCGGCATGCGGTCGTATCCGAGGCGGGTGTACGTCGCGATGGCCTCCTCCGCCTCCGAGGAGTACGTGACCCCGCCCGCTCCGTAGACGCCGAGGGCGACCGCCTCGATCTTCTCCTTGATGCTCGCGTGGTCGGGGTACAGCAGTCGCACGTGCTTGGGGAGCTCGCATGCCTCGACGACCGCCTCCGCGAGCTCGACACCACCCATGCCGCCGCAGGCGTGCAGGTCGTGACTGACCGCGAAGTCCGCACCGGCGGCCAACGCGCGCTCGCGGATCAGCGTGTGCTCGGCAGGAGTGTCGGTCGCGAACGTATTGACCACGACGACCACCGGCACACCGAAGCGCTTCATGCTCTCGATGTGGGCCTCGAGGTTGGGCATGCCCTCGGCGAGCGCGTCGAGGTCCTCGCGCTGCATCGCCTCGGGCAGAGGGCGGCCGGGCTTGATCTCGTAGCGCTCCGAGTGCGACTTGAGGGCGCGCACCGTGGCGACAAGCACGACGCAGTCCGGCGTGAGCCCGGACGCCCGGCACTTGATGTCCATGAACTTCTCGGCGCCCATGTCAGCGCCGAATCCGGCCTCAGTGACGACGTACTCGCCGAGGCGGAGCGCGATACGGTCGGCGATGATCGAGCTGTTGCCGTGCGCGATGTTGGCGAACGGGCCGGCGTGGACGAGTACCGGACCGCCTTCGAGGTTTTGCAGGAGGTTCGGCTTGATGGCGTCCTTCATCAGGACCGTCATCGCTCCCGCGCAACCCAGCTGCTCGGCGGTGACGGGCTCACCCCCACAGGTGAGCCCGATGACGATGCGCCCAAAGCGCTCGCGCATGTCGTGCAGATCGCTTGCGAGCGCGAGGATCGCCATGACTTCGCTGGCGGCCGAGATGTCGAAGCCGGTCTCGTGCGGGATGCCGTCCTTGTGACCTCCGAGCCCGGTGACCACGTTGCGCAGCGCACGGTCGTTGAGATCCACGACGCGGCGCCACGTGACGGTCTCGGGATCGATGCCGAGGGCATTGCCATGGAAGATGTGGTTGTCGATGTAGGCGGCGAGCAGGTTGTTCGCCGTGGTGACGGCGTGCGTGTCGCCGGTGAGGTGCAGGTTGAGGTCTTCCATCGGGACGACCTGCGAGTAGCCTCCGCCCGCCGCGCCGCCCTTGATGCCGAACACCGGTCCAAGCGACGGCTGCCGGATGCAGGTGACGGCGCGCTTGCCGATCTTCTTGAGCGCTTGGCCGAGCCCGACGGTCGTGACCGTCTTGCCTTCGCCGAGCGGGGTGGGTGTGATCGCCGTGACGACGACATAGCGGCCGAGCGGCCGGTCCGCAAGGCCCTCGAGCAGCCCGAGGCCGAGCTTGGCCTTGAAGCGCCCGTACGGTTCGAAGCACTGCTCGGGAATCTCATACTTGTGCGCGATCTCGCGCACGGGGCGCATCGTGTGTGCGTGGGCGATCTCGAGGTCGGAAAGCATCGGGGTCCCTCTCGGTGGGTGAACCTGAGCCAGTGTAGCGCGACGGTCAGGTCTGCGGCATCGAGCTCCAGGGCACGGGATCGACGCCGGAGTCCGGATCGATCTGGAGTGACAGCGCACCGGTCGGGCACGCCGAGATGCACGCACCGCAGCCGAAGCAGCGTTCCGGGTCGATGCCGACAGGGCAGTCGTCGGCGTCGAGCGCGAGCGCCCCGAACGCGCACGCTGGCACGCACGCTCCGCACGCCGTGCACGCGCCCGCGTCGGCAACGACGCGGTAGCCCGAGCCCGCGAGCGGGCGGAATCCGGCGCGCTCGGCCTTCAAGCCGATGCAACAACACGAGCAGCAGTTGCAGATCGCGTACATGCGCCCGCCCGCGGCGTCCTTGAACCACAGCGTATGGATCGAGCCACGCGCGGCTGCGGCGTCGATGACCGCGACTGCCTCCTCGGCGGTGATGAGGCGGGCCGTCGACTGCTTCTCGACGACGAAGCTCGCGATCGTGTCGCCCACGTACAGGCACTGCTCGATTGGGCCGCAGTGGCCATCGCGGTCGCCCGCGGCCTCGGCAGCGCCTCGGCACGCACAGCGCGCGAGTGCTATCCGGGCGGGTGCCTCGAGCACCACGTCGCGCGCGACCTGATAGGGAACGACTCGCTCGAGGTCGTGCAGCTCGATGGGCCGGTCGAGCGTGATGACGCGCCGCGCCTCCTCGGCGGGGACGACCTTGGCATGGTGCGTCTCGGCGAGATGGTTGCCCGTGAGGCGCCGCACGGGACCCAGCCAGGGGCGGGCGAGCGCCCAGCGCACGACGGCCACGTACCGCTGTGTCCAGCGGTAGTAGACGTAGCCGTGGGCCGCGCGGTCGGGCCGATCGGGCTGGAGTCTGAGTAGTCGTCCCATGCCGCGACAGTCTAGGGGGTCGCACACGCCCGCGCCATGCGGTGGCGCGTATACTCTTGCAGCAGGGGGGATCGCGCATGCCGCTGATATCGGTCGTCATCCCGAGCTACAACGAACAAGAGGCTGTGGGGCACCTTCACGGCGAGTTGTCGTCGGTGGCATCGTCCATGCCGGCCGTGGACTTCGAGTTCCTCTTCATCGACGACGGCTCGACCGACGACACCCTCGCCGAGGTACGAGCGTTGCGCGAGCGCGACCCGCGCGTCCGCTTCATCTCGTTCTCTCGCAACTTCGGCAAGGAGGCCGCGATCTTCGCCGGGCTCAAGCACGCGACCGGTGATTTCGTGGCGCTCATCGACGCCGACCTGCAGGATCCGCCGTCACTCATCCCCGAGATGTATCGGGCACTCACCGAGGAGGGCTACGACTGCGCGGCCGCGTGCCGTACCTCTCGGCAGGGAGAGAGCCGTCTTCGCTCGCTGCTCGCCGAGGCGTTCTACAAGTTGTTCAACATGATCTCCAAGACGCCGCTGCGCAGTGGCGCACGCGACTTCCGGCTGATGACTCGCCAGATGGTCGACGCCATACTCGAGCTCTCCGAGGTCAACCGCTTCTCGAAGGGGCTGCTGACCTGGGTGGGATTCAAGACGAAGTGGATCGAGTTCAGTCATGTGGACCGCGTTGCCGGCACGACGAAATGGTCCTTCCTCGGGCTCGTCCGCTACTCGATCGAGGGCATCGTCGACTTCTCGACCGCACCGCTCTCGCTGGCCTCGGCGCTCGGCTTCTTCTTCTGCATCATCGCCTTCGTGTGGGTGGTCGTTATCGTGGTGCGTACGGAGGTGATGGGCAACGAGGTCGCCGGCTGGTCGTCACTCGCGTGCATCGTGTTGTTCGCCAGCGGTCTGCAGTTCTTCACGATCGGCATCATGGGCCAGTACATCGCCCGCACGTACCTCGAGACCAAGCATCGCCCGATCTACGTGGTCCGCGAGACCGAGCAGTAGTCCACGCGCCCCGGTTCAGGACGGCGGCGGAAGCAGCCGATACATCCCGCATCTCGGCACGCTCCTTGTTGTTGTGTGTCCGGCGGGTGACGCGGGGCCCCAAGCGAGCGATCGTGCCGTCCACGAGGACGGCGCGTGGTATTGTTGAGAACAGGCCTGTTTTCGATTGGACGGGTCTGAGCAGCGGTTTCCCGGAGGTCGAGTGGTAGGCACGTTGGGACGGAAGCGGCTTGTGAGCGCGATGGCGTGTGCCGTCGCGCTCGTCGGCGCGTGCCTGGCCTTGCCTCCCGCGGCCGTGGCGGCGCCGTCCAAGGCCACGCTGGAGGCCAACAAGGCGCGCATCATGACCGAACTCGACCGCATGCGGGGCACGCTCCAGCAGCGCATCGACGACTACACCGCGATCGGGCGCGACCTCGCCGAGACGCAGGCTGAGATCGACCAGGTGAGCGAGCAGCTCGCCGAGGTCGAGACCCAGCTCGCGAACTCCAAGAAGAACCTCGGCCTGCGCGCAGCGGCCCTCTACCGCGGCGAGCAGGTCGGCATGATCGACGCGCTCCTGAGCTCGAAGAACATCGAGGAGCTCGTGGTCACGACGCACTACCTCATCCTCGTCAGCGAGCGTGATGCGAATGCGCTCAGCGAAGCGCGGCTCTCGCAATCGGAGGCCATGTGGCTGCGCGAGAGTCTCAACCGGCGTCTGGATCGCCAGCGGGGTCTGCAGGCCAAGGCCGACACCGAGCGCCTCAAGATCCAGGCCGACATCACCAAAGCCGAGCAGCGCGCCGCCGCCATCGACGTCGACCTCGCCGCGCTGCTGCAGCAGAGTCAGACACAGAGCCCCACCGGCGGCGATCCGAGCGGCACGTTCGATCCCAACACGGTGCTCACGGATGCGAACTTCCGCTCCCAGGACATGACGCAGACCGGCATCCAGAAGTTCCTCGATCGGCAGTCCGGCCCGCTCAAGAACTACTACGCCACCGACATCAACGGTGACCGCAAGCCCGCCGCGCAGATCATCGCCGAGGCCTCCAAGCACTGGAACGTGAGCCCCCGCGTGATCCTGGTGACGCTGCAGAAGGAGCAGTCACTCCTGAGCAAGCGCCCGAGCAAGCAGTCGACGTACGACTGGGCGATGGGCGTCGGCCGTCCCGACAGCGGAGCGCAGCTGCTCAAGTACAAGGGCTTCGGCAAGCAGATCTGGTACGGCGCCAAGTCGTTCAACACGCAGGCGACCGCGTGGCGCTCGGGCATGAAGCTCAAGATCGACTCGAGTACCGTGACGCCCACCAACGGGGCGACGTACGCGCAGTACCGCTACACTCCGCACCTCAGCGGCGTCAACAGCTTCTGGACGCTGTGGATCCGCTACTTCAACGACAACCCGGCGAAGTAGCCTCGCGCCCCATGCGATCGACCCCGCAGGCCTAGAGGTACTCCCAGACGTCGTCCACGCCGGCCTCGATGGCCGAGACGCACTCGCTGACCCAGTGCACCGGCTGCCCGGTGGTGGTGTCGACGAGTCGCAGGTCGAGCACCTCGGGTGTCTCCAGCCAGCGGCCGTTCGCGTCGATGAGTACCTTCACGCGCGGGTGGAGCAGGTCGTCGTTGTTGACGCGGAAGACGACCGCCGTCGAGCCGTCGTCCAGGACCACCACCGCACCCATCGGATAGATGCCGAGCATCGCCACGAGCGCCTTGGTGATGTTGGGTTCGTATGCCTTGCCCCGGCCCTGCATGAGCACGGCCAGCGCCTTGTCCGGGCGGATCTCTCGGCGGAACGGACGCGTCGTGGTCATCGCGTCGTACGCATCGCACACTGCGACGATCTTGCTGTAGAGATGCTGCTCGGAGCCGCGGGACTCGGGGTAGCCGAGCAGGTCGTGGCGCTGGTGGTGCTCGAACGCGACGATCATCGGCATCTTGTCCTCGAGCTGCAGCCGCTTGAGCAGGTCGGCGCCCTCCTCGCTGTGGCGTTTCACGAGCGACCATTCCTCGGCGGTCAGCGGACCGGCCTTGGTGAGGATCTCCTCGGGGATGCGGACCTTGCCGATGTCGTAGAGCAGTGCAGCCAGCCCGAGCGAGCGGACGTCGTCCTTGGTCAGTCCCAGCGCCGAGCCGAGAGAGATGGCGAGGATGCACACGTTGATGCTGTGGTTGAGCGTGTAGTCGTCGTGGCCCTTGATGGCGGTGAGGCCGAGTACGGCGGCGGGGTCCTGCAGCAGGTTGTCGAGCATCGACTCGACGACGCGCTGCAGCGGACCGGTGTCGAGCGCGCGACCCAGTTTCGCCTGCATCTCGACGTCGCGCATCGCCGTGATGCCTGCGTCGTAGCTCTCGCGCGCCCGGGCGCGGACCTCGCGGTTCTTCTGCTCGTCGCCGGTGTCCTCGAGCGTGGTCGTCTCGGCGACGGTGATCGACGTGACGCCGCGGCCGTCGAGGTACATGCGGGCGGCATCGATGTCGACGATCTCCTCGGCGGCGACGAGCTCGACGAGAGCGGCGACCTCCTCGGCGGTGGTCATCGCCGTGAAGGTGACGGCGGAGATGCCGCGGGCGAGGAGCTCCTCCACAAGCTTGGAGTACGTGACGCTCTCCTCCGAGAAGATCTGGTTCTCGACGAAGACGGTGCCCTTGTAGATGTTGATGGTCACCTCGTCGAAGCCGGTGGCGGCGAGCGCGCGCAGCACGCCCACGAAGTCGGCGAGCGCCTGCACGACCGAAGGGTGCGACGTCGGGTACAGCGTGGCATTGGTGTAGGCCACTGCGAGCGTGCGGACGAGGTCGCGGGCGCGCTCGAGCTTCTCGGGGGTCGCGAACGGCGCCTCGACGGCGACGAACCGGCTCGCTTCGGACGCCAGTTCGGTCGGCGAAGCGAGCGGTCCCTCGTTCTCCGGGCGATACGGCATGTCGGTCACTGCGGGTCAGCTCCTTCTGCTGTCGCTGCGCGGTCGATGTCGGCGAGCGCCTTGCGCGCCATCAAACGCAGCTCTCTGCTCTTTCTGCCCATCACGAGCTTCCGGTCCGCGGTTCGCCGCAGGGCCCTCGCGGCCTCCGGCGTGCCGATCAGACCGAGAGCGCGGATGATCTCCTTCTTGGTCTCGTGCGAGCGCATCACGTTGAGGTCCTCGAGCGCGCGCGTGAGCTGGTGGATCGCCGGCGCGGCCTTCACCCGCCCGATCTCTCGCACGGCGAACCGCTGCGTCTCGGGCTCGGGATGGTTGAGCGCCTTGATGAGCGCGGCGCCGGATTCCGGCGCGGTCGTATCGGCGAGTGCCGTGATGGCGGCGAAGCGCACCGACTCGTTGAGGTTGGTGAGTCCCTGCGACAGGATCGGCACCGCACGGCGGTCGCCGAGCGCGGCGAGCGTGCGCAGCACCGCGATCGCGGCGACGGGGTCGTCGGTGCGAAGCTTGGTGCGCGCCACGCCGATGACCGCGTCGCCCATCGCCCGCAGCGCAGGGCGCAGGAGCGAGCGCCGGCCCTCGTTGCCGCGGATGTAGGCGTTGAGCAGCGCCTCAGCTCCGGCAGGGCCGGCAGCCGAGAGGATCTCGCCGGCGATCGCCGCGTCCGCGTCGTCGACGACGCTCGTGCAGATGTCGGCCAGCACCGCCGGCTCCATGAGCGTGGCGCGCGCGGCCGAGACCGCGTCGGCCATCGAGTGCTGCTGGCCGAGCTCATCGAGCCGCCGCATCGCCTCGCGCACCTCCGGGAAGGCACCCGCACGCGCCGCCGGCGCCAGGCACTCGCCGATCGCGCGCGCGGCGTCGGGCTCGGGGTGCGTGCGCGAGACCGCGACGGCCGTCGTGAGCGCCCGGCCGGCCGACAGGCGCGGCGAGGCGATCTCGACCTGACGCTGCAGCTCGCTCGTGTCCTCGACGACCGCCATCTCGCGCGCCATGCTCTGGGCGCCCTCGGTCGAGCTCTCGCCGTCGTCGGGCGAGCGCGCCGGTGCGAGCATCTGCTCGATGAGCCGGGCCTTGTCGCTGGGCAGCGGCAAGGCCGCGGCGACGCGCCGCGGGTCGGTCGGCGCCTGCGCGGCGACGAGCATCAGCAGGCGGGCGAGCGCCGCCGGCTTCATGTTGGCGATGATGCCGAGCATGCCCTCCATGCGGGCGCCGTTGCCGTCGGCCTTGAGCGAGAACGCGAGCACCTTCATGCGCGACTTCTCGTCGAGCCGCATGAGCGCGTCGGCGACCCGCTTCACGGCGAGTTCGCGGGTAGCGGCCTCGAGCCGGCCGATCGCCTCGGCCATCTCGTCGTGGCCGGGGCCTTCTGTCTTCTGCCAGCGTTCGGCGGCGGCGACCACCTCGGCCGCGATGTCGTCGAGCGGCGCCGTCATCAGGTCCACGCCGAGAAGTCCGGTCTCCTCGGAGGCGCGCAGCGAGACCTCGATGACCGCGAGGTGCGAGACGCCGGCCCCCATGAGCGCGCTGCGCGGCCCGCCCGCGGCCCGGATCGCTGCCGGCTCGGCGTTGGCGACCGAGAGGAACGCGGCGGTCTCGGGCTCCAACACGCCCGGCGCGATGATCAGCTGGCCGACTTGCAGTGCGTGCAGGGCCTCGGCGAGTGCGCCTGTCTGCGTGTTGCCGACCGCGAGCGCGGTCTCGCCGATACGGAAGCCGTGGGGGTCGACGATGATGCGCAGCGGGCCGGTGGCGACGAGCTCGTTGGCGCGTGCGGTGAAGCGGGCGGCCGCCTCCGCAGGAAGCGGCGACGTCGGCGGATACAGGCGCGCGGCGCCGGCCGCTGAGGCCAGCAGCCGCAGCGCTTCCTCGGCGCGCGGGTATCCGTCAGACTCGGTGCTCACGCTGCACATACCTCCTTCTCCATGGCATCAGGGTATATCGGTCTTGGATTCTTTGCCCTGTACAGGCGTACGCTCTTTCTGAGCATGGCACACCGCGTGCAATGTGAGCCCCGTCACACGACACGCGGAAATGGCGTGATGAACTGCCGGCACGCCGCCGATAAGGAGACACGTACAGCTGTCCCCTTAGGAGCGGAGGACGAGAGGTGCTCGTGGGGCTGCGCACGCAGGCTTACTTCAGGAAGGTCGCCGAGGAGGCACTGGCAAGCGCCGGCGTCTTCGAACCGCCTGTGCCTGTGAGCAAGATCATCGAGTCCCTGGGAATCCCGATCATCCCCGTGAACCTCCCGCTCTTCTTCACCGCCGCCACCATCAACACCGACGGGCTTCCGGTGATGGTGGTCAACTACGCGCAGCCCGAGTCGACGCGGCTCGAGGCGCTCTCGCATATGCTCAGCCACATACTGCTCGTGCTCGATGACTCGAGCAACGTGTTCCCCAGAGGCACGGGCGACCACGGCGACGCCGAGATGCTCGCGCACGAACTGACGATGCCGGCCACGATGGTCATCGACCAGTCGCGTCTGTGGTTCAACGACTTCCGCTACCTCGCGCGCCTGTTCGGTGTCGGCGAGGCGGCGATGCTGGAGCGCATGAGGGAGCTGGGCATCGTCAACAATCAGCAGGGGATTCGCTGGGACTACTGAGTCCTCGCCCGACCCGTCTGCGTCACACCATGCTGCTATCATGCTCGTGAGATTCATCGGGCGCCTTGCGCACCCTGCAACGAAGATCACTCGGGGAGGAATCCCATGCGCACTTCTTACGCGGTCGGCGTCGACGTCGGCGGTACCCGCATTGCCGCAGGCCTGGTGGAGCGCAAGGGCCGCATCGTCAAGGACGCCAAACGGCTCACGCCCAAGACCGGCCCGTTCGCGGTCATCGACACCATCATCGACCTCGTCGAAGAGGTCCAGACGGGGACTCACGGCTCGGAGATCGCCGGTGTCGGCATCGGAATCCCGGGACAGATCGACTTCCTGCGCCAGTCGGTGGAGTTCTGCACAAACCTGCCGCTTGCCGGCGTGGACGTGCGTTCGCTCGTGATGTCCCGCGTACGTCAGGAGGTCACGGTCGACAACGACGGCCATCTCGCAGCACTGGGCGAGTCGCGCTACGGCGCGGCGAAGGGCGCGAGGGACTTCCTCATGATCACGGTCGGCACCGGTGTCGGCGGCGGCATCTTCATAGACGGCGTGCCCTACCGCGGCAGCCGCGGACTCGGGGGAGAGCTCGGTCACACGGTCGTCGAGATGAATGGTCGGCCGTGCCCGTGTGGCGGTACCGGACACCTCGAGGCGTATCTCGGGCGCCCTGCGATCGCTGCGATGGGCCGCGAGGCCGCCGGTGCGTTCAGCGGGCGCGAGATCCTCAACGCGGCCGGGGGCAGCGTCGACGGCATCACTGCAGAGGCGGTGTTGTTCGCGGCGAAGGCGGGCGATCCCGTGGCTCGCGAGATCCTGCTCGACTGCGGCGACGTGCTCGGCCGTTCACTGGTGAGCTTCGTCAACATCTTCAATCCCCGGCTGGTGTGCATCGGTGGCGGCATCGGTGAGGCGGCCGACTTCATGGTCGAGCGCGCGGCCCAGGTGATGCAGGGCGAGGCCCTCGCCGGCAGGCGTGACGTGCAAGTCGTCCAGGCCGTTCTCGGCAACGACGCCGGTATTCTCGGCGCGGCGGCCATGGCGTTCGACGAGCACGATTCCCGAGAGGGACTCAGCCGCTAGCGCCGATCCGGGAGGGGGCGGCGTGGACGCCGTGGGTACGCTCGCGCAGGCGTGGAAGGTCACGCGGACATCGCGCGTGATGCGTTCTCTGGGACTGATCAGTACGGCTCAGTTGATCGCCTACACCATCCTCGTCGGCTCGGTCGTCTCGCTGATGGTTGCGATGCCGCAGTTCGCTCTGTTGCTGACCGGCGCGTCAGCGGGAGCCGAGGGCGAGGCCGCCGACCCGTTCGTCGACCGGCTCCTCCAGGGGATGCTCGAATCGTTGCCGGTGGCAGCCGCGGTGGTCGCCGTCGCGTTCGCTGCATGGCTCGTCTTCGGAGTGCTCGACATCGCCGCTCAGGCGGGGATGATCGTCGAGGCCGATGCCCGGATCGTCGCGGGGGGCCCGAGTGGCTCCGGCGACATCGGCTGCGCGCCCGCGCGACTCGGCGACCGTCTGAGGGGTGGATTCCGCGTGTGGTGGCGCGTCGCCGGGCTCTACGCGATCGTGGCGATGCCGGTCCTGCTCCTGTTGCTCGTGATGGCGCTCGGGCTGCTCTTCGGTGTCACGCTGCCGCTGATGCGCGGAGAACCGCCGCAGCCGCTGTGGTCGCTCGGCGCGCAGGCCGCGGTGGTGCCGTTGCGCGGTCTCGTCTCCGTCGCGACGATCGTGCTTGGCGTGATCGTGCAGCTTGCGCTGCGTGACGCGGTGCTCGGTGACGTGCCGTGGCGGGCGGCGCTGCGCCGCGGTGCCGCCATTGCTCGCACCGGTCTCGCCGAGGTCGCGGTGACATACGTGCTTGTGGCGCTCGTCGCCACCGGAGTGGGGCTGCTGCTGTTGGTCGCCACGGCTGTCGTGGGTGGCGGCTCGGCGGCGGCGCTGCTGCTCGCGCGCGAACTCGGCAGCGGGGCCGCAACGGTTCTCGCGCTGTGTTTCAGCGCGGTACTCGTGCTGCTCGCGTCGGTTCTCGGGTACTACGTATACGCGCTGCTCGTCGCGTGGACGTCAGCGGTTTGGACCATACTGTGGAGGGGACTCACATCGGCAGGCGCGAAGGGCGGGCCCCGTGCGGGAGACGCGCTTCAGTTGCCCTGAACGAGAGGTAGCACCATGCGGTTCGGTGAGATCATCAAGAAGGCCTGGCACATCACCTGGCACTACAAGTGGCTGTGGGTGCTCGGTATGTTCGCTGGCATCACCGGCGCTTCCGGCGGGGGCGGCGGGGGCGGCAACTCGTCTTCGTACGGGCGCTCGTTCGGCTCAGGGAGCGGCACGGGCACCGGTGCCGCCGATGTGCCCGACTTCAGCGCTTTCGCCGACCAGCTGCAACAGTGGCTGCCGTTCATCCTCATCGCGCTGGTCTTGCTGGTCCTCGTGGGCATCGCGTTCGCCGTGCTCGCCATAGGTGCCCGCGGAGGACTTGTGTGGGCCGTCGATGAGATCGAGTCGGGACGGCGTCCACGGCTTGGGGAAGCGTGGAACGCAGGGTTCTCACGGTTCTGGAGCATCTTCGGCCTCGGGCTGCTGCTTCAGCTCCCGATCGTGCTCGCAGGCCTGACACTGGCCGCGGTGATCATGGTTCCCATCTTCGGCCCGCTGCTCCGCGGCGGCGAACCCGACCCGGCGACGGTGCTCGCACCGATGTGCGGTGTGCTCGCGATCGGCGTACCGCTACTGTTGGTGGCAAGCCTGATTCTCGGCGTCATGTACATCACGGGCGTGCGCTTCATCATGCTCTTCGGCATGGGCGCGACACATGCCGCGGGCGAGTCGTGGCGAGCGCTGCGTGCCCGGCTCGGCGACCATGCGCTCATGTACGTCATCTCGCTCGGGCTGAGCATCGCGGCCAGCCTTGCGTTCGCGATCCCGGTGGTCATGGTCTCGCTGGCGACCATCGTGCCCGCGGTGGTGGGCGCGACCTCGCGCAGCTGGGGCGTCGTGATCGCCATGATCTCGGTGTTCATGGTGCTCATCGTCGCGTTGGGCTTCGCGTATTCGGCGGTATGGGGCACGTTCACGTCGGCGATGTGGACCGTCTTCTTCCGACGGCTCACCGGCCGAGAGGTGCTCGCCCCGATTCCGCAGCCGGGTTTCCCGGCGCCGGCCCCGGCGCAGCCGTACCCGCAGCCGTCGGCCGCGCCGCCGCCCCAACCGGCCGTGCAGCAGCCGACGGTGCAACCGACAGCGCCGCCGCAATGGCAGCCTCAGCCGCCCGCACAACCGCCCATCGCTCCGGAGCCGCCGGTGGCACCGCCGATGTACGTCCCGCCCGCAGCGCCGGAGGGCCCGCCACCTGCGCAGCCTGCACCGCCCGCGCAGGATGGCCCCGATGCCTGACCCGGGTCGTCTCGTCGTCTGCGCTACGCCGATCGGCAATCTGGGCGATGTGACGCTGCGGGTGCTCGACGCGCTGCGCGACGCCGATACCATCGCGGCGGAGGACACGCGCGTCACGCGCAAGCTTCTCGCTCGCTACGAGATCGCGACTCGGCTCGAGCGCTGCGACGAGCACACGGTGGAGCGCCAGGCACCCGCCCTCGTCGACCGCATGCGGTCCGGCGAGCGCATCGCGCTCGTCTCGGATGCCGGCACACCCGGCGTCAGTGATCCCGGCGCGCGGCTTGTCGATGCGTGCCTCGCTGCCGGGGTGCCGGTCGAGGTGCTGCCCGGCGCGAGCGCGATCCTTGCGGCCCTCGTTGGCAGCGGACTGCCCACGCACGCGTTCTACTTCGGCGGCTTCCTGCCCCGCAAGGCGGGAGAGCGGATGCGCGCACTGACGGCTGTGGCCGGGCTCGATGCGACGCTCGTGTTCTACGAGTCACCGCATCGCGCGGCGGCGACGCTCGCGGCGATCGCCGAGGCGCTGCCCGGGCGCCAGGCAGCGCTCGCGCGCGAACTCACCAAACTGCATGAGGAGATCATCCGCGGTCCGGTGGAACAGGTCGCCGCCGAGGTCGCGGGCCGAGAGGGCCTCAAGGGCGAGGTCGTCTTGCTGGTGGGCCCTCCGGTGAAGCAGTCACGCGAGGCGCCGGACGCAACAGCGGTGCTCGCCTGCGTCGAGGCTCATGTCGCCGAGGGCGCGAGCAGGAGCGAGGCGGTCAAACGCACCGCAAGAGAACTCGGCGTTCCCCGCAGCGAGGTGTACGGCATCGCTCACCGGCAACCCGAGTGAATCGTCGCTTCTCGGCAGCTTGCGCGTGGGCGCAGCGGAACCGGCGCCAGAGGGCCGATCGACCTACTTCTTCTTGATGGCCGACACGCAGTCGACGCAGACCGGCCGGTTCTTCACCTGAGTGATCTCGGCGTCGGTCGCGCCGCAGATGGCACACGAGTCCTTGTGCTTGGTCAGGATGATGCGCTCGCCTTCGACGAAGATCGCCATCGGGTCCTTGACGTTGATTCCCAGGGTGCGGCGAAGCTCCATCGGGATGACGATCCTGCCAAGATCGTCGACGCGTCGGACGATTCCGGTGTCGTGCATCATGCGTGCCTCTCTCTCGGGCCCGTTGCCGAAGCGCCGGCATCGGAACGGTTAGAATGCTTGGAGAGCCCCCGCTAGACACGGCTTCCCAGTCTTCCAGCAGTTTCCCACGGTCATGGAGTTCCTACACATGGAAAACGGAAAATCATTCTACCTGACGACTCCGATCTACTACGTGAATTCGGTGCCGCATCTGGGCACCGCGTACACGACCGTGGCCGCCGACACGCTCGCTCGTTACCGCCGGATGTGCGGCGATGACGTCTGGTTCCTGACCGGCCTCGACGAGCACGGGCAGAAGGTCGAGCAGGCCGCCACGGAGAACGGGGTCTCGCCCCAGGAGTGGGCGGATCGGATGGCCGCGAAGTTCCACGAGGCCTGGGCGATGCTCAACATCTCCAACGACGACTTCATCCGCACCACCGAGCCTCGGCACGAGCGCGGCGTCCAGGCACTGCTGAAGACGCTGCACGAGCGTGGCGAGATCTACGCCGGCCATTACGAGGGCTGGTACTGCGTGCCGTGCGAGACGTACTACACCGAGGAGCAGTTGCACGAGGACCACACCTGCCCCACGTGCAGCCGGAAGGTCGAGTTCGTCCGAGAAGACAACTACTTCTTCAAGCTCTCGGCATATCAGGACCGGCTCCTCGAACTCTACGAGGCCAACCCGCACTTCATTCAGCCGGAGACGCGCCGCAACGAGGTGCTCTCGTTCGTCAGGGGCGGACTGCGCGACCTGTCCATCTCGCGCGCGAACGTGAAGTGGGGCATCCCGTTGCCGTTCGATGAGAGCCACACCATCTACGTCTGGTTCGACGCCCTCATCAACTACATCACCGCCATCGGCTACGGCTCCGACGAGCCCGGCGGAGCCGAGGAATTCGCGCGGCGCTGGCCGGCGCAGTTCCACTTCGTCGGCAAGGACATCATCCGGTTCCACTGCGTGATCTGGCCGGCCATGCTGATGGCCGCCGGCCTGCCGGTGCCCGAGCGCGTCTTCGCTCACGGCTTCCTGCTCACCAAGGGCGAGAAGATGAGCAAGTCCAAGGGCAACGCGATGGCGCCCGCCGACCTCGTCGCCAAGTTCGGCGTGGACGCGTACCGCTACTACTTCCTGCGCGAGGTGCAGTTCGGCACCGACGGCTCGATCTCGCTCGAGGCGATGGTGCAGCGCTACAACGGCGACCTCGCCAACGACTGGGGCAACCTGTGCTCTCGGCTGTTCAACATGGTCGGGAAGTACTGTGACGGTGCGGTGCCGCAGCCATCCGGCGAGCGTACCGGTGACGATGCGGAACTCATCGCGATCGCCGACGCGCTGCCGGCGGCGTTCGCTGCGCGCATGGAGGTGCTCGACTACGCCGGCGCCATCGAGACGGCGTGGGAGATCATCAAGCGCACCAACCGCTACATCGAGGACGCTGCGCCCTGGAACCTCGCGAAGTCCGAGGAGACGGTCGGTCGCCTGCACACCGTGCTCTACAACGCGCTCGAGACGGTCCGCATCGCGGCCCTGTTCACTGCGCCGGTGATGCCCGCGACATCGGCCGAGGTCTGGTCGCGCCTCGGGCTCGGCGACCCGCTCACCGTCACCGACATCACCGCACAGGCCACCTGGGGCACGTTGCCGGTCGGGAATCCGGTGGTGAAGGGCGACGCGCTCTTCCAGCGCATCGTCGAAGACGCCGAGTAGAACGGTCGGCCGTGGCCTTCCAGAACGCTGCATACGTCGCCGGTGCGCCGCTCTTCGCCGATGCAAAGGGCCGGCCCGTGGCGGCCCCTGACTTCGGCGGTGAGCCCGTGGCGGATACGCATGCGCACCTCGACATGCTCGAGGACCCGGTGTCGGCGCTCGCGCACGCGGCACAAGCCCGCATCGGCTTCATCGCGACGGTGGCCGATCCGAGCGAGGACGCCAGCCGGACGTACGCCGAGTTGGAGAACTGGCTGGCTTGTGCGAACGAGCTGCTGGCCGGAACCACACTCCCTCGCGTGCGCATCATCCTCGGCGTGCATCCTCACAATGCGAAGGACTTCTCGCCTGAGGTGGAATCCCTTCTGCATGAGCTGGTAGCCGACACGCGCACGTGCGCCATCGGCGAGATCGGCCTCGACTATCACTACGACTACTCGCCGCGCGATGTGCAGCGGGCGGCGTTTCGGCGGCAGCTCGAGATCGCGCACGAGATGGACTTGCCCGCGGTCGTGCACCTGCGTGAGGCGCACGGCGACGGCGAGCGGATTCTGCGGGACGTCGGCCTGCCCGCTGCCGGCTGCATCCTTCACTGCTACAACCTCGGTACCGAACACATGCAGCCGTTCCTTGAGATGGGCTGCTACGTGAGCTTCGCCGGCCCCGTCACGTTCAAGAAGTCAGACGATGTGCGTGCCGCTGCCGCGCTGGTGCCCGCCGACCGCATTCTCACCGAGACCGACTGCCCGTTCATGGCTCCGGAGCCGTTTCGCGGGCGCACCAACGAGCCGGCGTTCACCGCGTTCACCGCTGCGCGCATCGCCGAGGCGCGCAGCGAGGAGCGGACGGCCTTCGCGGCCGCGGCGTACGCGAACGCGCTGCGAGTTCTCGGCAGGGACCGATCGTGACCGGCCCCACGGTGCTCTGCATCGCGGGGAGCCCGCGCCGGCACGGCAACAGCGACCAGCTGCTCGACGCGCTCGAGCGTGGCGTGGCCGCGGCAGGCGGCGAGGTGGTGCGCGTCGTGGCCGCCGATACAGGCGCGCATCCGTGCCGCGGATGCAACGCGTGTTCGCAGACGGGCGAGTGTGTCGTCCGGGACGGCATGGACGCCGTGTACGCCGCGCTCGACTCGGCCGACGCGATCGCGATCGCCACCCCGGTGTACTTCGCGACCGTGCCGGCCATCCTGAAGATCCTCTACGACCGGTGCCAGCCGTACTGGTCGCGCCGGTACGTGCTCGGCGAGCCGCCACCCGAGCGCAAGCGCCCGGGGGCGCTTCTCGTGGTGGGCGGGGGAGGGGACCCCTTCGGCACGAGCTGTGCGGTCACCCCCAGCCGCAGCGTCACCAACGTGCTCGGGGTCTCGCTCGACGAGGTCTTCGAGTGCGTCGGGCCGGACGCGGCGTCGGATATGGGGCACCGGCCCGAGTGCCTTGAGCGTGCCGAGGAGATCGGGCGCGCGCTCGTCGCAGCCGCCTCGCAGCGCGCCTGAACCATCCTCACAAACCCGTCACCGTATTGACACATTCGGGTCGTTGTGGGTTCGTCCGGCGGCCGATTTCCAGCGGACGCCCGGCCGCGTTGCCTTCGCGCGCGGGGCGCTCCTCGAGCTCCATTCGTGGCGACCTGCGCGTTTGCGCGGGGTTGTGTGTAGGGGTAGCATCGGCACTCCCGCTCCGTTACGGAACGGTTGAAATGTCCCCGAGTCAGAGAGGTCTGAATGAGGTCAAAGCCGGTTCGCTCGGCGAGATCCGTAAAGACCCAGCACCTAGTCGTAGCCGTTATTCCTCTACTAATCGTCACATTCGCCATCACGGGATTCGTGTGGGCACAGAAGCAGGTCACGATCGTCGTCGACGGTCGGTCTCTGCATACGAAGACGCAGGCCGCGGACGTGGCCGGACTGCTTCGGCAGGCCGACGTCCAGCTGGCCGCAGGTGACTTGGTCACTCCCGCAGCGGATAGCCCCGTTTCCGATGGCATGACCGTCGTCGTACGCCACGCCACTCCCGTCACGCTCAACCTCGGTGGCCGCCGTGTCTCGCTGTGCGTCGTCGGCAACTCGGTCGCCGACGCGCTCATCGCGGCAGGTATCGATCCGGACTCCAATCCCGCGATCACCCCTGCGCTCTCAACGAAGCTCAAGCGCAACATGACCATCAGCGCGCCTCGGGTCTTCAAGCGCGTGAGTCGCGAGCAGGTGTCTGTGCCCTACGGCCGCCGCACCCGCCGCGACTCGTCTCTGCCCGCCGGCGTGCGTCGTGTGGTCAAGAAGGGGCGCGCCGGGACGAAGGTTCGGATCTACACCTCGTTCGTCGCGAGCGGGGTCGAGGGACCGCGTGCCCTCGCCGCCGAGCAGACCGTTGCCGCCCCGGTCGATGAGGTCGTCGCCGTGGGCACCGCGTCGCGCGCGACGGGCAACCGCGCCATCGTGGCGAGTGCACGTGCGATCGCGCGTGTGAGCACGAAGGCCGCTCCCAAGCCCGGTGTCGGTCGCAAGATGCGCGTGCTCGCGACCGCCTACTCGCCCGGCGAGGGCGGGGCCGACCATCGCTGCGCCACCGGAGCGCTTGCCACGCGCGGCGTGATCGCGGTCGACCCGCGCGTCATCCCGCTCGGCACGCACGTCTACGTGCCTGGGTACGGGTATGCGGTGGCCGCCGACACCGGCGGGATGATCAAGGGCCGCCACATCGACCTGTGCTACGACGCGTTCGCCGAGATGAACCGGTGGGGTAAGCGCACCGTGACGATCACGATCCTCGACTGACGGTGGTCAACTCACCGCTCGCCACCCCATCGGCGACGCTCGCCGTTCTCAAGCGGCATGGTCTGGCGACCAAGAAGGCGCTCGGCCAGCACTTCCTGGTCGACGACAACGTCGTGGGCCGCATCATTGAACTCGCGGAGCTGAGCGGCGACGAGACGGTGCTGGAGATCGGCCCGGGGATCGGTACCCTCTCGGTCGCGCTGTGCGCGCATGCCGGCGCCGTCGTGGCAGTGGAGCGCGACACGGACCTGCTGCCCGTCCTCGCCGAGACGACAGAGCACTGCGATCGGTTCGCGGTCGTGCGCGCTGACGCGGTCGCAGTCTCGCCGAGCACGCTCGCCGAGCCGTTCGGTGCGCCGACGGCGCTCGTGGCCAACCTGCCCTACGCAGTCGCAGCGACGGTGGTCCTGCGGCTCTTCGAGGAGGTCCCGACGCTCTCGAGCGCAACCGTCATGGTGCAGTCCGAGGTAGCCGACCGCATGGCGGCCGAACCCGGAAGCAAGGCGTACGGCGCCTATACCGTGAAGCTGCGGCTATACGCAGGACCCGCCGGCCGGTTCTCGGTCTCCCGTACGTGCTTCCTGCCGCCGCCCCGCGTGGACTCCGCCGTGCTCAGGCTGGAGCGGTGCGACCCGGTGGGCGACCCCGACCTGATCCGTGATGCGGCACGCACCGCCGAGGCGGCCTTCGCCCAGCGCCGCAAGACCATCCGCAACTCACTGCGTGCGACGCTCGCGGCCGATGCCGCGGCGATCGATCGCGCACTTGAGTCGGCGTCGATCGACGGTAGCGTCCGGGCCGAGACACTCGGTTCGGAGCGCTTTCTCGACCTTGCGCGCGCCCTGCGCGACGGCGGTGTGGCCCTGGCCTGAGCGGCCGTGCCTCGACCATGCGCGGTGCTTGAATCTGACTGACCGGTCAGGCTCGTTCGTACTGGCAATTTCGCACTCCATCGGCTATACTGCCTCGACGAACAGAGGGAGGCTTCCTGTATGGATCTAGTCCGTCAGGCCGAGGTCGTCGGCCGTATTCGTACTGACCTTGAAAACATGACCGGCAGCCGCATTCGCGTGAGAGCGAATATGGGCCGCTCGAAGATCGTAGAGCGAGAGGGCGTCCTCATGCAGACGCACCCGGCGCTCTTCGTCGTGGAGGTCATGGAGAAGCGAGATCGCACGGCACGCGCGTCGTATCAGTACGTCGACGTGCTCACGGGGACCGTCGAGCTCACGCACGTCGAGAGCGGCGAGAACCTCCTGCCCTGGCTGAACTAGCCGAGGCGACTGAGCGAGAACAGTGAAGCGCGGGGCTTTGGCCCCGCGCTTTTCCATGTGAGAGGGGAGGCACGGCGTGGAGGGTCTGATCATCACCTCGCCCGCGAAAGTGAACCTGTTCCTCGGGATCGGGGGAGTCCGTCCTGACGGCCACCACGACGTCGACTCCATCTTCCAGACGCTCGAACTGCACGACACCGTGCGACTCGATCCATCCGACGAGCTGACCCTCACGTGCAGCGAGGATCTCGGGATCGCGCCCGAGCACAATCTCGCGTTTCGCGCCGCCCGTGCGTTCTCGGCCGCCTACGACGTGGACGTGCTCGTGGATATCGCGATCGAGAAGCGGATTCCCGCCGGGGCGGGGCTGGCCGGCGGCTCGTCGAACGCCGCTGCCGTACTCGCCGGGCTCGCACACTGGGCGAGCTTCCCGCTCGACGACCACCGGCTCCAGGCGGTCGCGCGCTCCCTCGGCGCCGACGTGCCCTTCTTCTTGTACGGCGGTGCGGCGCTCATGCGCGGACGTGGTGACGAGCTGGTCGAGCGCCTGTCGTTCCTTCCGGCCGACATCGCGATCGTCAAGCCACCCGTCCCCGTGTCGACCGCTGCGGCCTATCGCGCCTTCGATGACGACCCGCAGCCGATCGGCGACGGGAACCGTGTCGTCTCGGCCTTGCACGCGGGCGACCTGCAGGGTCTGGGTGCATCGCTCTCGAACAACATGACTGAGGCTTCGGTATCGCTGGTGCCTCAGGTGGGCGAGGTACTGCGGCGCATGGCCGCGGAAGCCGGCGTGACCGGTGCACTTGTGGCGGGTAGCGGCTCGGCGGTGTTCGCAGTGTGTGAGAGTGCGCAGGTCGCCGAGCGGATCGCGGCTGACGCCGCCCGCGACGGGCTCTGGTCGACCGCGACGACGACGCGTCGCACGGGAGTGCGCGTGACGAACGAAGAGAGGGCATCGTGAAGGTCGACGCGATGGTGCTGGCAGGGGGTGAGGGCGCAGTCATCGACCCCACCGTCTCCATCAAGGGACTCGTGCCGATCGCGGGGCGGCCGATGATCGAGTGGGTCGTCAACGCGCTGCGCTCCTCGGATTCGATCGGGGAGATCGCGGTCGTCGTGCCCACAGCGGAGGGTCTGGGCGAGTGGGCCGAGGGCGTCGACCACCTGGTCATCTCCGATCGGAGCTTCATCGACAACGCGATCGCCGGGTTCAACATCTTCAAGAACGACCGGTTCGTTCTGGGCGCCACAGGCGATCTGCCGGCGCTCGACGCATCGGCGATCGATGACTTCGTTGCGCGATCCATCGCGACAGGCGCCGAGTTCACCTATCCGCTGATTCGTGCGGAGGACATGGAAGCGCAGTTCCCCGGCTCCCAGCGCACGTACGTCAAAGTGGCCGGCGGACCGGTGACCGGCGGCAACATGATGGTGCTCTCTCCGGAACTGATGGCACGCAACCGTTCGATCGGGCAGAGGCTCTTCGATACGCGCAAGTCACCGATCGCGATGGCGCGAGTCATCGGCATCCCGTTCATCTTCAAGTACGTGACAGGCCGCCTGCGTGTCGACGACGTCGAGAACAAGATGGGGCAGCTGCTCGGCGCCAAGTGCGCCGCCGTCTATACGGATCACGCATCCATCGGCGCGGACGTCGACAAGCCTATCGATGTCGTTGTCGCGGAGAGGGTTCTCTACGAGCGGCTTAGGGGTACCATGAAGTAGCAGCGGTTGACCGCTTGCAGGGGCGTTCGGGGGAGCGCCAGACCGACAAAAAGGGGGGGTCCGTGCAGATCACCAAGGTGACACTCCGTCCCGTGGCGATGAACAAGGTGTGCGCCATCGCCAGCATTGTTCTCGACGATAGTTTCGTGGTTCACGACCTGCGTGTGGTCAACGGTGACAAAGGACTGTTCGTGGCGATGCCGTCTCGGAAACTCCCGAACGGGGATTTCCGCGATATCTGCCACCCCATCAACACGGGTGCACGCAACGAGATCCAGCGGGCAGTGCTCGAGCAGTTCAACGTCGAGGGAGGCGTCGACGCATTCGCCGAGGCGGCCCGCGGACTGCCGGTCGAGGAGCACTAGCCTCCGCCCATCGCTCGCCGTGCACGCACAGCGCAGTCGCGAGCGCCATCCGTCGGCGTATCGTTGGTTGACGCTGCTCGGAGCTGCTCCCTAAACTGCGTTGCGGCCTAGGTGCCGCAGTTGTGCGCTGATGGGGCATCGTCTAACGGCAGGACTCGGGATTTTGGTTCCCGCTATCCAGGTTCGAATCCTGGTGCCCCAGCCACGCGCCGGCAAGCCCACGGGACGCGTCCGTGGCCGCTTCTCGTCTAAGGAGCAACCTGATGAGTTCGATCGCTCTGATCCTCGCGGCAGGCGAGGGCACGCGGATGAAGTCCGACACCCCCAAGGTCGCGCACGAGATCCTGGGCAAGCCGATGCTGAACTGGGTCGTCGATGCTGCTCGCGACGCGGGCTGCGAGCGCGTCATAGCGGTCACCGGCCACCGCGCCGAGCAGGTCGAGGCGCTGCTCGAGGGCATCACGAGCGTGCGTCAGGAGCGCCAGCTCGGGACCGGCCATGCGGTGATGTGCGCAGCCGATGAACTCGCCGGCTTCCAAGGGTCGCTGCTGGTGCTCTCGGGTGACACGCCGCTGCTGCGCGCCGAGACGATCGCCGGCCTCATCGCGATGCGCGAGGCGTCGGGCGCGGCATGCACGGTCCTGACCGCCGACCTCGCGAACCCGACCGGGTACGGCCGCATCGTGCGCATGAGCCACGACCTGTCGGTCGACCGCATCGTCGAGGAGAAGGACTGCTCGGCACAGGAGCGCCACATCACGGAGATCAACACGGGAGCGTACTGCTTCGACTCGGCGGTGCTGTTCGCCCACTTGGACCGACTGACCACCGACAACGCGCAAGGCGAGTACTATCTGACCGACATGATCCGCGTCTTCCGGGACGAGGGGATGACGGTCGGGGCGATGCTCGCCGACGACTGGATCGAGACGATCGGAGTCAACAGCCGCGTGCAGCTCGCCGAGGCGACCAAGCTCATGCAGCACCGCATCAACACCGCCCACATGCTCGCAGGCGTGACGATGACCGACCCCGATCTCGTGTGGGTCGGACCCGATGTCACGCTCGGCCGGGACGTGGAGCTGCTGCCGATGACGTTCCTGCACGGCACCACGACGGTTGCCGATGGTGCGCGCATCGGGCCCAGCGCGCGGCTGACCGATGCGACGGTCGCCGAGGGCGCCGTCGTCGACGCGTCGGTCGTCGTCGGCGCTGTGATCGGCCCGGGTGCGAGCGTGGGGCCGGTATCGTACCTGCGCCAGGGCACGGTCCTCTCGGCGAACGCCAAGGCCGGAGCATGCGTGGAGATCAAGAACTCGACGGTGGGCGAGCGCAGCAAGGTCCCGCACCTGTCCTACATCGGTGACGCGACCATCGGTACCGATGTGAACGTCGGGGCCGGGTCGATCACCTGCAACTACGACGGCGTGAGCAAGCACCCGACCACGATCGCCGACGGCGCGTTCATCGGCTCTGATACGATGCTTGTGGCGCCGGTCAACGTCGGCGCCGGCGCGGTCACCGCGGCAGGCAGCACCATCGCCCGCGACGTGCCTGAGGGAGCGCTTGCGGTCGAGCGCACCGATCAGGTCACGGTCGAGGGATGGGCGGCGCGCCGGGGCAAGCGCAAGGAGTAGCGGACACGCGGACAAGGGAGCGGATTCGACGATGGGTGAGCACGGCAAGCGCATGCTGGTCTTCGCTGGTACGAGCAATCCCGACCTGGCTGAAGGCGTCGCCAAGCACTTGGGCGTCGACCTCGGGAACGTCAAGATCCGCAAGTTCGCGAACGGCGAGATCTACGTCCGGTACCTGGAGAGTGTCCGAGGGGCGGACGTCTTCATCGTGCAGTCCATCTCGGCGCCGGTGAACGACACGCTCATGGAGTTGCTCATCATGATCGACGCCGCGAAGCGTGCGTCCGCCCGCTCGATCACCGCGGTCATCTCACACTACGGCTACGCGCGCCAGGACAAGAAGTCGGCGTCGCGCGAGCCGATCACGGCGAAGCTCGTGGCCGACGTGCTGACGGTGGCGGGCATCGATCGAGTCATCACCATGGACCTGCATCAGGGCCAGATCCAGGGTTACTTCAACCTGCCGGTCAACCACCTCACGGCGCTGCCGATCCTTGCGGACTACTTCGAGTCGCTTAACCTGGACAACCTGTGCGTGGTGAGCCCCGACGTGGGGCGTGCGAAGGCGTGCAAGAAGCTCGCCGACATGCTCGGTGCGAGCCTCGCGATCATGCACAAGGGCCGTCCGGATCACAACGTCGCGGAGATCACGCACGTCATAGGTGATGTCGAAGGCAAGAACTGCATCGTCGCCGACGATATGATCGATACGGCCGGTTCGGTCGTGGCGGGGGCGAAGGCGCTCAAGAACGCCGGGGCCGCCTCGGTGTACGTGACCGCCACACACGGTATCCTCTCGTCTCCGGCGTACGACCGGCTCGAGTCCTCGGTGGTGACCGAGGTCATCGTGACGAACACCATCCCGGTCCCCGAGGAGTACACCAACAGCAAGATCCACGTCCTCTCGGTCGCGCCGCTGTTCGCGCGCGCCGTACAGAACGTGTTCAACGACGAGTCCGTCTCGGAGCTCTTCGACCCCGATTTCCAGCTCTAGACCACCAGACAGGTCGCTTGGGTAGGTAGTACTCGACGACACCGCACGCACGAGAAGGAGCCGCTCACCATGGCCGAATCCACCGTACTCACCGTGTTCCCCCGCACTGTCGTCGGCAAGGCGAACCGTCGCCTGTCCGCCGAAGGTCAGATCCCGGCCGTCCTCTACGGCATGGGCCGCGACGCGCTGCCGATCGCCATCGACCGTCACGACTTCGAGCTCTTCATGTCCCACCACGCTGCCGGCTCGACGCTGGTGGAGATTCAGATCGAGGGCGAGAAGAAGCCGGTCAACGCGATGATCCGCGAGATGCAGACCAGCCCGCTCAAGGGCAGCATCCTTCACGTGGACTTCCTGGCTGTCTCGCTCAACAAGCCGGTCCACGCCGTGGTGTCGCTGCACCTCGTCAACGATCCCGCCGGCGTCAAGGCCGGTGGCGTGTTGACCGTCGATCGGCACGATCTCAACGTCGAGGCCAAGCCGGCCGAGCTGCCCGAGTTCATCGAGGTCGACGTCTCGGCACTCGAGGTCGGCGACTCGCTGCACGTCCGCGACATCGTCCCGCCGAAGGGTGTCACGCTGCTCGACGACGCCGACGGCATCGTCGCCTCCGTCACTCCGCCGACCGTCGCCGTTGAGGCCGAAGAGGGCGCCGAGCAGGCCGAGCCCGAGGTCATCGGCGCCAAGGCCGAGGAAGAGTAGCTGCACGCATGACACGGATGATCGTCGGGCTCGGCAATCCGGGCCCGGAGTACGAGCGAACCCGGCACAATGCCGGGTTCCTCACTATCGACCTCTTGGCCGAGAACCTGCGCGCGAACTACTGGAAGGACCAGTGCGGCGCGAAGGTGGCTGTCGTGCGCTTCGCCGATGAGGACCTCGTGCTCGCCAAGCCGCAGACGTTCATGAACGTCTCGGGCGGCTCGGTCAAGAAGCTCGTCGAGGAGTACGGCATCGATCTGCCTGAGATGATCGTCGTGCACGACGACATCGACCTGGTTGCCGGCAGCGTGCGGGTGAAGCGCGACGGCGGCCATGGCGGCCACAACGGGCTGCGCTCGCTGCACGACAAGCTCGGAACGGACGGGTACATGCGCGTTCGGGTGGGCGTGGGTCGTCCGCCCGGGCGCATGGACCCGGCCGACTGGGTGCTGCAGCCGCTCAAGGGCGAGGCGCTCGACGACCTCGAAGCGATGGTGCCGACGGCCGCTCAGGCCTGCGTGAGCATCCTCGAGGAGGGCATTGAGATCGCGATGCGCGAGTACAACGGCGTCTAGTAGGACTGAGGGTTCTTCGGCGCGCCGTTGACGCGGACCTCCCAGTGCAGGTGCGGTCCGGTTGAGTTGCCGGTGCTGCCTACGGTCCCGATCCGCTGCCCCTTGTCGACGTGCTGGCCATTTCCCACCTTGATCCCGCCCGAGCGCTGGTGCGCGTAGAGCGTGACCACGCCGTTGCCGTGATCGATCATGACGGTGTTGCCGTAGGAGCCGCGATAGCCGGCGTAGATCACGCGCCCCGAGCCGGCCGCCACGATCGACGAGCCCGACGGGGCGCCGATGTCGATGCCGGGGTGCAGCTCGCGCCCGTGGAAGGGGCAGATGCGCGGCCCGAACGGCGACGTGATGCGGTGTGACGCCGGCACCGGCCACGCCATCGACCCGTGATAGACGCCCGAGCCATTTCCAGAGAGCTCGCTTTGCAGTCGCGCCGCCTCGGCCTCCTCGGCCTCGGCTAGAGCGCGGAGCCGCTTCGCGTTCTTCTTCGTGTCCGCCATGAGTGCGTTCTTCTTGCCGAGAACGGCGTTCTGGCGGTCGGTCTTCGCCTGGCGGGCATCCTGCAGGTCGCGCAGCTTGGTCTCGGCGGCCAGCGCCTGCTTGCGCTTGGCGTTCGCGGTCTCGAGGTCGCGATCGAGCTCGGTCTGTGCGCGCTCGAGCGACTCACGCGTGGCCACGAGGTTGGCGGCGATGTCGTTGCTCGACTTGATGGCACGCGAGATGAACTCGGTGCGCTTGACGAGTTCGCCGATGTCGGACGAGCTCAGCAGCATCTGGATATAGAAGAGGTCGCCCTGCTTGTAGCTCGCCTCGACGCGTCCCTCGAAGTAGCCCTGCTCTTCGTCGTAGCGCGCCTGCGTAGCATCGATCTCGCGCTGCTTCTTCTCGATCTGGTTCTTCAGACCGCGCACTTCGGCACGCAGCCGCTCGGTTCGCTTGCTTGCCGCCGCGATCTGCGGGTCGAGCGCGTCGGCTTCCTCCTGCAGGCCGTCGACGATCTTGTCGAGGCGGTCTGTCTCCTTCAGGAGCTTGTCGGCGAGTTTCTGCGCCTCGGCGGCCTTCTTGCGCGCGGCGGCGGCCTTGTCTGCGTGGGCACGCGCATCGGCTGAGGTGACGGCGTGAGCGGGAGCAGCGCACGACAACGCAAGCGTGAGCGAGAGGAGGGTGACGATGTATGCGCGGCTGCGATGCATGTGTTCGAATCCTCCGGTGGGCTGGTGCGAAGGTGAGTATGTCGCCGCCCGGAAGGCGCAGGTACGTTCGTGGGAATGATACTACTCGCGCAGCGCGAGCGGCAAACCGACCGGCCGGTCCGAGATGTCGCGCCCAGGGTGCAGATATATACTATGCCGATGCCCGCAGGCCCCTGCGCGCATGCATCACGACGACGAGCCCCGTGGAGGCATATGTTCCGCATCGTTCACACCCGGCAGCTCTCCGACGCGGTCTTCGAGATGGGCGTGCACGCGCCCAAGATCGCGGCCAAGGCGCGTGCCGGCCAGTTCCTCATGATCCGGATCGACGAGGCCGGCGAGCGCATCCCGCTCACCTTCTCGGACTGGTCCGCCGAGGAGGGGTGGATCCGCTTCATCTTCATGCGGGTGGGCAAGACCACCCACCAGCTCTCGCACCTGCGGGTCGGCGACGAGCTGGCGGACGTGGTCGGGCCGCTCGGCGTGCCGACTCACACGGACGGCGGTGGCCGCGTCGCCGTTGTAGGCGGCGGCGTGGGCGTCGCGGTCGCGTACCCGGTTGCGCGTGCGCTCGCCCAGGCCGGAGCGCAGGTCAGCGTCATCATCGGCGCGCGCAACCGGGACCTGCTCATCCTCGAGGAGGAGCTGCGCGCCCTGCCGCTCGAGCGGTTCGTGATCGTGACGGACGATGGTTCCGCCGGCATCAAGGGTCTCGTCACGCACCCGCTCAAGGAGCTGTGCGAGGCCGGCGAGATCGACTCGGCGTTCGCGGTGGGCCCGGCGATCATGATGAAGTTCTGCGCGGCGACCACGCGCGAGTTCGAGGTGCCCACGACCGTCTCGCTCAACCCGATCATGGTCGACGGCACCGGCATGTGCGGTGCCTGCCGCGTCACCGTGGGAGGCGAGACGAAGTTCGGCTGCGTGGACGGCCCCGACTTCGACGCGCATGCGGTCGACTTCGAGGAGCTCATGAGCCGCCAGCGCGTCTACTCCGACCTCGAGCGCGAGGCCGATGCCGACTACTCCCAGGGGTGCCAATGCCATCTGTAGACGACACGAACGGCGCCGCAGCCGGCGAAACCGCATCCGTCCCCGCCGAGAAGCCCCGCCACAAGCCATCCCGCGGTCCCCGCGTGCCCATGCCCGAGCGTGAGGCCACGGAGCGTGCGAGCGTATTCGACGAGGTCGGCTACGGCTACACGCCCGAGATGGCGCTCGAAGAGGCGATGCGCTGCCTGCAGTGCAAGAACCCGACGTGCGAGGCCGGCTGCCCGGTCAACATCGAGATCCGCGACTTCATCGGCGCGATCATCGAGGGCGACACGAAGCGCGGCGTCGAGATCATCAAGCGCCGCAACGCGCTGCCCGCGGTCTGCGGCCGCGTGTGCCCGCAGGAGACACAGTGCGAGGCCGCGTGCGTGCTCGCGAAGAAGGGCGACCCGGTGGCCATCGGCCGCCTCGAGCGGTTCCTCGGCGATTCGGACCTGGCGTGCGAACTCGACGGCCGCTGCGTCCCCGAGAAGGCCGCGCCGAGCGGCTACCGCTGTGCCGTCGTCGGCTCCGGACCAGCAGGCCTGGCGTGCGCGGGCGAACTCGCGGTGCTCGGCCACGAGGTCACCATCCTCGAGTCGCTGCACGCGCCCGGCGGCGTGCTCTCCTACGGCATCCCCGAGTTCCGGCTCCCCGAGCAGGTACTCGCGGCCGAGATCGAGACCCTCACTGCGCTCGGCGTGACCATCCAGACCGACACCGTCGTCGGTGCGCTCGTGAGCGTGGCAGAGCTCCTGGGCGACGAGGGCTACGGCGCCGTCTTCATCGGCAGTGGCGCCGGCCTGCCGGTGTTTCTCGGCGTGCCGGGGGAGAACCTCAACGGCGTCTACTCGGCCAACGAGTTCCTCACCCGTGTGAACCTGATGCGCGCCTACGAGTTCCCGAAGGCCGACACACCCGTGTGGCGCGGGCGGAAAGTCGCGGTCGTGGGCGGGGGCAACGTCGCGATGGATGCGGCGCGCACGGCCCTTCGTCTGGGCGCCGAGGAGGTCTTCCTCGTCTACCGGCGCACGGAAGACGAGATGCCGGCGCGCAAGGAAGAGGTTCACCACGCGAAGGAGGAGGGTGTCGAGTTCAAGATGCTCTGCTCGCCGCAGGAGATCGTCGGTCGCGACGGCTTCGTGACCGGCATCGTCGCGACGCGGATGGAACTCACCGAGCCGGATGCGAGCGGTCGCCGCGCGCCGGTGTGCGTGATGGGCAGCGAGTTCACGATCGAGTGCGACACGGTCATCTCGGCGGTGGGAACCCGCGCGAACCCGCTGCTGGCCAAGGCGGCGCCGGAACTCGAGCTGACGAAGCGCGGCTACATCGTGGCCGACTCGGAGGGTGCGACGAACCTGCCGGGCGTGTTCGCCGGCGGTGACATCGTGACGGGAGCGGCCACGGTCATCCTCGCGATGGGTGCCGGCAAGACCGCAGCGCAGGCGATGGACCGCTGGTTGCGCGAGACTCACTGAGCTGCGTCGCCTGACGCGTCGAATGACGCGCCGCAGCGCGTTCGCGTCAGTGGGCTTGGGTAGAATCCTGCTTGGACGAACGGTGCATCACGCCGTCTGTCAGGTGGTATGGTGGGATTATTCGGCAGCAACATTGGAGTGAACGGTGTCAGACGAACCAGTCAATGTGCTTGTCATCGACGACGACGAGGCCATCGTCGACATGGTCCGAATGGGCCTCGAAGCTGACGGGATGCAGGTATTCTCGGCCGCGGACGGCGGGGAAGGTGTCGACGTCCTCGGCAGTGAGCGCATCGACGTCATCCTTCTCGACATCATGATGCCGCGCGTCGACGGCTGGATGACCCTGATGGAGATCCGCAACAACCCCTCGACCGCACACATCCCGGTGATCATGGTCACGGCCAAGACCCAGGAGCTCGCGAAGGTCCTGGCGTTCAAACAGGGCGTTCAGCAGTACGTGACCAAGCCGTTCAGCATCATGGAGCTCTCCGCGCGCGTCGAGAGCCTGACGCGCACCAACCGCGCGGGCCACGGTGAGCCCTCGGGCGAGTCCGACTTCCGAAAGCTCGCGGTCCGCAAGGGCGGACGGACGGTGCTGCTCACGATCGGCGACATCATCTTCCTGTCGGCGCGCAACAAGTCGACATACGCGCACACCTACGAGAACCAGTATCTCGTCGACATGACCCTCGGCGAGCTGGAAGGCAAGATGGCGCGCGAGGCGTTCTCGCGGGTGCACCGCAGTTACCTCGTGAATCTCAACAAGGTCAAAGAGATCCTGCGCGTGGACGGCTGCTACGTCGTCGTGGCATCCGATCGAGACGAGACGCACATTCCGGTGGCGCGGCGTCAGGTTCGCGCATTCAGAGAGGCGGTGGGCATCTGATGGTCCTGTGGCCCAGAGCGGTGAAGCGGTCCCTGTTCGTGCTGGCGTTGTCGTGTGCGCTCGCCGCATCACCTGCCATCGCGTTCGCCACGAGGACGATCGGACTGTCGTCCGGGACGTTCAGCTTCGAAGTACCGGAGTCCGGCGAGCTGACGGGATCGGTCGTCGTGAGCTCGGAGGGCGATGAGGCGATCAAGGTCATGGTCTACGCGGCGGACCAGAAGATCGATGACAAGGGGAATGTCAGCTACGTCGCCCCCACGCGCGCGGACATCAACTCGCTCGGTAACCCGTCGTCCTGGGTCAAGATCAACATGCCCGCGGACAGCAAGTCCATCGGCAACGTCCCGTATCTCGAGCTTGCGGCGGGCGAGAAGGTGCCCATCAAGTTCGCGCTTTCCGTGCCCAAAGACACCACGCCGGGTGACCACAACGTCCTCATCTTCTTCGAGTCGTTCGATCTGCCCGAGGGCGGTGGCTCGCAGTCGGTGATCTCGGGGCGGCTCGGCGCACGCATCCAGCTCAAGGTGCCGGGCGAGCGCTTCAAGAAGATCGAAGTCCGCCCGTTCAACGTCCCTGCGTTCGTCATGAACGGCGAGGTGCCCTACGACTTCACCACCATGAACCAGGGCAACACCGATGTCAGGGTGGGCGCGCGCATCCTGTTCCTCGACCGTAACGGCAACACCGTCGCCGAGCAGACGCCTATCAACGGGCGCACGCTGTTCGCCGGCAGCAACACGCTCTCGACGGGCACGGTGCTGGCCCAGGGCTTCGCCGTGGGTCCGCACAAGGTACGGCTCGACCTCACCGAGGTCGACGACGAAGGCAAGGCGGTCAACCAGGGGGCCGACACGATCACGCAGGAGAAGACCGTCTGGCTCATTCCGCTGTGGCTCATCATCGCCGCGGGGGCATTCGTGGTGATCGTGCTGGTGCGCGTGATCTGGTCCGCCGCTGCCCGCAGCACGCGACGCAAGGCCCAGCGTGAAGAGGAAGCGATGCGCGCCGAAGCGTTAAAGCAGGAGGGCGACGCGTAGGAGGAGATACGTCCTGAGAGTGCTGTCCCCATCGTTGAACGGCAAACAGAAAGCCCCGGGCGAATCGCCCGGGGCTTTCTTGTGACCGTGTAGCGGCGGTACTAGTTCTGCGTTGCGGTGTAGACGACCGTGGCGGTGTGGGCGCCCGGAGCGCAGTCCCACGGCACGTCCAGCGTGTAGTCGTCGGTGTAGTCGCGGGACGCGGTCTTCGTCTCGCCAGTGACGTCCGTGAAGCTCGTGGAAAGGCCGATCGGGGTTGCGTCGGTGATCGACTTGGTCAGGTCGTACGCCTTGTTCGACTTGACGTTGAGGCCGACCGACTTGCTGCCGTACGAGCTGCCCGGATCGACGGTACCGAAGTCGACGGTCTGGACGCCGGGGTCGGTGGTCGTGATCGTCAGCGTCAGCTTGGAGTTGACGTTGGCGTTCACCGTGACGGTGCCGGGGTCACCGCTGGCATACGTGGCAACGTCGGCGCTCGCGACGGAGACGGCGCTGAGGAGCAGGGCGACTGCGAGGGCAGCCAAGATCATGGTCTTCTTCACTTCGATCCCTCCATAATTCCGGTTTGAATGACCTTCGCCTTAAGTTGGGACCGATTGGCCCAGTTCCTCCGGCTATCCATTTCTCGGTACACGTGATGTGCGTCATGACGGCTTTGCGACGAACGGCAGATATCGTCAGACGAACGGGGATAGTTGCGGGGTCGATCCCCAGACCGCCCGGTTGGCGTGAGACTCTCGATCTGCTGCATCAGGCGCCTCGACTTGCATGAGTTGGAAGCGTTTGTGCTTTAGCACTCCACTCAAAGCCCGCAATAGCCGATGATAGAACCGAACGTGCACCTAACGGCGCGCGTACTTGCGTATAGGCGCAATCGGATAGAGCGCCCGATCGCAAACCGGGAAGGGACTGCGGGGCAGTGGGGCTGGCCGTGACAACGGGACGCGGGAGAGCTGTGCGCAGCGGCGCATGGGCCATCGGGCTCATGGGCGCGCTGTGCGCCGTCGCGCTGCTGGTGGCGCCGGTTCCCGCTCGCGCGCTCGGGCCGAATGCGGTCCGCAACCCGACCGGGGCGATGGCGACCCAGGTCACGCCTGCCGACGACACGAGCAACCTTGTCGTCGATCTGCCGTTCGAGATGAACTGGAACGGGACCCCGTTCAGCCAGATCTACATCAACATGAACGGCAACTGCACATTCGGAAACACATTCACCGAGTGGGATCCGAACCCGACGCTCGCCTCTCGGAACCGCAACATCATGGCGCCCTTCTGGGCTGACGTCGACACGCGCAACGCCGCGTCAGGCAAGCTGTGGTACAGCGATGTCACGAATCCCCCATTGGTGGACGGGCATGAAGCGTTCATCGTCACGTGGAACGGCGTTGCTCGCTACAACAACACGGCCACACCGCTCGACTACTTCCAGCTCGTGCTGATCGATCGATCCGACATCGCCACCGGGGACTTCGATTTCGAGTTCAACTACGACCAGATGTTGTGGGATCGCGGAACGGCCGCGTCGACGGGGTATGCGAGGGCCGGCTGGGCGATCAACGGCGGCGCGTCCTACGAGTTGCCGGGTGCCAACTCCAGCGGAGCACTTCTGGACAGCGGTGCCGCCTCGACCTCGCTCATCAAGAACTCGTTGAACTCCGGCGGGCAGCTCGGCCGGTACGTCTGGCAGGTGCGCAACGGTTCGCCGCCCGTGACCGCCCGTACGATCACCGTCACGGACCGGACGCTCGAGGGCAACACCAGGGGTGCGTACGCCGTCTACACCGGGGTCGGCGACTACACGGCAGACACCGGTGTGCAGAGCATCACGACATCGCCGTCGCTTCCTGCAACGCTGCCGCTCGGCACGCACACGATCGAGTGGACGGCCCTCTTCGCCGGGGGGATCACCGCAACTGCGACACAGGGCGTCGTCGTGACCGACACGACGCCGCCGTCCGCGCCGATCGTGACGAGCTCCACACACACCGCGGGAACCTGGACGAACGTGCCGACTGTCACGGTGACCTCGGTCAACTCGACCGACCTGTGCTCGGGCATGCAGGATGCGCGCTACTCGTGGACGCTCGATGCGCCGGGCGCGGCGGATACCGCGGCATCGACTACCGTGGCGACGACGACGATCACGACCACGACGACGGTCGAGTCTCAGGACTTCTCGGCGGGGACCTGGCCCGCTGACTGGGTCCGGAGCGGGGACACCGGGTTCGCCCGCTTGTCCGCGACACGGTTCCACCTCGAGGCCAACGGCGCCGAGGTGTACGACGACAACAACAACAACACCCGACGTACGGTGACTTTCGCGAAGACGTTCGACCTGAGCGCATACGACAGCGCCACCATCTCGTTCTGGGACAACCGGTCGGCCTTCTCCAGCGCCGCAGACTACAAGCGCGTCCGCTACTCCACGAACGGCGGCGGCTCGTGGACGAACATCTACAACGTGACCGGCGCACAGGCCACCGCGCAGGGCTGGCTACAACAGGGCTCCACGCTGCCGACGGCGGCGGCCGTGATCGTCCAGTTCACCGGCAGCGTGAACGCGGCCACCGAGTACGTGAACTGGGACGAGATCCTTATCCAGGGCGTGGAGTACGACACCGACCGGCATCTGCAGTCCACCGAGACCACCGAGCTGCCGGACGGGACGTGGTATTACAACCTCCAGACGCGAGACGTGGCCGGCAACTGGTCGACGGCAGGCACCTTCGGGCCCGTGCGCATCGATCGCTACCCGCCGCTGACGACCGACGATGCACCGGGCACGTGGGCGACAGCTCCCGTCACCGTCTCGCTGACGGCGACCGATGCGGGCAGCGGCGTTGCGGGAACGCGCTACCGGGTCAACAGCAGTGCCGTCACCAGCTACACCGCGCCGTTCGTCATCTCGCTCGAGCAGACGAACACGCTGTACTACCAGTCAGTGGACAACCGGGGCAACTGGGAGGCCACCAAGTCGGTGAGCGTCCGAATCGACGCAGAACCGCCTACCGTGCCGACGTCGTTCACCGCGAGCGCTGCGACGACCACGAGCGTCGACATGTCATGGAACCCGTCGACCGATACCACCTCCGGCCTGTCGCACTATCGCATCTACCGTGACGGGTCGTTCGTGGCGACGTCGGGCGCCACCACCTACGTGCTGTCGGGACTGACCGCCAGCCAGACCTACACCTTCAACGTCGCCGCGGTGGATGTGGCCGGCAATATCTCGGCACTCTCGACCACCGAGACGGTGACCATGCCGCAGTCGCAACTCTGGATGACGATCGAGCCGACTTCCGTGAGCCTGGGCACCATGGATCCGGGTGACACCGCGACACTGACCCAGGCGACGACGATCACGGTGGGTGGCGTGGGCAGCTTCGACTACACGCTTTCGACGTACAGCGAGGACTTCACCGCAGTCACCTCAGCGGCGCCCGTTCCGACGATGACGGTGAGTGCGCTCTCGTACCAGATGTACGGCTCCGGCACACAGCCGTGGACCCCGTTCACGACGACAAGCCAAGATATCGCGACCGGCACAGGTATCAGCGACGTGTGGTCGCACCCGTACTACTTCGACTTCAGGCTCGCGACGCCCTGGGACGCGTCACCCGGCACCTACACCTCGCGGGTGACCTACACGGTCGTCGCGAACTAGCGACGACGCCCGACCGTCGGCGTCGTCGTCAGTTGCGCAGGCTCTGCAGCGGGGCAGGGAAGCGCCCGCCCCGGCGCGCGAAGACGGTACCCGCCCACTGGTTGACCGCCATGACCGGCGCCTCGCCGAGCAACCCGCCAAACCGCACGCGGTCGCCCACGCTCTTGCCCACCGCAGGGATGAGGCGCACGGCGGTCGTCTTGGAGTTGATGACGCCGATGGCGCACTCGTCGGCGATGATGCCGGCGATCGTCTCGGGCGTCGTGTCGCCGGGGATCGCGATCATGTCGAGGCCGACCGAGCACACTGCGGTCATCGCCTCGAGCTTCTCGATGGACAGCGCGCCCGTCTCGGCGGCGCGGATCATGCCTTGGTCCTCGCTGACGGGGATGAAGGCGCCTGAGAGGCCGCCGATCGAGCTGGTGCCCATGGCCCCGCCCTTCTTGACCGCGTCGTTGAGCAGCGCGAGCGCGGCGGTCGTGCCGGGCCCGCCGCAGCGGCCCACACCCATGGCCTCGATGATCTCGGCGACGGAATCGCCCTCGGCGGGCGTGGGGGCGAGCGAGAGGTCGACGATGCCCATCGCCACGCCAAGTCGCGCGGCGGCCTCGCGGGCGACGAGCTCGCCGACGCGCGTGATCTTGAACGAGGTGGCCTTGATCGCCTCGGCGATCGCGGTCATGTCGGCGTCCTTGGGCAGCGCGTCGACGATGGCGCGCACGACGCCCGGGCCGGAGATGCCGACGTTGACGACGGCGGCGGGCTCACCATAGCCGTGGACGGCGCCGGCCATGAACGGGTTGTCCTCGACCATATTGGCGAAGGTGACGAGCTTCGCGCAGCCGATCGAGTCGCGGTCGGCCGTGAGACGGGCACATTCCTTCATCGTCTCGGCCATCGTCATGACGGCGTCCATGTTGATGCCGGCACGCGTGGTGGCGACGTTGACGCTCGCGCAGACGCGTTCCGTGGTCGCGAGCGCTTCCGGGATCGACGCGATGAGGCGGCGCGCCCCGTCGCCGACACCCTTGTGTGTGAGCGCTGAAAAGCCGCCGAGGAAGTCGACGCCGACCTCGCAGGCCGCACGGTCGAGCGCGCGGGCGATGGGCGTGACGTCCTCGGTCGATGCCGCCGCGGCGAGGCTTGCGACCGGCGTGACCGAGATGCGCTTGTTGCAGATGGGGATGCCGTACTCGCGCTCGATCTGCTCGGTGACCGGGAGGAGGCGCTCGGCGCTACGCGTGACGTGCTCGTAGACACGGGCGGCCATGACCTCGACGTCGGAGTCGGCGCAGCCGGCAAGTGACAGTCCGAGCGTGACCGTTCGGATGTCGAGGTTCTGCTGCGTGACCATCGTCAGTGTCTCGACGACCTCTTCGGGGGTGATTCGCACGAAACGTCCTCCTCGGCGGGGTGAGCGGGTGGGGTGGAGCGGGCGCTGCGGGACGGCGGCTAGATGCGGTGCATGAAGCGGAAGACGTCCTCGCGCTGGAGCGTGATCTGCATGCCGAGCTCCTCGCCGACCTCGGCCAGGCGGCGCTGGACCTCGTCGAAGGGCGTGCTGTCCTCGTCGACGGTCACGAGCATCGTCATCGAGAAGATGCCGCCCAGGATCGTCTGGCGGATATCCTCGATGTTGGCGTGTGACTCGGCCAGCACGTTGGACACCTTGGCGACGATACCGACCTGGTCCTCTCCGAGAACCGACAGGATCGTGGGGGTGCGCATGGTGCGTCCTTCCTCGAAGACGGTGGCGAGCGGGGCGCGTCTCGCGCTCACAGCGCCCTCAGTGGCGGGCGTATACTCCGTTATACCGCAGGACACGCCGCGCGGGGTGTGATTCGACTCGGCGGCATCACGGCGAGAGGCGCAGCGCACGATGGCGGTTCCGATAACCCCGGTCTCACTCGGCGACGTCGTGCGCCTGAAGAAGGCTCACCCGTGCGGGACCAACGAGTGGGAGATCGTGCGCGTCGGCGCTGATATCGGGCTCAAGTGCCGGGGGTGCGACCGGCGGGTCATGCTCGTGCGCTCCGAGTTCGACCGCCGCTTCCGCGGGTTCATTGAGCGGCCGGGTGCTCCGGAGTAGCGGTCTGGCCCGATGACGCGCCCCCATCGTCTGCGGCTTGCGGCGTGATCGCACCCTTGAGCCCCTTGTAGGTGGGGTCGGTCGCGTCGTTGACCTGGACGTGGACGTGGTTGCCGCCGCCCTTCGTGTAGCTCGCGAGCTGCACGTAGAACTTGTCCGAGATCTTGCGCAGCGCGGCGATGCGGGTCTCGCCGCCGCTGACCGAGTCGCCCGGGCGGCACGTGACCTTCTGGACGTGGATCATCACGACGTCGAGCTCGGGATGTCCGCTCGGCTGGATGTGGATCTCGTAGTCGTCCCACTTGCCGTACAGCTTGTACTTCTTCACCTTGACCACGGTGCCGGTGACCGGCGCGTAGACCGCGGCACCGGGCTTCCCACCGACATCAGCCGCCGTGTCGGGCCGGCCGGGGCGAGGGCGCCACATGCGCAGCACCTTGCCGATGAGAACGGCCTCGGTACCGGTCGGCTGCTCCGAAGCGTCGCGGCCCGTGCCCTTGTGGTTGCCGGCTTTGCTGAGCTTGGCATCGGGGAGCGGCGTCTTCATGGGCAGCGCGTAGCTGTACGACGCCTGGTGGAAGCCGACTTCCGTGAGCGACTTCACGCGCAGCGGCAGATGCAGCTTCACCTTCTTGTAGCTCGCGAAGATGGGCGTGGGGCCGGCGGTGGGCTGCGACGACGCGGGAGTCGCGCCGGAGCCTCCGTCGCCGGAGGCGGTCGCGATGCCCATGGCGCCGAGCGCGCCCTGCGTCGCCGCGACGGCCGCCGATGCACCGCCGCCGAGCGGCGCGGTCGCGGCGCGCCGGTCCGACGCTGTGCGCCAGCCGATCGCGACGAGCAACAGCCCGGCGATCGCGAGCGCGGCGATGAGGCCGGTCCGTTGAGCGGCCTTACGCTTGGCGCGCTGTTGGCGCGCGATTCGGCCTTCGACAGCGATACCCGTGTCGCGCACGCCGGCGGTCAGCGGACCGGGGCCGTCGCCCTCGGCCGCGCAGGCTGCGCGGTAGCGCTCCTGCAGCTCGTCGGGGAGCGGCGGGAGCGTCGCGCCGGGGTAGCGGACCTCGTCGCTGCGGATGGTGCGGACCTGAGGTGGGTTGCGGTCGGCGCCGCGGCGCGACACCGGGCGCTCTCGGCGAAACGCGCTCATCGGGTCACCGTCGCGGTGTCGCCGTCGATGACCACCTTGGTGCCGTGCGCCTTGGAGATGGTCTTGAGCCGCTTGAGGATCGCCTTCGCCTCGGCACCGCGGACCACAGCGGGGCGGCCGTACGTGTCGAGGTAGGTGGGGGTCACCTTGATGTCGGTCACCCCGGCAGGCCCCATCTTGGCGTTGAGGATGAACGACTCACCGGTCTTGCGGGAGTAGTGGTCGAAGACGAAGTCGCCGAGCGAGTAGGCGATGAGCTTCTTCCTGTAGATCTCGACCCCTTGGATGACGTGCGGGTGGTGGGCGAGCACCATGTCGGCGCCGGCCTTCACGGCGCGGTGGGCGACCTTGATCTGCTCGGCGTTGGCGTCGTCCTTGTACTCCACGCCCCAGTGGAACGAGACGATCACGTAGTCGTGCGTCCGCTTCGCCTTCTTGATGGCGTCCTCGATCAGCCCGACGTCCCAGCGGCCCGAGGCGATGCCGGCGCGGTCGGACTGGGCGACGAATCCGGCGGGCACAACGAACGTGAACGCGAGGTAGGCCGTGGTGTCGTCGCCGGTCTCCACGATGCCGGGCTTCCATGCCGCCTTCTGGTTCTTGCCGGCGCCGGCGTGTGCGATGCCCGCTTCGTCGAGCGCGCGGACGGTATCGGAGAGCGCCTTGGGCCCGTAGTCGAGCATGTGGTTGTTCGCGATGGACACGACATCGAAGCCTGCCGCCGAGAGACCCTCGATCGCGCGGGGGTCGCCTCGGAAGGTGACGTCCTTGTCGGCGTCCATGGTGCCGCGCTTCGAGAGCGGGCTCTCGAGGTTGCCGATCGTGATGTCGGCCTTACGCAGCCGCTTCGCCACGCGCGCGAGAGGCGCTTCGCCGCCACGCTCGCTGATGAGCGACTTCACGCGGCGGTCGAAGATCATGTCGCCCACGGCGGCTACGGTGATGGTCGCGGGCCCGGCGGCGGCCGCAGCACTCGGCTCGGCCGAACCGGTCGCCGGCGTCGCGGACGCGGCGGGGCCGGTGGTGCCGGCGTCCGATGCGCTCGCGGTGCCGCTCGCAGAGGCGCCGCCGGGGGTGCCTGCGGGTGCGGTGGTGGTCTGCTCGGCGATGCCGGGTCCGGTGGCTTCACGCGCATCCGCCGTGCGCTTTCCGTTTGCGGAGACGAACGCCCACGCGCCCGCCGCGAGCACGACGACCGCGAGCGCGCACGCGGCTCCGATGAGCGCAGCCTGGCGCTGACGACGCCGGGCGGCCGCAGAGCGCAGCCGGCGGCGGTTCATGGTTTCGAGTGTGGGTCCGGGCATGGGTGAGGCGGGCCCTGATTCCTGCGGGGTCATGGAGTCATACGGATTATACGCGGGCTCGCAAGGAGCGTGCCGAACCGTCGCCCGGGCATCGAACGCGCGCCGCCGAATCGCTACACTGTCGCAGTCGGCATCCGTCCGCCGGCATCTGCACGTCCGCACCTTGAGGACGGCTCCGCCAACGCCCTGCCGAGGAGGACTGAATGCCACGGCCCGCACCAACCCGCACGTTCCGCGTCGCACTCGTTCTACTGGCGGTGGCGAGCAGCGCCGCTCTTGTCGGCTGCAAGCAGCCACCCGCGCTCACGAAGATCGAGCTCGATGCCGCCAAGATGCCCGAGAAGCACCCTGAGATCGACCCGAAGCTCGCCAAGGACTGCCGCAAGTGCCACCGGGAGCAGCCGCCCATCAAGCAGCAGTAGGGGTGCGGCGCGCTCAAGCGGCGCGGCTATCGACCCGATACTGAAGGTGTGGGAGCCGTGCGAACGGCCCCCGCGACGGAAGCTCGCCGTCGCCCTCAGGACGCCCCTCCTAAGGCGGCTCAGCTGCTTCCAAACCATCGGGCCCCGGCGTGCGAAGATCGCCGGGGCCCGTGATGTGTCGCGGCGCATCCGGCGCATCCGGCGCCAAGCCGGCTACCGACGAGTGTCGGGTCCGAACCGGCCTCGCCGCGTCAGGCCGTCTGCCCGGTGAACGCGAAGCGGCTCAGCAGCACGCCGGGCACGAGCACGGCGCCCTCCTCGGTGCCGATGAACGTGCGGTCACGCGTCACGCCCTCACAGGCGGCGAACGCTTCCACGGCGCTTTGCGTGAAGCGCAGGTTCTTCAGCGGCCGCGTCAGCCGCCCATTCTCGATGAGGAACGTGCCGTCGCGGGTCATGCCGGTCAGCATCACCGAGATCGGGTCCTCGACGTTGACGTAGTGGAAGCGCGTCACGTACACGCCGCGATTCACCGACGCGATGAGGCTGTCGATCGACTCCTCGCCGCCGGCCATCTCCACGTTCACCGGCAACGGACCATAGGGGTTGGGCGCGGCCAGCGCGTGGCCGGTGTTGGCGACACCCAGTTTCGCCGCCCAGTACGAGTCCGTGACCGCGCGGTTCGCCACCCCGTTCTCGATGAGCCGCACACGCCTGCGAGGCTGGCCTTCCGCATCGAACGTGGCACCCAGCGCATGCGGCGCGAGCGCATCGTCAGTGATGCTGATGAGCGGACTCATGACCTGCTCGCCTATGTGGCCGCTCATGAACGAACGCCCCTCGTCCACCGACTTCGCCGAGAACCCCGTCCACGCAAGGAAGTCGATCATGTCGGCAACGGCCTCGGGCCCGAGGACGACGGCGTAGGAGCCCGCATCCAAGGCACCGGGCTTCGCCGAGCGCTCCGCGAGGTCTGCCGCCTGCGCGCCCACGGCCTCGGGTGCGAGCTTCTCGGCATCGGCGTCGAGGAACGAGGCCCACCCGCTGCCGCCGTCGGGTCCCATCGAGAGCACGGTGGCCTGAGCCTGTGTGGAGTCCTGGGCGACGTCGACCCCCGTGGAGCTCACGACCGCGACCGCGACATCGGCGGTACGGACCTTGCCCGCGGCGATGAGCCCGCGCGAGCTCGATTGCGCGACGATCGCGCCCACGGCGTTCGCGCGGGCCTCGGCATCGAAGGCCCGTGTGGTCTCGGCGGCGCGGCGTGCGGTCTTGACGAGTTCGGAGCGCGGTAGACCGGGGAACGCCGGATCCTCGGGCGCGACCTCGGCGGCGCGGACAGCGGCCTCGCATGCGGCACGAAGGGCCTCGTCGTCCAGGCGGTTGGTCGACGCCACGCCCTGGCGCTTGCCCACGACCGCTCGGATGCTGACGCGCGTGTCGTCTTCGGCCACGTTCTGGTTGATGCGGTTGTTGGCGAACCGCGTGAGTGCGCTGGACTCCGAGGTGACCGTCACCTCGGCGCCGTCGGCCTGTGTCATCTTCATCACCGAGCGCGCGAGCGCCCGGACTTCACTTGCCGTCAGCGCCATCAGCGACCCACCCCCACCTGGACGTTGCGGAATCGAGCGGGCGCGGCGCCGTGCGCGACGTGCGCGACCTGGATCGGCTCGCCTTTGCCGCAGTTGGGCAGACCCCAGACCTTCCAGTGGTCGCGCGAGCAGACCGCATCGCACGAGTTCCAGAACTGCGGCGAGATGCCGGTGTAGTTGGGGTTGCGCACCATGCGGGTGAGCTTGCCGTCTTCGATCTCCCAGCCGATCTCGCACGCGAACTGGAAGTTGAGGCGCTTGTCGTCGATCGACCACGAGTTGTTCGTCTCGACGTAGAGCCCGCGCTCGGTATCGGCGATCAGCGCGTCGAAGTCCCAGGTACCGGGCTCGAGCGAGATGGTCGTCATGCGGATGAGCGGGATGCGGTTCCAGCCGTCCGCGCGCATGCACCCGTTGCTCGTGCGCCCGAGCACACCCGCGGTCTCGCGCGAGGTCTGCAAGCCGGTGAGCAGCCCCTTGTCGACGAGCAGATCGCGTTGCGCCGGCACACCTTCGTCGTCCCACCCAAAGCTGCCGAGCGACCCGGGCACGGTCGCGTCCGCGGTCACGGTGACGTGCTCGGAGCCGTAGCGCAGCATGCCGACGTCGCCGAGCGTCACGAACGACGTGCCTGCGAAGGCGGCCTCCTCGCCCAAGACGCGGTCGAGTTCGGTCGGGTGGCCGATCGACTCGTGGACCTGCAGCGCGAGCTGGCTGCCGTCGATGACGAGGTCGCGAACTCCGGGCTCAGGGTAGGGAGCGGTCAGGAGCTGGGCGGCCTGCTCGGCGACGCGCGGCGCGTTGCCGAGGAGGTCGAGGCTCTCGATGAACTCCCAGCCGGCCTGCTCCCATGCGCCGCCGTGCGAGGTGGGGTAGGAGCGCGTCACGACATCGCCGCCGGAGACCGCATACGCGGTGATGCCGGCGCCGGTCTCGGTCCACGTCTGCTCGGTGAGGGCGCCCTCGGTGTTGCCGAACCACTTGCGCTCGCGGTAGAAGCCGAGGTGGCACTCGGTGACGGTGACCTCGGGGCGGGCGCGCAACGCGGTGTCTGCAGCGACGAGGAGCGCGATCTTGTCGGCGAGGGGCACCTCGAAGGGGTCGATGACGCACGGGCCGGTCCACGTGCCGCGCGCGGGGCTGACCGGGGCGAGCTCGATGGGTGCGCCCGCGACGAGCGCCGATGCCTTGGCGACGGCGACCGCTTCGCGTGCGACGCGCTCGGCCTCCGCGGCAGTTACGAGGCGCGACGCGGCGAATCCCCACGAGCCGTCGCAGATCGCTCGCACGCCGATCCCGAACATGTCGGAGCGCTCGACCGCCTCCACGACGCCTGACGCCACCTGGACGTCCTCTTTCGATGTGTCGACGATTCGCACGTCGGAGTACGACGCGCCAGCCGACACCGCCGCTTCGAGCGCGGCAGTGATGATGTCGTTCACGTGGTAAGCCCCCAAACACGAAGTTGACCTACGACCGGTTCGAGCGTATCCCCCCGCCCTAACCAGAATCTAACCGGTTCCCAAGCCGGCTTTCGCGCATGCTCGATTTCGGGCGTACCGACACTGCACGTAGCGTGCGCGGGTCTTCGGAGATGAGTCTAGCGCACCGAGCTCAGGACGTTGCTCGCACTCGTACGCGCGCCCTTGATGGGCTCGGTGCGAAGCTGCCACGCGTAGCGGCGCACGACCGCGATATCGCTGCGCTCGGAGAGCTTGGAGAGCTTCACGAAGTCGTTGCGCTTGGGTGCGTGGATGAAGTAGCCGCCGCCCACATAGATGCCCACATGGTGCACGGGGCTGCCGAAGAAGACGACGTCGTTGGCCTGGATGTCGGACAACGCGACCTTCTGGCCCATCCGGGACTGGTAGCCCGAGTAATGCGGCAGGGTGACGCCGTGCTGCTTGAAGACGTAGAGCACGAGGCCCGAGCAGTCGAACGCCGACGGGCTCTCTCCGCCCCACAGGTAGGGGATGCCGTGGTAGGCGAGCGCGGTCTCGACCGGGGTACCCGGCGTCGCCACGATACCCTTCTTGCTCGCGCTCGCGAGGAGGGCCTTCTGCAGGCTGTTGCCTGTCTCGGCCTCGGCGGCCAGGAGGTCGCGGACGTCCTTCTCGACCGAATCGAGAAGCGCCTGCTGCTCTTCGATGCGCAGCTGTACCTCGACCTCACGGGCCTTGAGCTGGAATGTGAGTTCCTGCGCCTGGGCCTGGGCGGCCTGCAGCGTCGCGAGCTGCGTCTCGCCCATCTTCTTCTGGGCCTTGAGCCCGGCGGCCTTGTTGGCGTCGCTCTTGGTGATCGCGTTGAGGAACTTCACGCGGCCGATGAAGTCACCGACGGACTTGGACTCGAGCAGTACCTCGAGCGGCGTGAGGTTGCCGTCGCGATAGACGTTGGCGACGCGCTCGGCGAGGATCTGGTCCTGGACGGTGACCGCGGCACGGGTGCTGTTCAGCTCGTTCTGGGCCTTGTCGACCTGCGCGGTGGTCTGGTCGAGCTGCACGGAGGCCTTGTTGTACTCCTCCGCGGCGATCTCGGCCTGGATGTCGAGTTCGTCAAGCTTGGCCTCGAGTTCGTCGGCCAGCTTCTGCTTGGCGGCGATCTTCTTGGAGAGGCTCGGCTCGGCGTATGCGGGAGCGGCCGCCGCGACGATCGCGACGAGCACGGCGGTCACGGCTACGAACCGGACCCACCTGTTGATCGGCTCCCTTACCATGTACCAACCTTCCGAGCTGCCGGTTTGGGCTCGACACACGTGTTATCGGCAGACGCACCGGAACAGTCGAGTCCAGCTGTGCAGTATAGCACGTTTGCGCTGCTCATGCCATGTGCGGAGAGTTCGCGTCGACGTGCCTTGCTGCGTACCCACCCTAGTGCAAAGCCGATGCCGAGTGCGGTATTCCATCAGAACTTCACATCGGGGCATCGCTCGCGCGCAGGGCACCCGCACGAGCCGCTGACACGCGGTCGGCGGCCTGGGTGAGTTCGCCGCCGGTGTGCAGGTAGCGCACGGCAGTCTGCATCTGGCGCCAGCCGTGGATCTCCATGACCTCGCGGAGCGTGGCGCCGGAGCGCAGGTAGAGGGACGCGCTCGTGTGGCGCAGGTCGTGGATGCGGGTGGTGGGCGGCAGGCCTGCGCGTGCCACGGCGGGGCGGAAGACGCGGGCCCGGAAGGTGTCGAGGTCGAGCGGGCCGCCGGTGGTGGCGGGGAAGATCAGCTGCTGGGGCGACGGTGGGCAGCGCGCGCGCCACTCGGCGAGCATCTGGGCGATGTGCGGCGGGAGCGGGACGGTGCGGTCGTGGCCGGTCTTGGTCGAGCGCTGCAGGCGGCCGCGATAGTAGGTCTTGTCGATGCGCGCCGTGCGGGCGTCCAGGTCGACGTCGTGCCATGTGAGCGCGCGGGTCTCGCCGGCGCGCGTGCCGACGTATGCGGAGAACGCAACGAACGGGCGGTAGGCCGGCGGGAGCTCGGCGAGGAGGCGCTCGAGTTCGAGCGGCGTGAGGATGCGGCGCTCGTCGGCGGCCGGGGCGCTCGGCTCGAACCACAGGCCTGGGTCGCGCGCGAACGTGCCGATGCGGTGGTGCCAGCGCAGGCAGGCGCGCAGCGGTACGAGGATGTTGGAGAGCCGCTTGGGGCGCACGCCTGCCTGGCTCAAGGTGACGGTGAAGCGGGCGAGGGCTGCGCCGTCTATCGCGTCGAGCGAGAGGTGCCCGAGCGCCGGGCCGAGGTGACGGCGGTAGATCGATTCGTAGTCCGCGAGGGTCGAGGCACGCAGTGGGCGGGCCGAGTGGGAGCGGTAGGCGAGCCAGAGCCCCCACGCCTCGGCGAGGGTTGGGGCCGGCGAGGCTGCGGTGTCGGGAATCGCTGGCATGCGGTGAGGGTAGCGCCGGGGGCTTGCCGGGAGCTTGCCTGGCGCTAACCGAGCGGTCGGGCGTGGGCGCGGAAGGCCTCAGCGATGTCCGGCTTGGTGGCGCGGTCTTCGGCGGTCGCGATCACCAGGTCGTACGCAGCATCTTCAGGCAGAGTGAGCACCCAGCCGTTGAGCTGCAGGAACACGAACGCCGCGTGGAAGCCGACCCGCTTGTTCCCATCTACGAACGGGTGGTTCGTCACGAGGTGAAACAGGTAGGCGGCCGCCATTTCGAACACATCGGCGTGGACGTACCGGTCCCCGAAGCCGGCTTGGGGCATCGCCAGCGCCGACTCAAGCAGCCCGGCGTCTCGAATCCCGCCGAGGCCACCGAACCGGTCGAGTTGCATGTCGTGCAAGGCGGTGACTTCGCCGAGCGTGAGGAAGACTGGCCCGTTCATATCACGCGCTACTTCGAGAGTCGCTCGAAGGTTGAGCCATAGCGCCTTAGGCCTTCCTCGGCCGCGTACTGGAAGGCAAGCCGGCGCTCCTCCTCGTCGGACTTGACGGGGGTGACGGTGAGCGACCGACCGTCGGTCGTAATCGTGAACTCGCTGTTCTCGTCTGCTCCGAGGAGTTCGAGGATCGGCTTGTCGATGATGAGGGCCCGACTGTTGCCGTGCCGCACGAGCTTCTTGATCATGGTGGGCTCCCCACATGGTAATCTGATGTATATACGAAAGGATACCATAGGATGACCGCACGAGAGACGAAGGGCGGCTAGGAACCGCTCGTTTGGCCCTTGCTCGGCGCGTGGGCGATGTTCAGTCTGTCGACCGGGAGCGCGCCGATCTACAAGACGTTCAGTGCACTGAACATTTTGTATGACAGCAGGTGAGACAGTGCGTTTGAGTGGTGAAATGCCGTGCGAGCCGAACTCCGCGGCTTCTGGAGCCACTTCGAGCGGATCAGGCGGCGCGGAGATGTGATTCTGGGCAACAGCGGAGCTGTCAGAGCACGGGCGCGAGCGAAGCTCGCTGATGTTGTTGCGTGGCGTGAGCGGGGTATGTTACCTTGTGCGTCGCCCTTCGAGGCGAATTGAACATTGCGGGGTGGAGCAGTCTGGTAGCTCGTCGGGCTCATAACCCGAAGGTCGTCGGTTCAAATCCGGCCCCCGCGACCAAGAAACCACGCGCCGCCCGAGAGGGCGGCGTTCGCATTTCAGCAGGTCAGACATGGCAAACGTGTCTGGCCTGTTTCGATTTGCACCGGGTGTTCTGGGCTCGATCAGGCGGTGTCCTCGTGACGCGGTCCGCCGTCCATCGGCCACCCTGCGGTCAAGGCCAGGTTCATGTGCGAGAGAGCAGCTCGACCGACCGCATCGCAGAGTGGTGTCACACCCTGCGATACACTGCCGCTACGGGGATTTCTCGCCAAGATCCGTCGACGCACAGAGACCGAGGTACCGAGTGAACAAGGCGTATGCGATCGCGAAGGCCGGTGGTCCGGAGCACCTCGACGTGAAGCATGTCCAGTTCTCCAACATCAACGTCGCAAAGGACGTGTGGTGGATCGATGTGCCGCTGTCTCGGCTCGATGGCGACGGACCCGAGCAGATCGATCTCCTGCTATTCGATGACCGATCCAGCGAGCTTCACCATCTTGTTGTGCCAACCGAGTACATCCGCGAGCACCTCGATGCGCTGACGATCCGCGAAGGCAAGAGGTGTGTGCAGCTGGAGCTAAGCGCCAGGCCTTCCGACCGCTTCCGGAACGTGAAGCCCATCTCGAGTGAGGTCCGGTTCAGCCAGTTTGTAACGCGGACGCTCTGAGCGACGAGCGCCGCATGTCCAGCTAGGGGGAGCACTTGGAAGCACACATCTATGGAGTGGGGAAGCTCTTTCAGCCTCAGGCACGGCTGGTCATCCCGATCTACCAGCGACCGTATGTGTGGACCGAAGAGGGTCAGTGGGCACCCTTGTGGGCCGACATCCGCCGACTCGCCGAACACATCGTGTCGGGACTCGAGCCGAGACCGCACTTCCTCGGTGCCGTCGTGGTCGACGCGCACCCCGGACCAGACGCCTACGGCAGGGTGACGCGCCATCTCGTGATCGATGGACAGCAACGGCTCACGACCATTCAGCTGCTTCTTGAGGCTCTGGCGGACAACTACGAGCGTTGTCGCGACGACGGATGCGAGCCAGCCAAGCGTTTCGCTGACCTGGCACGACTGCTCACGAGGAACCCCTTCGTGGCCCAAGACGATGTCGACGCCGACTTCAAGGTTTGGCCGATGAACTTGGACCAGGCTGCGTTCCGATCAGTGATGAGCGCCGGATCCCCAGCGCATCTGGCCCAGCTTGCAGCCGATGACCCGAACATCAAGGACAGCCGCATCCGGTGGGCCTACGTCTACTTCTACGATCGGATCAAGGAGTGGCTCGATGCTCAGCCCGATCAAGCCGTAGCCATCGAGGCGCTCTACGCGGTTATGGACCAGTACGTGCACATCGTGGTCATCGACCTGAAGAACACCGTCGACCCGCAGATCATTTTCGAGACCTTGAACGCTCGCGGCACCCCGTTGCTCGCGTCCGACCTCATCAAGAACTACCTGTTCCATCAGGCGGCTGCTGAGAACGGTGATGGCGACTCGGCCTACGCCGAGTATTGGATGCCATTCGAGGACCAGAACAACTACTGGAGCGAGAGGATCGGCAAGGGCGCACAGCGCAAGGTCCGGATCGACATCTTCATGCACCAGTACCTCACGATGCAGCGCCGTGACGACGTGTTGGTGAACAACCTCTATCAGGAGTACAAGAACTTCGCCGAGGTGACGGACCTCTCGATCATCGGACAGCTCAAGGAGCTAAGGCGCTTCGGCGACCTGTACCGGGCGCTTGACCACCTGCCCAAGGATAGCCGGGAAGCGACGTTCATCTACCGCGTCCGCCAGCTCGACATCGCCACCATCATGCCGGTCGTGCTCCGGCTCATGGGGGACCCGTCGGTAAGTGCGGACGACCGCGTTCGCATCCTGGAGTACCTCGAGTCCTACGTCGTGCGGCGTCTCGTGTGCCACTTGACCGGCAAGGCGTACAACCGCAGCTTCGTCGACATCCTGCGGGTCACGGATGAGAAGGGCTTCGCGCCGGACGTCATCTGCGACTTGCTGATGAGCTGGGACAAGGACACAAACGCGTGGCCCGATGATGACTGGTTCCGCACCGCATGGATGTCCTACGGCGCATACAACTGGATGGCACAGGCTCGCGTTCGCATGATCCTCGAAGCGTTGGAGCCGGTACTCTCGTCGTGCAAGGCCGAGGACATCGACGTCAACGAGGTACTCACGATCGAGCACCTCATGCCGCAGAACTGGCGTGCCAACTATCCTCTCCCCGAGGATGGAAGCGTGACCGACGTGATGCGCGACAATACGCTGCACACCTTCGGAAACCTCACGCTCTTGAACTCCAAGCTCAACCCCGCTGTGTCGAACGGCGCGTGGATCAGGCACGTCGAGGAAGAAGTCGACGGGCAGATGACCGAGGTTGATCGCGGCAAGCGTGCCGAGATCCTTCGGCACAGCCGGCTGACGCTCAACAACATGCTGTTGGACTACCCGACATGGGACGAGCAGGCCATCGCTACACGTGGCCAGGCCCTGTTTGAGGCAGCTCTCAAAGTGTGGCCACGGCCCAAGTCCCCTAGCGCCCCCATCGTGATCGAGACCGAGCCGGAGGACGAGCTTCTCGACGGGGAAAGCATCGCTCAGGACGAGGACATCGCCGAAGTCGCGGCCCTGGAGAACGACTCCGTGCAGCTGGTCGCGCCCGAGGGCGACACGGAGGGGCACGACAAGACCGACTACGAGAAGCTGCTGGTCTATTGTCCGGCCATCGCGAGCGACACCCTGCTCTACTACATCCGGCAGGGCGACTCGTACTCCCTGCGTTCGTACGGCGGACGTCTTGGGGTCAACCCGGCGGCCCGCCACGCAGAGGGTGCTCACAAGGCATTCGACTTCGAGCGCATGTATCGACCTGACCGCTGGCGAGACATGAAGCATCTCGAACTCGCGGTCGGCGAGACCGAGAAGTGGGAGCGCGTCGTCTCCCAGCAGTGGGCTTCGTACCAGACGGCTCGGCTGAGCAGCTAGGTGGAAGACCCCAAAGCTGTGGAGTCTGCGGTGAAGACGGGATTGGAGGGTTAGTGCAGCAGCTCAAGTGTGAGTGCGGGGGCTCGAAGCACATTGTGCGAGGCGAGTACGTTCGCGCCGAGAACGGCGTCGTGCTCACGTTTGAGAACATGCCGCTCTTGAAGTGCAACGCGTGCGAGGCTGAGGAGCTTCCGAGCGCTCTCGACAAGTACGCCATCGAGGTCACGGACGACGCCCGGGCTAGGGGATACGGATCCGCCAAGTGGACGTTCAGCCTCGATACGCCGGCTCCCGAGCACCCGGTCAAGACGAAGGTCGACTTCCTGGTGGACTGGCTCGACCACTATCTTCTGCCGGGACTGACACGGCTCTGGAACGATGACGGGTTCCTGACGCCGGTCTTCTTCGACATCAAGTGTCTAGACAAGTACTCGTCCGATGATGCGTTTCGTCTCGAGATCGTCTCCGAGACGATGGGCTCCATCTACGACGCTGACGGCCACATGATCACGTTCGGCATCAACCGGAACGACCGGGTGGTCGTGTGGCTGGGTGATCTGGCCAGGCTCAGCGAAAACGAGCAGTACTACCTGCGATCGTTCAATGTGGAGTCCGACCACCAGATCGCATCCGACTTCTACGACGCCCAGATCTTGGCCCACTTCACCGAGCCCTCAGCCGAGAAGCGCCTGCTGATGGCCCACAACAACTTGAACGATATGGCGCATGATCGACTCGGGATGGACATGCTACGCGTTGATGCCGAGGCGTTCGTGAATGCCCGGCAGGTGCATCGACCAACGTCGTTCACGCGCTCCCATCTGTGCAAGAACATTGCTGCGTTGAACAAGTTGTTGGTCGAGGCGGTCAACCCAGCGACGGTCAAGGCTGCACTCAAAGCCAAGGACCCCACCGCTGATCTCGCGGGCCTCAAGGGAAACAAGTCGCTAGAGAGTTTGCTTGCCAGTCAATACGGCGTCGGCGCAGCTTCGGACGCGATCAAGGGCTTCTTCATCCTGTATGACTGGCGCATCACCTGTGAGCACGCGCTCGGCGACGACTCACTCGCGGAGATGCTTCGCGGTTGCGCTGATCGCCTCGGTGTCGAGCTTCATGACATAGATGACGAGGTCGGTCTCCGACAGATGTATGACGCCCTACTCGCGTCCCTGGTGTTTGCTTGCGAGAAGATGACTGCAACCCTGGCATCCCTCGAAGCGCAGGAGCCGGCGTGAGTCGCCGGTCAAGACGAAACAGGCACCAGAACGTCACGCCGCTGTCGAAGCACGGGCGCGATGGAAGCAAGCTGGTTGCTCCGTTCGACGGCATGCCGAACGTGACCCCTTCATCGTGGCTAGATGACACGCTGCCGGAGTCCCTATGGAGCGTGCTACTCGTCGATCGGCTGGAGAGGGACTACGCGCTCGAGGTATTCCGACGTGTTGCACACGCCATTGACGACAAGCGGTTGGCGATACCGGATGGCGTGATCACGCACTCGTCCCTCGCCCGCGAGCCCGAGTCGGCTCTTACGCCTCTCATCCAGCTACTTGTCGAGGACAAAGACGTGGCGGAGGTGCTGTTCCCGCTGACGGTGCTCCGTGACCTCCCTGGCCACGGTGTGTGGGCGGAGTGCCTTGCCGGGGCAGGTGATCTCGCGGAGGCTTGGCCCCGACTCGGATCGGCGATATTCACGTCCCTCGATCACCAGAGCCAGGAGGCCACCGACTGCAGGTGGATGAAGGTGCTCGCCCTGCTCGTTTCGGACAAGCTGAGGCTCCAGTCCAAAGATCAGTTCCTAGACATTGCGGAGTACCCGAACCGAGGAGACATGCGGAGGGTGCGACCGTTCATTCGGTCCTCGGAGATGGCTGTCCGACAGACCCAGCCGTCTACTGAGTGGCCAAGACTCTTCTGGCGTCAGTGCTTCGATGAGACGCCTTGCGGCCCACTGTTCAGCTACAACGGCGATCCTGTGCCTGACGCGGTCGGCGTGACCAGGGATCAACTCCGTATCCTCAAGACCCAACTGACCGACGCCTACATGAACACGCTCGCTGACACCGTCATCGATGCGCGACGCGACGCTGTATTCGGCATGACCGCCTACTCTGCACGGCTTCTCGAAGAGCTCATTCGGCCCGGGATGTCGACCTCTGTAAGCGCGAGGATGACACTGCGCACGCTCGCGGAGATCGCGATCACCCTCGCTTACCTCACCATGAAGGACGACGACAAGAAGTGGATGCAGTACCGCAACTACGGTATGGGCCAAGCCAAGCTGGCCTTCCTCAAACAGGAGGACGTCGACGGGCCCAGCTTCGTGACGGTTGATGCTCTTGAGTCGATGGCGAATGAGGATCACTGGCTCGAGTTCACGTCCATCGAGCTCGGAAACTGGGATAGGAAGAACCTCCGTGCTCTCGCCGAGTCCTCGAAGACCAAAGACATCTATGATCTCTACTACGACTGGACGTCTCACCACTCGCATGGGCACTGGGGCGCCGTCAGGGAGAGCTGCTTCCTCGTGTGTGGCAACCCACTGCACCGCTTTCACAGAGTCTTGGCCGCTGAGCCACTTCCGCTAGGCGATGTACTGCCGGACGCTGCGCGTGTCGTAGACAGGACACTCGATGCTGTCCGACGCTGCTATCCCGACGCCGTCATCGATCAACTGGTGTCGGAGGCCGCTCCTGTGCAGAGTGACCCGCCTGCTGAGGCGCGACCGGCTGAGCCGGAGGCGTCGTCCGAGTAGGGCCGAGGTGTTCCACACTTGTGTTCCACAGAAGTTGCGGAAACGCATAGAAGGAAGCGGTCGTTTCGCCCGAGCCGATAGAAGAATGAGTACGAAGCGGGCGGTACGAGGGCATGGCCCCCGTCCTCATTACCCGAAGGTCGTCGGTTCAAGTCCGGCCCCCGCGACTAAGAATCATCGCGCCGCCCGAGAGGGCGGCGTTTGTGTTTTGGCAGGTCAAGGGCATCACTACTTGCGACGTATTTGCTTTGTGCCCCCCATTCGTTGATCCTTGGTGGTGGGCGCTAGACGGGTTTGGCGAGTCACCGCGGCACCCTTCGATCCGTCAAGACCGCGGCCGTGCGCCGCACGGTGCCGAACGACATACTTCGGGGGGCAAGATGCACGAGCGGAAGGTCCATCTGGACGGGCGCGAGCTTACCATTCGGGAGGGCCGGCTTGAGATCGGTGAGGTCTCGTTCGATCGTACCAATCCCAGGATCCAGTTCCAGCTCGATACCTCGCTCTCCGATAAGGAGCCAACACAGGAACAGCTCGGATTCGCGCTTGTAGTGGGCAACGACAGCTACGCCAAGCTCCGCGAGAACATCGAGAGCAACGGCGGCATCGTGAACCCAATCTGGATCGCCCCAACAGGTGACGACTACGTGGTTATCGAAGGAAACACTCGCCTCCAGGTCTACGTCGACCTGCGCGAGAAGTACCCGAACGACGACAAGTGGAAGTCGATCCCGGTCTTCGTGCTTCCCGAGAAGTGCTCTCGCGACGAGATCAACTTCATCAGACTCGAGGCCCACCTGTTCGGCACGACGCCGTGGGACGCCTATGAGAAGGCGCGTGAGCTGTATCGCCTGAATGAGGAGGAAGACTACTCCGTCGAGCGGCTGGCCCGCATGACCAAGCTCACGCCCTCGGACATTCGCAGCAGTATTCAGGCCTTCCGGGACATGGACGAGTACTACCTGTCACGCTTCGGCGATCCCGGGGAGCATCAGAAGTTCAGCTACTTCGTTGAATTCCGGAAGAACGCCGACCTCAAGAGGTTGGTCAAAGAGGGCCAGCTAAACATCGTCGACTTCTGCACATGGGTGGGCGAGGGCAAGTTCAGCCGAGGTGAGGATGTTCGTCGCCTCGGCACGGTACTGAAGGACCCGCAGGCCCGTCAGGTGCTGATCGACTACGACTTCGAGACTGCCCTTGAGCAGCTGGGACAGACTGACCCCACAGCCATCAGCCCTCTCTTCGACAAGATCAAGGACGTGTCGGTAGGCATCCGGAAGATGCCCTTCTCGGAGATCGAGGGCATCCGTCGTGGCCAAGAACCGGCCAAGGTCGCCCTAATAGAGGAACTGGCGGACACGGTGAACGCGTTCGTTGCGAGCCTGAGAGACCGCAGTGCCAACTAAGCAGCATCAGCGGATCCTCGCCATCGTGCTCAAGCGGATGAAGCAGTGCGGATTCGAGCCTGTCGCGATAGATGGCCGCACAGAGGGACTGGACGCGCCGGACACCGCTAGACCAATCGCCTTTGGCCGGCACCGCCCCGACGCGATGGGAACCGCAACGGACGGACGAATATGCATTGCGGAGGCCAAGACATGCGATGACATCGTCTCGCGCCGGACCCGCGAACAGCTCCAAGACTATCTGGCGGCCTCCGACGTCGGGTACGCCTTGGTGCTACTCGGCTATCCACGCAGCGCCGATTCGTCTGTTCGAAATCTGCTCGCATTGATCGGAGCTTCTGGTTGCCCGCAGCTAGAACTCATTCCGGTTCCGGACGAGCTGCTCGATGCGTAGACCGCGGCAGGACTTCTCGCCGCGAACTAGACCAATGCCGCATCAGCGGGAAGCTATCCAGTACATCATTGACACCCCCAACGCTGCCCTGTTCGATGAACAGGGGCTCGGCAAGACCAAGATCATCATCGATGCTTTTGCCGATCTAATGCGTCGGGCCGAAATCGATGCAGCACTCGTGGTGGCACCGATGGGTCTCGTCTACAACTGGGAAGCTGAGATTGGCAAACACTCGAACTTGGTTCCGGTGGTCCTCCGAGGTACGGTCCGGCAGCGCAAGTACCGCTTCCTCTCCGGTGCCAACTTCTACTTGGTCAACTATGAGGCGGTTGTCGCGCAGCGCGAGATCTTCCGCAAGATGGTTCAGACGCGCCGCTTCGCCATAGCCCTGGATGAAGCGACGCGAATTAAGGATCCGAACACCGAGACCGCCAAGGCTCTGTTCGCCATCGGCGAGCACGCCAGCCGCAAGGTGATAATGACCGGCACCCCGATCGCCAATCGGCCGGCCGATCTCTGGTCGCAGTACTTCTTCCTCGACGGCGGTCGACTGCTGGGCGGCAACTACAAGTCATTCGCTGGCGACTACGACCCGGACTCAGATGGTGTCGAGGACCGACTTGAAGTCCTGTCCGAGCTGGTGAGGTCGAACTCCATCCGTCGGCTGAAGAACGATGTTCTGGAGCTGCCGGACAAGGTGTTCATAGTCCACGAGATTGCGCTGACCGGGGCGCAGGAGCAGATGTATCGGGACTGCGCCGACGACCTGATCGTTCAGCTGCGATCTATGTCCGGCGACACATACGTTCACGAAGTCGACAACATCCTCGAGCGCTTGTTGCGGCTGGTGCAAATCGCCAGCAACCCCGGCTTGCTTGACCCGCAGTTCTCGGGAGCAATTGCCAAGCTCGACTACCTCGACGGGCTGTGCGATCGGCTGCTTGACCAGCATGAGAAGCTGATCATCTGGTCCGGGTTTGTCGACAACATAGAGACGGTAGTTCAGCGCTTGAAGCGATACCGACCGCTGCGGATCCACGGCGGCGTTGGGGTGGAGGAGCGGGCCGAGATCGTTGACGCCTTCCAAGAGAGGGACGTCAACCGCGTGTTGGTCGCCAACCCGGCGGCTGCCAGGGAGGGGTTGACGCTGACGAGAGCCAGTGCGGCGGTCTACCTGGACCGAGGCTTTAACCTGGTCGACTACCTCCAGTCGCAGGATCGGATCCATCGGATCGGCCAGACTCGGCGGTGCGAGATCCACAAGCTGATAGCATCCGACACGGTCGATGAGTACGTCGATGCGGTGATCGAACTGAAGGAGAGCGTCGCCGGGTTCGTCTACAGCCCGAGTGACCAGCGCAAGGCGCAGATGACGCAGCTGCGCGACGAGAAGGAAGAGATCCTTCGTTTCCTTGGGGAGGGCGAGGCGTGACCGAGAACAGCCTGAGTGTGCAAGGTCGGCAGATTCCGTACGAGCTCAAGAAGCTGAGCATCTGTGACCTGCGCTACTACCCTGATAACCCGAGGATCAACTACATCATTTCGACGCACGACGGCGAGGTCACCCAGGAGATCATCGAGCAGAAGCTGCTGGCGCTCGATACCACGAAGGATCTCGTCAAGGACATCGAGGAGAACCGGGGCCTCATTGAGGAGATCCTCGTCATCGGAGACGAGGTCGTCGAGGGGAACACCCGTCTCGCGGTCTACCGCCGCCTGGCCAAGAAGCACCCAGATGACGACCATTGGAGGACGATCCCGGCGAAGGTGCTGTCATCGGAGATCCGTCCCCAAGAGCTGTTCTTCATCCTCGGGACATTCCACATCAAGGGCAAGAATGAGTGGAGTGCCTATGAGAAGGCCGCCTACATCTACCGAATGGTCCGCGAGCTGGACTACTCAGCGCAGGACGTCGCCAAGCAACTCGGTCACCAGGCCAACACGGTCGAGGCCATGCTCAAGTCCTACGAGACGATGCGCGACATATACCTGCCTCGCGCAACCGTAGACTCAGACGACTTCGAGACGCAGGACGCCCTTCGTAAGTACAGCTACTTCGAGGCGTTCTACCGTCAGAAGGATTTGGCTCAGCGGGCTCGCGAGACCCCGATGTTTGTCGACGAGTTCTGCGATTGGGTCATCGCCGACGTCTTCCCGAAGGCTGATAGCGTACGCAGTGAGCTGCCGAAGATTCTGGGCAACAAACGAGCCTCCAAGACCTTCTACGCCTATGTCGAAACGGAGCCAGAGGCTGCGTTCGAGGAAGCCCAGCTGGTGTTGCACGAGAACAAGCCGGAACAGACAGACCCGTTCTACAAGGGCGTCAAGGAATTCCGCGATCTTCTTCAGGGTGCCTCTGTTGAGGAGATCAAGGCGGATCTGGAAGCGGATGGCCCTCACGCAAAGGCGTGTCGAGAGCAACTGAAACGATGCCGCAAAGAACTCGACCGATTCTGTCGCCTGCTGGGCCTGGAATAGCTACGGAGTCCGCACGTGCACTCAGTTCTGCTAGTAGAACCCGACTACAAGAACAAATTCCCGCCGCTAGGCCTGATGAAGATCGCTACCTATTTCCGCGATCAGGGGGTCTTGGTGGAGTTCGTCAAGGGCAAGTCACTGCCGCACCGTGAGCGGCGGTGGGATGCCATCTTCGTGACAACCCTGTTCACTTGGGAGTGGAAGCGAACAGTTGAGACGATTCGCTACTACGAGAAGTCGGCTGGTGGCCCCACGGTCTATGTTGGCGGCATTCTCGCCACCCTGATGCCCGACGAACTCGAAGCGGCGACTGGGGCCACGGTGGTGAGGGGGCTTCTGGACGAGGCTGGCAAGCTCGGCCTACCAGGAGACGCAACCATTGACTCGATGGTCCCGGACTACTCGATCCTCGACGATATCGACTACGAGTACGCGGTCAGCGACGCATATTTCATCCACGCGACACGCGGATGTGTGAACCAGTGTGACTTCTGCGCCGTTCCGACGATCGAGCCGAGGTACAAGAGCTATCAGCCGATCGCGGCGCAGGTGGCCGCGATCAAGGCGGCGCACGGTGAAAAACGCGATCTAGTGCTGATGGACAACAACACGGTCGCCTCGCCGAGGTTCGACAAGATCATCGACGAGATCATCGAAGCCGGGTTTGGGGCGGGCGCCCGCCTCGGGGCCACAAAGCGGCACGTCGACTTCAACCAGGGCCTTGACGCCCGGCTGCTGAATGAAGCCAAGACGAAGCGCCTGGCGGAGACCGCCATCTGGCCACTACGCATCGCCTTCGACAGTCTCGACATCCGTGAGGACTACGAGCAGGCAGTCCGTTGGGCTGCGAGCAGCGGACTCACCCGACTGTCGAACTACGTTCTCTTCAACCACGAAGACACGCCCGAGGACTTCTACGAGCGGCTTCGCTTGAACGTCGAGCTCAACGAGGAGCTCGGCACCAAGATCTACTCATTTCCGATGCGCTACAGCCCCGTTATGCGAACGGATCGACACTACGTTGGCGAACACTGGACGTGGCGTTATGTGCGGGGGGTGCAGTGCATTCTCAACGCCACTCGAGGCGTGGTCGGTGTCAAGAAGGAGTTCTTTCTGAGGGCTTTCGGCGCCAGTCCCAAGGAGTTCGTCGAGCTGATCAGCATGCCCGAGGACTACATCATGAATCGCGATGCGCACGAGTTGGCTGATGCAGCACAGTGGCGCCGGCAATACAGGGAACTGTCCGAGCTTCAGCTAGCTGAGTTCAAGCAACGAGCTCTTGGAACCAAGAACCCCAGTCTCGGATCAGCCGACCAGCAAGTTGAGAGTCTGCTAGCGCACTACTGAGAGGCCTGGCGGCTGCGCTATCCTGTGTGAACCGAACGCTGCTCAGGGGAGAAGCATGGCCGACATCAGGTGGGGCTGGTCCGGTGACCTGTCCGAACTCGCAGGAGCGGGCGTCGCTGAGATCGCCGATGCACTTGCGGGTCACCACCGGACGCTCACTGCGGAGGAGCCGGCCTCGTCGCATTTCCAGGCGTGGCGCGCGAGTCTCAAGTCGGCGACTGCCGGTGCTGTCTGGCTGGCGGAGAATCGTCCCGAATCCGCCCGCTGGCACGTTGTCTTCGAGTACGAGCTACCTCGCGAGCGCGGACGGCGTCCCGACATGGTCCTCCTGGCCGGCGACACCATTGTCGTCGTGGAGTTCAAGGGCTACGCCGAGACAATGCCGGCTCACATCGACCAAGTGGAAGCCTACGTTCGTGATCTCGGCGACTATCATGCGGGCTCGCACGGCCGCCGCATCGTGCCCGTACTCTGCCTGACGGCGTCGCATCGGCCGCTTGCGCAGGACGGCGAGACCATCCTCACCTCTGCCGGCTACCTCGGAGAGGCGCTGATGCTCGCAACTTCCGAGGCTGCAGGTGAGAACGCCATCGATCCCGAGTCCTGGCTGAACGCTGACTATCAGCCGCTGCCGTCATTGGTCAACGCGGCTCGAATCATCTTCGAGCACGAGGATCTGCCGCACATCCGCCGCGCTGAGAGCGCAGGCATCCCGGATACGATTGCGGTACTGGATCGCGTCGCCGACAAGGCACGCTCGGAGGGCGAGAGTCACCTCGTACTGGTGACGGGAGTCCCCGGCGCCGGCAAGACGCTCGTGGGACTGCAGTTCGTCTACGAGTCCCACTTCGGCGAGACCGACGGCCAGCAGGCGGTCTTCCTGTCCGGGAACGGGCCGCTGGTGAAGGTGCTGCAGTACACGCTGAGCAGTAGGGTGTTCGTGCAGGACGTCCTTGGCTTCCTACGCTCGTATGGGGGAAACCGAGCCGCGCTGCCGGCGGAACACATCTGGGTGTTCGATGAGGCGCAGCGCGCGTTCGACGCTGAGATGGCTCAGGAGAAGAGGGGCGAGCCGATCTCTGAGCCGGAGGACTTCCTGCGGCTTGGCGAGCGGCTGGATTCGTGGGCCCTGATGGTCGGGCTGATCGGCGAGGGGCAGGAGATCAACCGTGGCGAAGAGGCCGGAATCACGCAGTGGAACGATGCACTCGGCGTGATGGAGAAGCCGTGGGCGGTCCACTGCCCGCCGTCCCTCGCCGACGTGTTCAGTAACGCGTCCAGCGTGAGCATCGAGCCGAGTCTGAGCCTGGACACAACGCTTCGATCGCACCGCGCGGAGCAGATCCACGAGTGGGTCGCACTGCTGTTGGACGGGCGTCTCGGCGAGTGCAAGAAGCTGTCGCACATACTCATCAATCAGGGCTTCGAGATGTACGTGACGAGGGACATCGAGGCTGCCCGGCTGTACGTGCGTGAGCGCTACGCGGGAATGCAGGATGCGCGCTACGGTCTGCTCGCGTCGTCGAAGGCGCGCAATCTGGTCGAGCACGGATTCATGAACGAGTACCAGTTCACCAAGAACATGCGCGTCGGGCCGTGGTTCGCAGACGATCCGACCTCGTCGTACTCGTGCTGCGCGCTGCGGGACACGGCGACCGAGTTCCAGTGCCAGGGTCTTGAGCTGGACATGCCGATCATCGGTTGGGGCCACGATCTGTGGTGGACCGGGGCGATGTGGGACTGCAGCACGAAGTACAAGGTGAAGAACCCGCGACAGATTCGGCTGAATGCGTATCGGGTGCTGCTGACGCGGGGGCGTGACGGGTTCATCGTGTTTGTGCCGCCGGAGCCGAAGTACACGCCGGTGTTCGATGCGCTGGTCGAGGCGGGGTGCCCGACGCTGTCGCGGACGTGGATATAGCCGACCGATGCTCTTGATTGGAGCGGGGCGAACTTGAACGAGGCACTTGCGAACAACGTGGTTGCCCGACTGAAGCAGGATGGGCAGCTCGCGGTTGAGGAGATCGCGGAGCGATTGGGTGCGAAGGACGATCGTGAACTGCGGGAGGCGCTGGCGGCCCTTGTCGCTCGCCAGACGATCAAGCTCTCACCACGCGGCAAGTACTACGTCCCGGGGCACGTGCCGCGGGCGACTGCCGTTCGGCGGGAAGTGCGAAGCGGCGAGCCGGTGCTGGTGGACTTCGGCCGGCAGCTGGCATCGGGGACAGGATTCGCCTGCAACGGTCAGGACTTCGCGCCCGGCGACGTGCTGACCAACCGGCACCTGATGGACTTCTTTCGCGTGGGCAACATGAGGGGCATTAGGATCTCCAAGACCACCGGCGCCGTGCTCGTAATCTCATCGGTGAGCAACGCGCTGTACAAGGATCGCTGGCAGGACAGCGTGTTCGAGTACACGGGCGAGGGCAGGTACGGGGACCAGGACATGACAGGCGGAAACCTCGCCATCGCGGATTCGCCGCGCTCGGGTGCTCCGCTACTGCTGTTCTTCAAGCGGGCGACGAACGCGTACGAGTTCCAGGGGGAGGTTCGGCTGATGGGGGAGCCGCGGGCGGAGCAACAGGAAGATGAGCATGGGCTGGTCCGGCGGGTGTGGGTGTTTGCGCTGGCGGCGGTGTAGAGACGAGATTGACTGCACTCGGCGATCCAGGTGCGCCTGTCGTGGTGCGAGGCGCCCCCGAATGCCGTGACGTGAGCAGGTTGAGTTGAGGGAGCTCATGGGCGTTGGACCGAATGAGATGGCGCTGCTGATCGCTACCGTCCAGGCGTGCGAAGGCTGGATGGTAGCGGATCCTAGTCCTGGTGCAGTGCCGGATCGAACTCGTCCGAGAGAAATGAAGGCGCCAAGACGGGCGACCGCATCAGAGAAGATGGGTCGCTGTCAGAAGCTGATTCGTGCACGCGAGCTCTGGGCCCAGGGTTGGCCGCTTGACCTAGCTGTAATCGCCCCTATGCCTCCCTGGCCGCTCTGCGGAGGCGAGTACAGGCGGGCGTACAAGCATTGGATGAAGACCCTCGAGGATGCGGCTTGTCTCGAAGACGGTGAGCGACTGCGCTACGTAGCTCAGGCTCTGCCCGTGACTATGGAGGACCTCTGGCTGATCGATGTCTTGCCGGTCGGCAACGCGAAGGATGCTGCCGCCCTGCGCACTTACGTCGGGGCGCATGGGCGGGCGAGGTTGGACCTAATCGAGCGGGCGAATCGCAGGTTCGGGTAACGAATGTAGATGGGCAAGGACCCGTGTTTGAAGTTCGGTACCTCGGGCGGCGTCCCGAGTCGCGCTCGGCAGTCAGCGCAACAAAAAAGACCCGCCGGGCTCGATAGGAGCATTCCGGCGGATCCGACATGGTGGCAATAGGCCACGCACAATTCTTACCCGCTGTCGCCTTCTGTGTCAATGGAAGCGTTTGCGTGCAAGAGCTGAGGTCCGTGAGCCTCAGAATTACATATGGCGAACTCGCCCGCTTCTGACTTGCCAATTGTGCGGAGTTTTCGGTCGCACAAGGGGCACTGAACGACGGACCGGTCGCCCTCGGTTCGAACGATTGCTGCCTCAAGGGCCTCGGCCTTTGAGGACCCCGTGACGAGTAGGCTCTCCGTGTCAATCACAAGTCGATGCTGACAATCGAAACAGACGCGAGCGACTTCCCTCGTTTCGCCCGGCTTGATGTTCAGAAGTATCCGATTTCCGCACTCAGGGCAGGCGATTCGCTGGCTCTTCGCCTTGGATGTGCCATCTCGACGCGCGAAAACAGCTCCGTCGTTGGCGCGGTGAACGAAGAAGCCGAGGCCGCAGACGGGGCACACGGGATGCACCGTTGAGCCCGGCAGCACGCCCATCTCGACTCCGACCTTGGTGGAGCACGACGGGCAGAATGTTGACTCCTTGGCCTTCACGCCGGTCAGCTGGGCAGTCAACGCAACCGCCTCATTGACGGCATCGGCGTACAGCTCCTTGGCCCCTTCGCTCAGAGCTTCGCCAACAAGACCGTGCTCCAGCAGTTCGGGCAGGGTTCGGAAGAACGACACCTCGCAAGGCATCTCAGCCGCAACTTCTGGATGCAGTGAGTGTTCGCCGGTCTCCTGGTCTGTCTGAGCAAAGTCCTTGATGTTGTCTGTGCAAAAGATCAGCCGCGGTTTGGGGTCCGCGGAAGAGAGCTGTGCTGCGAGTGCGGCGACGATAAGACAGTCGGGCTCGACAGTGTAGCCGGGTTCGCTCGGAGTGAGATCCGCCCGTTCACGAGCGGTCTTTCCTTTGGACGGCGCGCGGCCGCCGATGCTGTAGGTGAGCGCGCGAGCGACCATGTCTCCAGTCGACGCGATTCGCACCGTATGCTTGCTCCCAGCGAGGGCCTCGAAGTGCTCGCCCGCCTCCTTCATAGCGGCAGCGCGATCGTCGTTGATCTGGGCGAAGACGGCAGCGACCTTCTGCTTGTCAGTCTCGGCGCTGAGGTTCTTCAGAGCCTCGGTCCGCGCATTCTCTGAGGCCTTTCGATACAACTCACCGCGTGTCCTCATCAGGTTCAAGTACTCGAGCTCGACCACATCTGGCAGAAGGAGCACTGCTCCCGTGGACTCCAAAGCATCGAAGAGCGTCTTCAGCAACAGCGGCTCGTGCTTGGCTCGAGTGCCCATCGAACAGAAGACAAGGATGTTGGTGTCCACGAACACGTAGGTGGCGGTCATCGGGTACCTCGGGTCAACGGCAATATGCACACAGGAGGCTATCACAATGCACATCGAGGAACTCGACGATCGTCTTGCTCGGGTGTCTGCCCGTCGGGTCCCCACCCGACGCGCGGTCCCCGTTGCTCGATTGACCCATAGTGAGGTAATATTGCCTCACATCGAGTCAGTAAGCGAAACGGGGGCACCGCGATGACGCCAGTCCTAGAAGGTATCCTCGGCAATCGATCGGCAGCGCAGGTCCTGCTGTTCATCGAGGCATACGGTTCGGGTCACGCGCTTCGCATAGCGGATACGTATGGTGTGTCTGTAAGCCCGGTCCAGCGGCAACTTCGTAGGCTGGAGGTGAGCGGGGTACTCATAAGCCGTACGGTAGGGCGGGCGCGGCTCTTCGAGTTCAACGAGCGCAACCCGACGGTTCGCAACCTCCGCGCGTTTCTGTCGGCGGAGCTGGAGATCCTGCCTGCGGATGAACTGAAGGCGTACTACCGCCAGCGGCAGCGCCCACGACGTACCGGAAAGCGCCTGTAGACTATGAGCGCGATCAATCGACAGACATCGCTGGAGCAGCTGGCGGCCTTGGTCAGCCAAGCGCTCGGGCAAGCCGGAATCGCGGCCACGCTCTCGGGCGGCGCCGCAGTCTCCATCTACACCGAGAACGAGTACGAGAGCTACGACCTCGACTTCGTGACCTCCGAGCGCAACGCCGTCATCGCGAAGGCGATAACGCCACTCGGATTCCGTTTAGAGTCCGGGACTCGCGAGTTCAGCCACCCGGACACCGACTTCTTCGTCGAATTCCCGCCGGGGCCGTTGGCATTCGGCGAGACGGTTGTCTCGGACGAGGATGCCGCCACGATTCAGACGCGATTCGGTCCGCTCAGGGTGGTCACCCCAACGCAGAGTGTCATGGACAGGTTGTCCGCCTACGTTGCATGGAATGACCACCAGGCTCTCGACCAGGCGGGGATGATTGTCGCTCGCCAACCAATCGACTGGTTGGCGCTCTATGCTTGGGGCAAGCGCGAAGGCATGGCAGAGGCGGTGCTTGATCGGCTCAAGGGCCTTGCCGACTCCGACTAGCGCATCGGCTTCCGGGCGGCTGACCCCCCGTCGACGAGTTTCAACCCTTCAGCGACTTAGGCTATCCGCTAGTCCGATACTTCGGCCCTTCCGGCATTTCCCCCCGCCAGCCTCTTGCATTCGAATCTCGTTCGGTCAGAATGGGTCCTGCGAGGTCGTCAAGAACTCGGAGGGGCAGAAGCCGCAAGGTGAATGTTCGTTCGGGGGACGGGCGGCTTCGCGCTTTGTATGGGGACTTCCGCAACTCCGCCTGGTCGACCGAGAGCGAGGCTCGAGGTGAGTGATCGCGCGAAAGAGTCGGTGGGCGACTACCCGCGTCCACCGGCGATCGAACGGGTCGACCGGCACGTCAGGGCACGTGTATCCGGTCATGTGATTGCCGATTCGCGCCGCCCGATCAGAGTGCTCGAAACGCATCACCCGCCCGTCTACTACATTCCGCCCGACGACGTGGCAACCGAGTTCCTGGTCCCGAGTCCGCACACGTCTTTCTGCGAGTACAAGGGCGAGGCCCACTACTACTCACTTGTCGTCGATGGCGAGCGGCGCAACAACGTTGCGTGGTACTACCCGCACCCCTCGCCGGGTTACGAGGAGCTCGCGAACTACATCGCCTTCTATGCGTGGGCGCTCGACGAAGCCACGGTCGATGGCGAGCAGGTGATCCCGCAGCCTGGGCACTTCTACGGCGGCTGGATCACGCGCGAGATCGAGGGACCATTCAAGGGCGAGGTCGGCACCATGGGATGGTGAGGGGCCGCCCGCGATCCCCTCGCCGAGCGTACCTTCTACCGGTCCTGCCTGAGACCGGCGCGACCCAATCGAGCGCGCCCGCCCATCGCCACGCCCTACTTCACGGTGAAGTACCGGTAGGCGCCGTAGCTCTTCGCGAACCGCGCCCCCGTCGCCGATGTCGCACTGCCCGAGAAGTACAGCCGTGCGCGCCACCTTCCGCGACCGCGCAGCGATGTCGAACAGGTGAGCTTGCTGCGAGACGAGGCGTCCGATGCGCGCAGGGACGTCGAGCGCACGTACTTGTACGTCCCGTTCGACTGCTTCTTGTACCAGCCTATCTTGACGGGCAGGGAGCGGGACTTGAATCTCGGCTTGACGTAGCCCGTGACCTTGAACGAGCGGCCATTCCTCGGCGAGCTGACTGACAGCGTCGGCTGTGTCAGATCGACCAGTACCGGCAGTGCGCCGGTCGACTCGGCTGATGCGTATGTGTTCTCCTGGCCCTCGAACACGGCCCTGACGGCGTGGTTGCGCTCGTAGTCGGTGGTGGGGTTGTACACGAACGTCCAGGTTCCGTCGGCCTGCGTTGTCGTGGTGCCCGAACGTAGCCAGCTGGTGGCAGCGGTCTGCTTGTAGTCGATCGCAACGGGACTGTCGGCAAGTGGCGCACCGTCGGTACTCACGAGTCGGCCTGTGAGCGTGGCCGTCCCCTTGCGCGCGCAGGCGGGGGCGGTGAGCGAGATCGCCGTCGGCGCAACGAACGCGGTCTTGGGCGACGCGGTGGCCCAGCCACTTGCTCCGCCAGCGTTGAGGGCTCGGACCTCGATGGTGTTCTCGCCGGCAACGAGCCCGGTGACATCTGCACTCGTGGTCTCCACCGAGACAGGCGTGCCCAGATTGACCCGGTATTCGAATGACGTCGCGTACTCATCGGCGAGCCAAGTCACCGTGACGTGGGATGTCGTGGTGACCGATGGGGCCATGACGTTCTGCGGCGCCGAGGGCGCGTCGAGGCGCCATAATGCCTCAAGCTCTGTGTCTGCGAGAACCAGGAACGTCGCCGGGTTGATGGGAAGCCCGCTACCGGGCAATGCCCACCCGAGGAATGTGTAGCCCGGACGGGCGACAACGGGCAGGTCGCCCGGGATCAGGGTCTCGCCGTCGCCGACGCTACCGGTGCCGATGAGGTTTGTGCCGAGGAAGAAGCTCACCTGGTGTGGCTCGGCGAGGCGTACCCACGCACGCACGGAGTCCGAGTGCGCGCCTTCGGCCGACGTCACCGTGATGGTAGCCACGCCAGAGCCAGCGACCGTCGCTAGTCCGTCGGCATCGACGGCGATGACGGCGTCGTTGGAGCTCGACCACGTCACGGCTTGGGTCGTCGCGCTGGCGGGGGTCGATGCGTACGACAGTGGGATCACGGTCCCGATGTCGCTCGCCGACAGGGTGCTCACCAGCGAGCCATTCGTGATTCTCACGCCGGTGATGGGCACCGGGGCGCCGGTGGGCTCATCGGCAGGCGTGGTCTCAGCACTCAACCACGGCACCGTGAACAGTGCGCTGTTGTCGCCGGTGACGATCTCCGCAGACGTAGGCAGCACCTCGACGACGTACGGGTCACTGCTGGGGGCCGAGGTGGCGTCGGGTGATGGCGTGGTGCCGGCAGCCCGGGCGAGCGTGGTCGAGAACTCCCGGCCCGCACCGCCCGGCAGCGTCTCGAGCTCGTAGCTCGCTATGGTCTCGCTGGTCTCACCGGCCTCGCGGATGATGAGTGTGCCGCCGTTGGCGGTGAGACCGCGATTGGTGACCCGGCTCATCACCACGGTGCGATCGGCGAGATCGACCTGCTGCACGTCAACCGCCAGATTGGGGTAGCCGATGGCCTGCGCAGCAGTGTTGTCGGTTGTGTCGGGGTCGTTGTCGGCGAGCACCTCGAAGCTGAGCGTCGTGGCCTGGCTCACCTCCGGCAGCGGAAGCGTGAGCGAGCAATCCACCGAGCCACCTCGCGGCACCTGCACGCCGAGCGGCACCTCGCAGATCTTCAGCTTCGACGGAACGTAGGCGACGCGCAGGCTCAGGTTCTCCGACACAGTCGTCCCCGAGTTTGTGAGTCGCAGTGTGGTGGGCACGCCAGCGGCCGTGCGCGCGCCCTCGTCGATCGTGACGTCTGTGAGCGCCGGATCGGCGTGTGGGGCGATGGCGGCGTAGTCGATCGAGGCGCTGCCGTTGAGCGTTCCCGCAGTGAGCAGGTGCCATGTGCCATCAGCGTCCGTGACGGGCGAGACGGTCCCGATCGCTTGCGCGGTCCGGGCGAGGTCGAAGTCGCGCGTCGTGCTGTCGCCGAGCCAACGCGCCCGCACGACGGTGCCGCCATCCGGCCCCGGAACCAGCCAGGAAACGCCGTCGCGCGCTCCATCGGAGACGAACGCGTACGAGTGCCCGACCGACTGCCCGCTCTCGAACACCGGCAGTATCACCTGGCTCGACGGGTCGTACGCCTTGAGCTCGCCGTCGGACCAGAACAGCCGGCCGTCGCGGAACTGCGGGCGTGACTCTGCGACCGTGTTGGCAGTGAGCCGCGTGCGCTTCGCGGCGCTGCCGATGTAGAGCTCCACATCGGTCTGCGTTCGGAGGTCGTGATCGGTGTCGAGCAGATAGGCGACGATTGGCACCCCGGCTCGATTCGTGACAGCCGTGTCGAGCACGGGGTTGGGTGTGGCGGCGACCGGCCGGGCTGTCCAGGACTCCGACTGGGCCGCGGTGTAGATCGTGTTCACGCCGGACGTGCCGAACACATCGTTGAGCGAGTTGCTCGTCCACGAGATGAGCAGGTCGTCGCCGGTCAACTCGGCGCGTGGAAGGATGTCGAGCGCCGAGTTGCTGGTCACGTACGACTTGTCCGCGAAGGTGCTGCCCGTCGGGTCCCACGACGCGACTGCGATCTCCTGCTTTGCGGCAAGCGCCGAGAGCAGTTCGCCGGTGGTTGCCTCGGCCGACGCAGTGACCGCCGATGAGGCCTTCTGCCACACGAGTCGGGCGCGCGCGCCGTCGCTCACGAGCGTGGCGGCACCGTCGGGCGCACCGTTGTCCCAGACCGGCTGGGATGGTGACCACGTGCCACCCGAGTTCACGGAGTACATGAGTGTCGTTCGGTTGATGCTCGAGCGCGTGGGCTCATCGGCCTGGTAGACGGCAAGCAGCTTGTCGCCGACGCGAACCATCTGCGGCTGCGTCGAGGGCATCGCGTTGACGACCACCGGTGTGAGCGGGTCGCCGTCGAGGGCTGACACTGACAACGCTCGCAGGAACGATGACTTCGAGCTCGCAGTGCGTGGTGCCATGCGGAGCGCATCAACCTTGAAGAGGCTTGCGTCCGGTGGATCGGCTGTGGATGCGGACGCTTGTGACGCTTTCCACCGGCTGTCGTACACGTGCCAGGTGCCTTCAAGCATCTTCTTCTCGCCTGTGAAGATGAAGAGCACGGAGACCTTGATCGACATGGATCCAGTGACGTCCACCGTCACGTAGTCGTTGCGCATGTTCCAGTAGATCGGGATGACGACTTTCCCCTCGGCACCGATACTGGCCGCGCCGTTGATGCCGAGTCCGCCGCCGAGCGCGGCCTTCGGCGAGACGGTGATGTTCGCGTACGTGACGAAGCTCGCGTCCTTGGTGACCAGCTTGTCGAGACCCGACTCGACCTGGAACTCCACTCCGACCATCAACTCGATGTAGCACGGGACGGGGCCGACGAGATACTGCCACGTCGTCCGGTGCTCCGCGTCTCCGCCGACCACGATGTAGCCCTTGGTGAACCTGAAGGTTCCATCGGGGTCGACGACGCCTTCGCCGTAGCCGCCGACGATGGGGTCGAACGAGCCCGCCGATTCCTTCATCACGCTGAACTTGGACCGCTTGCCGCCGTACTTCTTGAGGATCTTCTCGACCTTCTCGGGGGAGTTCTTGTTCGAGTCGAGCGCCTCGGTGAACTTCTTCCACTCGCGGCTCATCTTGCGGGCGTCGACTATGCCTATGCCGGCCTTGAACTTGTCCCCGTCGCGTTCGATCGCGATGGGGATGAACCCCATGCCCACATCGAACTCGGCATCGCCGACGATCGGGACGTCTTTGGGCACGGTGAAGCCGGACTTCGGCCCGAGTCTCGTGCCACCGGGGAAGTCCCGCTGAACGGATGCCTTCTGGATGTCGATCCTGACCTTCGTGTGCTCCGACTTCGTGCCGTCGTCGGAGATGAGGCGCAGGTAGATGTCCTTGTCGGGGTCGAAGATGCCGCCGGGCAGGAAGGTGAAGGTTCCCTCGCGGCTGCGAAGAGCCACGTCCTCCTGGTAGAGCACATACTCGCCGGGCGGGTGCCCGTTCCAGTCAGCGCTGCAGATCAGATTGCATCGTTCGAGCGAGTCCTCGTCGAAGCTCTCGGTCTCGTGGAGCACGTCGGCGAACGCGGTTGCCGACCGCTTGTTCACGGCCATGGTCACGTATGGCTTGCCGTCCGTCTTCCACGTATCCAGCAGCATCAGGTTCGCGCCGCCGGGCTCGAGATTGGCGATCGTCTCGGACTTGCGGAAGCCCGATTTCGAGGCCGAGACACGGTTCACGCCACGCGAGGAGAGGTAGGCGCGGCCCCACGCGTTGGTCTCGGTTGTCTCGGACGCAGCGTGAATCGAGACGCCTTCCTCCTCCACGCCGGTCGCACCGTTTGCGGCTGCGATGAGGTGCGCGTTGTCCAGAACCCCCGGCGGCAGGCCGTAGTTCATCATCGCGTTGCCCGAGAGTACGACTCCGTGGTCGTTGTCGGGAAACGACATCGCGATGCTCTCGGTCACGTCGAGATCGGTGTAGCGAACGTTGGGCAGCAGGGTCCGCGTCCAGTTCACGCCTCCGTCGACGGTGCTGTAGACCTGCCCCCAGCCACCGCCGGCGCCATATGCCCATCCATGAAGGTTGTCCGTGAAATGGACTTCGGTGAGCCGGCCCCACGCGAACTCCCAGTAGTTGTTCTCTCGCCGCGAGAGCTGGACATGCCAGTTGTCGCCGCCGTCATCGGTCGCGTAGATCACCATGCCGCAGTTGGCCGAGATGTTCTGCGAGAACAGCCGACCGACCGCCCATCCATGACTCGGGTCCGAGAAGTAGATGTCCGACACGTAGCCCGTGAGCCCGTCGACCGTGGGGAATGTGGCGCCGGTCCAGCTGTCACCGGCGTCTTCGGTCTTGAGCCAGCTTCCCCAGACCCCGTCATAGTGGTTCTGGACGTAGGCACTGTTAGGGTCGATCGGGACGACCACCGTTCCGCCCATACCATTCGCGGCGAGGGGGGTGCCGGGAAACAACGGCCGCGAGTTCCAGTTCTCGCCGCCATCGAAGGTCCACAACACCACAGGCGTGGCATAGCCGCTATCCCACGGATAGAGCGGCGGGACGTACCGCTCGCCAACGGCCCACCCGTACTGGCTATTGTAGAATCCGATGTCCCTGAGAGAGCGCGAGTTCTCAGACCACGCCCAGTCTTGGGGGGACCAATCGACACCGCCGTTCGTGGTCTTGAGAATCGTGCCGTCACCGCAGACTGCCCATCCGACGGCCGTGTTCACGAAGTCGACGGCGGTGACCGCCGCTGTGACCCCGGACTCCTGACGACGGTTCCAGTGCACGCCATCGGTCGTCTTGTAGATGGAGCCACCGACGCCGACCGCCCATCCGTGCGTCGCATCGACCATGTCCACGTCGAAGAGGTATGCCGGCGCCTTGACCGGGTTCTGCCACCGCTGCTCAGCGTGCGCGGTCGCAGGGGCGAGGAGGAGCCACAGTGCTAGCACCACGGCGAGTGAGGTAGCGTTCAGGGACGGGATCCGGGCCGTTCGTGGCCCATATGTGGCGACGGCGGTCTCGTGCGTCATCGTGTTCCCCCAGCACATGAGCGGCTGACGATTCCGGTTGATCTGTCAGGGCCCCATGGCGAGGTACCGAGCGTCGGGTACGAGAACCGGCCGGTCCAGATTGCCACACTGACGAATACCAAGATGGGGCACTCGGCCGTGGTGTCAAGTAGTGCGCGCGGTGTTCGTGCGGTGCAGCTCCCGTGACCCGCGGCTGGTTCGGGTGTCCATGTCCCTTGGCACCTTCTCGGCGCCCCGGGTCTCGCCGGGCGCCCTGGCGCACACCGCTCCCCGCTAGCCAGCCACTATGCCGAACAGCGCCACACCCGCCCACACGCCGATAATCGCGCCCACGACCTGGAGCGCGAGGTAGGCACCTGTTGTGTCGTGCCGGCTCGGCGGCGACCAGACGCGGCGCGCGTCGGCGTTCTGGCGCGCCACGAGAGACGACCATGCGTTGCGGAAGATCGAGGCGACCAGCAACAGCGGCGCGAATCCCATGATCCAGAAGACGATGCCGCACATGATCCAGGCCCAGGCCCCTTGGAGATCGGGGGGCGGGTTGAACCCGAGGCGCAGGAAGTTCCAGCCGAGTGCGATGAACAGACCGCTCCAGGCGAAGAGCACGGGGCTGATCCCCCAGCCGCGGTTCGATGCATACACGCCCAGGCCGCCGAAGAGGAACAGCCCGAAGATCGACGCCGGCATGATCCACGCCCACTGGGGAGCCGGATTGGTGATCTCGTAGGGCCCGCCGCTCGCGACGAAACCGCCCTGTGTCGCCATGATCGTGCCCATCCCCTGGTAAAGCAGCGCGATACAGGCAGCGACGCCGGCGGCACTCAGCAGCGTGAGCAGGACGCCGGCGAATCGGACTCGCCCTGTCGCCGGCTGGGCGTCGACAGGCTGTGGCCCTCTGTAGCGAACCCCCATGGCTCCTCCTTGAGGATTCGGACTCAGAACCAGGGTCGCTTGGGCGGCTTCACTCCCGCGAGTGCGCACCGTGCCTCAGCGGCGTTGCAGTAGAACTCGACGTATCCGCATTTCAGGCACATGCGGGCGCTCGACTGAAGTGCGAAGCCACGGTTGGGCGAGGCACTCGGTTCGTAGGTAAGCCGAGCGTTCTCCGTCCATGTGGTCATCCCGGTGTCCATCGGGCCGTTGCACTTCGGGCACTTGGGCGTATCGGCGTCGAACTCGAAGTCCGAGACCTCCGGCACGTTGTCCTTCACGGGTCCCCCTTCCCGCTGACTGACCCCGGTGTCGCTATACCCACTGGCGGCGTACGGGCAACTGCGACGCGCGGGGACGGCGGCCCCCTCGAACCTCACGCGCTACACTGGGTGCCACGTCGGCGCGACAGACAGGCAGGGCACGCGTGACCGAACACATGATGCGAGCGGTTGGGCTCGCACGCAGAGCACCGGGTCGACTCGGGAGCAGCGTGCGAGGGACGGCGCGAGTCGCGCTTGCGCTGCTCACGGCGCTGACGGCTCTTCCGCTGACGCCGGCGGCGGCTGCGGAGGCCACGGGTCCCGCTGCTTCCGCGTCCGGCCCCGCACCCACCGCGACCCTGGCCGCGGCCTCGTCCCCGGGCCCGATCGTCATCGACTACGCGGGTGGCTACTCCTCGGCGGCACCGGTAAGGCTCCGGCGTGCCGGCGTGGGGATCGCGGCGCGCTATGTGGGCGGCTCGGCGTGGAAGTCGCTCACCCGCTCGGAGGCGAATGCGCTGCGCAAGCAGGGGATCGACATCATCTCCATCTACGAGCCCAAGAGCGCGGGCTGGATGCTTGGCGGGTACAAGGCGGGGGTGAAGGCGGCCAAGATCGCGCGGGCGGCCACGGTCAAGTGCGGCGGGCCGAAGGACGCGCTCATCTACTTCGCGTGCGACGTCGACACGCACAACTACGCAGCGGTGAACGCGTGCCTGCGCGGCGCCGCGTCGGTGATCGGCAAGAAGCGGGTCGGCATCTACGGCAGCTACTACGTGTGCAACAGCGCGCTCAAGGGTGGCTACGCGGCGAAGGCGTGGCAGACGATCGCCTGGTCGAACCGCAAGGTGCTGCCCCGGGCGGCGTTCTATCAGACCGCACCCAAGGTGCACGGCAACCTCGGGTTGGACTACGACTCGAACTTCGCCCGGACCGAGGATATGGGGCAGTGGGCGTTCAAGCCGGGCAGCCTGACGTGGGCCGCGCCTTCGGCGCTGACGACCGCGGGGCTGAACGCGCTCGACTTCGCGGGCGGCGGACTCGCGGGTCTCGCGGTCGGGGAGGGCGGTGCCACGGTCGACACTGCGGACGGTGGCTCGACGTGGACGCTGCGCTCGGCGCCCACCACGGCGACGCTTCGGGCGGTCGATCTGGCTGACGGCGGGCAGGGCTGGGCAGTGGGCGACGAGGGCGCCATCGCGCACACGGCTGACGGCGGCACCACGTGGGGTGCGCAGTCGGCTCCGACGACCGCGACGCTGCGCGCGGTGGCCTTCGCTGACACGCTGAGTGGCTGGGCGGTCGGCGATGCGGGCACGGTCATCCGCACCGACGACGGTGGCGCGACGTGGGCGGCGCAATCGACGCCCGCCACCGCCACGCTGAACGCGGTAGCCTCGGTCAGCGCGACGACAGGTGTGGCGGTGGGCTCGGAAGGGCTCGTGCTCCGCACGGCCGACGGCGGCAGCACGTGGACGACCGCCTCGGCTCCCACGCGCACCAACATCAGCGCGATACACATGGTCGGAGCCAAGCACGGGTGGGCGGTGGGCGGCTCGGGGATCGTACTGCGCACGCGGAACGGTGGCGCGAGCTGGGTCAAGCAGTCCACTCCCACGCGGGCGAGGCTCACGTCGGTCCACTTCCTCGATAGCGCCACGGGATGGGCGGCCGGCGAGTCCGGCGTCGTGCTGCGCACCACGAACGCGGGCGCGACCTGGCACCTGCAGTCCGCACCCACGACCGCCACGGTGGGCGGCGTGCACCTCACGAGCAGCAGCGCGGGGTGGGTCGTCGGCGGCGCCGGCACGATCCTGCGTGCGACCGTGGTGGGCCGCAGCCCGTTCGGGAGTATCGAGGGATACGTGACCGATATGGTCACGGGCAAGCCCGTCTCGGGCGCGAAGATCTACATCGACGGACGGCCCACGACGCCCTCGTCGGTGGACGGGTCGTTCGTCGCGGCGCGGCTGGTTCCCGGCACCTACAGCGTGCGGTTCACCCATCCGCTCCAGATCTCGCGCACGGCGTTCGGCGTCACGTTCGGACCGGGCGAGCGGGCGTTTACGTCCATGCAGCTCAACCCGCGCGCCGAAACCGGGCTCACGAAGCCGAGCTTCGACGCGACGCCGCTCGCCGGCCAGCTCACCACCATCACGACGACGATGACGCCGTCGGTCGCGGCGACCGTCTCGGCGACGTATCTGCGCGGCTCGCACTACGAGCGCAAGACGGTGATCAAGCGGGTCAACGGCAAGCGCAAGCGGGTCAAGGTCTGGTACTGGAAGCGGGTCTTCACCGTGAGGATGACACCGCAGGACGCGGGGGCGCTCGTGGTGCAACGGCGGCTGACCTCGGGCAGGTGGCGGATCCGGGCGGCGTTTGACGGCTCCGGGCGTTACCTGCCGTCGGAGTCGAGACTGCTGTCGCTCACGGTGGAGTGAGGGTCCTCTCCCGCCCGCAGCACCTCGAGCAGGCGCACCATCGCGAGCGTGTCGGTGCCGCAGTACTCCCGCAGGTCCGCAAAGACCTGCGCGCGCTCCTCGTCGCCGAGTTGGCCGCTCGCCGCCTGGCAGTACCGCATCGATGCGACCTGCCCGTCTGCGATGCCGAGGTCCTTGTACGACAGGTCGTCGACCAGCGCCGGTAGCACCGACTTGATGCTGACGCTGCCAAGGCAATCGGGATGGCGGACGTGGGACTTCACCGTCTGCATCAGGTCGAAGATGCGCGCCCGGATTCCCGCGATGGCGTCCGCATACTCAGGGAACGCTTCAGCGAGTTCGCGCAGTCGCGAGTTCTCGAACGACGAGTACACGATGACACTGCCCCGCTCGCCGAGCGCGGCGATGAGGCTTTCGACGAACTCGCGGCGCGGGTCGCCGGCTCCCTCGTGCAGGAAGTCGAGATGCACGAGATCGCCGTTCTCGTGAAGCACGTGGTCGGACCATTGGAACGCGACGATCTGCCACGGGCGCGTGCCCGGGTAGAGCGGCAGCGCCGACATGAATGTCTCGAAGTCGAGGAAGTGGAGGGGGTAGGCGAGCGCCGAGAGCGACCGTTCGACATCGCCGATGATGCGCGCCTCACCCGAGCGCACGAGCTCGCACACGCCGCGCTGTGCGCTCGAAAGCCCTGGGTAGTCGAGCGGAACGTCTTCGATCGCCAAGATGCCGTCCGCGATGAGCGCGTCGAGCAAGTCCTCGGTGATCCGCGGCAGCTGCGTGACCGGGTGCGCGGGCAAGGACCCGTGGCAGTGGCCGTGGAACGAGCAGGTGTAGGGGTTGAGGCAGTGCTTGCCGATAGGCACCGGCGGCGGCTCTGACGAGTCCAGCATGACGAGCATCTCCGCGACCAGACCGGGCACCAGCGGCAGGTAGCCGCGTGCGGCCTGCGTCACGTCTTCCGCGACGAAGAGGCGCTCGAGGTCGTAGTCGCCGCCATCCCAGACGTACGTGTTGTCGAGGTGCATCAGGTGGGCGCGGCGTATGGACAGGCCGGCGCCCTCGAGTACCCAGAGCTGCACGGCGACATCGGTGATGTTGACGTCCTTGACCCTCGTGCCGGCCTTCACCTCGTAGAGGTCCCAGAGGTTGTCGCCCACGCGCACGAGCACATCCGGGCGCACGAAGACGCCCCCGTGCTCGAGCGCAGCCTCGAAGATCGCGGCGGGCGGATCGGCCAGCAGGGCGCGCGTGGTCTCGAGTGCGGCCTCGGACTGCTTGTAGTCTTCGGCCACGAGCACCCCGCCGGCGAAGCGCTCGCGGGCAAGTTCTCCCACTGCGGTGCCGGTGTCGAAGATGTGCTGCTGGGTGTCCGGGACGGGGTCTGCCAGCTCTCGCGCGTTCGTTGAGAGCCACAGCGCCTTGCGGCACTGCAGCCCGGTCTGAAACCTCGACTTGGACAGGCGATGTTGAGCCATGTCGCTACCTCCTGAAGCGAGGATAGTGCAGGGGTCTGACACGAACCTGACCGAGATCGGTGATCGTCCTTTCTCGCCCGGCCGTCGCCCGGCCGTCGCCCGGCCCTCGCCCGGCACTACGCCCCGGGGGCGAGCCTCTCCGAGAGCTCCATCCACACGTCTTCCATCGCGCACACCTGCTGCTCCGCTTCGTCGAGCCGCGCCTGGATCTCGAGCAGCGCCTCGTAGTCCGACGGGTTCGCGTTCTGCAACTCGGCTCGGATCGTCTCGGCCTTGGTGCACAACGTCGCGAGCTTGCGCTCGGTCGATGCGAGCTCCTTCTTCAGCGCGCGTTCCTCGGCGGCGCTGCTCTTGGGCTTTGCGGCGGCCTCGGCCTTGCGTGTCGCCGGCGCGCTCTCGCGTGCGTCGAGCAGCCGCAGGTACTCGTCGACGCCGCCGGGCACGTGGCGGACCTTGCCGTCGATGATCGCGAACTGATCGTCGGTGACGCGTTCCATCAGGTGGCGGTCGTGTGTGATGAGCAGCAGCGTCCCGGGCCACGTGTCGAGCAGGCTCTCCACGAGCGCGAGCATGTCGGTGTCGAGGTCGTTGTCCGGCTCGTCGAGCACGAGCACGTTGGGCTTGTCGAGCAGGATGAGCATCAGCTGCAACCGGCGCTTCTGCCCGCCGGACAGGTCGGCCACGTACGCCGAGAGGTGCGCCGCGTCGAACCCGAGCCGCTCGAGCAGCTGCGCGGGACTGAGCTCCTTGCCGTCGATCTCGAAGCGCGCCTTGTAGCGCGCGAGCACGTCTCGGACACGGGTGTCGGAGAGATCGGTGAGCTCGGTCAGGTGCTGCGAGAGCACCGCGAACTTCACGGTCTTGCCGATCTTCACCGTCCCTGACGTGGGCGGCAGCACTCCCTGGATGGTCTGCAGCAACGTCGTCTTCCCCGACCCGTTCTCGCCGAGGATCCCAAACCGGTCACCCGGGCCGATCTGCCACGTGACATCGTCGAGCACCATGCGGTCCTCGAAGCGCACGGTCACGCGCTCGAGGTCGACGACCTGCTTGCCGAGCCGAGACATCGCCGAGCGCTTGAGCTCGATGGAGTTGCGCAGCGGCGGCTCGTCGTCGATGAGCGCCAGCGCCTCCTTGACGTGGAACTTCGGCTTCGTACGCCGTGCCTGCGCGCCGCGCGAGAGCCACGCGAGTTCTCGGCGCATGAGGTTCTTGCGCTTCTGCTCGGCGACCTGCGCGGCTGCTTCTCGCTCCACGCGCTGGAGCACGTACGCCGAGTAGCCGCCCTCGAACTCGTCGACCCGGCCGCCGTGCACCTCCCACATGCGCAGACACACCTCGTCGAGGAACCAGCGGTCGTGCGTGACGACGAGCAGCGCACCCGACTTCTTGGGCCAGCGGGCTTTGAGGTGCTCGGCGAGCCACGCGATGCCGTGGACGTCGAGGTGGTTGGTGGGCTCGTCGAGCATGAGCACGTCGAAATCGCCGACGAGCACGCGCGCGAGGTCTACTCGGCGACGTTGGCCGCCGGAAAGCTCGCCGATGAGACCGTCCCACGGGATGTCGGCGATCAGGCCACGCAGGATCCTGCGGATCCGCGGGTCCGAGGCCCACGTGTGCTCGGGGACGTCGCCGACGACGGAGTGCGCGACGGTGTCAGCGGGGTCGAGCGCGTCGGTCTGCGCGAGGGTGCCGATCGTGAGGCCGTTGCGTCCCATGACGCGACCGGCATCGGGCGTCTGCGCCCCGGCGAGCAGCGCCAGCAGCGACGACTTGCCGTCGCCGTTGCCGCCCACGATGCCCACGCGGTCGCCCTCGTTGACGCCGAGCGTGACCGAGTCGAAGACCTTCTTCGTCGGGTATTCGAGATGGACGTTCTCGCATCCGAGCAGGTACGCCACGCGGTGACCCTCGATTCCGGTTGTGTTGTGGGCGCAGGCGGCGGTCGTACACGCCGCACACGCCGAGCATACCCGACGCGGGTGCTGCGCGACTTCGGCACGGCTTGACGCATGTCAAGGCGCGCGATCCTAGGCGGCGCAGATTATGGAGGCAGTGCCGCCTGGACGCGGGCGGCCCCGCGCGGGAGAGGTGAGGCAGGATGCAGACGACCGCAACTGTGACGGCACGCTCGATCGCCTTCCTCGCCACGTTCTGCAAGGATCACGGGCTTCCGACCACGCAACATGTCAGCGTGCCGGAGACGGGGATGACGGCACGCGCTATCGCCGAGAAGATCGGCCTCCCTGTCGAGCGCATTCAGGGCGTGTTCCACAACTACTCGACCGCAGGGCTGGACGCGGTGGCTCTGCCCGGGGACAGGGTCGCGTTCGTGCCGTACGGCACGCCCGCACCGCACCCCGCATTCTTCGGCGCGTTCGTCACGCGGCGCTAGCTCAAGCTCGAGCCAAGGAGGGGGACGGTGCGCGCCCGAGCCAACTTCGCGATCGACCTCGTGGCCGCCGTGATCTACGTCATCTCGACGAACCCGGTGGCCACCGGCACGCCCGCTCACGAGTGGGTGGGCATCGGCGTGGCGTTCGTCGCCCTCGTCCACCTCGTGGTGCACTGGCGTCAGGCCGCCACCATGCTGCGAAGGTTCTTCCACGGCCTCGGCCGCCTGCACCGCCTCAACCTGATCGTCGACGTGCCGCTGCTGATCGCGTTCATCACCGTCGTCATGAGCGGGTTGCTGGTCTCGCGCACCGCGCTCGAGCCGTTGGGCTGGCGCGTCGCCGAGACGAGCATCTGGCACGCGGTGCACTCGCAGTCGGCGACGGTCCTGCTCGTGCTGGTGGGCGTACACCTGGGGCTGCACTGGAGCTGGATCCTCTCGGCGGTGCGCCACCGCATCTTCCGGCCGATGCTCCATCCGGTCGCGACCATCGCGTGGGCCGGCGGGCGCGCACGAGATGCGCGAGCCCGCGGGCGGACGCAGGGACGGCACGTGCTGGCGGGTGTCGTGCGCCACACCGTGCTGGCGACGGCGCTCGTCGCGCTACTCGCTGCGGGCATCTACGGCGTCACGGTCGCGACGAACGGCGCCTACCTCGCATCAGGCCTGACGATGCCCGGCGGGTCGGGCACCGGGCTGATGGCCGAGGCGCCGGGCACCGGGGCGACGGACCTCACCAAGTCGAGCGAGGACGTGATGCGCGCGCAGGCGGCCGAGCGCGGGGTGTCGGTGCTGACGCTCGCCTCGATCCGCAGCGCGCACGCGTTCCTGCTGCTGGGACTCGCGCTCGCGTGCGCGGCGGCGGTCGCAGACATCCTGCGGCCCGTGCCGGGCGCCTCGGTCTCGCGCGATCGGACGCGGGCGGGGCACTCCGTGACGCGCAAGTCGTGAGGCGAGCGGGCGCGCGCTCGCGCTCCCGCATTGGGCACACTCTCTCATGAGAGCAGAAGTCGCGGATGATCCCGGCGCGCCGTTCGCGCCGGTGCTCGGAGTCCGAACACGCGAGTCAGGAGAACCCCTGTGAGCGCACCCGTACAACTCGAGGTCGGCGAAGCCGCGCCCCCCATCCAAGCGACCACCGCGTCCGGTCAGCAGTTCGATCTCGCCGATCTTCTCGGCAGCTACGTCGTCGTCTGGTTCTTCCCGCGCGCGATGACGCCCGGTTGATGCCACGAAGCGAAGGACTTCCAGTTGCGGAAGTCGGAGTTCGACGAGCTGGGCGCCGCCATCGTGGGCATCAGCGCCGACAAGCCTGAGCTGCAGCGGACGTTCATCGACGCGTTCGACCTGGAGTACCCGCTGATCCCCGATACCACCAAGCAGATCATCGACGCGTACGGTGCCCGAGAAGTACTTGGCATCACCGCGAAGCGGCGCACGTTCCTCATCGCGCCGGATGGCACCATCGCGCGCATCTGGCTTTCGGTGAAGGTGGAGGGTCACGCCGAAGCGGTGCTCGGGGCGGTCAGGGAGGCGTCCCGCGGCGCTTAAGTGAACGAGGGCGTGTGGCTGGGTAGAGACTGCGTTGGACTCCGCGCTCGTGATGCGTCGGCCTCCGTGGGGGGCACGGGCCGCGCGTACAAGTGACCGGCGAGTGTTCAGGCGCCGAGTCCGGGGTGAATCCCCGTTGTGCATCGCAGGCGGAGGGGGAGACAGATGCGCAGATCATGGGCTGTCGTTCTCGGCGGCGTCCTGCTGGTGCTGTACGTGCTCGGGCCGAGCGTCGCCGTCGCCGAGGAGGCGGCCGACCCGACCGGGACGTATCTGGGCACGGTGACCGGCAGCTCGGGTAACACGTACGAAGCGTGGGCCCAGGTCGGCAAGAGCCGCATGGGCTGGGTGATCGTCACCGTGAAGGCCGGCGGCCAGCCCTCATTCCCGATACCGGCACGCATGACGTGGACGGGTCCGGACTCCTTCACGATCAAGACGGGTGTTTGGGTACCCGGCCTAGTCAGCGGTAGCGGCAGTGCCACGTGGACCAAGACAGGCGACGAGTGGGCGGTCACAGGACAAGGCTCCGGGTCGGTGATGGACGGGCCGGAAGGCAGCGGGACGGGTCAGGGAGCGCGTGTGTCGACCGAGTTCACCGAGCCGCCACTGAAGGCGGAGCCGATCAACGAGAAGAAGGACGAGAAGGGCGGAGGCAAGGACGCCACGGGAACGGCGGGTGCCGGGGCGGCCGGCACGGGCACGGGCGACGCCGTTGCGAGCGCGCTGGTGGCAGCGGGCGCGATGGGCGAGTCGCCTCGGGTCTCGGACGGCGGAAAGGCCGAGGCGGCGCTCTCGGCTGATGTCGCAGTCCTCGCCGGAGTCCTGTTGTGCATCTTCCTGGGTGCGACCATGAGCGGCGCGGAGTTCGTCGAGCTGTGGACGGCGCCGGAAGGGAGCGAGTCATGAACGCGGGTGCGATCACCCAGTACCTGCAATGGCTCGCGATCTCGTCCACGGGCGTGATGGCGGCGCTCATGGTCGGTCAGGCCTTGATGATGAGCCGTCCGCGGAGGCTGCGCGGTTGGGTTCTGGTGCTTGTCGCGCTCATCGACCTCGCGGCGGTGCTTGCGCTGTACTGGTTTGGCGGAATCGCGCTGAGCGTCGCGTGGATGGCGGGGCTGCTGGTGGCAGGGGTCGTCGCCGGCTGGTTCGTCGGCCGTGCGACCAAGACCGCGACGAAGGACGGCCATGTCTACGGCAAGCTCTCACCCGCCGGTCCGTGGCTGGTCGCGATCGCGCTCAGTGCCTCGGTCGCCGCGATGTTCTTCGCGTCGACAGGGGTGTTCGCGCTCGTGCTGCTCGTGGCGCTGTTCGCGGTCGGGATGCTGCTGGGCCAGGGCGTGTCGGCCACTGTGAAGATGGCGACCGCCCGCGCGTGACGGGACCGCGCGACGGCCCGGCTCAGCGGCGGGGTGGCAGCGGGACGAGCACCGACGTGGCTGACTTGTACGCCTCGTAGTCGGGCTGACCGCCCCACGTCTCGTCGGCCTTCTTCTCGAGCAGCGGGACGCCGCTCATCTTCGTGAGCAGCAGGGTCACGAAGGCGGGGGAGACCAGCGTCGCCAGCTGCCAGCCCTGGAGCGCCGGGAAGGCGATGACGGCGACGCCGATCCACAGCGTGATCTCGCCGAAGTAGTTGGGGTGTCTCGACCAGGACCACAGTCCAGTCGAGATGAAGCGCCCCTTGTTCGCGGGGTCAGCGCGGAACCGACGTTTCTGCGCATCGGCGGTGGCCTCGATCGTGAACCCGCCGAGCCACACCGCCAGCCCCACCAGCGCGAACGCGTCGAGGGCGACCCGCGTACCCGAGGTGATCGCCGCGAGCGCGGCGGCGGCGGTCAACGATACCCACAGCGCCTGCACCGTCCACACGGTGAGGAAGCGGATGAACGAGGGCTTGATCTCGTCGAAACGCTGGTCCTTGCCCGCCCTGCGGACGCGAACGAACAGGAAGGTGCTCAGGCGCACGGCCCACACGACGACCAGCGCGACGAGCAGTAGCGACCTGATGTCGAGCGGCGTGCTCAGTGCGGCGGCGAGCAGTGTGACCGAGATGTACGTGAGTCCTCCGGTCAGGTCGTAGTAGTGCTCGGTCTGCCCGAGGTATGCGGGCACGAACGCCACCCACTGGATGAGGAAGGCCAGCCCGACCGTGAGCGCGAAGACCGGGACGCCACCGACGGTCGTGCCGCCCTGCGATCCGGCCCACGCGATGGCGGCGCCGACGAGCACGGAGGCTGGTACGGCGATGTATGAGTTGCGCTCTTCCTTCGTCACGGGAGCTCCTTCGCGCAGGTGCGGGCGGGTGGTCCATCGCCTCGGTGTCACTGCGTTTCTACCCGAAGGCGGTATCCCGCCCCGCTGGCAGGCCACTTGCGGGTATCCTCTGGTTGCGGGAGCCGGGCGATCGCGTCGGCTCAAGGCGCCCTGTGGCGGCGGGGATGCCCCTGTCGAATCCGGAAGAGGTGCGTGATGTTGCGTCATCGTCGCCCCGTGGGGACTCGTCTGCGAGTCGCTGTCGCGTGCGCGGCCGTCCTCCTTCTGCTCGGCGGCATCGCGTGGCTGAGTTCGCCGGCAGGGAGCGTGTCGGCGCCGTCGCCGGGCGCCGGGCAGGAATCGGCGTGGAGCGGATCGTCGGGTGGTGCTCCCGGATCGGCGTCCGCTGCCGGCCGTCTCGCGAAGTCCGCGCCACTCACCGGTTCTGCCGACGGCCCGCCCACCGGTCGCCCGAAGACCGATCCGGGGATCGCGGACCTGGAGCTCGCGGCAGGGGTGAGCGAGGCCGAGCTGGTCTCGGCGATCGCTCCGCTGGGGCTCACCGTGCGCCACTACCTTCCGCAGATCGGCTGGGCGTCAGTCGAGGCCGCCGACGGAAGCGACATCTCGTCGGCAAAGCTCGGCGCCATCGCTGAGAGCGGAGTCGCGAAGCGGGCCGAGCACACGGGCATCGCCTATGCCGCCGCCGCTCCCACCGACCCGCTCTACTCGGCGCAGTGGGGCTTTAAGAACACCGGGCAGTCGGGCGGTATCGCCGGCGCCGATATGAACGCTGAGCCGGCATGGGACTGGGCGCGCGGCGACGACGTCGTGGTCGCCGTGATCGACCAGGGCGTCATGACCAGCCATCCGGACCTTGCCGGCAGGATCTGGGTCAACGCGGCCGAGGCGTCGGGTACCGCCGGGGTCGACGACGACGGCAACGGCTACACCGACGACATCAACGGCTGGGACTTCGCCAACGACGACGCGACGGTGTACGACGCCGCCGACGGAGAGGTGCACGGCACGCACGTCGCGGGGACGGTAGCTGCCGCGGCCGGCAACTCGGCCGGCGGCGTGGGCACCGCGTGGAACGCGAAGATCATGTCCGTCAAGGGACTGGGCGGCGACGGGAGCGGCTCGTACGCCGATCTCGCCGCCGCGATCATCTACTCGGTGGACATGGGCGCGAAGATCTCGAACAACTCCTGGGGTGGCTCGATGTCGGACGGCGTGCTCGTGACCGCCGTCAACTACGCCGAGACGCACGGTCAGCTGATGGCGGTCGCCGCCGGGAACAACGGACGCGATATCGACGCCGTGCCCTCGTACCCCGCCGCGTACACCAACGCCAACATCGTCTCGGTGGCGGCGCTCGATCGGACGGATGCGGTCGCCTCGTACTCCAACACCGGCAGCGTCGGCGTCGACCTCGGCGCTCCCGGAAGCGCGATCCTGTCGACGAAGGGGCTCGCTTCGGCGGGAATCCGGACCGAGGCCACCGCGAGCGGCTACACGAATCCCTACAGCGTCTTCTACTACCCGTTCCCCGTGGAGCGTCTCGGCGCTGCGGGTGATCCCGAGCTCGGCGATGCCATCATCGACGCGTCGATCACTCAGCTGGCGACATCGACAACGGCGCCCATCCTCGTGGTGAACGACTCGTGGCATACGTATCTGGGTGGGGACTCGGACTTCACGTCGGTCTACACGGGCCGCCTGGCGGCGCTTGGCTACTCCAACGTCACCACCTGGACCGTCGCGACACAGGGCACGCCGGCACTGACGAGCTACAACACCGTGGTCTGGTTCACCGGGCTCATGAGCGTCGCGGCGGGTGGATCGAGCCGCTACACGCTCACATCCGCCGAGAGGACCGCGCTCACCACCTATCTCAACGGCGGCGGCAACCTGCTGCTTTCGAGCGCCGAGTGTGCGGATGACCTGCAGTCGCAGCTGCCCGCGATGGGCATCACGACCGGCAAGGCGTTCCTGTGGAACTACCTCAGGGCCAACGAGTTCCATACCACGCATCAGAACGCGTTCTATGGCGCGGCCGGCGGACCGTTCGACGGCTTGGGCGGCTCGACGCCCGACTGGCTCGGCGAGGTCAACAGCGCGTTCGTGGGCGATTCGATCTGCGCGCGTGCAGGAGCCACACCACTGTTGTACTGGAGCGCCGAGTACCTGTCGCTGAACGGCACCTCGATGGCGACGCCGCACGTCGCCGGGGCACTCGCGCTCGCGTGGTCGCGCACGCCGACGGCCACGGCCACACAGATCCGCGACCGGCTGCTCTCGTCGACGACCGCGATCCCGTCGCTCGCGGGCAAGTGCGTCACGGGCGGCAAGCTCGACGCCGCCGCGTTCGTGGGGCAGACCGCCGCGCCCTCGGCGCTCGAGGCGATGCCCACGGGCATCGATCGCATCGCGGTCGGCTGGGCCGATGACGACACGGACGCGTACTTCTCGGCGACGCGGGTGCTCGGACGGCTCGGCGCGCCGGTCGAAGGCCTCGACGACCCGCAGGCCCAGCTGCTCTACGACGGCGCGGCCGGGGCTGCGCAGCCCTCGGCGCTCGCGACCGGCACGTGGCACCTCGCGGCGTACTCGCGAAATGCGCTCGGCTCGTGGACCGAGAGCGCCACGACCCAGGTCATGCTGGACGGACGCGCGCTCGTCGTCACGGCGACCGGTGCGCCCGAGGTGGTCGTGACGTTCCCGACGAACTGGTCGGCCGGAGTGGTCACCGGCGCCAAGGTCCCGCTCGCCGAGCCGGGCCCGCCGGGCAAGACGCTGGTGGGTGACGCAAGCTTCGACGTGTCGACGACCATCGCGTTCTCAGGCGAGGTCAGTGTCACGGTCGACTACGACCCGACGGGGCTCACGCCCACTGAGGAGCAGAGCATCCGCCTCTACCATCGCGACGAGGGTGTCTGGACCGAGCTGCCGAGCGCGCTCGACGCCCCGGGCGACAAAGTGACGGGGACGGCCGGGTCCTTCTCGGAGTTCGCGGTCGTCTACACGGACGAGCCGTTCGACCGGTTCGAGCAGAACGACGGCCGGCTGTACTACGAGAGCAGCTGGAAGTCGACGACCTCCGGACCGCTCTCGGGCGGCACGGACGCGTGGGTCAACGACGCGAGCGGCGGCGTCGACATCGCGTTCGAGGGCACCGGCTTCGCCTGGATTTCGACGAAGGCGCCGTTCTACGGGATCGCGCGCGTGACCGTCGACGGGACCTCCCAGACAGCGGTCGACCTGTACGCGCCGGGCGTGGCCTACCAGCAACGCGCCTTCGAGTTGAGCGGGCTGGCGCCGGGCGCGCACACCGTGCGGATCGAGTGGACCGGCAGCAAGAACGCCTCGGCGACGGGCACCATGGTCCGGCTCGACGCGGTCGAGGTCGTGGGCGCACTCACGCAGGCTTCGGCGCCGGAGCTCCGATTCGAGCACACCGACAGCCGTCTGCTCTACGAAGGCGTCTGGAAGTTCACGTCGTCCGGGTCGCTTTCCGGCGGCTCCGACACGTGGTCCAACAGCGCGGGCGGCGCGGTCAACGTGGCGTTCAACGGCACGGCCTTCACCTGGATCGCGACCAAGTCGCCGTACTACGGCATGGCGAAGGTGATGGTCGACGGATCCGCCGAGACGACCGTGGACCTGTACGCGCCCGGCACAGGCTACCAGCAGCCCGTCCTCGAGCTCGAAGGGTTGTCGCCCGGCGCGCACACGGTGCGCATCGCGTGGACGGGCGAGAAGAACCCGGCCTCCTCGGGCACGATGGTCAGGCTCGATGCGGTCGACGTCGTCGGGACGCTGACGCAGGCGGCGAGCCCGTTCGTGCGCTACGAGCAGACCGACGGCCGGCTGCAGAAGAGCGGCGTCTGGAAGGCGACGACGTCGGGCGCGCTCTCGGGCGGAAGCGACGGGTGGACGAACTCGAGCGGCGGCGCGGTCTACATCGCGTTCGACGGGACCGCATTCACGTGGATCTCGACCAGGTCGCCGCAGTACGGCAAGGCCCGGGTGATCGTCGATGGCAGCACCGAGACCACCGTCGACCTGTACGCGACCGGGACGGCCTACCAGCAGAAGGTCCTCGCGCTCACCGGGCTGCCGCCCGGCGCCCATACCGTGCGCATCGAGTGGACCGGCGAGAAGAACACCGCCTCGTCCGGAACGATGGTGCGCCTCGACGCCGTCGAGGTTCTCGGCGTGCTGACGCAGGCGCCGTAGCAGACGCGCGGCACGTCGCTGCACCTGGCGCAGACGGGGGCGGCCGTCGGCCACCGCTTACGCACGTCCTCGGTGACCCTTTGACTTGTACTGGTCAGTTCAACTAGCGTGGGGTGACCGGCGACGAACTGAGGACGATATGGCAGCGGACAAGATCGCGATACTGGTCGATTCCTGCACGGACGTACCCAAGGAGTATCGGGACACGTACCGGATGTACGTGGTGCCGCTCTCGATCATCTACCGCGATGCCCAGTATCGCGACGGCATCGACATCCAGCCCGAGGAGGTCTTCGAGCGGTTCGCCGAGGAGATCCCGTCCACGTCGCTGCCGAGCCCGGCCACGGTCGCCGACGTCTTCCGTCAGATCAAGGCCGACGGCTACGACAAGGTCATCGCCGTGCACATCTCGAGTGGCCTGAGCGGGACCTTCGAGATGGTCAGCGGCTTCGGCCCGTCGCCTGAGGGGCTCGAGGCATACTACGTCGACACGAAGAACATCGGCATCGGCGCGGGGTTCTCGGCGATTCGCGCCGGCGAGCTCATCGAGGCGGGCCTACCGTTTGACGAGGTCTGCCGCGGGGTCGAGGAGGCGGCGCTCGCTACGCGACTGTACTTCTGCGTCTCGACGCTGGAGTACCTCATCAAGGGCGGCCGCATCGGGCTCGTCGCAGGCGTGTTGGGCAGCATCCTCGACCTCAAGCCCGTCATCTCGTGTAACGCGGACGGCATCTACGACACCGTCGCCAAGGCGCGGGGGCGCAAGAAGTCGCTCAAGCTCGCGCTCGACCAGGCCGTGCAGTTCGCGGCCGGCGCCGAGGAGTACAACATCACGGTCATGCACGGGGCCGCGCAGGCCGAGGCCGACGAGCTGCTCGCGGCGCTGAAGCTCGCACTGCCCGACCACCGCATCGCGATCGAGGGGCAGATCACCCCGGCCCTCGTGGTTCACACGGGACCGGGGCTCATCGGCATAGGCGTGCAGCGGGTCAGGTAGCCGCGACCGCGCTGGCGGGGCGAGCGGCTTCCCAGCTACAGCGTCAGCGTCCAGGGGCCCGACGCGTCGACTTCGATCACGTACACGCCCTTGGGGATCCCCTTGGAGGTCCGCCCGCCGGAGGTCTTGCTCGTCGTCGCGACGAGTTCCTTGACCACGTCACCGTCCTGGTTGCGCAGGCGTGCCCTGAACGGCGTCCCGCTCGGGTTGGTGAAGTGGAATCGGTACGTCTTGCTCGACCGCGAGAGGCTGAACGGAGCGCTCACGTACGGTCCGGTGCCCGAGAGGCCTGCGAATGACGGCGCGCCGAGCTTGCGCGGCTCGTAGATGACAACCTTCCAGCCCACGCCGTCGGCAGCCACCACCTTGAGGTAGTACTTCTGGCTCGTGATGAGATCGAAGGCATGCTCGCCCACGAAGCCGGTGGTGCTGTCGAGCACCTTGAATACCGTCGAGTAGCCGCTGCCGGACTTCTTGAGCAGGTACACCTTGAAGGCCGCGGTCGAGGTCTCCGCCGAGCCGGTCGACTCGATCGAGAACTCGACGAGTCCCTTGCGCAGGTTCATGCCGACCGGCACGGTGGTGTCGCCCGAGCCTGCGACGGTGATGCGCGGCGGCTGGAGCCCCCACACCTTCAACGCCGGCGAGACACCCGGTTCGTACTTGGAGCTGCCGGGGTAGCGGAACCGGTACAGTGCGTTGGACTCCGGGCGGACGGGGATTATGGCGCGGCCACGCGCATTCGTCTCGATACCGCGCTTGACCACCGTCCACGTGGGCTCATCGGACTCAGGCGAGCGCTCGAGGATGACCTTCGAGCTCTTGATCGGCGTGCCCCCCGCCGTGCGCAGGAACGCCTCGATCTTCACCTTGACGTGGATGCTCGGCGTCCGTGGCGTGGTCGCACGGATCGTGATCTTGGTGGCCGTGGCAGCCAACGCGGTCGCCGGCACGAGGAGGATCGCGAGCAAGAGCACCGCGAGCGGCGCAAGCAAGCGGGTCCTATGGGTGAGCGTGTTCATCGCTACCTCCCTCGACGCTGTATTCGGTACCTCTCGCTACTTGGTCTTGAAGTAGCGAGACGAGCTGTAGCTTCCGGCGTGCTTGGAGTCGGAATGGTAGGCCCGCAGGCGGTACGACGCCTTCTTGCCGAGCGACGTGTACGCCGTGTACGAGGTCTTCTTCGCCTTGATCGTCACCTTGACGGTCTTGTACGGCGTCGTGCTGTAGCTCGCGCCGGACTTCTTGTAGAACTTCAGGTACACGTACGTCTTCGACGTGTGCTTCGATATCGTGCCGGTGACCTTGAACTTCTTTCCGTGCCTCGGCGTGCTGGGGTAGACCTTGGGGCGCGAGAGTTTGGCGTGGCCCTGCGCGACCGCGGTGGCCTTGGCCGCGACGGACCAGTTGCCCGACGTGTCGCGGGTGAACGCGGTGAAGTAGTAGCGCTTGTATGCGGTCAGTCCGGTCGCCGTGCACGTCGTGCCGGCGCTGTCGAACACCACGGTCTGGCCCACCGTCGAGGTCGCCGTGGTGGCGTACCCCGAACTCGAGCGCAGGATACGGGTCGACGCGTAGTCGCCGGCCGGGTTCGTCCAGCTGAGCGTCGCCTTCTTGTAGCCCTTCGTTGCCGCGAGGGCAGCCGGAGCCGCGGGAGCGTCGAAGTCGATCTCGAGGCTGACCGGGATCTCGATGATCTGCGGCGCACCCGGGATGCCGAGGTACACGACGCCCTCGTAGGTCTCGCCGTTGGCCGCGCCCTGAGGCATGGTCCACTGGACCGGGATGGTGTGCGTCGTACCCGCCGAGACGGTCCCGATCGGCAGCCCGCTCATCGCGAGGCTGTTACCCTGCATGACCATCTGGGTGACGGTCACCGTGTCGGTGCCGGACGGCACGCTGTAGCCGTAGACCTGCGCACGGTACGTGCCGTTCTCCGGAGCGACCAGGCGCACGTGCTCGTTGCCCGAGGACGATTCGGAGCCGGCCACGTCGATCCAGCTGGTGCCGCTCCAGCGCTGTACGTAGAGGTCGACATCGGAGGTGTCGTTGGCGGTCGTCACGTCCACGTAGGCGGCGTCGTCGACCACGAACGACGTGCTCTCCCACGAGCTTTCGTGTCCGACGACCGCATCGGTGATGCTTCGCTTCGCGAGTCCGTAGCCGGCCGCGGTCAGCCCGGGAAGGTCGATGCTCGTTGAGAACGAGACGGAGACCGTGCCCGTGTCGAGCGCCGAGCGCGCCGTGCACGACGCCGGGGTGCTCGAGACCACTCCCGCGTTTCCGCTGAAGCCGCTGCCGATCGTGGTGCCCGCGTACAGCACGTTGTGGAGCATGATCTCGTTCAGACCTCCGTCGAGCGCACCCGCGACCCACTCGGAAGCGTCGTTCGTGGCGGTCTGGAAGCCCCAGCGACCGGCTCCGAGATTGGCGTTCGCCGAGCCACCCTTGTAGGTGAGGTCGTACGGGCCGAAGAACGAGTCGTCGCCGGTCGGCCAGTCGATGTCGCGCGGCGTGGGCCCGTACAGCAGCGAGTCGATGTCGGTCGGCGTCGAGTCCCACGAGGTGTGCACGAGCCACTTGGCCCCCTCGGCCGAGGAGACCGTGTCGGGCACGTCAGCCATGAAGAAGCGCCAGTCGCCGGCCTCCGGCCTCCAGTTCCAGTCCTGATAGCCGAACACCTTGGTGTTGTCCATCAGCGTCTCGTACGACGAGGTGCCGCCGAAGTCGATCGTCGCGCCGTCGCCTGCGACGTTGACCGTCACCGGCACCACCGTCGTGGTCGTGCCCTGGGACACGAGAATCTGCCCGTCGAACGCGCCGAGCGGAGCATCAGCGGGGACGGCGATGCTCGCGTCGATCCCGCGCGCGCTACCGGCCGCGATCTGGAACGAGGTGTCCGATACGGTCAGCCATGGCCAGTCGACCCGATTCCAGCCGCTGAGCTCGACCTTCACGTGGACGAGCCCGCCGCCGCCCCTGTTGCGATGCTGGAGTCCGAGGAAGACGCCATCGTGCATGCGGTCGAGGGGGTTCTGGACCCGGATCTCGTGCGACGTGCCTCGCCCGTAGCCATAGGTGAACCGCTCGTACTCGCCCGCGTCGATCTCGCCGTCATCAACGAGCCCGTCCGCGTCGCCGTCGGTCCACAGGTCGCCGCTGACGTCTGCATCGCTCCAGTCATAGGCGAGCACGCGAACGTCGTTCTTGTCGTCGGTGAGGGGGGTCATCTCGCCACTGGGGTCCATCTCGTCGAGCGGGTAGACCGTACGGATCACGAGCAGGTCCGTTCCGGCGGCGATGTCGCCGGTGATGTCGCGCAGGAAGTCCGGCCTGTTGAAGTCGTACTCGGACTCATCGGCGGGGGTGATCGTCACTTCGATCGTCTTCGTCCAAGCGCGCTGGTGCCACGCGTCGGACACGTTCACGTCAGCGGGTGCATCAGAGGAGTTGGAGATGGTGAAGGATGTGGAGTCCACGTCGCCTGCATGCATGATGTTGGCGAAGCCGTTGCGCTTCGTGCCCCGGAAGTCACCCGCGGTCCACGCCGGCGGCGACACCAGGAGTCCGCCCGTCTGGGCGGCCAGTGCGGTGCTGCGCTTGGCGTTCACCATGCCTGCGCCCTGCACGAACGAGTCGTACGAGAGATCCGTCGCGCCGCTCATCATCAGATTGCGGGCCTCAGACCATGTTGGCCAGCGCCCGCTCTGAGCCTTGAACGCCTGCTGCACCAGCGCGAGGTTGCCCACTGCCACAGGCGTCGAGCGGCTGGTGCCGCCCCAGATCTCCCACGCGCGCCAACCGTCGAGGTGGTCGTCGTCGATGATCGCGTTGTTGAGCGGGACCGCTCCCGACGAGTACGCGCCGTCCGCGACGACGCTGACACCGTTGTCGCCCAACGCGGACGGTCCACGGTTCGACCAGCTGATCACGTCGCCCACGGTCACCTGGTCGGTGGTCGTGATGGAGTCCCAGCCACCGCAGGCGCCGAACTGCGTCGACGCGCCCACCGAGATACCCGTGCTCGGTGACGGCGGCGCATTGGTGCCGTAACCCGGTCCGCCGTTGCCCGTTGAGAACACGAACACCGTGCTGGGGGAGTACGCGTCGTTGAGCATCGTGATGTAGCGCGACTCGTAGTCCCAGCCGTCGTTGTCGACAGCGGAGTCGCCGAAGCTGCATGAGAGCGATTGGAGCTCATCGCCCGTGCCGTTGTCCCCGTCGAGCCCGAAAGCCGCGAAGTCATAGGCCATCACATACGTTGAACTGCTCGAATAGATGTTGCCGATGCCGACGAGCTTCGCGTCTCTGCCGGCGCCTTGGACGATGCCGCCGGTGCCGGCGCCCTTGAACGATGGGTACTCATCGGCGATGGACGCACCGTCGATGACGCCCTGCCCCACGATATTGGACGCGCACAGCGTGCCGTGCGTGTCGTCGTAGTCGAGCGAACCCATGATGCAGACGAGGTCGCCCGCGCCAGGTGCGGCTGCGGCTCCGGCGTTGAAGTGCAGGTCGAAGCCGGGCGGATTGTTGGTGCCGTCGGCGATCCAGTAGATCATGCCGCCGGAGAGGTCGGCGTAGCCATCGGCACCGCTGGTCTCTTCCTCGGAGTCCCAGAAGTCAAGGTAGGAGATCGGTGAGTCCTTGGTACACGGCTTGTCGTCGGTGAAGTCCTCGTTGCCGTTGAGGTCGATGTACACAGTGTCGTACACGCCGGCCGTGTGCTCGTCGGTCACGAGGATCGGCGCCCAACCCGACGCGTACCCCGTGATGGAAGTGCCGAGCTGTTCGTCGCTCGAGTAGCCCATGTGGAAGTTGCCCGAGAGGCTCGTGTTGGGGAGCACGTACGTCACGCCATGCAGCGACGCGGTGCCGCCGGCGCCTCGGGTGACGACGTAGCTCGTGTCCGAGAACCAGGACATGCCTGTCGTCACGTAGTCGGTCCCGTAGTAGTGGTCGTAGGCGAACGCGATGACCGAGTACGGGTCGTACGCGAGCGGCCAGCCCTTGTACGGCGAGGCATCGGCCGTGACCGTGGCCTGCGTACCCTGCAGATCCGGGTGCGCGAAGTCCACGCCCGTATCGGCGACGCCGACAAGGACGCCCTCGCCCGTGAAGCCGTCTGCCCACGCCTCGGCGGACTTGTGCGTCGATCCAACGTCGAGCCAGCCGGTCGGGGCGTTGCCGCCGCTCGCCGCAGCTGGTGAGGGCGCACCGGCGACCTCGGGCTTGCCCTCGGCGTCGAACGAGTCCGCCCACGCCGCGATGTCGCCCGACTTCGTCGCAGCCGCCATCCGAGCGGCGATCTTCTTGCCCGCGGCCTTCGCCTTCGCCGGGTCGGTCTTGGGGACGTCGGGCAGTACCGGCGGGTCGCTCGGACGGTTGTCCTCGACGCGGATGACGTCGTCGGCGGTGGCGAGCTTGCCCAGGTCACGGCCCCTGACGCGACCAACGTACAGGTAGCTCTCCTTGTCGGCCTTCAGGCGGATCCGGAGCGGCTGCACCAGCTGCTTCGGTGCCTTCGCACCTGCGTGCGTGAACACCATGACATCGACCAGCGCCGCGCTCTCGGCCTCGGCGGCCGAGGCCAGGGATGCGTCGAGCTTCTCGGCGAGGAGAGCGTCGGCGCTCGTCTCGACGCGAGGCGCAACACGAGCCGGCGTCGTCTTGCCGATAGCGATGCCGGCGCATGTCGCGACGACCGCAGCGGTCGCGATCGCCATGCTCACCAACCCGAGTGGCTTCCTCCAGGCCCGATCCCCGTGCTGACTCATGCTGGTGCCTCCCAATCGTGACGTGTCCGCTGCAGGCGGATGGCACGTGTGCGGTGATTGCCGCTCGGCTGACGTCGCCGTCCCGGCCATGCGCGCGCGAACCAGAATCCCCCATAGCCAGAATAGACCTGTCGCGCGCGCACTCAAGAGGCATGTGCCCCAACCGCGGGTCGAGAACACGCGCAGGCGACGCAGATGAGCTGCTCGTGCCACACTGAGGCTGCGACGAGGCGGGTCGGTTGGGCCCGTATCCGCGCGGGCGCCGAAGACGGCCTCCGGTCGAGTCGGGACGAGCGAGGAAGCGAGGGCGGATGCCGGCGGGCAAGCGGATGACGGAGCACACTGCTCGTGCCATCGCCGAGCGTATCGTCGCGGGCGAGCGTCACACCGAGATAGCCCGCCGCTTCGGCGTGTCGGTGGAGACCGTCGGCGCCATCAAGAGCGGCGCGAGATGGGCATCCGCTATCGACGAGGAGCTTCGCGCGCGCCTCGCGTCCGCCAAACCTGTCGCCACGCTCGACGCCGAGGGGGCGCGTCGGGTGATGGCCGCGCTCGAGGCCGGACGTCCCGGCGCCGAGATCGCACGCGAGTTCGGCGTCAGCGAAAGCCTCGTGAGTGCGATCAAGACCGGTCGCGCGTGGGCCGAGCTCGATCCGGAGCTCCCGTCGAGACTCGCGGGCGGCCCGAAGCAGGGCAAAGCGCTCACCGCCGAGCAGGTCGCGCTCATCAAACGGCGGCTTGCCGACGGGGGATCGTCTCGGAAGGTGGCTTCGGAGTTCGGCGTGTCCGCGTCGACGGTCCTGGCGATCGCGCAGGGCCGGACCTGGGAGCACGTCGCGCCGGCGGCTGCGGAGCCGGCCGGGTCTGGCAGCGGCGCGGGCGGGGGAGATACCGCCTAGGCTCGCGTGTCGCGCGAGCCGCCGTAGGTGGAAGGGGCGCGGGATGGGGTTCACGTCGTGTGAGGGAAGGCGCGCCCGGCGAGTCGCGTTGGCGCTCGCGGTAGCGCTCGCTATCGCCGCCATCGCGGGGTGCGGCTCGCTGGGCGGGGACCCGAAGGCCGCCGCGCTCGAGGGCTCCTGGGTCGTCGAGGCGTTCGGCGGCACGACAGCGCTCGAGCCTGCCGATCCGATGGTGACCACCGACCTCACGCTCGCGGCAGGGAAGGCATCCGGAACCGGTGGCGTGAACTCCTACGGCGGGACCTACACCGCCGAGAACGGCGGCGAGATCACCTTCAGCCAGATGGCCTCGACGGCCATGGCCGGACCTGAGATCGCGATGGAGCAGGAGGCGAGGTTCTTCTCGGCGCTGGAGAAGACGCGTCGTTTCGAGTTCGACGGCGACAGACTCGTGCTGTCGGACGCCGGCAACAACACCTTGGTCGTCCTTGCTCCGCAGTAGCGACACGGGGCCGCGCTGCGGCCGCGGGGCGAGCGTAGCGCGGCCGAGGTGGCGGGCCGGTCGCTCGACCCGGTGAATCGGGTATCACCTTGCCATGCGCATCTCGATCGCCGACAGCTTCCTGGATTCACTTCGCGAGCTCGCCCCGCATGACGCGCGCCGTGCCTGCGCATTCGCCGAGAAGCTCGTGCTCGCGCCGGCGGCCGGCGGGCTGCACCCCGAGATCGTGCATGAGGCGCACAACCGCACCGTGCGCTCGTTCCGTGTGACGCAGGACATGCGCGCCATAGCCCACCTGGAGGGCGAGCGCGTGCTGCTGCTCTTCGTCGGGCGTCATGACGCGGCGTACGCCTGGGCGCGCAAGCACTGTATCGAGTGCGTCGTCGAAGCCGGCGAGGAGCGTGTCCGGCTCACAGTCGTGTCCGCCGATGGAGTGCAAGCTGCCGAGCCATTCGCTGACGGCAGGGCCTGTGTCGTCGAGACGACTGAGGAGTTGCGTTCCCTGTTCGGCGAGTATGGGATCGCTGTGCACGCGTCGACCTAGGCGCCAACGTGACGCGCGTATGATGCGGTCCGAGGCATGATGCTGCTTGGCACCCCTGACAACCGGCCGAAAGAAGGAAGTCATCCCATGGACGTAGTTCACGCACGCTGGACGACGAAACGACAGTTCGTCGGCTGGGACTCCACGAAACATGGCATCGTCATGGACACGCCCGCCGGGGGAACGGGCGAGGGCACCGGCTGGCGTCCCGTGGAGCTGCTGCTTCTCGGGCTTGCGGGCTGCACCGGCGTCGACATCGTCGGAATCCTCGAGAAGAAGCGCGAGGACCTGCGTGGGCTCGAGGTCGAGGTCCGCGGCGAGCCGTTCCTCGACGACTTCCCGCACTACTACAAGGACATCGAGGTCATGTACCGGGTGACGGGCGTCGGCATCAAGCCCAAGTCGGTGGAGCAGGCCATCGAGCTTTCCGAGGAGAAGTACTGCTCGGTGAAGGGCTGCCTCGGCCCGCAGTGCGTCGTGAAGACGAGCTACGAGATCGTCGAGTTCGAGCCGAAGATCGGCCCCGAGCGCGAGTAGCGCGCGGGCGCCGGCGTACGACCTGGCCGTGCGTGCCGGGTCGCTGCGCGCCATGCGTCAGCCGCCGGCTACTCCATCGTGCGGAGCTCGTACTCGCGCGAGCCGAGCCCCATCTCCTCGGCGTACTCCATCGCGATCGTGCCGTCGATGCCGGTGATCTGCGTGAACTTGTCGGTACCGGGGCCCATGCCCTCGCCGTGCCCGCCGGGGAGCCCGGCCGCCTGGACGATCAGGTCGTACGCTGCCTGGTCGATCGCGACGATGTCGGTCGACGCGAGCACGCCGATATTCGCCACCACCGGCGCGTCCGAGAAGTTCCAGCAATCGCAGTCGGGCGAGACGTCGGTGATGAACGAGAGGTAGATGGTCTTGCCCTCCTTGCCGGCAAGCGCCCCCGCGACGTGCTCGACGATCTTCTCCTGCAGCGCCTCGGGCGTCGTCTTCCACTGCGTCGCGATCGCGTGGTACGGGCAGCTCGCCACGCATTCGCCGCAGCCGTAGCAGACGTCGAAGTCCACGACGGCGTAGCGGTCGGGGCCGATCACGATGGCGTTCACCGGGCACGCGTTCACGCACCGCTTGCACGCGGTGCACTTGTCCGGCGTGACCTCGGGAGTGAAATCCGAGTGCATGCGCTGCTTGGCGCTCCGGCACCCGAGCCCCATGCCCACGTTCTTCAGCGCGCCGCCGAAGCCGGTGGCCTCGTGGCCTTTCACGTGCGTGATCGCGACCATGGCGTCGGCCGCCACCGCCACCGAGCCGATGCGCACCGACTCGAAGTGCTTGTAGCCCTCGATGGGCACCTCGCACGAGTCGCCGCCGCTCAGACCGTCGGCGATGATGATCGGCGCATCCACCGTCGCGTAGCCGAACCCGTGGCGGATCGCGTTGCCCAGGTGGTCGACGGCGTTCCAGCGCTGACCCGAGTAGAGCGTGTTCGCGTCGGTGAGGAACGGCTTGCCGCCGTGCGCCTTGACCCGGGTGACGACCTCACGCGCGAACACGGGCGAGACGAATCCGGTGTTGCCGAGCTCGCCGAAGTGCAGCTTGATCGCGACGAAGTCGTCTTCGGCGATCGTGTCACCGAGACCCGCGCGCTCGAGCAGCTGGCCCACGCGCGTGACGAGCGAGAGCTTCTTGGGGCTTCGCATCGGGGCGAACCAGACAGTCGGCTTCTCAGGCATGAGCGGTTCCTTCCGCACGGCGGACTCTGTCGCCCATGATAGCGCGTGGTCGCCCGGCTCCGGTCCGGGCGTGGGACCCACGCGTTCGGCGAGTCGTGTAGTCTATGCGGAATCTGTGCGACCGTACTCAAGGCCGTGGTCAGCAAGGCCGATGTAGTCAGGAATCACCAGCGCACGCACCGCCGGTACCAGCATTGACCCGCACGAAGGAGAGAGCCATGCGCACCATGTCCGTGACTGCTCGGCGGTTCCTCGTCGCACTGTCTGTGATCGGCGCCTGCCTGCTGCCCGGCGTCGCCCTCGCGGCACCGCTGCAGGTCGAGACGTTCGACATCAACCCCGTGCTCGCGAGCGTGCAGACGAGCGGTGCATGGTACGTCGACCGGTACGCGCCCGCGGGATTCGCCAAGGCCGACTTCGACGGCGACAAGCGGCTGAAGCTCTCCATCAGCTCGGCCGACTCGGCGGCCAACCGCCCGGCAGTGTACTCGAACACGTTCTACAACACGCAGGGCCGCAACTACGACCTGCCTGCGCTCACGAACGTGATCACCGCTGACGTCTACGTGGGCGATTGGGAAGGCAAGAGCCGGCGTGCCGACATCTGGACGAACGCTGTCGACGGGTCGAACGGGATCGTCGGCTTCCCGATCCTCGGCTTCCTGAGCGGTACCGGGTTCCGCGTGTGGGACAACCTCGGCTGGCACACCGTCGGCTATCCAACTGACTTCGCGTACGGACGTTGGTACACGCTGCGCATCCAACTCAACGCCGACTCGATGACCTACTACGTCGACGACCAGCTCATGTACACGACCACGTTCGTGGACGACACGAGCCTCGCGACGTCGGTCGGCATGAACAACGTCAAGCTGCAGGCGTACAACTTCGGCGAGTCCTACGACGTGTACTTCGACAACATCGGGCCCATGGCGCCGAACCCGGCGCCGCATCACATCGCCACGAGCGCTGGTGCGAACGGCTCCATCACGCCGGCGAATCCGGGCGTGGACGCAGGGGACACCGCGACTGTCACCATCGTGCCCGACCCCGGCTATCACATCGTCGACGTCACCGTCGACGGCGTCTCGATCGGCGCGACCACCACGGTGTCGTTCTCGAACGTCTCGGGCGACCATTCGGTCGAGGCCGAGTTCGCGATAAACACGTACACGCTCACCGCGAGCGCCGGCTCCGGCGGGCTCGTGTCGCCGTCCGGTGCCACTACCAAGACCCACGGCGAGAGCGCGACATACGACTTCACGGCGTATCCCGGCTACCACGTGGCTGACGTTCTGATCGACGGCGTGCCGCAGGGGCCGCTCGGCTCATACACCTTCTCCGGCATCGACGACGACCACACGCTCGCGGTCGTCTTCGCGCGTACGACCTACACCGTCACGAGTACGGTCGGCTCGCACGGTTCGGCGTCCTGGAGCGGGCCGCGCACGGTCGCCGAGGGCTCGAACCTCACGATCGTCTTCACGCCGGCCGACGGCTTCGTGGTCGCTGACGTCGCGATCGACGGCGTGTCGCAGGGGCCCCTCGGCTCATACACCTTCTCCGACATCGCATCCAACCACACCGTCGCTGTCACCTTCGCTGACAAGACCTTCACGATCCTCGCCGAGCAGAGCGCGAATGGCACGATCTCGCCTGACGCGGTGACGACCGTGGCGGTCGGCCAGAACGCGACCTTCACGATCGCGCCGGCGAGCGGCTACCACGTCGACGACGTGCTCGTCGACGGCGGGTCGGTCGGCGCCGTGACCACGTACGTCTTCCGCAACGTGAACGCGGGCCACACGATCTCGGCGGTCTTCGCCGTCAACCCGAAGGTGACGCTGTCGCGCCCGTACGCTGCGGCGTTCGCCTCGGCGAAGGGCAACGTGAAGGTGTGGGGCACGCTCAAGCCTCGGCACACCAAAGGCACGAAGCCGGTGCGCATCTACCGCTGGAAGCGGGTCGGTGGGAAGTGGAAGGCATACGGATACGTGAGCGCGAAGGTCGCGAACTACAAGACGTACTCGAAGTACACGCGTACCGTGCACCTGCCGAGCAAGGGCCGCTGGAAGCTTCGCGCCTACGCGCCGGCCGACAGCAAGCACGCCGCGACCTGGTCGAAGAAGTCCGACTACGTGCGGGTGCGATAGGCGAAGGCCTCAGCGCCTGGGCCCGTGGCTTCGGCCGGCCGTCATCACCATCAGTAGCGGCAACACCGACGCGCCCATGAGCCACTTCGCGAGCGTGGGCTCGGTGCGGTAGAGCACGGCGCCGGACACGAGCAGCGCGGCGAAGACGAGCCCGCTGTTGAGCCGCGACACCGCGCGCTCCACACGGCGGACGCGCAGCTCCAGCATCGGCGACTGGACCGAGAGCTCGCCGCGCTCCGCGGCGGAGAGCACGCGGTCGGCTCGGCCGGGGAGGGCGATGAGGGTCTGGAGGATCTTGGCACCCTCGGAGAGCCACAGCTCCCAGTTGGTGCCGCCGCCCTCGTCGGCGATGAGCTCGTTGGTGTAGGGGACGAGCGATGTCCACAGGTTGAACTCGGCGGAGAGCCCCGTGCACATGCCCGAGAGGATCGCGATGGTGCGGCCGAGGAGCAGCAGGTTCTCCGGGAGCTGGAAGGGCATGTCCAGCATCAGTTCGCGGAACTGCAGGCCGAACCGCATCATGTCGTCGTGGCTGATGCTTCTCAAGTCACCCATGCTCATGCCGCCGAAGCGGTCGAACACGGCCGTGCTCGCGCGTTCGATCAGGCGCAGGTCGGCGCTTGGGAGCAGCACGTCGAGCGTCTTGAACGCACTGACGAGCCGCGGCCCGTCCTGCGTGCCCACGGCGACGAGCGCCTCGCGCAAGCCCTCGCGCAGGTTCTCGGGCACGCGCCCGACCATCCCGAAGTCGACGAAGGTCAGCCGGAAATCGAGCACGCTGCCGGGGTCGGTGACCGGCGTGACGAAGATGTTGCCGGGGTGCGGGTCGGCGTGGAAGAAGCCGTCCTCGAAGATCTGCTGCATGTACGTCTCGAGCAGCGCCTGCGCGACCTCGCCGCGGTCGATGCCCGCTGCGGTGATGGTGTCGTAGTCGGTGAGCTTGATCGCGCTCACGTCCTCGAGCGTGAGTACGCGCCGGCTCGTGAGTGGCCACACGACGCGCGGCACGTACACACGCGGATTGCCCTCGAAGTTCGCCGAGAAGGTCTCGGCGTTGGAGGCCTCGGCGAGGTAGTCGATCTCCGCGAGCGTGGTGCTCGCGAACTCCTCGACGAGTTCAGGCACGTTGGCGCGGCTCGCGATGGGCTTGTAGCGCATGAGCCAGCCGCCCACGCGCCGGAGGGCCTTGAGGTCCGTGTCGACGATCTGCTCGATGTGAGGTCGCTGCACCTTCACGACAACGTCGGCATAGCCCTCGCGCTGGGCGTCTGCGTCGCGCAGCCGTGCGCGGTGCACCTGCCCGAGCGACGCGGCGGCGAGCGGCGTCTCGTCGACCCACGCGAAGTGCTCGGCGAGCGGGATGCCGAGCTCGGACGCGACCTGAGCCGAGATCGCCGCGTACGTCTCGGCCGGGACTTCGTCTTGCAGGCCGGTGAGCTCGTCGGTGATCTCGGCCGGCAACACATCGAGCCTCGCCGAGAGGAACTGGCCCACCTTGATCATGAGCCCGCCCATGCGGATCGCGAGCGCCCGGAAGCGCTGCGCGATCCGCCTGTTGCGCTCCACGCGCGTGCGCTTCGACCACCCGGCAAGGCCGAGCTTCGGGAGGATGATCTCCCAGAAGATGAAGCCGGCGGTTACGCGGGCGAAGAAGAGGACGATACGACGGTAGCGGGCGCGCAGCGCAGACGGGGTCACAGGCTAGTCCTCCGCGAGGATCTTGTAGAGCTGCTTACGGGTCTCGACGAGAATCTCGGCACCGCGTTCGACCTGGTCCGCCGAGCCCGTCTTGCCGAGCTGGAACATCGCCTGCATGAGCTTGGCTGCCGCATCGCGATACGCCGAGCTGCCGGTGTCGCTCGCGGCCGCGTCTTCCCACGGGGCGGGCTGGTCGGCGGTCTTGGCGACTTCGGCAACGCCGGTCTCGGTGAGGCTGAATACCTTCTTACCCGCGGTCTCCTCGGCGGAGACGAGGCCCTCGTCAGCGAGCTGCTGCAGGGTGGGGTAGACCGAGCCGGCGCTCGGGCTCCAGGCGCCTTCGCTTCTGGCGGAGAGCTCCTGGATGATCTGGTAGCCGTGCATGGGCTGCTCGGAGAGCAGGCGCAGGACGGCGGCGCGGATGTCGCCGCGGCGCGCGCGACCGCCGCCCGGGCCACCGAAGCCGTGGCCGCCCATCATGCCGGGGCCGAACGGGTGCTTGAAGCCGTGCCGGCCGAACGGGCCGTGATGGGCGCGGTCGTGGCGCCCGCAGAACTCACTGTTGTGCTTGTGCATGGTGCGTCCTTTCGCTTGAGATAACGCGATATATCGCTATCTGTCGCGACTGTAGCACGCGGCACGCCAGTTGTCATGCCGAAACGGCCGAAGCCGCGGGGCGTCGAGGCTCCGCGGCTTCGGGTGCGGCGTGCTTGTCCGGTGCGGGCGCTACTCCTCGCGGTTGCCCGTGTCGTTGTCGCGGATCGCCGAGCGGCGGATCTTGCCGTTGACCGTCTTGGGCAGCGCATCGATGTAGTCGATGATGCGCGGGTACTTGTACGGTGCGGTGCGCTGCTTCACCCAGGCCTGGAGCTCCTTGGTCAGCGCGTCGCCCGGCTCGAAGCCGTCTGCCAGCACGATCGTCGCCTTCACCGCGTGGCCGCGCACCGGGTCCGGCACGCCGGTCACCGCACACTCGCGCACGGCGTCGTGCTCGAGCAGGACGCTCTCGACCTCGAACGGGCCGATGCGGTAGCCCGAGCTCTTGATGAGGTCGTCGTTGCGGCCGACGTACCAGTAGTAGCCGTCCTCATCGGCCCACGAAGTGTCGCCGGTGCGGTACCAGCCGTTGCGGTGCGCCTCGGCGGTCTTCTCCTCGTCGCGGTAGTAGCACATGAGCAGGCCGGCAGGGCGTGGGTCGGCGAGCACGACCACTTCACCAGTCTGGCCGGGCGGGCACTCGCGGCCCTCGTCGTCCTGGATCTGCACCGTGTACTGCGGCGACGGTTTACCCATCGAGCCCGGCTTGGGCACCATGCCCAGCGTGTTGAAGATGAGCAGCGGCGACTCGGTCTGCCCGAAGCCCTCGGTGAGCGCGACGCCGGTCTTCTCGCGCCAGCCCTCGAAGAGGTCCGGGTTGAGTGCCTCGCCGGCAGTGGTGCAGTACACGAGACTCGACAGGTCGTAACCCTCGATGCCGTCGGCCATCATCAGCCGGTACATCGTGGGAGGGCAGCACAGCGTGGTGATCGCATAGCGCTCGATGAGCGCGAGGATCTCGGCGCCGCTGAAGCGGTCGAAGTCATAGGTGAAGACCGCGGCCTCCATGAGCCACTGGCCATAGAGCTTCCCCCAGACCGCCTTGCCCCAGCCGGTGTCGGCGATCGTGAAGTGGATGCCGCCGTCGGACTGGACGTTGTGCCAGTGCTTGGCGGTGGGGATGTGGGCGAGCGCGTACGCGCTGTCGTGCAGCACCATCTTCGGGTTGCCGGTGGTGCCGGAGGAGAAGTAGAGCAGGAACGGGTCGGCCGCCGCCGTCTCGCGGCGCGCGAAGTCAGGCCTCGCCTCGGTGACGCCGGCGTTGAAGTCGAGCCAGCCGTCGCGCTCGATACGCGCGGCGCAGATACCGTCCGGGCCGGAGAGCGCCGGTCCGCACGACATGTCGAGGCATCCGCCGAGGGTGCCGCCGCCGGCGCCATTCAAGATGATCTTCGTCTCGAGCGAGGGACAGTCGGCCTCGACGTTGTCGACGGTCTGCGCGATATCGCTGAGCGAGGTGCAGATGACCGCCTTCACGCTCGCGCGGTTCAGGCGGTAGGTGAGGTCGTGCTCCTTGAGCATGAACGTCGCGGGCGCGAGGATGGCGCCGAGCTTGTGAAGCGCTGTCGCCACGAACCAGAACTGGTAGTGCCGGCGCAAGATGACCATCACCATGTCGCCTCGGCCGATGCCGAGGCTGCTGAGGTAGTTCGCGGTCTTGTCGGACCAGTACTTCATGTCGCCGAAGGTGAACGTGTGCTCCTCGCCCTCGGGGTTGCACCACACCATCGCGATACGGTCGGGCTCGGCCGCCGCGATGTCGTCGACGACGTCGTAGCCGAAGTTGAAGTCGGGCGGGCACTTCGGCGTGAAGCTCGTGAGGATGCCGTTCTCGTCGTACGTCTCGTCGACGAAGCGCAGGTGGATGTCGCGCATCGAAAGGGCCTCCTATTCCGCGTCGCCGTCGTGGGACTTCAGCACGATCGCGAGGAACGTGCACGGCCCGTCCCCGGTCGCGACCATGCCGTGCCCGCGGCCGGAGTCGTAGTACACGGTGTCGCCCGGGCCGAGGACCTCGACGTGATTCTCGTGCGCGAACTTGAGTTGACCGCTCACGATGTAGTCGAGCTCCTGTCCCGCGTGGCGCGAGAGTGCGATGGGTGCGTCCTGCTCGGCCGGAGAATACGGCGCGGTGACCAGGAACGGCTCGGCGAGCTTGTTGCGGAAGGTGGGCGCGAGGTGCCGGTACTCGAAGCCGGCGCGGCGCTTCAGGGGCAGGCCGCCGCCGGCGCGCACGACCGAGTAGCCGGTCAGATGCGGGCCCTCGCCGGTGAGCAGGTCGACGATGTCGACGCCGAGCTTCTCGGCGCAGCGGTACAGGGTGGTGAAGGTGGGGTCGGCCTCGCCGGCCTCGAGCGCGGCGTACTCGGCGGGGGTGATGCCGGCGAACTCGGCCATCTGGTCGGGCGTGATCTCGGCGTCTTCGCGAAGCGTGCGGATGCGGGTCGCGATATCGGCGATTCGGGGCTCCATTGCGGCTGGTCTCCTCCCTGAGAGCGGCACGGGTGGCGCTGTCTGGCACAATACAGGAACCGTCCGAGGAGAAAGCTTCGCCCATGCGTGGCATGCCCGCTCTCAAGCGCGTCATCGTCGTCACCGGTCACTACGGGTCCGGCAAGACCAACCTGTCGTTGAACCTCGCGCTCGATCTCGCTGCGTCCGGCGAGGAGGTCACGCTCGTCGATCTCGACATCGTGAACCCGTACTTCCGCTCGTCGGATTACGCGGCGCTCCTCGCCGAGCGCGGGGTGCGCCTCATCGCACCGCGCTTCGCCGGCACCACGCTCGACACGCCCTCGCTGCCGCGCGACATGTACGCGGCCTTCGACCCCGCCGAGACCGGCCGTGTCATCCTCGACGTGGGCGGCGACGACGTGGGTGCTACCGCGCTCGGGCGCTTCTCGGCCGAGCTTGCGGCGCTCGATCACGACTTCCTCTACGTCGTCAACCGCTACCGCAACCTCACCGGCACCGCCGCCGAGGCGGCCGCGCTGCTGCCCGAGATCGAGGCCGCTTCGCACGTGCGCGCGACCGGCGTCGTCAACAACTCGCACCTTCAGCTCGAGACGACCGCGGCCACGGTGCTCGGCGCGCTCGCGTTCGGGCGCGAGACCGCGGCCGCGCTCTCGCTGCCGCTCGTGGCGACGACGGTGCCGCGCGATCTGCTCGGCGAGTTCTCGGATGAGGCAGGGGACGCGGCGTACGTGGAGAACGCGTATCCTGTTGCCGTTTACGTTCACACCCCCTGGGAGGATGGCGCCGGGGCGGACGAGGAGGTCTTCTAGCATGTCGCGAATCATCGTCGACGAGCGCTACTGCAAGGGCTGTGGCCTGTGCATCGGGGTCTGCCCCAAGACGATCATCGTGCTCGACCCCGACAAGATCACCGACAAGGGCTACCACCCTGCGATGCTTGTCGACGCGTCGAAGTGCACCGCGTGCACCAACTGCGCGCTGATCTGCCCGGAAGTCGCCATCACCGTCGTGAAGGACTGAGGACCAATGGCTGACAAGGTCTTGATGAAAGGCAACGAGGCGATCGCCGAGTCCGCGATCCGTGCGGGTTGCCGCTGCTTCTTCGGCTACCCGATCACGCCGCAGACCGAGGTGGCGGCGTACATGTCCAAGCGCATGCCCAAGGAGGGCGGGGTCTACCTCCAGGCCGAGTCCGAGGTCGCCGCCATCAACATGGTGTACGGCGCCTCGGCGGCGGGCGCGCGGACGATGACGTCGTCGAGCTCGCCGGGCATCTCGCTCAAGGGCGAGGGCATCAGCTACATGGCCGGCGCGGACCTGCCCGGCGTCATCATCAACATCCAGCGCGGCGGCCCGGGCCTCGGCGGGATCCAGCCCTCGCAGGCCGACTACTGGCAGGCGACGCGCGCGACGGGTCACGGCGACTTCCACATCATCGTGCTCGCGCCTTCGACCGTGCAGGAGATGGCCGACGAGGTCTACGAAGCCTTCGACCTCGCCGATGAGTACCGCACGCCGGTGATGATCCTCGCCGATGGCATGCTCGGGCAGATGATGGAGCCGGTCGTGCTCCAGGAGCCCAAGGCACCTGAGGACCTTCCGGCCAAGCCGTGGGCCACGACCGGCCACGGCAACGCGCGCCCGAAGAACATCGTGAACTCGCTGCATCTCAAGCCCGAGGAGCTCGAGCGCACCAACGTCGAGCGCTTTGAGCGCTACGAGCGCATCCGCGCCAACGAGCAGCGCGCCGAGACCTACCTCACCGACGATGCCGAAGTGGTCGTCGTCGCCTTCGGCGCGTGCGCGCGCATCGCCAGAAGCGCCGTCAACAAGGCGCGCGAGAAGGGCATCAAGGCCGGCCTCGTCCGCCCGATCACGCTGTGGCCGTTCCCGGTCGACGCGGTCGGTGCCGTCGCCTGCAACGCCAAGGCGATCCTGACCGTCGAGATGAACATGGGGCAGATGGTCGACGACGTGCGCCTTGCCGTGAACGGCCGCATCCCCGTCGAGTTCTTCGGCCGCGCCGGCGGCATCATCCCCACACCCGCCGAGACGCTCCAGCGCATCGAGGCGCTCGCGGCGGGCGAGCCCGTCGTGCCTGCGCTTGCGTGCGGGGGAGGTGACGCCCGATGACCGTCGTCTTCGAGCGCCCCAAGTCCCTGACCGACCAGCAGTTCTCGTACTGCCCCGGCTGCACGCACGGCATCGTCCACCGCCTCATCGCCGAGACGCTCGACGAGCTCGGTGTCGAGGGCAAGACCATCGGTATCGCACCGGTGGGCTGCTCGGTGCTCGCGTACGAGTTCTTCGCATGCGACATGATCCAGGCCGCTCACGGGCGCGCACCCGCGGTCGCGACCGCCGTCAAGCGCGTGCTGCCCGACAGCGTCGTCTTCAGCTACCAGGGCGATGGCGACCTCGCCTCGATCGGCATGGCCGAGACGGTGCACGCCGCCACGCGCGGCGAGAACATCACCGTCATCTTCATCAACAACGCGATCTACGGCATGACCGGCGGCCAGATGGCGCCCACCTCGCTGCCCGGCCAGGTCACGCAGACGAGCCCGTACGGTCGTGCGGTCGCCACCGACGGCTACCCCGTCCGGGTGGTCGAGATGCTCTCGACGCTGGACGGCGTCGCGCTCGCCGAGCGGGTGAGCGTCGACACGCCGCGCACCATCCGCGCCGCGAAGAAGGCGATCAAGAAGGCGTTCCAGTACCAGATCGACGGCGTCGGCTACACCATCGTCGAGGTCGTCTCGACCTGCCCCACAAACTGGGGCCTGTCGCCCGACGCGGCGATGGAGTGGCTGCGCGAGAACATGCTGCCGGCCTACCCGCTCGGCGTGTACCGCGACGTGAGGGCCGAGGGCTACGCAGATGTCGCCGAGGCGGCGATCGCGCACACAGCTCCTCCCGAGTGCGAGCTCGACGAGAGCTGCACCGAGCCGGTGGACGCCTCGCAGCCTCCGCACGAAGACGCGCCCGGCGAGATCGGCTCGGAAGGGGGCGATGCGTGATGGAGCGCGGAACGCTCAACATCCTGCTCGCCGGCTTCGGCGGCCAAGGCGTGCTGTTCGCCGGCAAGCTCATCGCCGAGGCGGGCCTCATCGAAGGCCGCGAGATCTCCTGGCTTCCGAGCTACGGGCCCGAGATGCGCGGCGGCACCGCCAACTGCAGCGTCGTGCTCTCCGATGAACCCATCGGCTCGCCCCTCGTGACCGAGCCCGACGTGCTCATCGCGATGAACCAGCCGTCGCTCGACAAGTTCATCGCCGACGTCGCGCCCGGCGGCACCGTCATCGTCGACACGACGATGATCAACCACGTGCCTGCCCGCGACGACGTCACCGTGCACGAGCTGCCCGCCACGCGCCTCGCCGAGGAGGCCGGCCTCAAGGGGCTGGGCAACGTCGTGCTCGTGGGCAAGCTGCTCGGTGAGCTTGGTTTCTGCAGCGCCGAGGCGCTTGACGCGGCCATCGTGAAGTCGGTGCCGCCCAAGCGGCAGCACCTGCTCGAGCCCAACCGCAAGGCACTCGAGATCGGCATGGAGGGAAGCGCCTGCGCGATGTAGCGCAGTGAGGATCGACCGGACATCGCACATGCACGGGGGAAGGGGACCGGCCACATGAGCACCGATTTCACGCAGATCGGCCTGCGCATCAAGGGGCTGCGCGAAGCATGCGACATACCCGCCGAGGAACTCGCGTCTGAGCTCGGCGTCTCCACCGAGACGTACGCGGCGTGGGAGAGCACCGGGGCCGACGTGCCCATCTCGGCGATCTACCACATGGCGAACAAGTTCGGCGTCGATTTCGTCGAGATCCTGACCGGCGAGTACGCGCGGCTCGACACGTACCAGGTCGTGCCCAAGGGGCACGGTCGCGATGTCGAGCGCTATCCCGGCTACCGCTTCCAGGACCTCGCATGGCGCTTCAAGGACAAGGTCATGCAGCCGTTGCTCGTCACGCTCGACCCGAGCGACGAGCCGGCCGCGCTGGTCACCCACGGCGGCCAGGAGTTCAACCTCGTGCTCGAGGGCACGGTGATCGTGACCTTCGGCGATCGCGAGCTCACACTGTCGGCCGGCGACTCGATCTACTTCAACCCGACGCACCCGCACGGTCAGCGGTGTGGCGGCGACACGCCCGCCACCTTCGTCACGATCATCGCCGAGCAGCTCTGACGCAGACCTTCGGCTGCGTCAGAGGCGTCCGTTCGAGCAGACGCGCAGAGCGCGCAGCTCAACGGCCGCGACGCCGCCCGAACCCGGAGGGGAGACCACCATGGACCACCTGATCACCAAGTTCTGTCCTCGGACCGAGTTCGACTCCTACGAGGACTTCCTCGCCAACTTCAAGATCGAGACGCCCGAGAACTTCAACTTCGCTTACGACGTCGTCGACGAGTGGGCGCGTGTCGAGCCCGAGAAGAAGGCGCTCGTCTGGTGCGATGACAACGGCGCCGAGAAGACCATCACGTTCGGCGAGATGTCGGAACTCACCAACCGCATGGCGAACGCGTACCGCGGCCTTGGCCTCACCAAGGGGTCGGTCGTGCTGTGCATCCTCCGCCGCCGCTGGGAGTACTGGGTCACCACGATCGCTCTTGCCAAGATCGGCGCGATCACCATCCCGGGTTCTATCCAGCTCACGACGAAAGACATCGTCTACCGGGTCGAGAGCTCCGGTGCCGAGCTCGTCGTGTGCGTCAACGACGACTACGTCATCGAGCAGATGAACGGCGCGGTCCCTCAGTGCCCGACGATCAAGGGCAGAGTCGTTGTCGATGGCGTGCGCGAGGGCTGGAGCGCCTTCGACGAGCTGCTTGCGAACAGCTCACCGCAGTGGGAGCGGCCTTACGGTGATGCGGCCACCACGAACGACGACACGATGCTCATCTACTTCACCTCAGGCACCACGGGCCTCGCGAAGATGGTGCGCCACGACTTCACGCACCCGCTCGGGCAGATCATCACCGCGCGCTACTGGCAGCAGGTCAAGGAGAACACGCTGCACATGAGCGTCTCGGACTCCGGCTGGGCGAAGTTCGGCTGGGGCAAGATCTACGGCCAATGGATCTGCGGCGCGACGATCTTCGGCTACGACATGGCGAAGTTCGTGCCCGCCACCCTCATGCAGAAGATCCAGGACTACAAGCTCACCACGTTCTGCGCGCCTCCCACGATGTATCGCTTCATGCTCCAGGAAGACGTCGCGAGCTACGACTTCTCGAGCGTCGAGACGTTCACCACCGCCGGCGAGCCGCTCAACCCGGAGGTCACCAAGCGCTGGGAGGAGTTCACCGGCAAGAAGATCCGCGAAGGCTTCGGCCAGACCGAGACGGTCGTGCTCGTGGCGACGTTCCCGTGGCTCGAGCCCAAGCCGGGCTCGATGGGCATGCCCTCGCCGCTCTACAACATCCAGCTCCTCTCCGAGGAGGACGGGCACGTCTGCGAAGACGGCGAGGAGGGCGAGATCTGCGTCACCGGGCTCAAGCAGGCGTGGCCGCCTGGTCTGTTCCACGGCTACTACCGCGATCCCGAGCGCACTGCCGCCGCGGTCGGCGGCGAGCACTACAACACGCTCGACGTCGCGTGGCGCGACTCGGACGGCTACTACTTCTTCGTCGGGCGCAATGACGACGTCATCAAGGCGAGCGGCTACCGCATCGGCCCGTTCGAGGTCGAGAGCGCGCTCATCGAGCATCCCGCGGTCGTCGAGTGCGCGGTCACCGCGGCGCCGGACGAGCTGCGGGGCGTGGTCGTGAAGGCGACCTGCGTCCTCGCGAAGGGCTGGTCGGGCAGCGACGCGCTCATCAAGGAGCTCCAGGAGCACGTCAAGAAGACGACCGCACCCTACAAGTACCCGCGCGTCGTCGAGTTCGTCGACGAGCTGCCCAAGACCATCAGCGGCAAGATCAAGCGCAAGCAGATCCGTGCCGAGGACGGCGTCGAGGAGTAACCGGCGACACGCTGCCAGCGGTCGCATCGACCGGCGCATCAACCGGTGCCCGACGGCACGACCCGCCGAGAAGAACTGAGGGCCGCCCGGATCGGGCGGCCCTTCAGCGCTGAACCGCGAGCTGGTCGTCTAGCCCCACGAAGCCTGCTTCTCGATCGGCAGCGGCTCCACGATGTAGCCGCCGTCGAACTGCGGGTCGATGTAGATGGTGCCCAGGGTGTCGAGCGTGTCGAGATACTCGCTCTGCTCGATGTCGTAGGTGAACGTCAGCGTGCGTTGCGTGGCGATCTCACGCTGCGAGTACGTGTAGGATCCGGCTTCGTACTCGATAGTGGCGGAGTCATCGAACATGCCCATGTACTCGACCTTGATGAGCCCGTCGAACGCCTCGGCGTTCCAACTGACCGGGTACGCGACGCTGACCCGCGCGACACCGGGCGAAGGGTTGACCACTTCGATCGTCGGCTCGCCGAGTGCCAGACCGATGTTCTCGCGGAACGACGAGTACGCGACGCAGGACTTCGCCGTCGACGAACCGGCGAAGTAGAGCTTGTAGCGGCCCCGTCGGGCGATCTCGAAGGACGGGTTCGAACTCTTCTTGCTGGTGATGTAGACGTAGCGCCCCTCCGCGGGGTCGTAGCGATAGAGCTTCACCGTACCGGTGTAGGCGCGGTAGGTGCCGCTGACCTTCTTCTGCAGCTTCGCCGAAAGGGTCACCGGCCACGGGTTCGTACCGGGCGTCGAGCGGTCGACGGTCGTCGTCTTCGCGGCGACGATGCGCGTCGACGCCTTCGCTGCCAGCGCGGTGGCAGGCAGGGCGAGCATGGCGCCGATCGCGAGGAGCGAGCAGGCCATCAAGACCAGGCGGTGCCGCGGCAGTGCGTGCGTCCTCATACGTGGGTCCCTTCCTCTACGTTCTCTCATGAGCACGTGCTTCCCCAATATTCTCCATATAGCGCTTCATCACAAGTGCAGACCGGAGAACGCGCACGCACAACGGCCCGCCATGGGTTCAGACCCGCGGCGCGCTGACCTGCTGGACGCGGGGCACGAGGAAGGGCCGCCCGGATCGGGCGGCCCTTCGCTATCCTCAGACGGTCGTGCGCGCTAGAACGTGCTGCGCGAGTACTCGGCGGTCGCCGGTGTGAGGATGTGGCTTCCTCCGAGGTAGTCCTCGACGAACGCGCTGCCCCACGTGTTCAGCGTCGTGAGCAGCTCGGCGCCCTCGACCTTGTAGTTGTACTCGACGGTGCCCGGAGCGGTGACGTCGCGGTAGTAGGTGACCCACCCTGCTTCGTTCACGCCGTCATCGAAGTAGGCCTCATAGCTCACCGTAGCCGGGCCGGCGAACGCCTCGGTGTTCCAGCTCACGGGGTAGGAGACGTTGACCCAGTACTTCGTGGTGGCAGGAATCGCCTCGATGCTCACGGTGGGCGAGCCAAGCGTGAGCCCGACCGACTCGTAGAAGTCGGAGTAGGCGGTAGAGGCCTTGGCCTTGGACGAGCCGCTGAAGCGGAGCTTGTACCTGCCGCGCTGTGCGATCGAGAACGATACGGTCGAGCCCTTCTTGCTGCTCATGAGCACATAGGCCTTCGTGGCGGGGTTGAACCAGTAGAGCTTTACGGTGCCCACGTAGGCCCGGTACTTGCCGGAGGACTTGCGCTGCAGCTTCGCCGTGAGACTGGACGGCCACGGGTTCACGCCGGGCGTGTCTCGATAGACGGTCGTGGTCTTCGTCGCAACGATGCGCGTGGCCGCCTTCGCGGCGAACGCAGACGCCGGCATCGCGGCCACCATCGCGACAACGAGTACGGCAGCTGCCAGCACGACCAGGCGTGCGGACCTCGGTGACTTCCTCATGGTGTCGCCTTTCCTTGTCGGCCGCTCGATGCTCGAGCGGTCCCGTGACCCTGTTATCGGCAGGTATGTGACTTGCTGTGAGACTCGCTTTCGGGCCCTCATCCGTGCGAGACTATAGTATTGACTCACTCGAAGGGACATGCATGAAGGCGCCCAGTACCGCCAGCCGAATCCTGCTCGTTCTCGCCGCCACGCTGCTGATCGCTCTGTCTGCGACGCTGGCGTGGGCGGTCGTGGTCGACTACCAGTCCCGGGGGCTCGTTCCCAGCGGCGTGACGGTCGTCGGCGAGGATCTCGGTGGCATGACCGAAACGCAGGCGCGAGAGGCGATCGAGGAGGCCGTCTCGACGCCGATGTTTCGGCCTGTGACCGTCACCGGTGACGGCAGGTCCTGGACGCTGGATCCCAAGGGCATCGTCACCGTCGACGTCGACTCGATGATCGCCTCGGCCTACCACCCGCGCCGCAACGCGACGATGGTGCAGCGGCTGAACAACCAGATCGCCGGTGAGCCGATGACCGCGGAGATCGAGCCGGTCTACTCGGTGGACGAGAGCGCAGTCGCCGCGTGGGTCGCAAGCGCTGCAGAGCAGGTCAACCGCAAGCCCAAGGACGCGAAGCGCGAGCTGAGGGGCTACAAGTTCAAAATCACCAAGTCCAAGCCGGGCGCGAAGGTGAACCAGGCCGCGACGGTCGAGCAGATCTCCAACGCTCTCACCGCCGATGCCGCGCTCTCGTCGGACGCTCGTACCGTGGCGATGACGATCAAGTCGCTCAAGCCCAAGGTGCACGAGAAGTCCTTCAAGACCGCGATCATCGTGTCGCTCTCGCAGTGCAAGATCCGCCTGTACAAGGGCTCGAAGCTCGTCAAGACGTACATGTGCGCGCCGGGCCGTCCTGCATTCCCCACGCCCACCGGCGACTTCAAGATCGTGACCAAACTCGCGAACGCGCCGTGGATCAACCCGGGGTCAGACTGGGCGAAGGACATGCCGCCGAGCATCCCGCCGGGGCCGTACAACCCGATGGGCGTGCGCAAGATCGGCATCAACTACCCAGGCGTGTTCATGCATGGCATCCCGCCGAGCGAATTCGGAAGCATCGGCACGCACGCGAGCCACGGCTGCATGCGCATGATGCCGAGCGCCGTGCTCGACCTGTTCGGGCGCGTCAAGGTGGGCGACCCGGTCTACATCCGGCAGTAGCCGCTCACTCACGTACCAGCGACACGTCGTCGACGTACGCGGAGCTACCCGCGCTCACCACGCCCGATGCATCGACACTGCTCGCGCCCGCGAGCAGGACGCTGACGCGTGCGAGGACGGCACCGTTGGGGGCGGCACCCGCGACGCCCAGCCGAGCGAACGAACTTGCGCCGACTCCGGCGGACGCGCCGGTGGTGCTCGTCTCGGCGAGTGATCGGCCGGACTCGTCGAGGTAGGAGAGGCGAAGTTCGACACCCTCGGGTGCGTAGCCGGTCATCGCCCAAGCTGCCGCGCGGTATGAGGTCCCGGCAACGACGCTCGTCTCCTGCGACAGCTCGGTCCGGCCGCCGGGGTCAGCGTCGGGGTTGAGCAGCTTGAGTGAGTTGCGAGCGGTGCGGTATGTCTTCTTGGCGTGCTTGGTCCGCGTCTCGTCCCACTGCTCGTTCGCCGTCCACCACACCGGTTTCTCGGGAGCGCTGCTCCAGCTGCGTGCCCACGTGTTGAACGAGCCGTTGCGCAGCAGATTCGAGGGTGCCGGGCTGTTCTTGATGCGGTCGAACCGAGCCGGCACGTACCCGAAGTCGAGATCGTCGCGCAGCCGGTGGATGCGGCACACCGCGACCTTGCCGTTGCCGGACTCGTAGGCAACGTAGTAGGTGTGCTCGGGGTCGAGCCAGCCGTAGAACAGCCGGATGTGGTACCCGCGCTTGAGCATCGCGTCGCCCGGCTTGAGCTCAGAGGACTTGATGCGGTGGGCGACATTGCGGAACGAGCGAGTCGACCACGACGTGCCGGTCTTCCAGCACATCGACACGTAGCCCGAGCAGTCCGTCCGGTAGCCGGCGTGGTACTTCGACTGGCTATAGCCCACGGGCGAGTCGACCCAGCGCTGGGCGCGAGCGAGCACGTCGTTGCGCGTGATCGCGGATGCCGGCGCCGCGCATGAGAGCGCGATGGCGCACGCGAGTACGAGTGTGCGCCCGACCGGCGGGCGTCCACGCCGCGTCCGGGCTGTCTTCGTCGAAGCGATGGTGACTGTGTCCATGGGGCCGTTCACCTCCGGCTTCGGTATCGGCGCGAGGGCGGTGTTCCGTGAGCGTCGCGAGGCGATTGCGCCGAGCGCCGGTGACGCTCGTCACCGGCCATGCGCTACCATGACGGGCATGCCACGCCAACTCATCGTACCTGCCATCATCATGTCGCTCGCCTTCGTCTTCTACACGACCGGCGTGTGGTCCGAGAGGGTCCAGCGCGACCTGCGGGGCTGGCACATCGCGCTCTTCTGGCTCGGCCTGGCGTGTGACGGCTACGCGACCACGCTCATGTCCGGGCTCGTGGCCGCCGGCGAGGACCCCGGCATCATCCACAGCGTCACAGGGTTCTCGGCGTTCTGGCTGATGGCGGCGCATGCCGCATGGGCGACGTTGGTGCTCTTCCGGGGTACGCCCGAGGCCAAGGCGCGTTTCCACCGCTTCAGTCTCGCCGTCTGGAGCGTGTGGCTCATCCCCTACTTCGGCGGCATGATCGCCGGAATGGCGCGAGGGGTGAACGGTTGATGTCGTCGACGCCTGAGAGCCCGCCCGCGCGCACGCCCGTGATGACGTGCAACCTGAGCCGCACCGACCGTGTGGTCCGCTGCTTGGGCGGCGCGCTGCTCGCCGGGCTGGGCCTGTTCGCCGTGCGCGGTTGGCCGGGAGTGCTGCTTGCCGTGGTCGGGGGCGTCTTCGTGTTCAGCGGGACCGTGGGCTTCTGCCACATCTACAAGGTGCTGCATATCAGCACGAAGCGCCGGGCGTAGTCGAGCAGGTCCGCTCGGTCGATCCGCTGTGCGACCTCAAGCACCGCCTCGGGCGTGCCGAAACACTCCACGGGAAGACCACCGGCTACCGTGCGCGCCGCGGTAGCCTCACGCACACTCTGGAGAGATGATGTCCGCTCGCATACGAGTGTCGGCCGCACTGTCCGCTGCGGGGCTCGTGTGCGCGCTCGTGTGGGGGGCGAGCCCGGCATTCGCTGCGACCGCCGAGGACGCAGCCTCCGAGTTCGTCATCGGCACGGTCGTCTCGGCACAGCCACGATTGGTCGCCGAGACCGGCGTGATCGTCACCGATGTCGAGGTCGTGCAGGCCGCACCGGGCGGGGGAGTCGAGGTCGCCGGGTTCGCCATGCGCGGCGGCGAGATCGGCGACATGGGCATGTGGTCCGAGCAGTACGTGGCCCTCTCACCGGGAGATCCGGTGCTCGCGCCGGTCGAGGAGATCGGCGGCGCGGTCACCGCTGTCGGCGCGCCCGTCTCGGGGGTGGCCGCTGTCAGCGCGGGCTACATCTGGGAAGGTCTGAGCTGGCCCGACAGTTCGCTCCCCGTGCACTACCGGTTCAATCCCTCAGGCATGCCGACGGGGTCTGAGTCCGCCGTCATCGCGAGCGCCGACGCATGGGAGAACGATGCTGGCTCGTACATGGACTACACGTACGACGGCACCACGTCGACGTCAGCCGGTGCCGCGGACGGGGTGAACGTCGTCGGCACGGGCGCTCTCGGCGCCGGGGGCCCACTGGCGGTGTGCCAGTACTGGTACAACCCTTCGACGATGTCGATCGTGCAGTTCGACATACAGTTCAACGTCTCGAACTACAGCTTCGCGACCAACGGAAGCGGGTCGGCGTACGACGTTCGCGCCGTAGGCACGCACGAGTTCGGGCACACGCTGTGCCTCTCGGACATGTACGAGGCCGAGAACGCCAACCAGGTGATGTATGGCTACGTGACCGCGGGCGACCTGTCCAGCCGTACCCTCAAGTGGGGCGACATCGCGGGAATCCGCGCCATCTACCCCAGTCCCGCCGGCTCGCTCTCGGGCACCGTCACCGATGCCGTGGGCACCGGGCTCTCGGGTGCGTCAGTCTCGGTACCAGGCAGCCCGGCGGTCCTGACGGGCGCGAGCGGGACGTACGCGATCTCCGGCATCGAGCCCGGGGCCTACGACGTCACGTACTCCAAGCCCGGCTACATCAGCCGGACCCTGAGCGTCACCATCGCCGATGACGGGAACACGGTGAGCAACGTGGCGCTGTCCGCTCCGCCGGCAACCACGGCAAGCGTGTCGCCGTCGACGGCGCTGAGCTCGTGGATCGCCACGTCGGCGACGGTGAGCCTGTCCGCGTCGGCGAGTACCGGGACGATCGCGTGGACGCACTACGCCGTGAACGGCGGTGCCGAGCAGGCCTACGCGACGCCGTTCGTCATCTCAGGCGAGGGCACCACGACGATCGGGTACCGCTCGCAGGACTCGCACGGCAACCTCGAGACCTCGAAGACCGCCGCGGTCCGCATCGATCTGTCCGCGCCCGTGACGACGCTCGTGCGCCCCGGAGCCACCTATGCCGCAGGCGCGGGCGGCTGCTTGAGCCTGGTCGCAAGCGATGCGCTGTCAGGTGTCGCGACCACTTCGTGGCGACTCGGTGCGAGCGGCGGCTTCAAGTCGGGAACGGCGGTTCCGGTGCCGGCGGCAGTCGGCACCTACACGATCCAGTACTTCTCCGTGGATGCGGTCGGCAATGCCGAGGCCGTGCAGTCGTCGCAGTTCGCGGTCATCAGCGACGCCCTGCCCCCGGTCACCACGAGCGACGCGAAGGCGCAGTATGACACGTCCGCCAGGGTGTCGCTCACGGCCACCGACCTCGTCTCGGGCGTGGCGAGCACCCATTGGCTGCTCGACGGTATCGCCGGCACCGGCACGACCATCGACGTCGCCGCCTACGGAAACCACTCGTTGAGTTTCTGGTCGATCGACGGCGTCGGCAACGCGGAGACGCCGAGTGCTGTCAGCTTCTTCGTGCGCGATGTGACCGCTCCGACGGTCAGCGCGTTCGTCGACGCTCTGAACACCGAGAACGCGACGATTGAATTGCGCGCTTCGGACGAGGCGCATGGGAGCGGCGTCGCATCGATCTCCTATCGGCTCGACGACGAGGCCACCCAGACCGTCGCGGGTGCCTACACCACCGTGACTCCGTCGCAGGGCGTGACGCACACCGTCACGTACTGGGCGAACGACGTCGCGGGCAACGCCAGCTCGCCCGGTTCTGTCACGCGCAAGGTGATCGGGCCGACGCGTTTCCTGCTCGATACGCTGCCGTCCCCCGTGGCGCCGGGTGCATTCGTGACACTATCGGCTCGCGTCGAGACGTTCTCGGCGGTCGCGCCTGTGGCCGGTGAGAGCGTCATCCTGCAGGTCAGCAATGGCGGCGTCTGGTCGAAGGCCGTGCCCACGGGAGCCCTGGTAGCCGAGGACGGCTCCTTCACGTTCGAGTTCTCGCCACTGCAAAGCGCCACCTACCGGTTCTCGACATCACCGGGCACCGCTCTGCGCTACGGCGTGAGCGACCCGTTCGTCATCGGGGTGCGCGCGCTGGTCACCCGTCCTTCGGCGCCGAAGTCACCCATGGCGAAGCGCACCTTCTCGGTCTCAGGCCGGGTGACTCCGAAGCTCGCAAGCACGGCTCGGCTGAAGTGGTACCGCGTGAAGAGCACCGGCAAGAAGTACTACGCCGGCAAGACCGTCTCGCTCTCGTCGACCGGCAAGTGGACGGCCAAGCGCAGCCTGCCGAGGGGGACCTGGGCGGCGCGGGTGGTCTACACAGACCCGTTCGGCGTTGTGACGACGAGTTCGTACCGGACGTTCAAGGTGAGGTAGCCCCGCACCACCGTGCGGCTCGGCTCGACTTCGGGAACAAACGTCTCACGGCCGTCGAGTTCCCGAAAGGTCATACCTCATGATTCGTCGTGCGCTCACGCTGTTCGCCGCCATCGCACTCGTCACGCTTCTGCTCGCGGGCTGCGGCGCTGAGGACCAGATGTCCGAGCTGACCGCGAACCCGTGGGTCGCCACGCAGATCCAGACGTCGGCCGGGATGGGGCCCACGCTGCAGGGTTCGTCGCCGGCGGTCTACTTCAATCCTGATGGGACCGTCACCGGTAACGCCACGGTGAACTCGTTCAAGGGGCCCTACACCGTGAACGCGCGAAACATCGCGATCGGCCCGCTCGTGGTGAGCGACTGGGACGCACCGCAGATGGAGAGCACGCAGGATCAGACCGTGCTCGATGCGCTCAAGTCCGCCGCCAGGTACCACATCAAAGACGGTGTGATGCAGCTTTCCGACGCGTCGGGCAACCTGCTGATGAGCTTGACCGTGGCCCAGGAGCCCAAGCTGGTGGGGCCGGTGTGGAAGTGCACGGCGTGTCTCGACGAGAAGGGCGAGCTCGCCTCGACGATCGGGACGAGCCAGGTGGTCGCCGAGTTCGCTCCCGACGGCGAGCTCAAGGGCTCGACAGGCGTGAACCAGTACTCGGCGGCATACACGGTCTCGGGCACGAACATGACTATCGGTCCGGACGTGAGCGTGACGAAGACATCCGGACCGGAGGCGCTGATGGTGCAGGAGGCGAGATACCTCGCGGCCATCACGCGAACCGCCGGCTACCGCATCGAGGCCTACAGCCTGACCCTGACAGACGCGCAGGGTGTCACGGTGGCCACCTACGTTCCGCTCGCGCCGAAGCAGTGATCGCACCGGTGGCGGGTCCGTCGGCTCGCAGTCGCGCGACCGTCACCACTACTCCCCGGCGTTCCACCCCTCGTCCTGAGCGGCCCAGCGCCCGGGTGACATCCCCACCCAGTCGTACTGGCTGATCCCGATGCTGCCGGCCTTGCGCGCGGCCTTGGTGAACGCACGGATCTGCGGGGACGACGAGCCGCTCGAGATTCCGCCGATCAGGTGGACCGGCACGTCCGAGCAGCCCGGCTGCGCTCGTAGCAACTGCATACTCGAGGTCGCGTACGCCCCGGCCGCCTTGGCGGTGTGCGCGTCGAAGGTGTAGTAGGCCATCGGCAGCAGCACGTCGTAGTTCTCAGCCACCTCCGCATAGGGGAAGACGTCCCAGAAGCCGGTCTGCTTCGCGAGTCCCACGGGCGAAGGGATGATGCCGCCGAGCGGGTACTTGGAGCCCACGTGCTTGCGCAGGGCCTTGGTGAGGCGCAGCAGATTACGGTTGCGCTTCGCGTACGACTTCACCGCGGTCGATTCGATGTCGAGCGCGAACGAGTCGGCTTTGTCGCCGTCGGGTGTCTCGAAGTCGATCGCGGCGATGCAGCGGTCGAGGTCGGTGGAGTCGGTCTTGAGGTTGGGCAGGTACCACGTCACCACGTAGATGCCGCGTTCGTGCGCCTCGGTGATGAACTTCGCGAGTGCATCCGGGTTCGAGATGCCCTCCGGCGACTTCGAGTTGCCGGTCTGGATGTAGAGCGTCGTCACGCCATGCTGCTCGAGATCGCGCACGGTCGCCGCGGGATCGCGCCACGCCCGGGCGTCCCAGAGGTCGACCCACGCACCAACGCCCTCGTACGGCTCGATGCCTCGCACCACCCTCGGCTTCTTCCTCTCGGCTGCCGGTGGCTTCTCGCCGAGCAGCCCGGCCCCGAGCGCGCCGGCCATCGCCAGCATGAGCAGCGCAGCCGCGCCAAGCAGCGGCCACCGGTATCGGAGAATGAACTGACGCATCAGACCTCCTGTCGCAATGAAGGCGATTGTACGCATGCCGAGAAGCCCGGGTGCACGTCCGTAGTAGAATCGTCGCGCAGCCGTGATGGGAGAGCGCGATGGGATGCACGCGAGGGCACGCACCGGAAGCGCGCAGTGCGCTGCGCGCGCTTGGCGCGGCCGTCGCCGGGTCTGCGCTGGTCGTCGCGGTGTTTGCGGCGACGCTGATGGCACTTCCCGTGACCGCCTCGGCGTTGACCGCGCCCGCCGCCGAGCCCACCGGCAGTGTCGAGCCCACCGGCACCACCGAGCCCACCGGCAGTGTCGAGCCGACGACCGTAGTGTCGCAGGTCACCACCCGCTCGATCGGGGTCACCGTTCGCGGGCGGCCGATCGTGCTCGAACGGTTCGGGTCGGGTTCGCGGCACATCCTCATCGTAGGGGGCCTCCACGGCGACGAGGCCGGCGGGCTACTCGGCGCGCGGTTCAAGGCGTACCTGCGGTCGCACCCCTCCGCCATTCCCACGGACACGGTCGTCGACGTCATCGCATACGCGAATCCGGACGGCCGGGCTCTCAAGCGCCGAACGAACGCGCGCCGGGTCGATCTCAATCGCAACTTCCCGGCGAGCAACTGGACCCGCAAGCACCCGCGCGGCACCCCATCGCACGGCAAGAAGGCCGCCTCCGAGCCCGAGACCCGCGCGCTGGTCAGGCTGCTGGCCGACGAGAAGTACCTGCGCGTCATCACCCTGCATTCGCGCGGCGGATTCATCGACCCGGACGGCGCCGGCAGTCGTGCGCTCGCCAAACGCATGGCGCGCGCCGCTCATATCCGAGTGGTCAACCTGCCCGCGTACAACGGCTCGATGGGCAGCTACGTTCCCGAGAAGCACCGCATCCCGATCGTGACCTGGGAGTTGTCGAGCCGCACGCTCACCAAGCGCGTGCGCAACGGGCTGCTCGCGGGCCTGCGGTAGTCGGGAGGCCAGTGCATGCCAGTGCGCACCATCCGCGTCGACTGCGCCGCCGAGCAGACCGTCTTCGAGGGCTGGGGGACGTCGCTTGCGTGGTGGGCGAACGCGGTGGGACGTTGGCCCGCCGAGCAGCGCGCGCCGCTTCTGCGCCGACTCTTCACGCTTGATGCCGGCGGCCTCGGGCTCACGATCGCGCGCTTCAATGCGGGCGGCGGCGAGCGGCCGGGCACCCAGACGACGATGATGCCGCGTGCGGTCATGGACGGCTACCGGTCGCGGCCGGGCGCGCCGTTCGACGAGACCGCCGACCCTGGTCAGCGCGCCGTGCTGCGCGAGGCCGCAGCGCTCGCCTCGGCGTCGGGTGACGAGCTCGTGGTGGAGCTGTTCGGCAACTCGCCTCCATGGTGGATGACGCGCTCGGGCAGCGTGACCGGCGACTCGCTCATCGGCCGAATCCCCGCACCCAATCTCGCTCCCTCGTTCGAGCGCGACTACCTCGCCTACCTTGCCGAGGTCGCGTCGTTCGTCGAGCGCGACGCCGGCGTACGCGTGGAGTCGATCTCGCCGGTCAACGAACCGACGTCACAGGCGTGGGCGCTCGGCGGGCGGCAGGAGGGCTGCACGTATTCGCTGCGCGGTATCGACCGGCTGCTCTCGCGCTACGCCGAGGAGCCCGCGCTCGCTGGCGGCCACGTGGTCGCGGGTACCGAGGAGTGGGGGCTGCACGAGGCGGTGCGTACGTTCGACGCACTCGGCTCCGTCGCTCGCGGCGTCCTCGGGCGGCTCAACACGCACACGTACCGCGGCGCTTCGCGCTCGGCGGTTCGGGCTCGCGCGGTGCGTGCCGGTCTCTCTCTGTGGCTGTCGGAGTTCGGCGAGGGCGGCCCTTGCGGCTACGAACTCGCGCTCGCCATCGTGCGCGACCTGCGGGAGCTCGCACCGAGCGCGTGGGTGCTCTGGCAAGCCGTCTCGCCCGACGACTGGGGACTCTATCGCCTCACGCACGGCGGCTCGCGCGCCGAGGTCGCACCCAAGTTCGAGGTCTTCTCGCGGTTCACGCGCTCGATCCGCCCGGGCATGCGCCTGCTGGGCACCGACGACCCGCATTCGGTCGCCGCGCGCGGCGGCGGGCGGCTTGCCGCGGTCCTCCTCGGCAGCCTCACCGCCGAGGAGGACGTGCACCTCGACTTTGGCGCTCCTGCGGCCGGTGCAGGCGTACCCGCCGTGGTCACGGTCGCATCCGCGCTCTGCGGTGGGCTGCCGGAGCGTTTCGAGGTGCACGCCGGCGACGGGACCGTGCGGTTCTCGTTACCGCGGGGAGCCATCGCGTCGGTGGAGCTCGCCGCCGCCGACCCGTCCGCCGCCGAGCAGGGCTATCGCGGCTGCGGCACGTGGCGGCTCGTGCACGGGTCGGGGCAGCAGCTCGGTCTCGCGGTCGCGGGCGATGCCGAGTTGCGAGCAGGCGTGCGCGCGATCGGTGTCGCTCCGGACGATCGTGCCGCCGTGCAGCGCTGGCGTGCCGAACCATGTGGCGGTGGCGACGTGCGATGGGTGTGCGAGGCCTCCGGCTGCCAGCTCGACGTGGCGTACGCATCGCGTCGCCACGGGGCGCCGGTAGTGCAGTGGCGTGCCCGACTCGCCGAGAAGACCCCGCTGCATTGCCGCTTCGCCGTGCGCGAGGTCGGCGACGGCGCCTTCGAGCTGATCGCGCGCCACAGCGGCCTCGCGCTCGCGCTGGACGGTGCCGGTAGAGCGGTGACGCAGCGGCCCGGTGACGCGGCCACGCGGTGGCGTCTCGTTCGCGCGACCGGGGCGCGATTGTAGGAGAATGACGCGAGTCGGTGCTGCGAAGGGGAGGTTCGTTGGCTGGAGCTGAGTGGCAGGCGGTCGCGCTGATCGTCGTCGACATCGCGATCGTCATCTACTGGATCATCGTGTCGGTGCTCATCATCTCGCAGGACCGAGACCCCAACGCCACGCTCGCGTGGCTGCTCATCCTGTTCGCAGTGCCGTTCTTGGGGCTCGTCATCTACTTCCTGTTCGGCCGCAACTGGGCCCACAACATCCAGAACTCGCCGGCGACACGCCGGCTGCACGACGAGATCGACCGCTTCATGCCCACGGTGTACCAGCCGTTCGCCGAGGCCTCGCGTGAGTTCCAGTCCGAGGCCTCGCCACAGGTCTTGCGCATCGCCAATCTCGGCGGTGTGGCGCAAGGTGCACCCGTACTGCCGGTGCGCACGTTCGAGCTGTTCGGATCGGGGGAGGAGTACTTCGATGTGCTGCTCGCCGATCTTGCCTCGGCGAAGCGGTTCGTCCACATGGCGTACTTCATCTGGGAGGCCGACGAGCTCACGGCTCGGATCACGGAGGTGCTGCTCGACCGCCTCGCGGCCGGTGTCGAGGTGCGGATCGCCAACGACGTGTACGGAAGCCTTCGCTACTCCAAAGCCGAGATGCGGGCGATGAGCCGCGCCGGCGCGCACATCGGGTTCGACCGCAGCCAACTCGCACGCGTGAACTATCGCAACCACCGCAAGATCACCGTGGTCGACGGGGAGATCGGGCACACGGGCGGATTCAACGTCGGCCAGGAGTACATCGACGGTGGCAAGCGGTTCCCGGCGTGGCGCGACACCGGCGTGCGCATCACGGGCCCGGCGGTCGCCGAACTCGAGAAGCTCTTCGGCATGCGGTGGTTTCGCACGACGGGCCAGAGCCTGTTCAGGCAGGAGTATTACCCCGACCCGTCGCTTGCGCACGGCGACGTGATGGTGCAGTCCGTGCACCAGGGCTACGACGAGGCGTGGGATCCGATCACGCGCGGCTACCAGCTGGCGATCTCGGGCGCGCAGGAGCGCATCATGATCCAGTCGCCCTACTTCATCCCTGATGCGACCACCCTCGACGTGCTCATCAACGCGGCCGCGGGTGGCGTGCGTGTCGACTTCATGACGACGAGTTGGCTCGACAAGAAGCTGCCGTGGTACGCCGCCGAGTCCTACTTCGAGCCCCTGCTCGTGGCCGGCGCACGCGTGTGGCAGTGGCAAGACGGGTTCTTCCACGCCAAGTCGCTCACCGTCGACGGTGAGATGACCGCGGCCGGCACGATGAACACCGACCTGCGCAGCTTCCGTATCAACAAGGAGAACATGGTATGGGCGTTCGACCGCGACGCCGCGGCGCGGGCCACCGCCATGTTCGAGGCCGATCTCGAGCGGTGCCGGGAGCTGACGCTCGATGAGGTACGCGAGTGGTCGCGGTTCCGCCGCTTCCGCAACTCGACGGCGCGGCTGCTCTCGAACCTGATGTAGCGGCTGCGGTTCACCGCATCTCAGCGGCGCCTTCTCATCCGTGAGAGGCGCGCCACGCCTCCACACAATGCCCATTAATGGTCCATAAGAAGTTGGCGTGCTACTTGCCATACTCGTGAGTGTCGGGGCCTGCCTCCCGGCGGATTGGACCAGCAGTGAGCCTCAGGACCAGCAGTCACGCCACAACCCGCGGCGCCGCGGCAGCCTTCGTGCTGCTCGCGGCCGTTGCGTATGGCGCATCTGCGGTCACGGCAGCCCGCGCCGACAGCCCCCACCTCAGCGCATCGACCGACACCTCCAGCTGTGCGGCTTGCCACTGGAGCCATGCGGCCACGCACCCCACACTCACGCGCAGTACCGACGCCTCCGACGCCGTCACGCCGACGTGCCTGTCGTGTCACAGCGGTGTGGATGATGAGATCTCGAACGTCACGAGTGGCACGGTCGACTCGTTCTCGCTGCCATCCGGGCATTCGATAGATCCCGACTCCGGACTCGACGCGCATATCGCCGGCTGCGAGACGTGCCACGACATCCACGGGTCCTCGGAAGAGACGCGACGCACTCCTGCGCGGACGATCAACGGGGTCTCGGTCTCCTCGGCGGACAAGCAGACGTGCGTGGCCTGCCACGCGTCATCTGAAGACTGGTTCGGTGCAGGCTACCCCGCAACCGACAGCCCGACTCGCGACGCGACCGGCTACCCCGTGGCCGGCACATGGCCCGGTCCGAGCACGTACGAGTCCCAGACCAACGCACACCGTCTGATCCCCGAATCGACACGCACGGTCGGCGTGAGCGAGCCGATCATGCGCGAGGAGGGCTCCTGCCTCTACTGCCACGCCGCTCACGGCGCAGCCAACGCCTACGACGGCCTCGTGACCACGTACACGGTTCCGAGTACCGCCACGCTCGAGGCGGACCGCACGGATGGTGACTACGCGGCCGTGTGCTTCGAGTGCCACGGCGGCTCCACGCCGGCGGGCTTCGATGACCGGCCCGTCGATATCAAGCAGTTCGCGACGGTATCCGGCGCAGGCGGCCACTCGATCGTCACGAGCGGTGGGGCACTACCGGTCGGCGCGCAGCTGCCGTGCTTCGAGTGCCACAACCCGCACGGCTCGACGCGTGGCAATGCGGCCAACATCTCCGATGAACTCGGCGGCTCCCTGGCGACCACGAGCGCTGCCGGCGTCCGTGCGTTCTGCTTCACCTGCCACACCACGAGCGACACGGTGGCCGGGTGGAGCAGCACCGACGAGACGTACACCCCGGTGGTGTGGAGCGACGAGGTCGTGGGATTGCCGCGTGAGGGTGCACTGCTGAACCTGCCGGACACGGCGGGGCACAGCCAGGAAGACACCGCGTCGTGCTACGAGTGCCACGGTGACGACTACAACGAGGATGGCAACAACGTTCACAACCCGGCCGACCCGCACGCCGGCCGGTTCGCCATCGCGGCGCCGCTCGGCGAGAGCATGCTGACGACCCCGACAGTCGAGGCGACTTCGAGTGTCGACGCATCCGCATCGCTGGATGCCAGCGCGAGCCTCGTGGCGACCGGCAGCATCGTGGCGACCGGCACCGTCGTCGTGCCCGATGCCGGCGTGCCGAGCGAACCGTCATCCGGCGTAGCGGCGGCCGACCTCATCGCGCCACTGACCGCCTCCGACGCGGTCGCCACCTACAGCGTCACTGCGACGATCACGTTGACTGCGGCCGATGACGCCGGCGGGAGCGGGGTCGCCGAGACGTTCTGGTCGCTCGACGGCGGTGAGCTCTGCACCGGCACGGTCGTCGCGACGTCGACGCCGGGCACCCACACGCTCACGTTCTGGTCGGTGGATGTGGCGGGCAACGCCGAGCCGGCCAACACCGTCGACTTCACGGTCGAAGACGCCCTGACGTACTCGGCGATGCCTGCGCTGATCGCCCGGCGCGGCTGGGTGATCGGCGAGCGCTCGGGCAGCTAGCGCGTCTCACTCGCGCTCCCACTTCATCGATCGCCTGACCGCCTCGCTCCACAGCACGCGCAGCGCCTCCATCCGAGCGACCTCGTCGGGCTGCGCCGGGTAGGTCTGCGCGACCGCTCGGAGGAGCGGGAGGTCGTCGGGTCCTGCGAACACGCCAACCGCGAGTCCTGCCAGGTAGGCGGCGCCGAGCGCGGTCGACTCGGCGAGTTGCGCGACTTCGACGGGGCGGTCGAGTACGTTGGCGAGCGTCTGCATGACAAGCGAGTTCACCGTGACGCCGCCGTCGGCGCGCACGGATTCCAGGTTGTGGCCGGCGTCTGTCTCCATCGCCACCATGAGGTCGCCCACCTGCAGCGGGATCGCCTCCATCGCCGCGCGTGCGATGTGCGCGTCGGTGGCGCCGCGCGTCAGACCGAAGATCGCGCCACGCGCGAGCGGGTCCCACTCAGGAGCGCCGAGCCCCGTGAGCGCGGGCACGAATACGACGCCGTTACTGTCCGGCACCGTCTCGGCGAGCGCCTGCGCGGCGGCGGGGGAGTCGGCGAGCTTGAGGCCTTCGACCACCCACTGCACCACCGCGCCGCCCATGAAGATGGAGCCCTCGAGCGCGTACTCGAGCTCCTCGCCGATCTGCGCCGCGACAGTGGCCGCGAGCACTTCCGAGTGTGGGCGGGTGGTTCCGGAGTGCATGAGCGCGAAGATCCCCGTCCCGAACGTCACCTTCGCGTCGCCCGCCGAGAAGCACCCGTTGCCAACGAGCGCCGCCTGCTGATCGCCCACGATCGATGCGACCGGGATCGCGGCGTCGAACACGCCTGCGGCGGTCGAACCGACCACCTGCGACGAGCGCACGACCTCTGGCATGAGCGCCCGCGGTACGCGAAACAGGCCGAGCAGTTCGTCGTCCCACACGCCGCGCTCGATGTCGAAGAGCAACGTTCGCGACGCGTTCGAGGAGTCGGTGGCGTGCACGGTACCGCCGGTCAGCTGCCACACGAACCAGGTGTCGACCGTCCCGAACGCGAGCTCGCCCGCCTCGGCCCGCTCGCGCGCACCCTCCACGTTGTCGAGCACCCACGCGATCTTGCTCGCCGAGAAGTACGGGTCGATCGGCAGGCCGGTCTTGGCGCGAACGCGCGGGCCGACGCCGGTGGCCGCGAGCGCCTCGCACGTCTCGGCGGTTCGCCGGTCCTGCCAGACGATCGCGTTCATGAGCGGCTCGCCGGTCGCGCGGTCCCACACGATCACGGTCTCGCGCTGGTTCGTCACGCCGAGCCCGGCGATATCGCCCGCCTGCACGCCCGCCTGCACGATGGCGTTGCGAGCGCACTCGAGCTGGTTGTTCCACATGAGCACAGCGTCCTGCTCGACCCAGCCAGCCTGGGGAAACACCTGCGGCAGCGGTATCTGCACCTGTGCGAGCTTCCGGCCCAGGTCATCGAAGACGATCGCCCGGGAGCTGGTCGTACCTTGGTCGAGCGCGAGGATGAACGACATCGGAGCTCCTTCGGCTGCGCGAAGCGGATATGTGGGTGTTGTTCCCGAGCAGGTCGTTCGCGTAGCGATTGTAGTCGTCGAGTCTTGGGAACGAACGACACGGTTCGTTACGAATTTCACGATGTCAGGCGCGGCGGACTCAGCGGAGGCTCGAATGAAGAAGGGGTTGCGCGCGACGTTGTGGGTGGTGGCCGGGCTGGCGGTGGTCTTCAGCCTGGGTGCCTACAACAAGTCCATCGGGTCGGGCGAGCGGGGGAGTTTCGTCATGAACTACCCGGCGAGCGGGACCGCAGCAGGCGGCCCCTCGCCTCGGGCGCTGACGGGGCAAGTCGTCGTCTCGCTTGATGATGCGGGCGCGATCAAGCGCGCGCTCCAGCCGGATGTGATCGAGGTCGCTTCGCATGTCGTGTCCAATGTCGGCGACGTCCCGCGGCGCATCCGCTTCGAGACGGCAGGGTTCCCCTCCGGGCTCGAGTTGCACTCGCGCGATCGCGCCTGGAACCCCGTGACTCATGAGATCGAACGCGACCTGCCTCCCGGCTCCTCCGTCGACTTCGGCCTTCTCGTGCGGCTGCCGAGCCCATTGCCCGATCGGGCGGTGGCTGCCAGCGGCACCATTCGGATCGTCGACGCGCGATCGGGAGAGCGACTGAGCTCGCTCCCGGTCCAGTTCCGGCGCGAGGGATACCCGGTGCAGGCAGGTGACTGCTGTGCACCTCAGTGATGGGGTCACCCGTAACCGCCTGCGGCGTCTGGTGGGATTCGCCCTCGGTCTCGTGCTCTTCTACGCCCCGTTCGCGCTGCTGGTCCGGGGCTTCGGGATACTCTTTCCGAGCACGGCGGCAGGGACTTCGATCTCGGACGTGCACGGAGCGTGCCTTCGGATGCCGCTGGGCTGGCTGGCCCAGCCCTGGATGTGGGGAACACTGGCGAACAGCCCCGCCTCATGGCTGCCGATCGCCGTCTTGCCGCTGGCAGCCATGGCGGCAGGTCCGCTGTTCTGCGGCTGGTTGTGCCCTGCAGGCGCGCTGCCCGAGTATCTCGGCCGAGCGGTTCCGGACCGTTTCAAGTTCGACTTCAAAGGTACCGTCGACATCGTCCCGCTGCGGTACGGGTTCCTCGCAGGCATCATGCTGGTGCCGTTTGTGGCATCGAGCATCTGCTGCTCGTTCTGCAACTTCAATCAGATGCAGTACCTGGTGGGCGGCGTGTTCGGTGATCTGTCCGGGTTCGCATACTTCAGTTCTATGGGAGTGCTCGCGGCCGCCGTATGGATCGTCCCCCTCGGCCTGTTCACTCGGGGCGGGCGTGGTTGGTGCCTGTTCCTGTGCCCGGCCGGCACCGTTCAGGGCCTGGCGTCGAAGCTCACGGCACGGCTCCCGTGGGCTGTGCGCGTGCGGCGTGACCACGGCGCTTGCACGAGTTGCGGCCAATGCGAGGATGTCTGTCCGATGAGGGCCGCGGATGCGGCTGCGGATTCTGCGCCCGACATCGACGGTCACCTGTGCATCCAATGCCAGGACTGCGTGGCCACCTGCCCTGCGGGGGCTCTGTCGTACCGGAGGCCCTGATGGGCGATCCGAAGACACGTGCGGGCTCGTTCCTGGCTGCCGTTGGCACGCTTGGGCTGGCCGGAGTACTCACCAGGGGTTGCCCGGGGTCGTGCCAGTCATGCGTCTCGTGCGCGAACGCGCTGGTGCCGCTCGGGGCCTCGGTCGCTGCGGTGGGCGGTGCGTTCGTGACGTCGGCGGTGCTCCGCCATCGGAGCTCGAACGACCACACGGGTGGGCGAGATGCTGTGCGCAAGGCGCGAGGCGACGGCTCCGGGAACCCGTGAGCAGCCGCTCGTCGGGCTGGTGGCGCGCGGCGCCCTGCACTTGCCCCCCACGGGCGTGAAAGCTACCGTCGAGCGTGACAGCGTAACTTCGTGCGGGAGGCCGACGTGAGCGACTTCGGACCACGACGGGACTACGGGCGTATCCGCGAGCGCCCGTATCGGCATGGCAGCCACGATCGCGAGAAGCGCCTGCAGTTCACCATCGGAGTCGGCGCAGCCATCATGCTGGTGCTCGGCGCGGGAATCGGGTTCGCGCTCGGCAGGGCCACGGCGCCGACACCCGATCCCACGGAGCCTGCGACCATCGTCGAGGAGACGACGCTGCCCGCCGGCGTCATCGAGGACGTCCCCACCGAGAGCGTCGACGCGAGCTTCACCGACGACGTCACGCTGTCCGAGGAGCCCACGGAAGACGTCAAGCCGCCCACGAGGCCCAAGCAACTCGCGCCCTCCAACGGCGCGGTGATCGATGCCACGAATGTGTACCTGAAGTGGTCGAAGTCGAAGGACGATTCCGGATCGGTGACGTACTCCTTCGAGATCCAGGACCGGCTCTCGAACGGCACGTACGGCCGCACGCAGGTCATCAAGAAGCTCAAGAAGCGCCAGTACTACGCACGCGTGCTCTCAGTGAAGCGCCGTTGGCGCGTGTGGGCAGTGGACGAGGCCGGCAACAAGAGCAAGAAGAGCCCGTGGCACTACTACATCAAGAAGTACACGCCGCCGGCGACCCCGAAGAAGTCGACGAACACGTCGGACAGCAAGAGCGACGAGACGACGTAGCCACGACGCAGCTGCCGCCTGTCGTCTGACTTGCTGGGAGTCGGACCCTTCGGGCAGAAACCCCGTACAGGTCGTTCGGGTACGGAGGTGCACGTGGCCGAGAACGAGTTCGACGTCATCGTCATCGGTACGGGAGTAGCGGGTCAGACCGCCGCCGAGGAGCTCGCCGCTGCCGGCAAGCGTGTCGCCGTGGTCGAGTGTCGAGAGGTCGGTGGCACGTGCGCGCTGCGCGGCTGCGAGCCGAAGAAGGCGCTGTTCAGCATCGCCGAGGCGTCCGAGCGCGCGCGGGCGCATCTCGGCGACGGGGTCACCGGCTGTGGTCCGGTCCAGTGGTCCGAGTTGCTGGCCTTCAAGCGCACGTTCACCGATGACGCGTCCGAGGCGATCACGGGAGCGTTGACCGGCTCGGGCGTTTCGATCCTGAGAGGCGTCGCGGTCTTCTCGGACCCGAGCACCATCGTCGTGGACGGGACGCGCCACAGCGCGGACCACATCGTGGTCGCGACGGGCGCGCGATCTCGGCCCCTGGGCATCCCGGGCGAGGAACTGGTGCTGACGAGCGAGCAGTTCATGGCCGCCGAGTCGATCGGCCCACGCGTCGTGTTCATCGGCGGCGGCTACGTGAGCTTCGAGTTCGCGCACATCGCAGACGCCACGGGGGCGCGGGTGACGATCGTCCATCGAGGTGAGCGCGTGCTCGACGGTTTCGAGCCTCGACTCGCGACGATGCTTGCCGATTCGTACCGCGCCCGTGGAATCGACATCATGCTCGGAGCTCCGGTGGCTGCGCTCAAACGCGAGGGCGGCGGGCTTGCGGTGCTGCTGGGCGACGGCAGCCGCATCGAGTGCGATACGGTCGTGCACGGGGCGGGCCGAATCCCTGATCTCGAGGCGCTCGATCTCTCGGCGGGCGGTGTGGCGTTCGGGCCGCGCGGCATCGAAGTCGATGACGCCCTGCGAAGCACCTCGAATCCGCGCGTCTGGGCCGCTGGCGACGCAGCGGCACTCGGGCCGCCACTGACCCCGGTCGGCATCGCTCAGGCGCGTGTGATCGTTCGTCAGCTCCTCGGTGACACGGGAGCGAGGTTCAGACCCCCGGCCGTGCCGAGCGTCGTGTTCTCCGACCCGCCACTCGCCAGGGTGGGGCTCACCGAGGCGTCGGCCGCCGAGAAGGGCCTCGATGTCGACGTCCGGTTCACCGACATGAGCGGATGGGCGTCGTCGCGCCGCGCAGGCGTCACCGCGGCTGGTGCCAGCATCCTCGTCGCACGAGACACAGGCATGGTGGTCGGCGCACATCTGCTCGGTCCGCACGCCGACGAGATGATCAACGTGCTTGCGACAGCGATCATGGGGGGTGTGACGGCCGGCGAGCTCAAGAGCGCGATCTGGGCGTATCCGACATCAGGCTACGAACTCGTGTACCTGCTCTAGCGCTTGCACGGCGAAGGGCGCCCCGTGGGGCGCCCTTGCTGGTCAGAGCATGTGTCGCTGTGCTAGCGGACGCGCACCGAGACGATCTGCGAAACGCTCGGGGCGAGTTCGGCGGTGCCGGCGAAGCGTGCCTGGAACTTGTACGTGCCCTTGGACGACGCGTTGTAGCGATACTTCCAGCTGGCGCTGTTCGACTTCTCGGAGTCCTTCGTCTCGACCTTCTTGACGAGGACCCACGTGCTGGAGCCGGGCTTCATGACGTAGATCGCGACCTTGAGGTCGTCCTCATTCGCACTCAGCTTGCCGGACAGCGAGACGCTCCTGCGCGACTTGTGATCGTCGTCGTCGCCGTCACGTTCGTACGAGGCGCGGAGAGTCACGGTGGTGGACGTCAAGCCGCTCGGGTCGACCGGCACCGGGGCGGTGATCGTGAAGCTCGCGGTCTTGTGGGTCTCGGCGTTACCGGCCACGTCGACCGACCAGAACTCGATGGTGTGGGAGCCGACGGTGGCGACGTTGATCGACGTGCCCGTCATCTGCGCACCGCCGTTGAGCTTGTAGTAGGTGTTGGCGACACCGGAGCCCGCGTCGGTGGCGGAGAGCTTGATCGCCGCCGAGGAGACGTAGGTCGCCTTGGCATCCGACGTCGTCACCGGGGCGGTGGCGTCGACGGGCACCGGGGCGGTGGCGTTCAGGATGGCCGTACCGAGCCCATCAGACGTTCCCGGCCCGGTGACGGCGAAGATCGTGTACACGTTGCCGGTGGTCACGGTGAACTGGCCAGAGGCGCCGGCGACAGTGGTCACGCGGGTCGTACCATTGAACACGGAGACGTAGTCGGCGCCGGGGGCGCTGAAGCTGTACGTCGCGGAGGTGCCCGATGCCGAGAGAAGCGTGGTGGTGATGGTCGCGCCTGCACCGTCGTGACAGTTGCTGCATTGCGAGGTCTTGCTTGGGGTCGCCGAAGCGGTGGTGGCGAACACAGCCAGCATGCCAACCGCGATCAAGGCGACGGCCACACCGAGTCTTCCTTTGCGAATCACGAAACACCTCCGAGAGTTGCGGGATGCGGCGGATCCAGCGTCCGCCTTGCGAACCGTTTCGGCGGTTAGAAAGCGCATCTAGAGCCAATTCGTGCTAGCTAAGAAGACTCTAAGGGTGGCCTAATGTCCGAGACGGCCCAGAGGGTCGAGGGCGACGCACCCGACGGTCAGTCGCTTCACCGCTCTGAGCAGGCGTGACGTGGCTGAGAGCGTGGTTGGCTCGCGCAGCCGACGCCGCGGAGCGGTCAGACCGCTCTCATCCACCGCTCTCATCTGCGGCTTCCTCTACTGTGCGCTTCGTCACAGTGTGGGCGCCGACGGGACCGCACGTCGCCAGATCGCGGCCGAGGTGACGCTACGACGCGGCGGCCACCACGGGCTCGCGCGCCTGGTCGACCGGGCCGATCACCTTGAGGCGCTTGCCGTCAAGCGCGCTCAGCAGCGCGTCGACCACCGCTGGATCGAACTGGGTCCCGCGTCCGTTCTCCAGTTCGGCCCGTGCCGCTGATTCGCCCATGGCGCGCCGATACGGTCGCGTGGACATCATCGCGTCGAACGCATCGGCCACTGCGAGCACGCGTGCTGCGTAGGGGATGGCCTCGCCAGCGAGACCGTCGGGATACCCGGTGCCGTCCCAGCGCTCGTGGTGGCTTCGTATCACGGGTACGGCGTCGGCGAGGAACGGTATCGACTCGATGATCTGCGCACCGGTGGCGGGGTGCGCCTCGACCTCACGGAACTCGACGGCATCGAGCTTCCCCGGCTTCTGGAGGACCTTCTCGGAGGTGCCGATCTTGCCGATGTCGTGCAGCAGGCCGGCACGCTCGAGGAGCTCCGCCGCCTCGGGGTGGCCCATCTCGCCAGCGACGCATTTCGCGTAGTCCGCGACATGCACCGAGTGCATCGCCGTGTAGCGGTCCCGTGCGTCGATCGCCATGAGGAGCGAGACGAGGGTGCCGAGCGACGCGCTCTCGAGGTCGACCAGCGCATCACCCAGACGACGGTGCGCGGTCTCGGCCTCAGCCTGCTGCCGCCTGATCTCCCGTTTGGCCTGTGCGACGAAGATCGACAGGAGCAGGTAGGTGGACGCGGCACCCAGCAAGACGATGCCCGCGACAGCCCCGGACGCCATCCGCACGTTGGCGGCTATTGGAGCATACGGGCGCCAGCCGACCCAGACCGCTTCAGGTGGTCCGTCGTCGGCATCGACCGCCCCGGTGACTCGCAGCGTGGTCCCGGCGGGGCCGGTTCCGATCAGGGTCGAGTCGATGCGTCCGTCGAGCGCGTGATCCAGCGTGGCCTGGCTCGGCATCGGGGGAAGATCGTCCTCGCTCCGGTAGAGCACGGTGCCGTCCGAGCGAACGACTGCGACTTGGGACAGTGCGCCCTGCACGATCCGCTTGCGGATGAGCTCCTCGAGCCGAGCTGCGGCCTCGGGCGAGGCATTCTGCACGTCAGCGGGCGTATACGCCTCGGACACGAACCCGCCGAGACCGGACTGCACGATACGGGCGAACCCGTTGAGGACGACGTTGCGGACGAACAGTGCGGCGATGACGGCGACAGCGATTCCCAGCAACGCGATCGCCCACATCGCGCGCGTCTTGAGCCGCTTGAGGAGGTCGAGCTCCTGGCCGGCGTCCATGCGTCGGGTCTCCAATCACGCTGTGCGCGTCCCCGCCCCGAACGGCCGCCCTGAGACGCCCGGTGGCCATGGACTGGATGATACAGCAGGCCCTCTGCCGCCGCGAGGCTCGCACGCGCCGCTGCCGCGTGAGCCGTTCCTGCTTCTCGGGAACAAGCCACAACACGACCCCGCGACGAAAGGGTTCCCCATGGATGCCACCACACGCGTCGTCTCGCTCTACCCACGACTCATCGACGGGGACATCGGCGTCCTGGCCGCCTTCGCCGACAAGGCGACGATCGACACGCCGCTGCAGGGCCATCACGAGCCACCCGAATTCGTCGCCGAGACCCGCGCGTGGCTCTCCGCTCACGACGCGCGCGTGGATGCGGGTCCGACCGTCGTCACGCCAGAGCGCATCGTCCACGAGTTCGTGCTCTGCGTGAGCGTCGACGGCGCAGACAAAGAGCTTCCGGTCATGCTTGTGGCCGATATCGACGGTGACGGGTGCATTCGTGATCTGCGCGTCTACCACTCCACGTGGCCGTTGACCGGGACGCACCGCGTGCGTAGCCCGCTCATCCAGTACTCCCTCACCGACCGGCCAGCCGAGCCGGTCGGCAGCTACCACGCGGCGCTCGGCGCGGGGGATGCCTCGGCTGCCGACGCCGCGTTCGAGCCGGACGGCACCGTTCGCGAGCCTGCGGGATCGACGTGGACACACTCGGGTGAGGACCGAGCGGCGTGGTACGCGAGCATCCTCTCGGACGGTCCGTTGCCGCTCAAGCTCGGGACGGTCACCGACGACGGCACGACCCTGGTCTACGAGTACGAGGTCGAGCAGTGGGGCTCGACGCGGATCCCGCCCCAGGCCGGAGCTGCCGCGTACCAGCGCGGGCCGAACGGCGGGATCGCTTCCGCGCGCATCTACGACGACGTCGAGCCTCCGGCGGTGCTCGGCGCGTGATCGCACGGCGGCCCGGTAGCCGGGACCGGACTACGGTCGCCAGCGTGAGCACTGGGGCCTCGGCGCGGTAGAATCGAGTGGCTTCACCGCGCGCCGAACGACCGGAGGTGCTCGTGGACGTACTGACAGGCATCACTCTCGCTGCACCAGCGGGGCTCAACGCCTACATTCCGGTGCTCGCCGTCGCGATCGCGCAGCGCATGGGCTGGCTTCATCTGAGCGGCGTCTACGAGCACATGGGCGACTGGTGGTTCATCGCACTGGTCTCGGTGTTGTTGCTCGTCGAGATCGTGGCGGACAAGGTCCCGGCGGTCGACCACGTCAACGACGCCGTCCAGACGGTCGTGCGACCTGCTGCAGGCGGCCTGCTCGCGGTCGCGGCTTCCGGCGAAGGCAGGCTCGAGCCGTGGTTGCTCCTTGCGGCGGGCGTCCTCGTGGCGGGAGGCGTGCACGCCGTCAAAGCGTCCGCTCGGCCTGTGATCAACGCTGTGTCGGGTGGCACGGGTGCGCCGGTCGTGTCGACGGTCGAAGACGTGGGGGCCGCGACCGTCTCGGTCATGGCGATCGTCTGGCCGGTGCTGGCCGCTCTTGTGGTGGTCGCCGCAGTGGCGTTCACGCTCTGGGCCGTCTCGCGGTGGCGGTCGGCTCGAGCCCGACGACGTGCCGCCGAGCAACCCTAGCGCTCGATGTCGGCCGGCGTGAGCGTGCCTCCCGGCCCCTCGTGCCCGTGCTGCAGATGCGCCTTGCGGTTCGTTTCCTCGGTCTGGATGCGTTGCGCCTCGCGGTACAACGCGAGCAGATCCGGCTCGGCGAGTGTTCGGCCGATCGTCTCGGAGAGCAGCGTGACAGCATCCTTGTAGTCGCCCGCCGCCAGCAGCGTGTCGGCGCGAAGCCACGCCGCGACATAGTCGCGCCGGGCGACGAACCGTGGGTTCCAGGGCTCGATCGCTGCCGCCACGTACGCCCGCTCGTAGCGAGCGTCGAGGTCCGTGCCCGGGGCGCTGGAGGCGGTGTACGTCTCGGAGGCGTAGGCGTGCAGTGCTAAGGCTCCACCCGCGAGCGCGAGTGCCAGCAGCCCGCCGATCAGTGGCAGCGTCGTGCGCGTCGAGACTCGATCGGTCGTGCCGTCAGCCATCGCGACTCCATCAGTAGGTCCGAGACGTCAGTGTACCCGCGCAGGCGGCCGAGGTTGCGGATGACGAGGTGGCGAACCATCAGTAGTATGGTCGCCAGACCCCGTTCCCACGCCGCCGAGGAGACCGCGCCATGCGAGACGTGCTGTTCGTCGCCGCCGGTGGCGCCATCGGCGCCGCGTTGCGCTACGTCGTGGGGACGGCGATCGTGGCGCGTACCGGTGAGACGTTCCCGTGGCACACTGCGGCCATCAATCTATCCGGCGCGTTTCTCATCGGCATGCTGCTGGCGATGCCGTGGGCGGGAATGGCGACCGGCGCACCCTGGCGGCTGTTCCTCATCGTCGGCGTGCTCGGGGGCTTCACCACGTTCTCGACACTGGCATACGAGTCCATCGCGCTCGCGGCCGAGGGGCGCACGCTCGCGGGGTTCGCCAACATGTTCGGTAGCGGGATGCTCGGCCTCACGGCGGCATGGCTCGGCGTGATGACGGGCCGCGCGCTGTAGGGGGGCCCGCGGCGCGCATCCCGGACTTCGTGACGAAGGTCACAGGCGCGGGCCGCCCGGGTATTCACACAGCCGCAGGACGGCCACATCATGAGCCCAAGCTCCCGTGCGAGCCCGAACAACCCCCCATATCCCGCGGTACCGCCCACCCAGCAGCCCCGGAACCCGCTACCCCACAAGCGGGATTCTCGCTGGAGTGGGCGGTGCGGCGTCCGGGGCCGGTCGTTGCGGTGCTAGACGGCGATCTTGCGCCAGGTCACCGGGGAGGACAGCACGATCGACGTGGTGGTCTGTCCGTAGGGGAGGAACTTCACGACGATCCGCTCGAGGTGTTCGATCGAGCTGACGGCGAGTTTCATCACGTAGCCCTCGGTACCGGTGACCCGATTGAACTCGAGCACTTCGAGCGTCTCGGAGGCGAGACGCTCGAGCTGTGGCGCAAGGTCCGGCGGCGAGGTGAGGCGGACGTAGGCCACGATCCCGTAGCCGGCCTTCTTCAGGTCGATCGAGGCGTGGTATCCCGTGATGACGCCGGAGTTCTCGAGCCTGCGCATGCGTTCAGCCACGGCAGGTGCGGACAGCCCCACGCGTCGACCGAGCTCGGCGTAGCTGCACCGCGCGTCGTCCTGCAGCGCAGATATGAGTGCGCGATCGATCTCGTCCATCGTCGTCCTTTCGAAGGGCGCTACGGTGTGTCTCGCCCGATACGACGGCGATTGTAGCGCAGTACGCCCGAAACGAAGCCACCGCACCCGTGTCGCAGCTGGTGGCCGCCATCCGCGATCGAGGCGGGGGCGCGTCGGCCGAGTGACGCTTCCCGTGCGCTAGACTTGACCGCAACAACCGCCAGGATCAGCAGGGAGGCTCAATGCCCGACAAGCCCACACGAGCGACCGCCATCGCCGCGATCGGCTGCATGGTCACGCTGAGCGTCATCGTCTTCGTGCTCGTCATGCGGTTGCCCGACGTGGTCGGGCTGGGCTCGCGCGTGAAGCTGCCGATCTTCCACGGGGCGTCCACCTGGGTGGACCTGATGCTCTTCGTGCTGATGGGAATCGCGGCCATCATCTACGTCGCCGGGCGAAGCGACCGTGTCTACGCGTGGGAGGTCGGGCTGCGGGCGGTCGCCATGCCGCTGTGGGCCCTGAACAGCGTCCTCGGCTTGGTCGCAGCGCTCAACACGTGGGACTTCACGGCATCCAAGCAGTCCCCGCTCGTCGTCGCAAGCCAGGACCCGCGACTGACGGCGCAGCTCGTGCTGTTGCTGGGCATCGGCATCGTGCTGCTGCTCGACTGGCTCGTGCATGAGAAGCGCGTGCACAAGGCCCTCACAGACCTCGCGTTCGTGGTCGTCGCGGCCTACCTGCTGTCCGACATCTTCTTGGACCCGGCGAAGCGGGCGCTTCATCCGGACAGTCCGGTGCTGAACTCGGGGTGGGAGATCAAGGGCCCGTTCTTCGGGATCGTCACCGCGTGGCTGGGTGCGATGCTGATCGGTGCGTGGCTCGTGAGCCGCTACGTCGGCCCCGAGACGTCGCTGCCGGACGCGCAGGAAGAGGCGTAAGTCCCGCGGCTCGCCACCCCGGGCGCCCTCACGCTGCGACCGGCGTCTGCCGATGAACCCACAAAGGCCCCACACGAAGGACGACACACACATGGCCGACACCCGCCGAGCGATGCGCTCTCTCAGTTCGTCCGGCGCCGACCCCGAACTCGTGGCGGCGCTCCTGTCGGCCGTGTCCGACGCCGACGCGGTCGTCTCGTTCTCACTCCTGCGCGGGACGATTCCCGACGAGGAGCTCGTACTGCTCGCCAACCTCCGAGAAGTGCTGTTCGAGCTGCCGGAGCCGCCCTTTCGCGTGGGCGAGGACCTTGCGCTGCTGGAGCTCGGCGACGCGTACGAGGACACCGGGCGATCGTATCGGCGGCTCTTCACGAGCAGCCACGGGGTGTTCGGGCTCGAGTTCCTCGGGCGGGGCAGACAGTGTGACGGCATCGTCGTCCACACGCCCAAGAGCCGCATGGAGCTCAGTACGGCCGGGGACTACCGCATCGACACCGAGATGATCACGCTGTTCGTGAATCACCGGATACTGCTCGACGCCTTGCTCGAGGCGCTCGCGCTCCTTGGCGTGCCGATGTCGCCGGCGATCCATGTGACACCGGAGGACTTCCTCGAGGAGCACGGTCCCGCAGCGGCATCGCAAGCGCTCGGCGAGCTGTTCTAGCCGCGAGCGGCGCCGGCGTCCACGCCCGAATAGCCCCTCACCGACTGCGGCTTTCGGCTGTTCCCGGCATTGACTTCGCGCGTCAAACGCATACCATATGCTGTACCACGGTTCGCCAGACCACCATATCTGGTGCTAAGAGGGAAGCCGGTGCGCCAACGCGGCAACGCCGGCGCTGCCCCCGCAACTGTAGACGGAGAGCCGCTGTCGACCACCGCCACTGGCGCGCAAGTGCTGGGAAGGCCCGACAGCCGCACTGACCCGCAAGCCAGTAGACCTGCCGTGGCGCACGAGCAATGTATCGCCAGGGCGGGGTGTCCCGGTGGCTTGCAGGGGGAGCGTCGACCGTCGCCTGCGCCAGCCGCAGACCACCCGGACCTTGCAGAGGAGGACGGGTATGGCAGCGCAGGGCATCTCGGCACCATCGGGCATCATCACTCGCGGCGGCCAGATCACGCCGTTTGAGCTTGAGAAGATCCGCTCGGCGATCGAGCGCGCGGGCAAGGCCACCAACGAGTTCGACGGGGACGAGGCCGACCTGCTTGCCAAGCAGGCGTTCAAGGTGCTCGCGCACCGCTTCGCCGACGCGCCGCCGCACATCGAGCAGATCCAGGACGTCGTCGAGCAGGTGCTGATCAGCGCCAACCACTTCGCGACGGCCCGTGCCTACATCGTCTACCGAGAGCAGCGCGCCCGCCTGCGCGAGGACAAGCGCACCGTCGTCGAGGTCGAGAGCTCGATGAACGAGTACCTGTCGCGGGCCGACTGGCGGGTCAACGCCAACGCGAACCAGGGCTACTCGCTCGGCGGGCTGATCCTGAACGTGTCGGGCAAGGTCGTCGCGAACTACTGGCTCTCGCACGTCTACCCGCGCGAGGTCGGTCAGGCGCACCGCGACGGCGACGTCCACATCCACGACCTCGACATGCTCGCCGGCTACTGCGCGGGCTGGTCGCTGCGCACGCTGCTCAACGAGGGCCTCAACGGCGTGCCCGGCAAGATCGAGTCGGGTCCCCCCAAGCACCTGTCGAGCGCCGTGGGCCAGATCGTGAACTTCCTCGGCACGCTGCAGAACGAGTGGGCTGGCGCGCAAGCGTTCAGCTCGTTCGACACGTACATGGCCGCGTTCGTGCGCAAGGACTCGCTGTCCTACGACGACGTGCGCCAGTCGATCCAGGAGCTCGTCTACAACCTCAACGTCCCCTCGCGGTGGGGCACGCAGACGCCGTTCACGAACCTCACCTTTGACTGGACGTGCCCGGACGACCTCAAGGATGAGTACCCGATCATCGGCGGAGAGATCTGCGACTTCACCTACGGCGAGCTGCAGGCCGAGATGGACATGATCAACCGCGCCTACATCGAGGTCATGACCGCGGGCGACGCCAAGGGCCGCGTCTTCACGTTCCCGATCCCGACGTACAACATCACGCCCGAGTTCCCCTGGGAGTCCGAGAACGCCGCGCTGCTCTTCGAGATGACGGCGAAGTACGGGCTTCCGTACTTCCAGAACTTCCTGAACTCCGAGCTCAAGCCGAACATGGTGCGCTCGATGTGCTGCCGCCTGCAGCTCGACCTCACCGAGCTGCTCAAGCGCGGCAACGGCCTCTTCGGCTCCGCCGAGCAGACCGGGTCACTCGGCGTCGTGACCATCAACTGCGCCCGTCTCGGCCACCTGTACGCGGGCAACGAGACGGCGCTGTATGCGGCGCTCGACACGCTGCTCGAGCTCTCGCGCACCTCGCTCGAGCTCAAACGCAAGGTCATCCAGCACCACATCGACGGCGGGCTGTTCCCGTACACCAAGCGCTACCTCGGCACGCTGCGCAACCACTTCTCGACGATCGGGGTCAACGGCCTCAACGAGATGGTGCGCAACTTCACCGGCGACGCGCACGACATCACGACGCCGGAAGGCCACGCGATGGCGGTACGCTTCCTCGACCACGTGCGCGAGCAGATCACGCGCTTCCAGGAGGAGACCGGGCACCTCTACAACCTTGAGGCCACGCCCGCGGAGGGCACCACGTACCGCTTCGCCCGTGAGGACAAGAAGCGCTACCCGGAGATCCTGCAGGCCGGCACGGCCGACAACCCGTACTACACCAACTCTTCGCAGCTGCCGGCTGGCTTCACCGACGACCCCTTCGAGGCGCTCTCGCGCCAGGAGGAGCTGCAGCGCAAGTACACCGGCGGCACCGTGCTGCACCTGTACATGGGCGAGCGGGTCTCCTCGGCGGAGGCGTGCAAGAAGCTCGTGAAGCGCTCGCTCGAGAACTTCCGCCTGCCCTACATCACGATCACCCCGACGTTCTCGGTCTGCCCCGTCCACGGCTATCTCGCCGGTGAGCACGAGTACTGTCCCGTCTGCGACGAGGAGATCGCCGAGAAGAAGCGGCTCGAAGCCGCGTCATGCTGCTGACCCGCACGCGTTCATCCCGCACGCCCGCCACGAAAGGACCCGTCATGAGCCACACCGACGACACCGCCCCCGAACTGCAGCTCCAGCCCGTCCTCTCCGATGAGGAGCGCCAGCCCTGTGAGATCTGGACGCGCGTGATGGGCTACCACCGCCCGGTCGCGTCGTTCAACGCCGGCAAGAAGGGCGAATTCGCCGAGCGCACCTGCTTCACCGAGGACCGTGCCGAGCTCAACTAGCGACACGCGTGCGGCGGGCGCCTGGGACCAGCGCGACGCAGGGGCCCAGAGCCTGCCCGCCGCACCGCTGCGCGTCGCCGGGGTGTCGCCGCTTTCGAGCGTGGATTGGCCCGGCGAGCTTGCTGCGACGGTGTTCCTGCAGGGCTGCCCGTGGCGCTGCCCGTACTGCCACAACCCGCACCTGCAGGGCGTTGAGGGCGGCGATGCGCTCGAATGGGGCGGCGTCCTCGACTTCCTGCGCGCACGCGTGGGCCTGCTCGACGGGGTCGTCTTCAGCGGCGGTGAGCCGACCGCGCAGAAGGCGCTCGCTGCCGCGATCGAAGAGGTGCGCGAGCTCGGGTTCCGCGTCGCGCTGCACACCGGAGGGCCGGTGCCCGCGCGCGTGACCGAAGTGCTGCCGCTGCTGGACTGGGTCGGCTTCGACCTCAAGGCCCCCTTCGAGGAATACGAGCGCATCACCCACGTGCCGCGCAGCGGCGACGCTGCGCGCGAGAGCCTGTTGGCGGTGGTGGCGAGCGGGGTCGCGTACGAGGTGCGAACGACGGTGCACCCGGCACTGCTCGATGAGGGCGCGTTGACGCGGATGGCCGATGAACTCGCGGCGCTCGGCGTGCACGAGTGGGTGCTGCAGCCGTTTCGCGCCGCGGGGTGCGCCGACGAGGGACTGCTGGCGACGGGGCCGGCGACGCTCGGGCTACCAGCCGATCTGCTCGGCCGAGTGGTCGACGTCTCGATCCGCGAGTAGCTCTCGGCACCTGGCGGCATTGTCGGCGAGTGCGCGAGGTCCCGACCTGCGGTGCTGGCGTCGTGAGGTTCGGCTCGGCTAGACTCGCAGCGTTCACAACAGAACAGGCGTCATTCGGTGCCCGGGAGCGCGCAAGCGGCCTCGGGAGAATAGGGAACCCGGTGAGAGTCCGGGACGGTACCCGCCACTGTGAGCGCCGCGATGACGCGGCGTGGAGTCAGGAGACCTGCCGAGTGATGCGCGACGCGGCCTTCGAGGATAGAGGCCGGCTCGCGGTGCCCGGCGATGCGACTCCAACGGCCGGCTCCCCGAACCGCTCCGCTGCACACTCGAAAGCCCGCTCGCCTCGGTACGTCACAGGCGGCGGGTTTTCTCATGTCAGGGGCGCGTCATGACCGCCCCGTAGCAAGAGGAGGACGCATGACCTGCACCACGCGCACGACCCGCACCGACCGGCCCACGCGCCGGGCCCGCCCGCGCATCGCGCTAGCGCTCGCGGCCGCGGCGCTCGCCGCCGCCGCGCTCGCAGGCTGCTCAGGCGCTGCGCCCGCGCCGCCCGCGCCCGCCGAGGCGCCCGCGCCCGCCGCAGCATTCCCGGTCACGATCACCGACGACGCGAGCCAGTCCGTCACAATCGAGACGGAGCCGCAGCGCATCGTCTCGCTCGCGCCGGCGAACACCGAGATCGCATTCGCGCTCGGCCTGGGCGACAAGGTCGTCGGCGTCACGACGTTCGACGACTACCCGGCCGAGGTGGCCGGAATCGCCAAGGTCGGCGACTTCACGACCCCGAACTTCGAGGCGATCGCCGCGGCCAAGCCCGACCTCGTGCTTGCGACGACCGGCGTGCAGGCCGACGCTATCGCCAAGCTCAAGGAACTCGGCGCCACCGTGATCGCGATCGACCCGCAGAGCCTCGAGGGTGTGTATACCGACATCGAGCGCGTCGGTCAGGCGACCGGCACTTCCGAGAAGGCGGCCGAGGTCGTCGGCGGCATGAAGGCCGAGGTCGCAGCGGTTCAGAAGGCGGTTGAGGGCACCGAGGCCGTCACCGCGTTCGTCGAGATCGCCCAAAACCCGCTCTATACCGTCGGCTCGGGCACGCTCATCGACGAGCTGCTGACGCTCGCAGGTGGCACCAACGTGGTGACCGAGCCGAGCTATGTCGCCTACTCCTCCGAGCACGTCATCAAGGCCGACCCGCAGGTCTACCTCGCGACGAAGGGCTCGATGAGCGACCCGGCCGCACTTGCCAAGCGCGCCGGCTTCGCCAAGCTCTCGGCGGTCAAGAACGACCGCGTCTACATTCTCGACGACAACTGGGTGTCGCGGCCGGGTCCGCGCGTGGTACTGGGCCTCAAGCAGATCGCGGCTGCGCTGCACCCCGGCGCGGTCGACGCCCCGCAGTAGCCGATGAGCGCCCGCCGGCAGCCGCGCCCTGCGCTCGCACTCGCCGCACTCGCCGTCACGTTGTTGGCGGCGATGGTGGCAGGCGTGGCGCTCGGCGCGGTGCCGGTCGCGCCAGCCGACGTCATCGGTGCGATCGGCCGGGCGCTTCGCGGTGCGACGAGCGGGCTCGCCGACACCCTCATCATCGACGTGCGCCTGCCCCGTGTGGTGCTCGCAGCGCTCGTGGGGGCGGCGCTCGGCGGCGCGGGCGCTCTGTACCAGGCACTCTTCCGTAACCCGCTCGCCGACCCCTACATCCTCGGCATCTCGAGCGGCGCAGGTCTCGGCGCGATGGCGGCGATCGTGGCGACGGCCGGAGCCACGGCGCTGCGCTTTGCGGCCGTACCGCTCTCCGCGTTCGTGGGCGCAACTCTCACCATGCTGCTCGTCGTGCGGCTTGCGACGCATCGTGGCCGGCTCGATGCGACATCGCTCCTGCTCGCGGGTGTCGCGCTGTCGTACACGCTCGCGGCGGTCACTTCGTTTCTGATGGTCGTCGCGCGCGAGCAGATGGCGGCCATCGTCTACTGGATGATGGGCGGCTTCTCGGCGGCGTCATGGCCGTACGTCGCGATGGTCGCGCCGATGTTTGTGGCCGGCATCGTGTTGCCACTGCTCTCGACGCGAGAGCTCAACCTCATGCTGCTCGGTGACGAGCGCGCGGGGCATCTCGGCCTGTCCGTCGAGCGCTTCAAGCTGCTCACGCTCGCCTCGGCATCGCTGCTCACGGCGGCGGCGGTCTCGGTGGCCGGTCTTATCGGGTTCGTCGGGCTCATGACGCCGCACATGGTGCGGCTCGTACTCGGCCCCGACCATCGCACCCTGCTGCCCGCATCGTTGCTCGGGGGCGCGATCGTGCTCGTGCTCGCCGACCTCGTCGCACGTACGATCATCGCGCCGATCGAGATTCCGGTGGGTATCGTGACGGCGGTGCTCGGCGGGCCGTTCTTCATCTGGCTGCTCGTCAGGGGGCGACGATGATGCCTACACCCCTGACTCCAGCACTGCTGTCATACGAGGCGGCCGCGGTCGGCTATGCCGCCGCACCGGTCGTGTCGGAGGCGACGTTGCAGGTCCACGCGGGCGAGGTCGTGGGGCTCGTCGGTCCGAACGGCGCGGGCAAGTCCACGCTTCTGCGCGCTGTGACCGGTGACGCCGAGATCCTCGGCGGGGCGCTCTACGTGGGTGGAACCGAAGTGCGGGTGCTCGCGCCACTCGACCGAGCGCGGCTTGTCGGCGTCGTACCGCAGCAGGTCACAGCGGCCTTCGCGCTTCCGGCGCGCGAGTACGTCGAGATGGGCCGATACGCACACCTGCCGCGCTTCTCGGCGCTCGGCGAGGCGGATCGCGCCGTCGTCGACGAAGCACTCGACCTCACCGATACCAAGCATCTCGCGTCGCGTCCGACCGATGAGCTGTCCGGCGGCGATCTGCAACGGCTCGCGCTCGCGCAGGCGCTCGCGCAGCAGCCGCGCATGCTGCTGCTTGACGAGCCGGTCAGTCATCTCGACTTGAACCACCGCCTGCAGGTGCTCGACCTCGTGCGGCAGTTCGCCGCGGAGCGCGACATCGGAGTCCTCGCCGTCTTCCACGACCTCGACCTCGCGGCGCGGTACGCGGACCGTGTGAGCATCGTCGCTGGCGGGCGTCTGGGCGAGGCGCAACCGCCGGAGCAGGTGATCACCGCCGAGTCCCTCAGGACCGTCTTCGGCGTTCGCGCCGTGGTGGGGACCGACCCGGTCACCGGGTCGGTGAGCGTGACGCCCGTGCTGCGCGAAGGCGCGGTTGCAGCTGGCGGGCGCGGAACGGTGCTCGTGATCGGCGGGTCCGGCGCGGCAGCTCCGCTGCTACGACGCCTCGTCCTGGCCGGGTGGGACGTCAGCGCGGGAGCGCTCAACGCTGGCGACGCCGACCAGATCCTCGCCGAGGCGCTCGGCGTACCCTACGTCGCTCTGTCGCCATTCGCGCCCATGGACGAGACCGCCGCCGAGAAGACCGCTGCCATCGCCCGCGAGGCGGACGCGGTGATCGTATGCCAGGTGCCTTTCGGGCACGGCAACGTCGCAAATCTCGCGGCCGCCGCCGAGGCCGCCCGTGCCGGACGGCGCGTGGTGCTGGTAGGCGACATCGAGGGGCGCGACTACACCGGGGGCACGGCTGCGGTGCTGTGGGAGAAGGCGCTCGCCGCGGGGGCGATCACCGTAGCCGATGCGGAGCACGCCTTCGACGAACTGAGCGGCATCGCGGGGTAGCTGCGCTGCGAAGGCTCCCGCATCGCAGCCGATCCTACCAGGGTGCTCGAAACGCGCTGCTCACGCGCTCAAGTGCGCCGATTCACGAGCCGATAGGAATCGTGGGGACCGTCGTGCGCGCGAAGGGGCGTGAAGCATGCTGAGAATGCGTTGGGCACTGGTCGCGCTTGCGGCCGCCGCGCTGGTCACCATCGCGGGGGTGCTCGGCGTGCCCTTCCCAACGGCGCTGTCGCAGCCGTCCGTCGCCCGGCCGTTGGCCCAACCTGCAGACGTGTCGATCGCGCAGGAGAGCGCGTGTGTGTCGAACGCGCTGTCCATGCCCGGCGTATCGGCGACCTCGACGGCTGCCATCAGTGCGCTCGGCTCGCAGTTGCCCGCAGTCGCACGACGATACGGCATGACCCCTGAAGTACTCGAGCAGACGCTGCTCTCGGATTCCACACTCAACGTGGATCGGCGAGGCGCGCTCTTCTACGTCGAGCCTGCGCCCGAGGTGGATGCCCCGCCCTCGATCTCCGAGATGGACTCGGCGGTGCAGCGAGACGCCGCCGCCGCGCCCTTCCCGCTGTCGCAGACGTTCATGCTTCACAGCCGACCTGGTGCCGAGCGCACGATCCTGCTCGACTTCAAGGGCATGCGCATGTCCGGCAATGCCTGGACCGCGAGCTACAACGGCGGGGCCGACATCGTGTGTCCACCGTTCTCCCTCGATGGGAGCCCCTCCTTCAGCGAGGCCGAGCAGGCCATCATCCAAGAGGTCTGGCAGCGGGTGGCCGAGGACTACGCCCCGTTCGACATCGACGTGACCACCGAGTTCACCAGTGAGGAAGTCATCACGCGGAGCTCATCCGCCGACCGAATCTACGGCACGCGAGCCCTCATCAGCCCGATCAGCGACAAGATTCCGGATGCCGCGGGCATCGCCTATGTCGGAGCCTTCAACGACATCGGCGACTACTACAAGCCGGCGCTGGTGTTCCCAGAATCCTGGGGCAACACGGCGAAGGATATCGCGCAGACGACGTCGCATGAGTGCGGCCACAACCTCGCGCTTCTCCACGATGGCACCTCCGCGATCGAGTACTACCCCGGCGGGAACGGCTGGGCGCCAATCATGGGCCAAGGTCACTACGAAAGCCTCACCCAGTGGAGCAAGGGCGAGTATTCGGGAGCGAACAACTTCCAAGACGACCTCGCGCTCATCGCTGCGATGTCCGGTTTCCGTGCCGACGATGCCGCCGGAAGCCGCGAGAACGCCGCTGAGCTGCAGGTAGGTTCGTCCATCTCAGCGGCCGGCGTCATCACCGATGCGGGGGATGCCGACTACTACCGGTTCGTGGCAGGCGCGGGCCCGGCGGCGATCAGCATCGTGCCTGCACCGAGCGGCCCGAACCTCGATATCGCGGCCGAGCTGCTGGATGCGAATGGCGCCGTAGTCGCATCGAGCGACTCGGCCTCGACACTGTCCGCCAGGATCAGCGTGCCCATCTCCCAGGGGGTCTACTACATCCGCGTCCGAGGCACCGGAAAAGGCGACCCTCTCACCACCGGGGGGTACTCGAACTACGCCAGTGTCGGTCAGTACACCCTCTCAGGCAGCGTCCCCGCGATTCCGCCGCCCACGACCACCCTCACAGCGGTTCCCTCGGCGGCACTCAGTGGCTGGGTGTCCGGTGACGTGACGATCACCCTCACGGCGGTCAGCTCCATGGATCCAGTCGCCCGCACGAGCTACACGGTGGACGGGTCGGCGGAGCAGGACTACGCATCTCCATTCCGCGTCACAGGCGATGGCGCCGTGCCGGTCACATACCACTCGTTCAGCAACCTCGGAATCGCCGAGACCGTGCGCACAGCGACCGTCTATCTCGACAACTCCTCGCCGGTCACGGGTCCCACCAACATGCGCGCGATGTATCGAGTCTCGTCGGGGGCGACCATCGCGCTCGCAGCCAACGATCCACAGTCCGGCGTGGCATCGACGCGCTGGAGGCTCGGCTCGGCAAGCACATTCACCTCCGGTGCGGCTGTGCCGGTGCCGAGTCAGGCGGGCACCTACACCGTGCAGTACTACTCGGTCGACAAGGTCGGTAACGTTGAGCCCACGAAGTCCCTGAGCTTTGCGGTCGTGAACGATTCCACGCCGCCGAGGACGACCAGTGACGCGGCGGCCACCTATGACACGTCGGCACGCGTGACACTCGTCGCCACAGACACGGGAATCGGCGTCGAGTCGACTCACTGGCTCCTCGACGGGGCCGCAGGAACCGGCACGACTGTCGACGTCCTTGACTATGGATCCCACGAGCTGCGGTTCTGGTCGGTCGACGCCGCCGGCAACGCCGAGACACCGACGACAGTGACGCTGTTCGTTCGGGATGTGAACTCGCCGACGGTGTGCGCGAGCGCGGACTACGCTTGGCTGAACGGGATGTCTGTGGAGTTCCAAGCCGCTGACGAGTCCCACGGCAGCGGTCTTGACGTGATCGCGTACCGGCTCGACGGAGCTGAGACGCAGACCATCGCTGCGTCCAACTACGTTCTCACGCCCCGGCGTCCGGGCCGCCACGAATGCGTCTACTGGGCCGTCGACAAGGCGGGGAACGCGAGTGCGCTCGCGACGCTCGTGTTCGACGTCATCGCGCCGACCCGCTTCGTGATGGACGCGATTCCGGCGCCGGTGAAGCCCGGCGTGGAGACGACCATCTCGGGTCGCGTCGACACCGAATCGGTCACCGCCCCGCTTCTCGGCGAGCCCGTGGTGCTCCAAGTGCTCCGGGACTCCGCGTGGACGAAGGCGCTTCCCTCGCCCGCGCTCGCGCAGGCGGACGGGGCGTTCGCCTTCAGGGTCGCTCCATACGAGAGCGGCGTGTATCGGGTGATCGTCGGCACTGGGAGCGCGCTGCGAGCCGGGGAGAGCGAGACCTTCGTGATCGGAGCGAAGGCGTCGGTCACGCGGCCGTCCAAGCCGAATTCTCCGCGCCACCGTCGCGCGTTCACACTCACCGGTTGGGTGATGCCGTCGCTCTCACGGAGCGTGCAGGTCAAGTACTACCGCGTGAAGAGCGGGAAACGGACGCTGTACTCCACGAAGACGGCATCGCTGTCGTCGGCGGGGAAATGGACCTACCGGCGCTCGCTTCCCCGCGGATCGTGGGCCGTGCGGGTGGTCTACACCGATCCGCTGAAGGTCGTCAGCACCAGCAGCTACCGGTCCTTCACGGTGAAGTAGGTCTGATTTCTGACGTGTGGGTATCTTCCTCACAGCCCTCGCATTCGCGAGGCGCGCATGGAGGTGACGGCTCATGTCGGAGAAGGGCCACTGGCCATTCGGGCAAGAGGGTGCGGAGGGTATGTCGCGCGAAGAGGAGCGCGCTTTGGAGCGCGAGCGCGAGCGCGAAGCGCACCAGCGCGAAATGGCGGCCAAGGCCGCGAACCAGCAGTCTCGCAACAACCGGCTCATCGTCGGCGGCAAGGCTCATACGCGGAAGAAGGGCCTGAGCTAGGTCGCCCGAGCACTCAGCGCTTGTGCGCTCGCGCGGCCTTCTCGGCGTCCTTGACCATCGCGTCCCAGCCGGGCTCGCAGATCAGTTCCCACGTGCAGCCGTGGCATGCGTCCGCCCGCCACGTGCCCACGCCGATCGCGTCGGCTTCGAGTCGTTCGCGCGCGGCCTCAAGCGACAGCCTGTCGCCGGGGGCCACACCCAGCACGTCGCACGCGAGCGCGTCGATGCGCGCGATCTCATCCTCGCCGCCCGCGCCTTCGCTCGCACACCGGCTATCAGTCCCGAGTTCGGGGCACGCCGCGCACACGTTATCGACACCCGGGACGATCAGCGCCGGAGCCGATTCCGCGTGCCCGATCACGTGCTCGAGGTTGGCGACGAAGTCGTCGGAGTAGCCCTCGCCGCGGAAGAACTGCAGGCAGATCAGGTGGTGGCCGCGGAGCCGGACCAGAGGCGCCGCGCTCACAGGTGCTCCTCCGGGAACAGCGTCGACTGGGCGGGATCGGAGTCGAGCGGCTCGTGCTGTGGGGCGACGTGCACCGGTACGCTCAGGCCGATCGCCGTCAGCCGAGCGACGAGCGCGCGCTTCGCGAGCGAGGGCGTGTTGTTCGTGTCCGAGCGGTGGAGCGCGATGATGCGCCGCAACCTCGAGGACGCCAGCGACTCGACGGCGTCCGCAGCGTCCGGGTTCGACAGGTGCCCCTGGGCCGAGCGGATCCTGCGCTTGAGGTAGCTCGGGTACGGCCCGTTGTCCAGCATCCCGAGGTCGTGGTTGCTCTCGATGCCGAGCAGGTCGACGTCGGCGAGCGCCTCGGCCGCCTCGGGGGTCACGACCCCCGTGTCGGTCGCCAGGCCGAACCGCTCGCCGGCCGCATTCTGTACGCGGTAGCCGACCGGCTCGGCGGCGTCGTGTGACGTCCTGAACGGCAGCACCGTGAGGGAGCCGATCCGCAGCTCCTCGCCCGTGCGCAGCGTGCAGACCTCGCTGCCGAGACAGTCGAGTCCCGCCGCCATGCGCGTGCCGCGGGTGGCGTGCACCGCGCAGCCATGCCGGCGCGCGAACACTTCGACCCCGCGCAGGTGGTCCGAGTGCTCGTGTGTGAGCAGGACCGCCCGCACCGAGTTCGCATCGAGGCCGGCGAGCGCCATTCGTCGAGCGACCTCGCGGGCCGAGAACCCGCAGTCGATGAGCAGCGTGGTGTCGCCGTCGGTCACGGCGACGGAGTTGCCGCCGGAACCGGAGCCGAGCACGACCACGCGAAGGGGAGTGGTATCGGGCATGCGGGCAGTGTACACCGCTCCGGTGACATCTCCTCACGAACACCACAGCTTCCCGGCGCTGCCGCGGCGATTATCGGGAATAGAACTCCTAGCAAACCCACCGGGCCGATCCGACACCGGCCCGTCAGCGTTCGTGCACCACCTGCACGACCGGAGCGAGGAGCGACGATGGCTGTCCACCTGTACGCGCTGTCCACCTGCCCGTACTGCCGCATGACGAAGAAGTACCTCGACGAGCATGAGATCGCGTACGAGATGACCGAAGTCGACCTGCTCGAGGGTGACGAGAAGGACGCCGCGGTCGCTGAGGTCGTTCGGCTGTCGGGCGGCAAGTCCTTCCCGGTGCTCGATGCGGACGGTCAGGTGGTCGTCGGTTTCAACAAGGGGCGCATGGCCCAGGTCCTCGGGCTGTAGGCCACGCACATGACCGCCGAGAAGCCCGGGCGCCGCGTCTTCTTCGCCGGCACCACCATCGACGACCTGAAGGCCTACATGGGCCCGTTCGCCGAGCGTCTCGGCTACAAGTTCAACACCGAGACCGACTTCGTCGACGAGGTGCTGATCAGTGAGCTCGAGATCCTTGAGCGAGACGGGGACGTCTACTGCCCATGCCGGATACGCAGTGGGGATCCCAAAGAAGACGCGCAGATCGTCTGTCCGTGCATCCCGTTCTACCGCGACGAGTTCGCAGCTATCCGCAAGTGCTGGTGCGGGCTCTTCATACTCTCTGACGTCGAGGATGGCGCCGACCTCATCGGCGTGCTCGACGAGGTGGAACCGGGCACCGTGGTCGACGTACCGGTCGCGACGCTCGCCGACCTCGCCCCCGGCACGCCTCGCCACGTCAAGATCGGGAAGCGCGACATCGCGGTGGTGCGAGTCGGCGAGGAGGTGTTCGCGCTGTCGAACCTCTGCCGGCACGCGTTCGGGCCCCTCGCCGAGGGGTTCGTCGATGGCTATCACCTGATGTGCCCGTGGCATGGGTGGCGCTACGACGTCCGCGATGGGACCACCGATCATCCCAATGCCGATGTCGCGACGTTTCCGGTAGCGGTTCGCGACGGCGTCGTGTTGGTCTCGATACCGCTCGGCCGCTCGCGGCGCTGAAGGCCACAGGCCTCGAGACGCTGGGGTGGCGACGCCGCTACCTCGGCCGGCGTAGCGCGAGATACTCCCTCGGGTGCATGCGTCGCCTCGGCAGGGGGGCTACTATCGACCCATGAGCCCCACACCGAACAAGCCCCGCAAAGCGCTCTCCGCAGCCGTATCCGACGTGCTTCTCGCCGTCGGTCTCGCAGCCGCGAGCGCCATCTCGGTGGCGTTGCGGGTGCCGCTCTTCATCCGCGGCGGCGGATTCGGGGGAGGGCCCGGCGTCGACCCGCCGAACGTACCCGATGCCGCCGTGCGGGCCGCCATAGAGCGACCGGAGCTCGCCGTCTACAGCATCCCGCTTGCGGCCGTGGCGTTCCTGCCTCTCGCCGTGCGGCGACGCTTCCCGGTTCCGGTGCTGGCGGTCGTGGTCGCGATCGCTGCCGTCAACGACCTGCTTCCCGGGCCACCCTCGCTCGTCTTTCTCGCGCCACTCATCGCCCTGTACACGGTGGGTACCGAGCGTTCGCGCACGACCCTCGTGTGGTCGGCATTGTTCGCGGCCGCGGTCCAGCTTGCCGTGAACCTTCCGCATCACGCCGGCGTGACGTACTGGGCGGACGTCGTGCGCATCGTCTCGATGGTGACGGTGGCCGCCGCGTTGGGCGATGCCACCCGAACGCGCCGCGCCTACGTTGCCGAGGTCGAGCAGCGCGCGATCGAGGCCGAACGCACGCGGGACGAGGAGGCCCGACGCCGTGTGGACGAGGAGCGGCTGCGGATCGCCCGCGAGCTGCACGACGTCACGGCACACTCGCTGTCCATCATCGCCGTGCAGTCGGGCGCCGCCGCGCACGTCATCGACACGAACCCGGCGGAGGCGCGCCGCTCGCTCGAGGCGATCCGGCAGACCAGCAAGCAAGCCCTCGACGAGCTGCGCTCGATGCTCGGCGTGCTCCGCTCGGCCGATGAACCCGACGCGCCGCTGGCGCCTGCACCGGGCCTGGCGCGCCTCGACGAGCTCGCGGTGCCGATGCGCGAAGCCGGCATCGACGTGACGCTCGACGTCGATGACGACCTGGGCGAGATCCCGGCGCTGGTGGACGCATCCGCCTACCGCATCGTCCAGGAAGCGCTCACGAACGTGGTGCGCCACGCCGGCCCCTGCGCGGCGCGAGTGGTGGTGAAGAGAGCCAACGGCGACCTGGTGCTCCAGGTGACCGACGACGGCGCGGGCACGCGGGCGGCGACCAATGCCGAGGGCCACGGCATCGAAGGTATGCGCGAGCGCGCCGTGGCACTGGGTGGCGCGTTCGAGTCGGGGCCGCTCGCCGACGGCGGCTTCCGCGTGAGCGCCAGGCTGCCGGTGGGCGCCCGGGGCGGGCGGGCGTGATGTCGGAGCGTATCCGCGTGCTCGTCGCCGACGATCAGGCGCTCGTTCGGGGCGGGTTCCGCGTCCTGGTGGACTCATCCCCCGACCTCGAGGTCGTGGGTGAGGCTTCCGACGGCGCCGAGGCGCTTGCGCTTGCGCGAAAGCTGACGCCCGACGTCGTGCTGATGGACATCCGGATGCCGGTCAAGGACGGCATCGAAGCCACTCGTGAGATCGCACAGGATCCGACAACCGCCGAGACCCGCGTGCTCATCCTCACGACGTTCGATCTCGACGAGTACGTCTACGAGGCGCTGCGGGCCGGCGCGAGCGGCTTCCTTCTCAAAGACACCGAGCCGAACGCGCTGCTCGATGCGATCCGGGTCATCGCGTCGGGAGATGCGCTCCTGGCACCGTCGGTGACACGCCGGCTGATCGCCGAGTTCGCGCACCGGCCTTCACCGAGCAAGGTGAGCGCTGCCCATCTCGAGGCGCTGACCGGGCGTGAGCGTGAGGTGCTGGCGCTCGTCGCGCGCGGGCTCTCCAACGCAGAGATCGCCGCCGAGCTGTTCATCAGCCCTGCCACAGCCAAGACCCACGTGAGTCGCGTGATGATGAAGCTCGCGGCGCGCGATCGCGCCCAGCTCGTCGCCATCGCGTACGAGGCGGGCGTCGTCGCGCCCGGCACCTCCGGCGAGTAGCACCTCAGACTGGCGTCGCGCTCGCACGGCCCCGCGTACTCCCGTAGGAGTACGCGAAGTGACTCCCCCGGCATGACGAACGGCGCCTCCCGCCCGCCTAGGCTGAGTACGTGACGTACCCGCCCGCGAGGAGGATCCCGATGCCCACCGTCTCCCATGCCACCCAGCGCGCAGCGCGCGCGAACGGCGAACGGGCCTGCCGATGAACGCCGAGGCAGCGCCGCGCGCAGCGGCCCGCAAGCGCACGAGCCGCGCGGTCATCGGCCTGGTCGTCGCGCTCGTGCTCGTCGGCGCCGGCGTCGCGGCCTTCACCGTGCTCCGGTCGAGCTCGACGCCCACATCCAGCGTCTCCACCGCCGTCGCCGAGCGACGGACACTCAGCGTCTTGGTCTCGGGAACCGGCACCACGGTGGTCTCCGACTCCGTGACGGTCAATCCCAAGATCAGTGGCACGGTCAAGAAGCTCTACGTCAGCCTCGGCGAGACCGTGACCGCAGGCGACAAGCTGTACACGATCACGAGTGACGACGTCGAGACGTCCCGGCTTCAGGCGAAGGCCTCGCTCCTGCAGTCCAAACAAAGCCTCGCGCAGGCCGAGGGAAGCAAGACGCAGGCGAACAACCAGCTCTACAGCGCCAACACGGCGCTCATCGAAGCCGAGCAGAACCTCGACGCCCTGCGCAGCCAACCCGAGACGGCCGGACTCGACGACAAGATCACGATCGCCAAGCGCCAGGTGACCAGCGCGAAGAAGAGCGTCGCAAGCGCCGAGGACAGCGTCGACTCCGCATCGATCGGCATCGAGGTCGCGCAGGCGAACTACACCTCGGCCAAGCAGTCCTACGAAGACGCGGTCGACGCGACGCACGACACGGTCGTCGAGGCACCCATCGACGGCGTGGTCACCGAACTGCCCATCTCGGTGGGCTCGGACGTCAACGCAGGCACCACGAGCACGTCCTCCGGCGGCTCGACCGGCGCTGCGGCGACCGGGAGCTCCTCGTCGAGCGCGTCATCAGGCAGCTCGGGATCGTCCATCACGATCTCGGACATGGGCAGTCTCGAGGTCGAGGTCTCAGTCAGCGAGGCCGACATCACATCGGTCGCCGTCGACCAGACCGCCACCGTCACGTTCGACGCACTGGACGACACCGAGTTCACCGGCACCGTGAAGTCCATCTCTCCCAACGGCACGAGTTCCTCCGGTGTCGTCAATTTCACCGTCACGCTGTCGCTCGACCGCCAGGACGACCGGCTCCGTCCCGACATGACCGCCACCGCCGATATCGCGACACAGGTCGCCGAGAATGTCGTCGCGGTGCCGGTCGCTGCCGTGAGATCCAGCGACGGCGAGAAGTACGTGATCGTGATGAACGGCGCACAGCAGTCCAACACCCCGGTGACTGTCGGCGTCAGTGATGACTCGTATGTCGAGATCGAGAGCGGCCTGTCCGAGGGTGACGTCGTCGTCACCGGGTCGCAGTCAGCGACATCGAACTCGTCGAGCCCTTCTCAGAGCGATCGCCGCTCCGGCGGCTTCATGATGGGTGGGCCCGGCGGGGGCGCGCCGCCCTCGGGTGGACCGGGTGGCAACTGATGGGCGCGATCATCGAAGTGCGCGACATGGTCAAGACCTACGTGACCGGCGATACCTACACGATGGCGCTGAAGGGCGTGTCACTGACGGTGCGGGAGGGCGAGTTCCTCGCGATAATGGGGCCGTCGGGATCGGGCAAGTCGACGCTCATGAACCTCCTGGGCCTGCTCGACACGCCGACGAGCGGGACGTACAGGATCCGCGGCGTCGACGTGTCCGAGCTCGATGAGATCGAGCTCGCGGAGGCGCGTTCGCGCGAGATCGGGTTCGTATTCCAGTCGTTCAACCTGCTGCCGCGTGCAACGGTGATGCGCAACGTGATGCTGCCGCTCGTCTACGCACGCACGCCCGACCGCGAGCGGGAACCCCGCGCGCTCGCCGCGCTCGCAGCGGCCGGACTCCCGCCGGAGTTGCACCACAAGGGTTCGAACCAACTCTCGGGAGGCCAGATCCAGCGTGTCGCGATCGCACGCGCGCTCATCAACGACCCCGCACTCATCCTCGCAGACGAGCCGACAGGCAACCTCGACACCGTGACCGGCGACCACATCCTCGCCACGTTCAAGCGCCTCAAGGAGCAGGGCCGTACCATCGTCCTCATCACGCACGAACCCGAGGTGGCAGAGCACGCGGATCGCACCATCCACATCCGAGACGGGCTCGTCACCGACGAGGTGGGGGTGGGACACCGATGAGGCTCAAAGACCTCCTCGCCGAGACCTTCCTGTCGCTTACTGCGAACAAGGCCCGCTCCTTCCTGACGGTGCTCGGCATCGTCGTGGGCATAACGTCGGTCATCGTCATGGTCGGGTTCGGACAGGGCACGAAGGCGTCGATCGAGGGAAGCATCTCCTCGATGGGTGCGAACCTGCTCATGGTCTCTCCCGGTGGCCAGATGAGCCGCATGGTCGGCGGCGGCGGTGCAGGGGCGAGTACGAACTCGCTCACGCTCAAAGACGTCGCCGCCATCGAATCGCAGGTGGGCAACATCAAGCGCGTCGCGCCGACGACGTCGGGGTCGTATCAGGTGTCGGCAGAGGCCAGCAACACGAACGTGACGGTCACAGGCACGACCTCCGACTATCAAGCAATCCGCAACCTGAGCCTGCAGGCGGGGAGCTGGTTCAGCGAGGACCAGAACGCCGGTGGGGCGCGCGTCGCGGTGCTCGGCCCGACGACCGCCGAGACGCTCTTCGGTGACGCGGCGTCGGCGGTTGGCCAGAAGATCCGCATCAATGCGCAGCCGTTCACGGTCATCGGCGTCACGGTGTCGAAGGGCAGCAACGGGATGCAGAGCCAGGACGATGCCGCCTACATCCCGTACGAGACGTTCTCGAATCACCTGTCGAGTTCGACCGGGGTCTCGATGGTCTACGTCGAGGCCGAGAGCCAGGACGTCATGTCGCAGGTCGAAGCGGACCTCGAGAGCCTGCTACTTGCTCGCCACGGCATCGATGACTCGGACAGCGCTGACTTCTCGATCATGAATCAGGAGGACATCGCGTCGACCCTGTCCACCGTCACCACGACGCTCACGATCCTGCTCGGCTCCATCGCCGGCATCTCACTCGTGGTGGGCGGCATCGGCATCATGAACATGATGCTGACGACGGTCACCGAGCGCATCCGCGAAATCGGTCTTCGCAAGGCGCTCGGGGCCACCCGCTCGGACCTTACGTCGCAGGTCCTCGCCGAGGCGGTCGCGCTCACGCTCACGGGTGGCGTGATCGGCATCCTCCTCGGCTGGCTGATCTCGCTCGCCATCACGGCGCTGTCGAGCTACGCGACCACCGTGAGCCTCATGTCCGTGCTGCTGGCGGTCGGCGTCTCGACGGCGATCGGTGTCGTCTTCGGCTACTACCCGGCGCGGCGTGCGGCCAAGCTCGATCCGATCGACGCACTCAGATACCAGTAGCGGACGTGCGTCACGCGCGACACCCCGCGTGATGCCCCGCGCGACGGAGCAGGAGGTCACGATATGGACGGCACACAAGCGACACCGCAGGGCGCGCCGGGTGCGGCACAGGGCACGGGAGTCATGGGCGGCCCCGGCGCGTTCCCTGGCGGCCCTCCCGGCGGGCGAGGGGGCCTCATGCTTTTGGGTGGCCCGACCGGCGCCATCGTGCTCGCGTTGTACGCGATCACGTGTGTCGTGCTCGCCATCTCGTTCTGGAAGTTCCTGAGCGAAGCCGGGCTTACCCCGGCGGTCGCTCTGCTCATGCTCGTGCCCGTGGTCAACCTCGGCGTGGCCCTTTGGGCCGCGTTGGCGGAGTGGCCCGCGCTCAAGGAGGTCGCCCGCCTCAGGGAGCGTGTCGCGTCGTACGAGCTGCGTGCCGAGGATCCGGCACCGGATGCCGGCGCAACCCCCACCCCTTCAGCTCCCGCCTAGAGCAGGGCGACCGGTGCAGCCCTCGTGATGCCCTCGGAGTACTCGCGGCGTCGCGTGCCACCGCCAGGAACGAACAGAAGGGCGGCTCGGATGAGCCGCCCTTCGCCATGTGAGAGCGTGATCCGACCCGTTTCAGCGCTTCACCACGAAGCGTTGTCCGAGTACGACGAGCAGTGAGGCGACGCCGACGAAGGCGATCCACTGCCAGCCGTTGGGCGCCTGGAACGCCTCGAGAACCGCGGCGACGACAGCACCGATGCTCCACGGCAGCGTGAGCAGTCCGCCTGTCACGCACTCCCCGAGTGCGCACACCACGGCGACGACTATCCATGCCCAGAACGCAAGCGACACGCGAAGGCTCCGATTCGTCGGTCCGGTAGTGGCTAGCGTAGTCGATTGTCGGGCGTGCGGCGAGGCGGCAGCCGCCGCGTCGGCCACTCCGTTCGTCGGTTGCCCACACGCTCCGGTGAGTAAGCGCATATTGCGCATCGTAATAGTGCGCAACTAGTCGACCTTTCGGTGCTACCATCGGCGCAGAAGCCAGCCACGTCGAAGGAGACGCGCCATGTCCGAGATAGCGTCCGCTGTCGATGTCACCATCGGCGACACGCCGCTCGTCCGCCTTAACCGACTGTCCGAGGGCCTTGCGGCTACGGTCGCCGTCAAGCTCGAATCGCGAAACCCTGGCGGTTCGGTGAAGGACCGCATCGGCCGCGGGATGATCGATGACGCCGAGGCGCGCGGCATCATCACGCGTGGCAGGACCGTCATCGTCGAGCCCACGAGCGGCAACACGGGTATCGCGCTCGCGCTTGTCGGCGCAGCGCGAGGCTACAAGGTCATCCTCACGATGCCGGAGTCCATGTCGGTCGAGCGGCGCAAGCTGCTGCGGGCGTTCGGCGCCGAGCTGGTGCTGACCGACAAGGCGCTCGGGATGAAGGGTGCGGTCGATGCCGCGAACGAGATCGCCGAGAGCACGCCTGACGCATGGATCGCAGGCCAGTTCGACAACCCCGCCAACCCGCGGGCGCACTACCAGACGACCGGCCCTGAGATCCAGGCCGCGATCGGCGATGCGACGCTGGCGGCATTCGTTGCCGGTGTCGGCACGGGCGGCACTATCTCGGGGGCGGGACGCTACCTCAAGGAACGCTATCCGGGAGCACTGGCTATCGCGGTCGAACCCGCCGAGTCGCCGATCATCACTCAGCGCCGTGCAGGTGAGGCGCTCACGCCCGGGCCGCATCTCATCCAGGGAATCGGCGCCAACTTCATTCCCGGCGTGCTCGACTTGGATGTACTCGACGGCGTCGAGCAGGTGAGTGGCGACGAGGCCATCGCGACGGCGCGTCGCGTCGCCGCCGAGGAGGGGCTGCTCGTCGGCATCTCGAGTGGCGCAAACGTCACCGCCGCCCTGCGGCTCGCCTCGAGGCCGGAGTTCGCCGGCAAGCTCGTCGTCACAGTGGCGCCCTCGACCGGCGAGCGCTATCTGACCACCAAGCTGTGGGATGAGCTGGGCTAGCGATGCGAGTACCACAGAGTCTCGACTACGCCGTGCGTGCGCTCGTGCTGCTCGCCCTGCGACCCGATGGTGATTACATCGCCGCGGGCGATCTAGCCGACCGGCTGGGCCTGCCGCGGCGGTTCGTCGAGCAACAGATCACCTCGCTTTCACGCGCGGGGATCGTCCACTGTCGCCGAGGAGCCAACGGCGGCTGCGCCCTCGCGAGGCCTGCTCAAGACGTCACCGTATTCGATATCGTCGAGGCCGTGCAGGGCGAGGTTCTGGACGTGCCGCACGTGACCGGCTCGGCGGCTTCGCTCCTTTGGCAACAGGCTGCCGGCCAACTAGCAGCGTTTCTGCAAGGGGTGACCCTTCACGCGCTGGCCGAGAGCCAGAGAGAGCTTGATGGTGCCGGAGCGCACATGTATTGGATTTGATGCACTCAAGCGATTGAAAGCACCTATCCAATACATATGTCGCGCGTGCGCGGTCGAAGCTTGAAGCCGGGTCCGGTTATGCAGCGGGAGGCTGGTTGCATTCCTCGCCATTCTGATACACTCCGAGAGTCCTGCGGTGGGATGGCCGCGGGTCCCGGGATTCCCAGACGGGAATCGCGGTGCATCGCAAGGGTATTTGTCCAGGGAGCAAGGGAGGAACTATGAAGGTGAGCAACAAGCTTCTGCTCGCCGTCGTCGCTGCGCTGGTTGCGCTTGCGATGATCGCCACCGGTTGCGGTGGCGGCGGTAGCACCGAGGGCACCACCGGTGGTACCGAGGCGAAGACCGTCACGATCGGCATCGGCGCACCGCTGACTGCCGGCGCGGTCGCACTTGGCCAGGGCATGAAGCGCGGCGCCAACCTCGCCGTCAGCGAGGCCAACGAGTCCGAGGCCGCCAAGGCCGCGGGCATCACGTTCAAGACCGTCGACGGCGACGATCAGGGCGACCCGAAGGTCGGCGTTACCGTCGCCAACACCTTCGCGTCCGATCCGAACCTCCTGGGCGTCATGGGCCACCTGAACTCGGGTGTCTCGATCCCGGCTTCCAAGGTCTACGCCGAGAAGAAGATCGTTCAGATCTCGCCGGCCTCGACCAACCCGGCTCTGACCCAGCAGGGTCTCAAGAACGTCTTCCGCGTCTGCACCACCGACGCCGTTCAGGGCCCGGCCGCTGCTGACTACGCGATCGACCTGCTCGGCCTGAAGTCCGCCTACGTCATCGACGACTCGACTCCGTACGGCGAGGGCCTCGCGGCCGAGTTCGCCAAGCAGTTCGAGGCCAAGGGCGGCAAGGTGCTCGGCACCGCGAAGACCTCCGACAAGGACACGGACTTCAACGCGCTGGTCACCAAGATGAAGGGCGCCAACCCGGACGTCATCTACTACGGTGGCATCTACAACGCCGGCGCCCTGCTCTCGAAGCAGTCCAAGGAAGCGGGCCTCAAGGCCCCTCTCATGGGCGGCGACGGTCTGTACGACGGTGAGTTCATCAACCTTGCTGGCGCTGCCGCCGCCGAGGGCGACTTCGCGACTTCCGTCGGTCTGCCGATCGACAAGCTGCCGAAGGGCCAGGAGTTCACGGCTGCCTACAAGGCAATGTTCCCGAGCGATGAGATCGCTGCGTACGACGCGTATGCGTACGACGCCACGAACGTGATCATCGAAGCCATCCTCAAGGTTGCCGCTGAGAAGGGCGCTGCCGCTGTCTCGACCCCTGAGGGTCGCGACGCGATCATCGCTGCTGTCGCTGCGACCAAGACCACCGGCGTCACCGGTGACATCGCGTTCGACGCCAACGGCGACACCACCAACAAGGCGATCAGCCTGTACACGGTCGCCGAGGGCAAGTGGACCACGAAGGCCGCAGCAGGCGCAGCTCAGTAGATCTGACACGCCTACCGCCGTCCTGGTCTTCCTAGGACTCGGTCCGGGCGGGCACCGCGCTGGTGCCCGCCCGGATTCCATGTCCGGAAGCCTCAAGACCGTCGGCGGAATCCCGGATAGACAGGAACGCCTGCAGTGTCTCTAAACATCATCGTTGAGCAGCTGATCAACGGCATCACGCTGGGTGGCATGTACGCTCTCATCGCCCTCGGCTACACGCTCGTATACGGCATCCTGCTCATGATCAACTTCGCGCACTCCGAACTCTTCATGTGCGGCGCGTACGTGGGCCTCGGCACCATGCAGGTGCTGACCAACCCGGAAATCGCGCAGAGCATCGCTGCGAAGATGCCGTTCTTCGCATGGCTCATCCCGGCGCAAGCCTTCTTCACCAGCGGGACCGCCGGGCTCATATCGCTGTTCCTGATCGTCTTCTTGGTGTCGATGATCGCCATCGGCCTCCTCGGAGTCATCATCGAGCGGTTCGCGTACCGCCCGCTGCGTCACGCACCTCGCCTGGCGCCGCTCATCTCGGCGGTGGGCGTGTCGATCTTCCTGCAGAACGCGATTCTGCTGTGGGTCGACTCAAAGCAGATTCCTTTCCCGAGCCCGCTCGGGACGCGAGTCGCGTTCACCTTCATGGGTGTCTCGGTGAGCGCGCTCAAGGTGTTCATCTTCGTCACGGCCATCACTCTCATGCTGCTGCTGGACCTCTACGTGAGCCGCAGCCGGATGGGTAAGGCCATGCGCGCGACGTCGCAGGACCGCGAGGCTGCGGGTCTGATGGGCATCGATATCAACCTCGCGATCATGCTCGCGTTCTTCATCGGCCCGGCTCTTGGAGCCGTCGCCGGTGTGTTCTACGGCATGTACTACGGGTCGATCGTCTTCAGCATGGGCTTCATCCCCGGCATGAAGGCGTTCACCGCGGCGGTTATCGGCGGTATCGGTAACCTCCGTGGCGCGATGCTCGGTGGGTTCGTGTTGGGAATCGTCGAGTCGCTTGCGGCCGGCTTCCTCTCATCGGGCTACAAGGACGTCATCGCGTTCGCGGTTCTCATCCTCGTCCTGATCTTCCGTCCGGGCGGTCTGCTCGGCGAATCCGTAGTGGAGAAGGTGTAAGCCATGGGCGGCGGAAAGATGGACGTCTCAACCAAGGTCGACTCCGGCAAGATCACGCCGACCAAGATCGCGCTGTACGTGCTCCTGGGCGTCGCGTTGATCGGTGCACCGTTCCTCTTCGAGGGCTTCGGTCTGCTGTTCATGACGCGTATCCTCGCGCTCGTCGGCCTGTACGTCATGCTGGCCCTCGGCCTCAACATCGTGGTCGGCTACGCAGGACTGCTCGACCTCGGCTACATCGCGTTCTACGCGATCGGCGCGTACTCGGGTGTCATCGTGGGCAACCTCGCAACCAGGTCGTTGCCGGTCGCGCTGCAGCCGTTCTCCTACTTCTTGATGATTCCAGTTGCCGCTGCGTTCGCGGCGCTTGCAGGTCTCGCGCTCGGCACGCCGGTCCTACGGCTTCGTGGTGACTACCTCGCCATCGTCACGCTCGGATTCGGTGAGATCGTGCGCATCATCATCAACAACAACGCGTTCGGCATCACCAACGGCGCCGCCGGTCTCCCGCGCGCCGGGGAGTTCCTCGCCAAGCCGCTCGGGCTCGTGTGGCTGTCGAACAACTTCTACTTCAGCATCCCGGGTCTCGGTCCCAACGGGTTCAACTTCATGTTCTCGTCGAACCTGTACTGGTACTACATCATCGTGATCCTGTGCGTCCTGACGGTCTTCGTCGTCAACCGCCTCAACCAGTCGCGTCTCGGCCGGTCCTGGGTCGCGATGCGCGAGGACGAGGTGGCTGCCGCGTCGATGGGCATCAGCATCATGGGCGCGAAGCTCTGGGCGTTCTCGCTCGGCGCGGTCTGGGGCGGCATCGCGGGTCTGACGTTCGCCAACTTCCAGCAGTTCGTCAGCCCCGAGTCGTTCACGTTCATGGAGTCCGTGTTCGTGGTCTGCAGCGTCGTCATCGGTGGTATGGGATCGATTCCCGGCGCCATCGTCGGCGCGCTGCTCATCCAGGGCACACCGGAGATCATTCGTGGCTTCGCATCTTCCGGCATCATCCCGGGCCTCTCGGGTGAGCAGGTGTCGGCGATCTCGAGCTACCGCAACCTGGTGTTCGGCATGGTCATGGTTCTGATGATGATCTGGCGTCCGCAGGGCATCATCCCCTCCAAGCGTCGCGCGGCGGAGCTCCTCGCCGATGACGACATCTTGGAAGAGGAGAACGAGACGCTCTACGACGCGCAGCACGACACCGGCGGGTTTTAGCGATGACCGCGGACCCAGCAACGGGCCGGGAAGGGTACTGAGATGGCAAACCTAGTAGACGCACAAAACGTCACGATGCAGTTCGGCGGCCTCAAGGCCGTATCGAACGTGACGCTGCATATCGATGAAGGCGAGATCGTCGCGCTCATCGGCCCCAACGGGGCGGGCAAGACGACGTTCTTCAACATGTTGACCGGCATCTACACGCCGACCGAGGGTGCCCTCACGTTCGACGGCAACTCGGTCAGCGGTAAGAAGACGCACGTCATCGCCCGCATGGGCATCTCGCGGACGTTCCAGAACATCCGCCTGTTCCAGAACATGACGGCACTCGAGAACGTCATGGTCGGACGCCATATGCGCACCGGTTCGAGCCCTCTCGGTGCCGTTCTTCGTACACCGAAGTTCAAGGCCGAGGAGCAGAAGACCCTCGAGGTCGCTTACGAGTGGCTCAAGTTCGTCGGGCTCGGACCCAAGGGTAACGAGCTCGCCAAGAACCTGCCCTACGGTGAGCAGCGCAAACTCGAGATCGCGCGGGCCCTGGCCACAGAGCCCAAGCTGCTCTTGCTCGACGAGCCGGCGGCCGGCATGAACCCGCAGGAGAGCCAGGCGCTCAACGCGCTGGTGCGCAAGGTGCGCGACCTCGGCATCACGATCCTGCTCATCGAGCACGACATGAAGGTCGTCATGGACCTCGCGGACCGCATCTACGTACTTGACTTCGGCGAGCTGATCGCCCAGGGGCTCCCGGCGGAGATCCAGCGCGACCCGAAGGTCATCGAGGCGTATCTCGGCAAGGGCGCCGACGAGATGCTCAAGAACGCGCACGCGGAGAATGAGGCCGCCGCCGTGGCTGCCGAGTCCGTTGAGGAGGGCTCGACCAATGGCTGACGTCGTACTCAAGGTAACCGACCTCTACGCCGCTTACGGCAAGATCGAGGCGCTTCGCGGTGTCTCCCTCGAAGTCAACTCGGGCGAGATCGTCACGCTCATCGGCGCCAACGGCGCCGGCAAGTCGACGACGCTCAAGACGATATCGGGTCAGCTCGTCCCCAAGAGCGGCACGATCGAGTACATGGGTGAGGCGATCGGCGGTACCAAGCCGCACCTCATCACCGGCAAGGGCATCATCCAGGTCCCAGAGGGTCGTCGCATCTTCTCGCGCATGACCGTCATGGAGAACCTCGAGATGGGCGCATTCCTGCGCAAGGACAAGGACGAGATCAAGGCCGACCTCGATCACGTCTTCGAGCTCTTCCCTCGCCTCAAGGAGCGCATCGCGCAGAAGGGCGGTACGCTGTCCGGAGGCGAGCAGCAGATGCTGGCCATGGGCCGCGCGCTCATGAGCAAGCCGACGCTGCTGATGCTCGACGAGCCGTCGATGGGCTTGGCGCCTGTCGTCGTCGAGACGATCTTCGAGATCATCCAGAAGCTCAACTCTCAGGGCATCACGATCCTGCTCGTCGAGCAGAACGCCAACCTCGCGCTCGCTATCGCGAACCGCGGGTACGTGCTCGAGACCGGCGAGATCGCTCTGACCGGTACCGGACGCGAGCTGCTCACGAACGAGGCAGTCCGCAAGGCGTATCTGGGCGAGGACTAGCCTCACACTTCATGCACGACTGCCGAGAAGGGCGTCCCGAGGGGCGCCCTTCTCTCATGCGAACCACCGGGCGCAGGGGCGAGGCGCGGGACGTGAAAGGCCTGCAGGTAGACAGGCCATTGGCGTACGCAGCGCGGGCGCTTCTGTCGAATCGAAAGCGTCGCCGCACGCGGCGTTCCGATTCGCAGGAAAGACCCGCGATATACAGTCAACAAACTACTTCATGCGTTCGTGGTGCTGTCGTACGCTTCGCGGCGTTTGCCGTGCGGACAACGGTGTCCGCCACTGGGCTGATCCAGGTGAACGACAGGAGGAGACAATGCAGGCTCGCAAGTACGTGGTAGGCGGCGCGCTGGTCGCGCTCGCACTCACCGCCACGCTTCTCGGCGGATGTGGGGGCGGCAGCGCCCCGGCAGGCGAGGGGAGCGAGAAGGTCGTCAAGATCGGTATCGGCGCACCGCTCACGGCCGGTTCGGTCGCTCAGGGCCAGGGCATCCAGCGCGGCGTCGAACTCGCCGTCAAGCAGGCGAACGAGAGCGAGGAGCTCAAGGCGCTCAAGCTCAAGATCGAGACCGTCCCCGGCGACGACCAGGGTGACCCCAAGACAGGCGTCACCGTGGCCAACACCTTCACGTCGGATCGCTCGCTCGTGGCGGTCGTCGGCCACCTGAACTCGGGCGTCACGATCCCGGCCTCGAAGATCTACAACCAGGCCAAGATCGCGATGATCTCGCCCGCAGCAACGAACCCTGCTCTCACCCTTCAGGGCCTGAACAACGTGTTCCGCGTCTGCACCATCGACTCGGTGCAGGGACCGACCGGCGCGGATGCAGCCTTCAACGAGGCTGGCGCCAAGAAGGTCGTCGTCATCGACGACTCGACGCCGTACGGCGAGGGACTTGCGTCGGAGTTCGCCAAGCAGTTCGCGGCCAACGGCGGCGAAGTCCTGTTCACCGAGAAGACCTCGGACAAGGACTCGGACTTCAACGCGCTCGTCACCAAGATCAAGGCTGCGGGCGCCGACCTGGTCTACTACGGCGGTACGTACAACGCCGGCGCGCTGCTGTCCAAGCAGATGTCTGAGTCTGGCGTGCAGGCGCCGCTCATGGGCGGCGACGGCCTGTTCGACGCGCAGTACGTGAAGCTCGCGAGCACCGACGCCGCGCAGGGCGACATGGTGACCTCGGTCGGCCTCCCGATCGACAAGCTTCCCAAGGGCCAGGAGTTCACGGCGGCCTACAAGGAGGCCTTCCCGAGTGAGGAGGTGGGCGCGTACGACGCGTACTCGTACGATGCCGCCAACACGCTCATCGCCGCGATCGTGGCGGCCGCGAAGGAGAAGGGCGTTGACGCGCTCGTTCTGCCCGCCGGCCGCGATGCGATCATCGCCAACGTCGCCAAGACCGACACCGAGGGCGTGACCGGCAAGATCTCGTTCGACGCCAACGGCGACACGACGAACAAGGCCATCACGGTCTACAAGATCGAGGGCGAGGAGTTCGTCCCGTTCGTGGTGCCCACCGCCAACTAAGGCTGGGGCACGTCAGGGCTCTTCCCGCGGGGCGCCTCGATCAGGGGCGCCCCGCTCCCGCTATCGCGCGGGCGGGCTACCCGCCCGCGAGGGCCTGCCGGGCTCGCGCGGTCGCGTCCGCGGCACGTGCCTCCGCAATGGTGTCACGCCGGAGCAGGGCGCCGTCGCGAACGCGCCACACCCCGCCGCTCAGCACCGCACGGACCGTGTCTCGACCGGCGCTCGCGATGACCGACCGTTCCGCGTCGTCGTGCTGCCCAAGGGCGAAGACGGCCACGTCGGCCTGCATGCCGGGCGCCAACGCCCCGTAGCGGTCCCCCACGCCGAGAGCTCGAGCTCCGGTCGCTGTCGCCATTCGCAGCAGCGCCTCCGACGGAAGGCCCGGCTCCGCTGACGCGACCTCGCGCACCTCCGCCATCAGGTCGAGGTCGTGATTGCTTGCCGACGAGTCGGTCCCCACGCCCACCGCGACACCCGCCGACAAGAGCGGGGCCACCGCGGGGGGTGGGTTGTCGAGGTAGCGGTTGGAGCGCGGGCAGGTCACCACGCCTCGGGCGTGGCGGGCGACAAGGTCGCGGTCCGCATCCTCCAAGTGGCAGCAGTGGACAGCGGTAGCGTCGTCGAGCACACCGAGTGCGGCGAGGTAGGCGACCGTGGAGGTGCCGGGGGGCGCGAAGCCGTGCGCAGTGCGCGCGGCGACCTCGGCAAGCGGGCCGGTGCCGTCGCGAAGCAGCTGCGATTCGGCCGCGGACTCGGCCACGTGGATGGCGAAGGGTACTCCGAGTTCGCACGCGCGCGCATGTACGGCGCGCAGCAGCGCCGGCCCGCTGGTGTATGGCGAGTGAGGCGAGAGCCCGGCGGTCACCCGGGCACCGTACCCGTCGTGTGACGTCGGGTAGCGCAGGTAGGCGAGCTGCTCCCCGATCTGCTCGGCGTCCAGGCCGAGCAACTCCCAGTAGTAGACGCCGCCGAGTCCCGCCCGGCTCGCCGAGGCGACCTCGGCCGCGCCGTAGGCGATGTCGCCGACCACCGTCACCCCCGCAAGCAGGCACTCTTGGGCGCCTACGACCCCCGACGCCTCGTGGTCACCGATGTCCCAGGGCCCCATCGCCGAGACGAGTCGCGGCAGCCACTCGTGGAAAGGCGCCGGCGGCACCACACCCGAGAGCGCGGTCAGCGTGAGATGCGTGTGCGCGTTCACCAGGCCCGGCGTGATCGTGCAGCCGGGGAAGTGCACACGCTCGACGTCTGCGGCGGTCTCGGCATCCAGTGTGGCGCGTGCGCCGACCGCGGCGATCCGGTCGCCCTCGACGAGCACCGCGCCGTCGCGCAGCGGAGCCGAAACGACCGGGAGCACCCAGTCAGCCGAGATGAGCAGCATCGGCTACGACTCGCGCTCGTCGGGCAGGTTGAGCAGACTCGGCTTGCGGTACTCCATGCAGCCGCAGTCGGAGGCGAGGTCGGTGGCGGCGATGGCGTCGACGACGATGCGAGAGATCGTCTCGGACTCGTCGTAGAAGGCCGACTTCAGTTCCTCATGCGCCCAGTCTCGCACGATGCCCTCGCCGTAGTTGACCACCAGGTAGATGCCGGCGAAGCAGGCACCGATGTCGCGCGCCAGGAAGACCTCGGGAGCGAGCGACTGACCGATGACATCGCCGCCGAGGCGCTTCATGTAGTCGACCTCGGCCGGCGATTCGAAGCGCGGGCCGTCCGTGACGAGATAGCTGCCGCGGCCGAAGACGCGTCCGAAGTCGGCAGCGCACGCGCCGCGGTAGAGGGTCGCAGCCATGTCGGGGCAGATGGGCTGGCGCATGATGAGCAGGTGGTCGCCTCGGACGTAGATGTCCTGCTTGATCGACAGGTCGATGAAGTCGTTGGGAATGACGACGTCGCGCGGGTCGAGCAGGTGATTCAGGCTGCCCACGCCGCCGTCCGCCAGCACCTTCCTGACGCCGGCCTCATGGAAGACCCAGAACGCCTGCAGGGAAGCGTCGGCGCGCTTCACGCCGCGTCGCCAGCCGTGCATCTTGATGGCGAGAGCCTCGCGCGGGCCGCGCTCGCCGTCAACGCGGAAGTGCGTGAACGCCGGCGACCGCCCGAACGGCGTTTCGAAGACGAGGTCGGTCGCGAGCACGGTGACGCGCGGGTCGTTCAGGGCGGCGGGGAAGTCGAAACTCAAGCTGCCGCTGCCGCCGCAGATGCCGAACTCGGCGCGCGGGATCGTCTGGTCGGGCACGGGTCCTCCTCGGTCCGGTCGTCGAGCCAAGGCTACCCTACTTGTGCATCGCGAGCATCTGACGCGTCCGGCTCCAGGCGAGGCGGAAGCTGCCCACTTGCAGCCAGTAGAGCACGTACGTGAGCCGCTTCATGACGATCGCCGGCCAGCCGCTGACGTTGAGCCCGAACATCCAGCCCACGCCCCAGCGCGGGCCGATGCTCACGAACTCGCCGTGCATGTTGGGGACGAACGGCTTGGGCGTCTCGCCGCGGGCCTCGGCGATGATGTTGTCCGCGGCCTGCTCGGCCTCACGGATCGCGAACTGCGCGAGCATCGGGAGCACGCGGTTGTCGGCGGGGTCGCGGAAGGCCGCGACATCCCCGGTGGCGTAGATGGCCTCGCAGCCCGGCACCTTGAGGTCCGGGCCAACGATGATGCGGCCGGAGTTGTCGAAGTCGAGTCCCCAGTCGACCGCGTCGGGGTCGGCGTGCGCGCCGCCACACCACACGAGCGTCTCGGCGGGGACACAGCGGCCGGACTCCGTGTACGCGCAACCGGCCTCTACGCGGGAGAGCATCTCGCCGCACACCAGCTCGACGCCCATCCGCTCGAGCTGGCGCCGGGCACGGGAGCGCTGTGCCTCTGGAAGGTCGTACAGGATGTCGGGCCGGCCTTCGAGAAGGCACAGCTTGAGTTCGCGCGGGTCGTAGCCGGATCGCCTGATCATCTTGGGGAGGACCGCGGCGATGGTGCCGATGATCTCGACGCCGGTGGCACCACCACCGACCACGGTGAAGCTCAGCGCTTGCCGACGCGCCGCGGGATCGGTGAGACTCGCAGCTCTGCGGAACTGTCGCTCGATGCGGCGCTGCAGGAGGAAGGCGTCCTCGACCGACCACATGGTGATCGCGTGATCCGCGAGTCCCGGCACGGGTGGCACGGACGCGACCGCACCGGTGGCGATCACGAGGCGCCAGTAGGGCACGGACGCGGTGGGGTCGTCCCGCGGGCCGAGGTCGACGGTCTGCTCGGCGGGGTGGACCGCCTCGAGCCGGTCGTAGCAGACGCTGATGGGGAGGTCGCGGAAGATCGACGCGTGCCACAACTCGGCGAACTGCGGCCGAGACGTACCGGCGGCCACGAGGTCGAGCTCGGAGAGCGCCTGCTGGAAGGGCCGCGGGTCCACGAGCACGATCTCGAGGTCGTCGGAGGGCCGCATCCGGTGCGCGAGCGTGGTGGCGAGTGTGATGCCCGCGTAGCCGCCGCCGGCGATGAGCACTCGGCGCGCGGCGGGGGAGCACAGCTCGGTGGTCTCGACAACCTTCACTTCGGTAGTCCCTCCCAGGCAGGGTGTGACGGCCTCGCGATTACGTATCGTTCCGACCATACGTCATCGGGAGGAGTTGTGCATAGAACGGGCCCCGCCGTGAATCGACGGGGCCCGTTGTCGTGCAGTTCAAGCGCCGACGTGCGGCGCTCGCGCTCAGGGCTGCTCGATGCGCAGCAGCACCCAGTCGAGCGCCGGGTCGTTCATCATCGTGCCGCAGTACGCGCACTTGACGTAGTTGCCGTCGGTGACCGGCCCACCGCAGTTCGGGCACTTCTGGATGGTCGCGTCGGACTTCGTCTGTGCACCCACCTTGCGCACGAGCGTCCAGAACTCGTCGAACGTCTTGGGGGTCTTGCCGTCACCGAGCACGTCCGGGTTCACGATCTGCCCGGTGCGCTCGTCGACGGTGTAGTCGATGACGGTAGCCGTGATCATGACCTTGACGTAGTCGGAGTCGCCCTCGCGGGTCACCGACACCGGCAAGATCTTGTCGATGTGGATGCTATCGAGCTTGTTGATCTGACCGTTGCGGACGTACTCGCCCACGCCACCCGCAAGCACGTCGAACTGCTGCTGCGAGAGGAAGCGACGGGCCGGCTCCATGTTGCGGGCCTCCCACGCCTTCTGGATCGCGAGGAACATCTCGTTGACGCGCCCGTAGAAAAGCTGCTCCGAGAAGGCCGGATCCGATGCCTTGAGCTCGTCGAAGCTTGCGGACGCCGCTGCGGCCGCGGCTGCGGCGCGCTCGTACATGCCTGCCTGTTCCGCGAGGTCCTCGGGGCTGATGCCCTTCTTCTTAAGCGACTGCAGAACGGCGAACACGACGATGATGATGACGACGAGCCCTATGAAGCCGCAACAGCCACCACCGCCGACGCTACTGGCAGCCGCGCTGCCAAGGGCGACGCCGCCTGCCGCACTACCGAGGCTGCGACCGGAGCTGCTCGACCTTGAGCTGCTGCCTCCCGAGCGGCCCGGATTGCTCGTGTGCCCGCCTCCAGCACGCCCCAATGCGACGACAGGCACGAGCACCGCGACGACGAGAGCGGTGACGAGGAGTATCGCCCCGACTCGAATCCACGTGCGTCGGTTCATCGCCACCACCTACTCCTGCTTGGTGCCGCATTCGGGACAGAACTTGGCGTCAGCAGCCAACTCCGCCCCGCAGTTCGCGCACGTCTTGGGCCCGAGGCCTGTGCCACACTCCTGGCAGAACTTCGCCCCCGGGGTGTTGGCTGCGCCGCACTTCGGGCACGCGACCGTCGCCTCGGCAGGAGCCGCGGGCGCCGCGGCGGCGGCTGCGGCGGCCGCCGGCGCGGCAGCAGCGGCCTGCTCGGCCTGAGCCGCGTCAGTGGCGGCCTGCTGCACCTGGCCGGACTGTATGCCGCCCGCGATGTTCTGCCCGATGCCGGCGCCCACGAACAGCCCAGCCATCGACGTGCCGTCGCCTCCCTGCGCCATACCCTCGGCGGCGCCGAACATCGCCTCGGTCTGCGCGGCGGCCATGTAGCGAGCATCGCCGGCGAGTCGCATCTTCGCCATGCGGTCCTTGAGCTCCAGCAGGCGTACGCGGTCCGCCTCGTCCATGTTGACGAGGAAGTCCTCGATGCGGGTGATCTGGAGGCCGAACGGCTCGAGGTAACCCGCGGCCGCGGCGACGATCGCCTGCTCGAACTCGAGCGTGTACATGCCGGACGTCACGTCGAGCAGCGACCATTGCTGGTCCTTCATCTGGCGATTGACGGTCGCCCGCAGGATCTTCGTGAGCTGGTCCTTGATCGCGTCGATGATGAAGTCGTTGCTCGTGATCGGCTGCGTGCCGATGAGGTTGAGGATCAGCTTCGCAGGATCGACGACCTTGAACACGAACTCGCCGAACACGCCGCACCGGACGACCTCACCGGTCCCCGGATCTTCGACTTCGCCCATCGAGCCGCCGAACTTGTTGTTCGCGAACTCGCGGCTGGAGATGAAGTAGAGCTCGGCCATGAGCACATTGCCGCCGGTGAAGCTGTCGATCAGCCCGCCGAGGAATGGGATCTGCGCGCCGTCGAGCTTGTGCTGGCCGCCCTGGAGGTAGCCGACGACCGTGCCTTGCTTGATGAAGTACGCCCATTCGTCGGGCTGGACGGTGAGCACCGAGAGCATACGGATGTTCGTCTCGGGCCACTTGTAGATCACGAGATCCTTGCTCGAATCCGGGCGAGCTACGAACTGCTGTTGCACTTCGCCCTTCATGCCATCGAACAGTCCCATAGCTCCACCCTTCACTCAGACGGACACAAGGCGTGCGACTCGCCGCTCGCGAGCTGCGGCGCGGTCACTTCAGGTGATTCCCATAACGGGAAGTGAATCGCGCCGGCCCGAGACGGTGTTTGGTCACGCCTTGCGCTTGATCGCGTAGCGCCAGACCAGCAGGACGACGACGGCACCGGCGATCGAGCTCACGATCCCGCCGATTCGCAGGCTCAGGCCCTCGCCCAGGAGGAGGCTGCCCACAGTCCCGCCGAGAAGCGATCCGAGCGCACCGGCGACCAATGCCTGCAGCCAGTCGGTGTTGCCGATTCCCTTGCCGCCCAGGATCATCTGGCCGACCCAGCCGATCGCCATACCCCACACGAGCGCACCGATGATGAACAGTCCCACGGCGTATTCCTCCCCAACGTCATGTCTGAACGTGCGGGGCAATCATAGCGTATGCGGCCTTGCCGAACGGCAGCCGGCAGACCGTGTGCGACAATGCGGACCGGGGGTTCAGCCAGCACGATCCGGCCCGCGAGAAGGGGAGCGATGGGGCGCGACGATGTGACTCGGACGAGTGGCGGGGAATCGGGCGTCATCGGCGGATTCGCAGAGTTCCTGCGGCTCGAGATCGCGGGCAGCGTGGTGCTGCTCGGCGCGACTGCGGTCGCACTCGTCATCGCCAACTCGATGTGGCACGAGGGGTTCCAGCAGCTGCTGCACGTCGAGATCGGGGCGAGCGTGGGCCCGTGGCACTTCGAGCAGTCTCTGAAACACTGGATCGACGACGGACTCATGGCGCTGTTCTTCTTCGTGATCGGGCTCGAAGTGAAGCGCGAGATCGTGGTCGGCGAGCTGTCGAAGCCCCGGCAGGCGGTACTCCCGGTACTCGCGGCACTCGGCGGCATGGTCGTTCCTGCCGTCATCTACCTAGCCCTCAACGCCTCAGGGCCCGGCGAGGCGGGGTGGGGCATCCCGATGGCGACCGACATCGCGTTCGCGCTCGGGGCACTCAGCGCACTGGGCAGTCGGGCGCCGGCGAGCCTCAAGCTGTTCCTGACGGCACTTGCGATCGCCGACGACATCGGCGCGATCCTGGTGATCGCGCTGTTCTACTCAGGCGGGATATCGTTCGGGTGGCTCGGGGTGGCCGCGGCGCTTCTCATCGTGCTGGCGGCGCTCAACCACTTCAGGGTGGACAGCACCGTCCCCTACGCACTTCTCGGCATCGTCGTCTGGTTCTGCTTCCTCAACTCCGGGGTGCATGCCACGATCGCGGGCGTCTTGGTGGCGTTGACGATCCCGACACGGGCGAAGATGCCCGCGCTCGACTTCTGCGAGATGAGTCGGACGAGACTCGAGGCCATCGAGTCCATCGACAAGCCCGACTCGCACGTGCTCGACGACGACGAGCAGCAGGAGTACGCATTCGAGATCGGCAGCGCTTCGAGGCACGTCGCATCACCGCTGCAGCGCATGGAGCACGCGCTGCACCCGGTCACCACCTTCGTCGTGCTTCCGATGTTCGCGCTGGCGAATGCGAATCTGCGTCTCGTGGGCCTCGATGTCGCCGCACTCATCGCGCAGCCGGTGACCCTCGGCGTCTTCTTCGGGCTGCTCGTGGGCAAGCCGATCGGAATCGCCGCGTTCTCATGGATCGCGGTCAGGCTCGGCCTGTCCGATCTGCCGAGCGGCCTCACATGGCGTCACGTGGTCGGTGGCGGGATCCTCGGCGGCATCGGCTTCACTATGTCGCTATTCGTGGCGAACCTCGCATTCAGGGACCAGTTGCTGCTCGACGAGGCGAGACTCGCCGTGCTCGGGACCTCGATCCTTGCAGGACTCGCCGGGTACCTGTTCCTGCGTGCCGGTTCGAACGCTACTCGAGCGGAGTGAGCCGGTAGCCGGCGACGCGCGCGTCACCATTCCACAGGATCAGTTCCTCGTTCTGGATCTCGAAGCGTGTCGTCGTCGGCAATGCCGCGAGGTACGCCTGCTCCTGTGCCATGAGTTCGTCGGGACCGGCCATGCGCGTGGTGATGATCTCTGCATCGATCTTCATCGGGCCAGATGCCGCCTCGACACCCTCCGGTGCCGAGTAGGTCGTGCTGTACTGATTCACGCCCGCCGAGCCGGCGATCTTGTCGTCCGCGGAGAACTGGATCGTGATCTGTGAGCCCGTCTCCAGCCCCACGACCGCGTCCTTGCCGTTGTTGTAGCCGGTGCAGTACCAGGTCGGGCCGACGAGACTCAGCTTCTTGCCGGCCTCGAAGACGACGGTCGGCTTGCCGCTCTCGTCGAACAGCTCGAGCTTCTCTGAGGACACGGTGTAGGTCTTGCTTGCGCCCATGGCGGCTGTGAAGTTCGTTTCCTGCACCATCAGTTCCTCGGGGCCGCCCATCAGCGTGGAGGGGCCCATCTGGATCGCGATGGCGTCAGGCTCGGCGACGGTGTACGTGCCGCGGTACTGGTTGATAGAGGCACTGCCGTTCACGACGCCTGCCTTGAACTGCGCGGTCGCTCGGCTGCTCGCGACGACCGGGGCCATCGTTCCTGCGGAGTCTCGGATCTGCGTCGCCACCCAGTTCGAGCCCTCCAGCAGCGCGGGGTCCTGCTTCGCGGTGCCGGACGGCCCGCCCGTCGTCGCACCCGAACAGCCGACAAGTGCGAGCGAGCCGAGTAGAACGGTGAGAAGCGCTACAGGAAGTGCGCGGGTGATACGCATGTCGGGCTCCCATCCCAGGGGGTCACGTTGACGTTCCTGTCCAGTATCTTCCCATCCGGTGAAGGTAGCGAGGCTGACTCGAATGCGTGCGAAGAGGGTACCTTCGAGTGTGGATTTGGAGCAGGCCATGAGTTCGAGATCGAGCAACGTACCTAGACGTGGAGGCCGCGCAGTATTCGCAGTCGCGTTGACGGTCGCGCTCGTGCTCGGTGCCGCAGGCGTCGCGGTCTCGGGTGACGTGCCGATAGCCACGGTGAATGTGGGCATGTCACCTGCGGCGGTCGCCGTCAATCCGCTTTCCCACACCGTGTACGTCGCCAACTACTACGGCAACACCGTCAGCGTCATCGACGGCGCGACCGATTCCAACGAGGCGACGATCCCCATGCCGTTCGGCTACGCGATCGGGGCCGTTCCCTTGGCGGTCGTGGTGGACCCGCTCGCGACGCCCGCGCGCGCCTACGTTGCCAACTGGCAGTCGCACATCGTCTCCATCATCGACGAGTCGTCCCTTGCGGCGATCGCCACGATCACGGTGCCCGCCTCCGAAGGTGCCGGCAATCCGCGTGCGCTCGCATTGTGGCCCACCTCGACGCCGCCCAAGCTCTACGTGGCCAACTATCATCGTGACTCCGTGAGCGTGCTCAACGCCGAGACGGGCGTCTCGATCACCGAGATCCCAGTGGGGGCCTCGCCTCGCGCTCTCGCGATCTTCACGAGTGCCGGACGCAAACGGCTCTATGTGGCGAACCGCTTCAGCAACGACGTCAGCATCATCGACATGGAGACCGACTCCGTGGTGGCCACCGTGCCGACCGGGGCGGGTCCTAAGGCCATCGCCGTCGACCAAGCGAGCGGTCAGGCGTTCGTCACGTCCCCCGCAAGTGACACCGTGACCGTGATCGACGACTCAGATGCGGTGACGGCGACCGTTGCCGTGGGCGACAACCCGTTGGGTATCGACATCGATCAGACAGGCGGCCGCGCGTTCGTGGCGGACTACGCGAGCAACGACGTGGCCGTGATCGACACGGCATCGCATGCGCTGGTGACGACGATCGCGGTTGCCGCGCAGCCATGGGCGGTCGCAGTCGACCAAGGCGATCGCAAGGCATTCGTGGGCAACTACGGAGCAGCGCAGGTGACGGTCATCGACCGTGATCTCGCCGTGACGACATGTGCTGTGGGCGCGAACCCCTATGCGATCGTTGTGGACGAAGGGACCGTCCCGCACAAGGCCTATGTCGCGAACTGGGGCGACGACACGGTGACCGTTGTCGACGAGCCGTTGTCCGTCGGATTCTTCGGAGCCACCGAGGCGATGGCCGATGACGCCACGGGTGCCGTGAGCGCTCACATCGTGCCGTTCACCGATGACGCCACCACAGATCCGACGCCGCTGTTCACCGGTGTCGCTTCGAGCACGCGAGCGCCGTACCGCACTGACATCGCCGCCGTGTTCGTGCGACTGGACGGAACCGGGCCGCTGTACCGCGCCCAGATCACCTCGGGGGCGGGCACGCCCGACGTCGAGTGGAGTCTCGAGGTGACGGCGGCTCTCGAACCCGGCGCCCACACGATCGGCGTTCTGGTGTATGACGATGCGTCCGTGACGTCGGTGAGCTCCGGTCTCGACCAGGCAGGCCGTTCCGCGTACCCCGCGGGCGATGTGGCGTACGCGTTCGACATCAACGAGGTCGCTGCCCGATACGAGCAGACCGACTCCCGGCTGCACCGCGAGGGCGTGTGGAAGTCGACGACCTCCGCGTTGCTCTCTGGTGGCAGCGACACGTGGACGAACTCCTCGGGTGGTGCGATGAACGTCGCGTTCGACGGTACCGCGGTGACGTGGGTCTCGACCAAGGCGCCCTTCTACGGGCGTGCGCGCGCCATCCTCGACGGCTCCACCGAGACGACCGTGGACCTCTACGCGCCGGGCGTGAGCTACCAGCAACCGGTCTTCTCGGCGAGCGGACTGGCGCCGGGTCCGCACACGCTGCGCATCGAGTGGACCGGGGACAAGACGCCGGCCGCTTCCAGCGCGATGGTGCGCGTCGATGCGGTCGAGGTCATCGGGACGCTCACGCAGGCGCTGAGTCCGCGCGTCCGCTACGAGCAGACCGACTCCCGGCTGCACCGCGAGGGCGTGTGGAAGTCGACGACCTCCGCGTTGCTCTCTGGTGGCAGCGACACGTGGACGAACTCCTCGGGTGGTGCGATGAACGTCGCGTTCGACGGTACCGCGGTGACGTGGGTCTCGACCAAGGCGCCCTTCTACGGGCGTGCGCGCGCCATCCTCGACGGCTCCACCGAGACGACCGTGGACCTCTACGCGCCGGGCGTGAGCTACCAGCAACCGGTCTTCTCGGCGAGCGGACTGGCGCCGGGTCCGCACACGCTGCGCATCGAGTGGACCGGGGACAAGACGCCGGCCGCTTCCAGCGCGATGGTGCGCGTCGATGCGGTCGAGGTCATCGGGACGCTCACGCAGGCGCCGTAGGCGCGAGGCGGCCGCGCGCGCGACGGGCCGAGTGCTGCGCCCGCCGGTTGGTCGGCCTAGAACCTGCGCACCTCGCGGTAGAGCGTGTCGCGCTGCACGGGCGTATAGCCCGCATCGCGGATGAGGCGCACGAGCTCGTCCCGGGCGAGCATGAAGCGCGTACCCGCGGCGGCGACCACGTTCTCCTCGATCATCGTCGAGCCCATATCGTTCGCGCCGAATGCCAGCGCGACCTGCCCGATCTTCGCGCCTTGGGTTACCCAGCTCGCCTGGATGTTCGTGATGCTGTCGAGGAAGAGGCGCGAGACCGCGAGCGTGCGCAGGTACTCCCAGCCGCTCGCCGCGGCCAACGGAACGCCGCTCGCTGCGTACTCGTCCTCGGCGAGTTCGGTGTTGCCGGGCTGGAAGCTCCACGGGATGAACGCGCGGAAGCCCACGTGGCCACCGGCGACAGCCTCGTCCTGCACCTCTCGGATGCGAACCATGTGCTCCACACGCTCCTCAAGCGTCTCGAGGCCGCCGAACATCATCGTCGCGGTTGTCGAGATGTCGAGCTTGTGTGCTTCGCGCATCACATCGAGCCACTGGTCGCTTGTGGCCTTCTTGGGGCTCACGTGGCCGCGGACGCGATCGACCAGGATCTCCGCGCCGCCGCCGGGCAGCGAGTCGAGGCCGGCATTGCGCAGCCGTTCGAGCACCTCGCGCACCGGGATGCCCGAGAGCTTCGAGAGATGGTAGATCTCCGGCGGGCCGAAGCCATGGACGTGGATGCCCGGGTTGTCGGCCTTGATGTCGCGAAGCATCCCCTCATACCACTCGATGGTGAGATCGGGGTGCATGCCGCCCTGCAGCAGGATCGCGGTGCCGTCGAGTGCGATCGTCTCGGCGACCTTCTCGGCGAGCTGCTCGCGCGTGAGGACGTAGGCGTCGGGGGCGTCGACGCTGCGGTAGAACGCGCAGAAGCGGCAACCGGAGACGCAGACGTTGGTGTAGTTGACGTTGCGGTCGACGATGAAGGTGACGTCGCGCGCGGGCACGAGGCGCGCGCGCATGGCGTTGGCGGCTGCCGCGAGCTCGAGCAGGTGACCGTGCTCGAGCATCATGAGCGCCTGGTCGGGGGTGAGCCGCAGCTGGCCGGCGGCGGCGCTGTTGGCCAGCGCTGCGGCGGCCTGTCGCGGCGACGCGGGCGTGATCATGCGCCCTCCCCGAAGATGCGCAGCTTTGGCACGCGGTCGAGCTGCCCGATGCCGTGCGCCTCGGCGAGGTAGCGGGCGAGCCCGTCGCGGTAGGCGGGGCCGAAGCGGAACTGGAGCGCGTCGAAGTAGCTGCGGAACTTGGCCGCGGGGAAGTGCTCCCATTGCGCGGCGTACTCGCTGATCTCGTCGAGGTGGCCTCGGCAGTACGCGAGCGAGCCGTCGAGGGCGTCTGCGACGCGACGAAGCGCTTCCGGTTGCTCGGCAGCGTACTCGGCACGCACGGCCCACACGGCGAAGACGAACGGAAGCCCCGTCCACGCCTTCCACTCGGTGCCGAGGTCGTAGGTGTGAAGCTCGCTCGGCGGCTCCCAGTACGTGCGGATCGCCTCGTCGCCGATGAGCAGCGCGGCATCGGCGTCGCGCAGCATCGCCGGCAGGTCGGGCGGCATCTCGACGTAGTCCACCGAGACCTCCCAGCGCTTCTCGAGCAGTACGCGCGCGAGGACCTGCGACGTGCGCGAGTTCGCGGCAAGCGCGACCGTGTGGCCTGAGAGCTCCTCGGCGGGCACTTTCGACACGAGCAGGATCGACTGCACCTCGCCATCGGACGAGATCGCGATGTCGGGCAGGAGCACGAAGCGCTCTGCGTGGCGCGCGTACTCGATGGCCGGGATGGGGGCGAGGTCGAGCGTGCCGTCCAGCAGCTCGGCTGCGAGGTCTGCCGGGTTGGCGCGCACGAGGTCCACGTCGAGCAGCACGTCGTTCTTGACCATGCCGTAGTAGAGCGGCAGGCAGTTGAGGAACTGGATGTGGCCGAGCCGGGGGCGGGGCATGCTCACTCCTTGCCGGTGAGGGTTCCTTTGAAGGTGTACGTGTGCCCGTCGATCTTGACCTTGAGCGTGGCCGTCTCGCCCTTGACCGACACGAGGATCTCTTGGCCGGACGTGTTCCCGAACGAACCGCCGGCCGCACCGATGGTCCCGCTGCCAGACGCCTTCATCACGATCTTCCCGCTGCCGAGCAGATCGGCTGGGTCGGCCGCCAAGTCGGTAGGGCCGCCCCCTTCACGCAGGTCATGCAGCTTGAACTTCAGCATGGTGCTGCTCGCGATCGCCGACGCATCGAGCGGGTAGCCGCCCGTCATCCCTGTCGAGCTAGTCTTGGCGGTCGCCTCGCCGGTGTAGGTGCCTGCGGGCTTGCTGCTCGGGTTGGTCGCTTTCAGGTTCAGTGCGATGTCGTAGGTGATGCCACCCTTGGTGAAGGAGTCGTCGTCGTTGATGTAGAGCTGCCACGAGGTGTACTGCGGCTCCTCCGGCGCGGGCTGCGAAGCTGCGGGGGCCTCGGCGGAAGCGGGATCCTCGCTGCCCGTGCTGGGAGACGGCTTCGTCTCGCAACCCCACGCGGTGATGGCGAGCGCGATCACCGCGATCAGTGCGAGCAGCCGTCCGGTCGTGCGCGTCCATGACATGGCCTACGCCCCCTCACATCTTCGTTCGAGCCCGGTCGCTGCCATCTTCGTGGCCGCGCCTGCGTCTCCTACTCGGCGTCGGCTCCCGTGCCGGTCGCGACCGTCCCCTTCGCAACCCCCACCCGAGGCGGCGCACCGATCGGGCCGGCATCCCACTCGGGTCGCGTGTGCTCCTCGGCGTAGGTGTGCACGACCCGGTAGAGGGTGTCGCGCTCGACCGCCACGTGCCCGGTCTCTTCGATCATGCCGACGAGGTCATCTTTGCTGAGCGCCTCGGGCGTCGTCGCGCCGGCCATGTGCGTGATGCGCTCCTCGACGACGGTGCCGTCGAGGTCGTCGACGCCGAATGCGGTGGAGAGCTGCGCGACCTTCAGGCCGAGCATGATCCAGAACGCCTTCACATGCGGGATGTTGTCGAGCATGAGGCGCGCGATCGCGAGCGTCTTCAGGTCGTCGAAGCCGGTGGTCGCCGGCAGGTTCTCGAGTTCGGTGTTGGCCGGGTGGAACGCGAGTGGGATGAACGCGAGGAAGCCGCCGGTCGCATCCTGCTGCTCGCGCAAGCGGATGAGGTGGTCGACGCGTTCTTCTTTGGTCTCGATGTGTCCGTAGAGCATGGTGCAGTTCGTCGCGATGCCGAGCTCGTGTGCCTCCCCGTGGATGCGCAGCCACACGTCGGACTTCGTCTTCTTGTCCCACGCGGCCATGCGCGTGCGGTCGCTGAAGATCTCGGCGCCGCCACCGGGAAGCGCGTCGAGTCCCGCATCCTTGAGATCCGCGAGCACCTCTCGCGTCGACTTGCCGCTGATGATCGCCATGTGCTCGATCTCGACGGCCGTGAAGGCTTGCACGATCACGTGGTCCGGCACCGCGGCACGGCATCGCCGCACCATGTCGATGTAGAAGTCGTAGCTCCAGTCCGGGTGCAGGCCGCTCACGATGTGGATCTCGTACGCGCCGTCGGCCGCGCCCTCGGCCGAGGCCTTTGCGACCTCGTCAAGCGTCATCTCGTAAGCGCCCGGCTCATCGGCGTTGCGGGCGAACGCGCAGAACTTGCAGCGGTTGCGGCAGATGTTGGTGGGGTTGATGTGGCGGTTGACCATGAAGTAGACCCGGTCGCCGTTGATGCGGCGGCGGGCGAAGTCGGCCATCGCGCCGATGCCGATGAGGTCGTTGCTCTCGTAGAGGGCAACGCCGTCCTCGCGGGTCAGGCGCGTCCCGGCGATGACCTTCTCGGCGATGGGGGCCAGCGCGGGGTCGGTGAGGTTGAAGGGGGTCACGAGCAGCTCCTGTCGAAGCGGGGAGGGTGGACTCAACCCTACAAGTGTATGCGCGCGGTTCTTGGCGCGCCACCGTCGCGAACGGGCCGGCGCACGTCTACAGAGCGGTGTCGTCGGCCAGTTCGCCGGGGGAGGTGAGCAGCCTGTCGAGCAGCAGCGCGAGCGTGATCGCGGGCAGCGCGCCTTCGAGGATGTAGGCGTCGTTGTAGTCGTGGAACCCGGCGAGTATGGGCATCCCGAGCCCGCCCGCCGCGACGACAGCGCCCATCGTGGCGGCGCTCACGTTGATGACGAGCATGTTCTTGATCCCGCCGACGATCACCGGCATCGCGAGCGGCAGCTGCACCGAAAAGAACCGCTGCGGTGCGGACATGCCCATGCCGATCGCGGCGTCGAGTGCGTCCGGCGCGACACCTTCGATACCCGCGATCACGTTGAGCATGATCGGCAGGATGCTGTAGAGGATGAGCGCCAGCACGACCGGCTCGGCGCCGTAGCCGATCACCGGCACCGCGAGCGCCATGATCGCGACGCTTGGCACCGTCTGCGCCAGGCTGCCGATGTTGACGATGATGTCACGGAACGGCCGGCCGACGCGCGAGAGTGCGAGTGCGCCGAGCGCCGCCCCGATGAGGAGCGCGGCCGCACTCGCGACGGCGACCAGGTAGATCTGCTCGGCCATGAGGGTGGCGAGCGGCTTGGCCGGGTAGATGACGGTCTCGGCGTCGGGCACGAGTGCCGAGAGCAGGCGCGCGAACCCCTCGGTGTCGAACGTCATCCACAGCGTCGCCGCCAGAAGCGCCGCGATGGTCGCCCAGTGCACGATGATGCGGGCGCGCGGCGGCCTCATCGCGCGCGCGCCTCCTCCGGCATGTCCGGCGCGGTGTATGCCGAGGAGTCCGAAGCACCATCGCCGAGCGCCCGGACGAGCGCCGCGAACCCGAACGTGCCGAGCGCCCGGTCGCCGTCGACGACCAGCACTCGGTCGGCCCGCGAGCCGACAAGCTCGGCGAGCGCCTCCTTCAGCGTGGCGCTCGCATCTATGCGCGGCAGCACCTCGGAGGACGCGTCGTCGAGGAGCGGATCGAGTGCGACAGAGCTCAGGCAGTGGCGCGCCATGATCCGCAGCCCGAGGTTCTCGCCGAAGAACCCGCGCACGAACTCGTTGGCCGGCTCGCGCCACATCAACTCGGGCTCGGAGTATTGCTGGAGCACGCCGCCGCGAAGCAGCGCGATGCGGTCCGCGAGCAGCACGGCCTCGTCGATGTCGTGCGTCACGAACAGGATCGTCTTGCGCACCTTCTCCTGCAGCCGCTTCATCTCGTGCTGCAGGCGCTCGCGCGTCAGGGGATCGACCGCCCCGAACGGCTCGTCCATCAGCAGCAGCGGCGGGTCCGCGGCCAGCGCGCGCGCGACGCCGACACGCTGCGCCTCACCGCCCGACAGCTGCGACGGAAGCTTGGGGCCGTAGGTGTCGGGGTCGAGCCCGACGAGGTCCAGCAGCTCGTCGATGCGCGCGTCGGTTCGCTTGCGGTCCCAGCCGAGCAGGCGCGGTACGGTCGCGACATTCTTGCGGATGGTCATGTTGGGGAACAGCCCGGTGTTCTGGATGACGTAGCCCATCGACCGGCGCAGTTCCTCGGGCCTGAAGCTCGCCGTGTCCCGGCCGCTGATGCGCACGATGCCGCTCGTAGGCTCGATCATGCGGTTGACCATGCGCAGCAGCGTGGTCTTCCCCGATCCGGAGGGGCCGAGCAACACCGCGAGCTGGCCGTCCTCGACCTCAAGGTCGACGCCGTCCACCGCCGTGAAGTCCCCGTAGCGCTTGGTGAGTCCCGAGATCTCGATCATCGGCTGGTATCCCATGGTTGAAGGGCCCGCTGCAGGGCGCGTACCGAACGGTCGAAGAACAGCGCGAGCACCACTATCGGGATCACGCCGAGCAGGATCAGGTCGGTCGCGGTCTCGCCGGCGCCGAGGAACACGAAGGTGCCCAGCCCGCCGCCACCCACGAGTCCCGCGATGATCGCGCCCGCGGTCGTCTGCACGAGTGCCACGCGCAGGCCGGCCACGATCACGGGGAGCGCGAGCGGGAACTCGACCTCGCGCAGCATGCGCGCTCGCCCCATGCCGACGCCGCGAGCCGCATCGAGCACCGCGGGGTCGAGGCTCGACAGGGACGCATAGGTGTTGCGGGCGATCGGGTAGATCGCGTACGCCGAGAGCACGATGACGACGGGCGCCCAACCCACGCCGCGCACGCCGAGCCGATCGAAGAGCGGGATGCGCTCGGCGAGCCCCGCCAGCACCGGGTTCATGAGTCCGATGAACGCCAGCGTGGGAAACACCTGCAGCACGTTGAGCGTACCGAACACCGCGGGCTCGAGCGAACGCCGCCGGACCGCGAGCAGACCGAGCCCGAGCCCACCCACGAGCCCCACGGAGACGGCGGCCACCACATAGGCGAGGTGCAGCCGCAACTCCTCGGCGAAGTCCGCCGCGTTGTTGGCGTACTCGCGGGCGACCGCGAGTTCCGAGAGGTGTCCGCTCGCCGCCATCGCGATCACGCCGACCACCGGCAGATAGGTGAGGGAGGCGCGCAGCAGGCCCGGCGGCAACCATGCGGTCGCGGCGAAGATCACGATGTAGGCCGCGAACAGCGACAGCCACGCCGCCCACAGCAAGGAAGTCCGCGCGATGTCGGAGTTCGCGGCGACATGTGCGGCCGCCGCGCTGCCGGCCGCCCACAGCATCACCACGGGCGCCGCGCCGCCGAGCAGCGTCACGAGGACTCCGCGGAGCCGGTAGGGCAGTGGGCAGAGGGAGAGAATGGCCGCCGCGATCCAGACCGCGGCCAGCACCATCCCCCAAGCGCCCAGCCCCGAGGCGAGCGATACCGGTTCACCCTCGATGATCCGGTTTTGGTTGAACGAAATGCCATGCGAAACGAAGGTCGCCGCGGCCCCGAGGAGTGCCCCGGTCACCGCGACGACCTTCGCGTGTTCGCGTACTGTGCCGGTGACTTGCGCCACTGCCCAGCTTTCTACTTGAGGAACCCGTTCGCCTTGAGGTACTCCTCGGCGACGACAGAGCCCGGTTTGCCCCCGAACGCGACTTCGCGGTTGAGCGCTTGCAGCTTCTCCGTCGTGAGCGAAGCGAAGACCGGTGCGAGGATGGCATCGAGTTCAGGATACGCCGACACGATTTCCGAGCGGAACACCGGCGTCGGTGCGTACACCGGCGGTACGTTCTTGCTGTCGGTCAGGACGACGAGGCCCTGCTCGGCGAGTCCGCCGTCGGTCGCGTAGACCTCGGCGACATTGGCTCCATCCGTGCCCTTGACGACGGCCTCGATGAACTGCGCGGTCACGCCGTTGGACAAGCCGATCTTCTGGTCGTCCTTCAGCGTGAATCCGTATGCCTTCTCGTAGGCCTTGAGGCCCGCGGGGTTGTCCATCCAGGACTGGTCGCCCACGAGCTTGACGGTACCGCCACCGTTCACGAACTTGGCGAAGTCCTCCATCGTGGCGAGGCTGTTCGCGTCGGCGAACTCCTTCTTCACGGCGAGATACTCACCGTTGTTCGCTGGTGACGGCGAGAGCCATGCGAGGCCGTTCTTGGCGTCCTCGGCCTTGATCTGCTCGTAGCCCTTGACCGGGTCGTTCCACATCGGGTCACCCTCAGGCCCGACGTAGTACTGACCGGAACCCGTGTAGTCGATCGATGCGTCCACGTCGCCGGCGAGCAGCGCCTTGCGTACGACGTCGGGCGTGCCGAACTTGGTCTTGTCCACGGCCGTGATGCCGTTGGCCTCGAGCATCTTGATGACCATCGTGCCGAGCACGACGCCTTCGGAATCGAGCAGAGAGGCCACCTTGACCTCCGGCCCCTCCTTCGCCGCCGGCTGTGCCGGTGTCGCAGGCTTCTCGGCGGGGGTCGTGCAACCCGCGATCAACAGCACCGCGCCCAACAGGGCGGCGAGTGCGATACGCACGTACTTCCCGGACATGTTCGCCCCTTTCTCACATTCGAGGACCCCGTGCCGAACCGACCGTGGCGCGGGGTTCTTCCGAATGTACCCGTTGCCGTCCGCGGCTCAACCGGTGGCACAACAATAGCTGATGGTGATACATTACATGAGAACAGCCTATCGTTGTCGCGAAGGATGCGCGAATGTCCACTTCCACGACCTGCGTTGCACCCTCTCTCGAACTCGCCGAGCCGATGACGGCGGCCGAGCGCGCTGAGTCTGCGGCCTCGGGCTACTACGCGGCGGGCTACTGGTGTGGCGAGTCGGTCGTCAAGGCGGTCAATGAGGTTCTCGGACACCCGATGCCGGCGGAGGTCTTCCGTATGGCGTCGGGTTTTTGCGAGGGCCTCGGCGGGTCGCGCTGCATCTGCGGCGCGCTCGCAGGCGGGGTGATGGCGACCGGGCTCGTCAAAGGGCGCACGTCTCCGCGGGACCAGTGGGAGCCCAGCTACGACGCCGCGGCCGAGCTCAGACGGCGCTGGACCGAAGACCAGCAGGCGACGAGCTGCGATGAGATCGTGCAGCGCATCGGCGACATGGGCCTGCCGGAGCGCTGGGCGCACTGCACGCTCCTGGTCGGCCGCACGGCACGCTGGGTCGTCGAGATCGTCGAGCAGACCGGGCCGGCGGACGACTGAGCCTGGGGCCTGGCGACGACCGAGCGGTATCGACCACCGGTTTCGGGTACGCTTGGCGCATGCCGCCGCTACCAGATACCGCGCTCGCCACAAGCGCTGCTCGCCGGCTGCTGCCGGCCGGAGCGCCGGTGCTCGCGCTCGTGTCGGGCGGCTCGGACTCGATGGCGCTGCTCCGGCTGTGCACCACCGGGGTCCTGGCCACGGGCTCTCCTCTCTCGGTCCTGCACGTCAACCACGGATTGCGTGGCCCGGCAGCCGAGGACGACGCCGCCTTCGTGGCTGTGACGTGCGAGAGTCTCGGGGTGGCCTGCAGGGTCGTGTCGGTCGACGTCGCCGAGTACGCGGCAGCAAACGGCCTGAACCTCGAAGACGCCGGTCGCCGCACGCGCTACCGCTTCGCCGACGAGGAGCTCGATGCGCTCTGCGACTCACTCGGCGTCGCGCGAGATGCCGGCCGTATCGCGACCGCCCACACGCGTGACGACCGTACGGAGACCTTCCTGATGCGCGCCATCACCGGTGCAGGCGCCGGCGGGTTCTCGTCGATACCGTACCGGCGGGGTCGAATCGTCCGGCCTCTTCTGGACTGCGACCGGCAGGCGATCCGCGAGTGGATGGGCGCGCAGGGGTACACGTGGCGCGAGGACGCCACCAACGCCGACACCACGCGACTGCGTGCGTTCGTGCGCCACGAGATCGTGCCGGTGTTCGAGCGCGCGAATCCGGCCTTCCGAGAGACCCTCGCTCGCTCGATCGACCTGCTCGCAGACGATGACGCCCTGTTGAGTGCGCTGGCGGCCTCGCGCGCACGGGACTTCGCGGACCTCGATCCTGATGGGCGGCTGTTGCTCGACCGTGAGTGGATGCGCTCGCTCGACCGCGCGATGGCGCGCCGTACGGTCCGCTTCGCGGTCCTTGACGCGTTTCCGGACGCCTCGAGGCTCGAGGCGTCGCATGTCGAGGCGATCGTCGACGGTCTGGCTGACGACCGCTTCGCGCGGGACCTTCCGGGCGGTCTGCGGGCAGCGACCGAGTACGCTAAACTTGTCGTCTCGCGCGCGGGTGAGGACCCGCGGGCGGTGGCACCTTCCTTGCTCCCCATACCCGGTACCGCCGACCTCGGTCAGGCGGGGCTCATCATCGCCGAGGAGGTCGACCCCGCGGATACAGCGGGTACATCCGACTCGGTGACGATCGACGCCGGTGGCCTGGACCGGCTCGTCATAGACGCGCCGCGTCCCGGAGACCGGATGCGCCCGCTCGGCATGGCCGGCTCCCGCAAGCTCTCCGATCTGCTCGTCGACGCGAAGGTAGTGCGTCGTGATCGTCCCGCAACACCCGTGGTGCGGGACGGTGAGCGTATCGTGTGGCTTGCCGGTGTACGGATGAGCGAGGAGTACCGGATCGGCGCGGGGACCACCCGGGCCGTGCGACTGACATGGCGGCGCCAGAAGCCGGACCGTTATCCGGCGGGCGGCTGACGCAGCGGCGAAGGGACGACAGGGGCGCATGGATCTGCACGCGGACATCTCGCACGTCGTACTGACCGAGGACGACATCCAGAACCGGGTCGAGGAACTGGGCGCCCAGATCAGCGCGGACTATGGCGACGAGCCGGTCTTGCTGGTCGCGGTCCTGCGCGGCGCGGCGATCTTCGTGGCCGACCTCGCGCGTGCGATGTCCTCACCCGTCGAGCTCGACTTCATGGCGGTGTCCAGCTACGGCTCGTCGACGAAGTCCAGCGGTGTCGTGCGCATCCTCAAGGACCTCGACGAGACTATCGAGGGTCGTCACGTGCTGGTGTGCGAGGACATCCTCGACACAGGGCTCACGCTGAAGTACCTGCTCAAGAACCTTGCCTCGCGCAAACCCGCTTCACTCGAGATCGTCGCTTTGCTGAGCAAGGACGGCAAACAGCGGGTACCTATCGACTGTAAGTACGTTGGCTTCCACGTCGAAGACGAGTTCGTCGTCGGCTACGGCCTGGACTTTGCAGAACGCTACCGCAACCTGCCCTACATCGGCGTCCTGAAGCCGGAGATCTACGCAGACTGATCCGCGCCCGTGCGCTTACCCCCGAGGAGAGACCGGGAACCGTGAACAAGAACTTCCGAACCGTACTGCTCTATCTCGTCCTGCTGGCCGTGCTGGTCTGGGTCGTCATGGCCTCGATCAGGGGCAACACCGCCGGCCCGACTCAGTTGGCGACCAGCGAGTTCGTCGCTGCGACACAAGAGGGCCGTGTCGCCTCGGCCACCTACGTGGTGCGCGACAACAAACTCGCAGGCGACTACTGGGAGAAGATCGAGGCGAAGACCGCCAAGGAGGCACCCAAGAAGTTCACGTCAACGTACGTGGGCGCAGACAGTCTCGCAGCTCTAATGACGTCCGCGAGTGCCGAGTTCGGCACGAAGTACGACGTCGACGCGTCGGGCCCCAGCCCACTCATCACGATCATCTCCTCGGTGCTGCCGATCCTGCTGCTCGTCGTGGTCATGTTCTTCTTCCTCAACCAGATGCAGGGCGGCAACTCCAAGATCATGAACTTCGGCAAGGCCAAGGCGAAGCGCATGACGCGTGACCAGCCGCGCATCACGTTCAAGGACGTCGCGGGCGCCGATGAGGCGATCGAGGAGCTGCAAGAGATCAAGGAGTTCCTCGCCAACCCCGGCAAGTTCCAGGCGCTCGGCGCCAAGATTCCCAAGGGCGTGCTGCTCGTAGGCCCTCCGGGTACCGGCAAGACGCTGCTCGCGCGTGCTGTCGCCGGTGAAGCCGCCGTGCCGTTCTTCAGCATCTCCGGCTCCGACTTCGTAGAGATGTTCGTCGGCGTCGGCGCCTCCCGCGTGCGTGACCTGTTCGAGCAGGCCAAGGCCGCCAGTCCCTGCATCATCTTCGTCGACGAGATCGACGCCGTCGGTCGCCAGCGCGGCGCCGGCCTCGGCGGCGGTCACGACGAGCGCGAGCAGACGCTCAACCAGCTGCTCGTCGAGATGGACGGCTTCGACATCAAGGACAACGTCATCCTCATCGCGGCCACCAACCGCCCCGACATCCTCGACCCGGCGCTGCTGCGTCCGGGCCGCTTCGACCGCCAAGTCGTCGTCGACCGCCCGGACCTCAAGGGCCGCCTCGGCATCCTGAAGATCCACGCGCGTGGGAAGCCCCTTGCCGAGGACATCGACCTCGAGGTGCTCGCACGCCGTACACCGGGCTTCACCGGCGCCGACCTTGCGAACCTCGTCAACGAGGCTGCGCTGCTCGCCGCTCGTCACGGCAAGAAGAAGATCGACATGATCGAGCTCGAGGAGGGCATCGACCGCGTCGTCGCGGGACCGGAGCGCAAGAGCCGCCTCATCTCCGACGAGGAGAAGAAGGTCATCGCCTTCCACGAGGCCGGTCACGCCATCGTGGGCCACGTGCTGCCGCATGGTGACTCGATCCACAAGGTCACGATCATCCCGCGCGGCCGTTCGCTCGGCTCGACGTGGCACCTCCCGGAGGAGGAGAAGTTCCTCGGCTCGAAGCAGGAGATGCTCTCCGACCTCGCTTCGCTTCTCGGCGGTCGCGTCGCCGAGGAGATCGCCATCGGTGACGTCACGACCGGCGCCTCCAACGACATCGACCGGGCCACGAAGCTCGCCAAGCAGATGGTCACGCGCTTCGGCATGAGCGAGAAGCTCGGGCCGCAGACGTTCGGCGAGGCGAACCACGAAGTGTTCCTCGGCAGGGACTTCTCGGCGAATGCGGACTACTCGCCCGAGGTCGCCTACGAGATCGACAAGGAAGTCGCCCGTCTCATCGACGAGGCGTACGAGAAGGCTCGCAAGATCCTCACCGAGCACCGGGAGCAGCTCGACCTGATGGCCGACGTGCTCATCGAGCGTGAGACCATCGGCAAGTCCGAGCTCGAGGCGCTTCTCGAGAACACCTGGGACGACTACCTCAAGACAGAGAAGGCCGGCAAGGACGAGGACGACAGCGACTCCGGAGCGGAGGCGCCGGTCACACCCGAGGCCGACGACACGCCGGACTCCGCTGTCGAGCCGCCGATGGCACCCGGGACGCCGCCAGCCTATAACGCGTGAGACCAGGCCGCTGAGGGAACAAGAAGGCGGGGGCCCGCACGGGCGATCGCTGGAGGATTCCATGGCCGAGGTCAGCGTCTTGATAGCTGACGACTACGAGCTTGTTCGCTACGCCCTGCGAATCCTCTTAGGGGCCGAGCCTGACATGGTGATCGCCGGTGAGGTGAGCGACGCGGAGGCCGTCACCGGCGCGTGCGAGGCGGCGCGGCCGGACGTCCTCGTTCTCGGCATCACCATGCCTGCCGAGTGCCTCGCCGACCTGTGCGCCGCTGTGCGTGCGCGCGTGCCCGACACGTCCGTGCTCGTCGTCTGCGGCGCCGGGCCGGGCGACGAGGCGGCCGACGTCCTCGCGGCAGGCGCCACCGGCGTGGTCACGCGCGACGTGTCGCCCGAGCGTATCGTCGAAGCGGTCCGCTGCGTGGCCACGGGCCAGTCGGTGCTCGACCCCGCCATCGCCGAGCGGATGCTCGCCGACCGCGAGGTGGCGGCGAGTCGCGACATGCTCTCCGAGCGTGAGGCCGAGGTGCTCGGGCTGATGGCGCGAGGCCTGTCGAACAAGGAGATCGGTCGCGCTCTGTGGATCGGCGAGTCCACGGTCAAGACCCACGTCTGCCACATCCTGCGCAAGCTGGGGGCCGCCGACCGCACGCAGGCCGTGCTCGCGGCGGTCAGGGCGGGGCTGGTCAGGCTCGACTGACGCCGCAGTCGACGCTGCGCGCACTGCCGTCACCGCATCGGGTACGCTAGTGGCGATGCGGGCCGCCGTGCGGCCCACAGCCGACAGAGGGGACTTCATGGACCGCGAGAAGATCGAACGGGGTGTTCGCCTGATCCTCGAGGGTGTCGGGGAGGATGTCGGCCGAGAGGGCCTGCTCGACACGCCTCGGCGTGTCGCGGACATGTACGAGGAGATCTTCGCCGGCTTGGCGCAGGACCCCTCCGAGCACTTCTGCGTGACGTTCAACGAAGGCCATCAGGAGATGGTGCTCGTCCGCGACATCCCGCTCTACTCGGTGTGCGAGCACCACCTCGTGCCGTTCATGGGACGTGCTCACGTCGCCTACATCCCCGGCAAGGACGGGCGCATCTGCGGCCTCTCGAAGCTCGCGCGCGTCGTCGACGTGTTCGCGAAGCGCCCGCAGGTGCAGGAGCGTATGACCTCGCAGATAGCCGACACCATCGTCGAGTACCTCGATCCTGCCGGCGTGATCGTGGTCATCGAAGCCGAGCATCTGTGCATGTCGATGCGGGGAGTGAAGAAGCCCGGCTCCGAGACGGTCACCAGCGCCGTTCGCGGCATCTTCGAGCGCAAGGCCGCTACGCGGGCCGAGGCCATGTCGCTCATCACCGATCGAAGCCGCCGATGAGCGAACACGTCGATGAGCCCGCTGCCGGGACGGACGCCGCCACGCCGGCCATCTGGCGGTGCGGGCGTTTCGACCTCTCGCTCAAGGCGCCGCTCGTCATGGGGATCCTCAACGTCACCCCCGACAGCTTCTCCGACGGCGGCCAGCATGACGATCCGGCCGAGGCGGTCGCCTGGGGCGAGCACCTCATCGGCGAGGGCGCCGCGATCATCGATGTCGGGGGCGAGTCGACGCGTCCGGGCGCTGAGCCGCTGTGCACGGCCGCCGAGCTGGCCCGAGTGCGCCCGGTGGTGATGCGGCTCGCGGCTGATGCACTGGTGCCGGTGTCGATCGACACGCGCAATCCCGAGGTCGCCGAGGCATGCGTGGGTGCGGGGGCGTCGATCATCAATGACGTCTCCGGTTTCCGCTCGCGCGAGATGGTGGATGTCGCTGCGCGGTGTGACGCGGGACTCGTGGTCATGCACATGCTCGGCGAGCCGGGCACGATGCAGCGAGACCCGCGCTACGACGACGTCGTGACGGAAGTGGGTGGATACCTCCTGGCACAGGCGGCCGTGCTCGAGGCCGCCGGTGTCGCTCGTGAGCGCATCGCGATCGATCCCGGCATCGGTTTCGGCAAGACGCTCGAGCACAACCTCGCGCTGCTCAAGGCGATGCCGCGCTTGGCGGCACTCGGCTACCCCGTCGTGTTGGGTGCGTCGAGGAAGCGGTTCATCGGCGAGTTGACGGGCGTCGAGGAGCCGAGCGAGCGTGTCGGCGGCTCGGTGGAGACCGCGGTCTGGGCCGCGTCGCACGGGGCCGCGGTCGTTCGCGTCCACGACGTGGGGGCCACGGTTCAGGCGCTCGCCCTGGCGGCCGCGCTGAGATAGCCTCGGCCGCACACGGGCCGCACGCGTCGAACCGGTGTCGGCTGCATGTCGCGGCGGTTTCATCCGCTCTCACGAATGGGTGCTTGCGCGCCGCTCCACTCTGATAGAATGTCCGCGACTTGGAGGGGGTGCGGCTGCCCGGCACGCCGCTGCCCAAACCGCTCTGGAGGAAACATGTCCAACCTGCCGCTGTTCATTGGCTTGGGCGCGGGTCTTCTCGCCGCCGCCTTTGCCGCGTTCCTCGTCATGAGGATCAACAAGTTGCCCGCGGGCAACGAGAGGATGCAGGAGATCGCGGGCGCGATCCAGGAAGGCGCCATGGCGTACCTGGGCCGTCAGTACCGCACCGTCGGCATCGTCGCCGTGGTGCTCGCCATCGCGATCGCCGTTCCCGGATTCTTCGGGGTCGCGGGCTTCGGCATCTGGACCGCCATCGGCTTCCTGCTGGGCGGCGCTGCATCGGCTGCGGCCGGTTTCATCGGCATGGGGATCTCGGTCAAGGCCAACGTCCGCACGGCTGAGGCCGCACGTGGCGGCCTGCCCAAGGCGCTCTCCGTGGCGTTCGAGGCCGGCTCGGTGACGGGTCTGTTCGTCGTAGGTCTCGGCATCCTGTCGGTGTCGGTCATGGCGATCCTCGTCTCGATGGACATCGCGCCGACCGCCGCGCTCGTCGGCCTGGGCTTCGGTGGCTCGCTCATCTCGGTCTTCGCACGTCTTGGCGGCGGCATCTTCACCAAGGCCGCTGACGTGGGCGCCGACCTCGTGGGCAAGGTCGAGGCCGGTATTCCCGAGGACGACCCCCGCAACCCGGCCGTCATCGCCGACAACGTCGGTGACAACGTCGGTGACTGCGCCGGTATGGCGGCCGACCTCTTCGAGACCTACGTCGTCACGACCGTCGCCGCGATGCTCATCGGCATCCTCGCCTTCGGCGCGGACTCCGCGATGCTGTCTTTCTCGCTCGGCATGCCGCTCGCGCTCGGCGCGGTCTCGATCGTGGCGTCGATCATCGGCACGTTCTTCGTGAAGATGAGCCCCAACGGCACCATCATGGGCGCGCTGTACAAGGGCCTGTGGGCCGCTGCGGCCATCGCGGCCGTGCTGTTCTACCCGGTCATCACGTGGCTCACGCCGAAGGTCCTCGTGCTCACCGAGATCGGCAAGACCCTCGTCGCCGTCGGTGGCACCGTCGGACCGAGCCCGCTCACGGTGTGGTTCTGCGCGCTCGTGGGCATCGCGCTGACCGCGGCGATGGTCTACATCACCGACTACTACACCGGCAGCAAGTTCCGCCCGGTCACCTCCATCGCGCAGGCGTCGGTCACCGGTCACGGCACCAACGTGATCCAGGGCCTCGCGGTCGGCATGGAGGCCACGGGCCTGCCGGTCATCGTCATCGCGCTCGCGACGCTCATCAGCTTCGCGCTCGCCGGCATCTACGGTATCGCGGTCGCCGCACTGTCGATGCTCTCGATGGCGGGCATCGTCGTCGCCATCGACGCCTTCGGCCCTGTCACGGATAACGCGGGCGGTATCGCCGAGATGTCGGGTCTGCCCGCCGAGGTCCGTGTCGTCACCGACGCGCTCGATGCCGTCGGCAACACCACCAAGGCCGTCACCAAGGGATATGCGATCGCTTCGGCGGCACTCGCCGCGGTCGTGCTCTTCGCGGACTTCACGCACGCGATCACCGAGCAGACGGCCGGTAGCGCCGAGCTGGTGTTCAACCTCTCCAACCCGTACGTGCTCGTCGGACTGTTCATCGGCGGCTCGCTGCCGTTCCTCTTCGCCTCGCTCGCGATGACCGCGGTCGGCAAGGCCGCCGGTGCTGTCGTCGAGGAGGTTCGCCGCCAGTTCCGCGAGATCCCGGGCATCATGGAAGGCACCGGTAAGCCGGACTACGCCCGCTCGGTCGACCTCGTCACCCAGGCCGCGCTCCGCGAGATGACGCTTCCGGCGCTCATCCCGACCGGCGTGCCGGTACTCATCATCATCCTCGGCTTCATCCTCAAGGCGACCGGCTTCGCCGATGCGTTCTCGTTTACCGCGCTCATGCTCGGTGGCGCCCTGGTCGGCACCATCGTCACCGGCCTCTTCGTGGCCATCTCGATGACCTCGGGCGGCGGTGCGTGGGACAACGCCAAGAAGCGCTTCGAGGACGGCTTCGTGGACAAGGACGGCGTCAAGCACGTCAAGGGCGGCGACGCTCACAAGGCAGCCGTCACCGGCGACACCGTCGGCGACCCGTACAAGGACACGGCGGGTCCGGCACTCAACTCGATGATCAAGGTCTTCAACATCGTGGCACTGCTCCTCGTGCCGCTGCTGGTGCTCCTCGCCAGCTAGACCCACGGCCGCTTTCGCGGTCGGCGGCGAGCCGATTCCGGGCAGGCACACCGCAGCGTTGCCCGGCAGGCCTCAAGCCAGTGATAGTCAGCCCCCCGGCTCGCGCCGGGGGGCTGCTTTCTTCCCGAGCGGATGCACCTTCCGCGCACAAGGGAATACTTGTGCTAGCAGGCACGTCGCCACGTCAACTCGAGGGAGGCCGATGATGACCACCGCCTACATCGGAATCGGGAGCAACGAGGGCGATAGGCCCGGGCACCTCGCCCAAGCCCTCGAGGCGCTTGCGGAGATTCCCGGGACCCACGTCGAGCAGGCCTCGCACGCCTACGAGACGGAGCCTGCCTACCTCGCCGACCAGCCGCCCTTCGCGAACGCCGTCGTCGAGATCGAGACGTCGCTCGAACCGGAGCAGCTGCTCGACCACCTGCACGCCATCGAGGACGAGATGGGCCGCGTGCGTGCGGTGGAGAACGGTCCGCGCGTCATCGACCTCGACATCCTGACCTTCGGTGACACTGAGCTATCCAGCGAGATTCTCACCATCCCGCACCCGGGGTTGCTCGAGCGCGACTTCGTGGTGACCCCGCTGCTCGAGATCGCGCCCCGGTTGCACCTGTCCGACGGCACGCGGGTGCGGCACGAGCGCGCCACGGTCGGCCGCGTCGTCGACGACCTCGGCCCCATCCCGGACCTTGGGCGCCTGACCAACGAACCGCTGCTCGCTTCGGCATGGGTGCCGGTCTCTGAGAGCTCACGGGAGCAGGATCTCGTCGCCGGCTGGGATGCGCGCCTGCAGTTCCAGCGCGAGGTGCTCGAGGAGGCGGGAATCCCGTACGCATGGGATCCGTTCGAGCCCGAGGCGACGATGGACCCGTTCGGCATGGCCGCCACCTTCCGGCTGCTCGTGCCCGTCGGCGATGTTGCCCGCGCGAGCAAGCTGCTCGCCGACGTGGACAGCGCGGCACCGATCCTGCCTGCCGACATCGTGGATGCGCCGGAGGAGTAGGACCGCCCGTGGGGGTATCGCGCTATACTGTCACTCCCTGTCGGAGGTACTGCGTGGACCTCGCATCACCGAGGCTGCGACCGTGAACGGCCAAGGAGGCACCACCACATGAGCGCAATCGCTCCAGGCGGCGCACGCCGCATCACCGCGCCCGCGTTTCGGGCGCTCAAGGAAGCCGCCCGTCCCATCGTCGTGATCACCGCATACGACTACCACGGCGCGCGGCTGGTCGAGGCTGCCGGCGTCGACGCCATTCTCGTGGGCGACTCGCTCGGCATGACCGTCCTTGGCCACGGGTCGACTCTCCCGGTCACCATGGACGACATGGTCCGGGCCACGGCCGCCGTCTCCCGCGCCACATCGCGCGCGCTCGTGATCGCCGACATGCCGTTCATGTCCTACGCGGCGGACTACGCAGAGGGCATGCGCAACGCCGGGCGCCTCATCGCCGAGGGCGGCGCCGCCGCCGTCAAGGTCGAGAACGCCTCGTCGGCCACGCTGGACCTGGTTGCGGGACTGACGGAGGCGGGGATCCCGGTCATGGGGCACGTCGGGCTCACCCCGCAGTCGGTCAACACGCTCGGCGGTTATCGCACGCAGGGCAAGGACGTCTCGGGGGCGACGCTGGCTATCGCGGACGCGCTCGCGCTCGAAGAAGCCGGTGCGTTCGCGGTCGTGCTCGAATGCATTCCCACCGAGCTCGCGGAGCGCATCTCGGCGATGCTCACCATCCCGACGATCGGGATCGGGGCAGGCGCCGGCTGCGACGGCCAGGTGCAGGTGTTCCACGATCTGCTCGGCATTGGGGACTACCTGCCGAAGCACGCGAAGCGGTACGCGGACCTGGCGGACACCATCGTGGAGGCGGTGTCGGCGTACGCCGATGACGTGCGCAGCGGCACGTTCCCGGGCGAGGAGCAGTCGAGCCATCTCGACGGAGCGGTCGCCGCCGAGATCGACGCGGTCATCGCCGGCGCCTCCGCGCAGGCCGAGTGCGACGAGGAGCACCCGTGATCGAGCGCACCGTGACGAAGGCGGGCGCCCGTGCCGCGGTCGAAGCGGCCAGGTGCTCGGGGATGACCGTGGGGTTCGTGCCCACCATGGGGGCACTTCACGACGGGCACCTCTCGCTCGTCCGCGCGGCCGCCGAGGAGTGCGACTACGTGGTCGCCAGCATCTTCGTGAACCCGACCCAGTTCGCACCGGGCGAGGACTTCGAGCGCTACCCACGCCGCATCGAGTGCGACACGGAGCTGCTGGCTGCCGACGGCGTGGATCTCGTGTGGACGCCGACCGTGGACGAGATGTACGGTGCCGATGCCGATACGACCGTCCACCCCGGTCGCCTCGCGGAGCGGTGGGAGGGTGCCGTGCGTCCGGGGCACTTCGACGGGGTCGCCACCGTTGTGGCAAAGCTGCTCGGGGTGGTCGCCCCGGACGTGGCGTTCTTCGGCGAGAAGGACTACCAGCAACTCACCATCGTCAGGCGGCTGGTTCGAGATCTCGACATCGCGGTCGAGATCCGCGGCTGCCCGATCGTGAGGGACGCCGACGGGCTTGCGCTGTCGAGCCGCAACTCCTACCTGTCCGCTGATGAGCGCGCCGCGGGCCTCGCGCTGCCGATCGCGCTCGACGCCGCGAAGGCTGCCGTGGCCGCGGGGGAGCGCGATAGCGCCCGGATCGAGGCGGTGATGTGCGCGGCCGCAGCAGCGCACGCCGGCGATTCGCTCCTGCTCGACTACGCGGCCGTGGTGGAGCCGACCACGCTGGAGCCGTTGGCGTGCATCGAGACCGCGGCCCGCGCCATCATCGCGGGGCGCCTGGGCGCGACGCGACTGATCGACAACTGCGAGCTCGCGGTCGTGCACGGAGGCTGACGCGAGTGCACCGCTCGCTCACAATAGGGGCCACTGCCGGCTGCATCGACAGGAGTACGTCGCGTGACTGACTTCAACGCACTGTCCGCCGAGATCCGAGAGCTCGCCATCGAGCGCGGTGCCGTGATCCTCGCTCACAACTACCAGCGAGCCGAAGTCCAAGACGTCGCCGACTTCGTGGGCGACTCGCTCGGGCTCTCGCGACAGGCCGCCGAGACCGAGGCCGACATCATCGTCTTCGCGGGCGTACACTTCATGGCCGAGACGGCCAAGATCCTCTCACCCGCCAAGCGCGTGCTCATGCCCGAGCCGCGCGCCGGCTGTCCCATGGCCGACATGATCACCGGCGAGGCGCTCGCCGCGTGGAAGGCCGAAAACCCCGGCGTGCCGGTCGTGACGTACGTGAACTCATCGGCGGATGTGAAGGCAGAGAGCGACATCTGCGTCACGAGCGCCAACGCCGTCGCCGTGGTGCGCTCGCTGGGCGCCTCCCGCATCCTCTTCGCGCCCGACAAGAACCTCGGCAGCTGGGTCGCGCGCTCGCTGCCCGATGTCGAGGTGGTGCTGTGGGAAGGTTGGTGCCCCACGCACGATGACGTGACCGCCGAGCAGGTCGCCTCAGCGCGTTCCGCCCACCCGAAGGCGGCACTGGTCGCCCACCCCGAGTGCCGCCCGGACGTCGTCGATCTCGCTGATGCCGTGCTTTCAACCTCGCAGATGCTCTCGTACGCCGCACAAAGCGACGCCGAGGAGTTCATCGTCGTCACCGAGGCGGGGCTCATCCACGCGCTGGAGAAGGCCGCGCCCGGCAAGCGCTTCTACGAGCTCCACCCCCGCATGCTGTGCCCCAATATGAAGCTCACCACGCTCGCGAAGGTGCGTGACTGCCTTGCGCACCTCAGCGGCGAGGTGCTCGTACCCGAGGACGTGCGCGTGCGCGCCTGGGGCGCCGTCGAGCGGATGGTGGCCATTGGCTGACAGCGTCAGGACCCATGCCCCGGGCCGGCTTCCCGAGCCGCTGTCCAACCGCTACCTGCTCGGATTCGACACCGGCGCGTGCGTCGAGCGTGCCTGCGACGTGCTCGTCATCGGTAGCGGGATCGCCGGACTTGTCGCCGCCCTCGAGGCCTCGCGTTCACGCACGGTCTCGCTCATCACGAAGTCCCGCCTCACCGAGACGAACACCTGGTACGCGCAGGGGGGGATCGCCGGCGCGGTGGGCGAGGCCGACAGCGTCGAACTGCACCTCGCCGACACGCTCGTCGTGGGTGCGGGACTGTGTGACGAGGCCGTCGTGCGCGCCGTGGTCGGCGAGGCGCCGGCCGCGCTCGCGGGGCTTCAAGCCGCGGGGATGCACTTCGACCTCGAGGAGGGTGGCGAGATCGCGCTCGCCCGCGAGGGCGGTCACTCCCTGCCGCGGGTGCTGCACTCCGGTGACGCCACCGGAGCGGCGGTGCAGAGCGCGCTCACCCAGGCGGTTCGAGCGTCCGAGCGCGTGAACGTGTTCGAACAGCGGTTCCTCATCGACCTGCTCACAGAGGGCGAGCGGTGTGTCGGCGCGCTCGTCTTGGACGAGGAGACCGGCGAGCACGAGGTCTTCTGGGCCGACGCGGTGGTGCTCGCGACCGGCGGCGCGGGTCAGGTCTTCCGCGTGACGACCAACCCGCTCATAGCGACCGGCGATGGGCTCGCCGCCGCATGGCGCGCGGGCGCAGAGGTCGCCGACCTCGAGTTCGTGCAGTTCCACCCGACGGCGCTCGACCACGAGGCCGCCCCGCGCTTCCTGATCACCGAGGCGCTGCGCGGTGAAGGCGCCTATCTGCTCGACTGCGACGAGCGGCGGTTCATGGTGGGAGTGCACCCCTTGGCCGAGCTCGCGCCACGCGACGTCGTGAGCCGCGAGATCGAGCAGGTGATGCAGCAGTGCGGGCGCAACAACGTGTGGCTCGACGCGCGTCACCTGGGCGAGGAGTACCTGCGCGCCCGGTTCCCCACGATCTGGGAGGCGTGCGCGGAGGCGGGCTACGACCTGGCGCACGACCTGCTGCCGGTCGCGCCTGCGGCACACTACATGGTCGGCGGGGTTCGGGTCGACGTCGACGGGCGCACGAGCGTACCCGGGCTCTACGCGTCGGGCGAAGTCACCGCAAGCGGTCTGCACGGCGCGAACCGGCTCGCATCCAACTCGCTGCTCGAAGGCCTCGTCTTCTCTCGGCGAATCGTGCGGGCGCTCGACGCGGACGCCGACTTCGGGGAGACGTACAGCCGCATCGTGCACGACGCACCCGTCCCGGCGTCGGTCGCGCCGATTCCGAGCGATGCCGCGGCTACCGTGCGCGACACGATGCAGCGCTTCGTGGGCATGAGCCGCACCGACTCCGGGCTCTCTGAGGCCGCAGCCGCGCTTGGTGAACTCGCTGGTGCCGTGGAGCACGCGGCCGCCCGGCAAGCCGAGCTGGAGCTTGCCAACCTCGTCACGGTCGGCACCCTCGTGGCCCACGCGGCGTGGCTGCGCACCGAGTCGCGAGGCTGCCACTCCCGCATCGACCACCCGTCGCGCGATGACGAGAGCTGGCGTGTGCGCACGGTCTTCCGGCGCGGGCTCGCCCCGCGGCGCAAGCCGATCACCGGCGTGAGCTACGCTCCCGCGGGCTCGCCTGCGGGCCGGGACGAGTGACGCGCGTGTTCACGCTCCCCGACATCGACGAGCTCGTCGCCTGCGCACTCGCCGAGGATCTCGGCGTCGAGCCTGAGCGATTCCTCTCACGTGAGCTCGGCTCCACGGACGTGCTCGCGCGCGATGTCACCTCTGCGAGCGCGATAGGCTTCGACGCGCAGTTCTCCGGCTACGTCGTCTGCCGACAAGACGCCGTGGTGGCGGGATTGCCGGTACTCGCCCGGGTGTTCGAGATGCTGGGCGGTGCCGCCGGTCTGTTCGACCAGGTCGAGGTGTTTCCGCTCGTCGCGGAGGGTGCGCGCGTGAAGGCGGGCACGAGGGTGGCAGAGATCGACGGGTTGGCGGCGGCCGTGTTGGCGGGCGAGCGCACCGCTTTGGACTTCCTGATGGTGCTCTCGGGAATCGCGACCGAGACGGCGGCGTGGGTCGCTGAAGCAGGTCCGGACCTTGCTGTGTGCGACACACGCAAGACCGTGCCGGGCATGCGAGCGTTGTCCAAGTACGCGGTCCGCGTGGGCGGCGGGACCAACCACCGGGCAGGGCTCTTCGACATGGTGCTCGTGAAGGACAACCATATCGCCGCCGCCGGAGGTATCGCGCGCGCGGTCGCCAAGGCGCGCAAGTCGCACCCGGACCTCACCATCGAAGTCGAGGCGGATACGGCGGTCCAGGCCGTGCAAGCTGCTGAAGCGGGTGCCGACATGGTGCTGCTCGACAACATGGACGACGCCACACTCGCCGAGGCGGTCGCCGCGCTGCGAGACACGGCTGCTCGGACGGGCCGGAGCGTGCTGACCGAGGCGAGCGGTGGGGTCACGAGGGATCGCCTTGCGGCACTGCGGGCCGCCGGCGTGGACAGAGTGAGCTCGAGTTCGTTGACAGTCGGGGTACGAGTTGTCGATTTCGGGCTCGACGAGGCGTAGTTGTCGGGTAGGGTGGTTTCACGCTCCTGCCCGTTGGAAGGGATGACGTGTCGCGCGCATGATGGAGATGCTTCACAGCCTGCTCGACTGGTCGCTGGCCGCGCTCGACCAGTACGGGTACGCGATCGTCTTCGCCGCGACCGTGCTGGAGAACATCTTCGTGGTCGGGAGTTTCACGCCCGGTGACGTCATCACCACGACGGCGGCGTTCACCGCGTCGACCCCGGCCGGCAACTCGCTCTCGGTCTGGGGCATCTTCGCCGCCGCGGTTCTCGGCACGTGGATCGGCACCAACATCAGCTACATCATCGGTGCGCGAGGCGGCAAGGCGCTCATAGAACGGGTGGGACCGCGGTTCGGCATCTCCGTGGAGGCGATCGAGGCCGGAGACGAATACTTCGACGAGCGCGGCCCGGCCACGATCATCTTCGCGCGCTTCGTGGCGGTCCTGAAGAACCTCGCGCCCGCGATCGCCGGAGCCTCTCGGCTCAAGCTGTGGGTGTTCGAGGTCTACTCGGCCATCGGGGCGGTTCTGTACGCGGGCATCCTCGTCGCGCTCGGCTGGTTCCTGGGCGCCAACTTCCAGCAGGGACTCAGGTACTTCGGCGCGTTCTCGTGGATCATGTTCATCGTCGTGCTCGTCGCCATCGTGGTCGGGTGGCAAGGTAAGCGCCGTCGAGACAAGCGGGTCGTTCGGCGCCAGGCCGCACGGTTCGAGACGGAGCACGGTCGGTTGGCCTGCGGTGATGAGTCCGATGCGTCCGCGCCCGCGCCGGACGAAACGCCGGGTGGCGGGGGACCGCACGATGTCGACGCGGGATGACGTGCTTGCGGCCCTCCGAGAGGCGGGCGAGTGCGGCGTCAGCGGCGAGGCGCTCGCAGGTGAGCTCGGCATAAGCCGCGTCGCGGTGGGCAAGCACGTCGCCGCCTTGCGCGAGGTAGGCTACGTCATCGACGCCGAGCCGGGCGTCGGCTACCGGCTCCGGAGCGCGCCCGACCTCCCGCTGCCGGCCGAGGTCGCCTGGCGAGTCGGCGCGGCGGGATGGATGCGCCTCACCGGTGGCGGCGAGACCGGCTCCACGAGTGATGACGCGCGAGCCCTGGCGCGCGAAGGCACTCCGGGGGGTACGGTGGTTCTCGCGTCGTCGCAGTCGAGCGGGCGAGGCCGACTCGGGCGTTCGTGGCTTTCGCCCACCGGCGGCCTCTACCTCTCGCTCGTGCTCAAGCCGGAGGTCGCACCGAGTGAGCTGCCTTCGCTCTCGCTCGCGATCGGTCTCGGGATCGTCCGAGGGCTCGAGGGTTGTTTCGGGGTCCGGCCGACGTTGAAGTGGCCCAACGACGTGCAACTCGCCGGGGGCAAGCTCGCCGGCATCCTGCTTGAAATGGCCGCGGAAGCCGACCGTGTGAACTGGGTGGTCGTGGGCGTCGGCGTGAACGTGCGGACCGTGCCCGAGCTCGACGGCGTGCCGGCGGCATGTCTCGACGACGTGGTGCCCGGGGTCCTGATCGCCGAAGTCGCCGCGGCGGTGCTCGACGGAATTGCCGAGACGTACGCGATCTGGACCGAGTGCGGGTTCGCCGCACTGGCGTCGGAGTACGAAGCACGATCGAGCCTGACCGGTCACGCTGTGTCGGTCTGGGACATGTCGGGGGCGATGAAGGCGGCCGGTACGGTGATGGGTGTCGACGAAGCGGGCAGGTTGCTCGTCGCGACGCTCGCGGGAGTCGAGGCGATCGTCGCGGGCGAGGTCACGCTGCACGCGCCCGAGGAGCCAACCGGCGCGGTAGGCTAGCTCGTGCTTGACCCGGTCGGGAGCGGACGCTACCGTAAACCGCCAAGACACTGATGGTTTACGGGAGATCGAATGGCGAGCTCGACCTCGGACAGGCAACCCTCTGCACGTCGCGTACGTTCGCTCGCCGTGGCCGCGCTGGTGGCCGCTCTGACCGCGGCGATCAGCCCGATCTCGCTCGAGATCGGCCCCGTGCCCATCACGCTGCAGACATTCGGGGCCGCGCTGGCCGCGATGCTGCTCGCATCCGGCTGGGCGGCGGCCTCGATGGCGCTGTACGTTGCGATCGGGGCGGCTGGCCTGCCGGTCTTCTCGGGTGGGCAGAGCGGGCTTGCCGTGGTGACCGGCCCCACGGGAGGCTACCTCGTCGGTTTCATCGTCGGTGCGGGGGTCGCCTCGGCGGTCCGTTCCGGGCTTCGCGCAGCGGGGTCGTCGCACCCGGTCGCCGACGTCGGCGCCGGCGTCGTGCTGCTCACGGTGGTCTATGGCTTGGGCACCGCGTGGCTCGCACGCTCGCTCAACCTGCCACTTCCCGCCGCCGCGGCGCTGGGGGTCGCCCCGTTCGTGGTCGGCGACATCGTGAAGGTCGGCCTCGCGATCGTGGTCGCCGAGGCGGTTCGCAAGGCGGGCGTCGACCTCTAGGCGACGGAGGGTGCCGCAGGCTCCTCAGCGGGGATCGCCGGCAGCGTGACGGTGAGCTTGGCGCCGCCCTCCGGGAGGTTCGCTGCCTCGATGCGCCCGCCGTGCGCCACCACGATCGCGCGCACGATGGCCAGGCCGAGCCCGGCGCCGCCGCTCGTACGGGTACGGCTCGTGTCGGCCCGGTAGAAGCGATCGAACAGTCTCGGCAGGTCTGCCTCGGGGATTCCCGGACCGTCGTCGAGTACCGCGAGGACAGCACGGTCACCGTCGGCGGTCAGCTCGACCTGCACGTGCCCGCCCTCGCCGACGATCCGGCTCGCGTTGTCGACGAGGTTCGTCACGACCTGCTGCAGCCGGTCCACATCGCCGAGTACGAGCGGAGCGCGCCCGTTCACGGTGAGCGACACCTCGCGGTCCTCCAGCAGCGGCTCGAGCATCGCGGCAGCGCGGTCCGCCGCCAAGCGCAGGTCGACCCGGGTGATCGGCAACTCGCCGGTCGCGCCTTCGATGCGCTGCAGCGTGAGCAGGTCGTTCGCGAGCCTTCCGAGCCGCTCGGCCTCGAGCGCGATCGTCGACAGGAACCGCTGCTGGTCCTCGGGCTCGACGTCCCCGTCGAGCAGGGTCTCGGCAGCGCCGCGGATCGCCGTGAGCGGGGTGCGCAGCTCGTGGCTCACGTCGCTCACGAACTGCGTCTTGCGGCGCTCTTCGCGCTTGAGCTCCTCGAGTGCGTCGTCGATCTGGCCCGCCATCTGGTTGAACGCCTCGGCGACGATGCGGGTCTCGCGCGGTCCGCCGACCTCCGCCCGCGCGGAGTGGTTGCCTGACGCGAACGCGCGTGCCGAGACGCCCAGCCGCTCGAGCGGTGCGATGATGCGGACGGCGATGACGCGGCCTGCGAGCCACGCGAGGATGCCGGTGGCGACGATCGCCGCGATGCCCGCCGACAGCCGGTAGCTGGCCGAGATGAACGTGATGGCTGCGGCCAGGACCGCGATGACGCCCATCCAGATCGCGATCTTCGAGCGCAGGGTGCTGCCCATGGTGGCTCCTCGGCGGGTGTGATGGCGGCGGTGTGCCAGGCGGGAGGCTTATGCGGCGCGGAAGCGGTAGCCGTAGCCGCGCACGGTCTCGACGAGCGCGGGGTCGCAGCCGGCTGCCTCGAGCTTGTCGCGCAGCCGCTTGACGTGCGTGTCGACCGTCTTGGTCTCGACGAGGAACTCCCAGCCCCACGCCTCGCGCAGCAGCTGGTCGCGGGAGAGCACCTTGCCGCCGTGACGCATGAGGCAGGCGAGCAGCTCGAACTCGCGTGGCGTGAGGTCGATGAGCGTGTCACCCGCGGTCGCCGTGTGCGCGCCTTCGTCGAGCACGATGCCGGCAAGCTCGATGTGCTCGCCTGCCACGCCGGGCTCGCGGGCGCCTGCGGGCGCGCGTCGCAGCAACGCTTTCACGCGCGCCGTGAGCTCGCGCACGCCGAACGGCTTGGCGAGATAGTCGTCGCCGCCGATCTCGAGTCCGACGACCTTGTCCAGCTCGGTATCGCGGGCGGACAGGAACAGGACGGGCACGCTCGAATCGATGCGGAGCCGGCGACAGACCTCGTAGCCGTCCATCCCCGGCAGCATCACGTCGAGGACGACGAGGTCGAACGGGTGCGTCTTCGCGAGCGCGAGGGCATCGTCGCCGTTCGCCGCGACGGCGACGTCGTAGCCTTCCTTGCGCAGGTTGTAGCTCACGAACTCCGTGATGGACGCTTCATCGTCGACCACGAGGATGCGGGCGGGGGTGTCGGTCACAAAGGCCTCCCGAGAGTCGGCTGCGGGCTGTTCACGCAGGTCAGAGGCGGTGCATGCTGCATCGCCCTTGCGGGTAGTCGTGTCTCGGCCGATGATAGCACCGGTGCGGAGCACGCCGTGGCCGCGTCACCGTGCCGTGAAGAACTCCTACCCACCCAGGAGGGGATTCGCCCATGCTGCTCGCCGTCGATGTCGGCAACACTCAGACCGTGGTCGGCCTGTTCGCCGATGAGAAGCTCGCCGGGCACTGGCGCATCTCGACCAATGCCGCGCTGACCGCCGACGAGCTGCGCGTGAAGGTCGCCGGCCTCCTCGCGCTGGATGGGCTGTCGTGGAGTGACGTGAGCCACGTCATCCTCGCTTCGGTGGTGCCGCGTCTGACCGCCGCGTGGGAGGATCTCGTCGCCGCGGCGTGCGACTGCCCGGTGATGGTCGTCGGGCCGGGCCTGAAGACCGGCATGCCCATCCGCTACGACAACCCGCACGAGGTCGGTGCCGACCGGATCGTCAACGGCGTGGCGGCCTACGCCCGTCTCGGCGGGCCGGTGATCATCGTGGACTTCGGTACAGCGACCACCATCGACGTGATCGATGCGTCCGGTGGCTACCTGGGCGGAGCGATCGCCCCGGGCGTCGAGACCTCGGCCGAGGCGCTGTTCTCGAAGGCGGCGCGGCTGTCCAAGGTCGACCTCGAGCCTCCGAGTGCGGTCATCGGCACCAACACCCGCATGAGCGTGCAGGCCGGACTGATGCTCGGCGAGGCCGCGATGGTCGACGGGCTCGTGCGCCGCACGTGGGCCGAGCTCGGCACCGAGACGCCTGTCATCGCCACGGGAGGGCTCGCCGAGCGCATGGCCCTGCTGTGCGACACGATCGGCGCGGTCGACCTGGACCTGACGCTCGAGGGGTTGCGGCTCATCTTCGAGCGCAACCGGTAGAGGCTACTCCGCGGCGCGCGGCGGTTTCGCGGAGTCGTCGGCCTCACGCAGCGGGCTCGTCGCGAGCAGATGGTCGCGCACCAGCTCGCGCACGTCCTCACGGCGCTGCTTCGACCACTTCAGGTACAGCGCGATGCGCTCCACCAGCTCCACGCCGAGAAGATCGTGCCTCACGTAGGTGCTGCGTCCGGGCTTCTCGGCGCGCACGAATGGCTTCGCGATGTCGTGCAGAAGCGCGCCCCAGCGCAGGGTGACGTCGGGCTCGGTCGCCGCGACGACGCCCACGGTGTGCTCGAAGAGCGAGCGGTCGTGGTACGGGGAGTTCTGGTCGTAGCCCACCTGGAGCTCGAGCTCGGGGAGCATGAAGCGCAGCAGTCCGGTGGCGGCCAGCAGCTCGAGCGCGTACGCGACGCTCTGGCCGACGAGCAGCTTGTCGAGCTCGATCATCCAGCGCTCCCGCGCGACGTGCAGGATGCGGTGTGCATAGCGCTCCATGGCGAGCGTGGTCGCCGGCTCCACCGAGAACCCCAGCTGTGACGCGAACCGGGCTGCGCGTAGCATCCGCAGCGGATCCTCCTTGAAGCGCTCGCGGGGGTTTCCCACGGCACGGATCACCTTCGCCTCGATGTCGGCCACACCGCCGAACAGGTCGATGATCTGCTCGCCCTGCATCGCCATCGAGTTGATGGTGAAGTCGCGTCGCGCGAGGTCGGCGGCGAGATCGTCGAGAAAGACCACCTCGGGCTTGCGGGTGTCGTCCGGGTACACCTCCGAGCGAAACGTCGTCACCTCGACCAGGCGCCCGTCGGCCTTGAAGCCCACGGTCCCGTACTTCTTCCCGATGAGGTACGGCCTGCGCCCCGCCGTACGTACGGCCGATTCGATGCGGTCCGGGACGAGCGGCGTGGTGAAGTCGTAGTCGCTGCACTCGCGGCCCATGAGGACGTCTCTGACAGAGCCGCCCACCAGATACACCGGGTCGACGACTGCGGCGACTGCGTTGTACACCTCGAGCGCGTGTTTCACCGGACCCGCCCTTTCGACTCGCGCTTCCCGTACAACCATACCCGAGACAGTCAGCGGGCAGCGTCTTCGCGGCGTCCGTGTCGCGTATACTCGCCACGTGCACACTCCTGTGCACATCCGAGCGCGGCGAGGGGAGGGCGCGTGAAGCTCTACCGGATCGGCGACAAGGTCGTCAGCGAGGACAAGCTCCGCGACGCCATCGCCGCCATCCTCGAGGATCGCCAGGCCGGCGCCACCCAGGATGACGTCGCCAAGAGCCACGGCGTTCAGCGCTCGTTCGTGAGCTTCCTCGAGTCCCTGGGCGAGGTGCGCAAGGGAAGCCGGGTCGCGCTCGTGGGTTTCCCCGTCGCCAACGCGACCGAGGTCAAAGCACTCGCCGAGAAGCACGCCCTCGACTTCGTGCTCGTGCTGTCGCAGGAGGAGCGCGAGAGTATCGAGTCCGGCGAGGTCGCCGCGGTGTTCAACACGTTGCTCGAGACGATCGCCACGCTACGCGACTACGACACGCTCGTGCTGCTTGCGAGTGATTGGCGCATCAAGACGATGGAGCGCATCCTCGGCACCGAGGTGGTCGGCATCCCACTCGGCCCATCGCCGTTGCGCGCTGCGGTCACCGTCGACCTGCAGGAACTCGACGAGGTGCTCTCGGGCGTGATGTCGGCCCGGCCTTCGCACGGCTCGACCAGCCGCGGTGGCGCGGCGCTCAAGAACGCACAGACGCTCCCCGGGAGGTGGCAGCCATCAAAGAGGTCGTGAGCGTGTCGATCGGCTCGTCCAGTCGCGACCACGAGGTCGAGATCGAACTGCTCGGCGAGCACTTTCGCATCCGCCGAGAGGGCCACGACGGCGACATCGCGAAGGCGGCCGCCCGGTTCGCGGAACTCGACGGGAAGGTCGACGCGTTTGGGATGGGCGGCATCGACATCTACCTGCGTGCTGACGGGCGCAAGTACTTCTTCCGAGAGGCCAAGAAGCTCGTCAAGGACGTGCACCTGACTCCGGTGCTCGACGGCAGCGGCCTCAAGGGGCCCGTCGAAGGCTCGACGATCGACTACCTCACGAACGTTCACGGACTCCAGCTCGCCGGCAAGAAGGTGCTGATGACCTCGGCCGTCGACCGGTGGGGCATGGCCGAGGCGCTCCAGAACGCCGGTACCGAGCAAGTCTTCGGTGACCTGTTCTACGCGCTCGACGTGCCGTTCATCATCAAGCGGTGGAACTCGCTGCGGGCGTTCGTCCGGGTGCTGACGCCGATCGTGGCGCAGCTGCCGTTCTCGGTGCTGTACCCGACAGGCGAGAAGCAGGACGAGACTCCGAAGGTCAACCCGACCGCCGGCAAGCTCTACACCTGGGCGGACGTGATCGCGGGCGACTGGCAGTACGTCAAGAAGTACATGCCGCCCGACATGCGAGGAAAGTGGATCATCACCAATACGACGACGGCAGCCGATGTGGACCTGTGCCGCGAGAGCGGCGTCGAGCTGCTCGTCACGTCGACTCCCCGCCTGGAGGGCCGTTCGTTCGGGACCAATGTGATCGAGGCGACGATGGTCGCCCTGGACGGCGCGAAGGGGGAGCTCTCGCCGAAACGCTACCGGGAACTCCTCGACAGCGTCGGCTTCGAACCTGACGTGCTGTGGTTGCAGCGCGAAGACGACTGAGGCGAGCCGCGACGAGGTGACCGTCTCGGCAAAGCGTTTGCTCTGAGCGAGGCACGACCGAGCGAGATTAAGGCGCGTTCAGGCTAGCGCCCGTCTGCTCGGCGGTGCTAGTATCGGTGCGTTCAGGCAAGCGGTTGGAACAGCGGTGCTCTCCCTGCGCGCGGTCGCGCGCGGGCGCCTCTCTTCCACGGTTCGCAGGGCTGCGTGTTGCAGCGGCCTGCGTAAGGAGTTGAGTACGTGAACAAGCGGGCTCGGGTACGGCTTATCGGAGTGACGGCTGCGATCCTCATCGCAGTGGGCGCGATGGTCTACTACACAGGCGGCAAGCAGGGCGCCTACGAAGGCGATCTTGCTGCGGTCGCTCAGGACCAAAGCCTCGTGGGCGAACAGGTCAAGGTGGGTGGGACCGTCGTCGCCGGGTCGTGGGACAAGAAGTCCAATCCCATGCGCTTCACCATCCGGGGCGAGAACGACAAGACGGAGAGCGGCCCCACGCTCAAGGTCGTCTACACGGGCACCGTCCCTGCGACGTTCGGCGACGGTGTCGTCGCGATCGTGACCGGCAAGCTTGCCGACGACGGCACGGTCAACGCCACGGACATGATCACGAAGTGCCCCTCCAAGTACGAGTCTGCGACCGGTGCGACGCCGGTGGCCGATCTGCTCGCCGGTGGGACCAGCATGGAGGGCAAGCCGGTGCGCACCACCGGATACGTGAAGCCCGGGTCGATGGCGGCCGCCGGCGGCACGGGCCCACGCTTCGTCGTGGCCCAGAATGCGGACGGGTCCGGCATCAGCGTGTCCGTCGTCTACTCCGGCGCCCTTCCGGATGGAATCAAAGATGGCTCGCAGGTCGTCATGGGCGGTGCGCTCGAGCAGGGCGACTTCGTCGCGACGAGCGTCGCGCTCGAGGAGAGCCAGAAGTAAGGAACCAGGGGTCTGAGGTCGGATGACGCCCTCGGGCATGTTCAGTCAGGCAATCGAACGGAGTCGATGAATGGTAACGCTGGGATTGACCATGCTCGGGCTGGCGCTCGTGTCGAGCGTCATCTCGATCGCCGCGCTGCTCGCGGGACACAACCGAAAGGGCGGCGAGGCGGTCTCCAAGCTCGGCTACTGGGGCACGTATGCCTCGGCGATCACTCTCACGATCGCCGTCGTGATCATGGTGGCCGCGTTCTTCGGCAAGGACTACAGCTTCCTCTACGTCGCCGAGAATCACAGCACCGACGTGTCGAGTCTCGCATGGCTCTACACGCTGTCCGGTCTGTGGGCGGGACGCGAGGGGTCGTTCCTCTTCTGGGGCTGGCTGCTCTCGCTGTTCGCGGCGTGGATCGCGTACCGACGGATGCCGCACCTCGATGGGCTGTCAAACATGGGTCTCATGGTGACGAACATCGTGCTGGTGCTGTTCTCGGCGGGCATGCTGTTCTCGAACGCCAACAACCCGTTCAAGGCGACCGACATCGGGTTCCTCGGCGCGAACGGGGAGCTTGTCGGCGAGGCCGCGCGCTGGGGCATGAACCCGCTGCTGCAGCACTGGGCGATGATCATCCACCCTCCGACGCTGTTCATCGGCTACGCGGGTCTCACGATACCGTTCGCATTCGCGGTGGCCGCGATCATCGTCAATGACGGATCGGACGCCTGGGTGCGCATCGTCGATCGCATCACCGTGTTCTCGTGGCTGTTCCTCGGCGCCGGCATCGGTCTTGGCTCCGTATGGGCGTACGTCGTCCTCGGTTGGGGCGGCTACTGGGCATGGGACCCGGTGGAGAACGCATCGCTCCTCCCGTGGCTGACCGGTGTCGGTCTGCTCCACAGCTTCACGATCTACCGCCGCCGTGACGGCTTCAAGAAGTGGGCGATCTCGCTGTCCGCGGTCACGTTCGCTCTCGTCATCCTGGGCACGTTCATCACGCGCTCCGGCATCGTGCAGTCCGTGCACGCGTTCCAGGAGGATCCGTTCTCGAAGTACCTCTTCCTCTTCATGATCATCGCGGCGTTCTTAGTGGCGATCTTCGGTCCGATGCTTCGCAAGGGCACCTTCGAAGGCAACGACGAGTTCGAGTCGCTCACCGGCAAGGAAGCCGCGTACTACTTCAACAACGTGATCATGCTGGTCGCCGGCCTGCTGGTGGCCTACCTCACGGTCACCTCGGCGCTGCCTTCCTGGCTGTTGTTCGGCGGCCGGTCGATTCCGGCGACGACCTTCGATGCGGTCGCGCGGCCGGTCGGCGTGCTGTACGCGTTCATCATCGCGGTGTGCCCGCTGCTGTCGTGGCGCGCGACCGATGGCGCGACGTTCTGGAGCCGCATCAAGTGGCCGCTCGTCGGGGCCGTCGCGATCTTCGGCCTGCTGATGCTCGAGTTCTCCCAGACGCTGCTGCCGATCTACAACAAGATGGTCGCGTTGGCGGCCACGAACAGCGCGGCAGCGAAGATGGCGGGCGCCGGTGCGCCGGGCTACTACAACGCCATCGGTGTGCTCGGCCTGCTCGCTGCTTCGCTCCTGATCGCGACCACCACGTCGATGTTCATCACCGGTGCGAAGAAGCGCGCGGAGGCACGCGGCGAGGGCTTCGGCTCGGCGCTGTGGGGCATCCTGACCAAGGCCCGCACGCAGTCCGGCGGCTATCTCGCACACATCGGAATCGGCATCATCCTCATCGGCCTCGTGGGCTCGGCGATGTACGTGTACGACAGCAACTACACGATCGCCGCGCAAGAGGGTGCGAACTTCACCATCGACGACTACACCTTCACCTTCCAGGGCTCTGATTCGCAGACGCTGGCCAACGGCAACCAGGTCGACAAGCTCAAGCTCGCGGTCACCCGCGGCGGCAGGCCGGTCGGCGAGATCACGCCGGGCCAGACCACCTTCTCCAACACGCAGCAGACCCGAACCGATGCGAGCGTGCTCTCGGAGCCGCTACGAGACCTGTTCGTCTCGATGCAGCAGGCCGACTCCAACGGCATCGTCGTGAACGTCAAGATCAACCCGCTCATCTGGTTCTCGTGGGGCGGATTCATCCTGCTGATGCTGGGCACGACGCTGGCCGCGTGGCCCAAGAAGGGCGGGCCGGTCGCGGTCGTCTCGGCGCCGAGCAAGGCTGCCGGCAAGCGGGTGAAGCGCTAGCCGATGACCGATAGGGTCGCAACAGACAACGCGTTGGAGGTCCGAGAGCTCTCTCGGACCTTCGGCGCGCGCAGGGCGCTCGACGCGGTGACCTTCGATCTCCCGCGTGGGGCGTTCCTGTCCATCTTCGGCCCCAACGGCGCTGGCAAGACCACGATGCTCAAGGTGCTCTCCACGCTCACGCCGCCCTCGAAGGGCAAGGCGAGCGTGATGGGTCTCGACGTCGTCGAGGACGCGGTCGCGCTGCGCGAGAAGATCGGGTTCATCAGCCACAACCCGCTGCTCTACCCCGACCTCACCGCCGAGGAGAACCTGGAGTTCTTCGCGGACATGTACTGCATCGATGACCCGAAGGCCCGCGTGAAGGAGCTACTCACCGCCGTCGAGCTCGACCACCGGCGGCTCGATGCCGTGCGCACGTTCTCGCGCGGCATGATCCAGCGCCTGTCGATCGCTCGTTCGCTGCTCCACAAGCCCGACGTCATCTTCCTCGACGAGCCGTACTCAGGGCTCGACCCGCACGCCATGGACATCCTCGACTCGCTGATCGCGCAGGTCCGCGCCGAGCACACTTTCGTGATGATCAGCCACGACCTGCAGAAGGGTCTCGAGCTGTGCAGTCACGCGCTCATCCTCGCGAAGGGCAAGATCGTGCTCTTCGACGAGCGTGAGGCGATCGACCCCGATGCGTTCGCGGCGACCTATCGTGCCACGGTCGGTATGGGGGTGTCGTGAGCCCCATGGCCGAGCAGACCAAGAGCATGCACATCTCGGGTATGCGCCAGTTCAAGGCGATCCTCAAGAAGGACATCGTCATGGAGCTGCGCACCAAGGAGATGCTCACGTCGATGGGCCTCTACGCGCTGCTCGTGCTGCTCATCTACTACATCGCCCTGTCGCAAGCCGGCCGCGACTTCGATGTCACCAACATCGCCGGTGGCCTGCTCTGGCTCGCCATCGTCTTCACGTCGCTGCTCGGCCTGAACCGGTCGCTCGTGCACGAGAAGGACCAGGGGTGTCTCGACGCGCTCCTGCTCGCACCGATCGACCGTCCGGTGATCTTCTTCGGCAAGGCGATCGGCAATCTGCTGTTCCTCGTGATCGTCGAGGCGTTCGTCACCCCGCTGTTCATGCTCATCTTCAACGCGGGCAAGTACGCGCAGATCCCCACCTTCGGGTACCTCGCGCTCGTGCTCATCGTGGGCTCCATCGGAATCGCGGGGGTCGGCACGCTGCTTGCGACGATGTCAGTCAACACAACCGGCAAGGACTTCGTACTCGCGGTCCTGTTCATCCCGGTCATGTTCCCGCTCCTGCTCGCCGTCGTGGCCGCCACGTGGGCGATACTGAAGGCGAGCCCGGATCTGGCCGTGTACTGGAAGATGCTCGGCGTCGCCGGCGGCTATGACGCGATCATGCTCCTGGCGGCGTACGCGCTCTACGAGTTCGTCCTCGGCGCTTAGGGCGCTGGGTCTGCAGTCGAGAAGGGTCGACGATGAAACAGATTCGAATCGCATTGTGGATGGCGATCATCGGCGGCGTGATGACGACGGTGGCGTTTCTCATGTCGTTCCTCACCGCCGAGGTCCAGCTGTTCGGGACGGTCTCGCTCCCGCAGCAGATCCAGACCGCGTATCCGTTGCTCGGCACGGACGCGGCCGGCTTCATGTACGGACGCCCGTGGTTCAGCCAGAAGATCTTCTACTTCCACGTGCCGTTCGCAGAGGCGTCGTTCCTCGTCTTCACGGTGGCTGCGTTCTTCGCGGTCCGCTTCCTCATGACGCGGGACAAGTCCTACGACACCAAGTCCCGTGTCGCCATGGAGGTCGCGCTCGTCTTCGTGATCCTCACGCTCATCACCGGTGACCTGTGGACGAAGGCCTCGTGGGGCGTGTGGTGGGAGTGGGAGCCGCGCCTGACCACCTACTTCATCATGACGCTGCTCATGATCGCGTACTTCGTCCTCCGCAACTCGCTCGAGGATGAGGAGCGCCGCGCGGTGTACGCCTCGGTGTACGGCATCATGGCGTGGGTCACCGCGCCGATCTCGTTCTTCATCACACGCGTCATCCCGTCCGACCACCCGGTCGTGTTCAAGTCCGGCATGGCGTCGTCGAACCTCGTGCCGTTCATCGTCGCGCAGATCGGCATGCTGCTGATCGGGTACGCGGTGTACGCACTTCGCGTGCGCGAGGAGCGCATGCGCGAGCGTCTCGAGGTCGTGAAGGATTCGCTGGAAGGCTGATGGCGGGAGACCGCTTGTCGAGGAGGTAGCAGGAATGGACGCAACGAACATCGAGCTCTACCGGCTGGTCATCGCCGATGCGCCGTACGTGATCGCCGCGTACGCCGTGCTGTGGATCGCGCTCATCGTCTACATCACGATGGTGCTTCGACGCATGATGCGCCTCGAGAAGGAGATGGCTGTGCTCGAGGAGACCGCCGCTCGCAGAAGTGGCGCCGCTCAGTAGGTTCGGTCGTAGTACCCTAACCCCACACGCGTTCACGTTCGAGAGGAGGACGGATCATGTCGCTGGCATCGGTCGTGTTGTTCTGGTTCGCGCTTGCGCTCTACATCGCCGCGACCGTGCTCTACGCATACCAGTTCGTCCTCAGACGCGCTTCCGTGGGTTGGTGGGCGCGATTCCTCACGGGTGCCGGGTTCATCTGCCAGACGCTGTCCATCGGCGCCGCGTCTCTCCAGTACGGTACCACCCGGTTCACGGGCGAGAACCAGCTCGTACTCGCGTCGTGGGCGCTCGTGCTCCTGTACTTCGTGATGGAGCACCTCATCAAGATGAAGATCTACGGCGCGTTCCTCGTGCCGGTCGCGGTGCTCTTCATGGGCGCGTCCCGGATCGTCGGCGGGTTCTCGCCCCCGTCCGAGCTCACCGCCGTGCAGCTCGCGCAGCTCGACAGCTGGCGGGTGGCCTTCCACGTCGGGCTGATCGTGTTCGCGAATGCGGGTTTCGCGGTCGCGGCGGTCTCCTCGGCGATCTACTTGTTCCAGGAAGGCAAGCTCAAGAGCCATACCTCCAACATCGTGACGCGCCGGTTGCCGTCCCTGAGCACGCTGCAGATGATCGCCCGCCGTTCGATCTCGTTCGCCTACCCAGTCTACACCGTGGGGCTCCTGCTCGGCATCTTGCGTGCGGTCGAGTTCGGGGTCGACGAGTGGTGGTTCGACCTGCGCATCATGCTGTCCGGTCTCGTGTGGTTCGTCTTCGGCGCCTACTTGGTGCTCGTCTATCGTCAAAATGTCTCGAACCGCACGTCGTCGTGGGTCGCCCTGGGCGGATTCGCTCTGGTCCTGATCGTCGCGGTCGTGGCCCGCACGGTCCCGATGGGCTTCCACGTCTTCGGTCAGTAGAGCGGACACGACGTGGGGGACTCCTCGATGCGTGCTCTCCCGGTGCTCCTGCGGTTGACGTCTCGCCGCGCGGTGATCGTGGGCTCCTCGGCTGCTGCGCGCGAACTCGCCTCCGACCTGCTCGCGGCGGGTGCGGCAGTCCACGTCGTCGCCTCTGACGCCGGCTCGATCGCGCGTGGACTCGATGGCGCGCACGCCGTCGAGCGCCCCTACGTCCGCGGCGACCTCGCGGGCTGCGCGTTCGCGGCGTGCTTCGAGGACGGCGAGGTCGCGACCGCCGTCGCCGATGAGGCCGCGCACGAGCGCTGTCTGCTCTGGGTCCCGGGCGCCCCGGAGCTCGGCACCGCCGAACCGCTGGCGCACCATGCCATCACAACCGCCGCCGAGGAGACCGAATGAGCGAGCGCACGACCGTCATCGTGACCGGCGGCAGCAGCGGGATCGGGCTCGCGACCGCGAAGCTGTATGCGGCGCGCGGCTGCGACGTCGCCATCGTGGGGCGCTCCGCGGACAAGCTCGCTGCCGCCGAGCGGGAGCTGGGTGCGCTCGCCACCGCGCCCGGGCAGCGCATCGAGACGCGCCGCGCCGACCTCTCGCGCTTCGATGAGGCGCGCGACGCCATCGACTCGCTGGTGGCCGCCGGGTTTGTGCCCGACATCCTGGTGAACTCGGCGGGCGTCATCGTTCCGGGCGAGTTCGCGACGATGCCGCTCGAGAACTTCGAGTCCAACATCACCTGCGGCTACTGGAGCGTCGTGTACCCGTGTCGCGCGGCCGCCCCGCACATGCTCGCCCGTGGGCGCGGCCACATCGTCAATGTGAGCTCGGTCGCCGGCTACCTGGGGATCTACGGCTACACCGGGTATTCCTCGGCGAAGTTCGCTGTCATGGGGTTCACCGAGGCGCTGCGTTTCGAGATGAAGCCGCACGGCATCGCCGTGCACGTGGTCTGTCCGCCCGATACGGACACGCCGGCACTCGCGTACGAGCACACGCTGCGCCCGAGAGAGACCGACGTGATCGCCGGCAACATCAAGCCGATCTCGCCCGAGAAGGTCGCCGAGGCGATCGCGAAGGGCGTCGAGCGCGGCTCGTACCACGTCATCCCGGATGCGCTCTCGAGCTTCTACTTCCGGCTCAAAGGACTGCTCCCGGAAGTGTTCTTCAGCATCGTGGACGGGGACGTGAAGAAGGCGCGGGCCGAGACGCCGTGATGGCTGCTCTCGGCACGTACTTCGCTTGCTCAGAAGGAGCACTTGCTAATTGTCGTTAAGGCAGCTCGGTGCTATAATCCGAGCGTTCAGGCTCAAAGCAGTGGTGCGTTTCATATGCTTCACCACATCGCCCTCGCCGGGCCTGCTTGCCTGAACAACACGCACCGCACCGGCGAGGGCGTATCTGTCTCCGATACGGCTATACGAGAAGCGACCATATGCATCTGACGCTCGTCGGTCTGAGCCACAAGACCGCACCAGTTGAGATCCGTGAGAAGCTCACCTTCCCGGCCAACCGCCAGGAAGAGGCGCTGTCGCTGCTTACCTCGACACCGGCCGTCAACGAAGCCGTGATCGTCTCGACGTGCAACCGCACCGAGATCTACGCCGTCACCTCCACCGAGTTCGACGGACCCGGCGCGATCATCGACTTCATCTGCGACTACCACGATCTCGACCGCCACGAGCTCGTGCGCTATCTCTACATCTCGGAAGGCGAGTCGGTGATCCGGCACCTGTTCAGGGTCGTCGCGTCGCTCGATTCCATGGTGCTTGGCGAGGCGCAGATCCTCGGCCAGGTGAAAGAGGCCTACGAGCACTCCTTCCTCAACGGCGGTGCGGGTCGCATCTTCAACAAGCTCTTCCGCCAGAGCTTCGAGGTCGGCAAGCGCGTGCGCACGGAGACCGACATCGGCGAGAACGCGGTCTCGATCAGCTACGCTGCGGTCGAACTCGCCAAGAAGGTCTTCGATTCGCTCGACGGCCGCACGATCCTCGTGCTCGGCGCAGGCAAGATGAGCGAGCTCACCGCCAAGCACCTCGTCTGCAACGGCGTGAAGAAGGTCCTCGTCGCCAACCGTACCTTCGCCCGTGCTCTTGAACTCGCCGAGAAGTTCGACGGCGAGGCGATCGAGTACGAGTCGCTGTTCGACCGGATGGTCGAGGCCGACATCGTGATCTCGTCGACCGCGGCGACGCAGTACGTCGTCACCAAGGACAAGGTCGCCGCCTCGCGCAAGGGCCGCAAGGGTAGCCCGCTGTTCCTCATCGACATCGCCGTGCCGCGCGACATCGACCCGGCCGTCAACGACCTCGCCGACGTCTACCTCTACGACATCGACGACCTCAACGGCGTCGTCTCGCAAAACCTCGAGGAGCGGATGAAGGAGGCCGAGCGGGCCGAGGTCATCGTCGCCGAGGAGATGGCCGAGTTCGAGCATTGGCTCGAGTCGATGGAGGTCGTTCCGACCGTCGCGGCGATCCGCGCGAAGGCCGAGGCCGTTCGGGCCGAGGAGCTCGAGAAGGCGATCAAGCGCCTCGGGGGGCTCTCGGAGAAGGAACTGCAGACCGTCGACGCGCTCACGTGCGCCATCGTCAATAAGATGCTGCACGGTCCGACCGCTCGGCTGAAGAAGGTCGCCGGCGAGAAGGACGGCTACATGTATGTCGAGTCCGCCCGGTTCCTCTACGGCCTCGACAGCAATCCCGAGGGCAAGAACCCGCACGGGCTGGGACTGATCAAGTCGATACTGGGCAGAGGCGCCGAGAAAGCCGCTGCCGCGAAGAAGAGTGAGATGGGAGACTCCATTGGCGTCTAGCCGAGAGAAGCTGGTCATCGGGACCAGGGGAAGCAAGCTCGCCCTCTGGCAATCGGAGTACATCAAGGGGCTGGTGGAAGAGATCACCGGCCTTCCTGTTGAACTGAAGATAATCAAGACGACCGGCGACAAGATCCTCGACGTGCCGCTCGCGAAGGTCGGCGGTAAGGGACTGTTCACCAAGGAACTCGAGGTCGAGCTCATGGCGGGCACCGTGGACCTGTGCGTCCACTCGATGAAGGATGTCCCCACCGAGCTTCCCGAGGGCCTCTACATCTCATCGATGCCCAAGCGTGTCGACCCGCGCGACGCGCTCGTGAGCGGTGCCGGCTACACGCTCGAGACGCTGCCGGAAGGCGCGAAGGTCGGCACGAGTTCGCTGCGCCGCATCGCGCAGGTCCGTGGCCTGCGCCCGGACGTCGAGATCGTCGACGTGCGAGGCAACCTCGACACCCGCATGAAGAAGGCCGAGAACGGCGAGCTCGATGTCGTCATCCTCGCGTCGGCCGGCATCACCCGCATGGGCTGGGCCGAGCGCATCTCGAGCTACATCCCCACCGAGCAGATGGTCTCGGCAGTGGGGCAGGGCGCCATCGGCATCGAGATCCGCGAGGACGACGAGTTCATGCGCGACGTCACCGCCAAGATCTGCGACGCCGAGACGTTCACGTGTGTCACTGCCGAGCGCGTCGTCATGCGCAAGCTCGAAGGTGGCTGCCAGGTGCCGATCGGCGCGTACGCCACGCTCGACGGCGACACGATGCGCATGGACGCGATCGTGGGCTCCGTGGCCGGTGACCGTATCCTGCGCGCCCACCTCGAGGGCCCGGCCGACGAGCCCATCGCGCTGGGGGAGGCGATGGTCGCCAAGCTGCTCGAGATGGGTGCCGACGAGATCCTCTCGGCGATTCGCGCCGAGACCGTCGATAAGCTGCTCGAGACCTGATCCGCGCCATGACTGACGTCGCGTCCGTTGACCACGACGACCTCGGGACGCCGCTCGCCGGGTGTTCCGTGCTCGTGACGCGCACGCGGGAGCAGGCGCACTCGCTCGTCGAACCGCTCGAGGCCCTTGGCGCCGAGGTGCTGGCGATGCCCGTGCTCGAGACGATCGACCCCGCGGACTGGGGCCCGGTCGATGAGGCGATCGCGCACATCGGCAGCTACGACTGGATCGTGTTCACATCCACGAACGGTGTCGATCGCTTCTTGCACCGATTCCGCGAGCGCCACGGCAGCTACGACGACCTCGCGAGCACGTGCATGGCGGCGGTCGGCTCGGCGACCGCTCACCGCATGCGCGCCGAGGGCTTCCCGCCCTCGATCGTCCCCGAGGACTTCCGCGCCGAAGGGCTCGTGGCCGCATTCGAGGAGCTCGGCGCCGAGAAGTGCCACCGCGTGCTGATTCCGCGCGCTGAGGAGGCCCGCGAGGTGCTGCCGGATGCACTGCGGGCGATGGGCTGCAGCGTCGACGTCGCGATCGTGTACCGGACCGCTCAGGCGCGACCGGTCCCCGGGGTGATCGAGCGGCTACGTGAGGGCTCCGTCGATGTGGGGACGTTCACATCCGGGGCGATCGGCTCGGCGTTCGTCGACGTCGTCCGCTCGGCCGGGCTGGACCCCTCAGAGGTGATGGCGGGCATGACGGTCGCGAGCATCGGTCCGGTCACGACCACCGCTCTCGAGACGCTCGGCTACCGGGTCGACGTCGAGGCCGCCGAATCGACGATGGGCTCGCTCGTCGAAGCCGTCGTCGCCCGTTTGGCCGAGACGCCCGGGCCCGAGGGCTCTGAGGGCTGATCGGCCGATGTCGTTGGCGAATTCGGTCGCATTGACAAAGGCTCGGCAGGTCGGCAAACTACACTCTGCTCTGCAGCCCTTCGCTGCGGACGAAGTTGGGGACGTGGCTCAGTTGGGAGAGCGCTGCCTTCGCACGGCAGAGGTCGGGAGTTCGAATCTCCTCGTCTCCACCAACGTTTAGAATGTCGAGGCGGCCTGCTATCGCGGTGCCGCCTCGACTTGTCATATCACCGGTGTCGGATCGCTCGTGCGGCCGACACGACGAAAGGGGTTCGCGTGTCCAACGGGATACTCGCCAACGCGCAGATGATCGCCTTCTTCGCCCAGCTCTTCTTCTGGCTTGCGGTACCGATCCTGCTCGCCTACGCGGTCGCGCAGTACAAGCGCTGGGTCAACTACCAGCTGGGCACCGGCAAGAGCGGTCAGCTCAATCCCGCGCACAGCGCTTCGCCGGCCGAGTCTGAGGTCTCCGTCGAGGAGTTCGTCGAGTAAGGAGCACCGAGATGCAGTTCCCGAGCTACCGTCCGCGCCGCCTGCGCGCGAACGCGACCATCCGCTCGATGGTCCGTGAGACATCGCTTTCGCCGGCCGACTTCATCTACCCGCTGTTCGTGAAGCCGGGCAGCGGCCTCAAGGACGAGATCAAGTCCATGCCGGGCCAGTACCAGCTCTCGCTCGACATGCTGCCCGCCGAGATCGACGAGCTCAAGGCGCTCGGCGTGCCCGCCGTCATCCTGTTCGGCCTGCCTTCCGAGAAGGACGAGGTCGGCAGCGAGGCCTACGCCGAGAACGGCATCGTGCAGGAGGCCATCCGCGCGATCAAGGCGCACGACCCGGAGTACTACGTCATCACCGACGTGTGCATGTGCGAGTACACGAGCCACGGTCACTGCGGCATCCTCGACGACACTGGCTGCGTCATCAACGACGTCACGCTCGAGCTGCTGGCAAGAGAGGCCGTGAGCCACGCCGAAGCCGGCGCGGACATGGTCGCTCCGAGCGACATGATGGACGGCCGTGTGGCCGCCATCCGTGCCGCGCTCGACGCCGAAGGCTTTCAGGACATTCCGATCATGGCGTACTCCGTGAAGTACGCGAGCGGCTACTACGGCCCGTTCCGCGACGCCGCGGACTCCGCCCCCGCATTCGGTGACCGCGCCGGCTACCAGATGGACCCGGCCAATGCCGAAGAGGGCATGCGCGAGGCCGCGCTCGACATCGACGAAGGCGCAGACCTCGTCATGGTCAAGCCCGCTCTTGCCTACATGGACATGATCTATCGCGTGAAGACCGAGTTCGGGTATCCGACGGCGGCCTACAACGTGAGCGGCGAGTACGCGATGGTGAAGGCCGCCGCCGCGAACGGGTGGATCGACGAGAAGCGCGTCGTGCTCGAGACGCTGCTCGGCTTCAAGCGCGCAGGCGCGGACCTGATCCTGACCTATCACGCGAAAGACGCCGCGAGGTGGCTTCGCGGCTAGCGCCCTGGTGCGCCTGTCTCGGCGCGGGATTCGCTGACACGCAGGCACGGAATTGCTACTCGAAAGGTAATGGTTGATGGCTGAGAACGTGGGAGACTCGTCGGCCCGTCCGGACCTCGAGCTCGAGGAGGAGTTCGGCGAGGACGAAGGCACGATAACCGAGCAGGAGATGGCCGAAGCCGAAGCCGGATGCGGTCAGGCGGCGGTGGCGATTCCGGTGGCAGGCAAAGGTCACCAGGCGTCCGTGCCGGCGGGCCACCCGGCAGGAGTCCCGAAGGGCGGCGGCCACCCCGGCGGCCACCCCGGCGGCCACCCGGCCGGGGTTCCCGGCGGACCCGGTGCCGGCGACCGCCAGCGCCATGGCGGTGCCCGCAGCGTCGGGTTCCGTCCCGGCGGCGGCCCGCAGGCCATCGCCTACCAGGAGCGCACCGGCATCAAGGCGCCGCGCATCATCGCGTGGGAGATCACGCGAAGCTGCAACCTCTCCTGCGTGCACTGCCGCGCGGCGGCCGAGTTCGGCCACTACCACGGCGAACTGTCGCTCGATCAGATCAAGGCGACGATCGACGACATCGTCACGATCAGCAACCCGATCATCATCCTCACCGGTGGCGAGCCGCTCATGCGTCCCGACATCTGGGAGATCGTCGACTACTGTCACGAGAAGGGCGCCATGCCGGTCATCGGCACAAACGCCACGCTCATCACCGAGGACATCGCCGCCAAGATGGCGGAGCACAAGATCCCGCGTATCTCGGTGTCCATCGACTTCCCGACCGCCGATGGTCACGACGAGTTTCGCGCACAGCCGGGCTGCTTTGACGCAACCATCGAGGGCATCAAGATGGCCAAGCGCCACGGCGTCGGCGTTCAGATCAACACCACGGTGACCACGCGCAACGCGCACCTCATCGAGGAGATCCACGACCTCGCCGAGTCGCTCAACGTCGACGCGTTCCACATCTTCATGCTCGTTCCCACGGGCCGTGGCTCGGAGATCCTCGCCGAGGAGCTTCCGCCGGATGAGTACGAGAAGGTGCTCACCTGGGCCTATCACCGGCAGAAGACGAGCCCGCTGCATTTCAAGCCCACCGACGCGCCGCACTACTACCGCATCATCCGTCAGCTCGCCAAGGCGGAGGGCAAGAAGGTCACGCGCGAGGAGTACGGTCTCGACGCGATGACGCGGGGGTGCCTGGGCGGCATCACCTTCTGCTTCATCAGCCACGTGGGCGACATCCAGCCGTGCGGCTACTTCGACATGCAGCTCGGCAACGTCAAGGAGAAGCCGTTCTCGGAGATCTGGACCGAGTCTAAGGTCTTCAACGACCTGCGCGACTACTCGCTGCTCAAGGGCAAGTGCGGCGCCTGCGAGTTCAAGGCCGTCTGCGGCGGCTGCCGGGCTCGCGCGCTCGAGATCACCGGCGACTACCTCGAGGCTGAGCCGTACTGCGCCTACGAGCCGCCCGCGTGGAAGGGCGCATGCTCGCTCGAGGAGGCGGCGTCAGACATGGGCGTGTCACTTGAGGGTACCGGCTGACCGGACGGTTGCTGCAAGGATCGATACGCAGGGCGGGCCGAAAGCGGCTCGCCCTGCTGCATTTCCCGCGCTGTTCCGGCCGCCGGTCTCGAACTGCCCGAGCACAGCAGACTGGTATACTCCACTTCGGCTCGTCGGCGGCCTGGCCGCCCCCTGCACCCGTCTTCCGAAAGGGGTCTGAAGACCCATGCAGCACACCAAGTCCTCGGAGTTCTTCTCGATCGCCCAGAACGTGATTCCGGGCGGCGTGAACTCGCCGGTCCGCGCGTTCAAGAGTGTCGGCACCGACCCGGTCTTCTACGAGCGCGCCAAGGGCAGCCGCGTGTGGGACGCCGACGGCAACGAGTACATCGACTTCGTCGCGAGCTGGGGTCCGATGATCCTCGGCCACGCGCCCGATGCGGTCCACGAGGCCGTTCGCGCACAGCTCGACAAGGGCACCAGCTACGGCGCGCCGACGATGATCGAAGTCGAGATGGCCGAGAAGCTCGTCGAGGTCGTGCCGTCGATCGAGATGGTGCGCATGGTCTCGAGCGGCACCGAGGCCACGATGAGCGCGATCCGCCTTGCGCGTGGCTACACCGGACGCGAGAAGTTCATCAAGTTCGACGGCAACTACCACGGCCACTCCGACGCGCTGCTCGTCGCCGCGGGCTCCGGCCTCGTGACGCTTGGCATCCCGTCGACGCCCGGCGTCACCAAGGGTGCCGCCGGCGACACCATCGTGCTGCCGTACAACGACATCGACGCGGTGCGCGAGGCGCTCGCCGCGAACAAGGACCAGGTCGCTGCCATCATCGTCGAGCCGATCGCCGGCAACATGGGTGTCGTGCCGCCGGCCGAGGGCTTTCTGCAGGGGCTGCGCGACGCCTGCGACGAGCACGGCACCGTGCTCATCTTCGATGAGGTCATCAGTGGCTTCCGGGTCGCGCTCGGCGGCGCGCAGCAACTCTACGGCGTGACGCCGGACCTCACCACCCTTGGCAAGATCATCGGCGGCGGCTTCCCGGTCGGAGCGTTCGGCGGCAAGGCCGAGATCATGAAGTCGCTCGCGCCGATCGGTCCCGTCTACCAGGCAGGCACACTGTCAGGTAACCCGGTCGCGATGGTCGCCGGCCTCGCGCTGATCGGCGAGCTTTCGAAGCCGGGCGTGTACGAGGAGCTCGACCGCCTCGGCGCCAAGCTTGCGGGCGGCCTGTGCCACGCCGCCGAGAACGCCGGCATCGTCACCGCGTGCAACCGCGTCGGCTCGATGTCGACCATGTTCTTCACATCGGAGGACGTCGTCGACTGGAAGACCGCTGCGACGTGTGACACCGCAGCCTACGCAGCCTACTTCCGGGGCATGCTCGAGGCCGGCTTCACGATCGCGCCGAGCCAGTTCGAGGCGTGCTTCGTGGGCCTGTCGCACACCGACGCCGACATCGACGCGTTCCTCTCGGCGGCCGGCGACGTGCTCGCGAAGATGGCGGGCTAGCACATGAAGGCGATCATCCCCGCGGCGGGCATGGGCACGCGCTTTCTGCCGCTCACGAAGTCGCAGCCCAAGGAGATGCTCCCGGTCGTCGACAAGCCGGTCATCCAGTACGTGGTCGAGGAGGCGGTCGCCGGCGGCGCGAGCGACATCCTCATCATCACCGGCCGCGGCAAGCGCGCGCTCGAGGACCACTTCGACCGCTCGGTCGAGCTCGAGGCGCTGCTCGAGGAGACCGGCAAGACCAAGGAGCTGGCGACCGTCCTCAAGATCTCGGAGCTCGCCGAGGTGTTCTACGTGCGCCAGAAGCAGCCCCGGGGCCTCGGTCACGCCGTGCTGTGCGGTGCCCCGTTCTCGGACGACGAACCGTTCTACGTCATGCTCGGCGACGAGTTGGTGCCCGACTGCAGCGTGCTGCCGCGGATGCGTGCGGTCTACGAGCGTACCGGCGCGAGCGTGATCGCCGTCGTGCCCGCGCCCGAAGACCAGGTCTACCGCTACGGCGTCATCGCCGGCGAGCCGGTAGAGGATGGTGTGTGGAAGGTCAATGGCCTGGTCGAGAAGCCGGCGCGCGGCGAGGAGCCGAGTAACCTGCGCATCTTCGGCCGCTACCTGCTGACGCCCGCGGTCATGGAGATCCTCGCGTCGACGCCGCCAGGCAAGGGCGGCGAGATCCAGCTCACCGACGCGCTCGTGAAGCTGCTCGAGCGCGAGGACATCTACGCCGTCGTGCTGGAGCCCGACTGCGGCCGCGATACCGGCAACGTGCTCGCGTGGCTCGAGGCCAACGTAGCGCTTGCGCTCGAGCGCGAGGAGTACGGCGCCGACCTGCGCGAGTCGCTCAAGCGGATGCTGGGGTAGTCGCTCAAGCGGATGCTGGGGCAGTCGCGCGGCGCGCCTCGACTGCTCGCGCGTCAGGCTCGTGGCGGCGTACCGGGCCGGTGGTTGCGCTTCGGTCCCGACCACCCGAACCACGCGTCCGCGCGGTAGAACGCCCAGCCGAGCAGTGACGGCGCAAGCAGGTCCTGAGCGAGGGGCGCGATCACGAAACCACGCCTGCGGAACCCGAAGTAGATGATCTGCAGCAGGTAGACGTGGTACGACGCGCGGCCGAGTTCCGCGAGGACTGTCCACGCACCCCGCTCCACACTCGGCAGCCACCGCATGCCCGCCATCACGAGCAGCGCGGTGTAGCCGAACCCGAGCACATTCTGCGGCTGCCAGGTGTAAGCGAAGAACGCAGGCTTGCCCGTGAACTGGATCGTGATGATGTAGGCGAGCGAGATCGCGGCCCACACGAGCAGCCACCGGTTTCGGCGCTCCGTGAAGCTCCAGCCGTCGGCGAGCCACAATCCGATGGCGAACGCAGCCAGAAGCCGGATCGGGTTCATGCCGTACACGCTGAAGTGCTCGGCGCCGGGCATATAGAAGCCCCACGCGAGCTCGTAGGCGAGGTCCGCGGCGAGCATGGCGGCCATCGACGCGCGTGGCCAGCGACGGTACGCGCCCCACAACGCGGGTCCGATGACCGTGAAGACGGCGATGAAGAGGATGAAGTAGTTGCCGGCGCCGCCGAAAGGGAAGTAGCCGAGCAGCGTGAGCCGGCTGATGCGGGGCGGCGCGCCGATCGTGTAGTAGCGTTGGGCGGCGATCGCCGAGGCGATCGCGAATGCGATCGCGAACGGCACGGCGAACCGCCGGAAGCGGCGCCAGTAGTGGCTCGCGCCGTGCGTCTCGGCTTGGCGGCGCAGGCTCATCGCGAGGTTCATGCCCATGAGCACGATGAAGACGGGGACGGCCTGGAGCGCGTAGAAGTCCGTGAGTCGCTTGGCGTGGAACGGGGCGATGGCGGCGTGCGTGAAGAGCACGCCCAGGATAGCGAGTCCCTTCATGATGTCGATCTGCGGGTAGCGCACCTGTGCCATGCGGCTAGAATACCAAGAGGCGCTGGTGCGCGGTCCGTCTCGGCGGTTCGCGGCCGCGTATCCGCTACAATCACTCAGGTTCGAAAGTGCCTTCGGGAAGTGGGTTCGTATGTCCAAGCGTGCGCTTATCACCGGCATCACCGGCCAGGACGGTTCGTACCTCGCCGAGCTGCTGCTCGACAAGGGATACGAGGTGTTCGGCCTCGTGCGTCGCTCGGCGACTCCGTCCACCGAGCGGATCTCGCACATCCTCGACCGGGTGACGCTTGTCGTCGGGGACATGTCCGATCAGACCTCGCTCATCGACGCTGTCGACAAGGCGCAGCCGGACGAGGTCTACAACCTCGCGGCGCAATCGTTCGTCTTCGACTCGTGGACGGTCCCGGTCAACACCGGTGACGTCGACGGGCTCGGCGTGACGAGACTGCTCGAGGCGATCCGCCGCGTGAAGCCCGATGCACGCTTCTACCAGGCATCCTCCTCGGAGATGTATGGCAAGGTGCACGCGGTGCCGCAGACCGAGGAGACGCCGTTTCACCCGCGCAGCCCGTACGGTGTCGCGAAGGTGTACGGCTACTACATCACGCTGAACTACCGCGAGTCGTTCTCGATGCACGCGAGCAACGGCATCCTCTTCAACCACGAGTCGCCGCGCCGCGGGCTGGAGTTCGTGACACGCAAGATCACCGACGGCGTCGCGCGCATCAAGCTCGGGCTCGCGGACGAGCTGAGGCTCGGCAACCTCGACGCGAAGCGCGACTGGGGCTTTGCAGGCGACTACGTCGAGGGCATGTGGCGCATCCTGCAGGCCGATGAGCCCGGCGACTACGTGCTTGCGACCAACGAGACCCACACGGTGCGCGAGTTCTGCGAGATCGCCTTCGCGCGCGTAGGTCTGGACTACGAGGACCACGTCGTCGTCGACCCCGCGTTCGTGCGTCCTGCAGAGGTCGACCTGCTGCTCGGCGATCCCGCGAAGGCGAAGGCCGAACTCGGCTGGGAGCCGCAGGTCAGCTTCCGGGGTCTCGTGGAGATGATGGTCGACGCCGACATGGAGCGTCTGTCCCGCTAGGGGCAGGCAGCCGCTCGTGTCCAGACGCGCCCTCATCACTGGCGTCGCCGGCCAGGACGGGACGTACTTGACCGAGTTGCTGCTCGGTAAGGGGTACGAGGTGTTCGGCGTGCCGGGCCCGTTCCCCAACGACTTCGCCGGGACGGTCGCCGCCAATCCCGGTCGCGTCCACTCGATCGATGCGGACCTGGCCGACATGGAGTCGCTGCTCGCCGCGGTCGAGGCGTCGCGCCCGGATGAGGTCTACAACTTCGCGGCGCAGTCGTCGGTCGGCGACTCGTGGGCGGGAGCACTTGCCACCACCGAGATCAACGCCGTCGGCGTGCTGCGGCTGCTTGAGGCGTTGCGCAGGCTCGCACCCGAGGCCCGCTTCTTCCAAGCGGCCTCCGCCGAGATGTTCGGCAACGCGTCGGAGATGCCGCAGCGCGAGACGACGCCCTTGCAGCCGCGCTCGCCGTACGCCGCATCCAAGACGTACGCATTCCACATCGTGGGAAGCTACCGCGACTCGTATGCGATGCACGCCAGCAACGGCATCATGTTCAACCACGAGTCGCCGCTTCGGGGCGTGCAGTTCGTGACGCGCAAGATCACCGACGGTGCTGTGCGCTGCAAGCTGGGGCTCGCGAGCGAGCTTCGGCTCGGCAATCTCGAGGCGAAGCGCGACTGGGGCTTCGCGGGCGACTACGTCGAGGCTATGTGGCTCATGCTCCAGCAGGAGTCGCCGGACGACTACGTCGTCGCGTCGGGCGACGTGCACACGGTGCGCGAGTTCTGCTCGGCGGCGTTCGGGCATCTCGGGCTCGACTATGAGGAGTACGTCGTCGTCGATCCCGAGTTCTTCCGCCCCGTCGACGTGCACGTGTTCTACGGCGACGCGACCAAGGCTCGGACGCGGCTTGGGTGGGAGCCGAGGGTCGGGTTCGAGGAGCTTGTCAGGATGATGGTCGACGCCGACCTCGCTCGGCTGGGATGACGGCGATTCCGGGTACGGCTCACGCGAAAGGGTAGGGCGAACGTGACCACACCGAGACTGCGAGCGACGATTCTGGCCGGCGGGAGCGGGCAGCGCTTCTGGCCGCTGTCGCGCGAACTCAATCCCAAGCAGCTGCTGTCGATGTTCGGCACCGAGTCGCTCATCGCGGCCGCCGTTCACCGGATCCTGCCCTTCGCCGAGGGGGGTGCGTCGGTCTCGATCGCCACGAACGAGCGACTCTTCGACGAGCTGCGCAACCACCTCACGGCGCAGGACGACCCGGAACTGCACGCGGTCCGCTACATCCAAGAGCCGCTACCCAAGAACACCGCACCGGCCATCGCGCTCGCAGCGGCGATATTCTCGGCTGAGGATCCGGACGCGATCATGGTCGTCCTGCCGAGCGACCACCTGCTCGAGGACGGCGAGACCTGGGCCGACTGCATCAACACCGCCGCGGCGGTCGCGGCCGACGGCTACCTCGTGACGATCGGCATCACGCCCACGCGCGCCGAGACCGGTTACGGCTACATCCGCGCCGGCGAGCCGCTTGCCGGCTACGTGGTCGGCTCGGTGACGCCGCACGTCGCCGCCGAGTTCGTCGAGAAGCCCGACGCGCCGCGCGCCGAGGAGTTCGTGGCGAGCGGGCGCTACTTCTGGAACGCGGGCATCTTCGTGATGAAGGCGGCGCGCGTGCTGGAGGAGCTCGACGCCGCCGGCGGCGAGGTCGCGCACGTCGCCGAGGTCGCGCGCTGGATCGCCGCGCAGCCTGAGGCCGAGCGTCACGGCGACGAGGCGCGCGAGCGGTTCGCGACCATCGAGCCGATCTCGATCGACAAGGCGATCATGGAGCGTTCCGAGCGCGTCGCGGTCATTCCTGCGCCGCTGAAGTGGAGCGATGTCGGGTCGTTGCTCGCCCTGGGCGACATCGCGACTCCGGACGATGCGGGCAACGTGCGCCTGGGCCGCGGCGTCGACATCGATTCGAGCGGCTCGATCGTGTACTCGACCGACCGGCTCGTGGCCACGCTCGGCATCGACGACCTCATCGTGGTCGACACCACCGACGCCACGCTCGTGGTGCCCAAGGAGCGCGCGCAGGATGTCAGGCAGGTGGTGGACGCGCTCAAGCTGCTCGGCGCGCCCGAGATCACCCAGCCCAAGGTGAGCCTGCGGCCGTGGGGGTCGTGGACGAGCCTGCTCAAGGGCCCCGGCTACCAGATCAAGCTGCTCGAGATCAAGCCGGGTGGGCGCCCGAGCCTGCAGCGCCACGCGCACCGAAGCGAGCACTGGATCGTCGTCGAGGGTACGGCGATCGTGACGTGCGACGGCAGCCTGCTCCAGGTGCCCGTCAACCGCAGCGCCTACATCCCGCTCGGTGCGTCGCACCGCATCGAGAACCATGGCACCGAGATGCTGAAAGTCATCGAAGTGCAGGTGGGCGACTATCTGGGTGAGGACGATATCGTACGGCTCGAGGACGACTACCACCGCGAGGGGGAGTAGCGTGTCGTCACCGATCTCACGGACGCTCACGTGGCTGAGCGACTACCTGCGCATCAGCGCGATCCGGCGCATGCTCGGCATCGTCGAGGTCAAGTTCGTCGAGATTGCCGGACTGGTCCTGTTCGCCGTGGTGTTCGCGATCTTCGAGGGCGTGGGGCTTTCGCTGCTCCTGCCGATCCTCCAGTTCGCCGAGGGGGGTCAGGCGGCGGTACTCGAGAACTCGGGGCCGATCTGGAGCGCGATCTCGGCGTTCATGGAGGCGTTCAACCTGCCGCTCACGCTTCCGGTACTGCTCCTGCTGGCCTTCATCCCGATCCTGCTGCGGCAGGTCGTCTTCTACTTCAACGCGTGGTACTCGGCGGTCGTCGCGGGGCGGATCGGCGTGCGGATGCGAATGCAGACGCTGGACGCCGTGCTCGACGCCGACCCGGAGTTCTTCACGCGGCATCCCGTCGGGAGGCTCGTGGGCGTGGCGGTCACGCAGACGCTCGCCGCCGGCCAAGCGGTGCTCGCGGTCATCAAGCAGCTCTCCATCGGCCTGCTGATGCTGCTGTACGTGATGATCCTCTTCGTGCTGTCGGCCCCATTGACGCTCACGACGATGCTCTTCGCTCTGCTGGTCTCGACGTTGGTCAAGGCCAGTCTCGCCCGGATACGGGACTTCGGCGTCGAGTCCGCGGAGATCAGCCAGGAGATGACCGGCAAGATCGTCGAGCGGTTCGCCATGATGCGGCTCGTGAAGCTGCGCGATCAGAAGGCCGCTGAGTCGCAGCGCATCCGGGGATTCTCAGAGGTCATGCGCGAACTGAGCGTGAAGCAGGCGCGGCTTGGCGCCAACGTCGAGGTCACCGCCGATCCCATCCTGATGCTCTCGGTGTTCGTGACGCTCTATATCGGAATCAGCTTCCTGGGGATGTCGCTCGCGGAACTCGGGCTGCTGCTGTTCATCCTCAGCCGGCTCAACGCCAAGATCAAGGAGTTCAACGGCGGGCGTCAGCTGATCTCGACGAACATGGCGGGCCTGCTGCTCGTCCAGGAGATGACGGAGGAGGCGCTCGCGTCGAACACGATCCGGCGGGGGCCGGTGCGGTTCGAAGGGCTCCAGCACGCGATCGAGCTGCGTGACGTGGAGTTCAGCTATGCCGACGCCGAAGTGGCCGAGGATCCGACGGCGCCGAAGTCGCGTCCGGTGCTCGACGGCGTCTCCCTGAACATTCCGGCCGGCTCGTTCACCGCGCTCGTCGGCCGGTCGGGCTCGGGCAAGTCCACGCTCGTCGAGCTCCTGCCGCGCTTGCGCGAAGTCACCGCGGGGTCGATCTCGTTCGACGGCGTCGACATCGAGCAGTACGACGTGGGCACGTTGCGCCGGGGCATCGGATACCTCACGCAGAGCGCGATGCTGTTCAACGACACCGTCCGAGAGAACCTCATCTACGGGCTTGGTTTCGAGCCGACCGACGACGTCATCCGTGAGGCGCTGACGCAAGCGTACGCGACGTTCGTCTACGACCTCCCCAATGGGCTCGAGACGCGAATCGGGGACCGGGGCGTTCGCTTCTCGGGAGGGGAGCGGCAGCGCATCGCACTTGCGCGCGTGCTGCTCGAGGACTGCTCGGTGCTCATTCTCGACGAGCCGACAAGCGCGCTCGACTCCGAGTCGGAAGCCTACATCCAGAAGGCGCTCGCGGCACTGCATGGCAAGAAGACCATCATCGTCATCGCACACCGGCTTGCAACCGTCATCCAAGCCGACCAGCTGCTCGTCATCGAGGACGGACGCGTCACGGAACGTGGAACGCACGAGGAGCTCATGCAGCAGCAGGGCGCCTACCAGAAGCTGTTCGCGAGCCAGCTGCTGGCGGAGTGAGCCAGGTGTCGCCCGGCAGGATGCTCCAGGTGGACCTCCTGAAGGGCATCGCCATCGTCGCGGTGGTGCTGATCCACAGCCTGAGCGTGGCGCAGCTTCGGGCGGTCGGCGCCCGCCTGCACATCGAGGCTGCCGTTCCGGTCTTCTTCCTGCTCATGGCGTACAACGCGAAGCGGTCGTTCGACCGGTCGCACTCCGAATCCAGCCTGAGCCGGATCTACCGGTCCGGGTACGTGGGGCGGCGGCTGACGCGGCTGTTGATTCCGCTGGGCGTTGCGGTCGTCGTGTCCAGCGGTATCGCGCTCCTGCGCGACATCCCGCTGCAGTTCGGCTCGCGATCGTGGTTGCTGTCCATGCCGATCCCCCTCGTCGGACAGTTCTTCATCACGGTGAGTCTGGGCTTCGTGCTCCTTGCGCCCTGCCTCTACGCGGCCTACCGGCGCGCTCCGGTGCTGACGGTTCTGCTGTCGCTGGCCTCGAACCTGTTGTTCGAGATCGCCGCCGCTCAGTTCGCCGTGACGACCGCCGACTACTTCTACTACCAGGTGATACCGCTCAGGTTTCTCGCGCTGTTCGCCTTGGGCATGTGGCTGGCCGACGGCCCTGAACTGACGCTGACGCGCAATCGGTTCATCTTCGCGTACGCGCTGCTCAGCATCGGTTACCTTGCGATCGCCGGCGCACACAACCAGGTCGTCTTCGTCGGCGTGGAGTATGCGTACGACGTCGTGGCCTTCGGCTATCCGCTCCTGCTCGTCTCGGCGGGGCTGACGTGGCTGCCGGCGGCGACCACGGCGCCGCCACTGCACGCCATCGCGGAGCTCGGCAAGGCCAGCTACCACGTCTTTCTGGTGCAGGCGGTCTGGTTCAGCAGCGCGATCGCGGTCGTCTCGGCCGGCGACGTGCGCTGGATCCCCGCGAGCCTTGCGATCTGCTGCGGGCTCGGTTGGCTGTGGTACAGCGTCGAGCGGCGCGTCCTCTCACGGCCGCGACCCCACGCCTCGCCCTGATCGCCCCATCAGGCCGCCGCGTTCAAGTAGACTGACAGCGACGCAATGCTCTCGATCGGCGCTCTCGTGGAGGACGCATGCAACTGCAAGGCAAGCGGGTCGTCGTAACCGGCGCGGACGGATTCATCGGCAGCCATCTCACTGAGGCTCTCGTCGCGCACGGAGCCCGGGTCAGGGCGTTCTGCTACTACAACTCCTTCGACTCGCGCGGGTGGCTCGACACCGTGCCCGAGAGCGTCTCCGCCGAGATCGACTTCTTCATGGGTGACATCCGCGACCCGAACGGCGTTCGTCGCGCACTCGCCGACCAGGACGCCGTCTTCCATCTCGCAGCCCTCATCGGCATCCCATTCTCGTACCACTCGCCGGACTCCTACATCGACACGAACGTGCGGGGGACGCTCAACGTGCTCCAGGCGGCGCGCGATCTCGAGCTGGAGCGCGTCGTCGTCACCTCCACGTCCGAGGTGTACGGCACCGCCCGCTACGTCCCCATCGACGAGTCGCACCCGCTGCAGGGCCAGTCCCCGTACTCGGCCTCGAAGATCGGCGCCGACAAGATCGCCGAGTCGTTCTACCGCAGCTTCGAACTGCCGGTGGTGACGGCGCGGCCGTTCAACACGTACGGCCCCCGGCAGTCCGCGCGCGCGGTCATCCCCACCATCGTCACCCAGTTGCTGGGCGGCGCGACCGAGCTCAAGCTCGGGTCGCTGCATCCCACGCGGGACCTCAACTTCGTCGCCGATACGTGCGCGGGGTTCATCGCGCTCGGCGAGTGCGACGCTGCGATCGGCCGCGAGGTGAACATCGGGACCGGCGCCGAGATCTCCGTCGGCGACCTCGCGCGCAAGCTCATCGAAGCGACCGGCGTGCAGGCCTCGATCGTCACCGACGACGTGCGGCTTCGGCCGGAAGGGAGCGAAGTCGAGCGGCTGCTCGCTTCCAACGACCTCATCCGATCGCTCACGGAGTGGCGGCCGACGGTGTCGCTCGATGACGGGCTCGCCGCGACCGTGGAATGGTTCAAGGACGAGAACAATCGCGCCCGGTACCGCTGGGACCGATACGGTGTGTGACGCGTTTCGCCGCAGCACGGCGGCCACGACTGAGTAGGGGCGTGCCAGTGTACGATCCGACCGATTCCGCGACACCGGGCTGGGACAAGGCGCTTGTCGCGCCCGATACGCCGATCACGCAGGCGCTCAGGCGTCTGGACGAGTTCGGCCGCAAGGTGGTCTTCGTGGCCGGCGACGACAGACGCCTGCTCGGCGTTGTGACCGATGGCGACGTCCGGCGCTGGATCCTCTCGGGCAACGACCTCGACCGCCCGATCTCTGAGGCCATGAACCCGAATCCCGTCGTGCTGTCCGGGGGGTTCGAGCGCGAGGACGCCCGCGAGCTGCTGACGCAGCACGGCATCGACTGCATCCCCGTCGTCGACGGCGACGGCCGGATCCTCTCGGCGGTGTGGTGGGTCGACGTGTTCGGGGCCGGCGTGGAACAGCGCGAACCGCTCGGCGTCCCGCTCGTGGTGATGGCGGGAGGCCAGGGCAGCAGGCTGGCGCCGTACACGAAGGTGCTGCCGAAGCCGCTGCTGCCGATCGGTGAGGTGCCCATCGTCGAGCTCATCATCGAGCGCTTCGTGGCGCACGGGTGCGGCGACATCTACCTGACCGTCAACTACAAGGCGAACCTCATCAAGGCGTACTTCAACGACGTGGACCGCGACTACGAGGTCCACTTCGTCGACGAGCCCGAGCCGATGGGCACCGCCGGCAGCCTCTCGATGCTGAAGGGCGAGCTCACCTCGACGTTCTTCGTGACCAACTGCGACATCCTCATCGACGCCGACTACGCTGACGTGCTGCGCTTCCACCGCGAGAATGGCAACCGGCTCACCGTGGTCGGCTCGCTCAAGAACGTGACGATTCCCTACGGCGTGTGCGAGACCACCACCGGCGGGCGCCTCGTCAACATCTCCGAGAAGCCGAGCTACGACTACCTCGTATCGACCGGCATGTACGTCGTCGAGCCCGAGGCGCTCGCCGACATCCCGGGGGACCGTGTCTTCCACGTGACCGACCTCATCGACGAGTACGTCCGGCGTGACATCGCCATCGGCGTCTACCCGGTCTCCGAGAAGTCCTGGCTGGACATGGGCCAGTTCGACGAGCTCGCCGAGATGCGCATGAGGCTGGCGGGCGAGTGATGAACCGGCCGCAGCGGGTGTTCGTCATCGCCGAGGCGGGCGTGAACCACAACGGGTCCGTCGATCGAGCGATCGAGCTCGTGCGCGCGGCCAAGCGGGCCGGTGCCGATGCGGTCAAGTTCCAGGCGTTTCGCGCGGATGCACTCGCGTCGCCGCGCGCGCGCAAGGCCGCCTACCAGGAGCGCGAGACCGGCGCCGACCAGTCGCAACTCGAGATGCTGCGTGCGTTGGAGTTCGGCGAGGCCGAGCATCGCGCGGTTCTCGAGGTCGGCCGAGACGCCGGAATAGAGGTGCTCTCCTCGGCGTTCGACGTCGAAGCGCTTGAGATGCTCGCCCGGCTCGGCATGACGACGCTCAAGGTCCCGAGCGGCGAGATCACCAACCTACCGTATCTGCGCGCGGTCGCCGAGGCGGCCACAGGCGGAGCGGGGCGCGTCATCCTATCGACCGGCATGGCGACGCTGGAAGAGGTCGGCGCGGCGCTTGAGGTGCTGGCGCAGGGAGGCGTGCGCCTCGGCGATGTCACCGTGCTGCAGTGCACGACCGACTACCCCGCCGCACCGGCGGACGCGAACCTGCTCGCGATGGTCGCGATGCGAGAGGCGTTTGGGGTGGCGGTCGGCTACTCGGACCACACGCCGGGCATCGAGGTCGCCGTCGCGGCGGTCGCGCTGGGCGCCACGGTGGTGGAGAAGCATCTCACGCTCGACCGGAACCTGCCGGGCCCGGACCATGCGGCCAGCCTCGAGCCGAGCGGGTTCGCCGAACTCGTGACCGCCATCCGGACCACCGAGGCCGCGCTCGGGGACGGCGTGAAGGCGCCGACCGAGGCGGAGTCCGCGAACCGCGACATCGTACGCAAGAGCATCGTGGCGAGCCGCCCGATCGCTGCGGGTGAGGTGTTCTCGGCGTCGAACCTCACGACGCGGCGGCCGGGCACGGGGCTCTCGCCGATGCGCTGGGACGAGGTCGTGGGCGCGACGGCGCCACGCGACTTCGACGCGGACGAGGAGGTCGAGCTGTGACGCGCAGTGTGCTCGTCGTCACCGGCACGCGTGCCGAGTACGGGCTTTTGCAGCCCCTGCTCGCGGCGCTCGAGCGTTCGCCGGAGTTCAGCGTCGCCGTCCTCGTGACAGGCGCGCACCTCTGCGAGCGGTTCGGGATGACCGTCCGCGAGATCGAGGCCGACGGCTACCGCATCGCCGCGCGCGTCGCGCTGCCGCTCGAGGATGACTCGCGGCTCGGGGTCGCGCGTGCGACGGGCGAGGCCGTCTGTGGCATCGCCGAAGCGCTCGACGCCGAGAGGCCCGACCGGGTCGTGATTCTCGGCGATCGGTACGAGGCGCTCGCGGCGGCGACGGCAGCCGCGCTCATGCGCATTCCCGTGGCGCACCTGCACGGCGGCGAGATCACCGAAGGCGCCATCGACGACTCGATGCGCCACGCGATCACCAAGCTCAGCACGGTGCACCTCGTCTCCACACAGGAGTACGCGGACCGCGTGATCCGGATGGGAGAGGAACCCTCGCGCGTGTTCGTCGTTGGCGCGCTCGGCGTCGACAACGCGCTGCACACGGAGCTCGTGCCTCCCGAGATGCTCGCAGCCGACCTCGGCTTCGCGTTCGACACGCCGACCGCGCTCGTGACGTTCCACCCGGTGACACTCGACGGCGACGACGGTGTGGCCGAGCTCGACGAGGTGCTTGCCGCGTTCGACGAGCTGCCCTCGCTTCGCGTGCTGATCACGATGCCCAATGCCGACGCCGGCAACCGGACGATCGCCGAGCGGATCGAGGCCTGGGTGGCCGCGAACGCGTCGCGCGCCACGGCGTTCGCGTCGCTTGGCCGGGTGCGATATCTCTCGGCGATGGCCGCGTGCGACATCGTCGTGGGGAACTCCTCGAGCGGCATCATCGAGGCGCCCTCGTTCGGCAAGCCCACGGTCGACATCGGCGACCGCCAGGCCGGCAGGATCCGGGCGGCGTCGGTCGTACATGCCGCGCCGGAGCGGGCTATAATCACCTCTGCTATCTCGCTCGCACTGGCACAACGTGAGCGGCTCTGCGCGGACGACGCGAATCCGTACGGGGACGGGCGGGCCGCCGAGCGGATCGTGGAGGCCCTTCTCGGAATCCCGCATCTGACGACGCGGAAGCGCTTCTACGACGCACCGTCCGACGAGCGCTGCTAGCGTTCCGTGCCCGACCTGCGAAAGGCTCTCGATTGAACATCCGCGTCATCCCCCGGCTCGACATCAAGGGTCCCAACCTGGTGAAGGGCATCCACCTCGAGGGCCTTCGGGTCCTCGGCAAGCCCGAGAGCTTCGCCCGCTACTACGCCGAGACCGGCGCCGATGAGCTCATCTACGTGGACGCCGTGGCAAGCCTCTACGAGCGCAACTCGCTGCACGACATCGTCGAGCGCACGAGCAGCGAGATCTTCATCCCGCTGTGCGTGGGCGGCGGTCTGCGCACCGTCGACGACATCCGCATGGTGCTGCGCGCCGGCGCCGACAAGGTCTCGCTCAACACCGCCGCGATCAACAGGCCCGAGTTCATCACCGAGGCGGCCCGGAGGTTCGGTTCGTCCACCATCGTCGTCTCGATCGAGGCGACCCGCATGCCCGACGGGCGCTACGAGGCGTTCACGGACAACGGCCGCGAGCATACCGGCGTCGACGCGTTCGAGTGGGCGGTGCGCGCGGTGGAACTCGGCGCGGGCGAGCTCATGGTGACGTCGATCGACCGGGAGGGCACGGGCGACGGGTTCGACCTCGAGCTGGTGCGCCGCATCGCCGAGTCGGTCGAGGTGCCCGTGATCGCGTCGGGCGGCGCGGGCGGCCCCGAGGACGTCGTCGACGTCGTCCGCGTCGGCCGGGTACAGGCGGTGGCGCTCGCGTCGATACTGCACTATGGCGCGCTCGATCAGGTGAGTGCGGACGCGGACTTCAGCGCGGAGGGCAACACCACGTTCCTCGCGAGCGGCCGCGCATCGAGCCGGGTCCGCCCGGCCTCGATCGCCCAGGTCAAGCACCACCTGCTCGAGCACGGCATCGAATGCCGCCCTGCTGTGGAGGTGGCCGGTGTCTGAGTCACCTCGGGTCGCGATCGTCGACTACGGCATGGGCAACCTGTTCAGCGTCAGTCGTGCGTGCGAGCACGTCGGCCTGCGCGCGATCATCACGCCCGACGCCGACGCGGTCGTCTCGGCGGATGCCGTGATACTGCCGGGCGTCGGCGCGTTCGGGGATGCGATGCGCGCGCTCGACGAGCTCGGCATGAGCGACGCGATCCGTACGGCCGCGGCCGCCGGCACGCCGGTGCTCGGGATCTGCCTCGGGCTGCAGCTTCTCATGGAGAGCAGCAGCGAGTTCGGTACGCACCAGGGCCTCGGTCTGATCCCGGGTGACGTCGTCCCGTTCGACCACCCGCGCGAGGGCGACCGTGTGCTCAAGGTCCCGCACGTCGGCTGGAATCGCGTGTGGCGGGCCGGCGAGGGCGCGTGGGATGGTACCTTGTTGTCCGAGACGCCCGACGGCGTGCACCAGTACTTCGTGCACTCGTACTACGTCCGGCCCTCTGACGAGCGAAACATCGCCGCGCTCACGCGATACGGTGACGTCGAGTTCTGCTCGGCGGCCAAGGCGGACAACGTCTTCGCCTGCCAGTTCCATCCGGAACGCAGCGGGGCACAGGGTATGCACATGTACGAGCGATTCGCCGCGACCGTTCGCGGCTAGGCGGAAGGGACCACAGCGTGGCCGAGGAGCTAGAGGCGTATTACGGTCTGCCCAAGGACGTCGTCTTCTGCACGCGGTGCGTGATGAGCAACCAGCGCCCGTCGTCGTATCCGGAGTTCAAGCACACGAAGGCGCGCATCACCCCGACGATGCACATCGACGAAGAGGGTGTCTGCGACGCCTGTCGTACCGCCGAGCAGAAGGAGAAGATCGACTGGGAAGAGCGCGAACGGCAGCTGTGGGAGCTGTGCGACAAGCATCGCAAGAACGACGGTTCGTACGACTGCCTCGTGCCGGGCTCGGGCGGCAAGGACTCGGCGTATCAGGCCCACATCCTGAAGTACAAGTACGGGATGCACCCGCTCACCGTCACGTGGCCGCCCATCCTCTACACGGACTACGGGTACGACAACTTCAAGAACTGGGTCGAGGTCGGCGGCTTCGACAACATCTCGTTCAAGCCCAACGGCCGGGTCCAGAAGCTGCTCACGCGGCTGTCGATCCAGAACCTGCTGCACCCGTTCCAGACGTTCATCCTCGGCCAGAAGAACCTCGGCCCCAAGATCGCCGCGAAGTGGGGCATCGAGCTCATCTTCTACGGCGAGAACGAGGCCGAGTACGGCAACCCGCTTGCCGACAACTCGACCTCGCTGCGCGACAAGAGCTACTTCACGATGAACCACATCGACGAGGTGTTCCTTGGCGGCGTCTCGATCCGCGAGCTGCGCGAGCGCTACGACGTGGACATGGCCGACCTGATGATCTACCTCCCGGCCGCCGCTGACGAGATCGAGCGCGCCAACATCGAGGTCCACTACCTGGGCTACTACCTGAAGTGGACGCCGCAGGAGTCCTACTACTACGCGGTCGAGCACACCGGCTTCAAGGCGCGTCCCTTCCGCACGCAGGGCACCTACTCCAAGTACAACTCGATCGACGACAAGATCGACGACCTGCACTACTACACCACGTACATGAAGTTCGGCCTCGGCCGCGCGAGCTACGACGCGAGCCAGGAGGTCCGCAACAACCACCTCACGCGCGAGGAGGCTGTCGCGCTCGTGCGGCGCTTTGACGGCGAGGTGCCCGATCGCTATCTCGACGAGATCATGGCGCATCTCGGCATGACCACCGAGGAGTTCTTCGACCTGTGCGACAAGGCGCGCTCCCCGCATCTGTGGAGGAAGGACGGCGGGGAGTGGGTGCTCCGGCACGTCGTCGAGTAGCCCGTCCGACCAGCGTACGCCGAGGAGACTCATGATCGGCTCAGCGACGGTTCTCACAGTCATCGCCGCACGTGGCGGCTCGAAAGGCGTGCCGCGCAAGAACGTGCTCCCGCTGGGCGGCAAGCCGATGATCGCGTGGACCGTCGAGGCCGCCGTGGCCTCCGAGACGCTCGACCGCGTCATCGTGTCCTCCGACGACCGCGAGATCATCGACGCTGCCGTCGCCTTTGGTGCGGAAGCGCCGTTCGTGCGCCCCGCGGCGCTCGCCGCCGACGACACGCCCGGGGTCGCACCGGTGCTGCACGCGCTCGACGCGGTCGAGGGCGCCTGGGACTTCGTGGTGCTGCTTCAGCCCACGTCGCCGTTCCGGACCGCCGAGGACATCGACGCGGCGGTTCGGTTGTGCGCACAGTCGGGTGCGCCTTCGGTGGTGTCGGTGGCGCCTGCGCGCACGAGCCCGTACTGGACCTACGCGCTCAACGGCGACCTCACGATGCGGCCCATGGTCGCTTCGGAGGGTCTCATCGGCCGGCGTCAGGAGCTGCCGCCCGTCTACGAGCTCAACGGCGCGGTGTACGTCGCGCGCGTGGCCCACCTGCGCGAGGCCGAGTCGTTCGTCGGGCCGGAGACGCTCGCCTACGTGATGCCGGAGGAGCGCTCGTTTGAGATCGACACGCCGCTCGACCTCGTCGTCGCGCGCGCTGTCCTTGCGCAGGGCGAGGCGTAGGTGGCCGGACGGTCCTGCCTCGTCTCGGTGTACGGCTCGGGCAACGCGCTCGCAGCGATCGCGTCCGTTCGCAGCTACGGGATCGAGTCGGGCGCGGGTGATCCGACCCGTGTCGTGGTCCTGCTCCACCCGCCCGTATCCGCTGCGACCGCGGCGGCGAACGCTGCCGTGGTCGAGCGGCTCATCGGCAGTCAGGGGTGGGACCCGCCGGTGCTGCTCGCCGGAGAGGATCTCGCCCGGTTGAGCCCCTCACTTCGACGCGGCGCTTCGCTCCGGCGCACGATTCGACGCTTCACCGAGACGTACGGCACCGAGTTCGACGAGATCCATTTCGCCCACGACATGGTCAAGCCGCTACCGGAACTCGCGATGAACGCCTACCCGAACGCCAAGCGCATCGTCTACGGAGATGCGCTCGGGTCCGTGTACGACACGAGGTACTTCATGGCGCTTGCCGAAGGCGGAACCATCGACGATGCGCGTCGGGCGGCCAGAGGGGGATCGCAGCATCGGTCGCGGACGACGCCGCGCTCGCTCGCTCGGCGCGTGCGGGATGGGCTTCTCGGCAAGGCGACGGCGTTCGCTCCCGACGCGGCGGTACTCGTGTTGCCGATGGACCAGACAGGACGGGCGCTCGCCGGCACGCCGTTCTCGGTGGTTCCCAAACAGCTCATGCTCGATATCCTCGCCCAGTGCACCGGCGCGGTGCCGGAACTGGCCGCGTACGCTCGCGCCACCCGCGAGACGACCCGGGCGCCCCGATACCTGCTGCTGCTCGAGAACTACGCGGACGCGGACATGACCGGCGTCGATGACGAGCTGGCGATGTACGAGGCGGTGGTGCGCCGGCATGCACCGGCCGGCGCGACGGTCCTGCTCAAGCCGCACCCGCTCGCCGTCGCACCCATCGCCGACCGGCTGACCGAGCGGCTGGCGACCGACTATGCTGTACACGCGATCCCCGCCGAGCTCGGGCGCTACCCGATGGAGTTGTGGGCCGAGTTGCTGTCGTCGTGCGAGGTCATCTCGATGCTCTCGTACTGCGGCATCAGCCTGGCGTTCCTGCTCGGCAAGCAGACGATCTACCCGATCGATACGTCCTTGATCGAGCGGTACTTCCCGCCTCGGTCGTGGGACCGGATGAACGACTCGGACGTGCTCTACCGTGGCCAGCTCGCGAACCTGGCTGCTTGGGACGGACGCGGCATCCTATGGAAAGGGGAGGTGCAGTGAGCGCAGTCGTGGGCCGTCTCGTTCGGTGGCTGAAGGCTCAGGCGTCCCAGGGGTCGGGGTTGTCGTGGTCCGAGTGCCGAGACTACGTGAGGCTCGGCGACAGGGTCATCCTCGGGTCGGCCTCTGCGGTCGACGTGAAGTACCGACCGACAAGCCCGGGTGTGTGCATCGAGATCGGTGACGACTCGCAGATCTTCGGGACGCTTGTGGTGCAACGGCCCGGTGCGCACATCCGTATCGGCGAGCGCACGCAGATCGGTGCGAGCAGCCTCATCGCTGCGACAGGTATCGAGGTCGGCGACGACGTGATGATGGCGTGGGGCATCACGGTGATGGACAACGACTCGCACTCGCTCGAGTGGGAGGGGCGCCAGAACGACGTCGCGCGGTGCGCGGCCGACTACGCAGCGACCCCTGAGGACTTCGCCAGGAACAAGGACTGGTCACGGGTGCCGATGCAGCCGGTCCGGATCGAATCCAAGGCGTGGATAGGCTTCAATGCGATCATCCTCAAGGGCGTGACGGTGGGTGAGGGCGCCGTGATCGGCGCTGGTAGCGTGGTCACGCGCGATGTGGCACCGTACACACTTGTTGCGGGCAACCCCGCCCGCGTCATTCGCGATATCGAGAAGGACGGCTAACGGACTATGGCGCTCGACCTGACCACGCACTTCCACGGGCGCTCGGTGCTTGTCACCGGGGGCGCCGGGTTCATCGGATCGCACCTCGTCGAGGCGCTCGCAGGCGCTGGCGCGCAGGTGACCGCGCTCGACAACCTGCAGGCCGGTGTCTGGTCGAACCTCGAGGCCGTGGCGTCCGACGTCCGGTGTGTCGAGGCCGATGTGCGCGACTACGATGCGCTCGGACGCGTGGCGCGCGAGGCCTCGCCCGAGTACGTGATCCATCTTGCCGCCAACGCCAGCGTCCCCGGCTCGGTGGACGATCCCCGCTACGACTTCGAGTCGAACTGCGCCGGGACGTTCGCGGTGCTCGAGTCGCTGCGCCAGGCGGGGTCGGAAGCCCGCGTCGTGAGCGCGTCGTCGGCCGCCGTCTACGGAGAGCCGACCTCGTTTCCCATCACCGAGGAGTCGCGACTCGCCCCCATCTCGCCCTACGGCGGCAGCAAGGTCGCGGCCGAGTTTGTGGGCACGACATGGACCAAGGTCTACGGCACGCCTGTGATCGTCGCCCGGCTGTTCAACACCTACGGCCCGCGCATGCCGCGCTTCGTGGTCATCGACTTCTTGCGCAAGCTGCAAAGGGACCCGAACCGTCTCGAGATCCTGGGCAACGGCACGCAGGTCCGTGACTTCAACTACGTCAGCGACACGGTGGCTGGGCTTCTCACGCTGGCGGTGGCTGGTGAAGCCGGCGAAGCGTACAACGTCGCCTCCGGCGTCTCGCACTCGGTGACGACGCTTGCCGAGCAACTCCTGGGGATTCTGGGGCTGCAGGACCGGACCCGCATCGAATACACGGGCGAGAGCTGGATCGGGGACGCCCAGCGATGGGAGGTCGACGTGGCCAAGATCCGCGAGCTGGGCCACGTCACGGAAGTCGATCTCGAGCAGGGACTCAGGCTCGTCGTCGACTGGTTCGGTTTCGAACTGCAGTGAAGATACTGCTGGTCGCTTCGGTCGACAGCATCCACACGGCGCGCTGGACGAACCAGCTCGCAGCGACCGGATGGGACGTGCACCTGTGCCACGGCGCGCCGCTGTGGACGGGGGTCGCACCGGAGCTCAGATACGGGACCGTGCACCTGCCGTTCTCGGCGCCGCTCGGTCACGAGGAAGCCGTCAGCCGTCGGTCGGGCACGCGCTATCTGCTGGAGCGCGTCGGCGCCCGCATCCCCTTCGTCGCGGCACAGATGCAGCGACGCCGCAACCGCGAGATTGCCCAGCTCATCGCCGAGCTCAAGCCCGATGTCGTCCACTCGCTCGCGCTCAATGTGAACTGGAGCAACCTGACGCTGCCCGTGTTGTACGCGCGGCAGGCGTTGGGGCCCGCGTTCTCGGCGCCGTGGGTGTACTCGAGCTGGGGCACCGACCTGGACTACTACGCGGCCCAGTCCACGGCGCAGCAGGCCGAGGCTCGGGCGCTCCTTACCGAGTGCGACTACTATATCGCCGAGTGTGACCGCGACATCCGGCTTGCCAAGGAGCTGGGGTTCTCGGGCGAACTGCTCGGCAAGCTGCCTGCCTTCGGCGGCGTCGACAGCGCGCATCTGGAGTCGCTGCGACAGGAAGGGCCCGTCTCGGCACGCACGACGATCTTCCTGAAGGGCCGGGACTGTGGCGGTGGCGGCGATCCCGTCGGGCGCGCGATGACGGCGATGAGAGCGTTCGAGCTGTGCCGCAGCGAACTCGAGGGGTTCCGCATCGTCATCGGTCAGGCGTCGCCCGTCGTGGCCGAGGAGGCGCGTAGGCTGGCGTCGAGCGGCATGAGCATCGAGGTCCTGCCCCGTCTGCCCTACGACGAGCTGCTGCGCATCGTGGGGTCGTCGCGCGTCTCCATCGCACTCACGGTCAACGACGGGCTACCCAATCACCTGGTGGAGGCGCTCGCGCTCGGCGCGCTCCCGCTGCACTCGAACCTCGAGCCGATCGCCGAGTGGGTCGAGGACGGCGTCAACGGTCTGCTCGTGGGCGCAGAGGACCTCGAGGGCGTCACCGCGGCGCTGAGGCGCGCGTTGACCGACGACGAACTCGTCGACCGCGGTGCCGAGGTGAGCGCGCGACTCGTTGACGAGAATCTCTCCGACGAGGTCGTGCGACCGAAGGTGATCGCGATGTACCAGAAGGTTGCCGAGCAGGGCCCGATCGGCCGCTAGTCTCCGGCCGTCCCGAAGGCGACCTCGCGGTAGACGGCGAGGTACCCGTCCACCATGTGCTGCACGGTGAACCGCTCGGCGGCGCTCTCCGAGCCCCGGGTGGACAGGCGCCGTGCGAGATCTGCGTCATCGAGCACGCGCAGGATGGCCTGCGCGATTCCCGGTGCGTCACCGGGCTCGACGAGCAGCCCGCTCACCCCGTCGACGACGATCTCCGGCAGTCCACCGACCCGGCTTGCGACGACCGGCGTCCCAAGCGCCATCGCTTCGACGGCGGTGAGCCCGAACGACTCGGAGAGCGAGGGCACCACCGCGACGTCGAGTGCGCAAAGCAGCGGCCCCACATGCCGCACGTGGCCGACGAACTCGATGCGCGCCGCGGCCTTCGACGCGGTCGCGATCTCGCGCAGGCGCCCCTCATCCGACCCTTCGCCGGCGAGGATGAAGCGCGCTGACGGGTGCTTGTCGAGCACCGTCTCGGCGGCGCGCAGGAAGAACTCGCATCCTTTGACGCGCTCGAGCCGGCCGACGTAGCCGACGAGGCGCTCGCCCCGGGCTCCCGCCTGATACGGCTCGGCCTCCGCTGACGCCTCCAGGCGCGCGAGGTCGATGCTGTTCGGGACGACGGTGATGCGCGAGGCGGGAATGCCGTCGGCGGCCAGCGCGCTCGCGACGGCCCCGGAGACCGCGACGAACCGGTCGACCTTACCGCTCGTGGACCGGTCCGCCAGCGACCGCGCCGCACCCACGAGGCTCGATTCGCCCGCGGCCTGCGCGGCACCCGGGATGACGTGGACGGCGTTGACGACGCGTGCGCCGGTGCGTGCGCCCACTCGGCGGGCGAGGAGGTTCGTGAGGTACCCGGTGCCGTGGACCACGTCGGATCCGGCCGCGGGCCCGGCGATGCGTTTGGCGAGCGAGGGCAGCGAGGTCGCCGAGAACGAGACCGGGAGCACGCGGACGTCCGGCACCGTCTCGAGCTCGCGGTGCAGCCCCGAGTCCTCGGCGCAGACGACGAGCGTCTCTACCCCGGCTGCCGCCAGCCCCCGTACGAGCGAGAGCAACTGGACTTCACCGCCGCCCAGACCGGCCAGGCCGTAGTTGTTGATGATGCAGACCGAGAGGTGCGCCCCCGACGCCGGCCCGCTCATGATGAGCGCCACCGGCGAGCACGCGTGACAAGCGCTTCGGCCCGCTCCGATCCGAGCAGCCGGGCCGCCATCGTGCGGATCCGGATGTTGCGCTCGAGTTGTGCGATGACGCTTTGCGCGACATCGACCTGGCTCGGTGACAGCAGGCCTGAAGCGATCACCTCTTCGATGACGCGGACGTCGGTCCGGCGCATGCGGACCGCGTCGGACGACTTCTGCGTCGCGAGCCGCCGGTGGACCGACAGCGGCCGGCCGAGGTGCCGGTGCTCGAACCCGCGTGCGAGCGCGAGCAACCAGAACAGGTAGTCCTCGGCGTAGAGGTCTTCTCGGAATCCGCCGACCGCGTCGAACACAGGACGGCGGAAGGTCGCGCCGACGCCGAAGAAGCACGCGTGAAGCAGCTCTTCGAGGGTGCAGCGAGTGGGGTCCGACCAGCGCGAGGCAGCGTTCGTGGGCGTGCGAGTGCCGGCCTCGTCCTCGTACCAGCCTTCGCAGGTGAAGACCGACGCATCGGGGTGCTCCGCGATGAACTCGCTGAATGACTCGAGGTGGTCGGGCAGCAGCAGGTCGTCAGCCGAGAGCATCACGAGCAGGTCCGCGTGCGCGTTGGCGACCGCGGTGTTGTACGCGCCACCCGAGCCGCGGTTCTGTTGGCTCGTGACGCGGATCCGCGGGTCGGATTGTGCGAGCGACTCGGCGAGGGCGAGTGTCGCATCGGTGGAGCCGTCGTCGACGATGACAAGCTCCCAGTCGGCGGACGTCTGAGCTCTCACCGACGCGACCGTCTCGGCCAAGGTCGTGACGGCGTTGTATGCCGGGATCACGATAGAGAACTGCGGCACATGGTCTCCTGTCGCGGGGCGTGCAGGTCGGTCCTCCGGCGGTCGCGAACGGGTCGGAGTAGTCGCGCGGTGCGGTTCGAGGATAGTCTGTCTCATGCAGGTATGCCCACACCACCATGATTCGAGGGCCGCAGTGACGTTCGTGTCAGCCGATGTGAGCGAGCGAGTGAAGCCCCGATGAGGCGCTGGCAGGACTCGACGTTCGTGTTCGTCACCACGAACAGCGCGTACGACCCTGACGGTGTCGAGGAGCGATGGCTGCCGGTGATGGCCGAGCTGGTTCAGCTCGGCGCGAGCGTTCAGCTGTTGTGCGACGCTCATAGCGCGCTCGCCGAGCACGCACGATCGCTCGGCGTCGTGGTCGGTCCGTACGTGCTCGACCGCTGGAACGTGATCCGGTCGCGTTCCCGGCTGCGCAAGTACCTGCTCCGCTACCAGCCGGTCGCCGTGCACTCGACGGGCCTCGAGGCAGACCTGCTCACGCGGTGGGCGGCGCGCATTCTGCCCGACGTCGCCGTGGTGACGACGCTGACGCCGGGTGACTGGCAACAGACGCGCAGGCGGCGACCGGTCGATGCGCTCATGCGGCGTTTCGACGAGGCGGGACTGTCGTCGAGCGCAGCCGTCTTCGTCACCTCACAGGAACTCGTCGAAACGGTCGCCTCTGCGGGGGTCGGGCGCGACCGGATCGTCTTGGATTCCGTCGACGCGGACATCTCGGCGGGCCCGGCATCGAGCGTCAAACGTCACCTCGATGTCTACCGTGCGCTGATGGCGGGTCGCGGCCACGGATCTCAGGGTGGCTGAGCGGTAGCCGCACCCACCGTTTTCAGGCACTATTGACCCGTCCCACCACACTCTCTGGAGGCCTGAGCGCACCATGACCACTGACATTCGTTTCGGGACCGACGGTTGGCGCGCGGTGATCGGCGAAGGCTTCACCTACGAGAGCCTGCGCCGTGTCGCCGATGCGGCAGGTCGCGTGATCGCCGCCGACAATCCCGGCGGTGTCGTCCTCGTCGGCTACGACACCAGGTTCGAGGCCGGGAGCTTCGCCGCGGCCGCCGCCGAGGTGCTCGCGACGCACGGCCTCACGGTGAAGGTCTCCGATCGCTACCTGCCCACGCCCGCGCTGTGCTGGGCGGTCGCGCGTGACGAGTCCGCCATCGCGGGCGTGATGCTCACCGCGAGCCACAACCCGAGCGAGTACCTCGGCTTCAAGCTGCGCATGGCCGACGGCGGCGCCTCGCCGGTCGAGTTCACCGACCGCGTCGAGGCGCAGCTGCTCCCGGACGCCCCCGCCGCACGCGGTGCGTTCGAGGTCGTCGACCTCGTCGGGCCGTACCTCGAGGACCTCGCGTCGCTCGTGGACGGCGACGCCATCCGTGCCGCGAACCTGCGCGTGGTGGTCGATCCTCTCTACGGCGCCGGTCAGACCTATCTCGCCGAGACGCTCTTAAGGCTCGGCGCTCACGTCACCGAGGTGCACGGCGAGCGCAACCCCGGCTTCGGCGGGCTGCACCCCGAGCCGATCCCGCCGTGGATCGACTCGACGCGCGACCTCGTGCGCGACGCGAAGTTCGATGCGGCGTTCGTGACCGACGGCGACGCCGACCGCATCGGCGCGGTCGACCGCGACGGCAACTTCGTGTCCCCGCACCGCATCATCGGGCTGGTCGCCCAGCACCTCGTCGAGGACAAGGGCCAGACCGGCCGCATCGTCAAGACGCTCTCGACCTCGGTGTTGGTCGACCGCCTCGCGCGGCATCTGGGCGTCGGCGTCACGACGACGCCCATCGGCTTCAAGTGGATCTACAACGAGATGCTCGCCGGCGACGTGCTCGTGGGCGGCGAGGAGTCCGGCGGGATCGGGCTGCCGGACCATGTGCGCGAGCGCGACGGCCTGCTCATGTCGCTCATGCTCGCCGAGATGATGGGCCAGCGCGGTAAGGGCCTCTCCGAGCTCGTCGCCGACATGCTCGCGATCACGGGTCCGATGGAATACGGTCGCGTCGACCTCAAGCTCACTGTCGAGGCGCGCGACGTCTTCCTCGCGCGGGGGCCCGAACTCGCACCTGGGACGATCGCGGGCGTCGACGTACTCGATGTCGTTCGCGTCGACGGCGTGAAGTTCCTGTTCCCGGACGACGCGTGGCTGCTGCTGCGCCCGTCGGGGACCGAGCCGCTCGTGCGCGTCTACGCCGAGGCACCCACGGCCGACCTCGTGGCGGGCTTGCTCGATGCCGGCCGCGCGCTCGTCGAAGGCTAGGGACGAGGGCTTCGGCGATGGCAGACACCCAGCAGCCGTTGCGGGTCACGATGGTCAACAAGTACTACTGGCCGCCGCACTTGGGTGGGGTCGAGACCGTCGTGCGCTACCTCTCGGAGGGGCTGGTCGAGCATGCCGGCGCATCGGTGCATGCCATCGTCTGCAACGAGGGCACCGAACGTGTCGAGGACAAGATCGCCGGTGTGCGCGTCACCCGGCTGCCTCGTCGCTTCGCGCTGTCGAGCGCGCCGATCGCGCCGTCGATGGTGCGGGAGTTGCGCGCCGAGTGCCGCGGCGATTCACCCCCCGACATCCTGAACCTGCACGCGCCGTATCCCTGGGGCGAGCTGTGCTGGCTGCAGGCCAAGCCGGGCGTCCCGACCGTGCTCAGCTACCACTCCGACATCGTGCGCCAGAAGCGCATGCTCGCGGCCTACAAGCCGTTCCTGGAGCGCGTGCTCGACGGTGTCGACCTCATCACCACGTCGAGTCCCAACCTGCGCGACAACTCCGAGTTCCTCTCGGCGAGGGCCGACAAGGTCCGCGTGGTCGACTACGGGCTGCATGTTGAAGACATCGCGCGCCCTGCGGCATCGGTGCTGCGCAAGGCCGCCGACATCCGGGCCGAGCACCAGGGCCGCTCGATCGTGCTGTTCGTCGGTAGGCTCGTCTACTACAAGGGCGCCGACGTGCTCGTGCGGGCGATGGCCGGCGTCGACGCCGACCTCATCATGATCGGCCGTGGCCCGCTCGAGTCCGAGCTGCGCGAACTGGCCGTCGCGCACGGGATCGCCGACCGCGTCACCTTCATCGCGCCGGTCGACGATCCCGACCTGCACGCGTACTACCACGCGGCCGATGTGTTCTGCCTGCCGAGCGTGGCCAACAGCGAGGCGTTCGGGCTCGTGCAGATCGAGGCGCACGCCGCAGGTACGCCCGCGATCTCGACGAACCTGCCGACGAGCGTGCCGTACGCGAACCTCGACGGAGTCACCGGGCTCACGGTCGGCGTCGGCGACGTGCCCGAACTGACCCGGGCGCTCGGGCGCCTCATCCGCGACGGCGAACTGCGGCAGCGGCTCGGCCAGCAGGCGAGGGAGCGTGCGCTGACGCAGTTCACGATCCCGCGCTTCGTGGAGTCGATGTCGGCCGTCTACGACGAGGCGCGAGAGATCCACGCCGCGAAGCAGGGGAGGGCGTAGATGTCACGCACCCGCTTCATCGCGCTCTCGGTCGTGCTTGACGCGCTCCTCGTCTACGGCGGGTATCTGCTCGCGCTCTACCTGTGGCTGGGCGGCCTGCCGGAGTACAACCTGCACGCGTTCACGGCGCTCTCGCCATTCATCGTGGTTTCCTACCTCGTCGCCGGCTGGGCCTACGGCCTCTACGATCCCGAGAAGGCCGACACGACGTGGGCGCTCGTCCGCTCCACACTGGCGGCCACGTTCCTCGGCACGGTGCTCACCCTGGCGATGGCCTACTTGGGCGGTCCGCTCACCCGGGCCCTGCCTCGTGCCACGCCGTTCATCGCGTTCTTCATGGTCACGACGCTGTTCGTGGGCTGGCGGCTCATCTTCCTGCGCTTCGGCAACGTGCGATGGCCCGAGCAGCGCGTGCTCATCGTAGGCACGGGTCCGGTCTCGGTCGAACTCGCCGACGAGCTCGTGCGCCGGGCGAAGTGGGGCTGGCGCGTGACGGGGCTGATCGACCCGAACTCGAGCCCCGGCGCCGCTTCCGGTGCTGAGCGCGGCGGCTACCCTGTACTCGGCCATGCGGGTGACATCGCCCGCCTCGCGCACGAGCACGACGCCAACCGCGTGATCGTGGTCAGCCCGGTGGCGCTTCGCGAACTCGTCGAGTCGCTCGTGCTCGCCGACGACGTGCGGGTGCGCGTCGACGTCGTCCCGGAGCTCTACGAGATCTTCATCGGTACCGTCGACGCCATCATCGGCGACGTGCCGCTCATGCAGATCACCCGCTCGACCGTGCCGCGCTACTACGCGGCCGCCAAGCGCGCGCTCGACCTGTTCGCCTCGATCGTGCTGCTCGTGCTGGTGAGCCCCGTCCTGCTGCTCGCGTGCATCGCCATCGTCCTCACCGACGGATTCCCCATCACCTACTCCCAGGAACGCAGCGGCAAGCACCTCAAGCCGTTCAAGGTCCACAAGCTGCGCACGATGGTGAAAGACGCCGAGAAGCACTCCGGCGCCGTCCTTGCCGAGGCGGACGATCCCCGCGTGACGCGCGTGGGACGCTTCCTTCGCACGACCCGGATCGACGAGTTGCCGCAGCTCTTCAACATCATCAAGGGCGAGATGAGCTTCATCGGCCCGCGACCCGAGCGCCCTGTCTTCGTCGAGCGGTTCTGCGAGGAGATTCCGGGCTACCGCGAGCGATTCAACGTGAAGCCCGGCGTGACCGGCCTCGCGCAAGTCAGCGGCGGCTACGCGACCACGCCCGAACGCAAGCTGAAGTACGACCTCATCTACATGTATCATCAGAACCTGGCCATGGACGCGCAGATCGTCGCGGAGACCCTCAGAGTGGTTCTCACGGGCCGCGGCGCACGATAAGGAGCACCTGAATGGCGAAGGACCGCAAAGGTAAGAGCGTCTCGGCACCGTCGCGAGTGAGCGTCGCCGAGGAGAACATGCCGCTCGCACGCAAGATCGCTTGGTGGTCGCTGCTCGCGATGGTGTTCCTCGTCCCCGTCGCCATGAGCAACTTCACGTGGCTCGGCTTCAAGATGCCGATGACGTACGACCAGTTCGACATCTTCAAGGTGTTCTTCCAGCGGGTGCTCGGCCTGACCGCGCTCGCTGCGTGGGGTTGGGACCTCCTCATGCGCGGAGGCAAGATCCGCCGCAATCCCGTCGACTGGCTGATCCTCGCGTTCCTTGCATGGGTCGCGATCTCCGCGGTGGTCTCCGTGTCGCCCGCGACCGCGGTCTTCGGCAAGTACCGTCGCTTCGAGGGTCTGCTGTCCTTCATCAACTACGCGGTCATCTACTTCCTTGTCATGCAGTTCGCCGACCGGCCCTCGCGCGTGAAGTCCATCGCGCAGGCGCTGTTCTGGGGCGGCGTGATCGTAGCCGGCTACGGCGTGCTGCAAAGCGTTGGCCTGGACCCGGTCAAGTGGGGCAACCTGCCGTTCGAGGCGCGTCGCTCGTTCTCGACGTACGGCAACCCGGACCTTCTCGGCGGGTTCCTGATGTTCTCGCTGCCCATCACGCTCGGTCTCGTGCTTTCCGAGGACCGGCTGTCGATGCGCATCGTCTACTGGCTCGGCTTCGCGCTGAACGTGTGGTGCTGGATCACCGCGTTCACCCGGGGCGCCTGGATCGGTGGACTCGTGAGCATCCCCCTCGTCATCTTCATCGCGTTTCGCCACAGGGCGCAGTTCTTCAAGATCGACTGGATCCCGGTGGGCGCCATCTCGGCGCTGGCCGTCAGCATCATCGGTCTGAGCCTGAAGAACCCGAACGAGGTCATGAACTTCGCTGCGCGCTTCAAGTCGATCGTCGACTTCCAGGGCGGCAGCGGCAAGACACGTACGGAGATCTGGCAGGCGGCGATCGCGGCCGTCCAGGACCGCCCGATCTTCGGTTTCGGCGCCGACACGTTCCGCCTCGTGTTCCCCAGGTACAAGCCGGTCGAGTATGTGGCTGACGCCGGCTTCAGGTCGGTCGCCGATAACGTCCACGACTACCCGCTTCAGCTCGCTGCCGGCATCGGCATCGTCGGCGCGGCGATGCTCTACGGCATCATGGGCTGGGCTGCGTGGCGCTCCGCGCCTCACGTGTTCAAGCGCACCGAGGACCACCGCCGCATCCTGTACGGAGCGTTCTGGGCCGCCTGCGCGGGCTACCTCGTGCAGCTGATGTTCGGCCTCTCCGTCACCGGCAACACGTTCCTGCTCTGGGCGGCGCTCGGCATCGTCCTGTCGCCCACCGCCTCCGTCGTCGAGTTCGAGGCGCCATCGTGGGGCATCGCGGTCGCGGTGGTCGGCATGGTGCTCGCGGGGCTCGGGATCGGCTACCAGATCGTCTACCTGCAGGCGGACCACTGGTACCTCGTCGCGATGGTCAAGGCGCAAGGCCCGGAGCGCGTCGAAGCGACCAAGAAGGCCGTCTCGCTCAACCCGTTCAACGACATGTACCGGGCCGAGGTGGGCGTTGCGCATCGAGACATGCTGATCGGCTACATCAACGCCGCCCAGCAGGCTCAGTCGCAGGGGCAGGACCCGAACCCGTACCTGGTCGAGGCCCAGAAGGCGTACGCCGCGGCGACCAACTCGCTCATCGACACGATCGACTTCGTCCCGTGGGAGTACGACAACTACGTGTTCCTGGCGAGCATCCACAACATCGCCGGCCAGGTGCTCGATCCGAAGTACTACGACTTCGCGGTCGAGGTGGGCCTCAAGGGTGTCGAGGTCGAGCAGTACGGCCCGGCGATCCGCATAGAACTCGCTCGCGGGTATGAGGGCAAGGGCGACCTGACCAACGCTATCGAGCAGGCGAAGATCGCTGCCGAGATGGATCCGAACTACTCGGACGCGTGGCTGTATCTGTCCAGTCTGTACGAGTCCGTCGGCGACAAGGCCGAGGCGCTCGCGCTCCTGAAGCGGTACAGGACCAACGGCGCGAACTACGAGGCCATCAAGTCCGCGATCGACAGGCTCGAATCGAGCGCGACGACCGCACCGTAGCCTGCCCTGAGAGCCCGGCGTAGCCCGGGGCCCGGGTCGGCCACATCGGAACCGTGGGATGTGACATGGCGTCAAGCGAACCACACGAGCGTCCCCACAACGGCGCCCGCTCCGACACGCCTGCTGTCGGCGCGCCGGCCCCGCGCACGTTTCCTCGATGGGCTGCGGTCACGGTGCTCGTCGCGTTGATGCTTGTGTCGGGGGCGGCGGGCTACGCGCTGCACGGCGTGATCCGGCGTCCGCCGGCCGAGCAGATCAGCGAGCTCGACGCGATCGAAGCGTGGCGTCAGCGGCTCGCCGAGAACCCCCGGGACACCGCGTCGCGCGTCGCGCTCGCGCAGTCGTACCAGCAGTCCGGTCGTCTGCGGTCCGCGCTCAACGAGTACGACGCCGTCCTGCGGGACAATCCGCGCGATACCGCTGCGCTCTACCAGCGAGGGGTGATCCTGCGCGAGCTCGGGCAGCCGGGAGACGCCGAGACGGCGTTTTGGGATGTGCTCGAGATCGAGGGCACGCATGTGGCCGCCGCGGAGGCGCTCGGCGAGTATTACCTGGGCAAGCAGCAGTACAAGTCGCTCGTCCAGGCCGTCCGCCCAGCTGCCCAGGCCCATCCCACGGAGGCGAGGCTGCAGTACCTGATCGGCTTCGCGTATGAGAATCTCGGGAGACCGGATTGGGCCGAGGCGAGGTATCGGCTGGCTCTCGACGCGGTTCCGGACATGCGCGACGCTCTCGAGGGCATCGACAGACTGAAGCGGGCGGCTCAGTAGGGGGCATCGGCCGCTCAGCCTCGTTCAGAACTGCATGTCAGCGTGGTAGACTGAACCGACATGGACCGTCTGTGCAAGATCCGATTTCGGCATCCCTGCTTCGGGTGCGGAGGAGGCTTCTTGTCCGACCCTGAGCTCGTCGCCGATGAGGTCGACGAGGCCATCGAATCCGACTCCCAAGTGGACGAGGAAGTAGAAGAAGATCGGCGCGGCAGGCGCTGGTATCCCTTACTGGCCCTGCTGCTGCTTCTGCTACTCCTGTGCTGTTGTGCGTCGACGAGCGCGGACGTCATCGTCACCCGCGGGCCGCAGCAAGCTCGCTTCGTCGCGCGCAACCTCGAGTGCCTGCAGTGCCACACCGAGAAGATTCCGGAGTTCTCTAAGAAGACGGTGCACTCGCCGTTCCAGCTCAAGGATTGCACCGTGTGCCATACGCGACATGGTGGGCAGCTGACCGTCACGGTCACCCAGGGTGCGAGCCGGCAGGTCTCGCGAATCCGCACGCTCATCCAGTGGACGCCGCTCAAGTGGTGGTATGACGCGTGGGCGGCGATCAGCGGATCATCGTCGGGCTCTTCTGCCGGCAGCGAGGGTGGACTCGTGTCCAAGACCACCAAGAGCACGGAGGACTCCGCATCGGTCCTGGTGATGCCGGAGGAGAAGCTGTGCTGGATGTGCCACGGGGACATGGGCGGGTTGCTCGACGACGACTACACCCACGTGCCCTTCGTCGAAGGGCGTTGCACCGAATGCCACGACCCTCACGCCTCGGACAACCGCGCCCTGCTGACCCAGGCCCCGAACAAGATCTGCTTCACGTGCCATCCGATCGGCACCGAGCTCAACCGGATGCAGGCCCACCCGCCGGCGAAGCAGGGCTGGTGTACGGACTGTCACGACCCCCATGCCTCGAACCACAAGGGGATGCTTGTCGCGCGGCAACGCGAGCTCTGCTTCCGATGCCACCCGTCGGTCGCGTCCATGTCGGGCATGTCGGTGCAGCATCAGCCGTTCAAGAACGACAACTGCACCGGCTGCCACGAGCCTCACGGATCCGACAACACCCCGTTGCTGATCAAGCCGCAGCCGGCGTTGTGCTACATGTGCCATCCAGGCATCGAGAACCAGTTCCTGCAGCCGAGCCACCATCCCATAGGGCTCAACCTGACCTGCGCCTCCTGTCACAACCCGCATGCGTCGCAGTACCCGGGGCTGCTCAGCGGCTCGGCGAACGCGTTCTGCTTCGAGTGTCACGGCGACAAGCAGCAGCACTACGACAGCTCGGCGCACAATGTGAACCAGTGCGTTCGCTGCCACACGCCGCACGGCTCACGTTATCCGCCGATGCTCGTGAACACGCAGCCCGCCCTGTGCACCGCATGCCACCCGCAGGTCGTCGGCTCCAACAAGCACCCGTACAAGTCGGACTACTACGACGTGCACTCCGAGAAGGGGCTGTCGTGCACCTCGACGTGTCATAATCCGCACGGCACCGAGTTTGACGACATGGTGAACGGCTACAGCTGGATGCAGGACGGCATGTGCCTGCAGTGTCACAAGACCGTCGGCGTCTACTACTAGACGCTCGACCGAAGGGTACGCGATGGCTCGCATCTCGCTCGACGGCTTCAAGGATCCCAAGCGCCGCCCGCGCTTCATCATCTGGGCGCTTGTCGCCGTCATCGTCATCATCGCCGTCATGATCCCGGTGCTCGGCATCACCTCGACGCGCTGGTTCTGCGCGGAGGGCTGCCACAAGGTCCAGGACGACACGATCACCGCGTACGAGCACTCACCGCACTCCGAGATCAGCTGCATGGCCTGCCATATGCCGGTCAACGCGAATCCGGTGGTGTTCCTGCTGCACAAGGCCGAGGCGCTCGGCGAGCTCTACATGACGGTCACAAACAAGTTCGAGCTTCCGCTCAACGGCGAGAGCGAAGTCGCGCTCACGATGAAGGAAGAGCAGTGCACGCAATGTCACGACGAGGCCATGCGTGAGGTCACGCCGTCCCCCGGCCTCAAGATCGACCACACGGTGCACGCTGAGAACGAGGTCACCTGCACGCTGTGCCACAACCGCACCGCGCACGTCGAGGACTTCGAACTCACGTTGACCGACCCGACCACGGGCGAGCGCAACCACCCGCACGAGGACTTCATGGAGATGACGGCCTGCTTCCGGTGCCACTCGCAGGACGCGAAGCCCGGCTCCGAGACGCCCACCGGCGCGTGCGAGGCGTGCCACACGCCCGGCTTCCAGCTCAAGCCCGAGAGCCACCTGAAACCCGGCTTCTACCCGGAGGGCCACGGCAAGCTCGGCGCCGCGGAGGACAGCCGGACCGTCGCCGAGACGGGCATCTCATGGCTCAACGGCCCGAGCGAAGAAGGTTCGGCCGCCGAAGGGGCCGAGGGCGAGGCGCCCGAAGCTGAAGAGGCTGAAGAGGGTGGCCACGGCGGCGAGGAGACACTCGGCGAGACGCTGCCGTCGGTGGCATCGATCAACGAGTGCTCGACATGCCATGCGAAGAAGTTCTGCATCGACTGCCACGGTGGCGTGCCGATGCCGCACCCGGCGGACTTCAAGGAGAAGCACGGCAAGCTCGGTAAGGCAGCGCCCGATTCCTGCGCCAAGTGCCACGGTGCGGACGGTTCGGGATGCGACTCGTGCCACCACGGCACCGAGGTCAAGTACAAGTACAACCCCAAGAAGTCGTGGATCTCGCAGCACTTCCTCGCGGTCAACGAGGTTGGTGCGGCGGGATGCCTCGAAAGCTGTCACAATCCGACCTTCTGCTCCAACTGCCACGTGAACGGCGGAGTCGCCCCGTAAGCGAGCCGCGCTCGGACGTTTCGCTTGCGGACGACCGGCATGGGCCGGTGCCCGGCTCGGCGGAATCGAGACGGCGTGCGTGCTGTATACTCGCTCGTGCCCGGCACGCTCCAGAGGTGCCGAGCGGGGGACGGTAGCGATGCCGTTCGGGGGTCGATGAAGGCGTCGACCGAAAGGCCACACCATATGTCGCGAGTCGATATCGTTCTCTTGCACGCACCGAGCGTGTACGACTTCCGAGAGCGATCGATCATGTTCGGGCCCGTCTCGGACATGGTTCCGTCAACTCCAATCTTCGAGATGTATCCGCTCGGCTTCACGACCATGGCCGAGTACATGGAGCGTCACGGCCTGCGCGTGCGCATCGTCAATCTCGCCGTGCTCATGCTCAACAAGCCCGACTTCGACGTCGAGGCCTACCTCGCGAAGCTCGATCCGATCGCGTTCGGTATCGACCTGCACTGGCTGCCGCATTGCCACGGCTCCGTCGAGGTGGCTCGCGTGCTCAAGAGAGTGCACCCGGACAAGCCGGTCCTCTTCGGCGGTCTGTCGGCGAGCTACTTCCACGAGGAGCTCATCACCTATGACGCGGTCGACTATGTCGTGCGCGGAGACTCCACCGAGGAGCCCATCACGCGCCTGATGTGGGCGATCAAGCGCGGAGGGAGCGTCGCCGACATCCCCAACGTGACGTGGAAGGACGCGACCGGCACGCCGGTCGTCAACCCGCTCACCTGGGTGCCGAACGACATGGACTCCATCTCGCTCGACTACTCCTTCAACATGAAGTCGGTGATCCGCTACCGCGATATGGCCGGGGTGGTGCCGTTCAAGGACTGGCTGCAGTACCCCGTGTGCGCGTCGCTCACGTGCCGCGGCTGCACGCACGACTGCGTCACGTGCGGCGGCTCGGCGACGTCGTTCCGCGAGAACTTCGGGCGCGACAAGATCGCGTTTCGCGACCCGGATCTGCTCGTGAAAGACATCGCGCACATCCAGAAGTACATCCCGGGCCCGATGTTCGTCTTGAACGACTTCCTCCAGGCCGGGCCGGACTACACGCGCCGGTTCGTCGAGGGGCTCAAGACGATCAACATGAAGAACCCGATCGGCTTCGAGTTCTTCCGGCCGCCGAACGAGGACTTCTACCAGCTGCTCGATCACAACCTGCACGACTACTCGGTCGAGATCTCGGTCGAGAGCCACGACGACGGAGTGCGCGCGGCGTTCGGCAAGACTCACTACACGATGGAGCAGATCGAAGAGACCATCATCACCGCACTCGCGAACGGCTGTTCGCGCTTCGACCTGTACTTCATGACCGGCATCCCGTCACAGACCGCAGCGTCGGTGCGCGAGACCACCGAGTACGTGAAGCACCTCTACGAGCGCGTCGGCAACGACCCGCGCCTGCTGTGCTTCACGAGCCCCATGGCGCCCTTCCTCGATCCGGGTTCCATCGCGTTCGAGAACCCCGCCGAGCACGGCTACACGCTTCGGGCGAGGACGCTCGAGGAGCACCGTCAGCGCATGCTCATGCCGAGCTGGAAGCACATCATGAACTACGAGAGCCACGCCATGAGCTCGGACGAGATGTGCGAAGCGACCTACGACGCGGCGATGGGCGTCAACCGCGTGAAGGCTGCCGCGGGCATCATCGACCCGGCGACGGCTACCATCACCGAGGCGCGCATCGAGGCCGCACGCGTCTCGATGGCGTGCGTCGACGCGATCATGGACGGCCCGCTCGACACGCGGGACGCAGAGCTCAAGGTGCTCAAGGACGAGTTCGACCGCGTGTCGCAGTCCACCGTCGCCGACAAGACCGAGCTGAACTGGCCGCACGCCGCGGGCGCGAAGCACGTGGTCGCCGCCGTCGGTTTGTTCGTGCGCGAGAATGTCGCTAACCTTCTGGGGGCCGGGCGGGGAGAGGTGCCGCCGGCCGTCTCGGACCAGCACCCTCAGGGCTCAGCACCGCCGGCCTACGAAGCGACGAAGGTGTGACCGCAGCCATGACACAGACCGACCCGGCCTCCGGCAGTCCGACCGCAGAGCGCGTCAGCACGATCTTCTCGGCGATCGCGGACCGCTACGACACGTTCAACTCACTCGCGAGCTTGGGCATCGACCGAGGGTGGCGCCGGGAGCTCGTGCGCGCCGCGCACCTGTCACCGAGTTCGCGCGTGCTCGACCTCGCGTCCGGCACCGGTGACGTGGCCTTCGCGCTCGCCAACCTCGGCCACCCCGCCGAGGTCGTCGCAACCGACTTCAACGCCGAGATGCTCGCCGTCGCCGAGAAGAAGGCCGCCGAGAAGCCGCCGGCGGTACCGGTGAGCTTCTCGATCGCCGACGCGCAGGACCTGCCGTTCGACGATGGCAGCTTCGATGTGGTCACGGTGGCGTTCGGCGTGCGCAACTTCCCCGACCGCGAGAAGAACTTCGCCGAGGTGCTGCGCGTGCTCAGGCCGGGCGGCCGCTACATCATCCTGGAGTTCTCGCGCCCCGGTTTCGCTCCATGGCGCGGCGCGTATCACGTGTACCTGCGCCACGCGATCCCGGCGATCGGGGGCGCCCTGACCGGCGACCGCGACGGGTTCGTGTATCTGAACGACTCCATCCGCCAGTTCCCGGCGCAGCCTCAGCTTGCTGCCGAACTGCGCAAGGCCGGCTTCACGACCATCAGCTGGAAGGACATGTCCGGCGGCATCGTCGCCCTGCACACCGCCGTGAAGTAGAGCCCTGAACGCGAGTGCTCGCTCCCGGTCACGCCGCCGCTCGCGGGGGTTCCTGCGGTAGAATCGCGACAGTCCCGATTCCGGAGGAAACCCGATGCTGCTCACCGCGCGCTATGTGCTCCCCGTCGCCACGCCCCACATCGAGAACGGCGCAGTGCTCGTCGTCGACGACAAGATCGTCGAGATCGGTGACTTCGAGCACCTGAGGGAGTTGCATCCCGACGAGCCGGTCCGCGACTTCGGACTGGCCGCACTCATGCCGGGATTCGTCGATCTGCACACGCATCTCGAGTACTCGGTGATGCGCGGCCTCGTCGACGACCTGCCCTACTCGGAGTGGAAGTTCCAGCTGATGCAGAAGGAGCGCCAGCTCACGAGCCAGGACTGGGACGATTCCGCCCTGCTCGGCGCGCTTGAGGCGGCGCAGTCCGGTATCACCACCGTTGCCGACATCACGCGCACCGGAGCGTCCGGTCACGCGGCGCAGGCGACCGGCCTTCGCGGCGTCATCTACCGCGAAGTCGCGACGATGGACAAGTCCCAGGTCGATCCGGTGATGCAGCGCGCGGCCGAGGACATCGCGGCGTGGCGTGCGACGAGCGACTCGGCCAGGCTGACGATCGGCATCGCACCGCACGCACCGTATTCGTGCCACCCGGAGCTCTTCAAGCGCGTCTCGACGTTCGCAGCCGACGGTACGCCTGTCTCGATCCACCTGGCAGGCAGCGCCGAGGAGTACGAGTTCGTGAAGTACGGCTCGTCCATGCTCGCCACCGACGTTCGCGACACCTACGACGCCGACGCGCCGGGCTGGTTGCCCACCGGCGTGAGCCCCGTACGCTACGTCCTGCAGTGGGGCCTGTTCGACGTGCCCAACATCCTGGCGGTGCACTGCACGCAGGTCGATGACGAGGACATCGAGATTCTGGCCAGCCGCGATGTGGCGATCGCCCACTGTCCGCGCTGTGAGGCGAAGCTGGGTATGGGCGTCGCACCGATCGAGCGACTGCTGCGAGGCGGCGCGCGCGTGGGTCTGGGCACTGACTCGCCGGCGGCTTCAAACGCCATGGACGTCTTCGAGGAGATGCGGATCGGACTGCTGGTTCAGCGCGCTACCCTGGGCGCCGAGCGGTTCATGAATGCTCGGCAGTTCGTCAAGATGGCCACGCTGGACGCGGCGCGCGCGCTTCAGATGGACGACTCGGTGGGTTCGCTCGAGCCGGGCAAGCAGGCCGACATCATCGCTGTCGACCTCTCGAAGTCCCATCAGATCCCCACGCACCACCCGTACAGCACGCTCGTGCACACCGCCAACCAGGAGAACGTACTGGCGACGATGATCGGCGGCACGTTCGTGTACGAGAGCCGGGAGTGGCGCGGCATAGACCACGAACGGATCTACGCCAGGGCCGAGGAGATGCGGATGAAGCTGCGCTCGTAGTGCTGTGCGCCGGCGCCCGCGGTTCCCACACGAGATTGCGGCCCGCGGCTTGCTTAGCGAGTGTGAAAGCGCGCCCCGTGTGCGCCTGAACGCGTGCTATACTACCCGTCGTTCGTGACCCGCATCGTGGCGGGTACCGCGAGCGCCATACACACAGGAGGATTGAACGTGAGCGATCAGGACTTCTTCTTCGAGGACGACGAGAAGCCGGCAGCCCAGTCCGGTTCCGGCAAGAAGGGCTCGGCTCAGTCCAAGTCCTCCTCGGCGCGGGATGCCGCTCCGACCATTGAGGCTCAGGGCGTCACGCTGACCGTGGCCGTGCTCATCGGCGTCATCGGTGTGCTTCTCGGCGTGGTCATCGGGCTCTTCATCGGCAAGGGGATGGCCAGCCCGGCCATCACGCCGTCGACCGCCGCCACGGGTGTGACCGGCAGCGGCATGATGGGTGGCGGAACCACCGGCGACGCCCCGCAGCTCACCGAGGAGCAGCTCAACACGGGTGAACTCCCTGCAGGGCATCCGCAGGTCGGCTCCACTCCCGCGACCGGCAACTAGTATCCGGTGACCGGCACGCTGCCAGTGCTCCGGCACGGCGCCGCGTGTCCGCACGAATCCCTGAGGAGGGACGATGGCCAAGAAGCCATCTTCTAAGCGCGCGAAACGACCGGTGAGCCAATCGGCGGCCAAGGGCGGCGGCATCATGTCGCTGAACAAGTCGAACACCTCACCGTTCATGAAGTTCGTCATCATCTTGATCATCATCGCGATGGTCACGCTGTTCCTTTATGGCGGTATCGCCGGCCTCATCGAGCTGTTCAAGACGCAGCCCCAGTCGCAGGCGGTGTCGACTGATCCGATCGCTCAGGTCAAGGCGGAGTACGAGCCGAGGCTGACGGCGTTCGACGCCGCGCTGGCGAGCAATCCGGAAAGCTTCACGCTGCTCGTCAACACGGGCAATGCGCGCTTCGACTACGCGATGGACCTCATGAAGCTCGTGAGCCAGACGTCCACCGCCGCGCTTCAGCCCGCCGTCGATCAGTGGACCGCGGCCAAGGACGTGTTCGCGAAGGCGGTCAAGGTCAACAAGGAAGCGCCGTCGGGTGTCCGTGTCGACTACTCGATCGCGCTGTACTACAGCGGCGACACGACCGAGGCGATCAAGGTTGCGACCGCAGTCGTCAAGAAGGACCCGACCTTCGCCCCGGCCTTCTTCAACCTCGGCATCTTCTACGAGGGGCTCGGCGATGCCGAGCTGGCCGTCGCGGCGTACCAGAAGTACCTGACGCTCGACCCTGACGGCAAGGCGGGCGGAAACCCCGAGTACGCGAAGCAGCAGCTGCAGGCGCTCGGCGCCACTGTCGCACCGTCGACCGGCGCGTCCGCCACTCCCATCACCACCGGTACGCCATAGGGCCCTCACGGCCGAACATGCGATACGTGACGGGCGCCCTCCGGGGCGCCCGTTGTAGTCGTGGGGTTGGAGATCGGAGCGGTCAGGTGCCCGGCTCGAGCCCTATGATCTCGCGCGCTTGCTCCAGTGAGGTCGCGGTGGAGAAGATGCCGTTCAAACGGGTCAGCGAGAGGATGTTGTCGACCGTCTCATTGGTGACGAGCACGAGCTTGCCACCCTCGGCGCCGTACTCCTTGGAGAGCGACAGCAACAGCCCGAGACCCGAGCTGTCCAAGTACTCAAGCCCGGACAGGTCGACCACGGTTGCCGGCGGGGCGGCGGCGAGTATGCGGTCTATGTTCATTCGGAACCCGGCGCACTCGCCGTAGTCGAGATCGCCGAACAGGCTCAGCGTCCAGTACCCGGGCGCCTCGTCGAACTCCATTGTGAGCGCCATGTGCATCCTTCCTCGCGCTGGCTCACACAGTAGGTACCCAATGCGCGGGCTCTTGGAGCTTGCGGGCCGTGGCGGTACAATCCGACCATCGTCCGCGCAGCTCAAAGGAGCTTCGAGCAAGCAATGGAACTCGACATCCGAACCGAACGTAGCGCAACGCTGTGCGAGATCACGCTTCGTGGCGAGGTCGACGTCTACACCGCCCCGCAGCTCAAGCAGGCACTCGTCGAGTCCATCGAGGGCGGCTGCTCCAACATCGTCGTCAACCTCGAAGGCATCAGCTTCATCGACAGCTCTGGCCTCGGGGTGCTTGTCAGTGCGCTTCGCCGTGCCCGCGAGCGTGACGGCGCGGTGCGTATCGTGTGCACGCGCGAGAACATCCTGAAGATCTTCCGCATCACCGGTCTGGACAAGGTCTTTCCCGTCTTCGCGGACGCTGCGGAGGCACGCGACTTCTAGCCACTGCGACGGCGGCCGGTACCGCCGCGACAACGCGGATGCGTGCCACGTCGCGCGAGGCCTTGTCTTGAAAGGGTGGGGTTGTGTTCGGCATCAGTGGGCCTGAACTGCTACTCGTGGGCGTCTTCGCCTTCATCATTTTCGGGCCGGACAAGATTCCTGAGATCGCCCGCACCATCAGCAAGGCGGTCAACATGTTCAAGCGCACCCAGGAAGACATGGAGCGCTTGGTCAAGGCCGAGATGATGGGCATCGACCCCAACAAGCAGACGTTGCTCGGGGAACAGCAGGCCGCCGGCGACGGCGAGGCCGCCTCCGAGCCGTCGGCGCCCAAGCACTCGACCGCCTCGTCTCTGTACGGGATCGTCGACGAGGAAGAGGAGGACGAGGAGTAGCTCCTCGCTGACCTATGCCGATACTCCCGAAGCGCATGCCCTTCTTCGACCACATCGCCGAGCTGCGCCGGCGCATCGTGGTCATCGCGGTCACCATCATGGTGCTGTCGATGGCGCTGTACACCTGGGGCTGGCAGATCTACGACTTGGTGATGGCGCCGATCCTGCCGCAGCTCAAGGCGCCGCCCACGATCTTCACGCCGTTCGGCACATTCGGACTTCGCTTCCAGGTCGCGTTCTACGCGTCGCTGGTCGTGGGCGCACCGATCATCATGTGGCAGATCGGCGCGTTCTTCATGCCTGCGCTCAAGGAGAAGGAGCGTCGCTACGTGGTCCCCACCTTCGTGGCGGCCGTGCTCCTCTTCGCGCTCGGCGTCTTCTTCTGTTACGAGATCATCTTGAGCAAGGGCTTCGAGTGGATCCTCGCGCAGGGCGCCGGTGCGGTCGCCGTCGTTCCCGACGCGCAGAAGTTCTTCCAGGGCGTGATCATGCTGCTGATCGGCTTCGGCATCGGGTTCGAGTTGCCGATCGTCGTGTTCTATCTGGTCATCTTCAACATCGTGCCCTACGCGAAGCTGCGTGAGCAGTGGCGCATCGTGTACGTGGCTCTGATGCTGGTCGCCTCCGCAGCCACGCCTGACTGGTCGCCGTGGACCATGGGCGGCATGTACGTTGCGCTGGTCCTCCTCTACGAGGGCAGCATGCTGCTTGCGCGCGTCACCTTGCGCAAGCGCATCGCGGCGCAGAAGGCCGAGGAGCTCGCGCTCTACGGCGATGACGACGAGGAAGTCGAGACTGCGTAGTCAAGCGACGCGTGAAACGGCAGGGACCTTCATGCACGAGATGGGCATCACGCAAAGCATCCTTGCCGCATCGTTCGACGCCGCGCGGGAGGCCGGCGCGACGCGGATCACCGAGATTCGCATCAGTGTCGGCGAGCTGACCGAGACCGTGGACTTCGCATTGCAGTTCGCATTCGACGCGCTCACTCCCGACACGATGGCCGAGGGCGCTACGCTCGTCATCAACAAGGTGCCCGCCCGGTCGCACTGCAACGACTGCGGGGCCGACTTCGATCACGACCGGTTCCAGATGGTGTGCACCGAGTGCGGAAGCATGAACGTCATCCTGCTGCAAGGCCGTGAGCTCCAGATCGACAGCATCGAGGCGGACGACGGCGAAGGCGGCGACCGAGCCGACGCTTCGGCGACGGCCGACGAGTCCGCGACACCGAAGGAGTAGCCCAGTGGAGATCGACCTCTCGAAGCCCATTCTCGACCTCAACGAGAAGCTGGCCGCATCGAACCGCAGCGTGCTCGACGAGCACGGCGTCTTCGTGCTCGATCTGATGGCCTCACCGGGTGCCGGCAAGACCTCGACTATCCTCGCCACGATCGCCGCCCTGCGCGACCGTTACCGCATCGCGGTCATCGAGGGCGACATCGCCTCCAAGGTCGACGCCGAGAAGGTCAAGGCACACGGCATCCCCGCGGTGCAGATCAACACCGGCGGCGCCTGCCACTTGGAAAGCGACATGATCAAGCGCGCCATCGAGGCGCTGCCGCTCGCCGAGCTCGATCTCATCATCATCGAGAACGTGGGCAACCTCGTGTGCCCCACGGACTTCTACCTCGGCGAGAACGCCAAGGTCATGATCCTCTCGGTGCCGGAGGGCCACGACAAACCGTACAAGTATCCGGGCATCTTCCAGATATCCGAGGCCGTCATTCTCAACAAGGTCGACACCATGCCGGTCTTCGACTTCGACGAGGAGGAGTTCACGGGTGTCGTGCGCTCGCTGAACCCCGCCGCACCGATCTTCAGGATCGCCGCGACCAAGGGCGAGGGAGTCGCCGAGTGGGCCGAGTGGCTCGCCGCGCGTATCGACGCGCTCAAGGCATCCGTCGCCGAGAAGACCCCCGGAGCCGCAGAGTGATCTCCCACGGCGAGGCGCTCGCCCTCGTGCGCGAGCGCATTCCGCAACAGAACCTCGTCAACCACTGTGTCGCCACCGAGATCATCATGGCGGCGCTGGGACAGCGTCTCGGGTGTTGTGCAGCCGATGTCGAGCGCTGGGCGCTCGTGGGGCTGCTCCACGACCTCGACTACGCAGAGACCGCCGACGACCCGGCGCGGCACGGACTTGTGAGCGCGGAACTGCTCGCCGGTCTGATCGACGACGAGATGCTGCACGCCATTCTCGGCCACGCCGACAAGGCTGTTCGAGAATCCCCGATGGATCACGCGCTCTGGTGCGCGGATCCCACGACCGGCTTCATCGTGGCGGCGGCGCTCGTGCGGCCGGACAAGGACCTCGACAACGTCGCCGTGAAGAGCCTGAAGAAGCGCTGGAAAGAGGGCGCGTTCGCGAAGGGCGCGTCCCGCGAACAGATGGCCGGCTGCGAGTTGCTCGGCATCGAGCGTGACGAGTTCCTGGCGCTGGCGCTTGCCGCGATGCAGGCCCGCAAGGGTGAGATCGGGCTGTAGCCGGCTCAAGCGCGGCCGGTGGCGTGGGCGGCTCGAAGCGCACGACGGGAGGGGAAGGGCGCGTGCTCAATCTCATCGTCTTCGTGTGCGGCGCGGCGCTGATGGCTCTCGAGCTGGTCGCGTCGCGTGTTCTCGCACCCGCTCTCGGCAACTCCATCTTCGTCTGGGGCAGCATCATCTCGATCGTGATGATCGCGCTCAGCCTCGGCTACTGGCTCGGCGGCCAACTCGCGGACCGGCGTGATGCCTCGCGCGTGCTCGGCCCGCTCATCGCGCTCGCGGGTCTGCTCACCGTCACCGCGCCGGTCGTCGCCCGCTGGACGCTCCCGCGCGTGACGGGTCTCGACCCCCGCATCGGTTCGCTCGTCGCATCGGCGACGATCTTCTTCCTGCCGGCGCTCGTGCTTGCGACCGTCTCGCCACTGGCGGTGCGGATAGCCTCGGCGCGAGGGCTCGAGCATATCGGGCGCTCGACGGGCGGCCTGTACGCGGTATCGACCGCGGGCAGCGTCGCCGGGACGCTCGCCACCGCCTTCTGGCTCATACCGGTGCTGTCACTTGAGCCGCTCATCGTGGCGACCGGATTCGTGCTGTTCGCATGCGCGCTGTTCGCGCTCCTGCTACCGGGCGTGAGGCGAGGCGCGATCGAGGCGCAAGACGGTCCCGGCGCCGCGGTCGTTCGGATGCGTCCGAGTGCCCGCACCGCGCTCGCGCTCTCGCTCGCGTTCGCGGCGGTGGGAGTGGCGTTGGGTGTGTGGGTCCTCTCGGATGTGGCGCCTGTCTCGGCGATCAACGAACGCGGGGAGCGCGTACTGTACCGCCACGACAGTCAGTACCACCGGATCACGGTGACCGAGGACGCGGGCGTGCGGCATCTGCGCTTCGACGCGAGCAACCAGTCCGCGATCGACGTCGCGGACGGCTACCGCAGCACGATCGCGTACCCCAACTACCTTGACCTCGCGCTCGCGCAGAACCCCGACGCGAAACGCGTGCTGGTTTTGGGGCTCGGCGGTGGTGCGGTCACGAAGCGCTGGTGGCGTGACTACCCGAACATGACGATCGATTCAGTCGAGATCGACCCGGCGGTCATCGGTGTGTCTCGGCGGTTCTTCGGCCTGCCGGAAGACGAGCGGGTGCGCGTGTTCAACGAGGACGCCCGAAGGTTCGTCCAGCGCTCGACCGAGACCTACGACATCATCATCGTGGACTGCTACTACTCGGACTCGTTGCCGTCGCACCTGACGACGCAGGAGTTCTTCGGCGAGATCAAGCGGCGGATGGCCCCCGATGCGGTGGTCGCCTACAACGTCATCGGCGCCGTCGAGGGGCCGGGCAGCAGGCTGTTCAGGAGCATCAGCCGGACGGTCGGCACGACGTGGGATCACGTATGGACGTTTCCGATCGGGCTTGCCGACAACGGCGTGCCCACCCAGCGCCGCAACATCATCGTGCTCGCGAGCGACCGTGAGACCAGTGCGGACGAGCTCACCGCACGCATCGCCGACCGCGTGGGCGGCCGTGTCCGGGTCGCGGGGTACGAGGAGTTCGGGCGTGACCTGTACACCAACCTCATACCGTTCGAGGACGTTCCGGTCCTCACGGACGACTACGCTCCGACCGACTCGCTCATCCAGGTGATGCCGCGCTGATCGGCGGTCCCGACCGTCCGCCGGGCGCCGCCGATCGGCAGCGATCCCGGCCGTCGTGTCATACCCGGCAAAGGTCCCGGAAAGCCCCGCGTACTAAATAGGTGTTGACGCACCTGTGTATACTCGGCTGCAAAATCGCTTGGGCGTCGGGAAGGACGCGGACTTGAAACTGATCGTCACCGAGAAGAACATCGCCGCCAAGAAGCTGGCCGAGATCCTCGCCGTCGGCAAGCCGACGACCGACAAGGTCTACAACACACCGGTCTACAAGTTCCGCCGCGACGGCGAGGACTGGATCTCGATCGGGCTCAAAGGCCACATCCTCGGCGTCGACTTCCCGTTGCAGATCATCCGCCGCGACGGTCGCTGGGACGCCGTGTGGGCCGACGAGCGCGAGACCCGCGCCGACATCCCCGAGTCGCTGCCCACGCCGGAGACCGGTTTCACCGGCGAGGACGGCGCGCCGGTGCCGTGGCGCAAGAAGAAGCCGTTCACGGCTGACGGTGTCGACCTCAAGACCTGGAAGCTCGCATCGCTGCCGTATCTCGTGTGGGCGCCCATCGGGAAGACGCCTGCCGAGCGCGACCTCATCCGCTCGCTCAAGAGCGTTGCGAAGAAGGCCGACGAGATCGTCATCGCGACCGACTTCGACCGAGAGGGAGAGCTGATCGGCAGCGACGCTGCCGGACTCGCGCGTGAGGTGAACGCGAAGGCGCCGATCCTGCGCGCGCGCTTCTCGGCGATCACGAAGGACGAGGTGGAGCGCGCGTTCGCGGACCTCGTGAGCGTCGACGAGTGCCTTGCCCAGGCGGGCGAGTCGCGTCAGGACATCGACCTCGTCTGGGGCGCGGTGCTCACGCGCTACCTGACGATGGCGAAGTACTCGGGCTTCGGCAACGTGAAGTCCGCAGGACGCGTGCAGACGCCGACGCTGGCGCTCATCGTGGAGCGCGAGCGCGAGCGCGAGGCGTTCGTGCCGGAGCACTACTGGCAGGTCAAGGGCGCGTTCGCCTTGGAGGGCGTGGAGTTCTCGGCGGGGCACTCGACCGATCGGTTCAAGTCCGAGGCCGAAGCGAAGCGCGTCATGGAGGCGATCTCCGGCGCGAAGACCGGCGCCATCACCGCCGCCGAGAAGAAGCGCCGCAAGGTCGCGCCGCCCACCCCGTTCAACACCACCGCCTTGCAGGCGGCCGCTGCATCCGAAGGGATCACGCCGGCGCGCACCATGCGCATCGCCGAGTCGCTCTACATGGACGGCCTCATCAGCTACCCGCGTGTCGATAACACGGTGTATCCGGCGTCGCTCGACCTCAAGGGCATCCTGCACGCGCTCGCCGACGTCGCGGTCTACCGCGAGCACGTCAACTCCATCCTCGCAGGTCCGCTGCACCCCACGCGCGGCGCGAAGGAGACCACCGACCACCCGCCGATCACGCCGACCGCCGCCGCCGATCCCGAGAAGCTGCGGCCCGAGGAGTGGAAGCTTTACAACCTCATCGCACGCCGGTTCATGGCGACGCTGTCGGATTCCGCGGTCATCGAGGGCACGAAGGTCACCATCGACGTCGCCGGCGAGCCGTTCGTCGCCAAGGGCGACATCCTCGTGGTGCCGGGCTTCCGCGGCATCTACCCGTACGGACTGAAGAAGGACGAGCAGCTTCCGGCGCTCGCCGAGGGCGATACCGTCGACTTCCTCGGCGCGGAGCTGGCCGCCAAGCAGACCGAGCCGCCGGCGCGCTACAGCCAAGGGAAGCTCATCCAGGAGATGGAGAAGCGCGGGCTGGGCACGAAGGCGACGCGTCACGCCATCATCGAGCGGCTCATCGAGGTCCGCTACGCGCAGAACGAGCCGCTCGAGCCCACGTGTCTCGGGCGCGCGGTCATCGACGCGCTCTCGCAGTTCGCGCCGCGCATCACCACGCCGGACATGACGAGCGAGCTTGAGGCCGAGATGGACGCGATCGCCAACGGCCGCACCGAGCGCCGCGAGGTCGTTGACCACTCACGCGAGCTGCTCGCGCACGTGATGGCGGAGCTCATCGCCAAGTCGACGGAGGTCGGGGAGGCGCTGCGCGAGGCGGGTGCGGACGACGCGAAGGTCGGGCAGTGCCCCAAGTCCGGCCATGACCTGCTCGTCAAGTCCTCGCCCAAGACCAAAGGCCAGTTCGTGGGCTGCTCGGGGTGGCCCGAGTGCGACGTGACCTACCCGCTGCCGCAGGGCAAGATCGAGGCGGTCGACGAGGCGTGTCCCACCTGCGGTACGCCACAGGTCAAGGTCATCCAGTTCCGGACGAAGCCGCGGGTCGTCTGCCTCGACCCCGCATGCCCCACCAACCACGAGCCCGAGATCTCGATCGGCGCCTGCAAGGCGTGCGCCGAGGCGGGTCGCACCGGCGACCTCACGGTGCGGCGGTCGGCTCGGACGCTCAAGCGGTTCGTCCGCTGCACCAACTACGACGAGTGCCAGACGAGCTACCCGCTCCCGCAGCGCGGCGAACTGACCGCGACCGGCGAAGAGTGCCCCTCGTGCGCGGCGCCGATGGTGGTCGTCAACACCGGCCGCGGGCCCTGGAAGATCTGCGTCGACCCCAACTGTCCGGCGAAGGCCGAGGCCGCCGAGAAGAAGGCGGCCGGCGGCAAGGGCGGGGCGAAGGGCGGGCGCAAGCCGGCGGCCAAGAAGAAGCCGGCACGCGCGAAGAAGCCCGCCGCGGAGTAGGTGCGAGTGGCGCGTGAGCCGTACGCGTCAGGGGCATGAACACCTCACAGGGCGCGTACCGTCTCGGTGAGGAGCGGCCATGAAGATCGCAGCGATCCAGCACCGCGTTCGCGATTGTGCCGAGGATGACGCGCGCGCCTTGGCGTCCGCTGCCGCACGTGCCGCCGCGCAGGGCGCGGAGTTCATCGTGCTCCCGGACCTGCCGTGGCTCGAAGACGGCGACGGCAAGGCACGTGCGCTCCTCTTCGGTCTCACCGGTGAGCTGTCGCCGTTCTGTCTGGCGCCCAGTAGCGACCCGGTCGCGCGTGGAAGCGCCGTGGTCGCCGCGTTGCCGGACCGCTTCGCCGGACCGGACGGCACGCCCGGCGTCACGGTGATCGCCACCGGCGACGCATGCATGGATGGCGGCGAGTTGGCGCGTGTCGCGGCCCTCAGGCCGTCGCTCGCCGTCCTGTCGCCCCGCAGCGAGACCGACCTGCAGGCCGAGGCGATGCTCGAGTACGGTATCGAGCTCTCGGACTCGCTCGCGGGCGTGGTCGTGATCGCCGAGTGCGCCGGCGCCGAGCCGCTCGACGCGGGCCACGGCGGCAGCGCCATCATCATCCTGGGCGAAGTGGTCGCCGAGGCGCTCTTCGATGACGATGTGCTGTTCGCCGACGTCGCGCTGCCGTTCCCGCAACCCTCGCCCCGCGAGCCGCTTCCGGTCGTGCCGCCGCTGCTCGCTCAGCGCGTCGCGCACAACCGCGGTCGTGGCGAAATCGAGCACGGCCCCGACCTCTCGTAGCGCCGAGACGCGCCGCGGGCGGCACCGCTCCGCATGCTAGAATCTGCGTGACTTGCACAGGGTGCGCAGCTTCTGCCGCGCCCGTACTTCGCGAAACTCAAGGGGGATCTCACGCGTGGGCTATCCGAAGGTCACGGTCGTCGGCGCAGGTCAGGTAGGCGCCACCGCAGCGCAGCTGCTCCTGCTCCACGACGTCGCTGACGTCGTCATGATCGACGTCGCCGAGGGCCTGCCGCAGGGCAAGGCGCTCGACATGATGCACATGCGCTCCGTCGAGCGCTTCGGCCCCACAGTCACCGGCACCAACGACTACGCCGACACCGCCGGTTCCGATGTCGTCGTCGTGACCGCCGGGCTGCCGCGCAAGCCCGGCATGACCCGCGACGACCTCCTCGCCGCCAACAAGGCGATCGTGGAAAGCGTCATCTCGCAGGTCGTCTCGGCGTCGCCCGACGCGATCGTCATCTGCGTCACCAACCCGCTCGACGTCATGACCTACCTCGCCAAGAACGTGAGCGGCCTGCCCACGAACCGCATCTTCGGCATGGGGGGCGTCCTCGACTCCGCCCGCTTCGCCTTCGCGATCGCCGAGAAGACCGGCGCCGCCATCACCGATGTCGACGCGCTTGCCATGGCTGCCCACGGTGACGCGATGGTCCCGATGCCGCGCTTCTCCACCGTAGCCGGCACGTCGCTCACCGACCTGCTCCCCGCCGAGGAGGTCGAAGCGCTCGTGCAGCGCACGATCTTCGGCGGTGCCGAGGTGGTCGCGCTGCTCAAGACCGGCTCGGCGTTCTACGCGCCGGCGGCGAGCGTCGTGGCGATGGTGCGCGCGGTGCTCGGCGACACCGGTGAGACGCTGCCTACGTGCGCGTACCTCTCCGGCGAGTACGGCATCGACGACATCTACATGAGCGTCCCTGCGCGTCTCGGACGTGCGGGCGTGCTCGAAGTCGTCGAGCTGCCGGTCACGCCGGCGGAGCTTGAGGCGCTGCAAGCGTCTGCGGCCACCATCGCCGAGGCCGTCGACTCGCTCGGCCTGCGGGGGTAGCGTGCTCGCCGCCTCAGCGATCGCGGACGCCGTCCGCACCGCCATTCCCCGTATCGCGGCAACGCTGCGCCCCGACGCGCTCGCCGCGATGCAGCGTGCCGCGCTCACCGAGCGCTCGCCTCGCGGTCGCGCCGTGCTCGAGCAGCTGCTCGACAACGCGTGCCTGGCCGAGCGCGACCTCATGCCGCTGTGCCAGGACACAGGCACTGTCTGGGTTCATGTCGAGCTCGGTGCCGATGAGTGCGTGTGCGGCGACCTGCAGACTGCGGTCGACGGTGCCGTCAGGGCCGCCTACCGCGATGCCGGCCTTCGCATGAGCCTCGTTGGCGACGCGCTACTCGACCGCGACAACACGCGCGACAACACGCCGGCGTTCGTCGACGTCGCGCCGGGCGCCCGCCCGGGCACCGGCGGGACGGTGCACGTGATGCTCAAGGGCGGCGGCAGTGACAACGCGAGCCGCGTCGAGATGCTGCCGCCGAGCGCCGGCTTCGAGGGCGTGAAGCGCGTCGTACTCGAAGCCGTGGAAGCGAAGGCGAGCGGCGCCTGCCCGCCGCTCGTGGTCGGTGTCGGCGTGGGTGCGACATTCGACAAGGTGGGAGGGCTCGCCAAGAAGGCGCTGCTGCGCGATGTCGGATCTTCGCCGTCCGACCCGCGCATCGCGGGGCTCGAGGCCGAGCTGCTCGCGGCGGTCAACGCCACCGGCATCGGACCCGGCGGCCTCGGCGGTGACACCACCGCGCTCGCGGTGCACATCGCGACGGCACCGTGCCACATCGCATCACTGCCTGTGGCGGTCAACCTCGGGTGCTCGGCGGTGCGCTCGATCAGCGTGGAGGTGTCCGCGTGAGCGACACGGCTCTCCACCGTGACGGAGCCGGCGGCGCCGCCCCGGCATCCGGCAGAGGCGGCTATGCCCGCCTGCTGAAGAGCCGGAACTTCCGGCGGCTGTGGTACGCGCAGTTCGTGAGCGGTATCGGCGACTGGCTCGTCATCGGCCTGCTCATGCCGCTCGTCACGAAGCTCTCCGGCGGTTCGTCGTTCGCGGTCGCGGGGCTGCTCATCGCAAAGATCATCCCTGCGCTCATCCTGAGCTCGTTCACCGGCGTCCTCGTCGACCGCTTCGACCGGCGCAAGGTGATGATCACCGCGGACGTCGTGCGCATGGTGCTCACCCTCGCTCTCGTCTGGACGAACTCGCTCTGGGTCATCTACGCTGTCGTGCTCCTCATGGAGACCGCGTCGCTCTTCTTCTGGCCCGCGCGCAACTCGCTCATCCCGTACCTGGTCGACGAGAACGACATCGTCGCAGCCAACGGATTGTCGTACACGACGCAGCAGGCCAGCATGATCGTGGGCCTCTCGGCGGTCACGGCGATCCTCGCCGCGTTCGAGTGGATCGTGCGCTGGGTCATCTCGGCGGGGCTGCCGATCGTCAGCAGCTTCGTGGGCGCGTTCGCGCCGGCGCTGTTGGGCGAGCGCGCGGGTGTGGTGCTGAACTCGTTCACCTTCGTCTTCTCGGCGATCATGGTCGCGCTCATCCACGTGAGCGCACGTCCCGCCGACAACAGCGGCCCCATCGACCTGTCGCTGCTCGGCAAGGACGTCATCGACTCCTTCCGCTTCCTGCGCGAGCACGTCGAGCTCAGGAGCCTGCTGCTCGTCATCGGCCTCGCGATCCTGGGCGGCGGCGCGATCATCCCGGTCGGCGTCGTCTACATCGCCGAGTCGAGCGGCAACCTGATCGGCGGCATCCCGCTGCTCGCCGGTATCCCCGCACTCGAGGCGCTCGTAGGCTCGCGGCAGACGTTCGTGCTCGTGTGCCTCGCGGTGGGGATGACGCTCGGCGCGCTCGTCGTGCCGCGCATCGAGCGGCGCATGCCTCTGCAGCTGCTCTTCGCGGGTAGCGTGGCCACGTTCGGCGTCGCGATGCTGGGCTTCGCGAGCGTCCGCCAGTACTGGATCGCCTGCGTCTTCACGGCGCTCGCCGGCGCGTGCATCGCCACGCTCACGGTCGCGGGTAACAGCTACGTGGTCCGCACCGTCGACGACTCGATCCGCGGACGCGTCTTCACGGCCCAGGAGTCGGTGATCCGCGTGTCGCTGCTGCTGTCGATGATCGTCATGGCGCCCATCGGCGACATCGTTGCCAACAGCGTCCGGCATATCGTCGCGCGCTCGGGTGTGCCCTACGACGAGGTGTACCTGACCGGTCCGCGCATCACGCTGTGGTTCGCCTCGCTGGTCGTGCTCGGCGCTGCGGCGTATGCCTTCAAGACGCTCGACTGGCGCCGCGCGGACGCTGCGGTGACGCCCGTGGGCGTGAGCCCCTCCGAGCCCGGGAAGGAGGCCGCCCGTGCCTGACGCCATCGCCATCGAACTCCCGGTCTCGCGCGAGACGCTCGCGCGACTGGCCGTCGGCGACGAGGTGCGACTCTCGGGCCCCGTCTTCACGGCGCGCGACGCGGGGCATGCGCGCCTGATCGAAGCACTCGCAGAGACGGGCGAGCTGCCGTTCGGGCTTGCCGGCCAGACCCTCTTCTACGCCGGTCCGACGCCTGCGACCGATGCATATCCCGCCGGGTCGGTGGGTCCGACGACCGCCAGGCGCATGGACGCGGAGACACCCGCGCTTCTTCGCGCCGGCATCGTCGCCGCGATCGGCAAGGGCTCGCGCTCGGAGGCCGTGCGCGAGGCGTTCGCCGAGACGGGCAGCGTCTACTTCGCTGCGGTGGGCGGTGCGGCGGCGCTTCTCGGCGCGCACGTCGTGGCCGCCGAGCCGGTCGCTTGGCCCGAACTCGGCACCGAGGCGCTGGTGCGACTCACCCTCTCGGACTTCCCGGTGTTCGTCGCCGTCGACGCGACCGGCGAGGACCTCTATGCGAGCGCTCCCGCCGAATGGCGTGCGGAGACGGGGGGAGAGCGGTGAGCGACAGCGCGCCGATGACCCGCGGGGTCTTCATCACGTTCGAAGGCGGGGAGGGCTGCGGCAAGTCCACGCAGCTGCGCCTGCTCGCGCATGCGCTCGAGGCCGCGGGCGTGCCCGTCCGAACCCTGCGAGAGCCGGGCGGCACCGCCGTCGGAGAGGCCGTGCGCTCCATCCTGCTCGACCCCGACCATGCAGGTCTCGACGACATCGCCGAGCTGCTGCTCTACGAGGCGGCGCGCGCCCAGCTCGTCGCAGAGGTGATCGAGCCTGCGCTCGAAGCCGGCGAGGTCGTGTTGTGCGATCGCTTCTACGACTCGACGACCGCGTACCAGGGTCACGCGCGCGGCATCGCGCTCGACGAGGTCGCCGAGCTCAACCGCGCGGCCACCGACGGCCTGTCGCCCGACCGGACTCTCATCCTCGACGTCGACCCGGCGCTCGGCATCGCGCGGGCCACGAGTCACGGCGCCGACCGGCTCGAGTCCGAGGACCTCGCGTTCCACCGGCGCGTGCGCGAGGGGTTCCTCGCGATCGCCGCTGCAGAACCCGAGCGTGTCCGCACGGTTGACGCGTCCGGCGGCATCGATGAGGTCGCCTGCGCGGTCGCCGCCGCGCTCGCGGACATGCCGCAGCTCGCCGACGCGCTCGGTGGCGAGCGATGACGGAGTGCGTCTTCGATGACCTCGTCGGACAGGAGCGCGTAGCCGGATTCCTGCGCCACGCCGTCGAGGGCGGGATGGTGAGCCACGCCTACCTCTTCGTGGGGCCGCCGGGGTCCGGCAAGGCCACTGCAGCCAAGTCGCTCGCCTGCGCCATCATCTGCGACGACGACGGCTGCGGCACGTGTGGCGAGTGCTACCGGATCCGCCGAGGCAGTCATCCGGACGTCCACCTCGTCGAGCCGGAGGGTGCCGCGGGCTACCTCGCCGAGCAGGTCCGCGACATCATCCACGATGTCAGCCTCGCGCCCATCGACGGTAGCCACAAGATCTACATCGTCAAGAGCGCCGACCTGTTCAACGACGCGTCGGCGAACGCCTTTCTCAAGACCCTGGAGGAGCCGCCCGACGATGTGACCATCGTGCTCATGGCGCACTCCTTCGACGCGGTCCTCCCTACGATCGCCTCGCGCTGTCAGGTCGTTCGCTTCCGTCGGATTCCCCCCTCGGAGTCGGCCGCGATCCTCGTGGCGAAGACGGGTGCGGACCCCGACGAGGCCGCCGCCGCCCTCGCAGCGGCCGGCGGCGTGGTGGTTCGCGCACGTGACTTCCTGGCAAGCCCCGCCCGCCGAGAAGCCCGCGCCGCGATCCTGCGCATCCTGAAGGACCTTGCATACGCCGACGACCTCGACGTGCTTGTCGCCGCCAAGGAGCTGCTGACGGCGGTCAAGGCGCCACTCGAGGACGTCAAGGCGGCCCAGAGCGCGGAGATCGCGCAGCGCTCGGACTTCATGGGTCGGGGCGGGAGCAAGGCGTTGGAGGAGCGTCACAAGCGCGAGCTGACCGCGCGGGAGCGTGAGGGCGTGGCAGAAGTCCTCAACGTCGCCGAGAGCTGGCTTCGGGATTGCTTGGTCATCTCCCAAGGTGTCGACGATCTGGTCGTCAACACCGACGCCAAAGACGCGATGTCGGGCATCGGCGCCATCATCACTCCGGGAGCCGCGGTGACCGCGTTGAACGCTGTGAACGATGCTCGTCGTCGTATCTCGTATAATGTGAGCCCCCAGCTGGCCATCGAGGCCATGCTTTTCGATATTCGAGAGGTGTTGCGATGCCCACGGTAGTGGGAGTGAAGCTGCGTTATGCGCCAAAGCAGCTCTGGTTCGACCCGGCAGGAAGCGCACCCGAGATGGGCGACGCGGTCATCGTCGAGACAGAGCGTGGAATAGAGTTCGGATACGTTTCGGCCGCTCCGCATGACGTGGAGCCGTCTGAGGTTCCTGCTCCTCTCAAGCCGGTCATGCGTGTGGCCGGCCCGGAGGACCTCGAGTACCAAGAGGAACTCGAGGGCAAGGAGGCCGAGGCGCTGCCGGTCTTCCGGGAACTCGTGAACGAGTACAAGCTCGATATGAAGCCTATCGACGTCGAGTATCTCTTCGGCGGCGACAAGGTCGTCTTCTACTTTGTCGCCGAGGAGCGCGTCGACTTCCGCGACCTGGTCAAGGACCTCGCAAGCCGCTTCCGCGCGCGCATCGACATGCGACAGGTGGGGGTGCGCGACGAGGCACGCATGGTCGGTGGTCTCGGCCACTGTGGTGAGCAGCTGTGCTGCGTTCGGTTCGGCGGCGAGTTCCAGCCTGTCTCGATCCGCATGGCGAAAGAACAAGACCTCCCGCTGAACCCCTTGAAAATCTCGGGACTCTGCGGCAGACTCATGTGCTGTTTGCGCTATGAGTACGAGGCGTACAAGGACTTCAAGTCCCGCGCTCCCAAGAAGGGTGCGATCGTGGAGACGCCGCTCGGCCTCGCGAAGGTGTTCGAACTGCACACGCCGCGTGAGACGATCGGCATGAAGTTCGAGGACGGCAAGCGGGTCAACGTCCCCCTCGCCGACATGGCGTGTTCGAAGGGCACCGGCTGCCCGTGTTCGGTCAGCCGAGAGGTGCTCGAGGAAGCGGGCGGTACCGGTACGGCCCTCGCGTTCGCGGCTCTCGATCGCGAAGCGGAGGCGGCAGCGGCTCCGCCGACGCTGAAGCCGCGATCGAGCGGCGGCGGGCGTCCGCAACGTACGGCTCCTTCCCAGAAGGAGGCCACGGGCGGCGAGAAGCCGGCCGAGGCGGCCAAGACCGAGGGTGGCGGGCGCAAGCGCCGTCGCCGAGGCGGGCGAGGCGGCGGCGAGAACGGTGCCGCGGCGCAGTCGGCCAAGCCGGCCGAGGGTGTCAAGGCTCCCAAGGCCGAGAAGCCCGCGGCTGCCCCGGCGGGCGAGCAGGGAGCGCCGAAGGGCAACCGCAGGCGCAGAAGGCGTCGCCCGGGCTCGGGCGGCGGAAGCGGGGACGCCCCGCAAGGGTGACAACCGGATATGCCGATGTAGCTCAGCTGGCCAGAGCACCGCACTCGTAATGCGGGGGTCAGGGGTTCGAATCCCCTCATCGGCTCCACGGAATCGATACAGGAGCGGTGTCTGAATGGCACCGCTCCTGCTTGCATAACTCGCACGCGATGGCCTGGGAGAGGAACATGATGAAGCGGATAGCGGTCACAGTCGCGTTGGCGCTCTCGTTGGTGATGGCACTCGCCGGTTGCTCGGCGACCCCGAAGGAGCCGGAGAATCCGCAGCTGGCGACGGCGGTGACCGATGCCTTCGCGGGCTTCGGGGCTCCTGATGTCGCCAAGTACGTTGATGCGGACAATCAGGGCAAGGTCGTCGTGCAGCTCAACAAGTCCTCTGCCGAGCTTGGCGACGACGCAGCCGTGAAGAAGGCCGGAGGCATGTGGGCCGACTTCGTGCTTCGCCGAGTGCCCGACGTCAAGATCGTCGTCATCACCGACTCGGCAGGCACGGAGATCGCGAATCAGGCGCGGAAGTAGCCTGGCACGCCGAAGGTCCACGGATCCCATAGAGTGTCCCTCGGGGGCGGCGCACACGCGTCGCCCCCGATGCATTGGGGCCATGCACTTCATCACATGGCCCACTTCTGCCACCATGTGAGTACGGTTCCGCCACTCACCGCCGCCAATCGGCCGTTCACCGATTGAATCGTCCGTTCGGGTGGCGCGGCGCAGGACGGCGTGTGGTACTGTCCGACAACCTGCAGCCACGGGGCGGCGGGGTTGCGCCGGCGATCGGAATCGTGGGGGTGTGATGGAACCGACCTACGCGTTCGACTACACGGTCATAGCGTGGTTCCTCATCGTGGGCATCGCCTTCGTGATAGTCACGCTCGCCCTGTCCCGGTTGCTGCAGCCGCGCAAGCCCGAGAAGGTCAAGGGCGAGATCTACGAGTGCGGCGTCACGCCGGTCGGACCGTCGTGGGTCCAGTTCAAGGTCGGCTACTACGTCTACGCGCTGCTCTTCGTGCTCTTCGACATCGAGACCGCGTTTCTCTACCCATGGGCGGTCGCGCTCAACTCCCTACCCGTGTTCGTGCTCGGCGAGATGGTGATCTTCCTGGTCATCCTCGGCCTTGGGCTCGTCTACGCGTGGAAAGAGGGGGCCCTCGCGTGGCGCTAGACAAGCTCACCGGCGAAAACTCGCTCGTCTTCATCCGCAGCGAGCAGCTGCTCGACCTCGCGCGCAAGAACTCGCTCTTCTACCTGAGCTTCGGTATCGCGTGTTGCGCGATCGAGGGGCTCATGAGTGCCGGTGGCCCGCGCTTCGACTACGACCGGTTCGGCATCTTCCACCGCGGCTCACCTCGGCAGTCCGATGTCATGATCGTCGCGGGCACGGTCAACAAGAAGATGGCGCCGGTGGTCAGACGGCTCTACGACCAGATGCCGGAGCCCAAGTGGGTCATCGCCATGGGCGCGTGCGCGTGTACCGGCGGCCCGTTTCGCGAGTATCCCAACGTCATCATGGGCGTCGACAAGGTGGTCCCGGTCGACATCTGGGTACCCGGCTGTCCGCCGCGACCTGAGTCGATGCAGTACGCCTTCATGGAGCTGCAGAAGAAGATCGCTGCCAGAACCCAGGAGCGCCTCGATGCCCGCTAGCGGATTCGACAGCATCCTGCGCGATGCGCAGATCGACTTCGAGGATGCCTCCGCGTCGCTGGGAGCCGTCGCCCGCGTGGCACCCGGAGATGTGTGGGCCGCGCTCGCCGCGCTCAAAGCCGGCGGCTGCGACCAGCTGGTCGACCTCTTCGCGAGCGACACGGGCGAGGGGATCGAGGTCACCTATCACCTTCGCGACTTCTCGGACTACTCGGCGGTGTTCGTGAAGACGGTCGTCGCGTACGACGGCGAGATCAAGAGCGTCTGGGAGCTCTACCCGTCGGCGCTGTACCCGGAGCGCGAGGCCGCCGAGCTGCTCGGCATGTCGTTCCCGGGACACCCGAACCCCAAGCGCCTCCTGACCACGGAGGGCACCGAGCCGCTCCTGCGCAAGTCGATCGAGATACGCAGCGCCGAGGAGGTGCGGTACTCGTGACGGCCGAGCGCAACGTCCAGCACGACGTGAGCCTCAAGGACCAGCCGCAGTGGGTGCTCCCCAAGGGGCTGCACCGCGTGCCCGAAGGGCTCGACGAGCTCGCGACCGAGCACCTCATCCTCAACATGGGACCGCAGCACCCGTCGACACACGGCGTGCTCCACGTGCTGCTCGAACTCGACGGTGAAGAGGTCCAGGCCGCCGAGGCGTCCGTAGGCTACCTGCACCGCGGCATCGAGAAGCTCGCCGAGAACCGCAAGTATCACCAGGTCGGCACGCTTCTCGACCGCTCGGACTACCTCGCGGGCCTGCACACTGAGACCGCGTTCGCGCTCGCGACCGAGCGGCTCGCCGAGATCGAGGTACCGCGCAAGGCCGATTGGATCCGCTCGCTCACGATGGAACTCTGCCGCCTCGCGAGCCACTACGTGTGGGCGGGCACCTACGGCATGGACGCCGGCGCGATGGCGCCGTTCCTCTACATCATGCGCGACCGCGAGATGCTTCTCGACATCCTCGAGGCCATCACGGGCGGCCGCATGATGTTCAACTATGTGCGCCCGGGCGGCGTGTTCGCAGATCTGCCCGCAGGCATCGACACCAAGATCAACGACTTCCTCACGACATTCGACACATACCTCGATGAGATGGACGCGCTGCTCGGCGGCAACGAGATCTTCCGGGCCCGCATGAAGGGTGTCGGTGCGATCTCGCGCGACACCGCGATGGCCTTTGGGCTCGCGGGCGGCACGCTGCGAGCCTCGGGCATCGACTTCGACGTTCGCCGAGACATGCCGTACGCCGCCTACTCGGAGCTCGAATTCGACGTCCCGGTGGCTACCGAGGGTGACTGCTGGGCACGCTACGTCGTGCGCATCGAGGAGATGCGGCAGGCGGCGCGCCTCGTTCGCCAGCTCGTCGACGGCATGCCCGAGGGCGACTTCACCGCGAAAGTCCCCAAGGTCCTGCGGCCGCCCGCGGGCGAGATGTACGCGGCCGTCGAATCACCCCGCGGTGAACTCGGCGTCCACCTCGTCTCGGACGGCGGCCCCACGCCGTACCGCATGCGCCTGCGCTCGCCGGCCTACTACAACCTCGCCATCACCGATGAGGCGCTCGCGGGCTCGCTCATCGCCGATGCGATCGTCATCATCGGTTCGCTCGACATCGTCCTCGGGGAGATCGACCGATGAACGCCGTCGCGCCTGTCGCCATCAGGATCCTCGCGATGCTCGGCCTGTTGCTCGTTAACGGCGTCGTGCTCATCTACATGCTCCGGAAGGTCCTCGGCCGCTTGCACATCCGCATCGGACCGAACCGCGTCGGGCCGTTCGGCCTGCTGCAGACCGTCGCCGACGTCGTCAAGCTGCTCACCAAAGAGGACCTGATGCCGGACTCCGCCGACAAGGCGCTGTTCTGGATCGCTCCGTTCGTCGTGTTCGTGCCGTCGTTCCTCGCGTATCTGCCGCTCGCGTTCGGCCCCGAACTCGCGGTCACACGCATGGACACCGGGCTGCTGTTCCTGCTCGCCGCGCTGTCGATCATCCCGCTCGGCGTTGTGATGGCCGGCTGGGCGTCGAACTCGAAGTGGTCGCTCGTCGGCGGGATGCGTGCCGCAGGCCAGCAGATCGCCTACGAGGTGCCGCTGCTGCTTGCCGTCCTCGGCCCGGTCATGATGGCCGGCTCGATGGACCTCTCCAAGATCGTCGAGGCGCAGAAGAACCTCTGGTTCGTCTTCCCGCAGTTCATCGCATTCGTGATCTACGTCATCGCCGCGCAAGCCGACACACAGCAGACCCCCTTCGACATGTCCGAGGCCGAGTCCGAACTCATCACCGGCTTCGCGAACGAGTACGGCGGCATGCGCTTCGGCTTCCTGTTCCTCGCGGAGTTCTCGAACATGTTCATCGTCTCGGCACTGGGCACGCTGCTCTTCTTCGGCGGCTGGTATCTCCCGTTCCTCGCCGAGAACCCCGTCGCGCTCTCGCTTGCACCGGTCATCTTCGTCCTCAAGGCATACATCGGCATCTTCGTGATGATGTGGGCGCGTGGCGCGCTGCCGCGTATCCGCGTCGACCAGCTCCTCGCATTCGCGTGGAAGGCGCTCATCCCGATCTCGTTGTCATGGGTCGTGATCTGGGCGTGCATCCAGAGGCTGGTGTTGGTGCGATGAAGATCTGGGGCACCGGCATCCTCAACGGATTCCGAATCACCATGCGCAACTGGATGCGCGGGCCGATGACGGTCCAGTACCCCGAGCAGCGCCTCGAGCTGCCGGAGCGCGCTCGCTGGACGGTGACGCACAAGTTCTTCGATGACGGCTCACCCAAGTGCACCGGATGCCTCATCTGCGAGAAGGAGTGCCCGGACCACATCATCCGCATCGAGATGTCCAAGCTCGAGGATGGCACCAAGCGCATCGACGACTACGTCTACGAGGTAGGCGGCTGTATGATGTGCGGCCTGTGCGTCGCAGCATGCCCGTTCGACGCGATCTACATGAGCCACGAATACGAGCTCGCCACCTCAGACCCCGCGATGCTCTCACGGGTGCTGCTCCACGATGTCGACGCGTACGTGAAGCCGAAGGCGAAGAAGGAGGACGCGGATGCCTGAGTCGATTCCCGCGATCCCGTTCCTCGTTCTCGCGGCGGCCGCGGTCGCAGGCACGCTCATGGTCGTGCTGACGAGGAACGTCGTGCACGCGGCGTTCTGGGTGCTCGAGGTCATGATGGCTGTCGCCGGGCTGTTCATGCTGCTATCGGCCGGCTTCCTCGCGCTCGTTCAGGTCATGGTGTACGCCGGTGCGGTTGTCGTGCTGCTGCTGTTCACCGTCATGCTGACCCTCCGCAGCCGAGAAGACGCCATCCGCTCGCGAGACCTGACGTGGTCCGCCGCCGGCGTTGCCGTGGCGGTCGCCGTGGCGGCCGGCACCGCGATCGCATCGTTCGCGCCCCCGGTCCCCAAGATGCCTGCAGTGACGCCTGGGGTCGCGGACTTCGGCCGCCTGCTCTTCTCGGGATGGGCGCTGCCGTTCGAGATCGCCTCGGTCGTGTTGCTCATCGCACTCGTGGGCGCCGTCTGGTGGTCGGGGGGTGACGAGTGATGACCGTCGGGCCTAGCGCGTTCATGGCGCTCGCCGCCGTGCTGTTCACCGTCGGCCTCTTCGGCGCGCTGTCGAAGAAGAGCGCCGTCATGGTGCTCATGTGCCTCGAGCTCATGACCAACGGCGTGAACCTCAACCTCGTTGCCATCTCGCGGTTCGTGACGCCCGAGTCGCTTGCCGGACAGTTCACGGCCGCATTCATCATGGTCGTCGCGGCGGCTGAGATCGGACTGGGTCTCGCGCTCGTGCTCGCACTCTATCGCCGCACCCGGACCATCGAACTCGACCGACTCGACGAGCTGAAGGGATAGCGGATGGACTACGTCGCACTCATACCGCTGCTCCCGGCGCTCGCATTCGCGCTCATGGTCGTCATGTCGAATCGCGTCCGCAACGCTTCGCTCTGGGTCTCGCTCTCCGCGATCGCCGGTTCGTTGGTGCTTTCGCTGTACACGTTCACCCGAGTGCCCGGCGGCGAAGAGGCGGTGTGGACGATGCCGATCCACCTCGCCGAGATCGGCGCCAGGCCGCTCGAGGTGGGACTGCGGCTCGACGCTGTGTCCGCGATCATGCTTCTCGTCGTCACCATCGTCGGTCTGTGTGTGCAGGTCTACTCGCTCTCGTATATGAAGAAGGACCGGCGTAAGGGCTGGTACTTCGCGGTGCTGTCGCTCTTCACCTCGGCGATGCTGCTGCTCGTGCTCTCGGGTGACTTCCTGCTGCTGTACATGTCGTGGGAGATCATGGGCCTGTGCTCGTTCCTGCTCATCGGCTTCTGGCACGAGCAGGCCGGCCCCCGGGCGGCGGCGATCAAGGCGTTCCTGACGACGCGGGTCGGCGATGTCGGCTTCGCGATCGGCCTGGCGGTGATGTGGGCGACCGTCCACACCTTCAACATGCACGAGGTCGCCGAGTTCGACTGGTCGCTCTTCCCGGCAGCCGCGCTGGCCGTGTCGCTCCTGCTGTTCTTCGGGGCGATGGGCAAGTCCGCGCAGGTGCCACTCCACGTGTGGCTGCCCGACGCCATGGCTGGCCCCACGCCGGCTTCGGCGCTCATCCACGCGGCCACCATGGTCGCCGCCGGCGTCTACCTCGTCATCCGCGCGATGCCGATCTTCCACCAGGCGTCCCCGGTGGGGCTGCACGTGGTCATGGTGATCGGCGTGACGACCGCGCTACTCGGCGGGATGCTCGCGGTGGTGCAGTACGACATCAAGAAGATCCTCGCGTACTCGACGATCAGCCAACTCGGTTTCATGTTCGTGGCCCTCGGCGCCGGCAACACGGTCGCTGCGCTCTTCCACCTCGTGACGCACGCGTTCTTCAAGTCGCTGCTCTTCCTCGGCGCGGGCGTCATCATCCACGCGACGCATACGCAAGACATCCGCGAGATGGGCGGCTTGCGGCGCGCGATGCCATGGACCACCGGCGTGTTCACCATCGGTGCGCTCGCCCTTGCCGGACTGCCGGGTCTCTCGGGCTTCTTCTCCAAGGACGAGATCCTCGTCTCGGTCATGCACGTCGAGGGAGACCTCTATAGCCATGCCGTTCGCTGGCTCATCGTCGGCCTCATGCTGTTCGCGGCTGGGCTGACGGCGTTCTACGTGACGCGGCTGTGGGTGCGTGTCTTCGGCGACAACGCGTGCTCGCTTGCGCACGAGAGCCACCTCGCCATGCTCGTGCCGATGGTCACGCTGGCGGCTATCACAGTGTTCGTCGGCTGGACGCAGTTCCGGCTGATGGAGTTCCTGGGCGAGCACGGCGCGTGGCCCGATCCGCTCTTTGCGGGGATGTCGGTGGTCGTCTTCCTGGTGGGTGTCGGAGGTGGCTATCTCGTCTACGGGCGCAACCTCGTCGACCGCGAGAAGCTACGCGTGCGCTTCTCCTACCTGTACGGCGCGCTCCGGAACGGCTTCTACTTCGACTGGACCTACGACGGGGTGTTCGTGCGTCCGTTCTTCATGGTCACCGAGTGGCTGTCCGTGTTCGACGGCCGCCGCATCGACGGGGCGGTCAATGGTGCAGCGAGCGGCTGGTCCAAGCTCGCTGACGGGCTCTGGGTCTTCGACGGGAAGATCATCGACGGTGCCGTCAACGACCTCGCGTCGTTCGTGAAGTGGTCGGGGTCCCGGGTGGCCAAGCTGCAGGTCGGGCGCGTCCAGGTCTATCAGCGCCTCGCGTACGTGGGGCTCTTCGGTCTGCTCGCCGTGATCGCGTTCGTGGCGTGGTTCGTCAACGTTGTCATGCCAATGCTGAGAGGGGCGTAAGTCTCAGATGTCCAACATCCTGACACTCATCGTCTTCCTGCCGTTGCTCGGTGCCGCGGTCGTGTCCGTGCTACCGAAGTCCCGGCCGGAACTGGCGAAGTGGACCGCGGCGCTGTTCGCTGCGGCCGACCTGGGGCTGACGGTGTGGCTCGTCGCCAACTTCGATCGCGCGCAAGGCGCGGTCATGCAGTTCGCGATCGACGTCCCGTGGATCCCGCAGGCCGGCATCCGCTACCACATGGGCGTGGACGGCATCTCCATCACGATGCTCGCGCTCTCGGCGCTGCTGGGACTCATCGCGATCGTCGCCTCGTGGGACATCTCTGACCGCGCGAAGGGCTACTTCGCGATGCTGCTCTTCTTGCAGGTGGGTATGAACGGCGTCTTCGTGGCGCTCGACTTCGTGCTCTTCTACGTCTTCTGGGAGCTCGTCCTCGTTCCGATGTTCTTCCTCATCGGCATCTGGGGCGGTGCGCGGCGCGAGTACGCGTCGATCAAGTTCTTCCTCTACACCCTCGCGGGTTCGGTGTTCATGCTGGTCGGCATCCTCGCCCTCTACCTGCATCCCAACGGCGGCACGTTCGACATGCTTGCCCTTGCGGACTCGGCCGTGAAGGGTGGCTTCAGCTTCAACTTCCAGATGTGGGTGTTCGCGTTGTTCTTCCTCGGCTTCGCCGTGAAGGTGCCGATCTTCCCGCTGCATACCTGGCTGCCTGATGCGCACGTCGAGGCGCCTGCGGCCGCATCCGTGCTGCTCGCGGGCATCTTGCTGAAGATGGGCACGTATGGCTTCATCCGCGTCAGCCTGCCGATGCTGCCCGAGGCGGCCAAGGCGTGGGCGCCGTGGATCGCGCTGCTCGCCGTCATCTCCATCGTGTACGGCGCCGCCGTAGCGTTCGCGCAGACCGACATCAAGAAACTCGTCGCGTACTCATCGGTGTCGCACATGGGCTTCGTGATGCTCGGCATCGCGGCGATGAACGCCGAGGGACTCAATGGCGCCGTCGCAGTCATGTTCAGCCACGGTGTCGTCACGGGCATGCTCTTCCTCCTGGTGGGCATGGTCTACGACCGGGTCCACACGCGTGAGATCAAGCAGCTCGCCGGGCTCTCCTCGGCGGTTCCCGTGCTCGGGGGCCTGCTCGCCTTCGCGTCGTTCGCGTCGCTCGGCCTGCCGGGCCTCTCCGGCTTCGTGGGTGAGTTCCTCTCGCTGCTGGGTGCGTGGCGCGCAGCCGAGCTCGTGCCGCACTGGATGACGCTCGTCGCTGCGGTGGGTGTATTGCTCGCGGCCGCCTACATGCTCTGGATGATGCTGCGGGTGGTGCTGGGCGAGCCGTCGTACAAGGTCGCCGAGATGCCCGATGCGACCCTTCGCGATCTCGCGGTCCTCACGCCGCTCGTGATCCTCACGGTGGTCGTGGGCGTGAACTGGAACAGCCTGTTGAGCTTCGTGAACCCGGCCGTCGAAGCTCTCGTCCTCGCGATCACGAGGGCCGGGTAGCATGGGCCCGTATCTCCTCATAGCCCCCGAGTTCGTCGTACTCGTCGCTGCGATCGTCGTGCTCTTCGCAGATGTGCTCTTCCGCGGCAGCGAGCGCGCAGCTGCCTGGGTCGGTGCGCTCGGTGCGGCGGCGGCGGGTGGCCTGGCGATCGTCGTGGGGCAGGGGAAGGTGCCGATCTTCGGCGAGCAGTTCGCCGTCGATTCGCTCGCGCAGTTCGGTCGCGCATCCTCGGCGTTGCTCGCGGCGGTGTTCCTCGTGTGGCTGGCCGGGACCGGCCTCAAGCGCGGCTTGCCGCAGTTCGCCTCGCTCACGCTGTTCGCCACGCTCGGCGGCATGCTGATGGCAAGCGCCGCGGACTGGGTCGTGCTGGTGTTGGCGCTTGAGACGGCCACGATGCCGGCGTACGTGCTCATGGGCTTCGATCGCGAGCGCGAGCGCAGCCTCGAGGGCGCGCTGAAGTACTTCCTGCTGTCGATGGTGGCGAGCCTGCTGTTCCTCTACGGGCTCTCGTTCGTCATCGGCACCTCTGGATCGACACTGCTCGCCAAGACCCACATGGCGCCCGGTACCGCGGGGCTCGTCGCGACGCTCTTCCTCATCGCCGGGCTGCTCGCGAAGCTTTCTGCAGCCCCGTTCCAGTGGTGGTCGCCGGACGCCTATGCCGGCGCGCCCACGCCGTCGGTCGCGTTCGTGTCGTCGGTGCCCAAGATCGCAGCTGTCGTCGCGTTCGCGCGCATCGTGCAGTACATCGCACCGCAGGTGCCGTCGCTGTGGGCGCTGCTGGCCGTCGCGTCGGTCGCCTCGCTGTTGATCGGCAACCTTGCGGCGTTCCCGCAAAGCGACCTGAAGCGCCTCATGGGCTACTCGGGCGTCGCGCACGCGGGCTACCTGCTCGTGGGCCTCGCGGCGGCCGCCAAGGTCGCATCATCGCCGGAGCAGGCCTCAGCCGCAGGACTCAGCGCCGCGGTCTTCTACGCGCTCGCCTACGCCGTGCCGTCGATGGCGATCATGTTCGTCGTCGACGAGTTCGGGCACACGATGTCGGACATGGCCGGCGTCGCGAAGCGTCGGCCGTGGGTCGCCTGGGTGACCGTGCTGCTGCTGGTCTCGCTCGTGGGCGTACCGCCCCTCGCAGGCTTCACCGGCAAGCTCTACCTCTTCGGCGCCGCGATCGGCTCGCAACTCACATGGCTCGCACTGCTGGCGCTCGTCATGAGCGTCGTCTCCGCGGGCTACTACTTCCGCATCGTCCGGACGATGTTCTTCGACGAGCCCGTCGGCGGTATCGCCGAGAAGCCCGCGTCGGGTGTTGCGGGTCTGGCGCTCGTCATCTGTGCGGTCGCCACCGTGACGATCGGCATCGCCGCCTCGCCGCTGCTCGCCGCGCTCGGGTTCTCACTCGGGTCTTAGGCAGCGTGACGGCGGCCACACCACGCCTTCCGGTCTTGCGGTAAGGTGTGAGCGACGCGCCGCACTCGCTGCACGCGGTCGCGCACCCTGAGATGCCGGTCGAAAGGGGCTGCGGGATGACGGTCTACACGTCGGGCGACTGGTTCGTGAAACCGGACTGCGAGGACGAGTTCGCACGGAAGTGGCGCGAGTTATCGCTGCTGTCGCTCGAGGAGATCGAGCCCGATGCCCGCGTGCTGCTCCTCCGTGACCGCGAGAACCCCCGGCATTTCCGTAGCATGGGCGAGTTCCGCAACGAAGAGGCGATCGTCCAGTGGCGCGACGGCACTGTGTTCGGCGAGCGCTTGGCGCTCCTCGCTGACCTGCTGGAGGAGGCGCACACGTCGGTCTTCGACATCGAAGACGTTCTCGGCATCAGGGAGTTGCGCTAGGGCGAGTCGCTCGGGTCGCTAGCCGCCGAGCATCCGTACCAGCGCGTCGACGCTGCTTCGCATGACGCCCACGAGGACCTCGGGGAACACCCCGACGGCGAGGATGAGCGCGCACAGCGGCGCCATCGAGAACGCCTCTGAGGTCGTCATGTCGGGCATGCCCACTCGCTCCTCGTTGAGCGGGCCGAACGTCACGCGCCGCAGCATCCACAGAAGGTAGCTCACGGTGAGCGCCACCGCTGCCGCTGCGGTCACGGTGAGCCACGTGTAGACCGGGAATGCTCCCGCCAGGACCATGAACTCGCCGATGAAGCCGGAGAGGCCCGGCAGGCCCATCGATGCGAACGATGCGAACACCAACGTGCCGGCGAGGACCGGTGTGATCTTGGCGATTCCGCCGAACGCGGCGATCTCGCGGGTGTGCGCACGCTCGTACACGGCGCCGACGAGCAGGAAGAGAAGCCCGGCGATGAGTCCGTGCGAGAACATCTGGACCGACGCGCCGGTGATTCCTGCTGTCGTCGCGGCGGCGATGCCGAGCATCACGTAGCCCATGTGCGAGATCGACGAGTACGCCACGAGCTTCTTCAGGTCCGTCTGGACGAGCGCTACGGCCGCCCCGTACACGATCGAGATGACCGCCAGCACCGCCAGCACCGGCGCCACCGCCGAGAACCCCTCGGGCAACATGCCCGGCCCGAGCCGCAGGAAGCCGTAGCCACCCATCTTGAGCAGGACGCCGGCGAGGAGCACCGAGACAGCGGTAGGTGCCTCGACGTGCGCATCCGGCAGCCAGGTGTGCAGCGGGAACACGGGCACCTTCACGGCGAGTCCCACAGCGATCGCGATGAAGATCGCCGTCTGTGTACTCGCTGCGAGTCCGGGCGCATTCTGCGCGATCGTGAGCATGTCGAAGGTCGGTGTGCCCGCGAGGTTCGCGGTGGCGAGGTACAGCGCGAGGATACCGGCGAGCATCGAAAGGCTGCCGGCCAGGGTGTATAGGAAGAACTTCACAGCGGCGTAGGCACGTCTCGGACCGCCCCATATGCTGATGAGGAAGTACATCGGGATGAGTACGACCTCCCAGAACAGGTAGAACAGAATCAGGTCGAGAGCCACGAACACGCCACAGAGCCCGGCTTCGAGCATCAGCAGCAGGGTGAAGTACTGCCGCACCCGGTCCCTGATACCGCGAGAGGCTATGACCGCGAGGAAGGTCAGCAGTCCGGTGAGCCACAGCAAGGGGAGCGACAGCCCGTCGACGCCGATGTGGAAGGACGTGCCGAGTCCGGGTATCCACGGACGGCTCAACTCGAACTGCATCGCGCTCGTAGCGGGATCGAACCGCGCCCACAGCGCGGTCGCGCACGCCAGGACGATGCCGCTCACCGCGAGGGCTGCCGGCCTGGCGAGCCGAGCGGAGCTTTCGGGGATGAGGGAGATGGCGATGCCGCAGATGAGCGGCACGAGCACGGTCGCTGTGAGCACGATCTGGTCTGCCGTCATCTCATCCTCCCTCCGCTACCCGCCGAAAAGCGCAGACGCGGCGTGCACGGCCGCCCGCAGCATCGATTCCGGGAACAGGCCGAACGCGAGCACGCCCGTGACGCAGAGCGTGAGTGCGACCGCGATCGGCGGGTCGATCGCGAGCGGCTCGGTGTCACCGTCCCGAACGTACATGACGAAGACGACGCGCAAGTAGTAGTAGAGTGCGATCACGCTGTTGACGACTCCGATGACGACGAGCCACACGAGGCCTGACTCGGCGGCGCTCAAGAAGACGTAGAACTTGGCCATGAAGCCGGCGAAGAGGGGCAGACCGGCCAGGGAGAGCAGCGCGACCGCGCCGGCGAGCGCGACCAGCGGTGCTCTGCGATGCAGGCCCGCGAACCCCTCGATCTCATCGGTGCCGGTGGTTCGGGCCACGGTGAGCACGACGCCGAAGGCCGCGAGGTTCGCCAGGGAGTACGCGGCGGCGTAGTAGAGCACCCCGGCCACGCCCGCCTGTGTGAGCGAAGCGAGTCCGATGAGAAGGTAGCCGGCTTGGGCGATACCCGAGTACGCGAGCATCCGCTTGATGTTGGTCTGCCGTATGGCGCCAAGATTGCCGAGCGTCATCGACAGAGCGGCCATGGTGCCGAAGATGAGCGCCCACTCCATGGGGACCTTCAGTCCGGTGACGATGATGCGCAGCGCGAGCGCGAATCCGGCGAACTTCGAGCCCACTGACATGAAGGCGGTGGTCGGCGTGGGCGCACCCTCGTAGGTGTCCGGGACCCACCAGTGGAAGGGAGCCGCCGTGATCTTGAAGGCGAAACCGGTGAGCAGCAGCACGAGCCCCACGGCGACCGCCGGCGGGACGGTGGGCGCGCCGGCGAGACGCGCGCCGATCTCGGCGATCGTGCTCGTCCCGAGCGATCCGTACACGAGGCTCATGCCGTACACGAGCACCGCCGTCGACACCAGCACGAGCAACAGGTACTTCAGAGCCGCCTCGCCAGACTTCGGGTCGCGCTTCGCGTAGCCGATGAGCACGATCAGCGGAAGGCTCGTGAGCTGCATCGTGATGAAGATCGTGAAGAGCTCGCCGGTGGAGGTGAGGATCATGTGGCCCATCGTGCACCACACCACGAGCGCGTAGTACTCGGCGTTCCACCGGCTGAAGCGGGGCACCGTGTGCGTGGAGAGCAGCAGTGTCGCCGACCCGATGCCGAGGAACAGGTACGTGAAGAACACCGACAGCGCATCGTGGACGATCACGCCGCCGTACAGCACGCCCTCGGCGTCGGCGAGATAGGCGTTGGCGAGCGCGGCTCCCGCGAGACCCGCAACCCCCACGTACGCGAGCCAGTGGCGCGGGGGTGCGCCCGCCGGCCGCTGCGGCATGGCGAGGTCGAGTACGACGATCAGCACCCCCGTGAGCACGACGATGATCTCTGGCAGCAGGAGGGTGAGGTTCTCGGAGGCGAAGGGCATGGGCTACACCCCCGCCAGCTTCGCGAGGATGGGGGCGACGCCGGCGCTGACGGTCGCGTACATGGACGCCGGGAACAGCCCGACACCCATGATGATGAGCGCCAGGATCGCCATCGGCGCGAACCGCAGCGGGGGAGCGTCGTCGAGTGTGGCGACCGCCTCGCTCGGCTCACCGAGCAGGATCGCCGAGAGGACGCGCAACAGGTAGGCGGCCGTGGCGACCACGCCGATGAAGGCGATCGCCGCGAACCAGACCGACTTGGTGACGGTGCCAACGTACACGAGCAGCTCGGCGACGAAACCGGCGGTCGATGGGAGGCCCATGCTGGACGCCGCGGCGATGATGAAGCAGGCGGCGACGAGCGGCGTGCGCTTCATCAGGCCGGAGATCTCGGCGATCTGGCGCGTGTGCGCCTGCTCGTACACGTAGCCGATGAGCGCGAAGAAGAGGCCGGTCATGACGCCGTGTGCGAACATCTGGAATCCGGCGCCTTCCAGCGCGTACTTGTTGCCGATCCCGATGCCGAGCAGCACGTAGCCCATGTGGCTCACGCTCGAGTAGCCGATGACGTACTTCAGGTCGGTCTGGCTCATCGCGCAGAACGCGCCATAGACGATGTTGATCACGCCGATGACGCACACGAGAGACGCCCAGTCGCTCCAGCCGTTGGGGAAGAGGTCGACGCCCAATCGCAGCAGGCCGTACGCACCGAGCTTCAGCAGCACGCCGGCGTGGAACATCGACACGGCGGTGGGTGCGGCGACATGACCGTCGGGCGACCAGGTGTGCAGCGGCCAGATCGGTATGAGCGTGCCGAAGCCCACGAGCGCGAGCAGGAACAGCCAGCGCTGGAACTGAGCCGGGAATACCGCACCCGACCACACCGCGAGGTCGAACGTGTGCTGCCCGACCTGCCAGTAGGTGAGCACGATGAGCAGGATGAGCATCGCGCTGCCTGCGAACAGGAACAGCGTGAGTTTCATCGCCGAGTACTCCTTGCGCGTGCTGCCCCAGATCGCGATGAGCAGGTACATGGGGAGCACGGCCATCTCATAGAAGAAGAACAGCAGAAACGCGTCGCGCGCGGCGAACACGCCGAACACGCCCGTGGCAAGCATCAGCAGGAGCACGAAGAACTCCCGAGGGCGCGTCTCGATGTTCCACGAGACAAGCGAACCGGTGAAGATGACCACCGCGGTGAGCAGCAGCATCGGGACGGACAGCCCGTCGACACCGAGCGAGTACGAGATACCGAGCGAGGGAATCCACGCGATCTTCTCGGCGAACTGGAAGCCGGCGGCGGTGCGGTCGTAGGTGAGGTGGACGGCGAGCGCACCCGCGAGGCATACGCTGCCGGCGACGAACGTGAGTGCGCGGGGGACGGCAGGGTTGCGACCGAACAACGCGATGAGGATCGCCGCGATGAGCGGTGCCATGACAACGATGGTGAGGACCGGGATTCCGCTCATCGTGCGAACACCACCACGATGATCACGATGGATGCGACGAATAGCAGGAGGTAGGTCTGCACGTTGCCGGTAAGCATCCGGCGCACCTGGCCGCCCACGCCGACCACGCCGTCGCCCAGACCGTCGACCGCGCCGTCGACGCCCCTGCGGTCGAACACGGCGAGTCCGCGGCTGAGCACGAGACCGACCTTGCCGGTGGCGCGCACGACACCGTCGACCACGGCCGCATCGACCTTGCGGAAGAACTCCGACACAGCGACCACGGGCGTCACGATGACGAGGTCGTACGCTTCGTCGATGCGGAAGTGTTGCGCGAGCACGATCTCGACGAAGCGGTTCTTCATGTACCAGTCCGGTTCGACGGCTTCCTTCACGTACATCGCCCACGCATACGCGATCGCGATGAGCGCGCCGGCGACCGCTACGGCCGCAAGGCCCACGTTCATCTCGCCCTCGGCGTGCTCACCCATGAACCGGCCGAAGAAGAAGCCCGTGACGGGGGAGCCCACAAGTCCCGCGGTGACCGCGAGCGTCGCGAGCGCCACGAGCGGACCGCGCATGACCCACGGCGCCTCATGCGCATGCGAGTTCTTGGAACTCGGTCCCGGTGCGGCGAAGAAGGCGAGGAAGGTCGCGCGAGCCATGTAGAACGCCGTGAGCATCGCCGTGAGGATCGCGACGACGAGGAACCCGTAGCGGTGCTCGTGGTAGGCGACGAGCAGGATCTCGTCCTTGCTCCAGAACCCGGCGAGCGGCGGAATGCCGGCAAGTGATAGCGCGCCGAGCACCCACGTCGCCGCGGTCCAAGGCATCTTCTTCGCCAGGCCACCCATCTCGTGCAGGTCCTGCGTGTGGGTCGCGTGGATCACGCTGCCGGCACCCAGGAACAGCAGCGCCTTGAAGAACGCATGTGTCATCAGGTGGAAGATCGCGGCGACCCAACTCCCCATGCCGAGCGCGAGCATCATGTAGCCGAGCTGCGAGATGGTGGAGTAGGCGAGCACCTTCTTGATGTCGTTCATCGCCACGGCGATGAGGGCTGCGAGCACCGCGGTGATCGTGCCGATGATCGCGACGACCTGCAGCGTCTCGGGATTCGCTTCGAAGAGCGGGTACGAGCGCGCGACGAGATAGACGCCAGCCGCCACCATCGTGGCAGCGTGGATGAGAGCCGAACCGGGGGTGGGGCCCGCCATAGCGTCCGGGAGCCATACGTGCAGCGGGAACTGCGCGCTCTTGCCCATGGCGCCCAGGAACAGCAGCAGCGCGGCAGCGATCAGCGTCGGTCCGACCCAGTAGCCCTCCTCGACCCACCGGAACACCTCGGCGAACTGGAAGGAGTGGGTCTGCGTCCACATGACCACGAGCGCGAGGCCGAACCCTACGTCACCGATGCGTGTGACGAGGAACGCCTTGCTCGCCGCCTTCGCAGCCACCGGCTCGTCGTACCAGAATCCGATGAGCAGGTACGACGAGAGACCCATGACCTCCCAGCACATGTACATGAGCAGCCAGCCGTTCGCCAGCACGACACCGAGCATCGCCGCCGTGAACAGCGAGATCGCACCGAAGTACCACCTGAACCTGTCGTCGTCGTGCATGTAGCCGATCGAGTAGATCTGCACCAGCAGGCTCACGAGCGACACGATCACGAGCATCACCGACGTGAGCGGGTCGACCTGGAAGCCCAGCTCGATGACCGAGTCGCCCACATGCAACCACGGAATCGACGCCGAGACGTGCTCGGCACCGCCGAGCATGGCGACGAGGTCGGCGATCGAAGCCAGGAACACGACCGCCATCGCCGCGATGCCCGCGGCCGGAGCGGCGGATCGGGGCAGCTTGCGGCCTGAGGCGATGACGAACGCGAACGCCGCAAGCGGGGCCAAGGGCAGTGCCCATGAGTATGCGACGACGCTCACCGGCTCACCCCTTCAGCTTCCGGAGCGCGTCGATGGCATCGATATCGCCCTCGCGGTTGACGACGAGGATCACAGCGAGGGCCAGCCCGAACTCGGCTGCCGCGATCACCATCAGGAAGATGACGAACACCTGGCCGACCGCTTCGCTCGGCGCGACGAGTTGAGAGAACGCCGCCAGGTTGAGATTCACGGCGTTGAGGATGAGCTCGACGCAGATGACCACGCGGATAGCGTTGCGCGCGGTGAGCGCACCGAACAGCCCGATGCAGAACAGCGCCGCCGAGAGGATCAGGTAGTGGTTCAGCGTGATCACGCCTCACCACCACCCTCATCGGACGGTGCCGGCTCATCCTCGCGCGACATGACGATCGCGCCCACCAGGGCGACCGTGAGCGCCAGGCCCGAGATCTCGAACGGGACCAGGTACTTGGAGAACAGGATGCCGGCTACCGTGGCGGTGTCGATCGACTGGCCGGGCGCGAGCGGCCACTTCGCCCAGCCGATCGTGAGCACGAGCATCGCGAAGAAGCCGGCACACGCGACTGCGGCGAGGAACGAGGTCGATGGCTTGAGCCGGTTGTCCGCCTCGGCGCTCTCGCCGCCGAGCATGAGCGCGAACAGCATCAGGATGGTGACCGCGCCGCCGTACACGAACAGCTGCATCGCCGCGAGGAACTCGGCGTCGAGCAGCAGGAAGAGCGCCGCCATCGCCAGCAGCGTCGCAAACACGCACATGAGTGCGTGAATCAGCTTGCGTGCGAGGACGAGTCCCAAAGCGCCGGCGAGCGCTATGGCGGCGTACAGGTAGAAGAAGAACAGCTGCAGCGTCACTCTCCGTCACCGCCCTCGACGGCGCCGCTCTCGCTCCTGAAGAGGATCAGCGTCATGTCGTCCCGCCACGGGCTCGCGTTCTCGTATTCGCCCGTGTGGCGAATACCGTTGGACGGGCAGTTCTCGACGCAGATGCCGCAGTACATGCACAGCCCAAGGTCGATCTCGAACCGCGTGATCGAGCGTCCCGGAGCGTCGTGCCGCTTCTCGGTCTCCATGGTGATCGCGGCGTTCGGGCACGACTTCGCGCACAACATGCAGGCCTTGCACAGTGGCGTGCCGTCCTCGCCGAGCGGTAGCCCGAACGAGGTACGGCTGCGCTCCGGCAGCACGCGCTTGACCTTGGGGTATTGCACCGTCACGGAACCATCGAGCAGCAGGCGCAGCGTCGTCATCATGCCCTTCGCCATTCCGATCACGCTGTCACCTCCGCCTGCGCCGCGGCCCGCAGCTTGTCGCCCGCGGTGCTGCCGATGCGCGCGACCAGCCACACGAACAGCGAGACCGCGGCGAGTTCGAGCACGGCGAGCACCACGAGGTTCGTGACGATGCCGATCGCCGCGAGCATGAGGTTGATGAGAGCGGCGGGCACGAGCAGCTTCCAACCGAACGTCATCAGCTGGTCCACACGGAACCGCGGGAAGGTCGCGCGTACCCAGATGATCAGGAACACGACGAGATACGTCTTGCTAAGCAGCCAGACCATGTCCGGCAGGGCCGGCCCGTTCCAGCCGCCCAGGAACAGCAGCGTCGTGAGCAGGGACACGGTGAACACATTCATGTACTCGGCGACGAAGAACAGCGCGAAGCGCATGCTCGAGTACTCGATGTTGAAGCCCGCTACGAGCTCCGATTCGGCTTCGGGGATGTCGAACGGTGTGCGGTTCACCTCGGCGAGGATGCCGATGAAGAACAGCAAGAACGCGAGTGGCTGCGTGACGATGTTCCAGACGCCCGCCTGTGCGTCGACGATGGCCGAGAGCTTCATCGAGCCGGCCACCATCACGACGCCCACCGTCGAGAGGATCATCGGGATCTCGTAGCTGATCTGCTGCGCCGCCGCGCGAAACCCGCCGATGAGGGCGTACTTGTTCGCCGAGGACCATCCGGCGATGAGCACTCCCACCGGCGGCAGGGCCGCGATCGCGAACACGAAGAAGATGCCGACATCGAAGCTCATCCCCGCGAACCGTTCGACCCACGGCATCGCCGCGTACACGAGGATCGCGGGCACGAATGCGATCGCCGGAGCGATGAGGAAGAGCACCCGATCCGCTCCGGCGGGCACGAGGTCCTCCTTGCCCAGCAGCTTGATCGCATCGGCGATGGGTTGGACGACGCCGTGGAACCCCGTGCGCATCGGGCCCATGCGACCTTGCATGTGCCCGAGCCATTTGCGCTCACACCACATCACGACGACGGTGTTGACGAGCACGATCACCGCGAGCACGACGACGCCGATGAGCACCTTGAGCGCGGTCATCGGTCGATCTCCCCCATCACGACGTCGACCGACCCGAGGGCGGGGATGACGTCGCCGACGCGCAGGCCCTTGAGCAGCGCCGGCGCGACATGCAGGTTCGAGAAGGCCCCCGAGCGGACCTTGAGCCGCCACGGCTGGGCCGTGCCGTCGCTCACGACGAACATGCCGAGCTCACCTCGCGGGCTCTCGACTTCGCGGTAGGCGATGCCCGCGGGCGGCCTGATCGAGCGTGGCGCCTCAGCCGAGACATGCGCGCCCTCAGGCAGGCCTTCGAGCGCCTCGAGGGCTATGCGACCGGACTCGCGCATCTCGGCGATTCGGACGGCGTACCGGTCGAAGGTGTCGCCGGCTTCGCCGAGCGCGACGTTGACGGGGATGCGGTCGTAGGCCGCGTATGGGGCGTCTCGGCGAAGGTCGTGGTCCCAGCCTGACGCGCGGGCCAGCGGGCCGGTCACACCGTACGCCTCGATATCGCGCCGGGTGAGGAACCCGATTCCTCGCATCCTGATGCGGAAGATCTCGTTGTCCGTGAGCAGCGATTCGCAGCGGTCCATATGCCGGTCCCAGTCCTTGAGGAATGCGACCATCTCCGCCGCGGCCTCAGGCTGGATGTCGTCCTTCACGCCGCCTGGGCGGAAGTAGTTGAACATCATCCGCGCGCCGGTCACGGTCTCGAAGAAGTCGAGGATCACCTCGCGGTCCATGAACGCCGGGAAGAACGGCGTGAGCGCACCGGTGTCGAAACCGGCAGCCGTGAACCAGGTGTGGTGGCTCGTGATGCGCACGAGCTCTGACATGATCACGCGCAGGTAGTCGGCCTTGGGTGTCGACTCGAGGCCGAGCAGTTCCTCGAGCGCGAGCATGTACGCGAGCTCCTGGTGGAACCCTGCGACGTAGTCGCACCTGTCGAGCAGCGGCGTGCACGCCTTGTAGGTGTTCTTCTCACACAGCTTCTCGATGCAGCGGTGCAGGAATCCGTGGGTAGGCTCGGCTGCGATGACGGTCTCGCCCTCGAGCGCGAGGTACAGGTGGAGCACGCCGTGCGTGCTCGGGTGCTGCGGCCCCATGTTGAGCACGAGACGCTCGGAGTGGAGCAGCGGATCGCCCGGCTCGGCCACGGCGGCGAAGGGTTCGAACTCCGGCGGCAGGGACGGCCCCACGTGCTCGGTCTCGAGCTCGGGGAGCATGATGCCGTGATCGCTTGCGGCCGCGAGCACAGCCTCCCGGCCCACACCGGACTGCGGCATCTCGAAGGACTTGCGCAGCGGGTGGCCCTCGAAGTCGTCGCGCAGCACGATGCGGGTGAGATTCGGATGCTCGTCGAAGACCACGCCGAACAGGTCGAAGACCTCACGCTCGTGCGGCCCGGCACCCGGCCACAGCGTGTAGAGGGATGGGGCCTGTAGTGAGTCATCATCGAGCCAGAACCTGAGCATTGCGAGGGTGAGGTCGTCTCGGCGCTTGAAGACGTAGTAGAGGCTCAAGCCCCGAGACGCGGCATCGCCTTCGACGGCTGTGATGAGGACGAGGTGGCGGTAGCCGTGCTCCTCCTTGAGTGCGCGCACCACGTCGACCAGTTGCTCGCGCGTCGTCGTGCCACACGGCACGCCGCCGGGGCCCAGCGGCTCGACGTGTGTCACCCCAGGCATGTGTGCGAGGATCTCGGCCGCCTGGTGGATGTCGGAGGTCGTGACGGTCACGTGCGCGACTCCATCGCCCAGCGCTCGGCAGCCGACGGCTCGCCTGCCGCGTTGCGCTCCATGAGGGTGAGCAGACCGTCGAGCAGCGACTCCGGCCGTGGAGGACAGCCCGGGATGTAGACGTCGACCGGGATGACGATGTCGACGCCGTTGACGACGTTGTAGCCGGAGGAGAAGGGGCCGCCGCCCACAGCGCACGAGCCCATCGCGATGACGTACTTCGGTGCGGACATCTGCTCGTAGAGCAGCTTCATGCGCGGCACCATCTTCAGATTGATGGTGCCCGAGATGATCATGCAGTCCGCTTGGCGCGGGGAGTTCCGGAAGAAGATGCCGAGCCGGTCGAGATCGTAGCGCGCCGATCCACAGGTCATCATCTCGATGGCGCAGCACGCCGTGCCGAACGTGAGCGGCCACATGGAGTGACCGCGCGCCCACTCCATGACCTGCTGCAGGGGGGCGACGAGGATCCTGGTCTCCTGGTCTACCGCCACTCAAGCACCCCCTTGCGCCACGCGTATGCGAGTCCGAGCGCGAGCACGCCCACGAAGACGCCCATCTCGATGAGCCCGAACAGCCCGAGTCTGCGCATGATGAGGGCCCACGGGAACAGGAACACCGCTTCGACATCGAAGATCACGAAGATCAGCGCGAACACGTAGTACGCGATCCTGAATCGGATCCACGACCTGCCGATCGGCTGCTCGCCGCACTCATACGTGCTCGACTTCGCAGGGCTCGGCTGGCGCGGCGCGAGCAGGCGGGGGAGCGATACGAGCAGGAACGCCAAGACGATGCCGACGAGAAGGAAACCCGTCAACACGAGAGTCGCCGTGCCCATCCCTACCCCCTCCCGCCAAGGAAGTGCTCAAGCGAAGCGCCGGTTGTGCGCGATATACGACCAAAGTGGGGCGAATCCCTTGAATTCGGTCCTTATGTGGTTTGTGTGGACGGCCTCTATGCAGGTTAGAGCGGGTAGTATCCTTGCTCCTGGCTGGATTCGAGAGTGGTTCCACGCATCGCATGGAGGTGTCTCGCGCGCATGAGCGATCACGACGGCTACGACCCCGGACGGTTCGACCCGCAAGGCGAGCCGCGTATCCAACCGGAGTCCCTGCCCGATCAGCGCAACTACCACCCCTCGTACTCCGGGCCGTCGGGCGATCAGCCGCTGCCCGTGTGCGACTACACCGGGGAGTCGGACGAGCCGTGCGAGGAGCCGGCGCAGGAGCGACGGTGGTCCGGTGCGGCGGTTGTGGTGGCTGCAGCCGTGGGCGCGACCGTGGGTGGCGTGCTGGTCTCGGCTGGGCTCGTCTGGGCGCTGGGTCTGCTCCCGGGCATGCGCGGACCACTGGTGGCGCAGCCGCAGACCGTCACGGCGAAGAAGGTCACCATCCAGCCGACGGCGCAAGCGTCGGGCGTGGCCGAGGCCGTCGCCGAGAAGGTCGTGCCATCCGTCGTCAACATCACCATCCAGCAGCAGGGCGTGGACCCGTACACCGGTGCTGTCGCCTTCGTCGAGGCAGGCAACGGCTCCGGGGTCATCATCCGGCCTGACGGCTATGTCCTCACCAACTACCATGTCCTGGAAGGTGCAGACCGCGTGCTCGTGCGCGTGGGCGTCGAGGACAAGGAGGCGACCGTCGTCGGTGTGGACACCAGCACCGACCTCGCGGTCGTCAAGATCGAAGGCGATGGCTATCCCGCGATCGAGATCGGCACCTCGAAGAGCCTGCGGGTCGGACAGTTCGTGATGGCGGTCGGGAGCCCCTTCGGGCTCGAGAAGACGGTCACGAGTGGCATCGTCTCGGCGCTGCAGCGCTCAGAACAGGTCCAGCAGCAGTCCAATGACTTGACGACCTACACGAATCTCATCCAGACCGACGCCGCGATCAACCCGGGCAACTCCGGCGGGGCGCTCGTCGACGAGCAGGGCAAGCTTGTAGGCATCAACACGCTCATCCAGTCGCCCTCGGGAGGCGTCGGCGCGGCCCAGTCGGCCGGCATCGGCTTCGCCATACCGGTCGACTTCGCGACAAGTATCGCGAACCAGCTCATCACGAGCGGCAAGGCGAGCCACCCGTACCTCGGCGTGTCCACGCAGACGATCGACGAGTCGCTGGCCCAGCAGTACAGCCTGCCGGTCAAGAGCGGCGCGCTGGTCGCATTCGTGCAGCCGGACAGCCCCGCGGAGGCCGCCGGCATCAAGCGCGGCGACATCATCACCAAGGTGGGCGAAACGCGGATCGCGACGGTCGCCGACATCTTCGCCGGGACGCGCCAGCACAAGATCGGGGAGACCATCACGGTCGAGGCGGTTCGCAACGAGCAGGTGCGCACGTTCGAAGTCACGCTCGGCTCCGACACCGCCGCCCGGTGAAGATCCTCATCATCGCCGTCGGGCGGCTGAAGGAGCGTTTCTGGCGTGAAGCCGCCGAGGAGTACCTCAAGCGTCTGGGCCCGTACGCGTCGGTGAAGGTGGTCGAGATCGCCGACCGTGACTCGGGCCGTGATGAGTCACGTGCGCTCGCCGAGGAGGGCGCTGACATCCTGCGGGCGATCCCCGAAGGCGCTCACGTGGTCGCGCTCGAGATCGGCGGCTCGCAGCTCTCCAGCGAGGGGTTCTCGGCGAAGCTGGATTCACTCGCACTCACGGGCCGTAGCACGGTGGCGTTCGTGGTGGGCGGCTCGGTCGGTCTCGACGCCTCGGTGCTGTCGCGAGCCGACGAACGACAGTCGTTCGGCCCGATGACGCTGCCGCACAACCTCGCGCGCGTGGTGCTGCTCGAGCAGGTCTACCGCGCGTTTCGCATCAGCCGAGGCGAGCCGTATCACAAGTAGCTGCGGCGCCGTTGGGCTCCTGTCACCCCCGTGCCACCCCTGCGCCACCTTGGCGGTCCATGCTGGTGATGACGATCGACACGTCACACCGCCACCGACCGTTCGGGGGTTTCACATGTCCGGAAGACGACTGTTCGCGATCGTGCTCATCTACCTGCTCGCCGCCGGAGCGTGGCTGGTTCTGGCGGGTTCCGTGCAGATACGTACCGACTCGAGCGACGAGCGCCTCGGGGACGCGGTAGGCGGACTCTGGGGCGCACCGCAGCTGCAGGAGGCGCCGGTCTTCCGGTACACGCCCGCGACCGGGAGCAAGGAGCTCGCGGTCTCGAGCAGTGACATCGAGGCCGACATCGCGCTCGAGCAGCGGCGCAAGGGGCTGCTGTGGTACGCGACCTACGTCGTCGATTTCAGCGCGACCTACGGAGTGACCAACCCGACCGAGCGTGCGATCGAGACGACGATGGCGTTCACGTTCCCGGATTCGTCGGGCACGTACGATGGATTCACGGTCAAGGTGAACGGCAAGGAGGTCCCGGTCGAGTACCGAGAGGGCAGGGCGTACGCGAGCTTCTCGCTTCCGCCGCGCGCCTCCGCCAGCATCACCACGGGCTATCGGACCAACGGCATGGAGCGCTGGACGTACGTGCCGAGCCCCGGCGGTGCCGGAGTCGTCAAGGACTTCACCCTGGTCACGAACACCGACTTCGAGGAGATCGACTACCCGTCTGACGGCGTCTCGCCGACCAGGGCCACGCCGAAGGGGGATGGCTGGGAGCTCGTCTGGCAGTACTCGAGTGTCGTCAGCGGCCGACCGATCGGGCTCGTCATGCCCACACCGCCCAATCCCGGTCCGCTGGTCGCCCGCATCACCGCGTTCGCTCCGGTCTCGCTGCTCTTCTTCTTCGCAGCGCTCATCCTGCTGACGGCCACGAGCGGGGTACGGCTCCACCCCGTGCACTACGGCTTCCTCGCTGCGGCATTCTTCGCGTTCGACCTTCTGCTCGCCTACCTCGCCGACCAGATCGACATCAACGTCGCGTTCGTCATCGCGGCGACGACATCGGTCGCGCTCGTCGTCGGCTATCTGCTGATCGTGGTGGGCCGCAACCGCGCGCTCTTCGAGATCGCCGTGAGCCAGTTCGTGTTCCTGGTGCTCTTCAGCTACAGCTTCTTCTTCTCCGGCATCACCGGGCTTGCGATCACCGTCGGCTCCGTGCTGACTCTCGCGTACTTCATGGCCAAGACCGCGCGAGTGGACTGGGAGACCGTATTCCCGAAGCGCGAGCCGGCCGCCGTCGTGCCACAGTGGGTTCCGCAGCCTCAACCGCCTCAGCCAGACCCCGCGAGGCCGGTTGAAGCCGAGTCGGTCCCGCAGGCGCCGCCCGCGCAGCCCCCGAGTTCATAGCCTCACGCGCTCGCTTGCCGGCTACTCGCGCCACATCTCCGGATGCATGAGGGCGTCCGCGCACCGGATCTGGCCGTGCGCCTCGCCGAGCAACCCGGGCCGTGTCTCGAGCACCATCCACGCGTCAGCCACCGACGGGTCGATGGGGTAGGGCGCGGACAGTCCCAGCGGCGTCGCGGGGCGGAAGCCGATGCGCGGGTAGTAGGCCGGGTGCCCGAGCACGAACACGAGCCCGATGCCCAGCTTGGCGGCCTCGCGGATGCCGGCGTGCCCGAGCGCCTGTCCGACGCCCGTGCCCTGGTACTCCGGGGCGACCGCAAGTGGAGCGAGGATCGTGGCCCGGATGTCGGCGGCACCCACTAGTGTCGCGTGGGTGAACAGCACGTGGCCTACGATCCGGCCGTCCTGCTCGGCGACGAGGTTGACGATGGGCTTGGCCGTGGGGTCGTCGAGCAACGCCGATACGAGATCGGCCTCTGCATCGCCCCCGAACGCTGAGCGCTCGACGGCGAGCAGGTCAGCGAGGTCGGCGTCGGATGCGTGGCGAACGGCCATGGGGGATCCTCTCGGCGCTACGTGGTGTGGCTGTCGCATGCAGTGCGAATCATACCCGAGTACGTATACAGGCGGCGGCCGTGCCTACCGATATGCAGCATGAGTCCCAAGTACATCCAATGCCGGATGAGGAGAACCACAATGAGTGACTGTGAATGCCTGGCGACGTGCGCCTTCTTCAACGACAAGATGGGTGACATGCCGGCGATGGCCGACATGTACAAGCGCAACTACTGCCAGGGCGACAGCACCAACTGCGCCCGCCACATGGTGTTCGAGCAGGTCGGACCTGGAACCGTGCCGATCAACCTCTTCCCGAACCAGCAGGAAGCCGCGCGTCAGCTGATCGCCGAGAAGGCCTACTAGCGCGGTTTCGCTCGGGAACGGCCTTCGGGTATGCTTGGCAGTCACATCCGACTGCCGCGTGGAAGGCCACGAGCACCCGTGAAGGACGCCATCTCCGAACTCGTTTCGACCGCCATCCGTGCGGCCATCGACGCAGGTGAGCTGCCGCTTGCCGACGTACCCGATCCGGCATTGGAGCGTCCGCGCGACGTCGCGAACGGAGACTGGGCGACCACCGTCGCGCTGCGATCGGCCAAGCAGGCCGGCATGAACCCGCGCGCGGTCGCCGAAGCGGTGGTGGCCCGCATGACGGGGCACCCGGACATCGATGCGCTCGAGATCGCGGGCCCGGGGTTCATCAACATCAGGCTCTCCGCGCACGCGCTGCAGCGAGTGCTCACGGAGGCGAGGCTGCAGGGACCGGGCTTCGGGCGAGTGGCCGATGGCGCCGGCAAGCGCGTGCAGGTCGAGTTCGTCTCGGCGAACCCTGTGGGGCCCATGCACGTCGGGCATGGGCGGTGGGCGGCTCTCGGTGACAGCATGGCGCGCGTGCTCGCGCATGCCGGCTGGGTCGTGGAGCGCGAGTTCTACATCAACGACGCGGGCGTGCAGATGGATACGTTCGCGAAGTCCGTCTCGGCGAGGTACCTCGAGCTGTGTGGCGAGGCCGTCACGTTCGAGGCCGACTGGTATCAGGGCGCCTACATCACCGAGATCGCTCGCGAGATCTTCGAGGCCGAGGGGCGGTGCTGGCGCGACGCCGCACCGGCCGAACGCGAGGAACACTTCCGCGAGAAGGCCTACGTTGCGGTGCTCGAGCACCTCAAACACGTCTTGCACGAGATGGGCGTGGACTTCGACGTGTGGTTCTCGGAGCGTTCGCTGCACGAGCGCGCGGCGGGCGGTCCCACCGCGGTCGAGCATGCGATATCGTCGCTGCGCGAGGCCGGCTACATCTACGACCTCGACGGTGCGGTGTGGTTCCGTTCGACCGACTTCGGGGACGACAAGGACCGCGTCCTCATCAAGGCGGACGGAGAGTACACGTACTTCGCCGCCGACATCGCGTACCACAAGAACAAGTTCGATCGCGGTTTCGACCGCGTGATCAACATATGGGGTGCCGACCACCACGGCTACGTCGCGCGTATGAAGGCTGCGTGCGCCGCGCTCGGGCACGAGGGCCAGCTCGACGTGGTCATCGGCCAGCTCGTGAACCTGTTCCGCAACGGTGAGGCCGTCCGCATGAGTAAGCGGACCGGCGAGATGGTCACGTTCGAGGAGTTGCTCGAAGAGGTCGGTGCCGATGCCGCGCGGTACTGGTTCCTCCGCCGCAACACCGACCAGCCGGTCGACTTCGATATCGAGCTCGCCCGCACGCAATCCGCCGATAACCCCGTCTACTACGTGCAGTACGCGCACGCGCGGATCTGCTCGATACTGCGCAAGGCTGCCGGAGACGAGATCGCGGCGCGCCACGCCACCATCGCGTCCCTCGCGGCGGAGTTCGTGCGTGGGGACGCCGACCTCTCGCTGCTCACTGAGGACGCCGAGCTCGCGTTGATGCGCAAGCTCTCGGAATTTTCCGAGGTCGTCGAGGGGGCGGCACGCGATCTGGCGCCGTACCGTCTCACGCGCTACGCCGAGGACCTGGCCGCTGCGTTCCACCAGTTCTACACGGTGTGCCGCGTCATGACCGATGACGCCGAACTCACCGCCGCTCGCCTCTATGCGATCGATGCGCTTCGCAGCGCACTCGAGGCCGTCCTGGGTCTGCTCGGAGTGGGGGCACCCGAGCGGATGTGATCGCCGACGCCGCGTGAGCGGCGGGACCCGCGCACGACCGCACAGTCAGCCACACCCCGGTCTGGACCGGTGACAGGAAGAAGGGACCACGATGGGGAAGCCGTCAGTACCTCGTCCGCCCGCGACGCCGGATCTCAAGACCGGCGCGGACCTGATGGGAGTGCTGCCCGTCACCGCTGAGATCAAGGACGGCCACCTGTGGCTGGGCGGCGTCGATACCGTGAAGCTGGCCGAGCAAGCGGGTACGGCGGTCTACGTCATGGACGAGACCACCATCCGCAACCAGCTGTCCGAGTACGTGAGATGGACCCGCTTCCACTGGAAGGACGTCGACGTCGTCTACGCCGGCAAGGCCTTCATGTCGCTCGCGATGGTCAAGCTCGTCGCCGAGGAGGACTGCTGCCTCGACGTGTCGAGCGGTGGTGAGCTCGCCTTCGCGCGCAAGGCGGGATTCCCGATGGATCGCATATACGTGCACGGTAACAACAAGACGCCGCTCGAACTCGCCGAGTGCCTCGATGCCGGTGTTGGCCGCATCGTGGTAGACAGCTTCGAGGAGATGGAGCGTCTCTCGGCGATGGCGGCTGAGCGTGGCATGACGCAGCGCATTCTCATCCGCGTGACGCCGGGCGTCGAGGCCGATACCCACGACTTCATCATGACAGGCGCGGAGGACTCGAAGTTCGGCTTCGGCCGCAACCAGGGACTTGCGATGCAGGCGGTCAAGCGAGCGATCGAGCTGCCCGGCATCGACTTCGACGGGCTGCACATGCACATCGGCAGCCAGATCTTCGCGCTGCACAGCTTCGCGAAGGCGATCGAAGTCATCGTGGAGTTCATCGCCGAGATCAAGGCCGAGACCGGCGTTGAGGTCCGCATGCTCGACACGGGCGGCGGTCTGGGCATCGCGTACGGTCTGCCCGACGAGCCGTCCACCATCAAGGACTACGGGAAGGTGGTCGTTGACGGTATCAAGGAGGAGTGCGAGAAGCACGGCCTCACCGTGCCCGCGATGGCGGTGGAGCCGGGCCGCTCGATCGTCGCGAATGCCGGCGTCACGCTCTACACCGTGGGCTCGATCAAGGAGATCCCCAACATCAGGACATACGTCGCCGTGGACGGCGGCATGTCCGATAACATCCGGACGTCGCTGTACGATGCGCACTACGAGGCGCTCATCGCGAACAGAGCCGACCAGCCGCGGGAGATGGTCGCCACCGTGGCCGGCAAGCACTGCGAGTCGGGCGACATCGTCGTCAACGACGCGCCGCTGCAGTGCCCGCAGGTCGGCGACATCTTGTGCGTTTGTGCCACGGGAGCCTACTGTCAGTCCATGAGCAGCAACTACAACAAGCAGGTGAGGCCGGGCGTCGTCTTTGTTCGCGACGGCGAATGGCGCTGGGTGGTACGCCGCGAGACGTACGACGACCTCATGCGGTGCGAGGTAGGCTAGCGATGGACCGGATCCTGCGCATCGAGGGCCTCAGCGGCGACTTCATCGAGTTCGGCGATGCCACGCCGTTCGACCATCCGGCGGACTGGAAGCCGCGGTGGCACCTGCACGCGGAGACGAACCTCGGCGACGAGTCGGCCGTCACGCTCTCGATGGAGCTGTGGGACTGCGAGCCCACGTGGCTGGCCCTGTTCCAGGGACAGCTGCTCGAGGCGTGCTTCAACGCGACGGGAGAGGCCCACCTCGCAACCGGCAGCTACCCGGACGTGAACCTCCAGGTGTCTTTCACCGACGAGACCGGGCGGGCGATCGTCAGCCTAGAGACCTGGGAGGCCGATCAGCAGCTCACGATGAAGTTCCCGTCCGATGAGCACCTGCTTCAGTCCGCGCTCACCGAGTTGGGGCACTTCCTCGGCAAGTGAAACGTCGGGTGTGCGCTGACAACGACGAAGGCCCGCAGGCGATCAGCCGGCGGGCCTTCGAGACTGTGTGGCTTTGTGGCAGCTAGAGAGCTGGTGAGATCGACTTCACGCGGGACCCGGTCTTCTTCTTGACGGCCCACACCTTATACGTGGCGCCCTTGTCGACCGTGAAGGTGCCGGTGGACGACGTACGGTACTTGAGGTTGGCGCCGTTCCTCAGCACGGCCCATCCGGCTGTGCCGGAGCCGCCGGTGACCTTGATGCTGTAGGTCACAGTGGTCGAAGTCTCACCGGTGCGGCTGAGCGAGATCTTGACCTTCGTCGTCTTCTTGTGACAGTTCGAGCACGAGCTGGTCTTGCGCGGCTTGGCCATGGCGTTGGTGCTGACCCCGACGAGGCCAAGCGTCAGCGCCGCGACCACGACGAGGAGTACGAGCTTCTTCTTCATAAGGGTCCTCCGCTGATCGATTGTGCGTCCAGAGCGAGCACGGGAGTCTGCAGGGTATGTCGACGGTCATCGCTCCTAGTGAAGCATCGGCGCGGTTGATGAGCCTGAGGTGAGAGGAGTGTGAGGGTTCTCTCATCAGGCCGACCGTCGGCTACAATGAACGGGCGCCGCACGCTGGTGTGCAGCACATCCATTCCGGAGGGATTCTCATGCGGACTGTTCGTGTCGGGCTGATCGGCCTGGGTACTGTCGGTTCTGGTGTCGTCGAGATTCTGCGCAGGCATCGCGAGGACTTCGCTCGGCGCGCGGGAGTGGACATCGAGCTCGCCCGGTTCGCCGAGCGCAACACGGACCGCTTCACGGATCTCGGCCTGCCCCCCGAGCAGTGCGCGACCGACGCCGCTGAGCTCATCAACGATCCCTCGCTCGACGTCATCATCGAGCTGATCGGCGGCACGGGCGTGGCGCGGACCGTCGTGCTCGACGCGCTCAATGCTGGGAAGAGCGTCGTGACCGCCAACAAGGCACTGCTCGCGAGCAATGGCGAGGAGGTCATGGCTGCCGCCGAGGCCAGCGGCGTCGACATCGCGTTCGAGGCGAGCGTGGGCGGCGGGATCCCTATCATCGGCCCGCTCAAGCACTCGCTCACCAGCAACGAGATCACCGCGGTCATGGGCATCGTGAACGGTACGACCAACTACATGCTCACCCGTATGGCCGAGAACGACCTCGACTACGCCACCGCACTCGCCGAGGCGCAGGCGAAGGGCTTCGCGGAGGCGGATCCGACCGCCGACGTCGACGGCCTCGATGCCGCAGCCAAGATCGCGATCCTCTCGTCGATCGCGTTCAACAGCCGCGTCGTCATGAACCAGGTGCCTACGGAGGGCATCCGCTCGCTCGCGCCTGAGGACATCGCCTACGCACGTGAGATGGGCTACGCGATCAAGCTGCTCGCGATCGCGCGCCGCATGGACGACGGCATCGACGTGCGCGTCCACCCGACGATGATCCGCACGTCCCACCCGCTCGCGAGCGTCAACGGCGTCTACAACGCCATCTACGTCGTGGGCGACTCGGTGGGCGAGACGATGTTCTTCGGCGAGGGCGCGGGTTCGTTGCCCGCCGCCAGCGCGGTCGTCGGTGACCTGATCGAGGTCGCACGCCGCATCCAGGCCGGGTGTGCGCCGATCGTCGGGTGCACCTGCACCGAGCACCTCGGGGTGCGCGATATGGCCCAGCTCGAGACCGAGTACTACATCCGCCTCCACGTCGCCGACAAGTCCGGCGTACTCGCTGCGGTTGCGACCGTCTTCGGCCAGCACGACGTTTCGATCGGCTCTGTGATCCAGAAGCGTGCAGAAGGGGGCGTCGCACAGATCGTCTACGTCACGCATCTCGCGCGCGAGAAGGACGTGCGTGCGGCGCTCGCAGAGATCGAGGCGCTCGACGTGGTCAGCAACATCGCATCGGTCATCCGCGTCGAGGAACTCTGACGTGGGGGCAGCCGTCCTCATCCCGGCGACGAGCGCCAACCTCGGCCCCGGATTCGACAGCTTCGGGCTCGCGCTGGACCTGCACAACCGCTTTGAGGCGGAACTCGCCGACGAGTGGAGCGTCGACATCGAAGGCGAAGGCGCGGGCCTGCTGCGCACCGACGCGGACAACCGCGTGGCCACTGCGATGGCTGCGGCCTTCGAGGCGCTCGGCCGACCCGAACTCCGCGCGCGCATCGGGTGCGTGAACCGCGTGCCGCTCGGCAACGGGCTTGGCTCGTCCTCCGCGGCGATCGTCGGTGGCGTCATGCTCGCCGAGGAGCTCACGGGCGAAGAGCTCGGCGAGCAGGCACGCCTCGAGCTCGCGGCGGAACTCGAGGGTCATCCGGACAATGTCGCCGCAGCGCTGCGCGGCGGGTTCACCGTGTGCTGGAACGACGGCGCGCACGTGCGCACGGCGCGCTTCCAGCCGGCTCGCGGCCTCGCGGTCGTGGTGGTCGTCGCCAACGGAGAGCTTTCGACCAAGACCGCTCGGGCGATGCTCCCCGAGGCGGTGCCGCACACTGATGCGGCGTTCAACGTCGCGCACGCCGGACTGCTGGCGGCATCGATCGCGACCGGTCGCCCGGAGCTTCTCGGCGATGCGCTCGCGGATCGGCTGCACGAGCCGTATCGCGCATCGGCCGTGGCCGACATGCAGGCCGTGCACGACATCCTGCGAGATGCCGGCGCCGCCGGCGTCGCGCTTTCGGGCGCGGGTCCCACGATCATCGGCCTTGTCGCGGGTGACACCGATGAGGCCGCCCACGCTCTCGCGGAGGAGGTCGCCGGCCGTGCAGCCGATGCCGTCAGGGCGCTCGGCACACGACGCCCCCCGGCGGCACTGCGGATCGACCGCGCCGGCGCGCGCGTGCTCTGACACACCAACGAGCGTGGGGAACACCCCTCGCGCGATGACAGTGGAGGCCTACGCATGTCGGACATGACTCCCCCGAGCTACCCCGAGCAGCCGCCGGCGCCCCCGATGGCCGCGCCGCAGCAGGCCGCGCCTCAGGCGCCGCCGCCTGCGCCTTACACGCCGCAGCCCCAAGCCGACCGCCCGCGCCGCGGGTGGGTGTGGGCGATCGTCGTGCTGCTCATCGTCGGCGGAATCCTCGGCAGCTGCGTGTGGAGCGTGTCCCTGCTCGGCAAGGGGGTCGAGGGCGCGCCGATCACCACCGGTGACGCGATCGCTGTGATCCCCATCGACGGCGTCATCGCCGGGTCAGGCACCGCAGGCGTCGTCACGCCGCAGGACTTCCTCCGCCAGCTCGACCGCGCGGAGGAGGACGAGAACGTCAAAGCCATCGTCCTGCGCGTCGACTCGCCGGGCGGCACCGTCGCGGCGAGCGAGGAGATCGCGACCTACGTGAAGGAGTGCGGCAAGCCCGTGGTCGTCACCGTTGGCGACGTCGGCGCGTCCGGCGCGTATATGGTCTCGTCGCAGGCGGACAAGATCTTCGCGCTGCCCGGCTCGGCGATCGGCAGTATCGGTGTGATCACGGACATCCCCAACGTCTCCGGGCTGCTCGACAAGGTGGGCGTGAAGTTCACGGTCGTGAAGGCCGGCAAGTACAAGGACGCCGGCAGCCCGTACCGCGCGCTGACCAAGGAGGAGACCGCTCTCATCCAGGGCTCGGTCGACCAGGTGTACGACCAGTTCATCGACATCGTCGCCGAGGGCCGGGACATGCCGCGCTCGGAGGTCGAGTCGCTTGCCACCGGGTGGGCGTGGAACGGCTCGGACGCCATGAAGCTGGGACTCGTGGACGAGATCGGGACCTATCGCGATGCGATGGATGAGGCGGCGGACCTCGGCGGCATCACCGGCGAGTACGAGACGGCCGACTACAGCGAGCAGGAGTTCGAGGAGTTGCTGAACTCCCTGCTCGGTATCAGCGACCGGCTGTCACCGCTCGGCGCGCTCGACTCGCGCGGCGCCACGCAGCCGACACCGGTGCTGACGAAGTAGGCGGAGCGACGCTCTGCGCGTCGGATACCGGTGTCGCGTCACCCACGCTCGCACGTCTGTCCGCGCCTGCGGTCCCAGCGCTCGATCATCCAGACGAGCCCCCAGATGATGGCCGGGGTGAGCATGCACACGAGCACGACCGCGAGGAATCTGCTCGAATCGAGACCGAGGTTCACGGTCGCGTAGAAGCCGATCCAGTAGGTCAGGATCGCGCCGAAGATCGTGAAGGGTAGCCCCAGGACGGTCAGCAGGGTCAGGGCGCGACCGCTCGTTCGTGCCGAGCGCGTCTGCAGGATCTGCGTGACGTTCCCGAGATGCTGCTCCATCGAGGAATTGAGTTCGACCTCGCGGACATACTGCGCACGGATGTTGGTGCTGGTGTCGATCGCCTCGGCGAGTTCTCGGACCTCCGGCGACGCCGATCGATTCATCGTGAGGAAGTCGCGATCGAAGTCGATCAGGTAGACGCGATTCGCGGCGATGCGCTCCATCGCTGCATCGTCGAGGTAGTGCGCGCCAGTCTCGATCGGCACGGACCATTGCAGACGCTCGATTCGAAAGATGAGCACCATCGCGAAGTAGTAGAACGCGACCAGATACGGTGCGACCGCCGCTTGAGCCTGGGTGAGCGGCTCGTCCGTCGCTGGTGCTGCCACCTCAGGATGGAAGAACTTGAGCGCAGGCTTGTTGTCGCTGCGGTCCCGGTCCACTGACAGCATCGTCTTCGCAAGCGACGAATCGCCGAGCGCCGAGAAGAACGTCTCGTACAAGTCGATCTCGAGTTCCGCGCGTGCCTGCTGCCGGATGCGGGCCACCGCCTCGCGGCTGTCGACATCATCCACAGACACGATCTCGGCCACGGCGACGTAGGTGTGACCTCTCACGCCGAGGTCGTCCGGACCGCCTACACGGAAGACGAAGGAGCGCAGGAGTCGCAGTCGCTGGCCATACCATTCAACTTCCGCGGGGTTCCCTTGTAGCTCCCAAGCGCGTGAGAACACTCGCCAGATGAGCGCTCGTCGTGCAGCCCTCGTGCGTCGGTCGGGGTGACGGCCTGGCCCCTGTGACGGGCGATCGCGACGACATACACGGTCTTGTTCGCAGGTGCGACCTCGGGCATCGGACCCCCTGTACATGACGATGTGGCTTCCTGCTATACTGCCTGCATCTGGCGTTTCTCGCCACACTCCTTCTCACTTCCGTCACAGCCCTGCAGCGGGACTCTGTGGCAGGAGTCTGTCCTTCGCCAACAAGGAGAGATGCATCGTGAAGTTCTTCCTGGACACGGCCGATATCGCCGAGATCGAAGAGGCTGCCAGCTGGGGCGTGCTGGCCGGCGTCACCACCAACCCCACGCTCTACGCCCGAGTCGGCGGCAAGCTCGCGGACTTCCACAACCACCTGAAGCGCATCTGCGACATCGTCGACGGGCCGGTCTCCGGCGAGAGCGTCGGCCTCACCCGAGACGAGATCGTGCGTGAGGGCCTCGAGTTGGCCGAGATCGCGCCTAACCTCGTCGTGAAGGTGCCGACGATGCCCGAAGGCCTTGCTGCGACCAAGACGCTGTCGGAGCGTGGTATCAAGGTGAACATGACGCTGTGCTTCACCGTTCCGCAGGCGATCCTCGCGGCACGCTCGGGCGCATCGTACGTATCGCCGTTCGTGGGCCGTTTCGACGACATCTCAGAGGACGGTATCGCGCAGCTTTCCGATGTCGTCGTGGCGCTCAACAACTACGACTTCGGCCACGACGTCGAGGTGATCGCCGCGTCGATCCGCTCGGCGAATCACGTCACGCAGGCGGCGCTCATGGGCGCCGACATCGCGACGGTTCCGTTCCCCGTCCTCAAGAACCTGGTGAAGCATCCGCTCACCGACCGCGGCCTGGAGTCGTTCCTGGCCGACTGGGAGAAAGTGAAGAACGCATGAGCGCACGTCCTCGCAAGAGAGGCCGCCGCGGCGGCGGTCAGGGCGGTGGCCAGGGCGAAGCCCCGAAGCCGTCGATCAAGCGCGAAGACCTCGAAGCCCTGAAGGTCGCCGAGCTCAAGGTCATGGCGACCGAGCTGGGCATCGACACCAAGGAGCTGAAGAAGAAAGACCAGCTCATCGATGCCGTACTCGAGGCGAAGGTGAAGTCCGAGGGCTTCATCGAGATCGCAGGCATTCTCGACGTCCTGCCCGAGGGCTATGGCTTCGTTCGCACGAGCGGCTACCTGCCCGGCGACAACGATGTGTACGTGGGCATGTCGGCCGTCCGCCGCAACGAGTTGCGCCGAGGCGACTACATCCGCGGCCAGGTCCGCCCGCCCAAGGAGTCCGAGAAGTACCCGGCGCTGCAGCGCCTCGACGCGGTCAACAACCTCGACCCGCTGACCGCGAAGGGCCGACGCAAGTTCGCAGACCTCACCCCGGTCTACCCGGATGAGCGCCTGCGCATGGAGCACGGTCAGGGCTTCATGACCGCGCGCACCATCGACCTCGTCGCGCCGATCGGTAAGGGCCAGCGTGGCCTCATCGTGTCGCCGCCCAAGGCAGGCAAGACGACCGTCCTCAAGGACATCGCCGCCTCGATCACGGCCAACAACCCCGAAGTCCACCTCATGTGCCTGCTGGTCGACGAGCGGCCTGAGGAAGTCACGGACATGGAGCGCTCGATCCATGGCGAGGTCGTGAGCTCGACGTTCGACATGCCCTCCGAGCAGCACATCGCCGTCGCAGAACTCGTGATGGAGCGCGCGAAGCGCCTCGTCGAGAGTGGCCAGGACGTCGTGATCCTGCTCGACTCGATCACGCGACTCGCGCGTGCGTACAACCTCGCGACGCCGGCGTCGGGCCGCATCCTCTCCGGTGGTGTCGACTCGCAGGCGCTCTACCCGCCGAAGAAATTCTTCGGTGCGGCGCGCAACATCGAGCACGGCGGGTCGCTCACGATCCTCGCGACCGCGCTCGTCGATACCGGCTCCAAGATGGACGAGGTCATCTTCGAGGAGTTCAAGGGCACCGGCAACATGGAACTCCGCCTCGACCGCGGCCTTGCGGATCGCCGCATCTTCCCGGCCATCGACGTCATCACGTCGGGCACCCGCAAGGAAGAGCTGCTGCTCGATCCTGCCGAGGCGCCGTTCGTCTGGGGCGTTCGCCGCATCCTGCACGGTATCGACAACCCGGAGCGCGCCATGGACATGCTCATCAAGGGCCTCAAGCAGACCTCGAGCAACATGGAGTTCCTCACGCGCATGGCCAAGCAGGCGCAGGGCAAGAACGGCATCGACGTCTAGCACGGCAGCAGCATCACCGAGAGTCCCGGAAGGCCGCCCGAGCAGGACGGCCTTCCGTGCGTTCGCGCAGGCCCCTCGCTCGGCGACGCGTCCGGACTAGAACATCACCGGGATGCGCACGACGTTGATCTCGGAACCGTCCTTCGCCGAGCGCTCGTAGACCACCAGCGCCCCGTTCGCGTGCGTGGGCTTGACGAACTTCACGCGCGAATCGAACGCGCCTCGAGTGCCGGTGCCCGATGCAGCGGTGACGGGCTTGTCGGCGAGCACCGTGCCGTCGGCGTCCTCGATGCGAGCCCGGAACCGAGCCTCGAAGACGTTCGCGGTGCCCGCGATGCGCACGGGGCTTGCGATCTTCTGCTTGGGCAACGGCGCCTCGAGCAGTATCGGGGGCAGCGCGCTCTCGAGGTCGGAGCGATCGACGCTGGGCGACACGATGATTCCTTCGCCGCCGATCGACTCGACCGTCTTGCCGTCGAGTTTGAACCGCACGCGCTCCACGCTCTTGAACTGCGTGAGCGTGGCGACGACCTCGGCGATGCGCAAGCCCATCGAAAGGGTGCCGCCGCCGGACTCGAACCGCTTCGACAGGTCGACTGTCGCCGTGCCTTTCGAGATCGCGAGCCCGCGCAGCTTCGTGCCCTTCGGAATCTGGGTGGACAGCCCCAGCTTCTTCTCGGCTGAGGTGGGGCCTGCGAGGAGTTCGGTCATGGCGGCTCGGGCGGGGGAGGTCATCGGCGCGTAGCGCGCGGTGCCAACGCCGATCGTCTCGCCGCGCACGAAATAGACGCGGAGCTGGCCCCTCGCAGCGGGCTTGCTCGGCGTTGGCGTGGTGGTGGGCTTCGCCGTCGGGGTCTCCGCCGGACTGGACGTGGCTTCGGGACTTGGGGGAGTGGTCGCGGGCGCCGTCGAGGTCGCGGCCGGCGGCTCGGGGTGCGTCGGCCGGGGTGGTGGCGCGCACCCCCCGCCCAGGAGCAGCGTTGCGAGCATCAGGCAGCAGGCGGCAGACGGAGCAACCCGACTCAGGTGGATGTGTGACATCGTGATCACCCGCTTTCACGATGAAGGTACCGCGTGCGGGGGCGGTTCTCACGCGGCGCGTACCGGTCGTTGCCTGCGCGATGACGGGGATTGCCCGGCGTGAGGCGCTCCGCCTGCGCCGTGAATCCGTCGTTGCCCGCGGTCCGGTGCGGTGATACACTATCGCCCGCTGTCCCTCAGGCCTGGTCGGAAACCAGGCCACTGTCAGAGGAGTCTTGAAATGAAGCAGGGAATCCACCCGGAGTACGTGGAGAGCAAGGTCCACTGCTCGTGCGGTAACACGTTCACCACGCGCTCGACCAAGCCAGAGCTCCACATCGAACTCTGCAGCGAGTGCCACCCGTTCTACACCGGCAAGCAGAAGTTCGTCGACACCGGTGGACGCGTCCAGCGCTTCGCCGACAAGTTCGGTAACGCCGCCGCCGCCACCCTCGAGCGCGAGGCTGCCGAGAAGGCCGCCCGCCAGAAGGCCGCCGAAGAGGCCGCGTACGCCGCAAAGGCCGAGCGCGAGGCCAAGGAGGCCGTCAAGGCCGAGAAGGCCGCCCGCTACGAGACGCGCGCCGACAAGTTCGAGGCCGAGGCCGCCGAGGAGGCCGCTGCTGCCGAGGCTGTCGCTGAGGAAGCCGCCGAAGCCGTCGCCGACGAGGTCGTCGAGGCCGCGGAGGCCGAGGTCGTCGAGCCGGCCGCCGAGGAAGCTGCCGAGTAGGCTCGCGACGCCACACACATCGCCTGAGAGGCGGCTCCCATCGGGGCCGCCTCTTTGCATCGGTGCCGCGGCGGCGGCACGGTTCGCGCTAGAATACGTGGGCGGCTCACACGCCGCCCCCAGCACGGAGTCGGAGGATCCCCGTACATGGACGTTCGTCTGCTCTTCCACACGCCCGATCCTGAGCGCGCCATCGCAGCCGCCGCGCGCCTCTGCTACGCGCCGGTCGGTGCCGCCGAGCTGCTCGATACGATGACCGATGAGGCCGTGCAGCGCGTCCTCAAGACCATCATCACGAGCGGGCACACCTCGACACTCGAGCACGCGAGCTATACATTCGCGATCGACGGCGTCTCTCGTGCGCTCACGCACCAGCTCGTGCGGCACCGGCTCGCGAGCTACAACCAGCAATCGCAGCGCTACGTCTCCTACGCCGAGGAGCCGCATTTCATCTGTCCGCCGGCGGTGGCAGCAAACCCCGAGGCACACAAGCGCTTCAAGGCGGCGAACGCGGCGGCCTTCTCGGCATACCGTGAGTTGATCGAGAGCGGCGTGGCGCCGGAAGATGCGCGCTACCTGCTGCCCAACGCGATGGAGACGAAGATCGTCGTCACCATGAACGTGCGCGAGCTGCTGCACTTCCTCGAGCTGCGCTGCTGTAAGCGCGCGCAGTGGGAGATTCGCGACCTCGCGCTCGCCATGCTCGAGCTCGCCGAGCCCACCGCCCCCTACATCTTCATGGACGCTGGGGCCTCGTGCCGCCGCGGCCCGTGCCGCGAGGGCAGAATGACCTGTGGCGACCCCTACCCGAAGGCCCCCAAACGTGACTGATACCGTAGCGAAGATGCCGCCCATCGACGGGCCCATCCGGCATACCCACATCGGCGGCCAGGCCGTCATCGAAGGCATCATGATGCGCGGCAAGTACAACTGGGCCGTCGCGGTCCGCACCCCAAGCGGCGAGATCCACTCTGAAGAGCACGACCTCGCGTCCGGCAAGGACAAGGCCGCGTGGATGCGCTGGCCGATCGTGCGCGGCTGCGTTGCGATGGTCGAGACGCTCGCGCTCGCCATGAAGGCGTTCCAGGTCTCGGCATCGCTTGCGGGCGAGACCGAGGAGGAGCAGCTCACAAGCAAGGAGATCGGCTTCACGATGGTGCTTGGCATCGTGCTCGCGGCGGTCATCTTCATCGTGCTGCCGGCGGTGCTCACGAACTTCATCGCCGGATCGGCCGCCGAGCATCCGTTCCGGTGGAGCATCGTCGACGGTATCCTGCGCGTCGCCGCGTTCTTCCTCTATATCTGGGCGATCGGCCGGATGGAGGACATCAAGCGCGTCTTCGCCTACCACGGGGCCGAGCATAAGACGATCCACGCCTACGAGCACGACCTCCCGCTCGAGACAGGCCTCATCCAGCGCTACGCGACGCTGCACGTTCGGTGCGGCACGTCGTTCCTGCTCATGGTCATGGTCGTGGCGATCATCGTCTTCTCGCTGTTCCCGGTGCGGGCCATCGCGCTCTCGCTGGGAATGACCAACAAGGCGGGCATCCTCGCCATCGCCATCCTCGCACGCCTGCTGCTGATGCCCCTGGTCGCCGGTCTCGCGTACGAGATCACCGTCAAGTGGGCGGGCAACCACTCGGAGAACCCGTTTGTGAAGGTGCTGCTGTGGCCGGGCATGCAGATGCAGCGTATGACGACCCGTGAGCCCGACGACTCGATGATCGAGGTCGCCATCGCCGCGATGCAGCCGATCATCGCGCGTGAGGAGCTCGAGGAGCGTCGCGCCAAGGGCGAGCCCCTCGCCGAGAAGGTCGGCGAGGCAGTCGCCGACGAGCTTGCGGACGATGCGGGAGAAGCCGCCGCGGAGGCGCTTCTCGAGGCACTGCCAGAGCTCACCTAGCGCCGGGGTAGGGTGCCACGCGTGCTACCATTGGTGGGTTCAGCCCCAACCGTAAGGATGTCCCGTTCCCATGCGCGAGAAGCTTCAGAAGATCCTCACCGCCTTTGACGAACTGACCGCCCGGCTCGGCGATCCCGCCGTGCTCGGCGACCAGAAGGAGTACGCACGCCTTGCCAAGGAGCAGCGCTCCCAGCAGCCCCTCGCCGAGAAGGCGCGCGAGTACCTGAGCGCCGCCGAACAGCTCGACGAGGCCAAGGAGATCCTGAAGACCGAGACTGACCCGGAGATGAAGGAGTTCGCTTCCGAGGAGATCAAGCAGCTCGAGCCTCGGCTGCAGGGCCTCGAGGACGAGATCAAGGTCATGCTGCTTCCGGGGGATCCCAACGATGACAAGGACATCATCGTCGAGATCCGTGCGGGTGCCGGTGGTGATGAGGCCGCCATCTTCGCGGGCGACCTGTATCGCATGTACACCCGCTACGCCGACCTCCAGAAGTGGAAGGTCGAGGAGATCGACGCGAACGAGAGTGAATCCGGCGGATTCAAGGAAGTCTCGTTCCGAGTCAAGGGCGACAAGGTCTACTCCAAGATGAAGTTCGAGTCGGGTGTGCACCGCGTACAGCGCGTGCCGGCCACCGAGTCGCAGGGACGCATCCACACCTCGACCGCGACAGTGGCCGTGCTGCCCGAGGTCGAGGACGTCGAGATCGAGATCAAGCAGTCGGACCTGCGCATCGACGTGTACCGGAGCTCGGGTCCGGGCGGTCAGTCGGTGAACACGACCGACTCGGCGGTGCGCATCACGCACCTGCCCACCGGCACGGTCGTGCAGTCGCAGAACCAGAAGTCGCAGCTTCAGAACAAGGAAGCGGCGATGCGCGTGCTCCGCGCGCGCCTTTACGAGGTCGAGCTCGAGCGCCAGCAGGCCGAGCTCGGCGACCAACGCCGCAGCCAGATCGGCTCGGGCGACCGGTCCGAGAAGATCCGCACCTACAACTACCCGCAGGATCGAGTCACCGATCATCGCATCGGGCTGACCGTGCACAACATCCCGGGGCTGATGTCCGGCGAGATCGACGCGCTCGTCGAGGGCCTCGTCGCGGCCGATCGCGCCGAACGCCTCGCGGCAGCGGTGTAGGCGCAGGGTAGACAGACCACGGAGCCTCGCCGAAGTCAGGGTTGGGCAGTGTGCGGGGTTCCACTTCGAGGAAGGTAGCCGTCAGCGAGTGGCCGAGACGACCTGGACCGTGCAGACGGCGCTCGACTGGACGCGCTCCTATCTCGCCGAGAAGGCGGACGCGCACCCGCGTCGCAGTGCCGAGTGGCTGCTGTCCGCCGCGACCGGCCTGTCCCGCGTCGAGCTGTACGCGTACTTCGACCGGCCGCTCACCGAAGACGAGCGCGCGACATTGCGAGACGCAGTGCGCCGGCGCGCAGCCGGGGAGCCGCTGCAGTACGTCACGGGCGAGGTAGCCTTCCGTCATCTCATCGTGAAGGTGCGTCCCGGTGTGCTCATTCCGCGACCCGAGACCGAGGTGCTCGTCGACACCGTCCTGCCGGCGATCGACGCCGCGATCGCCGCACGCGGCGAAGCGGTCGTCGCCGACGTCTGCACCGGGTCCGGATGCATCGCACTCGCCATCGCGCAGGAGCGCCCCGGCGCGAGGGTGCTCGCGTGTGACGTGTCGCCGGTCGCCGTAGAGGTCGCCGGCGGCAACGCCGTACGTCTCGACCTCGCGGATCGCATATCCGTCCACGAGGGCGACCTGTTCGGCGCCTTGCCGGGCGATCTGCTCGGCTGCCTCGACCTTGTCGTGAGCAATCCGCCGTACGTTCCGAGTGCCGACGTGCCTGACCTGCCAACCGAGGTTGCGGGGTTCGAACCGCATCTCGCGCTCGACGGAGGCGCCGACGGACTCGACGTCTACCGACGACTTCTGGAAGGGTCTCGGGAATGGCTGCGGCCCGGGGGTGTTATTGCTGTGGAATTGGACGAAAGAATGGCGAGGATTGCGGCCGTTGAGGCCGAAGAGTGGTATCAAGATGTCAGGGTCGTTTCTGACCTCGCAGGTCGCGACCGGATCGTCATCGCGAGAGCCCCGGCAGCGTCCTGACACCATCCAGGGCAGGGATGAATTGGAGGCGGTTCAGATGACCAAGGTCCATCACATCGATTCGGAGAACCCCAACGCAGAAGTGATAAACCTCGCCGCCACGGTACTCCGTGACGGCGGGATCGTCGTCTTCCCTACGGAGACGGTGTACGGCATCGGCGCACTGGCCGATTCGAAGTTCGGAGCGCAAGAGATCTTCGAGGTGAAAGTCAGACCGCTCGACAAGCCTCTGCCCTGGCTCGTTGAGAATGAAGATGCGCTCGACACCTACGGCGTCGACATCCCCGACTATGCGCATAAGCTCGCGCATGAGTACTGGCCCGGTCCCCTGTCCCTGGTCGTGAAGGCCTCCGAGCGCGTGGGCAAGGACTTCCGCGCCCCCGACGGCACCGTCGCACTTCGCTCGCCCAACCATGAGGTCATCATCGAGCTCATCCAGGCGGCGGGCGGTCCGATCATCGCGACGAGCGCCAATACGCATGGCAAGGCTGCTCCGGGCTCGTTCGAGGAGGTCGAGCACCGCATCGTGCAAGCCGCCGACCTGTCGCTCGACGGTGGCGAGACCCAGCACCAGCAGGCTTCGACCGTGGTCGTGTGCACCGGGCCGAGGCCGCAGGTGGCGCGCGAAGGCGCGATTCCCGCAGACGAGATCATGGCGGTCGCCGGGGTGTAGCGCCCGGTGGATCGCGGTCAGTAGGCGCCCGGCAGCGAGCACATCGCCGTCGGGCGCCGTGCGTCCTTGCAGGTCCGCCCACGGGCTGCGGAATGCCCTCGGCGTTGCGGTACAATCACGTCCCCAGCGACCCATCGACCGAAAGGCCCCCACATGCGCGTCGTCATCGGCAGTGATCACGCCGGCTTCGACCAGAAGGAGCGCATCAAGGCGCACCTCATCGATCAAGGCCACGACGTGGTCGACGTGGGCACGGCGAACGGCGAGGATTCGGTCGACTATCCGGACTTCGCGATCGCAGCCTCGCGTAGGGTCGCGGCAGGGGAGGCCGAGCTGGGGGTTCTGGTGTGTGGCACGGGAATCGGCATGTCCATCGCCGCGAACAAGGTGCGCGGCGTACGGGCCGCCAACGTGACGATCCCCGAGTTCGCGGCGCTGGCGCGCGAGCACAACAACGCGAACGTCGTCACGGTATCGGCTCGATTCATCCCCGTGCAGGTCAACGAGGAGATCGTCGACGCATTCCTCGCGACACCGTTCGCCGGGGGTCGCCACGGCCTGCGAGTGGACAAGATCACCGCCGAGGAGACCGTGCAGCGCGGCTGACAGCACAGGTAGCACGCGCCCCCGGGCGCTTCGATTGACAGGGCGGCGGCGCGCGGTTGAGCGTGCGACGCTTCGAGCGGAAGGAACACGGCGCATGGCACTCACGTACATCCCGGCCCAGGATCCCGAGGTCGCAGCCGCGATCGACGCCGAACTCGCGCGCCAGCGCGGAACCATCGAGCTGATCGCCTCCGAGAACTTCGTCTCGCCGGCAGTGCTCGAAGCCGCCGGCACCGTGCTCACCAACAAGTACGCCGAGGGCCTGCCCGGCAAGCGCTACTACGGTGGCTGCGAGAAAGTCGACATCGTCGAGAACATCGCGCGCGACCGCGCCAAGGAGCTCTTCGGCGCCGACCACGCCAACGTGCAGCCGCACGCGGGCGCGCAGGCCAATATGGCCGTCTACTACGCCGTCTGCGATCCGGGCGACACCATCCTTGGCATGAACCTCGCCATGGGTGGCCACCTCACCCACGGGTCGCCGGTGAATTTCTCGGGCAAGTGGTTCAACGTCGTCCCGTACGGCCTGGACATGGAGACGGAGACGATCGACTACGACGAGATGGAGCGCCTCGCCGTCGAGCACAAGCCCAAGATGATCATCGCGGGCGCGAGCGCCTACCCGCGCGTCATCGACTTCGCCCGCTTCCGCGAGGTCGCCGACAAGGTCGGCGCGGTCCTCATGGTCGACATGGCGCACATCGCCGGCCTCGTCGCGACCGGTGCGCATCCCTCGCCGGTGCCGTACGCGGACTTCGTGACGTCCACCTCGCACAAGACGCTGCGTGGCCCGAGAAGCGGTTTCGTGCTCTGCAAGGAAGAGTGGGCGACCAAACTCGACAAGGCCGTGTTCCCCGGTCTGCAGGGTGGTCCGCTCGAGCACATCATCGCCGCGAAGGCTGTCGCGTTCGGCGAGGCGATGAAGCCTGAGTTCACCACCTACATCGACCAAGTGGTGATCAACGCGAAGGCGATGGGCGCCGCGATGGTCGAGTGCGGCCTGCGCCTCATCTCCGGCGGCACCGACAATCACCTCATGCTCGTCGACCTGCGTCCGGCAGGTGTGACCGGCAAGGAGGCCGAGCGGGTCCTCGAGGACGTCGGCATCACCACCAACAAGAACGCGATCCCCAACGACCCGGAGAGCCCGTTCGTCACGAGCGGCATCCGCGTCGGCTCGCCGGCGATGACCACGCGTGGCTTCACCGAGGGCGACGCCCATACGGTCGGCTGCCTGATCGCGCAGACCGTCTTCAACCGCGACGACGAGGCGAAGCTCGCCAACATCCGCGAAGAGGTCAAGGCGCTGCTCGACAAGCACCCGCTCTACCCGGAGCTGTAGTCCCCGCATCGCCCGACCGCACGCGCTCCCGTCCGGAGACGCGAGAGGAGACCGAATGCCCGCGAACACCAAGTACCCCAACGTCACGCTCGTCGACCACCCGCTCGTGCAGCACAAGCTCACGATCCTGCGGTCGACGTCGACCGGCTCCAAGCAGTTCCGCGAGCTGGTCAAGGAACTCGCGATGCTCGAGGCCTACGAGGCCACCCGCGATTTCCAGCTCGCCGAGACGACCGTGACCACCCCCATCACCGAGACGGTCTCATACGTGCTCGCCGGCAAGAAGGTCGCGGTCATCCCGATCCTGCGCGCGGGCCTGGGCATGGTCGACGGCATCCTCGAGCTCATCCCGGCGGCGCGCGTGGGACACGTGGGTCTTTACCGCGACCCGCAGACCCTCAAGCCGGTCGAGTACTACTGCAAGCTCCCCGATGACATCGCCGAGCGTGACGTGCTCATCGTCGACCCCATGCTCGCGACGGGTGGCTCGGCGGCAGCAGCGGTCGAGCTGCTGCGCGAGAAGGGCGCCAAGCACATCAACCTGCTCGTGCTCATCGCCGCGCCGGAGGGCATCGAAGAAGTCGTGCGCTGCTGCGACGACATCAACATCTACACCTGTGCGATCGACAGCCATCTCAACGACCACGGCTACATCGTCCCCGGTCTCGGCGATGCGGGCGATCGCATCTTCGGCACCAAGTAGCACGACTCAAGCGGGGAGACACGCCATGCCGCGTCCGTCCTGGGACGAGTACTTCATGTCCATCGCCGAGCAGGTCTCGGGCCGTTCGACGTGCCTCAGACGCGCGACAGGTGCCGTGCTCGTGAAGGACAAGCGCATCCTCGCGACAGGGTACAACGGGGTCCCGAAGGGCCTCGCGCACTGCGAGGAAGTCGGCTGCTTGCGAGAGCAGCGAGGCATCCCCAGTGGCTCGCACCACGAGCTCTGCCGGGGCATCCACGCCGAGCAGAACGCCGTCATCCAGGCCGCCAAGCACGGCATCGCGATGGACGGCGCCACCGCGTACTGCACCCACCAGCCCTGCGTGCTGTGCGCGAAGATCCTGCTCAACGCGGGCGTCGTCGACATCGTGTTTCGCGATCCGTATCCCGACCCGCTCTCCGAGGAACTCCTCGCGGAGGCGGGGGTCGTACCGCGCCGGCTCGTTCCTGAACCCGTCAGCGGGGGCGCGAACCAGTGAGCGTCAGGCACTACCTCGTTGTCGCCCTTGTCGGGGCCGTAGTCACGTTCTTCGCCACTCCGCTCGTGCGCAGGTTCGCCCTCGCTCGTGGCTACGTGCACCATCCAGGCCACCGGGACGTGCACACCAAGCCCGTCCCCCGGATCGGTGGCGTAGCGATCTTCGCGGGGGTCATGACCGCGATACTCGTGCAGGCCATCGGGGAGTACTACTTCGGCTGGGGCGGGACGCTCGTGGCCGGAGGCACGGCCCGTGCGCGCGTGCTCGGCGTGATCGCCGGACTTGTGCTCATATTCCTCACAGGCCTGCTCGACGACTTCAGGCCGCTCTCACCCGGGTGGAAGGCCCTCGGGGAGTTGCTGGCGGCGTCCGTCGTGGTCGCGTCCGGACTGCGCATCGAATACATCGGCAACCCGTTCGGCGGTGGGCTCATCCAGCTCGGGCTGCTTGCGATACCGATCACGCTCGTCTACATCGTCGGCTTCACCAACATCATCAACCTCATCGACGGTCTCGACGGCCTGGCGGCGGGGGTCTCGGCGATCGCGGCGGCGACACTGCTCGTGCTCGCGGCGCAGGGGAACCGGCTTGACGCGGCTGCGGTAGCGGCGGCACTCATCGGCGCGTGTATCGCATTTCTGCGGTACAACTTCTATCCGGCGTCGATCATCATGGGCGACTCGGGGGCACTGTTCCTCGGCTTCACGCTCTCGGTGATCTCGCTCATGGGCGTCATGAAGTCGACCGCGGCCATCGCCTTGGCCGTCCCGCTGTTCATCGTCGGCGTGCCTATCTTCGATACGGCGTCGGCGATCATCCGTCGCACCATCCAAGGGCGGCCGATCCAAGAAGCCGACCGCGGGCACATCCACCATCGCCTTCTCGGACGAGGCTTCAACCAGACGCAGACCGTGCTGATCATCTACGCGTGGTGCATCGCGTTGGCGCTTGGAGGCTACACGGTGCGTTGGTCAGAGGGACCGGTGAAGTGGATAGCGTTCATCTCTCTGTTCGCCGTGACGGGCATCATGGCGTACTGGCTCGGCTTGTTCGAGGCGGTTCATCACCCCGATGAAGGCGACGATTCCGCAGGTGAACGCCGCGGTCGCCGCAGCAGCTCGAAATCAACCTGAACGAAGGTTGTGGGCGCAAGGGGGTTCGGTTACTATGTGCCTGCTCTGTGAGCCCACAAAGCGAAGCGTCCCGCTTGCGAGACGCAAGGGGTTATGAGGGTAAGGGACAGGTCACCGGAACCTTGACGGCGCTGCGAGAACTACTTTCGACACCTGGAGTCGCTGTCCTTCTCGGACTCGGTCTCGGCATCGGACTCGTTGTACCGCTCTTCTGGACCTCCCGACTTCTCACGGCGGACAACGCCGACATCGGCCTGTATGTGGTCATGGGCGTGGTGTTTGGCGGCCTGATAGTGAGTCTCGGTGTGATGTGGGGCGTGTACTACATCGCGCCTAGGGGGTTCGGCTGGTTTGGGCCCTCGGTTGTTGCGGGATTCGTGGTCGCGCTCGGCGTTCTTGCCGGGGTCATGACCTCGAGGTTGTTGAAGTCAGCCGGCAAGCCCACTGACGAGACGTCGAACGACGAGACAGGGAGATAACGCGTGGAGGGTTCAGTCGAAGCCACCATCGAGGCGGCCGGTCACGCCGCCGAGGCGACAGCGGCAGCTGCCGCCGAGGGAGCGGCGCACGCCGCTGAGGGCGGCACCCCGCTCGATCACCTGCCCGCCGCCGTCGAGAAACTCCTTCACGAGCTCAGCACGCTCAACGTCAACGGTCACCCGTACAGCACGACGGACTTCGTGCTCACGAACTACCTCTTCTTCCTCTTCATCTCGATCGTCCTGCTCTCCGTCGTGATCTTCTTCGCGGTGCGCAGGCTGTCCCTGGTCCCCAAGAGCAAGCTGTCGAATGCCGTGGAGGCGCTCGCGCAATTCGTACGCGATGACATCGCCGTCGCGATGATCGGACACGACGGCACGAAGTACTTCTCGTTCCTCGCGACGGTCTTCTTCTTCATCCTTATGAACAACATCCTGGGCCTGATCCCGGGCTGCAAGCCGGGTACCGGCACCATGGGCGTGACGGTGGCACTGTCCACGACGGTGTTCATCTTCTTCAACGCGGTCGGCTTCAAGAACCAGGGCTTCTGGGGCTACATCAAGAGCTTCGCGCCGAAGGGCGTGCCGTTCCCGATCAACCTGATCGTCTGGCTCATCGAGGTGTTCTCGGCCTTCCTGCGCATCTTCACGCTGGCGGTACGTCTGTTCGCCAACATGTACGCGGGTCACATCATCCTCGGCATCTTCGCCATTCTCACCGCGCTGTTCACCGAGCCCCTCATCGAGGCGCTCAAGATGCAGGAGGGCGTCGGGCACGCGCTGGTCGGGGCGCTCCCGTCCATCGGGTGGCTGGCACTGATGACCGCGCTCTACCTGCTCGAGGTGGTCGTCGCCTTCGTTCAGGCGTACGTCTTCACGCTCCTGAGTGCCGTCTACATCGGGGCGGCAGCTCACGAGCACTAAGTTGGAACGATCGCCGGTCTAGAGAAGCCGGCGTCGGGATAAGTTGGTTGGCTGGAGTCCGGGCTAAAGAGGCCCGGGCCCGACAAACAAGGAGGAATCGTGGAGTTCATCGGTTTCGCTCTTCTGTACGGCCTGGCGGTCACCACGCCGGCCCTCACCATCGGCTGGGTCGGCTCCAAGGCCGCCGAGTCCACCGCACGTCAGCCCGAGATGGCCGGCCGCATCTTCACCGTCTTCATCCTGGCCGCCGCCTTCGTCGAGGCGCTCGCGCTCCTCGGCTTCGTTCTCGGCATCATGGTTCAGGGCAAGCTCTAGTCCGGCACTCTCCCTTCGTGCACTGGAGGTAGTGCCGTGGAAGCGATCATCCCGAAGCTAGCCGAGTTCATTCCTGCGATCATCTCGTTTGCGATCGTGTTCTTCGTGCTGTCGAAGTTCGCGTGGCCTGCGATCTCGCAGATGCTCGACCAGCGTGCGGAGACCATCCGCGAGTCGCTGGAGCGGGCCGAGAACGCGAAGGTCGAGGCCGAGCGTCTGCTCGAGGAGTACAAGCAGACGATGGCCGAGGCGCGCAAGGAGGCTGGCACCATCCTGCAGCAGGCTAAGCAGGCTGCGGAGACGACTCGCACCGAGGCGCAGGCCAAGGCGATGGCGGAGGCCGAGGATCTCGTCGCCAAGGCCCGCGAGGCCATCGAGGGTGAGAAGCGTGCCGCGATCGCCGAGCTTCAGGCATCGGTTGCGGACCTCTCGATCGCCGTCGCAGGTAAGCTCATCGGCGCTGAGTTGAGCAAGGACGACCACCTGAAGGTCATCGAGAAGTACGTCAGCGAGGCAGGGAGCCTCAATGCGAACTAGCAGGGCGCTCGCCAAGCAGATCATCGGCAGCTATGCGGGCGTTCTCTTCGACGCCGCCGCGCCGACCGGTTCGGTCGACGAGGTCAGCATGCAGCTCGAGGCCGTACGGCGGATCGTACGTGGGCACGCGCCGCTGCGCGACGCGCTCCTCGACGACCAGGCGTCCGGCGAACAGCGTGCACAGGTCGTGCGTGACGTGTTTGCGGGGCTGAACCCGGTCCTCCTGAGCACGCTCGCGATCATGGCCGAGCGCGGCAACTTCGACCTTCTGGGAAGCGTTGCCGAAGAGTACGGCCGTGTGGCCGAGGAGAAGCGCGACGTGGTCGCCGTCGATGTCACGACGGCGGTCGAGCTGTCCGAGTCGCTTCGCGAGGCCCTCACAGAGAAGCTCCGCACGGACATGGGTAAGGGTGTCGTCCTTCGCGAGAAGGTCGACCCGGCCATCGTCGGCGGAATCGTCATCAGCACGCACGGGCGGCGGATCGACGCGAGCATCGCGTCGCAGCTCGAGAATGCCCGTGGGGTGCTCTCGACCGCACACACTGGAGGTGAAGCATAAATGGCGGAGATCACCGCCAGTAACATCGATGCGGTCCTGCGGTCACAGCTGGACGCAATCAGCACGAGCGTCGAGTCTCGTGAGGTCGGTACGGTCGCCCAGGTAGGCGACGGTATCGCGCGCGTCGAGGGACTTCGCGGCGCGATGGCCGGCGAGCTGCTCGAGTTCGAGTGCTCCGATGGTTCTACTGTCATGGGCATGGCCCTCAACCTCGACGAGCGTGAGGTCGGCGCGGTTCTTCTCGGCGACTTCATCAAGGTCAAGGAGAACGACTCGGTCAAGACGACCGGCAAGATCGTGCAGATCCCCGCGGGCGAGGCGTTCCTCGGCCGCATCGTGGGTCCGCTCGGCAACCCCCTCGACGGCAAAGGCCCGATCAAGGCCGACGGTTTCCGCAACGTCGAGCACAAGGCCGTCGGCGTCACCGAGCGCAAGCACGTTCACGAGCCGATGCAGACCGGCATCATGGCCGTCGACGCCATGATCCCGATCGGTCGCGGTCAGCGCGAGCTCATCATCGGCGACCGCCAGACCGGCAAGACCGCTATCGCGATCGACACCATCATCAACCAGAAGGGCAAGGGCGTCGTGTGTGTCTACGTCGCCGTTGGCCAGAAGGCCTCGACGGTCGCGACGGTCGTTCAGACGCTCGAGAAGCACGGCGCCATGGAGTACACGATCGTCGTTCAGGCGACCGCGTCCGACTCCGCGCCGCTGCAGTACATCGCCCCGATGTCGGGTGCCGCCATGGCCGAGTACTTCATGTACACCGGCACCGACGGCAAGCCCGCGAACAAGGACAATCCGGGCCGCGCGGTCCTGTGCATCTACGACGACCTCTCCAAGCAGGCCGTCGCCTACCGCCAGATGTCGCTCACGCTGCGCCGTCCTCCCGGACGTGAGGCGTACCCGGGTGACGTCTTCTACCTGCACAGCCGTCTGCTCGAGCGCGCGGTCAAGCTCAACGATGAGCTCGGCGCGGGTTCGATCACTGCCCTGCCGGTCATCGAGACCCAGGCTGGTGACGTGTCGGCGTACATCCCGACGAACGTCATCTCCATCACCGACGGGCAGATCTTCCTGCAGAGCGACCTCTTCTATAAGGGCGTTCGCCCCGCCATCAACGTCGGCATCTCGGTGTCGCGAGTCGGCGGTGACGCGCAGATCAAGGCCATGAAGCAGGTAGCCGGTACGCTGCGACTCGACCTCGCGGCCTACCGCTCACTCGAGGCGTTCGCGCAGTTCGGATCCGACCTCGACAAGGCCACGCAGTCGCAGCTCAACCGCGGCGCCCGCATGGTCGAGCTGCTCAAGCAGGGCCGCTTCGTGCCGATGGCCGTCGAGAATCAGGTCATTTCGGTGTTCGCCGGTACCAAGGGCTTCCTGGATGATCTCAAGGTCGAGGACGTCCAGCCGTTCCGCGAGGGTCTCATCGAGTATGCCGCCGGCTCGTACGGCGACGTCGTGAACTCGATCGTGACCGAGGGCAAGCTCACGGACGAGACGGAAGAGAAGCTCAAGGAGATCATCACCGAGTACAAGGGCATCTTCCTGGCCGAGCACGCCGATGCCGCTCCCGCTTCGTCGGACTCCGGCGAGTAGGGGCGAGTAGATGGCGACTCTGCGCGATATCAAGAACCGCATCGGCAGCGTCCAATCGACGCGGCAGATCACGCGCACCATGGAGATGGTGGCGACTGCCAAGCTGAAGAAGGCGCAGTCCCGCATCGAGAACGCACGTCCTTACGCGCTCGCGATGGCCGAGGTGCTCGGCAACGTCGTGCGCTACGTAGGCGAGATCAAGCATCCGTTGCTTGAGGCCCGCGAGGAGCGTCGTCGCGTCTGCGTCATCTCGATCGTGTCCGACCGCGGGTTCGCCGGAGCGTTCAACAGCAACATCATTCGCATGACCGAGAACACGCTCGCGGACTTCGCCGAGCAGGGCATCGAGACCGAGTTCATCACGGCCGGCAAGAAGCTCCTGAGTTACTTCCGCTACCGTGGCGTCGAACCCGCGACCGCGCTCGTCGGTAACTCCGACAAGCCGTCGGTCGCCGAAGCTCGTTCGATCGCTCAGCACGTCATGCGCGAGTACGAGGCCGGCGAGATCGATGCCGTCTACGTTCTCTTCAACCGCTTCAAGAACGTCGCGGAGCAGGTTCCCGAGACGCACCAGCTGCTGCCGATCGAGCAGTCGATGCTCGAGCAGGCGGAGGCTGACGTCGAGGCTTCCGGCCGCAACCTTGAGTACCTCTTCGAGCCGTCGAGCTCCGAGGTTCTCTCCGAACTGCTTCCCACCTACGTCGAGGAGCTCATCTACCGCTCGATGCTCGAGTCTGCAGCAGCCGAGCAGGGCGCTCGCCGTACGGCCATGAAGTCTGCGACCGATAACGCGTCCGACATGATCACGACGCTCACCCGTAGCTACAACCGGGCGCGCCAGGACGCGATCTCCACTGAGATCGCCGAGATCGTGGGTGGCGCAGCGGCGCAGGAGGACCAGGGCTAGATGGCAGCTACAGAGAAGGATTCCGTTATGAACGTTGGACGCATCATTCGAGTCGTAGGCCCGGTCATCGACGCCGAGTTCCCGGCGGATTCGATGCCCGCGATCTACAACGCGCTCACGCTGAAGGGGACGACCGAGATGGGTCCCATCGACCTGGTTCTCGAGGTCGAGCAGCACCTTGAGGGCGGCGTCGTGCGTACGGTCTCGATGGACTCCACCGACGGCGTCACCCGCGGTATGGAGGTCGTCGACACCGGCGCCCCGATGCAGATGCCCGTCGGCCCTGAGACGCTCGGCCACATCTGGAACGTCGTCGGCAAGAACCTCGACGGCGAGCCCATCGAGGTCAAGCAGACCTACCCGATCCACCGTCCCGCTCCGAAGTACGAGGAGCTCGAACCCACGACGGAGATCTTCGAGACCGGCATCAAGGTCGTCGACCTTCTCGAGCCCTACATCAAGGGTGGCAAGACCGGCCTGTTCGGTGGCGCCGGCGTCGGCAAGACGGTCATCATCATGGAGCTCATCAACAACCTCGCCATGGCGCACGGTGGTACCTCCGTGTTCACCGGCGTGGGCGAGCGTACCCGAGAAGGCACCGACCTCTGGAACGAGATGAAGGAGTCGGGCGTCATCGAGAAGACCGTTCTCGTCTACGGTCAGATGAACGAGCCTCCCGGAGCGCGTCTGCGCGTAGGTCTCGCCGGACTGACCGCCTGCGAGTACTTCCGCGACCAGGGCCAGGACGTTCTGCTCTTCGTCGACAACATCTTCCGCTTCACGCAGGCGGGCTCCGAGGTCTCCGCACTTCTCGGCCGCATGCCGTCGGCGGCTGGCTACCAGCCGACGCTGGCCACTGAGATGGGCGACCTGCAGGAGCGCATCACGTCGACCAAGGCCGGATCGATCACGTCGGTCCAGGCCATCTACGTCCCCGCCGACGACATCACCGACCCCGCGCCGGCCACGGCGTTCACCCACCTTGACGCCACCACCGTTCTCTCGCGTGGCATCGCCGAGATGGGCATCTACCCCGCCGTCGACCCGCTCGAGTCCACCTCGCGCGCACTCGACCCGGCGGTCGTAGGCGAGGAGCACTACCGCGTCGCCCGTGAGGTCCAGCGCGTACTCCAGCGCAACAAGGACCTCCAGGACATCATCGCCATCCTCGGCATGGATGAGCTCTCCGAGGAGGACAAGCTCACCGTCGCGCGTGCGCGCAAGATGCAGCAGTTCCTCTCGCAGCCGTTCCACGTCGCCGAGCAGTTCACTGGCATGAAGGGCAAGTACGTCAAGCTCGAGGACACGATCAAGGGCTTCGACATGATCGCGTCGGGCGAGCTCGACGATCTGCCCGAGCAGGCGTTCCGCTACGTCGGCTCCATCGAGGAGGCCATCGAGGCCGCCGAGAAGATGGCACAGGCGTAAGGAGCCCCCATGGCACGTACGCTTCTTGCAGAGATCGTCACGCCTGAGAGCATCCTCTACACCAACGAGGTGCAGATGGTCGTCGTCACGACGCCCGCGGGTGAGCTCGGCATCCTGCCGCTGCACGCCCCGCTCGTTACGACACTTGCTCCGGGCGAGGTTCGCCTTCGGTTCGGCGACGGCGCTGCCGACTGGGAGTTCTTCTCGATCTCCGGTGGGTACATGCAGGTCCACGAAGACAAGGTCATCGTGCTCGCCGACGCGGCGGTCGCGGTGTCCCAGATCGACGCGGCCCGCGCCGAGGAGTCCTGCCAGCTCATCGCAGAGCGCCTCAAGGAGCTCCCGGTCGATGCCGAGGACGAGCGCGCCGAGATGATTCGCGATCTCGACTGGCACCAAGTGCAGCTTCAGGTCGCGAAGCGCCGCGGCGGCAAGAACTAGGCAACAGGCCACAGTGCACCACCGGGGGCGGGCTCGCGAGAACGCGGGTCCGCCCCCGACGCGTCTTCTCCGAGTCGGGCCTCGTGCCCGTATGGATTCGGAATCCGCGGGGGCCCCTCGAGCACGCGGCCACGGTCTGGTGACGGCGGCACCCGCAGGCGGGTGCACTGCGCTATCCTGTCACGCATGGAATCTATCATTGTCCGCGGCGGCCGGTCACTCTCCGGCGAGGTCCGCGTCGAAGGCGCGAAGAACTCCGCGCTGAAACTCATGGCGGCAGCGCTCCTGGCACCGGGCACTTCGCGCATCACCAACGTCCCCGATATCGCCGACGTGGAGGTGATGTCGCAGGTGCTCGAGGGTCTTGGCGCCAAGGTGGCGCGCTCGGACCACTCGCTGACCGTCGATGCCACCACGCTCACGAGCTTCGAGGCGCCGTACGAGATGGTCGCGCAGATGCGTGCCTCTATCGCGGTGCTCGGCCCGCTCGTCGCACGCCACGGGCAGGCGCGGGTCGCGATGCCGGGCGGCTGCAACATCGGCTCGCGCAAGATCGACATGCACATCAGCGGGCTTGCGGAGCTGGGCGTGGAGATTCGCACCGGTCACGGGTTCATCGAGGCGATCGCCCCTGCGGACGGTCTGCGGGCCGCACACGTCATGCTCGACTTCCCGAGCGTCGGGGCCACCGAGAACCTGCTCATGGCGGCGGTCGTCGCCAGCGGTACCACGATCATCGAGAACGCTGCGCGCGAGCCCGAGATCGTCGATCTCATCGACTTCCTCAACGGTATGGGCGGGCGGATCGCGGGTGGCGGTTCGGCCACACTCACCGTCGAGGGGGTTGAGTCACTTCACCCTACCGAGCACCGGGTGGTGGGCGACCGTATCGAGGCCGGGACGTTCATCGTGGCCGGCGCGCTCACGGGCGGCCCCGTCACCGTACGCGGATTCGACCCGGCTCACCTCGACTTGGTGCTCGTCAAGCTCCAGCAGGCGGGGTGCGTCGTGCACATCTTCGATGACGGCGTCACGATCGAGCGCCACCAGCCGGTCAGGGCCGTCGACATCCAGACCCTGCCGTATCCTGGGTTCCCCACCGACATGCAAGCCCAGTTCATGGCCCTGATGGCGATCGCGGACGGCAGCAGCATCATCACCGAGAACGTCTTCGAGAACCGCTTCATGTTCGCCGATGAGATCGGACGCATGGGGGCAGACATCCGCATCGAGAGCCACCACGCGCTTGTGCGCGGGGTGGCACAGCTTTCCGGGGCGCCCGTGCGCTGCACCGACCTGCGCGGCGGCGCGGCGCTCGCGATCGCGGCGCTCGTCGCCGACGGCACGACGCGGATCGGCGACATCTATCACATCGACCGCGGCTACGAGGGGTTCGTCGACAAGCTCGCCGCCCTCGGCGCCGACATCGAGCGCGTCGGCGGCTGACCGCACCACGGCCGCCGAGACCACGAAGGGGGAGTCAATGCTAGACCGCAGCGCCATCGAGGCGATCATCCCGCACCGCGACCCGTTCCTGCTCGTCGACCGCATCATCGAGCACGAGCCGGGGGTCTCGGCGGTTGGAGAGCTCGACGTGCGTGAGAACGCATTCTGGGTCCCCGGGCACTTCCCCGAGTATGCGGTCATGCCGGGTGTCCTCATCGTCGAGGCGCTGGCGCAGGCCGGTGCGGTTGCACTGCTCTCGCTCGAGGAGAACCGCGGCAAGCTCGCGTTCTTCGCCGGCATCGACAAGGTGCGCTTCAAGCGTCAGGTTGTGCCTGGCGACGTGTTGCGGCTCGAGTGCTCGATCACCAAGACCCGGGGCCCGATCGGGTTCGGCGAGGCCAAAGCGTCGGTCGATGGCGAGCTCGTCTGTTCGGGCGAGCTGATGTTCGCAATCAAGTAGTCTGTGCTCGGCGCCTGTCGGCCGAATGGTGCGCGGCGCGCCTTCACGAAAGGGGTTTGGCGGATGGGGCTCGTTCAGCGGATCGATGAGGGCACTGCCGTGTTCGGCGTGGTCGGACTCGGGTATGTCGGCCTGCCCCTCGCGGTCGAGATGGCGAAGTCGGGTTACCGCGTGCTGGGCATGGAAGTCAGCGCCGACAAGGTCGAGAGTATCAACGCCGGCCTGAGCCACATCCCCGACGTGCCGACCGAGGAGGTTGCTGAGCTCGTCGCGAAGGGTCTGCTCGAGGCGACGCGCGACTTCTCGCGTGCAGGCGAATGTGACGCGATCGCCATCTGCGTGCCCACGCCGCTCAACGAGATGAAGGAGCCCGACATCAGCTACATGGAGGCGGCCGCACGCTCGATCGCGCCGCACCTCCGTGAGGGTGTGCTCGTGACGCTCGAGTCGACCACGTATCCAGGCACCACCGAGGAGGTCGTGCAGCCGATCCTCGAGTCCGGCAGTGGCCTGCGGGTGGGCGACGGGCTATCGCTTGCGTTCTCACCTGAGCGAGTCGACCCGGGCAACCCTGTCTACCAGACCCGCAACACGCCCAAGGTGGTCGGCGGCGTCACGCAGCGATGCACGGCGGATGCCACCAAGTTCTATGAATGCTTCATCGACACCGTGGTGCCCGTCTCCTCGACTCGCGCCGCAGAGATGACGAAGCTGCTCGAGAACATATTCCGATGCGTCAACATCGCTCTGATGAACGAGCTTCTGCAGGTCTCCGAACGGATGGGCATCAACATCTGGGAGGTCGTCGACGCGGCCAAGACCAAGCCCTTCGGCTTCATGCCGTTCCAGCCAGGTCCAGGCTTGGGTGGGCACTGTATTCCGATCGACCCGTTCTACCTCGCGTGGAAGGCCCGCGAGTTCGACATGCACACCGAGTTCATCGAGCTTGCGGGCAAGACCAACGAGGCGATGCCCTACTACGTGGTGCAGCGGCTGATGACCGCCCTCAACGCGCATCGCAAGTCACTCGCCGGATCCCGCATCCTCGTCTTGGGCGTCGCGTACAAGGCCAACATCGATGACATGCGCGAGTCCCCCGCGATCAAGATCGTACGGCTCCTTCAAGAGAAGCAGGCCACGATCGTCTACCACGACCCGTTCGTGAGCTCGTTCGTCCACGGAGGGGAGACGCTGCACTCGGTGCCGTTGACCGCCGAGGAAGTCGCGTCCGCGGACGCGGTCCTGCTCGTCACCGATCACAACACCGTCGACTACGGGCTCGTCGTCCGTTCTGCCGGGCTCATTCTCGACACGCGCAACGCACTGCGTGCGTTCGCCGACGACAAGGTGGTGCGACTCTAGGATGTCAGCGTACGTACACCCGACGGCCGTCGTCGGCGAGAACTACAAGCCATCTCCGTTCACGCTGGTCGATGCCGAGGTGGTGCTGGGGTCCAACGTCATCACCGGCTCGTTCACTCACATACGCTTCGGTGCGTCCGTCGGTGACAACGTCCTGGTCGGTGATCACGCGACGATCCATGACGGGGTTGTGATCGGCGCACGTAGCGTGCTGGGCGACGGTGCAGTGGTGGGACGGCGTCCGGTCGCTCCCGTTCGTGAAGCGGCCGGCACCAAGCTCGTGGCCGGCGCGGTTCTCGGCGAGGCATGCATTCTCGGTGCCAACGTCGTGATCGCGGGCGGCGCACGGTTGGGCGACGGCACGGCGGTTGGTGACGGGACGATCGTGGGCGAGGAGTGCACCGTCGGCGCCGGCTGCGTCATAGGGCGAAACGTCACGATCGAGCGTGGCGCGTCCCTTGCTGACGGCGTTCGTGTCGGAAGTGGTGCCTACGTGAGCGCGGGCCTCGCGATCGAAGGCGACGTGCCCGCCGCCGCCGTGGCGCTTGCCGAGACGGACGAGGCGGACGTGGACGCCTAGACCGAGCCGGTAACGACTCGTTCACGCCCTGGCTCGGGAGCACCTCACACCGTCAGACTGTACCGATGCAAACACCGGAACCGAGTCGAATCCGAGGCCAGCGTGGTGCACCGGGGTTCGCGGACCCGTGGCGCGTGGGGTATCGTGCTCCTTCGTAAGGAGCACGGCGGCGGCGTTGTCGGCCGTCGACTCACCGATCGCGGGGTGGGCCGGATGGGTCGCCGGTCGGCGATTCGAAACTGACGCAGAAGGGCTTCATAGCAAGCGCATGGGCAAGCACTCTCAGAAGAGGATCTTCGGAACGGGCGACGATCGTCCGAGGCGTCAGCGCGCCGATGCGCGCCGCACTCCGGCAGAGCGCCGCCGTTCGCCCGGCGAACGTGCGACGGCCGAGTCGGTGCGCAGTGGCGAATCCTACCGTCTCTCGGATCCGTCTTCCCGTCGCCGGGGCTCGCTCGAGTCGGCTCCCGCACGCCTGAAGGTCGAACGCGATCGTCGGCGCTCCCGCGCCAAGAAGATCGGCCTCGGCGTACTTGCCGGCATGCTGGTGCTTCTCGTGGCAGCGGGCGTCGGCGTGTATGCCTACGCCAAGTACATCGAGCGGACCATGCAGTCCACCATCGTGAATCAGCAGAAGCTCAACAGCGTGCTGACCAAGGCCAAGCCGATGGAGCCGTTCAACATGCTCATCCTCGGAGCGGACTTCCGGAAGGGCGACAAGGCCTACCGCACGGACTCCATGATCGTCGCGCGGGTGGACCCGAAGGAGAAGAAGGTGTGGCTGCTCTCGATTCCGCGGGACACGCGGGTCGAGCTCCCCGGTCGCGGCGCCCACAAGATCAACGACGCCCACTTCTACGACGGACCCGAGGGCGCGATCAAGGCCACCGAGAAGCTCACAGGGCTCAAGATCAACCACTACCTCGAGGCGAACTTCCAGGGATTCGTGAAGGCGGTCGACGCACTCGGCGGTGTCTGGGTGGATGTGCCTTACACGATCAACGATACCGAGGCGGACCACTCGAAGGGTGACAAAGCCAGCCACATCGATGCCGGCTATCAGCTCCTCGATGGCCCCCACGCGCTGACGTTCGTCCGCGCACGCCACCAGTTCGCCGACCAAGACTTCACCCGCATGCGGAACCAGCAGCTCTTCTTCAAGGCGCTTGCGGATCAGGTAGCCAAGATGGACAACATCGCCAAACTGCCGGGTGTCGTCTCGGCGGTGGCGCCCTACATCGCCACCGACATGTCGCTCGTCGACATGATCCGGCTCGCGCAGGCACTCAAGGGGGCCGGGAGCGACAACCTCTATACCGCCACCGCGATGGGCGAATGGCGCTCGCCGTACATCTACGTGGACGAGGCCAATCTCAACAAGCTGGTCAAGGCGATCAAGACGGGCAGGCCCTTCGAGAAGCAGAAGGAGAAGTCCGCCAAGCTGCCGAGCCCCTCGAAGGTGAGCGTGACGGTGCGCAATGGCTCCGGAGTCGCAGGCGTTGCGAACCAGGCGGCGACCATCCTCCAGGCCAAGGCGTTCAAGATCAAAGACGTCGGCAACGCCGGCCAGAACGTGTACAAGAAGACGCTTGTCGTCTACAAGACGAACAAGGCGGCGGCCGATGCGGTGGCGCAGTATCTGCCGCCCGGCACGCCGGTCGTCCAAAGCCGGGGCATGTACTCGTTCAAGACCAAGGTACTCGTGGTCATCGGGAAGGACTGGGACGTCAGCAACGTCCCGGCCGCTCCGATCGTGAACCAGTAGCGTCGCACGCGAACGATCGCGGGCGCCCGTATACTGACGTTTCCGCAGGTAATCTCCTATACTGATGGTCTACCGGCCACCAGATACCGCGGAGGGACCCGTGGCACCGAGAAGCTCACTTCGCGCCGTCCGTCTCGTAATGTCCGGCCTGTTGTTCGCGGTGGTGCTGACGCCGATCGCAGCCTCGGCGGCATGGCCCTCGGACGTGGCCAAGATCGCCGTCCCGACCACGCGGGTGTTCGATCGAGACGTATACGGTACCGCCGTTCGCGTCGCCGAGACGACCTACCCGGGATTCACCGGCATCGAGCACGTGGTCATCGCCTCGGGTGACGACGCCGCGCTTTCCGACGCGGCTGTCGCATCGAGCCTCTGCTGGGCGTACGACGCGCCACTGCTTCTCACCGGGAAGAAGGCACTGCCGGCGGCGACGAAGAGTGCGCTCACCGCCATCGCCTCGGCGAACTCGTCGGTCACCGTGCACGTCGTCGGCTCGTCGGCGTCGATCTCGGTGGCCGGTCTTGCGCAGATACAGTCCGCCGCCCCTACGGCGACCGTGGAGCAGCCGTGGTGGGCTGCCACGAGCCGCTATCAGATCGCGGCGTCGGTCGCCCAGCGAGTCCGCGAGGTGGCAGCGCAGACCGGCAGCGACGTGCCTTCGGTAGCGCTGGTCGCGAACGGCTCCGATCCCAAACGGTTGTGGGATGCGGCGTCGGCCGCGGCGGTCTCTCGGCAGACGGGCATTCCGCTGCTTCTGTCCGGCGTGAAGACCGCGCCCGCATCCACGGTGTCCGCGGTCGCGGCCGCCGGCTATCCGCGGGTGATCGTGGTCGGCGGAACCGGCAGCGTGTCGAAGAGCGTCTACTCCAAGCTCGGCGCGAGCGAGCGTTGGGGCGGCAGCACGAGGTTCTCCTCGGCGACCACGGTTGCCAACCGCGCCATCGCCAACGGCTACAGCGCCGAGACCACCTTCTGCATCGCCTCGCGTGTGAGCAATGCGGTCGTCGGTGCCTCGCTCGCCGGCGCGCGGGGTGGCGTGATGCTCTACACCGACACCGCGCGGCTCAACAAGTCCACGTGGAGCTTCCTGGCACCGCGGGCGTCAATCCTCGCAAGCGCGTTCGCCGTTGGCGGGACCTCGATATCGGAAGAGCAGATCGCTGAGCTGCAGGGAGCAGCGGCCAAGCCGACGTTCGAGAGCGGCGCCCCCGGGCGCTTCGTGGGCAAGCGGTTCAGGGTCTCGGGCTATGCAGGCGGCAACACGACGGCCATCGCGATCTACGTGCGAGGCAAGAAGGTCCGAACCGTGGCGGTGAAGCCGTGGGCTCGGTTCAACGTGACATCGCTCAAGATGCCGGCCTCCACGGCTCGCGTGACCGCGGTCGCCGAGAACCCCGATGGCACCGGCAACTCCGTGAGCCGGGTGGTCAAGCGGCTCAAGTACCCGTCGGCGACGTGCATCGTGATCGACAAGTCCGACTTCAAGCTCTACTGGGTGAAGAACAACACACTCGTGAAGGCGTACCCCATCGCCATCGGGCGCAATGGCATGGAGACGCCTGCTCCTGCGACGTGGAAGATCCTCGCCAAGTACCACACCAGCTGGGGCAGCGTGTACGGGCCTCGCAAGATGAGGATGTTCCGCCTGCGCGGCGGGCGGTACGTCTTCACCGCGTACAACATCCACGGGACCAACCAGGAGTGGGTCATCGGCACCAAAGCGAGCCATGGCTGCATCAGGATGTACAACCGCGATGTGCTGAAGCTGTTCCCGCAGGTCCCGATGGGAACCATGGTGTACACGCGCCCGTAGGACACTGCTCGGCGGCCGTGCATCTCAACACAATCGCAACCGTCCCGTTGGGTGCGCTCGCGCATGCGTCGCGCGATACTGTACGTGCGAGGCGTTCCGGTCTCGTATGAGGCACACAGGGAGAGGCGTACCAGTGAATCGCAGCACATTCCCTCGGCGCCAGCGCGCGTTGTTGTCGCGTATCACGGCCAGCGCACTGCTTGCGGCGGCGTTCGTGGTGCCGACGGTGTCGGCAGCCGGTGCCTACCCGACGTTCCGCTTCTCCGGCGCGGGCTACGGCCACGGCATCGGCCTGTCACAGTACGGTGCACGCGGCTACGCAGCGACCGGCAGGTCCGGCGCTTGGATCGTGAGCCACTACTTTCCGGGGACGGCGCTCGCCAAGCCCGCGAGCAAGACCGTCCGCGTCAACCTCGACCCTGCGGCCGAGTACACGAGTTCGTCGGACGCGCACAACGCCGGGTTCACGGCGACATCGTGGCGCATTCGTGCGGGCTGGTCCGGCATGGGCATAGCGCTCAACGCCGGCGCGACCCTGCCGGACTCTCGTTCGCCGTACTCCTTCAAGGTCTCGTCGGGCAAGGTGGCGGTGTCCGACAAGGACGGGAAGGCGGTGGCAGGCAGCCCCTTCTCGGGGACGGTCGTCGTGACGATGGCCGGTACGAAATCGCCGGCGCTGCTGCAGGTGGTCGGACGATCCGGCCCGTTCAAGGTGAGCTCCGCGGCGTCGTCGACTGACATACGCTACCGGGGCGAACTGCTCGTGAGCACCGACGGCTCGAGGCTCAAGCTGCTCAATCGGCTGCCCATGGAGAGCTACCTGTACGGTGTGGTTCCTCGCGAAAGCCCCGCGACGTGGCACAAGGAGGCGCTCAAGGCGCAGTCGATCGTCGCTCGTTCCTACGCGTACGCCGGCAATTCGGAGTTGTACTGCAACACGCGAAGCCAGATGTACAACGGGCACTCGCGCGGAGCCCGCACCGATCCTGTCGCGCACGAGTACTCACAGACCAACGATGCTGTGAAGTCGACCGCCGGTACCTGTGTGACGTACGGCGGCGAGGTGGTCTCGACGTACTTCAGCGCGTCATCGGGCGGGTACACGGCGAACAAGGTGGACGTGTGGGGCGGGAGTGAGATCGCCTACCTGAAGGGAGTGCCCGATCCGTACGGCAAGGGCTCGTTCGACCCGTGGGCGTCCCAGCCCACCTTGGACGGCATGGAGCTCGCGGCACGTATCGCGCCGCGGATCACGGGCGAGCCGTCGGGCGCCGGCGGCTCGGTGTACGTGAGCAGCTTGGACATCGATCACGCGTGGCCGACCGGCTTCGCGCGTTCGGTGAGGGTGAAGTGGTCGGACGGAACGACCGATGAGGTGGGCGCATCCACGTGGAAATCGGCGCTGGGCCTGCCGAGCACCAAGTTCTACTCCAACGCGTACGGCAACCGCGTCGGCAACTCGACCGCGAGTGCGCGTTCGGTGGCCGCGTCCAAGATCGCCTTCTCGGCGGCGTCGGAGTCGGACTGCGTCATCGTCGTCAATGCTGACGACGGGCGGTTCACCAACGCGGTGCTCGGTGCCGCGTTCTCGGGCGTCGCGCGGGGGCCCGTGTTGCTTGTGCACGAGAAGTCGGTTCCCAGCGCGGTGGCATCCGAGATCAAGCGGCTGCGCCCCCGCAAGGCGTACATCATCGGCTCCACCGCATCCGTGTCGACGACCGTGGCGCGCAAGGTCGCCGCGCTTGGGCCGTCAGTGGTGCGGCTTTCCGGCAAGGATCGCTACGAGACGAGCGCGGTCGTCGCGCGCAAGGCCCGCGCGCTCGGCGCGAGCAGTACTCGTGCGGTCATCGTGTCCGACGAGTCGTACCGGACGGGGGCCGTCGCGGCCGCGATCGCGGGCGGCTCCAAGCGCCCGCTGCTCATGACCGCGAAGGGCTCGCTGTCCTCACCGGTCGCGCGCGCGCTCGACGACCTCCGAATCACTGCGACCTACGTTGTGGGCCCCGAGTCCACCATCTCGACCTCGACCATAGCGTCGGTGGTCGCCCGAACCGGCGAGAGCGCACCTGTCAGGTGGTTCGGGCGGTCGGGCGACACGTACGAACTCGCCGTCGAGGGTGCCGAATACGCACTCGATTCGCTCGGGTTCGCGCCCACGACCGTGTTCGCTCCGTCGCGCTACTCGATGCCTGACGCGGTCATCTCGGCGGGGCTGTCGTCTGCCACCAAGCGACCGTTCGTGTACGCGAGCACGTACACACCGCCGGATGCGACGGTCGGGTTCCTGTCGGCGCACCGTTCCGGGATCAAGAAGGTGACCGTGGTCGGCAAGCGGACCACGGTCGGCCTCGCGCCCGCGATGGAGCTGCGCAGCGTCGCGTACTAGCGCGTGCCGCGACGGGCATAATCACGAGCGAGCAGCCATCCCGGCGTGCCGCGCTGGCGGCACGCCACTCATGCGAGGAGCGAGTATGCCCGACGACTTCGTGATTCCGGTTCCGCCCGCGTTGACCTCGGTTCCGCCGGTCGATGTCGCGCTCATCTTGGGCTCGGGCCTTGCGGGCCTGGCAGACATCGTCGAGGACGCCTCCGTGGTCGCCTACGACGACATCGAGGGGTTCCCGCGGCCGGAGCGCGAGGTCGTGGGTCACGCCGGGCGACTTGTGTTCGGGACGCTCTCGGGAGTCCGGGTCGCCGTGTTCCAAGGGCGGATCCATCGGTACCAGGGGTTCTCGGCGAGGGAGGTCTCCTACCCGGTGCGCCTGTCGCACGCGCTCGGTGCGCGCACGCTCGTCGTCACGAACGCCGCCGGTGGGATCGCGCCGGCGCTCGGCGTGGGCGACGTCGTGCTCATCAGCGACCACATCAACCTGCTGGGGGATAGCCCGCTCGTGGGCTGGCCCGGGCCGCAGGGCGGCAACCCGTTCGTGCCGATGCGCGATGCCTACGACCCGGAGCTGCGCGAGATCGCACTGCTGGCGGCCGCCGAGTCGGGCACGCCGCTCGTACCGCGCGGCACCTACGCCGGGCTGCTCGGGCCCACGTACGAAACGCCCGCGGAGGTGGCGTACCTGCGCGCGATCGGTGCCGACATCGTTGGCATGTCGACGGTTCCTGAAGTGATCGCCGCCCGAGCTTTGGGGATGCGTGTCCTCGGCATGTCGCTCGTCACGAACGTAGCCGCCGGCGTGGGCCTCGATCACGCTGAAGTGCTCGAGGCCGGACGGGTCGCGGCGCTCCGAATGCAGTCACTCGCACTTGCTATACTGGCGCGGTTGCCGTAGCGCGAGCAGCCCACCCGGGCGCTCGCTTGATCGATTGTTGAGGAGTCGGATCATGGATCATCACGTCAAGGACCTTGGCCTCGCCGCGGCCGGCAAGGCACGCATAGAGTGGGCCGACGCCGACATGCCGGTGCTCGCCACCATCCGCGAGCGCTTCGAGGCCGAGAAGCCGCTCGACGGCATCCGCATCAGCGCCTGCCTGCACGTCACCACAGAGACCGCGAACCTCATGCGCACGCTCAAGGCCGGTGGCGCTGACATCGTCCTGTGCGCGAGCAACCCGCTGTCGACCCAGGACGACGTCGCCGCTGCGCTCGTCGCCGAGTACGGCATCCGCACCTACGCGATCAAGGGCGAGGACACCGAGACCTACTACAGCCACATTGACTCGGCGATCGCGCACAAGCCGCAGATGACGATGGACGACGGCGCCGACGTGGTCGGTCGCATCCACGCCGAGCAGCCCGAGATGCTCGAGTACATCATCGGCGGCACCGAGGAGACCACCACGGGCGTCATCCGTCTGGCCGCGATGGCCGCCGACGGGATGCTGAAGTACCCGATCATGGCCGTGAACGAGGCCAAGACCAAGCACCTCTTCGACAACCGCTATGGCACCGGCCAGTCCACGCTCGACGGCATCATCCGTGCGACCAACCGCCTGCTCGCCGGCCGCACCCTTGTCGTCTCCGGCTACGGCTGGTGCGGGCGCGGCATCGCGATGCGTGCCTCGGGCATGGGCGCCAACGTCATCGTGCTCGAGGTCGATCCGCTCAAGGCGCTCGAGGCTGTCATGGACGGCTACCGCGTCATGCCCGCCGTCGAGGCCGCCAAGGTCTGCGACGTGTGGGTCACAGTCACCGGGGACCTCAACGTCATCGACGGCGACTCGTTCGCCGTGATGAAGGACGGCGCCATCATCTGCAACTCCGGCCACTTCAACGCCGAGATCAACATCCCCACACTGCGCGAGATGTCGGTCTCCAAGCGCGAGGTCCGTCCGCTCGTCGAGGAGTTCACGATGGCCGATGGTCGTCGCATCTACCTGCTCGCGGACGGACGCCTCGTGAACCTGTCGTGCGCCGAGGGCCATCCGGCCAACGTCATGGACATGAGCTTCGCGAACCAGGCACTCGCCGCCGAGTACATGGTGAAGAACTGCGCCGAGATGAAGCCCGGCGTGTACGACGTGCCCGAGGACATCGACAACGGCATCGCCGCGCTCAAGCTTCAGACGCTCGGTGTTTCGATCGACACCCTCACTCCCGAGCAGGCCAAGTACCTCGCCAGCTGGCAGGAAGGCACGGTCTAGCATCATGTCAGATGACCGGAAGCCCACGCAGGGCATCGACAACATCCCGCGGACCATCTGGTGGGGCGAGGACGAGACGACCGGACGCCCGGTGGTGTTCATGGTCGACCAGACGCGCCTGCCACTGCAGGGCGACATCCTGGCCTGCAACATGGCCGAGGGTGTCTGCGTCGCGATCGAGACCCTCGCGGTTCGCGGGGCCCCCGCGCTCGGCGTGGCTGCTGCGCTCGCCCTCGCCCTGTGGACCGAGAACGAGACCGAGGGTATCGAGACGGTCGCCGAGTACCTCGCCGGCCTCGACGCCACCGCCGATCGCGTCGCGTTTGCGCGTCCCACCGCCGTCAACCTGCAGTGGGGAGCTCACCGTATCCGCATGTTCGCGCACGACAACGCTGATGTGCCGCTCGAGGAGCTGAAACAGCTTGTCGTCCAGGAGGCCCTCAACATGCAGGCCGAGGACGAGGAGCGCAACCGCAAGCTCGGCCGCTTCGGCGCCGACCTGCTCCCGCAGGGCGCCAAGGTGCTCACGCACTGCAACGCGGGCTCGCTGGCGACTGCGTACTTCGGCACTGCGCTCGGCGTCATCTTCACCGCGCATGAGGACGGCAAGATCGAGCATGTCTGGATCGACGAGACGCGCCCCGTCAACCAGGGTGGCCGACTCACTGCGTGGGAGCTCCGCCTTGCTGGCATCCCTTCGGCGCTCATCGCTGACAACATGGCCGCGAGCGTGATGAAGAACGGCTGGGTCGACGCGGTCATCGTCGGCGCGGACCGTATCTGCGCCAACGGCGACACCGCCAACAAGATCGGCACGTACGGGCTCGCCGTGCTCGCTGCCGAGCATGAGATCCCCTTCTACGTCGCGGCCCCCAGCTCGACCATCGACCTGACGCTGTCGAGGGGCGACCAGATACCCATCGAGGAGCGGGACCCGCGCGAGCTGACCGGATTCACCGTCGCAGGAACCTTCGAGCCCGACAGTCCCGAGGCGAGCCGCGCATTCGATCTGCTGACCGAGAAGGGCAGCTACGACGTTCCCATGGCACGCGGCCACCAGATGACGCTGCACCGCAAGGGAGGCGCGTACAGCTTCGACGCGTGGTTCCGCATCACGCCTCCGGACGTGCAGGTCTACAACCCGGCCTTCGATGTGACGCCGTCCAACTACATCACGGCGTTCATCACCGAGAACGGCGTGGTCTACCCGGAGCCGGACTTCGAGACGGCGCTCGCCCTGTCGACCATGGGCAGCAACGCGCTGCACGAGATCAACCTGCGTCGTGACATCGAGGCGCTGAAGAACGAAGACCAGCCGTTCATGTCGGACGACATAGACCTGTAGTCCGCTTCCGATGACGGCCACCGCCCTCGCGACGACGATCCTCGGATTCACTGCGATCGTCGCCGTGGGGGCGGCGTTGCGCTTGGCCGGAGTCCTTCGCCCAGAAGACGCCCGCCCGATCAACTCGGTGATCATTTACGTCGGATTACCGGCGTTCATCTTCAATGCCGTCCACGGCGCGACCTTGCGTGCGGACCTGTGGGGTGTGGTCGCCGTCTCCTGGGCGGTCTTCGCGGTGATGCTCGGTCTCGGATGGCTCGTCGCGCGCGCTCTCAAGCTTCCGCGACCGCTGGCCGGCGGCTTCATCATCGCGACCGCGCTCGGCAACACCGGCTACATCGGCTATCCGATCACGCAGGCATTGCTCGGTGCCACGGAACTGCCCGAGGCGATCTTCTACGATGTGTTCGGCACGGTGGGCGCGCTCGTGTTCGTGGGGCTGCTCGTCGCGCAACGATTCGGAGACAACGACGAGGCGCACGTGAACCCGCTGCGCGAGCTCGTCACCTTCCCGGCGGTGATCGCGCTCGCGGCCGCTCTGCTGCTGCGTGCGGTACCGATTCCGGAAGTGGTCAGTTCCGGGTTGGGACTGCTTGCGAACATGGTCGCGCCGCTCATCATGCTGTCGGTGGGGCTCTCGTTGCGGTTCACCACGCTCGGCCGTGCGGCGGGGCCGCTCGCGTTGCTCACGGCCTTGCGGCTGTTCGTGGCGCCCGCGATCGCGCTCGGCATCGGGCTGATCGTGCTCGGGCCCGGACTTCCGCTGCGTGTTGCCGTGCTTGAGGCGGGCATGCCGGCGATGATGCTCACGCTCGTCGTGGGTGAGCGGTTTGGGCTCGACACCGACTTCATCGCGTCGGCGATCTTCGTGACGACGGCGGCCTCGGCGGTCGCGTTGCCGCTCGTGCAGCTGCTCGCCTTCGGGTAGCAGCCGACGGCTACCAGCCGATGCGCCGGGACAGGCGGCGGATGGGACTACTCGACGACATCGCGGAGCTGCTCTTTCCCACACACTGCTGTGGCTGTGAGCTACCGGGTGCCGTGCTGTGCGACGAGTGCCACGCATCTCTGCCAAGGATCGACCCTGCGGGCGCGTGCCCGCGGTGTGGTGCTCCTTACGGACGGCTCACGTGCACGGAGTGCTGGAACCGTGAGTGGGCCTTCTCGGCGGCACTCGCGCTCGGCGAGTTCGAGGCCCCGCTCTCGCGCGCGGTAGTGCTGCACAAAGATGCGGGGGAGCGACGGCTGGCCGCCGTACTCGGTTCGCTCCTCGCCGATGAGATCGCGCGCGAGTGGGACGGGTGGGCTGAGGCGGTGACCTATATCCCGGCGACCCGGGCGGCGCTCAAGCGGCGTGGGTTCGACCACGGCCGCGCGATTGCGGGCTCGATCGGGGAGCGCCTCGGATTGCCGCTCGCTGAGATGCTTTCGCGCTCCGCAGCACGTGACCAGCGCTCGCTCGGTCGCATCGCGCGCGCGGCGAACACCGCAGGCACCTTCTCGGCGACGGGGATCGCACCGGCGCGCGTGCTGCTCACCGACGACGTGTTCACTACCGGCGCGACATTCGACGCGGCGGCAGCGGTGCTGCTCGAGGCCGGTGCGCGCGAGGTGCGTGTCGCTGCGGTCGCCCGCACGTGGTGACGGGTCCTCGGCGGGCCGGGGCCCCTCGGCTGCATGCTAGAATCGTCCACGTTCCCGCCCGGGTCTGTGGTTGCGGGCGCGCAAGCGCCCTAGTCCATGGTAGATGCGGCCGAAAGGATCCACGTAAACCGTCGGTTCGCCGGCGGCGAGCATGGCGCGTCTTAGGGGTAAGTCGTACCGTCCGATGAAAGCCGCATACCGCGGCTTCGGGCGAGAGGGCCGGTAGTGAGATCACATCAAGCGGAAGCTCCGGTATGCGAGTGTGGGGTCAAAGACCAGGTCAGCCGGGCGGGAGCACCGACACCTGAGAGGGAAGGGGCGTCATGAGGCAGCTTGGACGGGCGGGCGTGCTACTGGGCGTCGCGTTGGCCGCGACCGTCGCGCTGAGTGCGGTCGGCTGCTCACAGCCGAAAGAGCCCGAGCTGCAGCCGAAGGTGACGCCGCCCGCCGTGCAGGAAGCGGGCGTGCTGAAGGCGGGCGTCGATCTGGAGTACCCGCCCTTCGCCGGGACCGACAGCGGCCAGCAGGCCGGACTCGATATCGATGTCGCCGCGGCGCTGGCCGAGAGGCTCGGCCTCAAGGTCGTCTACGTCCAGGTGCCGGCGTCGGATGCCGCCACTGCGCTTGCGGGCGGCGGCGTCGACGTGGTGCTGTCGGTGCCGTTCTCGGCAGAGGCCGTGTCGAACGTCTCGCTCGCGGGCAGCTATGCCTCGGACGCCCCAGCGTTGTTCATCGCCACTGAAAGCACGGCGCCGGTCGAGCCCACCATGACGGTGATGACCCTGCCCGAGCCACCCGCCAAGGTGGGCGTGCAGAAGGGCTCCGAGGCGTACTGGCGCCTCTCGCGCGACATCGGTGAGGAGAGCCTGACGCTCTACCCGACGTTGCGCGCCGCTCTCGAAGCTCTTGCGGCCGGTGAGGTGCCGGTCGTCGCGGGCGATGCACTGGTGGGCGCGTACATAGCCCGCGACCTGCCGAAGGTACATCTCGCCGGGCAGCTTCAGAGCGCGACGCTGCTGGGTATCGCCGTAGCGCCCGAGAACTCCTCGCTGTCCGAGGCGACTCGAGAGGCGCTCGATGGGCTGGCCGCCGATGGCGTGCTCGATGCGATCCGGCTCAAGTGGGTCGGTGACCTCGCCAAGCTCAAGGTCGATGCAGCCGACGAGGCGAGCGAAGCGAGCGCCACGACAGAGCCGTAGGGTGCGCGCGTTTGTGTATCGAACGAACGGCGCGTCATGCTTGCATCGAAGCTGGTCTGCATACGATTACGCGCGCTTTGAATAGGCGTGCGCAACTATTTGCGCTTGCAGAATCGGTGTATGATTATGCACCGTAGGTTAGGGGAGAGCGCGTCAGCCGAGACCCGGCGCGCGCAGTCTAGTCGGAAACGACGAGGAGGAATGATGCAGAAGGCTCGTAAGATCACTGGGCTCCTGCTCGTACTCGCGATGGTTGCCGTTCTTGTGGCACTCGCGGGCTGCGGCTCGAGCACCGAAACGCCGGCCGCCACCACTCCGGAGCCCGCAGCTGAGGCGCCGGCCGATCTGAAGCTCGTGAACCCGGGCGTCCTCACGATCGGCTCGGACACGTCATTCCCGCCGTTCGAGTCGATGAACGGTGACGTCGCCGAGGGCTTCGATGTCGACCTCATGGCTGCCATCGCCAAGGAGATGGGCCTCGAGTCCAAGTTCCAGACCGAGGGCTTCGATACCCTCATCCCGACGGTCAAGGCCGGCGGCAAGTTCGACATCATCGCGTCCGCGATGACCATCACCGACGAGCGCAAGCAGGAGATCTCCTTCTCCGAGCCCTACATCGACTCCAACCAGTCGATCGCCGTCCGCAAGGACTTCGAGTTCAAGGACGAGTCCAGCCTTGCTGGCAAGAAGGTCGGCTGCCAGGCCGGCACCACCGGTCTTGACTGGGCCAAGGAGAACCTCAAGGACGCGAAGATCGTCGAGTTCAAGACCGCGACCGATGCCCTCAACTCCCTGCAGGCCGGCAATGTCGACGCTGTCGTCAACGACCTGCCTGTGACCGCCTACCTCGTCCTCGACGAGTCCAAGGGTCTGGTCATCGCCAAGGAGATTCCGACGGGCGAGCAGTACGGCTTCGGCGTGAGCCAGGACAACCCTGAGCTCCTTGCGGCTCTCAACGAGGCTCTTGCGAAGGTCCGCGCCAGCGGCGAGTACGACACCATCTACGCCAAGTGGTTCGGCGCCAAGTAGTCTCTCAGCATGGAGTGGAGCCAGGCATAGAGCTTGGCTGATTGCGGGCTCGAGGCTCCCGGCCACGCGGCCGGGAGCCTCTCCCGTTGGACGACCCGAGATGGGATCACGTATGGACGCGTTGAAGGCCCAGACAGCACCGCGCGGTGCGCTTCGTTGGGCGCTCGTCGTGCTCGTGGCGATGAGCGTCTTCGCGTTCGCCGGTTCGGCGTTCGCGATGACCGGGACCAAGCTGACGATCAACAAGCAGACCGGCGGCCAGCCCTCGCGTATCACCTTCGAGGGCAGCATCGAGCCCGGTCCCGCTGTCGAGCAGCTCACCATGGAGTTCCCCGAGGGCTTCGATCTGAGCGCCGCCCGGGCGGAGGTGCTCACGCTCCAGGGGCTCACGCGGGTACCGGTCACGTCGAAGCCGACGGTCGACGGGCAGAAGCTCACGCTGGTGTTCACGCCGCCGATCGAGGCCTCGTACAAGGACTCGGCCGGCAAGGACCAGGCGACCATACTGCGGGTACAGGTCTTCGACGTCGTCACGCCGTTCAAGGGTGGGACGTACACCGTCGGCGTGACCTACGTCGCCGGCGGGCAGACCAAGGGCGTCGATGGCTTGACGTTCGAGTACGCGACACCGCCGCGCGAGGAGATCATCTCGCGTGCGCTCGACAACCAGGCATGGGTCACGCAGTTCAACAGCGTGAAAGTGTTTGCGCTGTTCTTCAAGCCGCAGCTCGTGGCGCTGTCGGTCCCGCTTCTCTTCGGCGGGTGGCTGTACTCGATCGCGCTGATCCTGTTCGCGTTCCCGCTGTCGATCGTGGGCGGCCTCGCGCTGGCGTTCGCCAAGATGTCGAAGATCGCACCGGTGCGATGGCTCGCGAGCGCATACATCAACGTCATCCGAGGAACGCCTCTGTTCCTGCAGATGTTCGTGGCGTTCATCGGGCTGCCGATCGCGGGCGTGCGCGCACCGCTGTTCATCACCTCCGTGCTGGTGCTGACCTTGAACTCCTCGGCGTACCTGTCGGAGATCTTCCGCGCCGGTATCCAGTCGATCCACAAGGGGCAGTTCGAAGCGGCGAGTTCGCTGGGCATGACGTATCGCCAGGCGATGCAGTACGTGATCGTGCCGCAGACCGTGAAGCGCGTGCTGCCGACGATGACGAGCGAGTTCATCCTGCTGTTCAAGGACACGGCGCTGCTGTCCGCGCTCGGCGTCATCGAGCTCATGTACCGCGCGAACAGCATCGTCTCGCGCACCGGCAACCTGACGCCGTTCGTCATCGCGGCCGTGTACTACCTGCTCATCACCATCCCGCTCATCAACTGGGTCACGCGGCTCGAGCACAGGCTCGCGGTGGCCGAGGGCGGGCAGGCTGCCGGAGAGAACCCCAAGAAGGGTCGCAACTGGTGGCGTTGGCGCCATGCGTCCGCTGGTCCCGAGGCGGAGCTGCAGGCTTCCGCAGCCGAGCATGAGTCGAGGTAACCATGGCTGAGAAACAGGCGATCGTTCGCATCAAGAACCTGCGCAAGTCGTTCGGCTCCCTCGAGGTGCTCAAGGGCGTCGACCTCGAGGTCAACAAGGGCGAGGTCGTGGTCGTGCTCGGGCCGTCCGGCTCGGGAAAGTCGACGATGCTGCGCTGCATCAACCGGCTCGAGGAGCCCACGGGCGGCGAGATCTGGTTCGAGGACACGGAGATCACCCACGCCGAGACCAACATCAACAAGATGCGCGAGAACATCGGCATGGTGTTCCAGAGCTTCAACCTCTTCCCGCACCTGACCGCGCTCGGCAACGTGATGCTCGCGCAGCAGCGCGTGCTCAAGCGCTCCAAGGACGAGGCCGAGAAGAACGCCCGCCGCCAGCTCGACCTGGTGGGCCTGGGCGACAAGGTCGACTACTTCCCGGCGCAGCTCTCCGGCGGCCAGCAGCAGCGCGTCGCAATCGCACGCGCGCTCGCGATGGACCCGCACGTGATGCTGTTCGACGAGGCGACGAGCGCGCTCGACCCCGAGCTCGTCCGCGGCGTTCTCGACGTCATGAAGTTCCTCGCCAAGGGCGGCATGACGATGATCGTCGTCACCCACGAGATGGGCTTCGCCCGTGACGTGGCCGACCGTGTCGTCTTCATGGACGAAGGCATCGTGCACGAGCAGGGCACGCCGGAAGAGGTCTTCGACAACCCCAAGAGCGAGCGGACGAGGGACTTCCTGGGGCACATCTCGTAGCGCGCCAACGACGTTGCGGCCACACCGCGTTACGTGGTACGGATTCGGGGGCGAGAACAGTGCCATCGGCTTCACGGATGCCTTGCACGGCTGGGTGGCGTGGTACGACTGGTCCAGCGCCGTGCTGTACGAAACGTCGGACGGCGGCGTGACCTGGACGCTGGTGACCCCGTACGCGCCGGTGAGCACCTACCTCACGGACGGACTGCACGGGTGGGCCGGCAAGGAGCGCGAGGAAGGCTCCAGCGGCTTCGTCAGGAGCACCGCCGACGGGGGACGGACGTGGACGACGCACGCGGTCCCGACCCGCGCGGAACCGAGCAGGCTTAGCGCCCCGCGGTTCTTCGATGCAGCGAAGGGCGTGGTGGTCGGCTATCACAGCACGTTCGGCGATCAGCCGTTCATGGCGCGCACGTCAGATGGCGGCGCGACGTGGAAGGAGTCGCTGCCCCGCGTGCTCGGCGATCTCTCGTTGGATTCCCTGGACCACGTGGACCGGCTCTCCGTCGAAGGAACGCAGAATGCCTGGGCGCGGGCAGTCACGGACTTCGACGACGACTACTGGGTTCGCTCGACCGACGCAGGAAAGCACTGGGTGATCGAGTCATTCGGGTGCTCGCCCGCACTCTCGAGCGACATAGCATACGTGGACTTCGTTGACCCTATGCACGGTTGGGCGGTCAGCGGGGACGGAACCAAGTTGCTGCGCACGCAAGTCGGCGGCACACCGACGAAGGTCAGCCTGGTCCGTTCAACTTCATGGAAGACTCTTCGCGTCGGACGCCAGTACTACGCGTCGGGTTCGCTGACCCCCGCCAAGTCGGCCGACAGCGAGCGGATACGAATTCGCGCGTACAAGCGCGGCGCCGACTCGAAGTACCGCTACGTCAAGTCCTTCTTCGCGAAGTACACGTCCGGCACTGACTACAGGGCCGCGATCAAGTTCCAGAGCCGCAGCTCGAAGGGTCGATGGAAGCTTGTCGCCTATCACCCTGCAGACCGCTGGAGCACAGCCGTCTACGGAAGCCCCGACTACGTCTGGGTGAAGTAGGCAACCCAACACGTGCCGTGAGCCTCGCCCGCCGACGGGTATCTTCTCTATACCTGTCCGAGGCGCAAGGGAGGCCAAGCATGCAAGTCAAAGTGGCTGGACGGCACATGACCGTCACAGAACCCACCCGCGCGTACGCAGAGGAGAAGTTCGGCAAGATCGCCAAGATCTACGACGCAGAGCCCATCGTGGCAGAGGTAGTACTGGACGTCCGCAAGAACCGCTCTCACCCCGATCGTTTCACCGCCGAGGTGACCGTGAGGCTCAAGGGACACGTAGTCCGCGCCGAGGAGACGGCGACGGATATGCACGCGGCAATCGATCTCGCGGCCGCCAAGGCCGAGAAGCAGATGCGCAAGTACAAGACGAAGGTCGTCGACCGTCGCAACAACAAGATCGCCGTGACCAAGACCGCTCCCGGCGATATGCAGATCGCGGAGGAGCCGGAGGAGGCGCCCGAGCTCGTACGGGTCAAGACCGTTGACGCCAAGCCGATGACCGAGGAAGAGGCGATGCTTCAGCTGGATCTGCTGGGCCACGACTTCTTCGTGTTCCGGCACGCGGAGACGGAAATGGTCAACGTGCTCTACCGCAGAAACGACGGCGACTACGGCCTGATTCAGCCCAGCGCGTAGCCGCAGGGGCGCCAGTTCACGCGATTCTTGGAAGGGCGCCTGGGGGCGCCCTTCTTCTGCAAGTTGACATTGTTCTCATGCAATACCTAGAGTAGGCGGTGTCGCGCGTTCCGCTGACGCACTTGGTTGAGTCGTAGTCGTAGCAGTAGTAGTCGTAGCAGGGAGCTCCCAAGTGGACTCTAGCGTGTCCCGGGTACGAGTCGAGGACATCGAAGCCGCTCTCTCCGAGGTGGGTGAGATCAAGGCCGCGCGTGTCGTTGCGGCCCCCGACGGTACGATCGCGGAGATTCACGTCCTCGCACTGCCGACGAAAGCACCCAAGCAACTCGTGAGAGACATCGAGTCGACGCTGATGGCGCGCTTCGGCATCCCCGTGGATCACAAGAAGATCTCGATCGCGCTGCTCGGGCGCGATGCGATCAAGGAGCCCGAGGCGGTCAGGCAGCCCGAGCGACCCACTGTCGCCCGTCCACGCATCTGTTCGATCAACGCGACGGTCAGTGGAGTCCAGGCCTCCGCGTCGGTCTCGATCGAGATAGGAGGCGAGGAGTACATCGGCAAGGCGAGCGGACCGGCGAGCCAGACCGGCCGAGCCCGGCTGGTGGCGCTTGCGACGCTCGATGCCGTGAGCCAGTACTCCGATGCTACAATCTCCTTCGCTCTCGAAGACGTCACGATCGTGCAACTAGGGCGGGAGAAGGTAGCCGTTTCTTGCATAGCGCTCGTGAGCGGATTCGGAGAGCAGCACCTGTCCGGCTCGGCCCTGGTTCGGCAGAACGATAACGACTCGATCGTCCGCGCGACGCTCGACGCTATCAACCGCCGCATGGGCTTCCTGACAACCGCATAGCAGTTTGGCCGGCGCCGTGAACCACAGTACGAACACTGTCAGCACTGAAATGAGCGGAGCGGACAGCGTTCTTCCATCGCTAGCGGGATGGGAGAAGACCACACCAGTTCCACAAAGGGGGTCTTCTCACCATGAAGCGTATGATGCTGGTTCTGGCTTCTCTGGCTGCCGTCGTGCTTTCCGGCGGCGCCTTCTGGCGTCTCTAGGCACCTCTCGGTGTCGGCCACAGATGGTGAGGGGCGGGTGAGACGACGTGACTGAGAGTCCTCGTATTGCCCGCCCCTTCATCGTCTACGCGGGGGGCGTGCTGCTGGCGGGAATGGCGCTATATGCGTACTCATGGGCGCACTTCCCTCCGCAGTTCTCCTGGCAGTTTGTGTTGTTGGCCGCAGCGGTACTACTCTCCGAGAACTACGCCTTCTCAATTGAACCGTACAGTATCTCTCTGGCCTTCCCGCTTGCCATGGCCGCCGCTGTCCTTGGGGGACCGGTGGTCGGCTCAACAATTGCGGTGCTGGGATGCACCAATCTGCGTGAGCTGCGCGAGGGGAAACCGCTCTCACGCGTGCTGTTCAATGTGGGCCAGCTTGCCCTGTCCACTGGCTTGGCCGCGCTGACATACCAAGCGCTCGGCGGCAGGTTTCTCCAAGCAGCGGATGGCAGTTTCAGCGGTTGGGGGCTCGTCGACTTCCCCGGGACGCTACTGCCCATGGCTGTCGCAGCTCTTGTCTGCGTCGTCGCCAACATGCTTCTTACGGCCACGGGCATGAGCCTTCTGACAGGTCTGCCGCTTGGGAACACTGTGGCCACCATGGTCACGCTGATGCCGACTCAGCTAGCGCTAGCTTTCGTCGGGTATCTCATCGCCGGAACCCTCGCCATCAGCGCGCTTGCGCTGCCGCTCTTTGTTGCGCCGCTGGTGGTTGCTCAGCAACTGTATCGACGCTACGCCGACATGAAGACGGCGTTCGTCGACACGATCCGTTCGTTAGTCGGGGCGCTGGAAGCGAAGGACCCCTACACTCGCGGCCATTCCGAACGAGTAGCGGAGTACGCGGCCACGCTAGGTCTGGCACTGGGGCTGAGCCACAGGGAGATTGAGCGGCTTGAGTATGCCGCTCTGCTGCATGATCTTGGCAAACTCGCTGTACCGAGCGCGATCTTGGTGAAGCCCGGCCGCCTTCTTCCGGAGGAGATGGACTTGATCTTGGAGCATCCGGCTCGGGGGAGCCGGATGATCGCAGGCATACCTCCGCTGCGCGACCTCGCTGAGGCGGTCGCGCAGCATCACGAATGGCACGACGGGTCGGGATACCCGGACGGACTGGTCGGCGAACAGACACTGCTGGCCGCGCGGATCCTATCGGTCGTTGACTGCTTTGATGCCATGACGACCACGCGTGCATACCGACCTGCCCTGTCGCACGATCAAGCGATTGCTGAGTTGATACGTGCCGCCGGAACTCAGTTTGACCCGGAGATTGTGCGCATCTTCATCGATGCACGCGTCGGACGCGCTGTTGAGACCGTTCCAGAGACCGAGGCCGACTCGTCTGTTGCCTCGGTCGAGGCCGCGGGGCTGCGTGGGTGAAGTGATGGCCTTCCCTAATTCCATCATGCCTGCTGGACTACCGACACCGCTCGACACGACCGTGCTCGGTACTCTGTGGCTTCTGTTCGCGATGTTCATACTTGATGTGTTCGACATCTCCCTGCCGCGCGGCGACAGCGTCGGTGTCGCCGGGGCACTTGCCGGTGCGGGAATCGTAGTCGTCGGTCCGCTGCCTGCGATGCTGATCATTGTGCTTTCCGCCGTTGCCGCACACGTGATTCGACGCGGCGCCCGATCGCTCCGTCGACTTGTGACGATTCTGGTTTCCCGGGGAATCGCGGTCTTTGCCGGCGCCCTTGTATGGGCGGTGGCGCCCAAGGTGGGACACGAGCTCGTTGACTTCGCGCTGGTGCCCGCGGTGTTCTTGCTGACCGAACTAGCGACATCGCAGGTGTTCACCGCCACGCTCAAGCAGCGACCGCTTGTTCGGATGCTGAAGGGCAGCTTCAGGACACAGGCACCTGCACTGGCGGCTCAGTGGTCAGCATCCGTCCTCCTGCTGCTCACATACGACGGCATGCGTGCTTGGAGTCTGATTCCGGTGGTTGCACTACTGCTGTTGATGAGGCAGTCGTATGCGCTCTATCTCGACATTCGTGAGACGTATCGCACTACGGTTGAGGTCCTAGTCGAAGCGGCCGAGAGTCAGGACGTTCGACGCTACGGGCACGCCGATCGAACCGCTGCCACCGCGCGTGCGATCGCCATGCACATTGGCTTGGCCGCCTCGGCGGTGGAGCGTGTGAGCTACGCTGCCCTTCTACATGATCTTGGCGAGCTGTCTGAGGCTGCGGTGACCGAGGGCATGTTGCCCTCAAGGAATATCCATTCCGCAGAGGTTGTGGCTGGCGTCGAGTTCTTTCGCTCGGTTGAGCCGATCCTTCGTGTCTGTGACGGCGACGGGGCCGCCGTTGACGTGACGAGCGATATTGCGTTGGAGGCAATGATCGTCGCCTTGGCCAGCGACATCGACTGTGAGTCTTCGCTGAACGCGCGTGCATCGCATCGCGATAGTGCCATGAGCCACGTCGTGCCGTGGGTCTCCTCGTCGCTCAAGGCTCGCGCCGTCGGTGCCGCCATCGAGCTTGGCTACCCGATACCAGCTGTGGGCTGAGTTGCCAGCGCTGGGCGCCATCATCATCGGCTTGCTGCAGGGATTACTTGCCGGTGGCAGACTCGGGCGGCTTTCGCGGATTCGAATGCGTCACGAGTCTGCTGTGCTCGTGCTGTTTCTGATCCAGGCCGTAGCGCGCGGGCGGATGATTGGTACAAGCGCGACGCCATGGGCGTTTGCGGTCTGGGCCGTTTGCTGCGTGGCGTTACTGCTCCTTCTGGCACCCAGTTGGCGCCGACAGGGTGTGTGGGTGCTTCTGATTGGGATGGCACTGAACCTTGCTGTGGTTCTGGCCAACGGCGGGATGCCCCTTGAGGTGCCTGGCTCCACCAGCGCGATTCCGAAGTCAGCCATTGCGTCTACGGGGGGCTTCTACTTGTTGGCGGGCCAAGGGACCGTGTTGGCCTCTCTGGGTGATGCACTTCTAGTTGGCACACGGGGATACCGGCTGCTGCTAAGCGCGGGGGATGTGCTCTTGGCAATCGGCGTATCGACTCTGATTGTGGATGCAATGCTCAACCCACAGGATGCAGACGCTGACCCTGGACAGTCATGACGACCCGGCGCTGCAGCACTGGCTTCTTGTTCGCGCACTTGCGCTTGGGCGAGCGCCTCGCTAGATTCTCTCCATACAACAGACGGCACCCCTCGCCCAATATCTGGAGGCAAGCATGGCTTCATCGCTTGGCGCTTGGGGTGTGCCCGACTTCGGCGCTGTTGTGTCCAGACAGCGCATTCAGCTTGACCTGGCGAGACGCGGCACTCGGCCGATCTTGATCTCTGGACCGTCTGGGTCAGGGAAGTCCGTGGTTGCCGCGCACCACTCAGGTGAATCCAGTCGAAGGACTGTCTGGATTGATGCCTGCTCGGAGTTTCCGGCTGCCGATGTCGTTGCAGACGCTGTCGCCCGTTCGCTTGGGATCCGACCATTCGGTCGGCTGGGGCCGAACCCCGCGTCATCCCAGCTTGCTGACGTGCTTGAGGCGGTCGCTTCCACCTTGCAGTCCCTTCCGGATCCTACCGGCATCACGGTCGTAGTGGACGATGCAGGGGAGCCCACTGATACGGAGACACTGTGGGGCCTCACCAAGCTGGCGCGCGCACTCAGGAGTTGCTCCTCTCAGCTACTCTTGACCACAAGGTCTACGCGGGGGTGGCCAGCCGACGTCCTATGCGAGTGGACTCTTCTTGGGGCTACCGAACTCGAACTGACGGACGAGGAGGCGCGAGGCGTACTCGAGGCCGCTGGGCTGGGCTCACTGTCGGCAGACGCTGCGGAGCTCCGCTCCGCCTGTGGTGGACATACTGCGCTATTCGCGGTAGTGGCAAGTCAGGCAGCGTCTGCGGGTATTGCGTCGGTGGTCGATCGCACTTCCTCGCTGGATGCTTGGCTCGACCGGCTCATCTGCGGGCAGATGGGGGAGGACCTCAGGGCGGCTCTGCGAGTAGCGGCGCTTGTGCGTAGCGGAACTGACGCCGAACTCGCCCAGTTGGGAATCGCGAGGCCCGGCATGGTTCTGCGAGAGATCGCCAAGAGCGTGCCGCTCGTGCAGGTTCGGCGGCTTGACAATGGGAAGGTGCGTTTCAGGGTACACGACCTCGTTGTCGGTTTTGTTGAAGACTCGATTGAAGCCAACCCTCCGACAGACCTGTCGAGCCTTCTCGCGCCCATTGTCCAACTGCTGACGGCGCGTAGCGAGTATGTGCGTGCGGCCGAGATTCTGGCACGCTTTGGCGACGCGCGTCAGCGGGTAGAGTGGCTTGCGTCTACCGGCGAGATGCTCTTGGCGATGGGCTCGTACCGACAGCTGAAGAGACTGATTGAGCTGACCCCAGCGCACGAACTGGTTGCACGACCTCGAGTTCTGATGCTTTGGGCCGACCTCAGCGCAGAACTAGGTGACTCCGACGAAGCGCTAGTGAAGTGTCGCGCGGCAAGGTCACTTGCCGAGCATGACGCGGACATCGACACGACAGGGCGAGCGATCTCGCTGACGATGCAGTGTCTGTGCAGAAGTCAGCGGCTGGACGAGGCCGAGACGGTGGCGAGTGAGGTGCTCGCGGATCCTCGATGGACGCAGGGGGATACGCTCCGTGGCGAGGCCCTGATCTGCCTGGGTCGATCCCGGCTGCTCAGAGGTGCCGACCCGTCAGAGTTGCGACCGGTCTTCAAAGAGGCGCTGGCGGCAACAGCTCATCTTCCGGTATCCGCTCAGTCACGCTATGTCGCGCTCGCGCTCTCCGCGCTTGTGGCGATTCTTGCGGATGGAGACTGGCTAGAAGGGGCTAGAATCACCTCGCCTCTGGTCGAGTCGTCACACCAGCTGATGAGTGCACGAGTGACTGCGAGGGGCAATCTCGGACTGATGCTGCTGGAGGCGGGCCGAATTGCCCGATCCAAGTCGCTCTTGCGCGCCGCAATTGACGAAGCCGACCGGTTCGGCCTCGGTGTCTATGAGGGAGCCTACCTACCTTCGCTCGGCAGGGCGGAGATGGCCATGGGCGACACCGAAGAGGGTATCGAGCTAATGCGCCGAGGCATCGAGCTCTGTGAAGGCCACGGGGATGGTCAAGAGGCTACGGTTGACCGCGTGTACCTCGCCACCGCGCTTCGCGCCGCGGGGAGCGTGGACGAGTCGCTGGCAGAGGCCGAGCATGCCTTCGAGCGTCTGTCGGTTGCAGACAACATGGGCTTCAGGCGACTCGCTGCGCTCGAAGTCGCCGCTTCGCTGCTAGCGCTCGGTGATGTCGCAGCGGCGCGCGCGTGGACCGAGTCCATCGCGGCAGAGGGCCCTCCGCCAAACCCGTATCACCGGTTGCGTGCCGACATGGTCCTGGCCGAGTGTGAGCGTCGAGAAGGCAAGCTGCAGGCGGCTGTCAATCGAATCGCACCTCACAAGGACTACATCCGGTCGGAGAACCCGAATTGGCAAGTGGCCATGTACGGTCGTGCGTTCCCGGAGTTGATCGGTGTGATCGCGCTGGCGATCCGGCCCAAGAACCTACCGGCTCACATGATGCGGATGATCACCCCGGAACACTCCGAGGTCGTTCTGGTGCGCACCAAGGGCTTCATGGACGACGACACGTGGCGTGCCTTGGGCGAGTGTCTGCTCGGCGATGTTGAGTTCGCACGCTTTGTAGCGCGTGACGGGCTGCCGTTGTGTCACGTCAGGATGTTCGGTGGCCTGGAAGTGAGCATAGGCGACCGTTCCGTGAGGGAGCGCGACTGGAAGAAGCGCAAGGCGCGCCTGCTGTTCACGATGCTGATGATCGAGCGCGGTCGAGACGTCGCTCGTGAACAGGTGTTCGAGCACCTGTGGCCGGACATGGACGAGGCACGAGCGAAGAGCAACCTGTACGTTGTCTGGAGCGCGATGAAGTCGGTGCTCATGGGTGGCTCGACCGACAAGTCCACGAAGTGCCCGTACGTCGAGTCAATTGGCGGAGTGTGCCGATCCGTCCGCGACAACGTGCGCACCGATGTCGAGGCGTTCGAACTGGCCTGCGCGCACGCCCATCAGGCCGAGGCAGAGGACAGGCCCCAAGAGGCCCTCAAGGCATACCGTCAGATCGCCGACCTGTACCGGGGCGACCTCTTGCCGGGTGACTGCTACGAAGACTGGTTCGTGAACCTGCGCGAGCACTATCGATCCGAGTTCATGGATGCGATGCTGCGCGCCACGGAGATCCTCTTGCACGCGGGGGATCCGCATACTGCGCTGATCTTCGTGCGACGTGCGATTCAGCACGACCAGTTCCGAGAGGATCTCTACCAGGCCGCGCTTCGCTGCCAGATTGCTGCCGGACAGCGCTCATCGGCGATCGATACTTACATGCAATGTCGCGACAAGCTCTGCGATGAGCTGGGGCTCGACCCGTCTGCCGAGATGCGCGCGCTTTACGACGAGATCCTGGCTATGGAGGAGCGGCCCGGTTCAATCTGGTTCGATCCGCTATCCGACTGATTCTCGTCCCGAAATCGAGATGATGGTGGTAAGACCCCGTTTGGAGTCTGTTTAGGTCGCCGTCGTACGCTCGTCGCGGATTGAGGAGCCGGTCAAACCGGACTCCAAGATCGGGACGAGGCTCGTCGGGCTCCCTGGCTAACAGGGCATCGCGAGCGGTGGGGCAGCTCTCGGATGGTGAGGAGCGGGTACTCCTGAGGGGCACCGGAACCTGAGCTGACGAACCTATCGGCTGGGCCCGATGGGTCTCGTCCTCCACGGAGAAGTGAAGTGGAGCGGAGAGCGGGCGGGCGGCGGCCGCAAGGCGCGCTCGCCCGCAGCCGCCCTGCCCCCCTGTGCTAGAATCAGGCCTGTTTCTGTGCACAAATCCCACCGTTCGAAGGTGTAGCTACTCATGGCCAACTTCCTCCAGAAGCTCCTCACATTCGGTGAGGGCAAGCAGGTGCGTATCTACGAAGGTCGCGCCGCCCGCATCAACGAGATCGAGCCCGAGATCAAGGCGCTGAGCGATTCGGAACTCGCTCACAAGACCGTCGAGTTCCGCGAGCGTCTTGAGGCTGGCGAGCCCCTCGAAGACCTGCAGATCGAGGCCTTCGCCGTCACGCGCGAGGCGAGCATGCGCGCGCTCGGCATGCGCCACTTCGACGTGCAGCTCATCGGCGGCATGGTCTTGAACGACGGCCAGATCGCAGAGATGAAGACCGGTGAAGGCAAGACGCTCGTCTCCACCCTCGCCGGCTACCTCAACGCCCTGCCGGGCAACGGCGTGCACGTCGTCACCGTCAACGACTACCTCGCCAAGCGCGACTCGGACTGGATGGGCCGCATCTACCGGTTCCTCGGCATGGACGTGGGCTGGATCCAGTCGCAGATGGACCCGGCGCAGCGCATCCCGGCCTACCGGGCCGACCTCACGTACGGCACCAACTCGGAGTTCGGCTTCGACTACCTGCGCGACAACATGGTCACGCGTGCGCAGGACCGCGTGCAGCGCGGCCACCACTTCGCCATCGTCGACGAGGTCGACTCGATCCTCATCGACGAAGCGCGTACCCCACTCATCATCTCGGGCGCGGGCACCAAGTCTGCCGAGACCTACAAGCAGTTCGCCCGCGCCGTGCCGCGCCTGCAGGAGGGCACGGACTTCGAGCTCGACGAGGCCAAGCGCACGATCTTCGCCACCGAAGAGGGTCTGCGCAAACTCGAGGGCATGATCGGCATCGAGAACATCTACGGCGACCCATCCGGGCAGCTCGTCAACCACCTGCAGCAGTCACTGCGCGCTGAGTTCCTCTTCAAGCGCGACGTCGACTACGTGGTCAAAGACGGCGAAGTCCTCATCGTCGACGAGTTCACCGGCCGCCTCATGGAAGGCCGCCGCTACAGCGAGGGCCTGCACCAGGCCATCGAGGCCAAGGAGCGTGTGCACGTCCGCGAGGAGAACCAGACGCTCGCGACCATCACGCTGCAGAACTACTTCCGCCTCTACGAGAAGCTCTCCGGCATGACCGGTACCGCCATCACCGAGGATGCGGAATTCCGCGACATCTACAAGCTCCCGGTCACCGTGGTGCCCACCAACCGCCCCATGGTCCGCATCGACGAGAACGACCTCATCTACCGTACGGTCGACGCCAAGTTCAACGCCGTCGCGGACCAGATCGTCGAGCGCAACGCCGCCGGGCAGCCCTGCCTGGTCGGCACCATCTCCATCGAGAACTCCGAGAAGCTCGCGCGCCTGCTGCAGAAGCGCGGCATCAAGCACGAGGTGCTCAACGCGAAGTTCCACGAGAAGGAAGCGCACATCGTCGCGCAGGCGGGCCGCAAGGGAGCGGTCACCATCGCCACCAACATGGCCGGCCGTGGTACCGACATCATTCTCGGCGGCAACGCGGAGTTCATGTGGGAGGACATCCTGCGCGGACGCGGCATCGACCCGGAGGTTGCTGACGACGAGCAGAAGGCCGACGCGCTCGCCGAGGCCAAGCGCATCTGCGCAGCGGAGCACGTCGAGGTCGTCGAGGCTGGCGGTCTCGTCATCCTCGGCACCGAGCGACACGAGTCACGACGCATCGACAACCAGCTTCGGGGTCGTGCCGGTCGTCAGGGCGACCCGGGCGTCTCGCAGTTCTTCCTCTCGCTCGAGGACGACCTCATGCGCCTGTTCGGCGGCAATCGCATGGACCGCATCAGCGACATGATGCAGCGCACGCAGGTGCCCGACGACATGCCGATCCAGGCCGGTCTCGTGAGCAAGGCGATCGAGGGTGCGCAGCGCCAGGTCGAGTCGATGAACTTCGCCGCACGTAAGCACGTCCTCGAGTACGACGACGTGATGAACAAGCAGCGCGAGGTCATCTACGCCGAGCGCAACCGCATCCTCGACGGCAAGGACATCCACGAGACGGTCGAGGCCATCATCGGCGAGACCATCCTCGCCGCGGTGCTCGAGTTCTGTCCCGAGAAGACCTACTCGGAAGAGTGGGACTGGGACGGCATCATCAACTACTACCGTGAGCTGACTGGCATCGACGGCTACGTCGAGGAGCAGCGCGGCGAGGTCGAGAACCCGCACGAGCTCGCGGACCTGCTCGCGACGCGCGCCCTCGAGGTCTACGCCGAGAAGGAGCAGTCGGTGGGTCCGGAGGGTCTGCGCGAGCTCGAGCGCATGGTCATGCTACGCGTCATCGACACCCGCTGGATGGACCACCTTCAGGAGATGGACTACCTCAAAGAAGGTATCGGCCTGCGCTCGGTGGGGCAGCGCGATCCGCTCGTCGAGTACAAGACCGAGGCCTACGACATGTTCGGCGCGCTGGTCAGCGGTATCAACGAGGACTTCCTGCGTACGCTCATGCACATCGAGGTCGTCATCGAGCCCGAGCCCGAGGCGGTCTCACTGACCGGGGCGAGTTACTCGGCACCCACGGAGTCGACGATCTTCGGTGGGGCGACGGCCGCAGCGGACGCCTTCGGACTCGGCGGCCCCACGCCGGACCAGATCGCGGCTGCATCGGCGGCTGCCGGCGGCAGCGGCAAGGCGGCCCAGATCGTCCACGACAAGGACGACCCCTGGGAGAACGTCGGTCGCAACGATCCGTGCCCATGCGGTAGCGGCAAGAAATTCAAGAAGTGCGACTGCGCCGAGGCCACCAAGAGACGGCAGGCGTAGCGCGCAGATGGCCGAGAACCGCATTCAGGAGATCACCACGCTGCGGCAACGCGTCGCGGAGATATCGGAGTACCTGCACATCGGGACCCGTCGCACCGAGCTCGCGAAGCTCGAGGCTCGCACCGCCGCGCCCGAATTCTGGGACGATCAGGCTACGGCCCAGGCGACGATGGCTCAGCTCTCGGGTCTGCGCGACGAGATCGGCGCGTACGAGGAGATCGTCGAGGCACTTGATGACGCCGAGGTCGCGAACGAACTCGCCGTATCTGAAGACGACGACGAGCTCGCCGAGGAGGTCTCGGCGGCGCTGGGGCAGGCCAACAAGCTGATCGACGTCCTTGAGGTGAATTCGTGGTTCACCGGCGAGTTCGATCACGGTGATGCGATCGTCACGATCACGCCGGGGCAGGGCGGTCTGGAAGCCCAGGACTGGGCCGATATGCTGCTCAAGATGCTCATGAAGTACTGCGAGAGCAAGAAATGGAAGACCGACCTCAACGACTACGTCCCCGGCGTCGAGATCGGCATCGACCGCGCGACGTTCACCGTACATGGCCGTAACGCCTACGGCATGCTGCAGTCGGAGATGGGCGTCCACCGCCTCGTGCGCATCAGTCCCACCGACGAGAAGAAGCGCCGGCAGACCACGTTCGCGGGCGTCGAGATCCTGCCACTGCTGCCCGACGAAGTCGTCGTCGACATCAAGGACGAAGACCTGCGCATCGACGTGTACCGATCGAGCGGCCCCGGCGGCCAGAGCGTCAACACCACGGACTCCGCGGTCCGCATAACCCACATCCCGAGCGGCCTTGTCGTGACGTGCCAGAACGAGAAGTCGCAGCACAAGAACAAGGACGCAGCGATGAAGATCCTGCGTGCCCGCCTCTACGAGATCGAGAAGGCCAAGCGCGACGCCGAGATCGACGAGCTGCGCGGCCCCAAGCGCGAGATCACGTTCGGCAGCCAGATCCGAAGCTACGTCCTGTACCCGTACCAGCTCGTGAAGGACCTGCGCAGCGGCGTGGAGACGGGCAACGTGAACGCGGTTCTCGGCGGGGACATCGAGCAGTTCGTGCTCGGTTTCCACCGCTGGCGCGTGAAGGGCGAGGGCGTTCCCGTCGTCGCCGATACGGACGAGGAGTAGCGCCATGCGCCTGCTCGCCGATCTCCATACGCACACCGTCGCGTCCGGTCACGCCTTCTCGACGCTCACCGAGAACGCGCAGGTCGCCCGCGCGCGCGGCCTCGAGCTCATCGCGATCACCGACCACGCGCCGAGCGTGCCGCAGGGCGCGCACCCGTGGTACTTCTGGAACCTCAAGATCATCCCGAGCGTGCTCGATGGCGTCCGCCTGCTCAAGGGCTGCGAGGCGAACCTGTCCCCGGACTCCGAGAACGGGCTCGATCTTCCCGACCTCATCTTGGGCTGGCTCGACTTCGTCGCTGTAGGCTTCCACCCGCACACCGGCTGGGACAAGCCGGACCGTGCGCGCAACACCGAGGCACTCCTGCGCGTGATGGCACACCCGCTCGTCGACCAGATCACGCATCCGGGCAACGAGGACGAGTTTCCGCTCGACCTCGACACGATCGTCGAGGCAGCGGTGCGCCACAACGTCATCCTCGAGCTGAATGACCACAGCTTCGACCCCACGAGCTCGCGGGCCGGCTCGGGTGTGCGCGAGCGGGAGTTCGCCGAGGCCGCGCTCGCCGCCGGCGCGCCCGTTTCGATCGGCTCGGACGCGCACTATGCCCTCTACGTGGGCCGCTTCGACGCCGCTCTCGCCGTCGCCGAGGAGATCGGACTGACCGAGGACCGCATCGTGAACCGCGATGCCGAGAGCGTGCTCACGCACCTGCTCGCGAAGCGCGAACGCCCGCGGCTCGAGGCAGGCGGGGAGTGGGAGTGGCCGACCGCACCGCACGGCGCCGCTCCCGCAGACCTCGCTGCAGCCGGCGCTGACGAGGCGGAGGGACGCTGGTGGTAGTCCGCCGCATCCTGAAGAGCCGCCGCCTGCGCGACTTCGCGCTCATGACGGTCGGCGTGCTCATGACGGCATTCGCGCTCGATGCGTTCCTCATCCCCAACAAGCTTGCGGCAGGCGGGGTCGCCGGACTGGCGACCGTCATCTACTACGCGGCGGAGTCGCGCCTGGGCCTGACGCTGCCCGTCGGTATCCAGATGCTCGTCATGAACGTGATCCTGCTGGTGGTCGCGTGGCGCTTCCGGGGACTGCGTTACGTGGCGAAGACGCTCTACGGCGCGATCAGCCTCTCGATCCTCGTCGACGTGCTCGCGCCCTACATCCCGCACCTCGCGACGAGCGACCTGCTGCTCGCGGCGCTGTGGGGCGGTGCCGTCTCGGGCCTGGGAATGGGCCTCGTCTTCAAGGGCGGCGGTAACACGGGCGGTACCGATATCGTCGCGCAGCTGCTGTCGAGCCGCTTCCCGCTCGGCGTCGGCCAGCTCATGCTCGTCATCGACGCCGCGGTTACCGCGCTCGCCGCCATCGAGTTCGGCCCCAACGTCGCGCTCTACGGCGTCGTCGCGATCTTCGTCGCCACCGCGTCGATCGACCTCGTGCTCGAGGGCATCTCGGTGGAGAAGGCCGTCATCATCATCTCCGACGCCGCCGATGAGATCGGCCAGGCCATCAACACCGAGATGGGTCGCGGGGCGACTCGGCTCGAGGCGACCGGCGTCTACACCGGCGAGCGTCGCGGCACGCTCTACGTGGTGCTTGCGCGCAACGAGATCGACGATCTCAAGGCGGTCGTCAGGACGCTCGACCCCACCGCGATGGTCATCATCAGTAACGTGCACGAGGCCATCGGTGAAGGCTTCAAAGAGATGGCCGGTTAGCGCGGCCTCCTCGGCGCGGGCGGTTCAGGCTGCGGCGCTAGGCGCCCTCGGCGCGGCCGCTACTTCACGGTCACCTTCTGCGTGCTTGTGTAGCCCTTGAGGCGCGATGCGGTCGCGGGCGCGTACCAGCGATACGAGCGCACCGACTTCGCGGTGCTCTTGAACGACTTCGTGGCTTTGCCGCTTGAGCCCGTCGTGAGCGCGTAGGTGTTATGCCACGAACCGTCCGAGTACCGCTGCAGGTAGACGCGCGCGCCCGAGATGGGCGCGCCGTAGCCGTTCTTCAGCGTCACCGACAACGAGTACTTCGCCACGCCTCTCTTGCGCCGGTAGGTCACCGTCGAACTCGAGGGGGAGCGCGTCATCTTCGGCGCGATCACGGCGTCGCGTGATGCCGTGTAGACCTGCCAGCCGTCACTGTTCTCCGAGAACCAGATGAGTCGGTTGCTGTCGGCCTGCAGCCCGTTGTGGTTGACGGGCTTCGTCGTCAGCTTCGTGACCGTGGTGTCGCCGGAGTGCCATGCGTAGATCTGCGCGTAGGTCGCCTCCTCGCTCGGCCAGGCGACGAGGTCTTCGCCAACGACCGGTGCCGAGTGATCGAACGCGTCGAACGTCAGCTGCGTCGGGGTGGTGTCGCTCGCGCTCATCGAGAGGATCTGCCGGTGCACGCCATCGGACGCCCGCCACGCGATGCGGTCGCCAGAGATCTTGGCATCGAGATTCAGGTCCCACCCTGCGGTGCTCATCTGTCGCACCCCCGCGCCGTCCTGCCACATGAACACCTGGTATGTGGTGCCGTCAGAGCCCGGCCACACTACGCGGTCGCCGCTCACCGAAGGCGGCTGGTGGTGGTGCGCATCGCTTGTGAGCGTCGTGACCTCGCTGTCGCCCGCCTCCCACGTGTAGACCTGGTCGTAGTTACCGGCGTCCTTGCCGAGCCACGCGACGCGCTCCCCGGACACGACCACATAGGAGTTGTTGCGTACGCCCGTTGTCAACGTCGTCGGGGCAGCCTCTCCGATCTTCCACGTGTAGACCTGATACACCCCGCTGTCATCCTGGCCGTACCACGCGACGCGTTCTCCCGAGACGGACGGCCACATGTTCGGGCGTGTGGTGTTCGTGACGCGGGGACTGCCGTCGACTCCCACGTACTTGGCATACACCTGCGACGTGGCCCCTTCGCTCGACAGCCATGCCACGAGCTGGCCCGACAGCACCGGCCCATCGTGATCGAACGGGTCGAAGGTGTCCTGTCGTAGCACCGGATTCCCCGCGCGCCAGCGCCAGAGCTGCTTGTACGAGCCCGTCTGCCGTTCGATCACGACCCGGGTGCCCGACACGGCCGCCATCGAGTTGGCGGGCGCGCCGCGTGTGATCTGCGTGGCGTTCCATCGGTACGTGGTGGCGTTGGCTGTCGTCGGCGCGATCACCGCGATCGCGCAGAGCAATGCCGTGAGGAGAGCGCGTGGCGAATGCATGGAAGCAACCCTTCGACTGCGTGGCACATCTACATACTGCGGCTATCGTACGCCCAGTTCATGAGTGCCTGGCGCTGCTTGCGCCGGCACCCGATATCACCGGGAGAGCAGTGCTTGCGAACCTGCGCGATATGTCGGGTCATCGCCCTCCACCGCCGTATCTGCCGCTCGTCCTCGGCGGGTGTGCGGCGCCCCATCCAGTAGCGGCAGTACCACTGGAACCAACCTCGGGGATCGTCGGGATGGATCCAGCCCCGCTCCTGCCACTCGCGAAGCGGTAGTGAAGCGTTCACGCCAAAGAAGTTGAGATCGGGGTCGTGGCGTTCGTGACACAGCCGCGCGTGCTCGAACCACTCGTCGGGGAACTCGTCTCGGCAGTCCGTCAGGTACTTGCCGCCGAACACTCCCAACTCAAGCATCTCGGAAGGGGAGAGCTCCGGGGTGAAATCGGGAGCGAACCGCGCCCCGGCTGGCGCGCTGAGCACATATTCGTAGCCTTGCTGCATCAGATCGCTGACGCGGATCGTCTTCGGTCGGACGTGATCGTCGTGCACGTGGCAGCCTCTCAACCGGCTCGGATGCGCATACCCCGGGGAGGTTGTACCCGACATGAGCAGGCCGCTCACCGCGACTGCGACCCCGCCGACCCAAGCCTTCTCGCCTCACGTGGCAGCATCGTTCCGTCTGTGGTCAGGCCACGCCAGACCCGGCGAACGAGGTCAGAATCGTGCCGCTCGAGAAGATGGCCGAGAAGTACGCGTCCAGCGGCATCTGACCGCCGGCGGGCAATGCTATTCTACGGGGGCTGTGCGCCGGTGGAGTCCGGTGCCCCTAGTGCAACCACACGCGACCAGTCTGATTGGAGCGCTGCCATGTGGGATCGTGACACCGTTGCGGCCAAGGCCACACGGATGCGAGCGGACATCGTCGAGATGATCGCTCAAGCCGGAAGCGGACATCCGGGAGGGTCACTATCCGCTGCCGACATCGTCGCCACGCTGTACTTCGGCGGCGTCATGCGCCACGACCCCGCCAACCCCGGCATGCCCGAGCGAGACCGCTTCATCCTGTCCAAGGGCCATGCGGCGCCCGTGCTCTACTCGGCGCTTGCCGAGGCGGGTTACTTCGGCCGCGACCACCTCGCGACGCTCAGACAGCTCGGCTCGATCCTGCAGGGCCACCCGGACTGCAAAAAGACGCCCGGCGTCGAGGTCTCCACCGGGTCGCTCGGCCAGGGGCTCTCGATCGCCGCGGGGCTTGCGGCCGGACTTCGCGGCGGCGATCATCCCGGCCATGTGACTGACGACCGCACGGTCTTCTGCCTGCTCGGTGACGGGGAGATCCAGGAGGGGCAGGTGTGGGAGGCGGCGATGTTCGCCGCGCACGAGAAGCTCGGCAACCTCGTGGCGATCGTCGACTACAACGGCCTGCAGATCGACGGCGCGTGCAACGAGGTCATGTGCCTCGGCACGGTAGCGAGCAAGTTCGCGGCGTTCGAGTGGAACGTCACGGAGATCGACGGCCACGACCTCGACCAGATCCATAGCGCGCTCGAAGCCGCCAAGGCCTACACCGCCGGTCCGAGCGTGATCGTCGCGCACACCGTCAAGGGCAAGGGCGTCTCGTTCATGGAGGGCGACGCAGGATGGCACGGCAAGGCGCCGTCGCCCGAGCAGGTCGCCGCCGCACTCGTCGAACTCGGCATGACCGAAGGGAGCCAGGCGTGAGCAAGAAAGCCACTCGCGAGGCGCTCGGCGCCACCCTCGTCGAACTCGCTGCGGAAGGCGTCGATGTCGTCGCCGTCGAAGCCGACCTCTCCAAGTCCACCACCACCAGCAAGCTCGCCGACGCCTACCCCGAGCGCTTCTTCAACGTCGGCATCGCCGAGGCGAACATGATCGACGTCGCCGCCGGGCTTGCGGTCGCGGGCAAGGTGCCGTTCACGGGCTCGTTCGCCGTGTTCGGTGTCGGGCGCGCCTACGATCAGATCCGCAACACCATCTGCTACTCCGGCCTCAACGTGAAGCTCACGCCCACGCACGCCGGCATCACCGTCGGTCCCGACGGCGGTAGCCACCAGATGATCGAGGACCTCGCACTCACGCGCGTGCTCCCCGGCATGCGCGTGCTGGTGCCGGCGGACTTCAACGCCGCGAAGGCCGCGATCCGCTGCGCCGCACTGACGCCCGGGCCCTTCTACGTCCGCCTGGGTCGCGCGACGCTGCCCGAGGTCTACCCCGAGGGTGTCGAGTGGGAGCTCGGCAAGGCCAACGTCCTGCGTTCGGGCACCGAAGTGACGCTCGCCGCGTGCGGCGTCATGGTCGCCGAGGCGCTCGCCGCCGCCGACCTGCTCGCTGCCGACGGCGTGAGCGCCGAGGTCATCGACGTCGCGACGATCAAGCCGCTCGACGCCGAGACGATCGTCGCGAGCGCGAGCAAGACCGGGCGCGTCGTGACCTGCGAGGAACACAGCATCATCGGCGGGCTCGGCTCGGCGGTCGCTGAGGTGCTCGGCGAGAGCCACCCGGTTCCGCTTGCGCGCATCGGCGTGAAGGACGTCTTCGGGACCTCCGGCGAGCCGGCGGAACTCATGGTGCACTTCGGGCTCGCAGCCGCCGACATCGCGCGGGCAGCACGCGATATCGCCGCTCGGTGACGCGCGACCTCCACAGGACTTCCACACGCGAATCGGACCCGAGGGAGCGCTCTTTGCTAAACTTCCCCGTTGGGAATCGTTGCAGCGAAATGGAGCATCCCAGTGACTGATCTGATCAATGTGCCCGACCCGGCCGCGCCGCGCCCCGCGGAAGCGCCGCCCGTCCTGCCCCGCACGGGGCCGGTCATGATCTCGATGCGTGGCATCTCGAAGTCCTACGTCGCCGACAAGCCCGCCCTCTACGACGTCAACGTCGAGATCGGCTCGGGCGAGTTCGTCTTCATCGTGGGCCATTCCGGCTCCGGCAAGTCGACCTTCATCCGCCTGCTGCTCCGCGAGCTTTCGCCGAGCCGCGGGCAGATCATCGTCGCCGGGCAGGACCTCGGCAAGATGAAGAACTGGAAGGTCCCGTACCTGCGCCGCAACATCGGCTGCGTCTTCCAGGACTTCAAGCTTCTGCCCAACAAGACCGCGTTCGAGAACGTCGCGTTCGCGCTCGAGGTCATCGGCAAGTCCAAGCACGTCATCCGCACGCAGGTGCCGGAAGTCCTGCGGCTCGTCGGCCTCGAGGAAAAGGTCGACAGCTACCCGGACGAGCTGTCCGGCGGCGAGCAGCAGCGCGTCTCGATCGCGCGAGCGTTCGTCAACCGGCCGCCGCTGCTCCTGTGCGACGAGCCGACCGGTAACCTCGACCCGCAGACGTCGCTCGGCATCATGAAGCTGCTCGAGCGCATCAACAACACGGGCACCACCGTGCTCGTCGCGACGCACGACCGCGAGATGGTCGACAACATGCGTCGCCGCGTCATCGCCCTCGAGGGCGGCCGCATCATCCGCGACCAGGACCGAGGGGTGTACGGCTATGTCGATTAACGTCGGGTACTTCGTCCGCGAGTCGGTACAGAACTTCCGCCGCAACTGGGTCATGACGCTGGGTGCGGTCATCACGATCTACCTGTCGCTGCTGCTGGTGGGCGTCTTCCTCGTCACCGGTGCCATCGTCAACAACGTTGTGAAGTCCGTCGAGGACAAGGTCACCATCGAGATCTTCCTCAAAGACGGCGCTGCGACCGCTGATGTCACGGCGCTTCAGAACAAGCTGCTTGCCGACCCGCTCGTGGGCGTGCAGAACCCGGACCAGAAGAACCGCGGTACGGTGAGCTACACCTCCAAAGAGCAGGCGATGGAGAAGTTCAAGAAGAGCATGGCGTCGTCACCGGAGATCCTCGACCAGCTCGAGAACAACCCGCTTCCGGCCTCGCTCGACGTCAAGCTCTCGGACTCGCACAACGTCGAGGCGCTTGCTGCGCAGATCAAGGCCGACCCGCTCTTCCTGAAGGTCGCCGAGAACCCGAGCAAGCCCGAGGAGTCCATCAAGTACGGTCAGCAGATCGTCAAGAAGCTCTTCGCGTTCACGCGCGTCGTTCGCATCATGGGCTACGCCATCGTCGCGATGCTGGCCGTCGTCTCGCTCATCTTCATCAACAACACGATCCGCCTCGCGATCTACGCGCGACGCAAGGAGATCGGCATCATGCGCCTCGTCGGCGCCAGCAACTGGTTCATCCGCACGCCGTTCCTCCTCGAGGGCGTGCTGCAGGCACTCATCGGCGCGACGCTTGCGATCCTGTCGGTGGCCGGTCTGCAGGCGCTCATCATGCCTCGCCTGCGCGAGGTCGTCTCGTTCCTGCCGGTATCGACGGGTGCGAGCACCACGGTCCAGGTCGCCTTCAGCCTGATCATCGCCGGCGTGGTCATCGGTCTTCTCGGCTCGGGCGTTGCTATGCGTCGCTACCTGAAGGTCTAGCAGCCGCACGCGACGGTCCGATATTCGTTCGCACAGAAAGCAGTCCGCCCCTATGAGCAGGGTCACCAAGGCCATCCTGGCCGTGTCGCTCACGATCATCATCGGTTCGATCGGCTTCATCGGCGGGTTCGCCACGTCGCGCATGTTGCCCGCGGACTCCTTCGTGACCATCCCGACGATGCCTCCGCAGAAGGGCGATGTCGCGGAGCGGGTCGACGAGGTCTACGACCTCATGTCCGAGCGCGCGCTCGTGGTGCCCGAGGAGACCTCGGCGACCGCAGGCGCGGTGCAGGGCCTGCTCGAGTCGATGGGGGACAAGTACGCGTTCTACTTCGACGCCGAGCACTACAAGGCGTTCACGGAAGACAGTATGGGGTCGTTCGGCGGCATCGGTGTCGTGCTTGGCGAGAAGAACGGCGGCACGTACATCACCGAGGTCTACAAGGGCACTCCCGCGGCGAAGGCGGGACTGCTCCCCGGCGATGTCTTCCGCGTGATCGACGGCGATCGTCGGGATGATTGGCTGACCAGTGACGTCGTCAAGCTGGTGCGTGGGGACGTCGGCACCACCGTGACGGTGACTCTCTTGCGGCCCAAGAAGGGCAGCCCCAACGGCGGCACGGAGAAGACCTTCACCCTCACCCGTGCGACCATCAACTACCCCAACCTCAAGTCAGAGATGATCGATGGTGTCGGCTACATGCGGCTTGGGCAGTTCAACGCGAACGCGGAGTCCGACATCACCAAGGCGGTCGAGAACCTCACCAAGAAGGGCGCCAAGGCGCTCGTGCTCGACCTGCGCAGCAATCCGGGCGGCCTGCTCGACGAGGCTGTGGACGTGACGTCCCTCTTCATCGACGACGGTGTCGTCGTACGGGTGGACGAGCGCGGCAAGGACGAGCAGGAGCTGCGAGCCAACGGCACGAAGGTGACCGACCTGCCGCTTGTGGTGCTGATCGACGGCGACTCGGCTTCGGCGAGCGAGATCACCGGTGGGGCGCTCCAGGACTACAAGCGGGCCACGCTGGTGGGCGAGAAGTCCTACGGCAAGGGGAGTGTCCAGACCGTCGAGAGCGTCTCGTGGGGCGGTGCGGTCAAGTTCACCATCGCGCACTACCTGACTCCCAAGAAGCGGGTCATCGACGGCAAGGGCTTGACCCCCGACGTCGTCGTCAAGATGGACCGCATGAAGCAGATGGACCGCAAGGACGACATCCAGCTCAAGAGGGCGATCGAGATCGCGAAGCAGAAGGCGGCCGGGATGGGAGACGGCTACTGAGGGTTCGCACCGTGACGCTCGCGTGCTACGGGACGAGTACCGTGGCCCGAAAATCGCCTAGGCGCCCTACTCGTCGTCCTCGTCATCATCGAGCGCGATGAGCGCGTCGAAATCGCCGATGGTCTCCTCGGAGAGCAGGTGAGGGCGCTTGGGATCCTCGTCTTCCGAGTCGGGCTCGGGAATCGACAGCAGTTCCAGGGTGGATCCGTCGCCATGCAGCACGAACCTCCAGCGCTCCTCCTCGGCCTGCTCGAAATCGAGGTAGCGGAACGACGCCACGTTGAGGAAGAGGCACCCGTTGACGATGAGCGTCGCGGACTCCGGATCGGCCATGAGCTTCACCAGAGCCGCGCGGCCCTCCTCGATGACGTCCCCCGCCACCACGTAGCGGTAGTCGAGGTTCTCGAGGGTCTCGAGCGAGCGCAGCATGTCACGCGGGTGTGACAGGCTGCCCTTCGAGATGAGGCACGGGGCGAGTGGCTGGCGGTGGTCCATCGGGCGGCTCCATGAGGCGTGTGCTGAGTGGTGATGACGCATTCTAGCACCGTGCGTGCCGACGCGATGGGACACATCCGACGTGCGGTAGTATCTACTCGACCGTCGGCGATCGAGCACAAGGGGGCGCGGTACGTGTGAGCAGGCCGAAGCGCACCTCCAAGACCCGTCGGGGTGGTTTCGTCGTAGGGCGACTCACGATGACCCGCCGAGGCTACGGCTTCGTCTCGGCCCCTGAGGGCGACTACTTCGTCGCCGCCAAGGACATGGCCGGCGCGATGCACGGCGACACTGTCGCCATCCGTCCCGAGTCCAGACGTGGCCGAGAAGGCCGGTCGGGTGCGGTCACCCGCGTCGTCGAGCGCGCGAACACCACCGTCGTCGGCCGCTTCGAGAAGGCGGGAGCGATCGGCATCGTGGTGCCCGCGGACCGGCGCATCCGCCACGACGTGTTCGTCGCACCCAACGCGATCGGTGACGCGACCACCGGCGACATCGTCGTGGCACGCTTGACCGGCTACCCCTCTCGCAACCACTCGGCCCAGGGCTACGTGGAGGAGATCATCGGCCGAGAAGGCGACCCGGGCATCGAGATCGAGATCACGATCCGCGAGCATGGCCTGCGGACCGAGTTCCCCGAGCAGGTCGCCGCGGAGGCGGCCAAGCTCCGCATCGACGTCGACGAGGCGTTGTCCCGCGAACCCGACCGGCGAGACATCCGCGACCGCTACACCTTCACGATCGATCCGGTCGACGCGCGCGACTTCGACGACGCTATCAGCATCGGGCACACCGAAGATGGCCGCGTCGTACTGGGCGTGCACATCGCCGATGTGAGCCACTACGTGCCGTGGGACTCGTCGATCGACAACGAGGCGCGGCTGCGCGCGACGAGCGTCTACCTCGTCGACCGCGTGCTGCCGATGCTGCCTGAGGAGCTGTCCAACGGCATCTGCTCCCTCAACCCCGGCGAGGACCGCGTCGCATTCAGCGTCGACATGGTGCTTTCGAAGGATGGGGCGGTCGAGGAGGCGAGCTTCTACCCCAGCGTCATCCGCAGTGACCGCCGCTGCAACTACGACGAGGTCGACCGGTGGCTCTCAGGTACCGAGAAGTTCCCCGATCGCGAGGCAGAGCTCACGTTGCGCGAGTTCGCTCGCGTCGCGAAGAAGATCGGAGAGCGCCGAGTCGCCCGGGGCGGTCTGGACTTCGAGACGGTCGAGGCGAAGGTTCGCCTCGATGCCGGGGGCAAGCCGATCGAGGTCGTGCTGCGCGAGCGCACCGTCGCGACCAACATGATCGAGGAGGCGATGATCGCCGCCAACGAGGCGGTCGCCCGTCACATGCGCGACGCCAAGGCGCCCATGGTCTACCGCATCCACGAAGACCCCGACCCTGATGCGCTCGCGCAGATCGCCGCGGTGCTCAAGGAGTTCAACTACCCGGTCAAGGACATGCATGGCGCCTCACCCGCGACCTTCCAGCGCATCATCGCGTTCGCGCATGGACGCAGCGAGAAGTACCTCATCAACTCGCTGCTCGTACGTTCGCTCGAGCGGGCGCGCTACGTCGACTTCCTCTCCCCGCACTTCGGGCTGGCGAGCGAGGCGTACTGCCACTTCACCTCACCCATCCGTCGCTACCCCGACCTCATCGTCCACCGCTTGCTCAAGGCGCAGCTGCGTGGTGCGCTCGACACGGACCCCGATGCGGTCCACATGGCGCCGGAGCTCGCCTGGCTCGCGGATCACTCATCGCAGATGGAGCGCGAAGCCGCAATGGCCGAGATGGACTCGGTGCGCTTCAAGCTCTGCGAGCTGATGGCGGACCATATCGGTGAGGTGTTCGACGGCATCGTCACCGGAGTCGCGAACTACGGCCTGTTCGTACAGCTCGCCAACACCGCCGAGGGGCTCGTGCATTCCGATGCGATGCCTGGCGAGCACTACCGGTACGAGCCCGCGCGGCATCTGCTCATCGGTGACAAGCGCCAAGACACGTACCGGCTTGGGCAGGCGGTACAGGTGCGGATCGCAAACGTCTCCCCGGGCGATGCGAGGATCGACCTCGAACTCGCGTAGCAGCGCGCGGCACGTCGTACCCGACCGGACGAGTTGCGGCCGGGCAGCTAGCGCACCGACGTGCGCCTCGGGGCGTCGTCGAGTGGGTCCGAAGCCCGCGCGGCAGGCTGCCCCGACTCCGGATCGAGTGTGTCCCACTCGTCCCGCTCGGCGGTTCCGATCAGCCCGGTCACCACAGGCGTGAGGTCCTTCGGGGTGGGAGTCTGCCAGCCGCGCCAGACCGCGAGCACGCGAAGGGCGATCACCAGGAGCACGCACGCGAACATGGCGAACGGCTTGACAACGTTCAGCCACGTCACGAGGGTCACGTACGTGATCGTCCCGAACACGGCCGCGGCGCCGTTCAGGGTGCCGGGCTTCATCACCCGCGGGACCTCGTTGCGCATCATGTCGCGCACGATGCCGCCGCCGACCGACGTGATGGTGCCGATCATCACCGCCGGCACGAAGGTGAGGCCTGCCAGGATCGCTTTGTCTGCTCCTGCCACCGCGAACAGCCCGAGGGACAGGGCGTCGATGAGGAAGAGCCGGTTGCGGAAGCTTTCGATGCCCGACTCGAAATAGAAGGCGAGAATGGCGCCGATGATCACCGCGATGAGCAGGGTAGGGTGTTCGAGTGCGTAGATGCCGTAGTCCTGCAGCATCAGGTCGCGAATGATACCGCCCGAGAGGCCAGCCGCCAGGGCGATGGTGATCACGCCTACCATGTCGAACTTCATGCGCACCCCGGCTAGCCCGCCGGACAGCGCACCCGTGAAGGCGGCCGTGAGCTCGAGCCATGCGGGGACGGTGACGGTCGCGACCGATGCGGGGACCGTCGTCGTCACGGCCGAGGGCAAGATGCTGGCGACCGCTTCTGGCACTGCCGTCGCCACCGTACTCGCCACGATCGCTCCAAAGTCGGTGGCGGTCGCGGCGGTGGATGTGGCGGCAGCGGCGGCGGTCGTGCTGGCACTGCTCGCGGCGTGCGCCACGGCGATCAGTGACAGGTCCATGCGGTCCTCTTCGACGGGGGCATACGCGTTCTTTGGGAACGTACCCGATACAGAGTGTACGCGCCGGCACCCGTAACCGTGCCGTGTCCTGGCGATGCCGCTGCGTGACGGGTAGACTTGCCGGGTTCCCTGAATCCGATTCGGAGGCAGATGTATGCATAAGAGTGACCTGAAGTTCCTGTCGGACCTCGTTGAGGCACCGTCCCCGTCCGGCTTTGAACAGCCGGCGGCGAGGGTGTTCAAAGAGCGCGTGACCGGTGTCGCTGACTCGGTTGAGACCAATGTGATGGGCTCGGTTCATGCCGTGCTGAACGGCACCAAGCCCGACGGCGTCTCGGTGATGCTCGCCGGGCATATCGACGAGATCGGCCTGATGGTCAACTACATCACCCCTGAGGGCTTCATCGCGGCAGCCGCCATCGGCGGCGTGGACTCGGCGATCCTGCCGGGCATGCGCGTTCGTGTGCATACGAAGAAGGGTGCGCTTCTCGGCATCATGGGTCGCAAGCCGATCCACCTCATCGAGGATGACGAGCGCAAGAACGTCACGAAGCTCGAGAAGCTCTTCATCGACGTAGGTCTGCCCGCCGAGAAGGTCAAGAAGCGCGTGCGTATCGGCGATCCGATCACATTCGATGTGGGGCTCGAGACGTTCGGCGACGATCTCGCGGTCTCGCGCGCGTTCGACGACAAGATGGGCGCGTGGATCGCGGCGCGCGTGCTCGAGGAGGTCAAGAAGGCCGGCGGCGGCGCAGGCGACCTCATCGCGGCCGCAACCGTCCAGGAAGAGGTCGGGCTGCGCGGCGGCGTGACGAGCGCGTATGGCGTCAATCCGCAGGTGGGCATCGCCGTCGAGGTGGGTCACGCGACCGACTACCCGGATATCGACAAGCGCAAGCACGGCGAGGCGAACTGCGGCGACGGTCCGATCATCGCGCGTGGTCCCAACATCAACCCCGCCCTCTTCGAGCTTCTCGTCAAGGCCGCCGAGAGGGCCAAGGTTCCCTACCAGATCGGCGCCGAGCCAAGAGGCACCGGTACCGACGCGAACGCGATCCAGCTCTCTCGCGGCGGCAAGGTTGCCGGGCTGGTCTCGATCCCGCTGCGCTACATGCACACGCCCACGGAAGTCCTTTCGCTCAAGGACCTCGACTATGCCGTCAAGCTGCTCACCCGGTTCGTGCTCGACCTGAAGCCGGGTACCGACTTCACGCCGTAGCCGCTAGCAGGTGGATCTGCGCGACGAACGGGCCACGCCGTACGGCGTGGCCCGCGCCTTGCCGTCCACCGGCTGGGCTAGAATGTGAGACCGCACCACCACGACCGGAGAGTCGATACCACCATGGCACGCGAAGAACGGCTCATAGCGAACAACAAGAAGGCCTACCACGACTTCTTTGTCGAGGAGACCTACGAGTGCGGCATCGAACTCGCCGGCACCGAGGTGAAGTCACTCCGAGACAACAAGGCGTCGCTGCGTGATACCTACGCGAGCATCAAGCAGGGCGAGGTCTGGCTATACGGCGTCCACATCGCACCCTATAGCCACGGCAACCGGTCCAACCTCGATCCCAACCGGCCGCGCAAGCTCCTCATGCACAAGAAGGAGATACGGCACCTGCTGTCCAAGACGCGCGAGAAGGGCTACACGCTCGTCCCGCTCAGGATGTACTTCGCGCCCAACAACCTCGCGAAGGTCGAGCTGGGGCTGTGCCGAGGCAAGAAGCTCTATGACAAGCGCGCGGACATCGCCGCAAAGGACCAGAAGCGCGATGTCGAGCGAGCACTGCGCGAGCGCCAGAAGGGCGAGTAGCCGCACCGGGCGCGCCGCAGTGCGCGGCACGCCGTTCGCTCTGTGGAATGCCGCCCGCGCGGTCTCCTCGGCGGGTATACTCTCCGAGCGGCTCCGGTGCCGCGGGCTCTTTGACACGCCGAACCACCCCACACGGGGGCGACTGGATTCGACACGATAGTTCTGAGGGAGGAAGCAGGTCGCGGTCTCCTCACCGCGTTAAACAGGGGTAACCGTCATTTACATGGCGAAAACAACTACGCACTCGCTGCCTAAATAGCCAGCGACGCCAACCCGGTGCGCGTCCCCGTCACCGGTACGGCGCCATTGCAGGGGACTGCCGCTTCGGACGTAGTCGGTATGCCGTAGCGAAAGACTGAACTGACTGGGAAGGGGCGCGCTTGTCACAGCGTGCCGCCCCGACCGAGACACAAGCTGTGACTGAGCCTGGAGATGCCTCCCAGGGTGCTTTCGTGGACCGGAGTTCGATTCTCCGCGCCTCCACCATCCATTCCCAAGGTCAGTCTGGCCTTGTGCGCGACCCGCTGGCATCCGCCTGCGGGTCGTTCTCGTATGCGGGCGCGAATCACCGCGATCGGGCGGGTATCAGACCGTGGACGCTGCACTACAATCGAGGCCTCTAGCGAAGGGCAGGTCCGGATGCGGCGAAGGACATGGGGTTTCACCCCGGAAGAGTGGGAGCAGATGCACGCCGAGCTGAGGGGCCTGCTCGAGTCGGTTGCTGCCGCCCGCTCCACCGTCACGTACGGCGAGGTCGCTCGCCGCGTGTTCAACGGCCGCGTCAGCGCGCGTTCCGGCGCGCTCCTGGACCTGCTCGGCGAGGTCGACACCCAGACCGACGACACGCTCGGGATCATGGTGGCATCGCTTGTCGTGCGTGCCGATTCCGGCATTCCGGGAGATGGCTACTTCGCGTTCGCCGAGAACGAACTCGGCCGTCCCATCGCAGACAGGCGCGCGTTCTGGGAGCGCGAAGTGAATGCGGTGTGGGATGCGTATGCACCCGTCGAGACGGAAGGGAGGACGCTGCGATGAGCGTGCGGTCAGCCGTCGAGGCACTGCGGGGCGAGCCGTCGGGATTCGTCAGCGGACTGTCGTGGATTCCCGAGCCGGTGCTCGATCGCGTCGCCGCCGAGACGGACTCGGCGGGAGGGTCCGCTTCGCTTGCAGCGCTCGCCGCGTCGATCCCGGTCGATCTCGCGTTCGTGGATGCCGGTCTCAGTGACGCTGCCGAAGCAGTGACAGCTCTGCATGAGGTCGATGTCGCCGCGATCTGGGCTGTCGAAGGCGTCTTCTCGCGAGTCGCCCGGACGCTGGGGTGGACCGAGACGTTGCGGGCGACGGCGGCCGAGCCCGGCGTGCTCGCCGCACGCCTCGACGAGGCGTTGCACGAGGCGCTCCAGAGTGCACGACGCGCGCGCGATGCCGGTGCGGACGCTCTGCTGGTAGGCGACGACCTCGCCGGTCCGGCGGGGCCGTTCCTCTCGCCAGACTACGTGCTCGACGCGCTGCTCCCTGCGTACCGCCGGCTCGCGCTCGAAGCAGGTGAGATGTCAGTCCCCGCACTCTTCCATTCCGACGGCGAGATCCGCGCGCTGCTGCCCGGGCTCTCGCGCGCAGGCTACGCGGGGGTGCATCTCGCTGGTCTCGACGCCGACGCCTTCGAGGGCGCCGCCGCTTCAGCACGTCGAGCCGGCCTCGTCGTCCTTGGCGGCATCGCAGCAGCGACCGTCGCCGGAGGCGCTCGAGCCGCGGGCGAGCACGCCGCTCGGGTCGCGTCGTCGCTCGGCACCGTGATCGTCTGCGATGATGGAGGCATCACGGGCTACGATGAGCTCGTTGAGTTCGTGGCAGCGGTAGGCGTCGCACGTGACGCGTACCGGACGCTGCAGGGCTAGACGCACGTTCACCTCTGACCAGCAAGGAGCCGCACATGCCTCACCCCCTCCGCCGAGAAGACCGCGCCATCACCGATCCGGCCCAGATCGATGCGATCCTCGCCGGTGCGCGCTACGCGACCATCGCGCTCGCGGACGGTGACGAGCCCTATGTCGTCACCCTGTCCTGCGGTTACGACGCGGCGGGCGAGCGACTCCTCTTCCACGTCGCTCCGGTCGGGCGCAAGCTCGACATCATCGCGCGCAACAACCGAGCCTGCGCGACGGTCGTCGATGACCTCGGCTACAACGAGGGCGCGTGCGAGCATCCGTTCCGCTCGGTGGTGATGGAAGGGCGCATGCGTCTCATCGACGATCCTGCCGAGATGCGTGCCGCAATGCGCGTGCTAATCGGCCAGCTCGAGGGCGTGTCGGATGCCGAGACGGTCTACGCGCGCAACAAGCTCGACGACGACGCGGCGCTCGCTCGGTTTCGGATGCTCGCGTTCGAGATCGAGGACGTGTGCGCGAAAGAGGGGATGTAGCCGCGCACGTGCGGTGACATGACGTGGGTATCAACTAGCGACGCCCGGCAGACTCGGAGGATCCCATGAACGCACCCGCTGCGACGGTCGACCGCCAGCATTACGCCCTGCAGACCATCTTCTCGTTCTTCCTCGGACTGATGGTCGTCGCATTCATCGGCGTCGGGGTGAACACGTTCTACCCGTCGCCGACGACCACGTACGAGAAGGAGCAGCAGGAGATCTCGCGCAAGATGGAGGCGCTCAACATCAAGACGACGCCGGGCGGAAGCCTCAGCGCGGCGGACCAGGCGCAGATGGCGGCGCTTCAGAAGCAGCAGAACGAGCTGCAGGACAAGATCGACGCCGAGATGAAGAACTGGGCGCGCAACACGAGCATCGTGCTCGTCCTCTTCGCGACCCTCGTCATGGGTGTCTCTCTCGTGCTGAGCGACCAGCTGCGGGTCATCTCGAACGGGTTGCTGCTCGGGGGCCTCTTCACGATGGTCTACGGTGCCGGTTGGGTAATCTTCTCGGGCAACTCCGTCGCGCGTTTTGCTGTGATCCTGTTCGCGCTCGTGGTCGCCATCGGGCTGGGCTATCTGAAGTTCGTGCGCAGCCGAGAGGACCGCGCACCCGCGGTGCCAGCCGCTCCAGGGGCAGCGATCGGCGTCGCCGATGATGCTGCGGTCGCGGCACTTGCACAGCGCGTCGCAGCGCTGGAGCGGCGCGCGGAAGCCGCCGCCGCCGCGCTTGGTGGCGACGAACAACAGTAGGGCACGTAGGAGCGCTTCTGCCCGGCACGCGAGGTCGTGTCGGGCGCCGGGCGAGCATGATGGCCCGAACCGTGCTATGGTATGCAGTGTTGGGTCCGAAGGGGACCCGTTTTGCGGCGTGACTTCCGCGAATGCGCGGAGATCGCGTCGCTTTGTTTATTGCCCTGCGGGGCAGGAGAGTGAGTTTCAGATGGCTGAAGGTACAGTTAAGTGGTTCAACGCTGACAAGGGCTACGGCTTCATCTCGCGCGAGGATGGCGACGACCTGTTCGTCCACTTCTCCGAGATCCAGACCGATGGCTTCAAGACGCTGGACGAGGGCCAGGCTGTGACGTTCGACGTCAGCACCGGCCAGAACGGCAAGCTGCAGGCCACCAAGGTCTACGGCAAGTAGTCAGCGCCAACGCTGCATCTGTGAAGACCGGTCCCCTCGGGGGCCGGTCTTCTTGCTTCTCGAACGGGCATCAACGGTGTATGGACCGCCGGAAGAGAGGATCGCCGCCATGAGCGAGTATCTGGAGATCGCGAGTGTCGTGGAATTTGAAGACGGCCAGATGCGGCAGGTGGCGGTCGACGGCCACGAACTGCTCATCGCCCGGGCGGGGGAGCGGTTCTTCGTCGCCGACGCCCGTTGTCCACACCTTCACGCGCACCTGGTCAAGGGTACGCTCGCGGGAACGGTCGTCACCTGTCCGCTGCACCACTCGCAGTTCGACTTGAGCGACGGACGCTGTGTCAGGTGGACGGACTTCAAGGGCGCGGTCAAGTCGATGGCCGAGTTCGCGCGCCATCCCCGACCGCTTCGTGTCTATGACGTGATCGTGGAGGACGGGAAGATCCTCGTCGGTCCTGAGAAGCCGCCGGCGACCTGAGCGTTCTCGGTCGGCCGGTGCGCCATCTGCACTACGGTCGCCGTGCTTACCAGCCGATAGAACGGGTGCTACGATGACGTGCGAACGCTGCCGCGCTGTGCCCCAGCGTGTTTGGTGTCACCATCACACCGTCGACCGTGGTTCGAGGAGGACGATTCTTGGCGCTCGAGGGAAACCTCAAGGACTTCTCTCTCACCGACATGTTTCGGCTGCTGGCGTCCGGTTCCAAGTCCGGCACGCTGCACGTCGAGGGCACGGCGGGGGAGGGCATCGTCTGCTTCCGAGACGGGCAGGTCTTCCACGCGTCTTCAAGTGGCGCCGGCGAGACCGCCGGGAAGCGGCTGGTTCGTTCGGGCGTCATCTCGGACAAGCAACTGCGCCAGGCACAGGGCCTCATGAAGATCCAGAAGAAGGACAAGGCCGGCAGACGGCTGGGCCAGATCCTTGTGGACGAAGGCTACGTCGAGGCATCGGTGCTCGAGGAGTTCATCCGAGAACAGATCTCTGACGCTCTCTTCGACCTCATGCGCTGGGAAGAGGGCGAACTGCGCTTCGAGTCGGACGAGTTGTGCGCAGACGTCGATCTGGGCATGACCGTGAACATCGACGCCGTACTTGCGGACTCCGGTCGCCGGCTTGAGATGTGGAACAAGATCAAGGACAAGATACCGTCGATGGACACCCGTTTCGCGATGTCGGCGAACCCCGGCCAGAAGCCGGCGGACATACACCTGAAGCCTCGCGAATGGATGCTGCTGTGCTTCCTGCACGGCAGCCGTAGCGTGCGCGAGCTGGTCGAGATGACCGGCTACAACGACTTCGAGACGGCGAAGACGCTCTACGGGATGTATGCAGGCGGCCTCATCGAAAAGGTGGGCCCCGCCGGAGAGTCTCTGGTGGAGTAGGCGTGTCGAATCCTGCCGACAGCCTGCGGAAGGATTTGACGCCCGAGGAGTTTCAGCGGTTCCGGGACTGGATCCACCACCATTCAGGAATCTACCTCGAGGAAAGCAAAGTCGACTCCCTGCGCATCTCACTCGTGACCCGTGCGACACGTTTCGGTTTCTTCGAGTACAGCGAGTACTTCGATGTGCTGTCGCGCAACGAGGACGAGTTCAAGGAACTCATGAACCTCGTGACGATCAATGAGACGTCGTTCTTCCGCTTCCCGGCCCAGTTCGACGCACTTCGCGACCGGGTCATTCCCGAGATATTGGAGTCCAAGGCCAAAGGCAGCCGCTCGTTTCGCGTCTGGTCGGCCGGCTGCTCGACGGGCGAGGAGCCCTATACGATCGCGATGACGTTGCTTGACTCGACGCTCGAGGCGCGCGGCATACGCTCGGAGGTGCTCGGTACCGACGTCTCGACTCAGGCCCTGGACCGTGCCAAGGCCGCGGTGTACCCGGCCAAGGCGCTCGCCAGCCTGCCGCAGAACACCGTGCAGCGTTGGTTCGAGCCCGTGAAGGGTGGGCACCGTCCGCGCGCACGTGCACGCGATGCGGTGGCGTTCTCGTACCACAACCTGATCAAGGAGCCGTACCCGGTCGTGTTCTCGTCCAACTGGGACGTCGTGTTCTGCCGCAACGTCACCATCTACTTCAGGCCCGACTCGACCCGCCGGGTCGTCAACAACTTCTACGAATCCCTCAACCCCGGCGGCTATCTGTTCATCGGGCACTCGGAGACGCTCACGTCCATCTCGGACCGCTTTGAGCCGGTCGAGATGGGGGGCGTGTTCCTGTACCGCAAACCCCTGGCGAAGCCCAACATCTTCACCCCCGGATTCAGTGCCAAGCCGGTTCGAACCGAGCGTCCGCGCACGGCCGATCTACCGCGCACGGGGGAGGTCGGGTCATCACTCGGCCGGATCCCGCCGCGTGGGACGCCGGCCACGCCGCCGCGTACACAGCCGACGCCCGCACCGGCTCCGGCCAAACCCGCACCCAAGCCGATCGAAACGGTCGCTGGGCCTGGCTCGGAGGACGAACGCGCCGAGATCGATGCGCTCGTAGCCGAGGCGCACGACCTGCTCGAGAAGGCCGAGCCGGCGCGTGCGCGTTCCGTAGCCGAACTCGCGCTCGAGAAGGACCGCCGCCACGTCGGCGCGCTGCTCGCGAGAGCTCATGCGAATGCGGACAGCGGTGATCTCGAGGCGGCGATCGCCGACGCGACCGAGGCGCTCGGCATCAACCCGCTGCTCGCGTCGGCGCGCTACATCCTCGGCATCATCTACCTGCGCCAAGACGACGCCGAGAGGGCGATCGCTGAGTTCAAGCGTACAATCTACATCGATCCCGACTTCGTGCTCGCCCACTTCAACCTGGCGAATCTTCATCGCACGCAGGGCGCGTACGACGATGCGTGCCGCGAATACGAGAACTCACTCAGAGCGTTGTACCTCTCGCCAAACGGCGAATGGACGGCATTCCTGGGGGGCTTCAAGCCGGACTTGCTTGCCAAGACGTGCGAGCGCAGTCTGATAGAGTGTCGGAAAGGGTCAACCCGTCGCTAAAGCGTATGGTCGCAAAGGGCGATACAAGCACGGTAGGGGCAACTGGACGAGGGGAGTTTCTGCATGGCGAACGCGCGCATCCTCGCGGTCGATGACAGCCCGACGATCCTTGAGATGATCAAGGCGATCCTGCTGTCGGGCGGCTACGAGGTGATCACGGCTACCGATGGAGCCGAGGCGCTCGAGACCGCGCGGGCAGAGATGCCCGACCTCATCCTTCTCGACGTGATGCTCCCGAAGCTCGATGGTTACCGCGTATGCCGTCTGCTCAAGTTCGACCAGAAGTACAAGGGCATCCCGATCATCATGCTCACCGCCAAGACCGAGGAGCAGGCGATGGCGACCGGTATCCGTACCGGTGCCAACCAGTACCTCACGAAGCCGATCGAACCTGAGCGGCTCCTCTCGGCGGTCGCCGAGGAACTCGCCAAGGTCCAGGGATAGACGGGCCTCTCGGCAATGGCTGAAGCGGCAACAATCGCCGGGCGCGTCCTCGACGCACTCGCAACATCGGGGCACATCACCGCCGAGCAGCTGTCCGGTGCGCGCAGTGGCTCGCCTTCGGAAGGGGCTGCCGGACGCGGTCTCGTGGACCGCGGCCTGGTCACGGGCGCTCAGCTCGAGCGCGTGCTCGAGGACGTGATGGGTATTCCACGTGTCGACCTCGCAAGCTACGCGCCCGACGATGAGGCGCTTGCGCTCGTTCCGGCTGCGGTCGCGCGGTTCCGTGGGGTGCTCCCGCTCTTCGAGATCGAAGGCATCCTCACCGTTGCGATCAGCGACCCCATCGACATCTTCACCCTCGACGAGCTGGCGTACGACCTGAGTCTCGAGGTCGAGCCCGTGCTCGCAGACGGCGTGGACGTTCACGCGGCCATCCGCCAGTACTACGGCGAAGGCACCGCCGTCGAGATATCGGACTCCGAGACCGTCATCGCCGGCCCCCCGACCCACGACGAACTCGAGATTTCGGCCGCCGATTTCTTCGAGGTCGCCGAGGAGGACATAGCTCCGTCGGTCGCACCGACGGTGGCCGAGGTCGAAGCCGAACCTGAGGCGGACGTTCAGGTCCAGTCGGTTCAGGAGGTCATCGAGGCGGTATCGCCCGAGGGGCCCGCGACCATCGACCTCGATGTTCTCGCTGTGGCCGACGACCGCAAGCTTGCGGTGCTCGTTGCTGACATCCTGGAGCAGGCGGTATCGCGCGGAGCGAACCGCATCCATGTCTTCCCGTACAAGAACGACTTCTTCCTGGTCTACCGCACGAAGGGGCGCCTCGAGAAGATCGCGAGCGCACCGCTCTCGATGCAGGGGCCGTTGATCGACGGCTTCAAGGCGTGGGCGAAGCTCGGGCACGTACCCGCGGACGTGCCGGCCCTCGGACGACAGCACGCGGAGATCGGATCGCGAGCGCTCGTCGTCACCGTGTCGTCGGTTCCCACCGTCGCAGGGCAGCGACTCGTCGTGTCGCTGGCGCCCGCGCGTCCGGAGCCCCGCAGTCTCCTCGAGCTCGGCATGACCGATGCCGAGTCGCGCGCGCTGCAGGCGATGATCGAGCGCGGGCGCGGCATGCTGCTCGTCGCGGCGCCGGTCGCCGGAGGGCGCTCGAGCACCTACTACTCGCTGCTGCACCATGCCGCCGGCTCGGGCCGCACGGTCTACTCGGTCGAGCGCTCGATCGACTACGAGATCCCGGCGGTCGCCCAAGTGCTCGTGAATCCGGGCTCGCCGGTCGGCGCCGCTTCCTACTTCGCAGCGGGCATCCGGCAGGACACGGACGTGATGGCGATCGATTCGATGCAATCGGTCGAGGACGTTCATCTCGCCATCGAGGCGGCCGGCCTCGGCAAGCTCGTCATCGCCACGTTCGCGGGCTCCGATATCGCGAGCGCCGTGCGCCGCATGCTCGACCTGGGGGCCGAGCCCGTTTCGCTCGGCAGCGCGCTGACGCTCGCGGTCGGTCAGCGGGTCGTCCGCACCAACTGCCCCAACTGCTCCGTCGATGAGAAGTCGCCGCTGTCTGACCTGATCCCCGGTGCTGAACGCGGCATGACCACGCGCAAAGGCACCGGCTGCCCCAACTGCGGCAAGAGCGGCTTTCAGGGTGCCACCGGCATCTTCGAGGTGCTGCCGTTCACCGAGCCGGTCCGTGCCGAGGTGGCGCGAGGCGGCACGGCGGCGAGTATCGACGCAGCCGCCCGGGCTGCGGGGATGCGCCCCATGTCCGCGTCGGGTCTCGCGAAGGTCCGAGACGGCGTCGTGAGCGCCGAGGAGCTCGACCGCGTACTGAGATTCAGTGTGTGAGGATGCGATGAGCAGGAGTGAGGAGATCATCATCCCCGTGGATGACCAGCACGTCGGAGTCGAGGATGCAGCGTCATCGGGCGAGGTCGCCCGCGCCGTGGCGTTCTTCCTCGGCGGACAGCGCTACGCGCTGCCCCTCGAGCGCGTCAACGAGATCCAGCAGATCGTCGCCTTTTCGGAGACGCCGGAAGGCAGATCCTCCGTGGTGGGCATGGTCAATCTGCGCGGCAACGTGATTCCCGCCGTCGACATGCGCATGCTCGTGGGGCTCGACACGCAAGCGTACACGCTCGAGACCCCGATGATCATCACCGAGACGCACGGCCAGACCGTCGCGCTCATCGTCGACGAGGTGCAAGACGTGCTCGAGCTGCCCGAGGGGTGCCTGCAGGAGGCGCCGCCTCTGCACGCGCTGTCGTCGAAGATGATCGGCGTCTGCCGGATGCCCGATGGACTGATGAACCTGCTCGACATAGATCTCCTGCTCGGGCTCAACCAGCTGTGAGGCGGTAGCGTGGCTGCGGAACCTACACACAATCTTGCCGAGACAGCCGAGGAGATCCTCGCTCGACGTGCGGACTCGCTCGCGCTCGAGACGCTTGACGAGGAGGTCTCCGACCAGCTCTCGCTGCTGCTCTTCCGGATCGGCGAGGAGTGGTACGCCGTCCGGGTCAGCGACGTTCGCGAGATCTTCCAGGAGTACGAGATCACGCAGATCCCCTGCGTTCCGAATTACATCCTCGGCGTGGTGAACGTGCGCGGCGAGATCCTCTCGGTGACGGACTCGGCGACGATCATGGGCATCGGGTCGGTCGCCACAGTCGATGGGGTCGCGCCACCCGCGATTGTCGTGTCAAACGACGAGGTCGTCACGGCGCTCGTCGTCGACGAGATCGGCGACATCGCGGAGGTTCCCAACGGAGCGGTCGAGCCGCCCATCAGCATCATCGACCGCTCGCAGGCGGAGTTCGTGGCGGGTTCTGTGTACATCGATGGGTCCATGGTGGGCCTCATCGCCATCGATAGGATGTTGGCGCCGGTCGTCGTCGGCCGGCACTAGAAGACAGGGGCTCGGGGCATGAAGCTGTGGAGACAGATCAACGGCAAGCTGTTGAACAGGTTCACCTTCTTCACGATATCGATGCAGATCATCTTCCTGATCTGCCAGTTCGCCATCATCCTTCTCCTGTTCTCAGCGGACCTCGATGAGGCGCGCGTCAGGACGGGGATCGGCATCATCTTCGCGGTGTCGTTCGTCCTCGCCGCCCTATGGGCAGCGGGCAACTACTGGCTGACGAGGCGCTCGCTCACGCCGCTCACCAACGTGGTCGATTCCGTCCGTGCCGCGTGCCAGGGCGAGATCGGCCACAAGGTCGAGGTGAACACGCAAGACGAGATCGGCGATCTCGCCTCGTCGTACAACCAGATGGTCGACCTGATCGTCTACCTCATCCGGCAGACACAGGAGTCCTCCGACCGGCTCGCCTCTTCGTCCAACGACATCCTCTCGGCGACCGAGCAGCAAGCGTCAGGCGCCGCCGAGCAGGCCGCGTCGATCAGCGAGACGACCGCCACGATGGAAGAGCTCGCGAGCACGTATCGGCAGATCGCCGAGAACGCCGACCAGGTCGTCACCATGGCAGAGGCGTCGCTCGGGTCGGCCGAGTCTGGCCAGCAGGCGGTCGCCAACACCCTGCAGTCGATGGAGCAGATCAAGTCGCGCACGCAACAGAGCGCGAACAAGATCCTCGCGCTGGGTGAGCGCAGCCAGCAGATCGGGCAGGTCCTCACGATCATCAACTCGATCGCCGACCAGACCAAGATCCTCGCGCTCAACGCCGCGATCGAGGCCGCGCGCGCAGGCGAGGCGGGCAAGGGCTTCTCGGTCGTCGCCATCGAGATCCGCAAGCTCGCTGAGTCGGTCGTCGACTCCACGAGCGAGATCGGCAGCATCATGACCGAGATCCAGAGCTCGGCGAATGACCTCGTCATCTCCACCGAGCAGGAACTCAAGCAGGTCCAGGCCGGCGTCGATCTCGCCCACACCACGGGCGAGAGCCTCGATCGCATCCTCGACCTCGTCGAACAGACCACTGTCGCTGCCAAGGAGATCTCGGCAGCGACACAGCAGCAGAAGAGCGCCACGGACCAGGTCGTCAAGGCGATGCGCGAGGTTGCCGCGGTCGCGCAGCAGACGGCCGCCGGCTCCAGGCAGGTTGCCTCATCGGCCGAACTGCTCTCCGGCATGGCGCGTGAGTCAAGCCAGGTCGGCTCGGCCTTCCAGATCGTTGACCGCTAACAGCGCTCGGCCTAGACGCGAGGGGACCGGCTCATGGTCGAGTTCGATAGAAGTGCATTCATAGGGAAGTTCCAGGAAGAGGCGCAGGATCTTCTGCAGCGTCTGAATGAGGGCGTCATCACGCTCGAGGGCGACCCGGAGAACCGCGAGCTCATCGACCAGATGATGCGCGACGCTCACACGATCAAGGGCAGCTCGCGCATGGTCGGCCTGATCGAGATCTCCGATGTCGCGCACTGGCTCGAGAACATCATGGTGCGGGTGCGCGATAAGGAGATGGCGTACACGCCGGACATGAGTGACTCGTTCTTCGAGGCGCTCGACGCCATCGTCTACCTCACTGACAACGCCGGAGTGAACGTCGACAACGCGATCGATCTGGAGGCGCTCAAGAAGCGTCTCGCCGATATCGCCGCTACGGGGACCACGGCTGAGGAGGCGCCCGCCGAGCCGGTTGCCGCCGAGGAGCCCAAGCCCAAGAAGCGCACGAAGAAGCCTGCCGAGGCCGCAGCCGAACCACCCGCGCCAGCCGAGACGGTCGAGCCGGAGGTGGGAGAGAGCGCGGGGACAGAGGCACCAGAGGCACAGGGCGACGAGGACGAGCACGAGGACGACGAGCACGAGGACGTTCAGGACGAGGACGACGAGCCCGTCGCGGGCGGCTCGGGGCAGCCCAAGCGCGTGCAGCGCGAGGGCGAGCTGAAGTCCAAGGTCCAGGCCACGATCCGCATTCGGACGAGCCAGGTCGACAACCTGCTCAACCTCATCAGCGAAGTCGTCATCTCGCAGATCAAGTCCGAGCAACGCGTGACCGACATCCGCCTGACGCATGGCAAGATCAACGAGACATGGCAGGCATGGTCTCGGATAAAGTCGACGTTCCAGGCCATGGCTCGCGAAGAGCTCATGGATGCCATCGGTGACGACATCAACCTCGTCGATTCGCTCATGTCGGATAGTCGCCGTGAGTTGACGGAGTACATCAAGGACTACTCGGAAGATGTCTCGCGCACGTCGGTCGTGATCAACGACCTGCAGGAGCAGGGCATGCGTCTGCGCATGCTTCCCGCGAACACCATCTTCCAGGCGTTTCCACGCGCGGTACGCGATCTCGCCAAGCAGTTCCGCAAGGACATCGAGCTCGTGATCGAGGGCGGCGACACCGAACTCGACAAGAAGGTGCTCGAAGAGATAAACGACCCGCTCGTCCACATCATGCGAAACGCGGTCGATCACGGCATCGAGGATCCCGAGACCCGCAAGGCGCTCGGCAAGCCCCCGCACGGCACCGTACACCTCGGAGCGCGCCAGGAGGGCGACCGTATCCTCATCGAGATCAGCGACGATGGCGCGGGCATCGATCCCGAGAAGGTGCGCCAGAGCGCGATCCGGAAGGGCTACATCACCGAGGCCGAGGCCAAGTCGATCTCCGACCGCGAGGCGCAGTACATGATCTTCGAGGCGGGCTTCTCAACCGCTGCGATCATCACGGAGATATCGGGGCGCGGCGTCGGCATGGACGTGGTGCGCGAGTTCGTCGTGGAGAAGCTCAAGGGATCGCTCGATCTCGATTCGACGCCCGGCAAGGGCACGAAGTTCAAGCTCACCATCCCTCTCACGCTCGCGATCATCCGCGCGCTGATGCTCAAGGTGGGCGGTCAGGTCTACGCCCTGCCGACCGGCTCGATCGAGGAGACCCTTCGCGTCGACCCGGGTGAGATCATCAAGGTGGAGGGGCGCGAGGTCATCCGCCGGCAGCGTCGCACCATACCGCTCGTGCGCCTCTCCGACATCCTCGGCGTTCCTGCGGCCGAGACGCAGGCCAAGAAGGTCCCGATCGCGACCATCGGCTACTCGGGCCACCGCATGGGCTTCATCGTCGATGCGTTCGTCGGCGAGCAGCAGATCGTCATCAAGCCGCTCGGAAACCACCTGCGCAAGATCGACAACGTCGCCGGCGTGACGATCCTCGGCGCCGGTGAGGTCGTCCCGATCCTCAACGTCCCGGACCTCATGGCCAACGCCCGCACACGGTCGGGTCAACGTGTGGGCTTGCAGACCGCGCGTGCCGAGCGACAGGGTCCGCGAACCATCCTCATCTGCGAGGACTCGTTCACGACCCGAGAGCTGGAGCGTTCCATCTTCGAAGCCGCAGGCTACGAAGTCGAGACGGCCGTCGACGGCGCACAGGGACTCGGCAAGCTCAAGGACGGCCTTGGGCCCGACGCCATCGTCACCGACGTGCAGATGCCGAACATGACCGGTTTCGAGCTGACCAAGGCGGTCAAGTCCGACCCGGCTCTCAAGGACATTCCGGTCATCATCGTCACCTCGCTCGAACGCGAGGAAGAGAAGGCTGAGGGCATCGACGCCGGTGCCGACGCCTACATCACGAAGTCGGTGTTCAACCAGGACACACTGCTCGACACGGTCGAGCGGCTCATCCGCTAACTCGAAGCGAGGAACATGGCCGGCTTCAAGAAGCATGTGCGCGTGCTGATCGCCGACGACTCGCTCGTCGCACGAGAGATGCTCGCGACGATCCTGTCGTCCGACCCGGAGATCGAGGTCGTAGGTCAGGCAGCCGACGGTGAGGAAGCCGTTGCGATGGTGGCGCGTCTGCGGCCCGATCTCGTGACCATGGACATCCACATGCCGCGGCTCGACGGCTTGCGCGCGACCGAGAAGATCATGGCCTACACGCCGACGCCGATCCTGGTGGTCTCCTCCTCGGTGCGCGGCGAGGGCGTCGGCAGCGCGTTCGATGCGTTGGGTCTGGGCGCGCTCGAGGTCATCAAGAAGCCCGAGCCGCGCGACTGGGCGGATCTCGACAAGATCGGGCGTGAGGTCATCCGCAAGGTCAAGGTGCTCGCCAACGTCCGGGTCATCACCCACATCCGCGGGCGGCGCGAGCAGCGCGAGGCGCACAGCGCGCGCGTCCACGGCGTCCCCGGCGGACGGAGCATCGTCGCGATCGGCTCCTCCACGGGTGGCCCATCGGCGCTGCTCGCTGTTCTCGGCAGGCTCCCCAAGGATCTCAAGGTGCCCGTCGTCGTGGCGCAGCACATCGCCGATGGATTCGTGCCCGGACTCGTGAGCTGGCTCAACGCCGGCTGTGCGATCGATGTCGTGCTGGGCGAGGAGGGGGTGCGTCCCGATCCCGGCATCGCATACTTCGCTCCCACCGGCGCCAATATGGTCGTCGACAAGGGCATCATCCGGCTCCAGGCGCCGGGGGCGGGGCAGCTCTACGTGCCGAGCGCCGACACGCTCTTCGATTCCGTTGCGCGCAGCTTCGGGAAGCGGACCGTGGGCGTTCTGCTGACCGGCATGGGTGCCGACGGTGCGGCCGGGCTGAAGCATCTTCACGATCTTGGCGCGGCGACCATCGCTCAGGATGAGGCGACCTGCACGGTGTTCGGCATGCCGAAGGCGGCGATCGACCTGGGCGCGGCGGAGCGCACGCTCGGCGTCAACGACATCGCCGCGGCGATCGTCGAGGCAGTCGGCTAGCAGGGGGCGCGTCTGGGCAGTCGGCCCGCTACCGTCGGGCTGACGGGGTCGAATGGCTATACTCAAGGCATGAACCGAATGCCGATAGGTGTCTTCGACTCAGGGCTCGGCGGGCTCACCGTCGCGCGAGAGATCGCGACCGCTCTGCCTGTCGAGTCGATTCTCTACTTGGGTGACACTGCCCGCTGCCCATACGGACCCCGCGACCTCGACGAGGTGCGCCGGTTCGTGCTCGAGATCGGCTCGTGGCTTGAGCGCCGTCCGGTCAAGCTGATCGTCATCGCCTGCAACACGGCGACGGCAGCAGGTCTCACGCTCGCGCAGGAGACGTTCTCGGTCCCGGTCATCGGCGTCGTCGAGCCTGGCGCGAGGGCGGCTGTCATGGCGACCCGGAACCGCCGTGTCGGCGTCATCGGCACTGTGGGGACCATCGACTCCGGCGCGTACAGCACCGCGGTTCGCGGGCTGGATGCCGGGGTGACGGTCTTCTCGGCATCGACACCGCGCTTCGTCGACATCGTGGAGGAGGGGCTGCGCTTGGACGCCGGGCCGGTCGAGGGTCTGCTCGCAGACTCCGCCGATGTCTTCGTGCGCCCGTCGTTTCACGAGATCGCGCGCGACTATCTCGACCCGCTCAAGCGGTCGGGTATCGACACGCTCGTGCTCGGATGCACGCACTACCCGCTGCTCTCGGCTGCGATCCAGCAGGTCGTGGGGGCTCGCGTGCGGCTGATCTCATCCGCCGAGGAGACCGCAGCCGAGGTTGCGGCAACGCTTGCGCGCAGGGGGCACCTTGCCGAGCCGGGCGCCAGCCCGCGCTACGAGTTCGTGACGACCGGTGATGCCGCGGAGTTCGCGCGTCTGGGCTCGCGCGTGTTCGGGCGAGCGCTTGACGACGTCTCGCGCATCGAGCTCGCTGAGCTGGGCGCGGCGGGTGCTGGTACGCTATCGTCGGCTGTGGAACCCGCGACCGAGGAGGCTACGTGCGCCTGACGGTGCTCGGATCATCTGCCAGTTGCGCCGGCGCCGGACAGGCGTGTGCCGGCCACTTCCTCGAAGCTGCCGGCGCCAGAGTCCTTTTCGACTGCGGCAACGGCGTACTCTCGAATCTCGGGTGTTTCCAGGACCCCACCGCGCTTGATGCGGTCTTCATCACGCACAACCATCCCGATCACTATGCCGACATCTACTGCCTGCAGTCGATGCTGCGCTACGCGCCCCAAGGCCAGAAGGCTCCGATTCCGCTCTACGTGGCGGGCGATCTGTTCTCGACCATGCGGCTGCTGTTGTCTGAGCGCGGCGCGCACGAGTTCGCCGAGGCGTTCGTGCCGGTGCGACTCGTCGACGGCGAGGTCATCGAGATCGGCGACCTGCGTGTGACGCCGTATGCGGTCGTGCACACGGATCCCACCTTCGCCCTGCGCGCCGACGTGGACGGTACGAGCCTGTGCTACACCTCGGACACCTCGCCCGGACCGCACGCGCTGCGGGCCGCGAAGGGAGTCGACCTGCTCCTCGCCGAGGCCACGCTGCCTGAGGAGTTCGCGGGCATGGCGCCGCACATGACCGCCGTCGAGGCGGGTCGCCTCGCCAAGGAGGCGGGGGCACGCGCCCTCGCGCTCACGCACATCTGGCCGACGAACGACCGTGAGCTCATGGCGCGCCTCGCCACAGCGGAGTTCGGCGCCCAAGTGGTCGTTGCCCAGGAGCTCGACGTGTTCGACATCACACCCGTCAACGGAAGGGACGACTGAATGCCCGCACGTTCCGGCGGCCGCGCGGCCGACGCTCTGCGTCCGGTCCGCGTCACGCGCCGCTATCTCAAGCATGCCATGGGAAGCTGCATCTTCGAGCTTGGTGACACGCGCGTCTTGTGCGCCGCCAACATCGACGAGGGCGTCTCGTCGTGGCGCCGCGGGAGCGGTCTTGGCTGGGTGACCGCCGAGTACGCGATGCTGCCCGCCGCCACGCACACACGCTCGCGGCGCGAGGTCTCCTCGGGTGGACCGAAGGGCCGCACGCACGAGATCCAGCGGCTCATCGGCCGCTCGCTGCGCAGCGTCGTCGACATGGGCGGTCTGGGCGGCGAGGTGAGCGTGACGATCGACTGCGACGTGCTGCAGGCAGACGGTGGTACGCGTACCGCGTCGATCACGGGCGCGTGGATTGCGCTGCACGACGCGCTCTCGGTGTGGAAGGCCGCCGGCAAGATCGACTCGATCCCGCTGATCGAGCAACTCGCCGCCACAAGCGTCGGCATGGTCGACGGCGAGTTGCTGCTCGATCTCGAGTACACCGAGGACTCGATCGCCGAGGTCGACATGAACGTCGTCATGGACGGCAAGGGTCGTTTCATCGAGGTGCAGGGCACCGGCGAGCAGACGCCGTTCGACCGCGGTCGCCTCGATGCGATGCTCGATCTGGCCGCCGGCGGCATCACGCAGCTGCTCGAGATCCAGCGCAGAGTCACCGAGGAGGACCTCGATGTCTTCGAGTCGTGATGTGTTCGGCGACCCGCGGCCGGAGCCCGGCGACGTGGGCCAGCTGGTGGTGGTTGCGAGCGGAAACCACGGCAAGCTCATTGAGATCCGCTCCGCACTCGACTTCCCGGGCTGGCGGTTCGCGCCTGCGAGCGAGCTTGACTCCGAGTGGCCGAGTCCCGAGGAGGACGGCGAGACGTTCGAGGACAACGCGCGCATAAAGGCACGGGCATCTCGGGAGCGGTTCGCCTTCGCCGCGCTGGCGGATGACTCGGGTCTCGAGGTCGACGCGCTCGACGGGGCACCCGGTGTCTTCAGCAGCCGTTTCGCCGGCCCCTGCGCCACCGACGCCGAGAACAACGCACGCCTCCTTCTCGCGCTCGCCGACGTTGCCGAGGCGCAGCGCACCGCCCGCTTCCGCTGCACGATCGTGTTCATCGGCGAGGACGGCGTCGAGACCGTCGCGAACGGCACCTGCGAGGGCCGCATCGGATTCGAGCCGCGAGGGGAGGGCGGCTTCGGCTACGACCCGCTCTTCCTGCCCGACGCCACACCCGGCCGCGCCATGGCCGAACTTTCCCTCGCCGAGAAGAACGCGATCAGCCACCGCGGGGCGGCCCTGCGCGATCTGCGCAGACAGCTCGCCGGCGAGTAGCGCGGTCGCGGTTGCCCGCAGCAACACCCCTCGCTACACTGTCCCTTGCTCCCTGAGCCCCTCGGGGTTTGGCGGGTCACATCGTGTCGGGCCGTAGCGCAGCTTGGTAGCGCATCTGCTTTGGGAGCAGAGGGTCGCAGGTTCGAATCCTGTCAGCCCGACCATGTGCGGCCGTAGTTCAATTGGTAGAGCATCAGCCTTCCAAGCTGACTGTTGCGGGTTCGAGTCCCGTCGGCCGCTCCATTGACAATCCACGTCGCCAGAAGGTACCGTACCGCTTCGCGGCACATGCCTTGATGAAGCGACGTCTCACGCGCCCGTAGCTCAGCTGGATAGAGCGGGAGACTTCTAATCTCTAGGTCGGGGGTTCGAATCCCTCCGGGCGTGCCAAGCCACTCATGGTGGGTGTAGCTCAGTTGGTTAGAGCGTCGGACTGTGGCTCCGAAGGTCGCGGGTTCGAGCCCCGTTACCCACCCCATGTGTTGAAAACGCGCAGGTAGTCGCTACAATGACGAAGCGCTTTCATACGGGCCGTTAGCTCAGCTGGCAGAGCAGGGGACTCTTAATCCCAAGGTCATAGGTTCGACCCCTATACGGCCCACCATGCATTCCCGGAAACCGGTTCCTCCTCGGAGGGCCGGTTTTCTGCGTGTGGAGCTGCGGTTGTGCGGCGTTCTGGTGTGCTGCGATTGACTGCCGGGCCCGCCTGACGTAGCGTTCTTTGAACCCGAGGGGGAGTAGCGAGCCGTGCCGACCCGCGCGGAGGCTGCATCGACATGCTGGGCCCGACGGCCCCGGTGCACCCAGTACTCACCTGCACGAGTGCCACGCGAGACCTTCGGCGGAACTGCGCATCGCCTGCAGGCGGTGTGCTGACCGCCGGAGCGCATCGAGTCTCTCCGGCCGATAACGCGGGAGGCGTGCGTGGCCTACATCTTTCTGGTGGCACTCGGGCTCATCATGATCGGCGAACTCGCCGACAAGTCCCAGCTCTTGGCGCTCGTGCTGGCTACCCGCTACAAGGCGTGGCAGGTCATCACCGGCATCTTCATCGCGACGTTCGTCGTCCACTTCTTCACGACGCTCGTCGGGCAATTCGTCGGCGCGGCGATCCCGCCGGGTGTGATTCCGTGGATGACCGGCATCCTGTTCGTCGGCTTCGGCATATGGACGCTGCGTGGCGACAAGGTCGAGGGAGAGGAGGCCGACAAGGGGGGCCGGTTCGGGCCGGTCATCGCGACCGCGATCGCGTTCTTCCTGGCGGAGTTGGGCGACAAGACGCAGATCATGACGCTCGCGATCGCGGTCGATCCCGGATCGGCGCTGCTCGTCTACCTCAAGAGTGCCGGTCCGATGGTCCAGGGTTGGCTCGCGAGCGTGGGGTCTCCCGAGTCGGTCGGTCCGGTGGCACGGTTCTGGGCGGTCACTCTCGGGTCGACGGTGGGGATGGTCATCGCCGATGCGATCGCGATCGGCATCGGGCGACTGCTCGGCACGCGCATGCCCGAGCTGCTCATGCGTCGCGTCTCGGGCGTCGTCTTCATCCTGTTCGGTCTCGCGAGCATCGGGTCGGTGCTGTTCGCGAGGTAGTTGCGGTCAGGCCCGTCGTCGGCGCGCAGTGCCGTCCCAGCACGGGCGGGTGATCTCCGACGATTGGGAACTATCGGGATAGGCCGGTCGCCATGGGGCGTCCTGGCCGTGTCGCGGGGTGCTTCGCGCCCATGCCCTTCGAGAGAGGCAGTCTGTCGATGAAACGCATTCTTGTCACCACACTCATGCTTGCAGTGACGGTGTCCCTGGTGGCGTGCGGTGCGCCCACGGGAGGGGACACGGCCGCACCTTCGGCGACCGGCGCCGACACCGGCACCATGGTCAAGGACGCGAAGGACAACGCGTCGATCGCGGCGTGCCGCACGAGCAGGGCCCAGATCGACCAGCTCTACTCGATGGCGCAGAGCACCGGTGAGGCCGCCGATTTCGCCGCGGTGGTGCAGCAGTCGGGAGCGAAGTGCCCGTCAGGCGGCACGTACAGTCTGGATGCCGCGACGGGCAAGGCCGTCTGCTCGGTCCACGGCAAGTAGGTGTGGCGCAGAGCCCGGTGCGGTTCTCGGGCGTAGATGTCAGTTCCTTTGCTATGATATGCAATCGCTTCGCGCGGGCGTGGCGGAACTGGCAGACGCGCCGGATTTAGGTTCCGGTGAGGAAACTCATGGAGGTTCGAGTCCTCTCGCCCGCACCACGACGTACACGTACCGGCCGGCACCGGTAATCACGACATGCATGAAAGGACCTTCCGTGCTCACTACCAGCGTCGAGCCCCTCGAGGGCAACAACATCAAACTCACCGTCACCGTACCCGCCGAGGAGGTCGATGCGGCCATCAAGAGCGCATACGAGTCCGTCGGCAAGAAGGTACGCATCCCCGGCTTCCGCAAGGGGCACGCGCCGCGCCCGGTGGTCGACAACTACCTGGGCAAGGAGTACGTCCTCTCCGAAGCGACCGAGGTGCTCGTCGACACGACGTACCCGCGCGCGGTCGACGCTGAGTCGATCAGGCCCATCGATAGCCCCGATATCGGGGAGCTCGACCTGGTCGTCCCGGGCGAGCCGTTCACGTACGTCGCGGAGGTCGAGACCCGTCCGGAACTCACCCTGTCGCATACCGACGACATCGCGGTGACCGTTCCGCCCAAGCACGTGACCGAGGCGCAGATCGACGAGCAGATCGAGTTCGCACGCGACAAGTTCGCCTCGCTCGAGCCCGTCGAGGATCGCGCGCTCGAGGCGAATGACTTCGCGCTCATCTCGTTCGTCGGCGACGTCGATGGCGAGCCGTACGAGGGCAATCAGGTCGACAAGTACCTGTACGAGCTCGGCAAGGGCGCGATGCCCGTCGAGTTCGACGAGGGCCTGATCGGCATGCAGCCGGGCGAGGAGAAGCGCATCGAGTTCACGATCCCTGACACCTCGTCCAAGGAGGAGTACGTCGGCAAGACCGCCGGTTTCGACGTCACGGTGCACGAGATCAAGAAGAAGGTGCTCCCGGAGGTCGACGACGAGTTCGCCACATCGGTGGGCGGCTATGACAACGTAGAGATGATGCGGGAGGACCTGCGCATCCGAATGGGCGCGACCCAGGAGCTCCAGCACGAGCGTGCGAAGGAGGCGGCACTCAAGAAGGTGCTTGCCGAGCGTCTCGTGGGCGAGGTTCCCGAGTCGATGATCCGCACCAAGACGAGCCAGCTCCTGCGTGACTTCCAGAACCAACTCGAGCAGAGCGGCATGACGGTCGAGTCCTACTCGGCATCGATCGGCATTCCGGTCGAGGTCATCGAGGCGGACATCAACGAGCAGGGCGAGCAGGTCGTTCGCGAGGAACTCGCGCTCGAGGCGCTCTTCCGCCAGGAGGGCATGGAGATCACCGACGAGGATGTCCGCAACGACATCGCCACGATGATCACCGGCAGCCAGACCGTCGAGGACATGCTCGCTCGCTGGACCGAGAACGGGCTGATCCCGGTCGTTCGCGAGCAGATCGCACAGCAGCGCGCAGTGCAGTGGCTGCTCGAGCACGGCACTGTCACCGAGTCTGACGGCACCGAAGCTGCTGAGACTGCAGCCGAAGACGCCGACAACGCGACTACCGAGGAGTAACCGATGCTGCCTGACATCAAGGCCCTCGTTCCCATCGTCGTCGAGCAGACCAGCCGAGGCGAGCGTAGCTTCGACATCTACTCGCGCCTGCTCAACGACCGTGTCGTGTTCCTCGGCACGGAGATCGACGACCACATCGCCAACCTGATCATCGCGCAGCTCCTGCATCTCGAGAGCGCCGATCCCGAGAAGGACATCAGCCTCTACATCAACTCGCCCGGCGGCTCGGTGACGAGCGGCCTGGCGATCTACGACACCATGCAGTACATCAAGTCCGACGTTTCGACGATCTGCGTCGGCCAGTGCGCCTCGATGGCCGCCGTGCTCCTCGCCTCCGGCGCCGCCGGCAAGCGCTTCGCGCTCCCGCACTCGCGCGTGCTCATCCACCAGCCGTGGGGCGGTACGCAGGGTCAGGTCACCGACATCGAGATCCAGGCCAAAGAGATGCTGCGTATGCGTGACGAACTCGATGGCATCCTGGCCAAGCACACCGGCCAGAAGAAGGAGACCATCCACATCGACACGGAGCGCGACAACATCATGTGCGCCGAGGACGCGAAGGCGTACGGGCTGGTCGACGGCATATTCGTGCACCGCGGAGAAGAGGCGAAGTAGTACCATGCCCTCGCGCACCCCTGAAGGCCCCGAAACGCTGAAGTGCAACTTCTGCGGCAAGAGCCAGCGCCACGTCAAGAAGCTGATCGCCGGTCCCGGCGTCTACATCTGTGACGAGTGCATCGAGCTGTGCAACGACATCGTCGAAGACGAACTCGCCGAGGAGGCCGTAGCCGAGCCCCTGCTCGAGGACCTGCCGGTTCCTGCGGCGATACACGAGGCGCTCGACAGCTACGTCGTCGGCCAGGAGCGCGCCAAGAAGGTGCTCTCGGTCGCCGTCTACAACCACTACAAGCGCGTCCACGTCACCGCCGAGGAAGACGCCGACGAGGTCGAACTGGCGAAGAGCAACATCCTCATGCTCGGCCCGACGGGCTGCGGCAAGACGCTGCTCGCCCAGACGCTCGCCCGCATCCTCAAGGTGCCATTCGCCATCGCGGATGCTACCGCGCTCACCGAGGCCGGGTATGTGGGCGAGGACGTCGAGAACATCCTCCTCAAGCTCATCACCGCAGCGGACTTCGACATCGCGCGCGCCGAGGTCGGCATCATCTACATCGACGAGATCGACAAGGTGGCGCGCAAGGCCGAGAACCTCTCGATCACGCGCGACGTCTCCGGCGAAGGCGTGCAGCAGGCGCTCCTCAAGATCCTCGAGGGCACAGAGGCTGCCGTTCCGCCGCAGGGCGGACGCAAGCACCCGCAGCAGGAACTCATCCGCATCGACACCACCAACATCCTCTTCATCCTCGGTGGAGCGTTCGTCGGGCTGGAGAAGATCATCGCCGATCGTATCGGCAAGAAGGGCGTCGGGTTCGCGGCGGAGCTGGGCAAGGCAACGGAACACATGACCGGCGAGCTGTTCGCACAGGCGCTCCCGGAGGACCTCAACAAGTTCGGCATGATTCCCGAGTTCGTCGGGCGCCTGCCGGTCATCACGCACGTCGAGGAGCTCTCGGAAGACGACCTCGTGCACATCCTCACGCAGCCCAAGAACGCGCTGGTCAAGCAGTACCAGCGGCTGTTCACTCTCGAGGACGTGGAGCTGGAGTTCACCGACGGTGCGTTGCGGGCGATCGCCGAGCAAGCGACCAAGCACGGCACCGGTGCTCGCGGGCTGCGCTCGATCATGGAGGGACTGCTGCTCGACCTGATGTACGAGCTGCCCAGTGCGACCGACATCGAGAAGGTCGTGATAACCGAGCAGGTCGTGCGGGAAGGCACCGAGCCCACGGTCGTGAGGGGCCCCGAGGCCAAGGCGGCCGGGGCGTAGGCCGACTGCGCCAACGCCTGCTCGGCCGCGTATGTGCCGAACGAATGGTTCGACAGCCGCCCCGCTTGGGCGGCTGTCGCTGTTTCTCCTGCTAGAATACGCTCCGAACGCGCCAGTCACGCATCGAACGAAAGGTACGACGGCCTCATGTCCGAGATGCCCAAAGCGTACGACCCGAAAGCGGTGGAAGCGCCCGTCTTCTCGGCGTGGCAGGAGGGCGGCTACTTCTCGGCCGAGATCGTCGAGGGCGTGGCGCCGTATTCGGTTGTGATCCCGCCTCCCAACGTCACCGGTTCGCTGCACATGGGCCACGCGCTCAACAACACGATCCAGGACGTGGTAGTGCGCCGCTCGCGCATGACGGGACGGCCGACGCTGTGGGTCGTGGGCACGGATCACGCCGGGATCGCGACGCAGAACAAGGTCGAGCAGAAGCTGCACAAGGAAGGCAAGTCGAGGCATGACCTCGGTCGAGACGCGTTCATCGAGGCGTGCTGGGAGTGGCGCCGGGAGTACGGCGGCACGATCATCAGCCAACTCAAGGCGATGGGCTGCTCGTGCGACTACGACAACGAGCAGTTCACGATGGACCCTGGCTACGCCAAGGCCGTGCGCCGCGTCTTCGTCGACTGGTTCGAGCGCGGGCTGGTCTACCGAGGCAAGCGCATCATCAACTGGTGCCCGCGCTGCTCGACGGCGCTTTCCGACATCGAAGTCGAGCACGAGGACGTCGACAGCCACCTGTGGCACCTGCGCTACCCGCTCAAGGAGCCGGTCGCCGGCGTCGACCACGTCGTCGTCGCGACCACGCGACCCGAGACGATGCTCGGCGACACGTGCATTGCCGTGCACCCCGACGACGAGCGCTACACGGCGCTTGTCGGTGCCACCGTCGTGCTGCCGCTCATGGGCCGCGAGATTCCCATCGTCGCCGACGAGTATGTCGACCCGAGCTTCGGCTCCGGCGCCGTGAAGGTCACGCCGGCGCACGACCCCAACGACTTCGAGATCGGCGAGCGCCACGACTGCGCAAAGATCAACATCATGAACGCCGATGCGACGATATCCGAGGAGGGCGGCGCGTACGCCGGGCTCGAGCGCTACGAGGCGCGCAAGCGCGTGCTCGCAGACCTCGACTCGGCGGGGCTGCTCGTCAAGACGGACGACCACGTCCATTCGGTCGGCCACTGCTACCGCTGCCACACGGTCATCGAGCCGTGGCTCTCGGACCAGTGGTTCGTCGACATGAAGCCGCTCGCCGCGCCGGCGATCGAAGCCGTCCGAGACGGCCGCACGATCTTCCACCCCAAGCGGTGGGAGAACGTCTACTTCCACTGGATGGAGAACATCCGCGACTGGTGCATCTCGCGCCAGCTGTGGTGGGGCCACCGCATCCCCGTCTTCTACTGCGATGCGTGCGGCGAGACGGTCGCGTCGATGGACGACCTCACGGCGTGCCAGAAGTGCGGAGCGCCGGTCCGCCAGGACGAGGACGTGCTCGACACGTGGTTCAGCTCGCAGCTCTGGCCGTTCGCCACGCTCGGCTGGCCCGACGAGACCCCCGAACTCGCGTACTTCTATCCGACGAACGTGCTCTCGACCGCGCGCGACATCCTGTTCCTGTGGGTCGCTCGCATGATCATGAGCGGCATGGACTTCGTCGACGGCGACATCCCGTTTTCCGACGTCATCATCCATCCCACAGTCTTCAACGCTGAAGGCAAGCGGATGAGCAAGTCGCTCGGCACCGGCGTCGACCCGCTGGATCTGATGGAGCACTACGGTGCCGACGGCATGCGCTTCGGCCTCATGCTCCAGGTCACCGGGGCCCAGGACCTCAAGTTCGCCGAGGACAAGCTGCTCTCGAGCCGAAACTTCGCGAACAAGATCTGGAACGCGAGCCGCTTTGTCATGATGAACCTCGAGGGCCACGAGCCGGGCGCGCCTGAGCCGCGCGAGGTCGCCGACCGCTGGATCCTCTCGCGCCTTGCAGATCTCTCGGCTCGCGTCGACGAGGGTATCGACACCTACGAGTTCGGCGAGACCGCCCGTGCGCTCTACGACTTCTTCTGGAACGAGTTCTGCGACTGGTACATCGAGCTCGCGAAGGGCCGTCTGAACGGCGGCGACGTCGAGCAGCGCGCGAGCGTCCAGCGCATCCTCGTCTTCGTGCTCGACCAGGCGCTCCGCTTGCTCCATCCCATGATGCCGTTCGTCACCGAGGCGATCTGGCGCAACCTGCCGATTGCCGAGCAGGACTCGGCCCCGTCGCTCATGGTCGCCGCCTGGCCGGACGCCGCCTCGCTCGCACGCTTCACCGATCCCGGTGCGGAAGCATCGATCAACCGTCTCATCGACGTCGTCGTGGGCGTGCGCGCCGTACGCGCGCGCTACGTCATTCCGCCCAAACAGACGCTCGACATCCGTATCAGGACCACCGGCGATGCCGACAACCAGTGGGTCACGAGCGAGTTCGGCCGCATGGCTTCGCTCGCCGGTGTCGGCGAGTTCGAGGCGGGCGTCGATGTGGCCAAGCCCGCGCACTCCGCGACGGTGCTCGCGAGCGGCATGGAGATATACATCCCTCTCGAGGGACTTGTCGACTTCGACGCCGAGCGCGAGCGGCTCGTCAAGGAGCGCGACAAGGCCGCGACCGAGGCCGACCGCCTCGCCAGGAAGCTCGGCAACGAGGGCTTCCTCGCCAAGGCGGCGCCCGAGATCATCGAGAAGGACCGCGCTCGCGCCGACGAACTCGCCGAGCAGCTCGCACTCATCGGCGACCAGCTCGCCGAGCTCGAGTAGGGACGCCGCGTGCCGCGCGACGGCCACATGAGCTACGACCAAGCGCTCGCTGCCCTGCAGCGGGCGCTTCAGTTCGGCGTGAACCCCTCGCTCGAAGGGATCACCGCCCTCTGCGATGCGCTCGGAAGGCCTCAGGACGAGTTGTCGGCGATCCAGATCACCGGCACCAACGGCAAGACCTCGACCGCGCGGCTCACGGCATCCCTGCTCGCCGCCCAGGGGCTACGCACGGGGCTCTACAGCAGCCCGCACCTGGAGCGCTACAACGAGCGCATCGAGATCGGCGGCGAACCGGTCTCCGACGCCGATCTCGCCCTGGCGCTCGAAGCCGCGCTCGGGGTCGCCGAAGCGCTGCGCCCCGACCAGCCGCCCGGCGCCCCCACCGGCTTCACGGAGTTCGAGCTGCTTACCGCGGCGGCGCTCTGGCTCTTCCGCGAGCGGGGCGTCGAGGCAGTCGTACTCGAGGTGGGGATGGGCGGCCGGTGGGACGCGACGAGCGTCGTGACACCGCGCGTTTCCGTCATCACCGGCGTGGGACTAGATCACACGGCCGTTCTCGGCGATTCAATCGAAGCCATCGCCGCCGAGAAGGCCGCGATCATCCGCCCGGGCTGCATACCGGTTCTCGGGCCGGGGACCGATGGGCTCGACTCGATCTTCCTGGTCGCCGCCGATGCTGCCGACGCCAACGCCCGCGCCGTGCGGGCGGACCTGGAGTTCTCACCCGTGCCAGAGGGACTGACGGTGCGCTACCGCGTGATCGAGCGGCCGAGCAGCCCGGACGGCTTCACGCTCATCTCGGTCGACGGCGTCCATAGCCACTACCCGTCGCTCGCGTTGGCTGCGCCGGCGTACCAAGCGGCCAACGTGGCGACCGCTGTCGCCGCCGCCGAGGCCGCGCTCGGCGCGGCTCTCGATGTCGACCGCTCGCGCACGGCGCTGCGAACGCTCGCGCTACCCGGTCGCTTCGAGCTGCTGCGCGCCGAACCGCCCGTCATCGTCGACGGCTCGCACAACCCGCAAGCCGCCGCGGTGCTCGCCTCGGCGATCCGAGAAGCGTTCCCCGACCCTCGGAACCGTCCGCTCATCGTGCTCGGGATCCTCGCCGACAAGGATGCGCGCGGTATCGTCGAGGCGCTCACACCCGTCGCCTCCGCGTTCGCGGTCACACAGTCCGGCTCGACACGCGCGCTGCCCGCAGGCGAGCTCGCCCGTATCGTCGAGTCGGTGACCGGTGCGGTGCCAGTCGGCGTGTTCGCAAGCGTCGCCGAAGCGCTTCGCGCATTCGGCGCCCGCTCAGGCGCGGGGCTCGTCGTGACCGGCAGTATCACGACGGCGGGCGAGGCCCGTACGGTGCTGCGCAACACGTAGGCAACGCGCGCGGGTAGCTTCGCGGCGCGCAGCCTGCTTCTGCTAGAATCGCGCTGTTGCGTCCGCGTTCGGGCGTTCTGTCATCACGAAAGGCCTCAGATGTTCAACGACCTGCTCGGACCGGTATTCAGCAACCCGGCGTTCATCCTCGTGCGTAACCTGCTCGTGCTCTTCGCGATCGTCCTCTATGCCGCGATCGTCTTCTGGACGTATCGCGATGCCGAACGGCGCGGGGCGATGGGCTGGTTCTGGGCACTCGTGACGCTGATCTTCCTGCCGTTCTTCCCGTATCCCGGCCTCATCGTCTACCTCATCGCGCGCCCGGCCGAGACCGTCGACGACGCGCACGAGCGCGAGCTTGAGATCCGCGCCAAGGAGGCCGCACTCGCGCGCGACTACGAGGTCTGCCCGGCGTGCTACAAGCCGGTGGAGAAGGACTTCCTCATCTGCCCGTCATGCATGAAGAAGCTCCGCAAGTCCTGTGTCGAGTGCGGACGGGCCCTGCGACTTCCGTGGACCGTATGCCCGTACTGCAAGACGAAGCAGTAACCCACCCGCCGAGGACTCCGGCGACCCACTCCGCCCCGCCGGCACGCGGGGCGGTTGCGTTCACAACGAAGGAGCGACACCGAAATGCCTGAGATCACCGTCCAACTCCCTGACGGCTCCGCCAAGACCGTTGCCGAGGGCACGACCGTTCTCGGCGTCGCCGAGTCCATCGGGTCGCGCCTCGCGGCCGCCTCGATCGCGGGCAAGCTCAACGGCGACCTCGTCGACGTGAACGCGGTCGTCTCGGACGGCGACACCGTCGAGCTCATCACCGACAAGAGCCCCGAGGCGCTGCACATCCTGCGTCACTCTGCGGCCCATGTCATGGCCGAGGCGGTCAAGGACCTCTTCCCGATGACGCAGTTCGGCATCGGTCCGGCCATCGAGGACGGGTTCTACTACGACTTCGCCGTCGAGAAGCCCTTCACTCCCGAGGACCTCGCTGCGATCGAGGAGCGCATGCGCCAGATCGTCTCGGAGGAGAAGACGTTCCAGCGCACCGTCATCGACAAGCTCGAGGCGTGGGACGAGTTCGAGCAGCAGGAGCTCAAGCGCGAGCTGATCTCCGAGCTGCCGGAAGGCGAGACGATCTCGATCTACCGCCAGGGCGCCTTCACCGACCTGTGCCGCGGCCCGCACGTACCCACCACCGGCCGCATCGCCGCCTTCAAGCTCATGAAGGTCGCGGGCGCGTATTGGCGTGGCGACAGCAGTCGCCCCATGCTCCAGCGCATCTACGGCACCGCATGGTTCTCGCAGAAGGACCTCGACGCCTACCTCACCCGCCTCGACGAGGCCGAGAAGCGCGACCACCGCAAGCTCGGCAAGGAGCTCGACCTGTTCAGCTTCCACGAGGTCGCCGGCGCCGGCCTGCCGCTGTATCACCCCAAGGGTGCTCGCACTCTTCGCCTCATGCAGGAGTGGCTGCGTGGCGTGCTCTACGAGCGCGGCTACAGCGAGGCCATCACCCCGCACATCTACAAGACCGACGTCTGGAAGATCAGCGGGCACTACGACTTTTACGGCGAGAACATGTACTTCTTCAACATCGACGAGGGCGAAGGGCGCACCAACGAGTACGCGGTCAAGCCGATGAACTGCCCCGGCCACGTCCTCATCTTCTCCAACGACGTGCGCAGCTACCGCGATCTGCCCATGCGCATCAGCGAGTTCGGGACCGTGTACCGCCACGAGCTCTCCGGCGTCGTGCACGGCCTCATGCGCGCCCGCGGCTTCACGCAGGATGATGCGCACATCTTCTGCACCGCCGAGCAGGTCCACGACGAGGTCATCGGCATGCTCGACTTCGTCGACTACGTGATGGGCGTCTTCGGCTTCGAGTACTCCGCTGAGGTCTCGACTCGCCCAGACAAGTCGATCGGCGAGGACAAGGACTGGGAGCTCGCGACCGATGCGCTCATCGAAACCCTCAAGGAGCGCGGCGTCGACTTCGAGATCAACGAGGGTGATGGCGCGTTCTACGGTCCGAAGATCGACATCAAGCTCAAAGACGCCATCGGCCGCACCTGGCAATGCTCGACGATCCAGGTCGACTTCAACTTCCCCGCGCGCTTCGGGCTGACCTACCGCACCGCCGACAACACCGAGGCGACGCCGTTCATGCTGCACCGCACGATCCTCGGCAGCATGGAGCGCTTCTTCGGCATCCTCATCGAGCACTACGCCGGCGCGTTCCCCACGTGGCTCGCACCGGTGCAGGCTGTGCTCATCCCGATCTCCGACCGCCATCTCGAGCACGTCACCGAGGTTGCCAAACGCCTCGAGAGGCTCGGCGTGCGCACCGAGGTGTACTCGCAGAACGAGCCGATGCGCGTCAAGATCGCCAAGGCCCAGGAGCAGAAGGTGCCCTACATGCTCGTCATGGGCGACAAGGAGATCGAGACCGACACCGTCGGGGTGCGCGAGCGTCTTGCCGGCGACATCGGCGCGATGTCCGTCACCGACTTCGCCGAGAAGGTCGCCGCCGAGCGCCCGTAGGGCGGGAGCGGCGTGACCGCCCGTGGACGCGTCGGGCCACGGCGCGGGTCGGAGTCCTTGCGCGCGCTCTTCTCGGCGGCTATACTTCCGAGGCTAATCGAATACCGCTCACAAGCGGGACCCCGCCATACCGGCGCGATTGGTCCCCACCTTGCGGCGCCACTCTGGGCAGCTGTCTGGTCGATGCGAACGTGCGAGAACCCTTCTCTTCGGGGCGGGACTCTCGACGCCTGTGTCTCCCGTCGGCCGCGCCTTGGCCGCGGGAGTTCTTGTTTTGGCGAGAAGCGTCGGACGCACAGGATGAGCGTCCGGAACAGACGGAGGTGAGCTGCCTATCAGCAGCAGTACGGAACCGAGGCTCAACGAGCGCATCCGCACACCGCGGGTGCGCCTGATCGGCATCGACGGGAGCCAGCTCGGCATCTTCGCGATCGAGGATGCCCTGCGTATCGCCGACGAGCAGGACTTCGACCTTGTCGAGATTGCGCCGCTCGCCGATCCTCCGGTCTGCCGCATCATGGACTACAGCAAGTTCAAGTACGAGCAGGCTCAGAAGGAGAAGCTCGCACGTAAGCATCAGACCAAGGTCGAGATCAAAGAGATCAAGTTCAGGCCCAAGATCGACAAGCATGACTACGAGACCAAGAAGAAGCACGTCATGCGTTTCCTCGCGGCCAATGCCAAGGTCAAGGTCACGATCATGTTCCGCGGGCGCGAAATGGCGCATCCGGAACTTGGCCTGAACATCCTCGAGAAGCTCGCGGGTGAGCTCGGCGAGGACGCGATCATCGAGACGCAGCCCAAGCTCGAGGGCCGCAACATGCACATGCTCCTGGCTCCCGTGAAGAAGAAGGAAGTCAAGGAGAGCACCACCGAGATGGACCAGCCCGCAGGCGACGCGCCTGCCGAGAACGAAGACTAGGAGGCGGCGCACATGCCCAAGATGAAGACTCACAAAGGCACCGCGAAGCGGTTCCGCGTCACTGGCTCTGGCAAGATCATGCGCGGCAAGGCGTTCAAGAGCCACATCCTCGAGAAGAAGTCGCCGAAGCGTAAGCGCGGCTTCCGCCAGGAGACGGCCATCTCTCCCGCAGACACCAACGTCATCAAGAAGGGTCTGGGCATCGGCTAGGCCGATTCGCCTCCAGACGCACTCGATCTGATACCCAAGGAGTGATTGACTCATGCCTCGCGTGAAGCGCGCCGTAACGGCGAAGAAGAAGCGCCGCACAGTTCTTACTCGTGCGAAGGGTTACTACGGCAACAAGAGCCGCAGCTACCGCTCCGCCAAGGAGCAGACGCAGCACTCGCTGCAGTACGTGTACCGCGACCGTCGCAACAAGAAGCGTGAGATCCGCCGCCTGTGGATCACCCGCATCAACGCTGGCGCCCGCCTCAACGGTGTGTCGTACTCGGTGTTCATGAACGGCCTGAAGAAGGCCGGTATCACGCTCGACCGCAAGGTCCTCTCGGACATGGCGATCAACGACGCGGCCGCGTTCGCGAAGCTCGTCGAGATCGCGAAGGCCGCCGCCTAGGCACCTTGCTCGCATCGCACAGACTCGAGACCCCGCGGTATTCCGGCGGGGTCTCGTGCGTTTCCCCGCCAAGGTGAACGTGCTGTAGCCGACGGGTTGGACAGAGAACAGCATCTGGTAAGACCTCGCGCGCACCATCGCTCATGGACGGCGAGGCGCCCGCCGTTCGCCAGTACACGCGTGCCGCTCCCCCTCGGCGACACCTGATGCACGAGGAGGAACCATGTTCAGGAAAGCCCTGTTCGCCACGATCGGTGCCGCCGCGGCAATCGCGGTCGGTGCTGCCGGTGCGTACTTCACCGCTCAGATTCAGGTGCCCGACTCGATGATCCGCGCCGGCTCGGTCGCGATCTCGACCGTGCCCACGTCGGCCCCGCTCGCGATAGACGCGCTCGCTCCGGGCACGGTCGCGGTGCGCCCGATGTCCATCGTCAACGATGGCACGCTCGGCTCGGACGTGATCGTCACCGCGAAGAAGTCCGCCGGCATCACCGAGTTCTACGACTCGCTCGCCTGCACGGTCACCTGTGGCGGCACGCCGTTGTACGCCGGCGCACTCTCCGAGTTGCGTACTGTACCGCTGCGACTGGCGCCGGGCGCGCGAGGCGAGCTGCGGTTCGAGGTCGGATTGCCCGGTGACGCGGGCAATGCACTCGCCGAGGACTACGCCAAGGTGTCGCTCTACGTCGATGCCGAACAGGCTCACTAGTGCGCAGGCTCGCGGTGCAGAGTCTCGAGTTCGCGATCGCGTTAGCCCTGCTGTCCGGGGCGGCGTGGGCGATCTCGCGGCACTATCGGCCCGTACGCGTGGCCGGCGGGTCCATGCGGCCCGCGCTCGCGCCCGGCGACCTGGTCGTCGTCGACGTGCAAGCGGGCGTGAAGCGAAACCAGATCGCGCTGTTCAAGACCGTACGTCACGGTCTGGTGCTGCACCGTGTCATCGCAGTACGGGCCGACGGCTCACTCTCAACGCGCGGCGATGCGAATGTGATAGCGGATTTCGACGCGCAGCCTGCGACCGCCGCTGTCGGGCCTGTGGTGGCGATAGTGCCCATCGGCAGGCTCCTCGAGCGCTGGCGGGGGAGTGGCACGTACGCTACCATGACTGCTCAACAGAACAGTGAACAGCGATGACGGAGACGACGTGCTTCGGGCACGCCGGCCGAACAGGGAGTGACCCTCTGGACTGAGAGGGGTCACACGGGCGGGCGAGGCACGGTTCCCTCCAGCAGCTGCGACCTGAACGCACCGCGAGGCGCTGGTGCCGGTAGGGAAGCCGGATCCCCCGATAGAGGGACGACGCGGAAGCAAGGCCGCGTGAACTGTGGCGCACGTGCGTCACGCGAGAGTGGGTCGTTGAATCCGACGGCCAACCGAGGTGGTACCGCGGGAGCCGGCTCCCGTCCTTGGAGTGCACTGCATCCGGGACGGGGCCGGCTCCCTTTCTCTTGACCGCCCGAACTCAGGGAAGGCGAACGAAGTATGAGCATCACCGATCAGCTACTGTCTCTGCGCGAAGAAGCCCTCGCAGCCATCGTTGGGGCACCCGATCTGTCGTCGCTCGACGCAGTGCGTGTCGGAGTCCTCGGCAAGAAGGGATCGCTGACGGCGATCCTGCGCGGGCTCGGCACGCTCCCCGCAGACGAGAGGCCGGCGGTGGGCAAGATCTCCAACGAGGTCCGCGTCGCCCTGGAGGCCGCCCTGGAGGCCCGCCATGCGTCGCTGGCGGCGTCCGCGCTCGAAGCACGCATCGGTGCCGACGCCGTGGACGTCACGCTCCCCGGCCGGGCGCGACCTATCGGCAGCCGGCACCTCATCGAGCAGATCAAGGCTGAAGTCGTCGAGGTCTTCCTTGGGCTGGGCTACAAGATCGCCGAGGGACCCGAGGTGGAGCTCGACTACTACAACTTCACGGCGCTCAATCAGCCGCCGGATCATCCCGCCCGGAGCCTGCAGGACACGTTCTATGTGCGGGACCTTTCGGGCGAGCAGGCCGTGATCGACGGCGAGAGTGACGTGCTTCTTCGAACGCACACGAGCCCGGTCCAGATGCGCGTGATGGAGAGCCAGGCTCCCCCCATCTACGTGCTCGCTCCGGGCAAGGTATACCGTCGCGATGTCGCCGACCCGAGCCATCTGCCGCAGTTCACGCAGATCGAGGGCCTCGTGGTTGACGAGGGCATCACCTTCGGCGACCTGAAGGGCACGCTCGATCACGTGTGCAAGGCCATCTTCGGTCCTGAGCGGCGAACGCGGTTCCGCCCGCACTTCTTCCCGTTCACCGAGCCCAGCGCGGAGGTGGACGTCAGTTGCGGCATCTGCGGCGGTGCCGGGTGCCGCTTCTGCAAGGGCACCGGGTGGCTCGAGATCCTGGGGTGCGGCATGGTCGACCCGAACGTCTTCGGGTACGCCGGAATCGACCCCGAGAGGTACAGCGGATTCGCGTTCGGCATGGGTGTCGAGCGCATCGCCGCCCTGAAGTACAACATCCCGGACCTACGCATGCTGCTCGAAGGCGACATGCGCTTCCTGCGCCAGTTCTAGCCCAGCCCTCACTCCGCGGAAGGACGCGATGATGCTCGTCTCTCTGAAATGGCTCAAGGAGCTCGTCGAGGTACCCGTACCGGTGCCCGAACTCGTGGACCGCCTCGATCTCACCGGAACCGCGGTCGAGTCGGTGAAGAGCGCCGGTGAGGCGCTCGACAACGTCGTTGTCGGACAGATCGTCTCCAAGGAGCGCCACCCCGAGGCGGACAAGCTCTGGGTGACCTCCGTCGATACCGGTACCGGCGAGCACGTGCAGATCGTGTGTGGCGCGCAGAACTTCAAGGCCGGCGACAAGGTCCCCGTGGCGCTCGTCGGCGCTGTGCTCCCGAACGGCATGGCCATCAAGAAGGCCAAGCTGCGCGGCGTGGAGTCGCGTGGCATGAACTGCTCGGCAAGGGAACTCGGTCTCGGGGAGGACCACGACGGACTCATGATCCTGCCGCCCGACGCGCCAGTCGGGACGCCGTTCGCGGAATACGCAGGACTGTCGGACAGCATCCTCGAGCTGGAGATCACGCCAAACCGTCCGGACTGCCTCTCGGTTGCAGGTGTCGCGCGTGAAGTGGGCGCCGTCTTCGACCGTGAAGCGACGATGCCCGCGTCGAGCCCGGCGGAGGTCGGCGCGCCTGTCGCGGACAAGGTCACCGTCACCATCGACGATCCGGAGATGTGCCCTCGCTACACCGCCCGCCTCATCCGCAACGTGAAGATCGGCCCTTCACCAGCGTGGCTGGCCGAGCGAGTCGCCGCGAGCGGCGCACGATCGATCTCCAACATCGTCGACATCACCAACTACGTCATGTTCGAGCTCGGCCAGCCGCTGCACGCCTTCGACGCGGACCTGCTTGCGACCGACGAGTCGGGCTGTATCTCGATCGGCGTGCGCACCGCGGCCGAGGGCGAGCGGCTGCGCACGCTCGATGGGCAGGACCGCACGCTGACCGCGGACACTCTGCTCATCACCGACCCCTCCGGGCCGGTCGCGCTGGCGGGCGTCATGGGTGGCGAATCCACCGAGGTGCACGATGGCACGGTCAACGTGCTCCTCGAGTCCGCGTGCTTCAACCCGGGCTCGATCTCGCGGACGAGCCGCCGGCTCGGACTCTTCTCCGAGGCGTCGTCGCGCTTCGAGAAGTCAGTCGATCGCGCGTCGTGCGTCGCGGCGCTGGATCGTGCCGCCGCGCTGATGGCGGAGGTGTGTGGCGGTGACGTGGCGCCCGGCGTGGTGGACGCGTATCCCGCGCCGGCCGAGCCGCGCGAGATCGTCCTCCGGCTCGACCGCATGAACGCTCTGCTCGGCGCCGAGATCGATGCGGACGAGGCGTCGGCGATCCTGACCCGTCTCGGTTGCGGCGTCGCCGAGCATGACGACGAGCTGTCGGTCACCGTGCCCACCTTCCGTCCCGACCTCGAGCGCGAGATCGATCTGGTCGAGGAAGTGCTGCGCATCCACGGCATGGACCGCATCGTGCCCACGCTGCCGAGCGGCGCCGGTCGTCTCGGCGAGCTCACTCGCGAGCAGCGGTGGCGGGAGCGCGTGGGCGCCACGATGCGCGCGTCGGGCCTGAACGAGACGATGACGTACTCGTTCGCGGATCCGGCGGACACGGAGCGCCTGTCGGACACACTCGAGGAGGGCGAGGTCTACTGCGAACTGCTCAATCCGATGACCGGCGAGCATGCGGTCCTGCGCCGTCTGATCCTGCCGGGACTGCTGCGCAGCGTCTCATACAACCAGCGCCGCGGGGTGGCCGACGTGCACTTGTACGAGATCGGCAGCACCTTCCGAATGGCTCCCGGCCGCAAGCAGCCCAAGGAGCGCGCGACTCTGGCCGCGGTGCTTGCCGGCGCGTGGCATCCGCCTGCGTGGAACGAGCCCTCACAGGCCCTTGGGTTCTTCGACGGCAAGGGGATCCTTGAGGCGCTCGCACGCGAGCTGGGGCTCAAGCGGTTCAAGGTCCGCGCAGCCGAGCTGCCGTTCCTTCAGCCCGGGCGGGCCGCCGAGGTCTTGGTCGGGGGCGAGGTCGTGGGCTGGCTCGGCGAGGTGCATCCGCTCGTATTGGAGTCGTTCGACGCCGAGGGCCCCGTGACCGCATTCGAGCTGTCCCTGCCTCCGCTCTTGCGAGGCGCGCTCGACACGAAGCCCTTCTCGGACTTACCACGCTATCCCGCGGTCAAGCTGGACGTCGCGATCGTGGTTCCGGAAGACGTCACCGCGGAGCGGATCGAGCAGTCGATCGTCTCGGCGGGTGGGAAGCTGCTCGATACCGTTCGGCTCTTCGACGTGTACCGTGGCAAGGGTGTAGAGCCGGGTAAGAAGTCGATGGCGTTCGAACTCGCATACCGGGCGGCTGATCGCACTCTCACCGCCGAGGAGGTCGAGTCCGCGCACGACCGGCTTGTGCGCAAGGTGTGTGGTGCCGTGGGTGGTGAGTTGCGCGGCTGATGCGACGATCCTGCATGGCGAGGGTTTGTGATGCGGGAATATCGCAAGAAATGGCCAATTGAGTCACTAGAGTCGTATATCGGTTGACCATTATGCGATGCAACGTATAGACTACGCACTCATCCGACGAAGGCGAGGATACGCGATGGTCGATGTTGCGGTCATAGGCGCAGCGGGATATGCGGGAATCGAAGCCGTCCGGCTCGTGCTCGCGCATCCGCGCCTGCGACTGTCGCTGGCGACCTCTGCCGCCGACGCGGGAAGGCGGATCGCCTCGGTCTACCCGGCACTCGCCGGCGCGACCGACCTCGCCTTCGCCGCGCCTGAGGTCGACGACATCGCATCGGCTGCTGAGGTCGCGATGCTCGCGGTACCCCACACGGCGGCGATGGAGCTTGTGCCGGAGCTGCTTGCCCGAGGGGTCACGGTCGTCGACCTCTCGGCGGACTACCGCCTGACCGATGCGGCGACCTACGAGGCCTGGTACGGCGCAACGCACACATCGCCCGAGCTCCTCGCAGAAGCCGTGTTCGGACTGCCGGAACTCGACCGCTCACGCCTCGGCGGAGCGCGGCTCGTGGCCTGTCCCGGCTGCTATCCGACAGCGACCACGCTGGCGGCTCTGCCCGTCCTGGAGTCGGGACCGGCGCGGGGAGCCCGCGTAATCGTCGATGCGAAGTCCGGCGTCTCGGGAGCCGGCAGGTCGGCGACCGCCACGACGCACTACGTCTCGGCCAACGAGTCGCTCATGCCCTACAAGGTCGCTTCGCACCGCCACACGCCGGAGATCGAGCAGGCGCTCACCGCGGCTGCGGGGCGAGAAGTCGCCGCGATATTCACGCCGCACCTGATCCCGATGTCGCGCGGCCTGCTGTCAACCGTGTACGTCGACGTCGAGGACGGCTTCACCACGGACGAGGCGGTCGCGCTCTATCGCGGTCGCTACCACAGAGAGCCGTTCGTACACGTTCATGAGGCTGGCGTCATGCCCACCACCGCCGAAGTGCGGGGAACGAACCGCGCGGCGATCGGTGTGGCGGTCGATCCGCGGACGAACACGCTGATCGCGGCATGCGCGATCGACAACCTCGGCAAGGGCGCTGCCGGGCAAGCCGTGCAGTGTCTGAACGCGGTTCTCGGGTATCCGGAGACTGAGGGATTCGACCGACCCGGGCCGGTCGTCTAGCGTCGCAGTCCTGCTGCCGCTGACGTCGCCGGCACGCGAACCCCGTCCGTCCACGACCACCCGGAGTCACCTCATGAGCCAACATCCCGACATCCCCGGCTTCGCGTATGCCGAAGGCGGCGTCGTCGCCCCGCTCGGCTTCCTTGCGTCGGGCGTGAGTGCCGGCCTCAAGTCCGAGGGTAAGCGCGACCTCGCCCTCGTCGCCGCGGAGACCGCGGTTCCCGCAGCCGCCGTCTTCACCACCAACAAGGTCGCGGCCGCGCCGGTGACGGTCTCGCGGCGCCACATCGCACGCGGCGTCGCTCGCGTGGTCGTGATCAACGCCGGCAACGCGAACGCCTGCACGGGGGCGCGGGGAGAGGCCGACGCGATCGAGACGGCGCGGGCGGTCGCTGAGGGGCTCGGCTGTGAGCCCGGGGAGGTGGTCGTATCATCGACCGGCGTGATCGGCGTGCCCTTGCCGGTCGACAAGATCGTCTCGGCGATTCCCGAGGCCGTCGACGCTCTCGATAGTCGGAGCGGGGACGATGCCGCCGCTGCGATCATGACGACCGATACCTTCGCCAAGCAGACGGCACTCTCGCTGGACATCGGCGGCCGTCGGGTGACGGTGGGCGGCATGGCGAAAGGCAGCGGCATGATCGCGCCCAACATGGCCACGATGCTCTCTGTCATCACGACTGACGCGCCGCTGACCCCTGTTGCGTGCGAGGCGGCGCTCAAGCATGCGGTGGCGCTCACGTTCAATCGCGTGACCGTGGACATGGACACGTCCACGAACGACATGTGCGTACTGCTCGCATCCGGCAAGGCCGGCGGCGGCGAGATCGAAGCGGGCAGTCCGGAGTACGCGCTCGTCCAAGAGGCGATCCACGCAGTAGCCGGCGAGCTCGCGCGCATGATCGCACGCGATGGCGAAGGTGCGACCAAGCTTGTGACCGTGAAGGTGACCGGCGCCGCGTCAGACGAGGACGCCGAGAAGGCCGCGTTCGCGATCGCCAACTCGCCGCTCGTCAAGACCGCACTGTTCGGCAACGACGCGAACTGGGGCCGTGTGGCAGGCGCACTCGGCCGGTCGGGTGCCGACGTCGATCCGGCGGCGTTCGACATCGACTTCGCCGGTATCGCGGTCTGCCGGGCGGGGGCGGCCACCGGCTTCGACGAGGGAGAGGCGTTGAGCGCGCTCAAGCAACCCGAGGTCACCATCAGCGTGGACCTGCACCTCGGCGCAGGCGAGGCGACCGTGTGGACGTGTGACCTGACGTACGAGTACGTGCGCATCAACGGGGAGTACCGCTCGTGAGCGCCGCCAGACTGGGAGGACACGACATGAAGGACCTGCTGGCGAAAGCCGAGACACTCACCGAAGCGTTGCCCTACATCAAGCGCACCCTCGGCAAGACCGTCGTGATCAAGTACGGCGGGGCAGCGATGACCGATCCCGAGCTCAGAGAGCACGTGGCGAGCGACATCGTGCTCATGAAGCTCGTCGGGATCAACCCTGTCATCGTGCACGGCGGGGGCCCGGAGATCACTTCGTACATGAATCGGCTCGATCTGCCCGTCGAGTTCCACGACGGGCTTCGGGTCACCACTGACGACGCGATGGAAGTCGTCAAGATGGTGCTCGTCGGCAAGGTCAACCCGGAGCTCGTAGCCGCGATCAACGCGCACGGGCGGCTGGCGGTGGGCGTGTCCGGCGACGACGGCAACCTCGTGCGCGCGAGACAGCGCGACCCTCGTCTCGGGCGGGTCGGCGAGGTCACCGAGATCGACACGACCGTCATCGACAATCTCATTGAGGACGGCTTCATCCCTGTCGTGGCGACGGTCGCGGCGGGGGAGGACGGCGGCAGCTACAACGTCAACGCCGACCTCGTCGCCGCCAAACTCGCCGAGGCCCTGGACGCCGACAAGGTCATCTTCCTGACCGATGTGGACGGGCTGTACGCGGACTTCTCGGACAAAGGGTCGCTCATCAGCGCGCTCACCCCCGAGGAAGCCGAGGAGATGATCGTCGCGGATACGCTGGAGGGCGGGATGGTCCCCAAGGTCGCGGCATGCGTCCACGCGCTTCGGTCGGGCGTGCGGCGCGCACACATCCTCAACGGCACGGTGCCGCACGCACTGCTCCTCGAGGTCTACACCGATGAGGGCGTCGGTACGATGATCGCCGCCGATGGCGAGGAGGCGTGATGGGCGAGCTCTACGATCGGACCGCGGAGACGGATGCCGCGTACGTCATGCAGACGTATGCGCGCAAACCCGTGATGTTCGTGCGTGGCCAAGGGATGCGGCTCTACGACGACGAGGGTCGTGAGTATCTGGACTTCGTGTCCGGGATCGGTGCGGTGAATCTCGGCCACGCACATCCTGCGGTGACGCAGGCGCTCGCCGAGCAGGCCGCGAAGCTCGTGCACGTGAGCAACCTCTTCTATGTCGAGCACCGCGCGGAGCTGGCTCGCGACATCGTGGGACTGCTCGGCGGCGGGTGGCGCGTCTTCTTCGCGAACTCCGGTACCGAGGCGGTCGAGGGGGCGATCAAGCTCGCCCGTCGCTGGGCCGGTATGCACAGACCGGGCGCATACAAGGTCGTCTCACTTGAGCGGAGTTTTCACGGTCGCACCCTGGCCGCTCTCGCGGCGACCGGGCAGGCGAGCAAGCAGGAGGCGTTCGCACCGATGCCGGAAGGCTTCGTCCACGTGCCCGCCAACGACATCGTCGCGCTGTCCGCTGCCGTCGACGGGTCGGTCGCGGCGGTGTTGCTCGAGGTGGTGCAGGGCGAGGGCGGTGTGTGGCCCCTCTCGGCGGAGTACCTGTCAGCTGCTCGGCAGATCTGCGACACCCACGGATGCCTCCTCATGATCGACGAGATCCAGACAGGCTTCTTCCGCACGGGTCCCGCATTCGCTCACCAAGCGTATGGGATCACGCCAGACGTCATCACCATCGCCAAGGCGCTTGCGAACGGACTTCCGATAGGGGGCATCGTCGCCCGCGATGCCGTTGCGGCGGTGCTCCAGCCGGGCGATCATGGCTCGACATTCGGCGGCGGCCCTGCCATCTGCGCGGCCGGGCGGGCCACGATCGCGACGCTGCTTTCCGAGGGGCTCGGCGCGAACGCGATCGAGTCGGGCGAGTACCTGCGGTCAGGACTGTGCGCACTCGCCGAGAGGACCGGCGCCATCACCGACGTGCGTGGCGCAGGCCTCATGGTAGGCGCCACCTTGGCGCAGCCCATCGCCGCCGAGTTGGGGGCTGAGGCGCTCGGTCGCGGCATCGTATTCAATACGATTGGCGCGGATATTTTGCGTTTTCTGCCGCCGCTCGTGTGCGGAAAGCCCGAGATTGATACACTTCTGTCCACACTGTCCGACATTCTCGGCGAATCGAGTCTGGATAATGCATAGCCTCAGGGGGCGGGACTTCCTCTCGCTCGGTGACATCACGCCCGATGAACTCAAGCAGATTCTCGCGACCGCGCATACGCAGAAGCGGGCGTGGAGTCGCGACGAACGCGACACGCCGCTCGCCGGCAGGTCGGTCGCGCTGATATTCCAGAAACCGTCGATGCGTACCCGGGTCTCCTTCGAGCTCGCCTGCGTGCGCCTCGGCGCCCACCCCGTCGTGATGAGTGGCGGCGACAGCGCCTTCTCGCGCTCGGAGACCGTGCACGACACGACCAAGGTGCTCGAGCGGTACTGCGATGCCATCGTCATTCGCACGTTCGCGCAGTCCATGGTCGAGGAGATCGCAGAGGTCGCCTCGGTTCCCGTCATCAACGCGCTCACGGACGAGCACCATCCCTGCCAGGGGCTCGCGGACCTGCTCACCATCGAGGAGCACCTCGATCGTCTCGAAGGGGTGCGTATCGCATACGTAGGCGACGGCAACAACATGGCGCATACGTATCTGCTCGGCGGGGCGCTTGCGGGCATGCACGTGAGCATCGCGTCGCCCGAAGGCTACCTGCCGCTCGACTCCGTCGTGGCGCAGGCGCGCTCCATCGCCGCCGAGACGGGCGCCACCATCACCGTGACGAGCGACCCGGTGGCCGGCGTCGATGGGGCCGACGTGGTCATCACCGACACGTGGGCGTCGATGGGCCAGGAGGGCGAGCATGACGCGCGCCTTGCGGTATTCCAGCCGTTCCAGGTCAATCGCGAGCTCATGGCGCACGCCGCCGACGGCGCGCTCTTCCTGCACTGCCTGCCTGCACACCGCGGCGAGGAGGTCGTTGACGAGGTCATCGACGCCCCGTACTCGGTGGTCTTCGATGAGGCCGAGAACCGCCTGCACGCCCAGAAGGCGCTGCTGTCGCTGCTGCTCGGCTAGGTTCGCCCGGCTACGGACAGGGGATGGGGACACGTAGATGAGAAAGCGACTCGAACGGCAGGACGCCATCCGACGCATCGTGCGAAACGAGCGTGTCAAGACTCAGCGCACGCTGGTCGACCTGCTCAAGGCGCAGGGCTACGTCTGCACGCAGGCCACCGTGTCTCGCGACATCACCGAGATGGGCCTGAAGAAGCTCCCGGAGGGTGTCTACGTGCTCGCCGAGGACCTGCACCTGCAGCGCATGGTCTCCGACCTCGTCTTCGACGTGAAGCGCAGCGAGAAGCTGGTTCTCGTGAAGGCGTCCTCAGGGACGGCGCCCGGCGTCGCCGCCGCGCTCGACGCGGCGGAGATGGAGGGCATCCTGGGATCGGTCGCCGGTGACGACACCATCCTCATCATCACCACCGGCGAGCCGGAGGCCGCGTTGCTCGTCGACACGCTCGACAAGTTCCGGGGCGTCGCCCCGGAACGTTCCGTTCACCCTGTCACCGCGGCCGAGCGCTCGCGCGCCCAGCATGCGGGCAAGAACGACTGACGAGAGGAAACCCCTTCATGGCGCGTGAGAAAGTCGTACTCGCATACTCCGGCGGCCTCGATACTTCGGTCGCCATCAAGTGGATCCAGGAGCACTACGACCTCGACGTGATCGCGCTGGCGATCGACGTGGGGCAGGAGCGACAGGATCTCGAGTTCGTACGTCAGAAGGCGCTCGGCATCGGCGCCATCGAGTCGGTCGTCAAGGATGTCCGCGAGGAGTACGTGGAGGAGTTCCTTGCCAAGGCGCTGAAGGCCAACGCGCTCTACGAGAACAAGTACCCGCTCCTCTCGGCGATGTCGCGCCCGATCATCGTGAAGCACCTCGTCGAGGAGGCGCACCGCCACCAGGCGAAGTACATCGCCCACGGTTGTACGGGCAAGGGCAACGACCAGGTGCGCTTCGAGGTCGGCATCTCCGCGCTCGACCCAGACCTCGAGATCATCGCACCCGTGCGCGAGTGGGAACTCAAGACGCGCGAGCAGGAGATGGAGTGGGCGGCCGAGCGCGGCATCCCGGTGCCGACCACCAAGGACAACCCGTACTCCATCGACGACAACCTGTGGGGTCGCGCGATCGAGTGCGGCGTGCTCGAGGATCCGTGGGTCGAGCCGCCCGCGGACATCTACACGCTCACCAATGACGCGCGCGCCGATGCCTGCGGAAGCGAGCCCGAGTACGCGGAGATCAGCTTCGAACAGGGCGTCCCGGTGGCGCTCAACGGCGAGCTGATGAGCTTCCATGAGATCATCAACGCGATGAACGAGCTCGCGGGCAAGCATGGCTTCGGACGCATCGACATGATCGAGAATCGGCTCATCGGCGTGAAGAGCCGTGAGATCTACGAGGTTCCGGGCGCTCTTACGCTCATCACCGCGCACAAGGCGCTCGAGGACCTGTGCCTCGAGCGTGAGGTGCTGCACTACAAGCTCGGCATCGAGCAGAAGTGGGCCGAGCTCGTCTACAACGGGATGTGGTTCTCGCCACTCAAGGAGGCGCTCGACGGCTTCATCGAGACGACTCAGCAGCTCGTGACCGGCGACGTGCGCCTGCGCTTCTTCAAGGGCAGCTGCGTCACGGTTGGTCGCCGCAGTCCTTACTCGCTTTATGACTACAGCCTTGCCACGTACGACGCTGCCGACACGTTCGATCACAAGGCGGCGAAGGGCTTCATCGATCTGCACGGCCTGCCCGTGAAGGTCTGGGCCCGTCAGCGTCGAAAAGTGGGCAAGGAAGGCGAGGTGTAGTCGATGGAGATGGTGGTCAAGATCGGAGTCAGCGCTGCGTGCTGCGGCGTGCTGTTCTTCCTGTTCTGCGCGGGGCTGGTCTTCTGGTACCTGTTCAAGCAGAAGCCGCAGGAGGCGAGTGCCGAGGCGCCCGCCCCGGCAGTGCAAGCCCGCATCGAGCATTCGACCGCATCTCCCGCCGCGAGTGCGCCTGCGATGCCCGAGCCCACCGAGACACCGGGTGCCGATGGCTGACGCCAAGACCCCGTGGGGTGGGCGCTTCGAGCGGACGCCGGGACGATTCCTGCAGGAGTTCGGCGCCTCGCTACCGGTCGACCGCCGCATGTGGGCTGAGGACATCCGCGGTTCGATCGCGCACGCCCGCATGCTTGCGAAGCAAGGTGTGATCGCCGACGCCGATGCCGACGCGATCGAGGCAGGCCTCTCCGACATCTTCCAGCAGATCAGGGACGGCGACTTCGAGTGGCGGATCGAAGACGAAGACGTCCACATGGCCATCGAGCGGGTCCTTACCCAGCGCATCGGCGATGCCGGTGCGCGCCTGCACACCGGGCGAAGCCGAAATGACCAGGTAGCGACCGACACGAGGCTCTACGCGCGCCGCGAGGCGGCGAGACTGGCGCAGGCCGTCGTCGAGCTTCGCCGGGCGATCGTGCATCTCGCGCAGGACCACCTCGGCGTCGTCATGCCGGGCTACACGCATCTGCAGAAGGCGCAGCCGGTGCTGTTCAGCCACCACATGTTGGCCTACGCGCAGATGCTCGCACGCGACTTCACGCGCTTCCGCCATGCGTACGAGTCCGCGGACGTGCTGCCGCTTGGCAGTGCGGCACTCGCGGGGACGACGTATCCGCTCGACAGGGACTACGTCGCGGCCCGCTTGGGCTTCTCGACGGTAAGCGCCAATTCTATGGATGCGGTGAGCGACCGCGACTTCCTGCTCGATCTCACGTACGCATGCACGGTGTGTCAGATGCATCTGTCGCGCCTCGCCGAAGAGCTCATTCTCTGGTCCTCCGAGGAGTTCGGGTTCGTGCGAATGGACGATGAGTACTCGACCGGCTCCTCGATCATGCCGCAGAAGAAGAACCCCGATTTCGCGGAGCTGGTCCGCGGCAAGACCGGGCGCGTGTTCGGGGATCTGCAGTCGCTGCTCGTGACGCTCAAAGGGCTGCCGTTGGCGTACAACAAGGACATGCAGGAGGACAAGGAGCCGGCGTTCGACGCGATCGATACCGTCGCTGACTCACTCCAGGCGATGACAGGCATGCTCGCCACGATGAGAGTCGACGCCGACGCGATGGCGGTGGGTGCACGAGGCGGATTCATGGCGGCGACGGACCTCGCCGATTACCTCGTCGGTACCGGCATGCCGTTCAGAGAGGCGCACGAGGTTGTGGGGCGGCTCGTTCTGGCGTGCGAGCGCGACGGGCGCACGCTGCAGGACCTGTCCGCCGAGGAGTTCGCCGCCCATGCGCCCCAGTTCGGTGCCGGCGTGCTGGACGCGGTCGACATCGGCCACGTTGTCGCACGCCGCACGACCCCGGGCGGTACCGGTCACGATGCTGTGGCTGCGCAGCTCGCCGAGGCGCTCGATGCGCTCGTCGCCGACGACGCTTGGTTCGAGAGCATCCCCGAGTAGCAGCCTCCCGAGGCACGCTGCGCTACGCTGTCTGCATGAAGGACGTATCCTCAGCAGCTGGCGGCACGCCGCATGGCGTGGCTATCCCGGCATCATTCTTCGAGCGGTCGCCGGCGGTGGTCGCACCCGAACTGCTCGGCGCGGTGCTTGTCAGTACGGTCGACGGCATCGAGGCGGGAGGCCGAATCGTCGAGGCCGAAGCGTATCTTGGGAACGATGACCCGGGGTCGCATGCGGCCACTCGGGGCATCACCAAGCGCAACGCGATCATGTACGGTCCGCCGGGCACGGCGTACGTGTACTTCACCTACGGCAACCACCACATGATCAATCTCGTGTGTGAGCCAACGGGGATCGCCGGTGCGGTCCTCATTCGCGCGTTGGAGCCGCTCTACGGTCTCGACGTCATGAGCGAGCGGCGCAACGGGCGGTCGAATCGCGAGCTCTGCAGCGGCCCTGGCAAACTGGCCGCGGCACTGGGAATCGACCTGCAGGACAACGGGACGGGCCTCGGCGAGGGGCGGCTGGCGGTGTACTATGGCGAGCGTCCGTCGGCGTCGAGCGTCGCGCGCTCGGGCAGAATCGGGCTAGCCGACGGCCACGATCTGCAGCTGCGGTGGTACATCGAGGGATGCGAGTATGTCTCGCGCGCAAGGACGGGCCCCATAAGGGCCCATGGAAGCCGGAACAAGGAGGTTGCCGAGTGAGACTCGGAGACATCTATCAAGCCTGCGTGAGCACGGGCATGGAGAACGACCCGCGCGGACAGGTCGAGGTCGATCGTGTACTCGCGGCGTACCGCAAGGAGTACGACAAGCTCGACGCGAGTGAGGCGGAGTTCTTCGATACCGCCAAGCTGACCAACCCCTACTCCGACACGCGGATCTGTGCAGGCGAGCCGGATACCGAGGTGCGAGGCCTTCTCGTCGGCATCGACATGGAGGTCGGCGAGGTCTTGCTCGCGGACCGGCTGCGCGAGAAGGGCGAGCCTATCGACCTCGTCTTCGCCCACCACCCTGAGGGCCCCGGTTACGCCAACCTCCACGAGGTCATGTACATGCAGGCGGATCTGTGGGCCGCGCAGGGCGTCTCGATCGCAGCGGGCGACGCCCTCATCGCGACCCGGGCCGAGGAGATCCGACGGCGCATCTCGCCGGTGAACCACTACCGGGCTATCGACGCCGCCAAGCTGCTTGGGCTCGCCTCACTGTCGTGCCACACGCCGGCCGACAACTCCGTGCAGCGATTCGTGTCGGAGTTCCTCGACGCCGAGAAGCCCGAGACACTCGACGACCTCGTCAAGGCGCTTCGGACCATTCCGGAATACGCGGACGGCGCGCGCAAGGGCTACGGCCCGGCGATTGTTCAGGGCAGCGGCTCGGCCAGGCCCGGTCGCATGGTCGTCGACATGACCGGCGGCACCGAAGGTCCCAAAGAGGCACTCGACCGTCTGTCCGCGGCCGGCGTCGGGACGCTCGTCGGGATGCACTACTCCGAGGAGCACCGCAAGCACGCCGAGGAACTCAAGCTGAACCTCGTCATCGCCGGGCACATCTCGAGCGATGTCCTCGGCATGAACCTCGTACTCGATCGGATCGAGGCGCTCGGGGAGATCGCCGTGTACTGCGCGTCGGGAATGGTGCGGGTCCGGCGCTCGTGACACCGGTGGTCTGATCCATCAGACAAGGAGACGGGCCACCCGATGCGGGTGGCCCGTCTGTGTTCACCTCGTTCGCCCGGCCCTACGGCGTTGGCGTGGTCTCGCCGCCACCGCCACCACCACCATCGCCGCCTCCGCCGCCACCGCCACCGCCACCGCTGGTCGGCTCCTCCGAGGGGGGCGGTTTGACGGGCTTGGTCGCAGGGTTCTTGCCCTTGGAGACGATCAGCACGATCTTCCCGTTCTTGGAGCTGACGCCGATGACCGTGCCCTTGGGCCGGTTCGAGTACCGGTATTCGACCGAGTAGCCGTAGCCGTCCAGCTTGCGCCCGGCCGCCGCCAGCGTGAGACCCTTCACGTTCGGCGGCTTGCTTATCGGGATATGGAACTTGGACGCGTTGTACGACGGTCGAGGCTGCTTGGGGAAGTTCATGACGCGCTTGCCGGCGAGCGCCTTGCGCATGTAGGAAGCCCAGATCGGCGCGCACACGGTGCCGCCGAACGCACGCGAGCCATCGACGTAGATGGTGCGCTCCTTGGGATAGCCGACCCAGACCGCCGTGACGAGCTGGGGAGTGAACCCGACAAACCAGACGTCGCGGTTGAGCTGACTCGTTCCGGTCTTGCCGGCGGCGGGACGCCCGATGTTGGCGCGCGTTCCCGTACCGTTCGTGACCACGCCGCGCATGACGTCGATGGCCGCCTTGGCAACCGACGCCTTCAACACTCGCTTGCCGTGCGACTTGGCGACGTAGATGGTCTTGTCGTCCCTGTCGACGACTTTGGTGATGCAGACGGGGTCACGGCGGATACCCTCGGTCGCGAGGGTGCCGTATGCCGAGGCCATCTCATAGGGCGTGACGTTCGCGGCGCCGAGTGCGATGGACGGCACCTTGGGGATGCGTGTCTTGATGCCCATGCGCTTGGCCGTGTCGGCGACGTCCTTGATGCCCACGGCCCACGCGACCCGTGCGAACACGGTGTTGACTGACGCGGCTGTGGCGGAGGACAGCGACATCATCCCGCGTCCGGAGCCCTCGCTGTTGTCGACCACCCAAGGCTTGGGCTTCGACGGGATCGCGGCCGGGGAAGAAGAGTCGATCTGCATCGAGGGCGGCATGCCCTCCTCGAGAGCCGTGACCAGCACGAACGTCTTGAACGACGATCCCGGCTGGCGGTAACCCTGCGTTGCCAGGTTGAACTTGCTCTTGCGATAGTCGCGTCCGCCAACGAGCGCCTTGACGTAGCCTGTGCGCGGGTCGATCGAAACGAGAGCACCCTGCGGGCCCTTCTTGTTCGGCAGCTTGTTGTGCACCGCCTTCTCGGCGTACTTCTGAAGGCGCGTGTCGAGCGTGGTGTAGACGGTGAGCCCTCCGCCGAACACCGTGCCCTGCGAGAACTGCTGCTGCAGTTGCTTCTTCACGTGGGCGACGAAGTAGTGCGCGCGATAGATGCCATCATTCGGTACCTTGTTGCGCTCCAGCTTGAGCTTGGCGTTCATAGCCTCGTCGTACTGCTGCTTGGTGATGTAGTTGTTCGCGAGCATTCGTCCGAGGACTTCGCCGCGTCGCGCGATCGCTCCCTCGGGGTTGTGGTACGGGTCCAGACGGCTGGGAGACTGCAGGAGCCCCGCGAGGAGCGCGGCCTGTGGGAGCGTGAGTTGACTCGCCGGGCGATTGAAGTACTCGAGCGATGCGGCTTGAGCACCGTACGCTCCCTCGCCGAGGTAGACCGTGTTGAGGTACATCTCGAGGATGTCGTGTTTCGAGTGCCGCTTCTCGAGCTCCAGCGCGAGATACGCCTCGCGCACCTTGCGCGCGTACGTCATCGTCGTGCGCTCATCGAGCAGAATCGTGTTGCGGATGTACTGCTGGGTGATCGTCGATGCACCTTGGCGGTTGCCGGAAGCGGTCTGGACGACAGCGCGCACGAGGCCAACGGGATCGACGCCTTTGTGCTGATAGAAGCGTTCGTCCTCGACCGCGACGACGGCGTTGATGAGGTACGGGGAGATCTTCGACAGCGGCACGACCTCACGGTTCTCCAGGTACAGCCGTGCGAGAAGCTTCCCATCTGCCGAGTAGATCTTGGTGGCCTGCGCGACATCGAACGCGTGAGGAGATTTGTAGTCCGGGAGGTCCTTGAGCCACTTCTGCACGAACCCGAACGCGACGCCGACGCCCGCGAGGGCGACAAGCAGCACGACCGACATGAGAACGGCGAAGACACCAAGGGCGATCTTGGTGAAGTTTGACTTTGGCTTGCGGCGGAGCCGCGCGCGTCTGCTGGCCATGACCCTCCAGTTCGGTTTCTGGTGGTACATTGTGCCGTATCTGACCGTACACGTGTGGACTGCATGCGAATCGGTCACCAGCCCGTCACTCTCTACTGGAGCCAACTTCGTGCCCATTTCGCCCCAAGTCGCACCCGAACTGCTCGCTCCTGCGGGCGGCCTCGATGCGCTCGTCGCCGCCGTTGCGAACGGTGCCGACGCCGTCTACCTGGGTGTCGATCGACTGAACGCGCGACGGGGAGCCGAGAATTTCACGCTCGAGAACCTCGCCGAGGTCTGCCGGTACGCACACGTGCGGGGCGTGCGAGTCTACTTGACGGTGAACGTTGTGATCCTGCCGACCGAAGTCGACGATGCTCTGCGTCTTGTCGATGAAGCGTGGTGCGCGGGAGTCGATGCCGTCATCGTGCAGGACCTCGGCCTTCTGCGCGTGATCCGACTCGCTCTTCCGGACGTACGGGTTCACGCTTCCACGCAGATCAATGCGCACAACACCCTGACTGTCCAGGCGCTCGCGAATCTGGGGGTCGCGCGCGTGACGTTGGCGCGTGAGGTAGCGCTCGGGGAGGTGTCGGGGTTCGTGTCGGCGGGAGTGGCCGAGATCGAATCGTTCGCCCATGGGGCACTGTGCGTGTGCTACTCCGGCCAGTGCCTCATGTCGTCGTTGATCGGTGGGCGCAGCGCGAATCGTGGACAGTGCGCTCAGCCATGTCGCATGACCTACGAACTCGTCGATGCCGAAGGCGCCGAGAAGGCGACGCCCGGCGCTCACCTTCTGTCTCCCAAGGACCTCGCTGCGATCACCGTACTGCCGCAACTGGTCGAGGCAGGTGTGGCGGCGCTCAAGCTCGAGGGGCGGATGAAGAACCCGGAGTACGTCGCGCTCGTGACAGGGGTCTACCGTGCCGCGCTCGACCGGGCGCTCTCCGGCCCTGACGACTACGCGGTGCGTGACGGCGAGATGGCGGTTCTGTCCGAGTCGTTCTCCCGCGGGTTCACGGAGGCATACCTCCTCGGCGAGCGCGGGAACGACATGATGAGCTACAGCCGTCCCAACAACCGCGGTGTATTCGTGGGCCGGGTGGTCGCCGCAAGTGCGAATACGGCCACCGTCGCACTCGAATCGCAGTTGGATGCCGAGGACACTGTGGAGTTCTGGACGTCTTCGGGGCGCTTCGCGCAGCGCGCTGGCGCGTTGGAGTTCGGCGGGGCCGAGCACTCCTCAGCCCCGTCGGGAGTGAAGGCGACGGTGGGAACCGAGCGCTCCGCGAGCGCGGGCGACCGGGTGTTCCGCGTGCGCAACGCGGCGCTGGCATCTGCGGCGCGGCGCACGTTCGAGCACCGTGACGAAGCGGCCCCCGTGGAGCTGGACTTCGCGGTGCGCCTCGTGAGCGACCGGCCACTGCAGGTCGAGGTGCGCGACACTCGTGGCCGCGTCGGGCGCGCGGAGGGGCCGGTTGTCGAGCCCGCACGGACCAAGGCCATCACCGCGGAGGAGACCGCCGAGCACATCGGGCGGCTGGGCGGCACCCCCTACCGCATCGGCGCGTTCGAACTGGAGCTGTCACCCGGGGTAGGGGTGGGGTTCTCGGCGCTACATCGTGCTCGTCGCGAGGCGCTGGAGGCGTACGAGCGTGCCGTCCTCGCTCCGTGGGGCGGGCGAGTGCGCGTGGGCCCCAAGGTCCCGGGACCCGGGCGCCGGGCGACGGTCCGTGGGATGCCCGCGATCGTGGCCGAGGCCGACGACCTCGATGTCGCTCGCGCGTGCCTGCAGGCGGGCGCGCATCGCGTGCACGTGCCCGCTCATATGCTCTCCGCGTCCGATCTCCCGCCTGGCGTGGTCCCACTCGTGCCGCGGGTTCTCCACGATCGTGAGGCAGCCGCGGCTCTACGGTTCGTTGCAGCGGGACGCACGATCGCGGCGGGCAACCTCGGCGCGCTGGCACAGGCCGCCGAGCACGGCTCGAAGGTCGAGGCACACTGGTCGCTCAATGCGCTCAACGCCCACGCGGTAGCGCAGCTGGCCGAGCTGGGCGCCGGCCTCGTGTGGCTGTCGCCCGAACTCTCCGGAACGCAGATCGCGGCGGTCTGCTCGGAGGCGCCCGTACCCGTGGGCGTGTCGGTCTGGGGTCGCCAAGAGGTGATGGTGACCGAGCACTGCGTCCTGATGGCCGAGGGGGACTGTGATCGGAGGTGCGGCGCGTGCGAGAGGCGGCGTGAGGGTCGCTCGCTGCGGGACCGCAAGGGCTACGAGTTCCCCGTGCGGACCGATGTCACGGGCAGGACGCACCTGTACAACTCCGTCCGTCTCGACCTGCTCTCCACGCTCGCGGAGATCGTCGACGCGGGGGTGACTGCGATACGTCTCGATGTGCACACGGAAGACGCCACGAGCGCGGCGGAGGCCGTCACTCGCGCGACGCGTGCGCTTGAGGCGGTCGCCGCCGGCAAGGCGTTGCCCGAGCGACCCCGGGTGGGGACCACGTCCGGACACTACTTCAGGGGTGTGCAGTAGCTACCGCCCGCGGTCGGGCTACTTGATCTCGATCCGCTTCGTCACCGACGCCTGTTGGCCCGTGTCGTCAGTGACCCAGAGCGTCACCTCGTAGTCACCGGGTTCTTCCCAGGCGTGCGCGGTCTTCTTGCTCTTCGCCGTGGCGCCGTCACCGAACTCCCAGTACCACTTCACGATCTCGCCGTCGTCGGTCGAGGCCGATGCGTCCAGATCGATCTTCTCGCCCGGCTTGGCCGTCGCCGGCATCTCGAACTCGGCCGCTGGCGGCTCGCTTGCCACGCCGCCGTTGCTCACCGTGAGGGTGACGACGGTCTGGCTGGTCGCGACGCTTCCCGCGTCAGGCGTCTGCTCCGCCACCACGCCCACCGCCACGCCCGACACGTTCTTCTCGACGACCTTGGCGGCGATCTTGAGCTTGTCCAGGGCCGCAAGCGCGGCTTCCTTGGTCATGCCAACCAGGTCCGGGACCTTCACCTTCTTGGGCTCCTTGTGTTTGGTGCACGATTTGAGCTGCATGTCACTCAGGAACAAGCCGGAGCCGGTCCTCGGGCAGTACTCGGTCGCAGACAGTCCGGTGTCGAGGCAGACCCGCTTGCGACTCAGACCGGTCGGGCGTGTGAAGTCCTTGGCCGGGGTGTCGGCGAGGGCCGCCTTCATGAACTTCGCCCACATCTGCGCGGGGAATGAGCCGCCCGTGACGGGGATCCCGTGGACACTGGTCATCTCGGTCTGCGCCGCCGGGTAGCCCATCCACACCGCAGTGGCCAGCGCCGGGGTGTAGCCCACGAACCACGCGTCGCGGTACTGCTGCGTGGTCCCGGTCTTGCCCGCCGCAGGTCGTCCGATCGCGGCTGCAGTACCGGTTCCGCGCTTGATCACACCCTTGAGGATGTCGGTCGTGAGGTACGCGATGGCAGGGTCGATCGCTTCGTCGGTCTCGCGCTTCGCCGAGAACACCACGTTGCCTTCGGCGTCCTTCACCTGGCTGATGCCGAAGGGCTCGGCGTGCGTGCCATTGGCCGCGAGCGTCGCGTATGCTTCGGCCATCTCGAGGGGTGTGACGCCGCCCTCCAGGCCACCCAGTGCGATGGCGGGCACCGGCTTGATACCGGCGTGGAGCCCGAGCTTCTCGGCGGTGTCGACGACCTTGTCCGCACCTACGTCGAGGATGAGTCTGGCGAACACCGAGTTGACGGACTGCTCGGTCGCCGGCCGGAGTCGCATCGTGCCCTGACCGTTGTGTGAGCCGGTCACACTCCAGACCTGGTCGCCGACGCTGAGCTTCGCCGGGCCCGACTTGAACGTCTGCTCCGGGCTGACGCCCTCGGCGAGTGCCGTGACCAGTACGAAGGGCTTGAACGACGAGCCCGGCTGCCGCCCGTTGCCCTGAACCGCGGCGTTGAACTGCTGCTTCGAGAAGTCCCGGCCGCCGACCATGGCGACCACTTCGCCGGTGCCCGGCTTGACGGCGACGAGCGCCGCAGAGGGGTCGCCCTTGCGGTTGAGCGTGGACGATATCGCCTTCTCGGCGGCCTTCTGCGCATCGAGGTCGAGCGTGGTCTTCACGACGAGTCCGCCGCGGTACAACTCGTCCTGCCCGAAGCGTTCCGCCAGATCGGCTTTGACCCACTCGACGAAGTACGGCGCGAGGGCGGGGGCGCTCTTCAACCCGGCCAGGGCGATCTTGGTCGCAGAGGCTTCGGCGGCTTGCTGGCTCGAGATGTAGTTCTCGTCGCGCATCTGCGCGAGCACCGTTGCCCTTCGCGCCTTGGCCGCAGCGGGGTCGAGATACGGAGAGTACCGTCCTGGTGACTTGATGACGCCGGCGATCATCGCGGCCTCCGCCAGCGTCAGCTTCGAGACGGACTTGCCGAAGTAGACGCGTGAAGCGGACTCGACGCCATACGCCCCGTGCCCGAAGTAGATCGTATTGAGGTACAGCTCGAGGATCTGATCCTTGGAATAGCGCTTCTCCACGCGTTGGGCGAGCATCGCTTCCTTCACCTTGCGCGTGATCGTGCGCTCGTCGCCCACGAACGCCTGCTTGACGTATTGCTGCGTGATGGTGGAGCCGCCCTGTGCCTTACGTCGCAGGATCACGTCAGTGATGACCGCGCGCGCGATGCCGAGCGGATCGACGCCTGCGTGCTCGTAGAAGCGCTGGTCCTCGGTGGCGATGACCGCCTGTTGCAGCTCCTTGGGGATCTTGGCGAGCGGTACGTCTCGCCGGTTCTCCTCGGCAAAGAGGCGCGCTAGCACCCGGCCTTGACGGTCGGTGATCACAGAGCTCTGATCGCGTCCGCGAGCCGCTGCGGCGTTCGGGTCGGGAAGCGATGCCGACAGCGACGCGTAGACGATCCCGGCGGTGATGAGGCCCGCAACGAGGACGGCCAGCAGAATGAGACCCAGCGTACGCCACGCCGATCCTCGCCGCCGCCCGCTCGGGGTCTTGGTCGCGGGCCTGGGGCGGCCCTGTCCTGCGCCACTGGCTGAACGGGAGCCACGCGTAGTGGTGCGCGGGCGGGTCTTCGGTTGCTGTCGCCCACTCTTGCGCGGGCCGGAGGTGGAACGCTGTGCACTCATTCGCTGCCGTGGTCCTTCGTGTCGTGCAGGGCGCGCGGACGCAGTGTTCGCTCGGCGTCGGCACGTGCAGGTGTTCGGGTGGGATCGAGGCGGTCGCCCCTTCAGGTTCTGCTAGTATGACACGCAAAATGCCAGCCAAACGAGGTGGGCGGACGCCTTGGTCGGGCAACCGTAACCCGCTCGTTTCGCGCCGAGGAGGCCGCATCACGTGCAATCCGCCGACGAGCAACTCCACATCATCACGAGTGGCATCGCCGCGCTCGTGCCCGAGGCGGACATGGGGAAGAAGCTCGCACGCGGCGTACCGCTGCGAATCAAGCTGGGAGTGGATCCCACCGCTCCGGACCTGCACCTCGGGCATGCGGTGCCCCTGCGCAAGCTCCGTCAGTTCCAGGAGCTCGGACACACCGTGGTCCTCATCATCGGCGACTTCACGGCACTGATCGGCGATCCGTCGGGGCGCAACTCCACGCGCCCGCCGCTGACTCGTGAGCAGATAGACGCCAATGCAGCCACCTACGTCGAGCAGGCGTTCAAGATCCTCGATCCCGACAAGACCGAGCTGCGACGCAATTCCGATTGGCTCGGCGAGCTCGGGTTCGCCGACCTGCTCAAGCTCACGAGCCAGTTCACGGTCGCGCGAATCCTCGAACGCGACGACTTCGCCAACCGGTACGCATCGCAGCAGTCCATCTCGCTTCACGAGTTCCTGTATCCGATGGCGCAGGCGTACGACTCCGTAGCGATCGAGGCCGATGTGGAGCTGGGCGGGACGGATCAGCTGTTCAATCTGCTGGCCGGCCGCGAGCTCATGGAGAAGCTGGGGACGGAACCGCAGTGCGCACTCACGTTGCCGCTGCTTGAAGGGACCGATGGCGTCCAGAAGATGAGCAAGAGCTACGGCAACTACATTGGGCTCACCGATGAGCCGGCCGACATGTTCGGCAAGGTCATGTCGATTCCCGATGAGCTCATGATCAAGTACTACCGGCTCTGCACTTCTGTCGACGTCGACGAGATCGCGGAGCTTGAACTCGCGCTCGCATCCGGAGCGGCGCATCCCAACGAGGTGAAACGTCGCTTGGGCCGCGAGATCGTCACGCTCTATCACAACGCACACGAGGCTTCAGCGGCCGAGGATGCGTTCGATCGCGTCTTCAAGCAGCACCAGGCTCCGGCTGACGTGCCGGAGATCGAGGTCGATCTGGGTGACGACGTGTATGTGCCCGGGCTGTTGCACGCGCTGGGCCTGGTCGCCTCGGCGGGCGAGGGACGTCGCATGATCGACCAGGGCGGCGTCAGGCTGAATGGCGACCCGCTCGAAGCGCGCGTATATAACTACGCGCGTGCGCGCGTCGAAGGACAACTACTCCAGGTCGGGAAGCGACGCTTCGCCCGAGCTATCGCACGCTGATCCGCGGTCGGCGACCGTGCTTACGAGACCGTCGCCTCGACCCGCCAGGTACCGGCGCGGCAGGCGCGTCTCGGCAGCGCGTGGGCGGGGTATCTAAGAGGGGCACGAAGAACCTCTTGCGCACATCGAACATGGGTGGTAATCTTCGTTGCCGCACCGCCGGAGCCCAACAGCAGACCGGAGCGCGTGTTGAAAACGGAAAGCCGTTCGGAGACGATCACATAGGAGCAAGGGAGCCGCGTTGACGCGGCCGACATGCTGTCCTGCGGACGCCTTCCGAGAGAATCGGAGGGCGTTTCTAGTCTCCGATCAGGCGCCAGGAACACCGCCCGGAGACGGTCGAAAAAATGTTCCGAGAAGCTGTTGACACGGTCGAGGCGAATGCGTAATGTATCTCCTCGCCGCCGAAACAACGTGAGGCGGCACGCAGCGGGCAAAACCGCAGGATATGTGGGAAATCCGCTGCAGCTTGAACCTTGAAAACCGGATACTGTGACAAGCCAGTAAAGGTTCGCAAAGCGAACCAACACTAACCCCGTCTTGTCGAGAGGGTCCATCAACAGACCAAACCGGCAGACAGAGTAAGGATCCAAACCGCATCGGCCTCCTTACCGATGTAGGTGGATCACTCCGGATAGAACCGGATCGCACTTCGTGAATCGCGAGCTTCGGCTCGTGAACATATTCCACGGAGAGTTTGATCCTGGCTCAGGATGAACGCTGGCGGCGTGCTTAACACATGCAAGTCGAACGATTAAAGCCCCTTCGGGGGTGTATAGAGTGGCGAACGGGTGAGTAACACGTGGGCAATCTGCCCCTCACTTCGGGATAACTCAGGGAAACTTGAGCTAATACCGAATACTCCGGAATGACCGCATGGTCGATCCGGGAAAGTTCCGGCGGTGAGGGATGAGCCCGCGGCCCATTAGCTTGTTGGTAAGGTAACGGCTCACCAAGGCGACGATGGGTAGCCGAGCTGAGAGGCTGATCGGCCACACTGGGACTGAGACACGGCCCAGACTCCTACGGGAGGCAGCAGTGGGGAATTTTGCGCAATGGGCGAAAGCCTGACGCAGCAACGCCGCGTGCGGGATGAAGGCCTTCGGGTTGTAAACCGCTTTCAGCAGGGATGAAAATGACAGTACCTGCAGAAGAAGCCCCGGC
>CAZFRE010000002.1:0-646943 GCA_964521195.1 uncultured Eubacteriales bacterium
CCGGGTCGTCGGCGGTGTGCGCGGCGACGAGCTCCGCGAGCGAGGCGCGCCCGGCGGCCGCGTCGCCCAGGTGCGGTTCGAGCGCGTCGGCGAAGTCGGCGACGCTCTCGTAGCGGTCGGCCGGGCGCAGTCCGAGCGCCGCCAGCAGCACGTCGTCGACGGCCGCCGGCAGCGCCGGCACCAGCTCGGTCGGCAGCGGCGGGTCCAGCGTCTCGAGGCGGATGATCGCTGCCTCGATCGTGTCGTCGTCGAAGGGGTTCTCGGCGGTGAGGCACTCGTAGGTGACCGCCGCAAGCGCCCATTCGTCGGTCGCCTCGGAGACGCGCATGCCCTCGAGCTGCTCGAGCGGCATGTAGCCGATCGTGCCGCCGACGCTGTGCCCGTGCCCCATCGCGGTCGAGAGCGCGGCCATGCCGAAGTCAGCGACCTTCACGCGCCCATCGCGGTTCACGAGGATGTTCGCGGGCTTGACGTCGAGGTGCAGGACGCCGTTGTCGTGCGCGAAGTCGAGCGCATCCGCCACCGCCGAGAAGACCGCCGCCGTCTCGTCGAGGTCGAGCGCGTCGCCCAGATCGTCGAGAACGCGCTCGAGGCTCGCGCCGTCGATGTGCTCCATGATGATGAACGCCTCGTCGGCGTCGGTCTCGAAGTCGAAGACGGTGACGATGGCGGGGTGGTTGAGCATCGCAGCGGTGCGCGCCTCGGCGAGGCCCGGGGGGTTGTGGACCGGGTTTCCGCGCGAATCGACGGGGAGCGCCATCCGCTTGATGGCGACGCGGCGCTGCATGCGCGTGTCCCACGCGAGCGTGACCGTACCGTAGCCGCCGACGCCGAGCTCCTCGAGGGGCCGGTAGCGGTCGAGAATGAGCTGCTGCTCCATCGCTGCCTCCCCCCGTCGCCCCTCTGCGAACCCGGACCCCGCTCCACGAGCGCTTGAGCGGCTTCAGTCCGCTCGAAGCGCTCGCTTGGAGGCGGCGAAGTCCGCCTCCAAGGGGATTCTAGCCCAGCGTGTCGCCGGCGTACTGACCTGCCCCCTCCGGTGTGCGAGACTGGCGGCAACACCCGTCCTCGCCGAGGAGCCCCATGCTGCACTCGCTCACCGTAGTCATCCCCGCGCTCAACGAGGCCGAGGGCCTCCCACGCCTGCTCACCCAGCTCGCCGAGCAGACCACGCCGCCCGACGCGGTCGTCGTGGCCGACGCGCACTCCACCGACGCCACGCGCGAGATCGCGCGCGCAGCCGGCGCGATCGTGGTCGATGGCGGCATGCCGGCAGTCGGCCGCAATGCGGGCGCGGCGGTTGCGACCACGGAGCTGCTGCTGTTCCTCGATGCCGACGTCGACCTCGACGGCGACTTCATCGAGTCCGCGGTCGCCGAGTTCTTCGAGCGCGAGCTCACGATCGCCGGCGCGCGCATCGAGCCGCTCGAGCGCGAACCCGGCAACCTCTTCGCCTGCGACGTCGCCAACTTCTACCTCGAGGCGATGCAGTACGTCTCGCCGCATGCGCCGGGCTTCTGCATGCTCACCACCAAGGCCACCCACGACGCCATCAACGGCTTCGACGAGGAAGTCCTCCTCGCCGAGGACCACGACTACGCGCAGCGAGCATCGCAGCTCGGCAAGTTCCGCATCCTGCGCTGCGCGCCCGTCCGGACCTCGATGCGCCGCATCGAGAAGGAAGGCATCCTGCAGCTCGCCTTCAAGTACGTCTACTGCGAGCTGCACGTCGTCGCGCGCCAGAAGATCTACAACGTCCCCTTCGACTACGAGTTCGGCGCGTTCGCCGAGAAGGACCGCTCGCGCTCGCTGGTGGCGGTCGACACGCTGCGCGACCAGCTCGGCGAGCTGCGCGAGACGCTTGCGGCGATGTCTTCCGAGACGCGCGACGCGCTGTGGCAGCTCGGCGAGGAGGGCATCAGCCCCGAGCGTTTCGAGCGCGCGCTCGCGCGGGTCGGCGGCGAGGACGTGAAGCGGCTGCGGCGGTATCTTGGTGCGCGCGCCCGGCTCGCGAGGCGCGGGTCGCGCAAGGCGATCGCGCAGGTCAGGGAGGCCGGCGGGAGCGTGTGGCGCGAGGTCACTCGCGTGTTCGAGTAGGCGTCGTGATTCCGGCGCGGAGCTGCCCCGGGCGGCCGTACCCTGTGCGGTCCGCCAACGTCCCTTGATGACGGGTTGACCGCTGGCACGCCCCTCGCTATGGTTCGACGCATGAATATTTCGATGAACGAACCAAACCCTGCAGTGCCCGGCCCCGACGACGTCCTGCTCGACGAGCTCGACGACGTCATCTTGCGCATGGGCCGGATCATGTCTGCGCGCCACGGCAGTCCCGATGCCTGCTCCGGCATGCTGACGATGCCGCAGGCGATGCTGCTGCGCATGATCGAGTCGCACGGCGCCGTGAAGATGAGTGAGGTGGCGGCGGTGCTCGCGATCAAACCGCCGGCGGCATCGGCCGCGGTCGCCTCGCTCGAGCGCGACGGGTACGTGGAGCGCTCCGTCGATGCGACGGACCGGCGCGTCACCCTCGTGACGATGACGCCCACGGGGCTCGACGCCCTCCACTCAGCTGAGGAGATCCGCCGTCAGATCATGCGGCGGTACCTGTCGGTTCTCTCGGCGGATGAGATACGCAGCCTCATCTCGATCCAGAACAAGCTCATCGAGGCCATGACCTCGAACCAGATATAGGTCACCGCTCGGCAACCCCGCCGACAAGGAAGAACGGAACCCATCAGTGGATCGCATAACCCGCTTCTCGCTCAAGAACGCGGCTGCCGTCGTGCTACTCGTCGTGCTCGTCACGGCCGGCGGCCTGTGGTCGGCGCTGCAACTCAAGAAGGAGACGATGCCCGACATCGCCATCCCGATCGTCGCGGTCGTCACCCCCTACCCGGGCGCTGCTCCCGGTGACGTCTACGACCAGGTGACCAAGCCGCTCGAGAAGGCGCTGCGCGGTGTCGAGGGCATCGAGGAAGTCAGCGCGCAGTCCAACGACTCCGTCTCGATCGTCATCACCTCGTTCAGCTTCTCGCAGGACATGGACGAGGCCGAGCGCAACGTCAACAAGGTGCTCTCCACCGTCGAGCTCCCGGAGAACACCATCGAGCCCACCGTCAGCCGCATCAGCTTCGGCTCGGCACCGATCATGAAGCTCGCCATCATCGCTGAGGAGGAGACCGACACCGCCGCGCTGCGCGCCGATGTGCGTGACCGCGTCATCCCCGCGCTCCAGGGCGTGCAGGGTGTGGGCGAGGCGAAGATCGCCGCGGACTCGCCAGCCGTGGTCAAGATCGAGCTCGACGCCAAGAAGCTCAAGAAGAAGGGGCTTACCGCCTCCGGCGTGATGGACCAGCTCAAGGCAGCGAACCTGTCGTTCCCGGTAGGCACCGTCGACCTCGGCGGCAGCACCGAGCCGATCCGCGTGGGTGGCTCCATCGAGAGCGTCGAGGACGTCAAGGACTTCAAGATCGCCGTCTATCCCAACCAGAACGAGATCATGGGCGACGCGTTCGCCGAGATCGGCAAGGGAATGGGCGCGCTTGGCGAGGGCATTGGCGCCCTCGGGGCGGGAATGGGGCAGGGCTTCTCGGCAGTGGGGCAGGGGATGGGACAGCTCGGCTCGGCGACCGGCGAGGTCGCGATGCAGGCCGGCCTCATCAACGGTATCCAGCAGGTCGAAGCGCAGATGTACTCGCTGAAGTACGACACGCTGCCGCAACTCAAGGCCGCCGCCTCGCAGATGCCCACCGGCACGCCCGAGTACGACGCGGTGCAGGAGCAGATCAACCAGATCGAGACGCAGGCGCTCCCGAAGCTCAAGGCGACCGCAGCCAGCCTGCAGAAGCAGGTCACCGCATCTCAGAACAAGATGAAGGCGCAGGCGAGCGCGTCGAGCGGCATGTCATCGGGCGGGATGAGCATGTCGGCTCCTTCGGGCGGTTCGGGCTCGTCGAGTTCGTCGAAGTCGTCGACCCCCAAGCCTTCGATCAAGATGGTGCGCTTGGGCGATGTGGCGAAGGTCACCTACGCGCCGCTCGACGGCAGCGTAGGCAGCCGCGCGAACAGCAAGAACGCCGTGCTCATCGACATCGTGAAGACCCAGGATTCGAACACGGTCGACATCTCGACGGACGTCGCGAAGACGCTCGAGGACCTGTCGTCGGGCTTCCCCGGCAGCGGTGCGACCGTCGAGACCGTCTACGACGCGAGCAAGGGAATCAACGCGTCGGTCAACGGCATGCTGCGCGAGGGCCTCCTCGGCGCGATCTTCGCGGTCATCGTCATCCTGTTGTTCCTGCGCAACTGGCGCGCGACGATCATCGCGGCGGTGTCGATCCCGCTCTCGATCCTCATCGCGATGGTCTTCCTCAAGCAGACCAACGTCACCCTCAACGTCATGACCCTCGGCGGCCTGACCGTCGCCATCGGGCGCGTCGTCGATGACTCGATCGTCGTCATCGAGAACATCTTCCGGCACCTCCAGCGCGGGGAGACTCCCAACGCCGAGCTCGTGCGAAAGGCGACCAGTGAGGTCGCCTCGGCGATCACGACCTCGACGCTGACCACGGTCGCGGTGTTCCTGCCGCTGGGCATGGTCACCGGCGTCATCGGCAAGATCTTCCTGCCCTTCGCGATCACCGTCGCGCTCGCGCTGCTCGCCTCGCTGCTCGTGGCGGTCACCGTGGTGCCGCTCATGGCGAAGTGGTTCCTGCTCAAGGGAAAGCTGCCCAAGGAGCACGCCGGCGAGTCCAAGCCGATGGCGTTCTACCGTCGCGGGCTGACCTGGTCGCTCGGGCACCGCGGCATCGTCGTGCTCGTCGCGGTCGCGATGCTCGTGGGCTCGCTCGCGCTCGTGCCGCTCATCGGCACCGGCTTCGTGCCCGCGGCCAAGGAGAAGTACATCCAGGTCCAGGTCACGGCGCCCGAGGGCACCAAGGCTGCCGAGGTCGACAAGACCGTCGCCGGTATCGAGCAGGCCCTGTCCGCCGAGAAGGACGTCGAGTTCTACCAGTCCGCGATCGGCGGCAGCAGCACCTCGGTGAGCATGTCCGGTGGACTGGGCGGCACCAACACCGCGTCGCTCTACATCCGCCTCAACGGCGAGGCCGATATGGATGCTGTCCTCACTTCCCTGCGCGATAACACCAAGAGCCTGAGCGCCTCGGGTACCGAGATCGTCTTCGACAAGGTCGACGCGTCGGGGACCAACGCTTCGCTCGAGCTGATCGTCACCGGCGACACCCTCGCTGACATCCAGACCGCCTCGGACACGATCGAGGAGGCGCTCGCCGACCACCCGGGTCTCGCGAACGTGAAGAGCAACCTCGGCGTCGCACGCAAGCAGCTTGTGGTCGACGTCGACCAGGCGAAGGCGGCGAAGTACGGCATGAACGCCGCGATGATCGCCGGCACGGTCCGCGGCTACGTTGCCGACCAGAAGGCGGGCTCCATCAAGATCGCAGGCCAGCCGACTGACGTGTACTACGTGCTCTCGCTCGACCCGGTCAAGCAGGCCGAGGAGATGCGCAACCTCAAGCTCGACACCCCGCTCGGCACGTCCATCAAGCTCTCGAAGGTCGCGGCCGTCAACGAGACCGACTCGCCGATCGCCGTGCTGACGCAAGACGGCGACGAGTACGCGGCCGTCAGCGGGCGCATCACCGAGCGCGACACGGGGTCGGTCATCGCGTCCGTCAACGAGAAGATCGCCACGCTCGACCTCCCTGAGGGCGTCAAGACCGAGACCGGCGGCACCGCCGAGCAGATGAACGAGTCGTTCTCGCAGCTCGGCATCGCGATGATCATCGCGATCGGCGCCGTATACCTCGTGCTCATGATCGCGTTCGGCGAGGCCGTGGCGCCGCTCGCCATCATGTTCTCGCTGCCGCTCGCAGTGGTCGGCGGGCTTGTCGGCCTGCTGGTCGCGGGGCTGCCGCTCGACATCCCGGCGATGATCGGCGCGCTCATGCTCATCGGCATCGTCGTCACGAACGCCGTCGTGCTCGTGGACCGCGTGCGCCAGAAGCAGCGGGCAGGCATGGGCCGCCGGGATGCGCTGCTCGAGGCCGGCTCGACGCGTATGCGCCCGATCCTCATGACCGCGATCGCCACGGTCATGGCGCTGGCGCCGCTCGCCTCAGGCTTCGCCGAGGGTGCGCTCATCAGCCAGTCGCTCGCCGTCATCGTCATCGGCGGCCTGACCACGTCGACGCTGCTGACGCTCATCGTCGTGCCGGTCGCCTACGACCTGCTCGAAGGCGCGCGCGAGCGGATCCTCGGGCCGCATGACGAGGAGCCGGAGGGCGGTCCCGAGGGCGACGAGCCCGGCGGCGACGGCGCCGGCAGTCCCGCGCCCGATGGTCCCACGCCGCCGTTCGGCCCCGATGACTTCTACACGGCGCCCGATACAGCCGCCGCCGAGTAGGGCACACTGACTACCAGCACGCGCCGATCCACAGGAGGACCGCCCATGTTCGGATGGGGCGTCAAGACGATCACGACCGACGAACTCGCCGAGAAGATCGCACGCGGCAAGCCCGTCGTCATCGACGTGCGCGAACCGAGCGAGTTCGCGGGCGGTCGCGTGCCCGGTGCCGTCAACATCCCGCTCGGCACGCTGCGCGACAAGGCCGCGAAGCTCGACCCGTCCGCCGGGACGTACCTGATCTGCGCAAGCGGGAGTCGCAGCGCGACTGCAGCGAAGCAGCTCAAGGCGCTCGGCTTCGAGCACGCCTACAGCGTCAAGGGCGGCATGCACGCGTGGCGCGGCAAGATCAAGCGCTAGCAGGAATCGATGGGCGCCCGGGCGACCGCCCGGGAGCCGTCGTCTGTCTCGGCGTCAGCCTGCGAAGGACAACGCCTGCAGGATCGCGGGGTCGAGCGGCTCGGCGCGCTGGAAGGTGAGGTGGCCGCCCGAGGCGCCCATGCGCGTGTCCTCGACGAGCACCCAGCCACGGCCGTTCATGTCGCTCACGATGCGCCTGAGCTCGGCTTCGGTCTTGGAGCCGAGGCGGTGCGGCGGCACGTAGACGACCTCGGTCTCGACCGCGAGCTGGAGCTGCGTGTCGGCGAGCCGGATGCTGTCGATCACAGCGACGCTGGCCTCGGGCGAGTAGCCGAGCGCGAGGATTCGCAGGTCGTCCGAGACCCAATGCAGCTGGCCCGCCGCATCGAACTCGCGTACATCCTCGTGGCTCAACTCGCCAAGACCTTCGGCGGCAAACGTCCCTCGGCAGAACTCGACGTCGCGTTCGATTGCGCCGTGTGAACTCGTGAGGACTGCGATGAGCATGTGCTCCCCTGTGGGTCGTCATGGTCGGTGGGAAGGCGGCGGCTCGCCGCGCTGAAGTGTTAATCGGCATCGCCCCGCGTCAGGTTGAGTGCGCCGATGTGGATTGATTGTGAGGTGGCGCACGCCTCGGGCAGTCGCGGCCCACGACCGCTTGTCTGTGCACCCGCTTGAGGCGATGATGGGCGGCGTGTGATTCGGTTCCGGTGCAACCGAGCAGGGGAGAGGCTCCGGCACGTGGGGGAGTTCAGCATCACAGAGCACGTCGGCACGGCCGGTCTGCAGTCGTTGAGCAGTGAGTGGCGATCGCTCACCGACGCGATGGCGAACGTGCGAGTACACCACCTGTGGGAGGCGCACTCGGCCTATGCGAGGCATCTGGCGACGTCTCCCGATGCCATGACCTACTTCGCACTCCGAGACGCCACAGACGACAGCCTCCGTGCGGTGTGCCCGTTGGAGGCGCGTGTCGACCGAGCGCTTGGGGTACCGCTGCGGGTCTGGGGTACACCGTGGTCGACCGAGTGGCCGCTCGGCGATGTCGTTGCTCCCGAGGACGATGCACGCGCGGCGCTGCTGCCAGCGGTTCTCGAGCATCTACGTGGGTCGAAGCATCGCCGTTCGATGCTCGTGCTCGGCCCGCTGCCCGAATCCTCGGTTCTGTGGGACGGCCTGGCTGAGGAGTCCGCACGCGTCGCCGCGTACGCCCAGTCAGGCTGGGGCTCCCTCGACTGTTCGCGGCCGTTCGACGAGGTGTTCTCGGCACTGTCGAAGAACTTCCGAGGCAACCTCCGAAAGGCCCGCAACAAGCTCGCCCTCCTGGAGGACGTACGCATCGTGATCGCCAACGAACCCGCGGAACTCGCTCGCGAGTTCGAGGAGTTCCTCAAGGTGGAGGCGTCCGGCTGGAAAGGCGCGAGCGGCACGGGCACCGCCCTCGCGCTCCACCCTGATAAGGTCGCCTTCTATCGCGAACTCGTGGAGGTGTTCGGGGCGCAGGGCAGCTGTTGGATAGACACGCTCTATGCAGAAGGCAGATGCATCGCGAGTCAGCTCAACTTCATCGCCGGTACGGACTTCGAGATGTTCAAGGTCGGCTATGACGAGGACTATGCGAGGGTTGCCCCTGGTCAGATGCTCTTCGAGAACACCTTCAGGCGCTGCTGCGAGAACCCCACACGCCTGACGCTGAACCTCATGAGCGATACCGCCTGGAACCGCGAGTGGGGCGCGACCTTGACGCCCATGCGCATGGCCCGCGTGGGCGTGACGGGGATGGGCCGCGCGCTCGTGCCGGCGGTGCGGTTCCGGTTCACCACGGCGCGCCGGCTCGCTCGGCGCATGCAAGGTCGGTCCGAGTAGCGCGGGCACGCCGCACGCGATGCTTCGCCGACGGACGATCCGACGGGCGCACACGAGATGGTGAAGAAGAGCCGGCCCAACTGGCTCGAGCCCGAGGCGCCGGAGTGGCCGAGGACTGCACTACCCGGCGAGGCGCACCGCAGCAGATACGCGAAGCGGCCCCACCCGATCGGGTGGGGCCGCCTGGGTCTGTCCCTGGAACCGCGGCATGAGCCGCGACCTTCGCGTGGAGTGCCTACCAGACGTAGACCCGGTCGGACATGCTGCTCTTGACCGGCGGGTTCGCCCAGGTCGAGGTGAAGTGCCCGTACGTCGCGACGAACTTGTACGAACCGTCGTCGAGCTTGTAGGACACGCTGTACTTGCCGTTCGAACCCTCGGTGAACGCCTTCTTGCTCACGTACTTGTACGAGGAGCCATCCCAGCGATACAGCTTGAGGTAGCCGCTGGCGCCGGAGCGTCCCGCCACCGAGCCGGTGACCTTGAAGCTCTTGCCGCTGGCGATGGAGGAGACCGACGGCTCAGGCGTGCTGAGCTTCGCCGGCGCCGAGACCTTGAGCTTCTGGATCTTCTCGGCGTTGTTGGCCTTGTCCATCGAGTAGAGGTACACCGTCTTGGAACCCGATTCGGGCACGCTGATCCGAGTCGTGGCGCGGAACGTCGGCTTGCTCGATCGAGCGAACGTGGAGAGAACGCCGGCCACGGCATCGCTCGCAGTGAGCTTCAGATACGAGCCATACGACTTGTAGGTCGTCTTGGGCGCCTTGGTGTCGATGATCACGAGGGCGGTCTTGCTCTCGCTCACGTTGCCATTCTTGTCGGTGGCGCGGTAGCGGATGGTGTGGAGACCGTCGGCAGTCGTCCCGAGGCGCCACCGCGCGTACATGAGCCTGCCGTAGTCGTACCAGTTCACGCTCACAGCCTCCGCTGGAAGTCGCGTCGTCCACGACCCTCCGTCGACTGCGTGCTCGAGCGAGGCGAGGCCGCATCCGTTCGTCCAGCTCCAGTAGTAGCGATTCACGTAGTCCTCGTCGCCCGCCTGGAAGAAGATGTCGTCGCTCTTGTTGGTCACAAGCGCCCAGCGAACGACATCGTCGGGAACCGCAGCGAGATCGCGTGCGATGGACGCAGGTGCGTCCACGTCGGAGTAGTAATAGTAGTTGTCCGCGTCCTCGGCGTAGATGGCTACCTGCGGCGCCTTGCTATCGCGCTGCAGGACAAAGTCCACCTGCTTGATGACACCGGTCGTGATCGTGATCTCATCCGACCCGTCCCCGTTGTAGGTCGACGTCGGCTCGTAGGCGCGGATGAAGAACGTCGCATCCTGACCGGGGTCGAAGTAGGCCTCGTACTCGCCGTCCGCGTCGGTGTAGTACGTGCCGAAGCCCCAGCTGCTGTTGCCGACCCGGTAGTACCCGTCGATGCGGACGCCCGCGAGCGGTAGCCCCGTGTCGGCGGCGGTGACGGTGCCCGTGACGCCGGTCGACGGTGCCGCGGACGCCACGATCGGCAACGCGAGCATCATCCCCACAGCACAGACGAGCAGCATCGAGCGTACGAACAACCTCGTTCTCATGCCTTCCCCCTTCGCAGCAATGCGATGTCTCCTCGGAACTGACCGTGCGGTTCAACACGGTCTGTCACATTCTGCACGATAGTCGGCTGCGCGTCAGCCCGTTCCGGCGGTATTCACCGCCCCGCTACCCTGTGGTACCATTCGTTCTCGCGCTACGCGGGTGTGGCGGAATGGCAGACGCGCATGGTTCAGGTCCATGTGGGGGCAACCCCGTGAAGGTTCAACTCCTTTCACCCGCACCACAGCATCTTCGACGGCCTCGTCCAAAGTGGACGGGGTCGTTTCACTTCTCGGCGTGGCCAGGTGGATGAGCGCGGCTCAGGGCCTCGCGGCCAAGTCGCCCGCATCCCGCCCTGCTTCTGTGAACGCGACTGCGACTTCACCGCCGCGCACCTGGAACGCATCGACCGTTCGGGTCGCGGCGGCGGGTGCGGCGCCGAATGCGGCGGTGTCCGCATGCCACGCGCCACCCTCCCGAGCGACCCGCCGCAGCGCCTGGAGTATCTCCGTCTCCTCCTCCAGCAGCGGGAATACGTCGTGCGCATCGCTGCCGACGAGATCGGCGTGCGCGGTCCCGAGAAGCCGGTCCGCGGCCGCGTTCGCCCCCGCGAATAGGAGCCTGTCGTCCTCGACCCGGAAGAAGAGCATCCCGAACGGCGCCGACATCACGATCGACCGCATCCGCTGCTCGGAGTCCCGCAGGATCTCATCGGCGGCCTTGCGCGAGCTGATATCACGGATCGTGCCGAGCCGGTCTCCTCCGGGTCCGCTGAGGGAGCGCACGGATACCTCGGCGGTGAACCGGGATCCGTCCTTGCGAACCAGCGTCAGTTCGGTCGCGTACAGGTCCCCGGCCTGGAGTGCGTCCGCGATGCTCACGTTCAGGCGCTGGTAGGCCTCGTCCGACACGTGCAACACGCGTGTCGTCCGGCCGAGCAACTCGTCGTGCTCGTAGCCGAACAAGGCCTCCGTCGGCCGGTTGACGAGCTTGAGGTCGCCAGTCGCCCCGTCGACGAGGATGACGCCGCAGTCGAGTGCGCCGAGCAGATCGGCAAGCCTGTCCCGCGACTGAGTCAGCGCGCGCCGCGCCGCGACCGTCTCGGTGATGTCGCGGGTGATGATCGCGGTGTCCCCGTCTCGCAGCGGCAGGAAGCGGGCCTCCCACTCACTCTGACGGTCGCCGATCTGCATCTGGTAGGTGAGCGTCACGAGCGCACCCGTGGCGTGGCAGTCGCTGACGCCGCTGCGAAGCACCTCGGCCAGATGCGGCGGCAGCGCTTCGGTGTATCGCCGGTGGAGGAATGCGGACGGAGGCGCGTAGAGGTCCCGTTCGTTCGGGGCACTGTAGGCAGTGATGTAGCCGGCCGCGTTCATTCGGAAGAAGAGGTCCCGCGAGAGCGTGAAGATGGCGTCGAACTCCTCGGCCTTGCGCGCGATCTCCCTCTCGAAAGCCGCTCGCTCGGTCACGTCCTCGCCGATGCTCACCACGCCCGTGAGCGCGCCGTGCGTGCCGTACAGGTTGGTCGAGTTCCAGCGGACGATCCGACGCGAACCGTCGGCCGCTCGCACGGGAAGCTCGAACCCGCCGGTGCTCCCGCCGGCGCCGACACGTTCGTTGAACGCTGCGGCTGCACGCTCCCGCTGGTCCGGCTCGAGCAAGCTGATGAAGTACCGTCCGATCAGGTCGCCCTGCTGCGCGAGCAGACGCTGCGCGGGCTCATTCGCCCACGTGATCGTGCCTGCGGCGTCGAGCTGCACCGCGAGAAGTCCTACCTTGCTCGTGATATCCCTGAAGTGCTGGTCGCTCGCGTCGAGCCGCTCTTCGATGCGCTTCTGTTCGGTGATGTCGATCATGAGACCGCGCAGACAGCCCTCGAGCCCCTTGTCCACGTCGACCGACACGATCTCGTTGACCCACACGACGGATCCGTTCGCGTGGATCATCCGGTAACTGAACTGGTGGTTCTTCCGGTCCGCGGTGCACCGTTGACAGTACTGCGGCGCCCATTCCGCATCGTCGGGATGCAGCCGCTCGAGCCAGAACCTTGGGGCGAGCCACGCCTCTCGCGGATACCCGAGCAGATCCGCGACCGACGCGCTGACGTATGTGAACGCCCCCGTGGACCAGTTGAACTCCCAGACCACGCCGCCACTGTCGCTGACGAGCGATTCCAGGTAGCTGAGGTCGGGCAGCCCCTCTTCGAGGCTCTCGGCGGAGTGCATCGCATCATCGCCGCTTGCGCCGGGTCGATCGTCCATGCAGTCCCCCCGTTGCCAACACGTCGCGCCGTCGCCATGGCGTCGCACATTCCCCGCAATCGTGCTTGAAGGGGCCCCTTGGCGACCGGCGGCCCGTCGTAAGGACTATCCCCTTATGCGCACGGACTCTAGTCGAGTGCCGCGCGTCCCGCCCGGCGGCGTTGTCGCTCCGCTGTGCGAGCGTTAGCATTCGGCGTGGGGCGGGAGAATCAAACAGTCGAGGGCTTTCATGCCCCATCTTCTGAAGCACGCGATGAGTTGGAGGGGTCCCCATGCGTCGATCCACCGCACTCGTTCTGATCCTCGTACTGGCCGTCGTCGCCTCGCTGCTCTCCGGCTGCCAGCAGGTCGCCCAGAAGGCGACCGAGGCCGCCGTCGAGAAGGCCACCGGCGTCAAGGTCGACACCGAGAATCAAACGATCACCACCACCGACAAGGACGGCAACACCACTCAGCTATCTGCAGCGGAAGGCGCGTATCCGGACGGGTTCCCTTCGGACTTCCCTGAGTACCCGGGAGGCACGGTCGACTCCGGGCTCAAGGGCACGACCAACGGCCAGGACAGCTTCACCGTGATCATCAAGACTCCCGACGCGGCGAAGGACGTCTACGAGTGGTATCTCACGGAGCTCGAGAAGGCCGGGTGGAAGATCGAGCAGAAGATGGACGGCACCACTTCCGAGTCGGCGTTCGGTAGCATCGTCGCCCTCAAGGATGGCCAGAAGGCCGGCGTCACCATCAGCCGCGCCGCCGACGAGCCTGACACCTCGATCATGGTCGGCCTCGGTCCAGAGCAGCAGTAGGTTCGTGCCGACGAAGCACGCCGAGGAGCCGCTCCCGAGGGGGGCGGCTCCTCCAGTTTCTGGTGCGCGTCCACCGATTCGGTCTGTGGCACGTGGCCGCCGAGGGTACATTCAACCTGCTTGGCGCGCGCAAGACATGCGCTCGCCTGAGGTGCGGGGAGGTGGGAACGATGATGCCCAGAGAGGGCACTGCCCGCAAGCAACGGTTCTTCACTCAGGTCGCGGGAGATGCGTTTCTGTTCTCGGCGGCGCTCTTTGCGATTCCGATGGGCCTGATCGGCCTGGTCGTCTGGCTCGTACCCGGACTGAGCGGCCCCGAGGGTCCTGCGGGCGTCGCGGGGGCGGTGGTTTCCGGACTCAGCAGCATTCTCGGCATCGCCGGCGTGGTCGCCGGCGCGGTCATCGCTTGGAAGATGCACGGACGCGACTTCAGCTCGACGTCGATCGCGGGCATCGCGCTGGGCGTGGTGCTGGGCTCGATCGCCACGGGCGTGGCGATCTTCGGGTTCATCGGCATCGCGATGCTGATCGGCAGGCTGATCGGCGAGGTTCCGGGGCTCATCTTCGCCGTGGCGATACTCGCGATCGTGTGCATCGTGGCGATCATCCGGCTCGACTCGGATGCGATCCGCGACATGGCGTCCGAGCGCAGCGAGCACCGGCGGCTCGATGCACTGCGGCTCAGCGCTACCGCGGTGCTGATCGTGCTTGCCGGCGTCGTGGCGACGCTGGTCACGAGGTATCCGACGCAGGAGTACGGCGAGGCGATACTCTTCGCGATCATGGCGGGTGCCCAGGCAGCCATCATCACCGCGATAGCCGACTGGTGGGTTCGCAGGACGGAGGCCCGGCTGCATGAGGAAGGCTCGGCACTCACGACCTAGCGCTCGGTTCACGGAACACGGAGTACGGTTCAGCTCTGGCGGTGCTGTCCCACCTTCACGAAGGTGCCCTTCCGGTACTCATCGAACGCCGCTTCGAGCTCCTCTCGGGTATTCATGACGATTGGGCCGCCCCATGCGATCGGCTCGCGGAGCGGGGCACCGCTGACAAACAGGAAGCGCGCGCCCTCCTCGCCGGCACGCACCGCGACTTCATCTCCGTCCCCCAGCAGCACGACGGTTCCATGCTTGGCGCATGTCGGCGCAGTGCCATCAGCGTCGAAGCACGCTGAGCCCTCGAACAGGTAGGCGAATACCGTGTGACCGGGGGTCGTCGGGTGGGTCCACGCGCGGCCGGGGAGCACGGTGACGTCGAGGTACTCGGGCCCGGCCACGATGTCGCGTACCGGACCGGTCACCCCGTCGACCTCGCCGCAGATCACGCGCGCACTCGCGTCCGGCGTCGTCACTGTCGGAATCTCCCGGGAAGGCACGCCGCAGTAGCGCGGGTCGATCATCTTGTGGCGGGACGGGAGGTTCGTCCACAACTGGAAGCCGCCCATCCTGCCCGTGGCGTCCCCGTCGGGCATCTCTTGGTGCACGACGCCGCTGCCGGCAGTCATCCACTGGACATCACCCGCGCCGATGCGTCCCTTGTTGCCGAGCGAGTCCCCGTGCTCCACCTCGCCGTCGATGACATACGTGATGGTCTCGATTCCGCGGTGAGGATGCCACGGGAAGCCGGCCCGATAGTGGGCAGGATCGTCGGAGCGGAAGTCATCGAGCATCAGGAATGGATCGAAGAGGTGCTCGTGCCCGAACCCGAAGGCCCGGCGCAGCCGCACCCCCGCGCCCTCAAGCGTCGGCTGGGATGCGAACACGGCTCGCACTGCTCGGGTCGTCACGGGCGCGCTCCTCTCGGCGGGTGCTGAGACCGAGAGCGAGACACATGCCAGAATCACGACGTGATCGGTAGGGATTGCCCCTCAGGCTCGCCGAGGGAATGACCGGTCACCGCGACATCCAAGGCGAGCGCGGTCGTCCTCGGCGTGTGACGGCGGACTGTCATTCCCGAGCACACCACGCACGCAGGAGCATCGTTCTGAGCGCTACGGAGCTTCGGACAGCTCGGCGTCGTTGTCGTACCCGCGACTCTCCCAGTAGCCTCGATAGTCGCTGTCGTCCGACAGTTCGATGCGCTCGATCCAGCGGATCCACTTGTAGCCCCACTTGCTCCAAGCGCCGAGCCGAAGCGGTCCTCCGCGCTCCGCGGGCAGGTCCACTGCGTTGAGCTCGTGAACGAGAAGGTGCTCGCGCGTGAAGTAGTCGACGGGAAACGACGTCGTGTACCCGTCGCTCGCATGGAAGATGACGGTTGTGGCCGCGGGTTGGACTGCGCTCTTCGCCAGCACGTCGACGATCCGGATGCCCTCCCAGAGCTGTGTCACGCCCCACCCCTCGACACACTCGAGCCGACGTACCTGCTTGTCGGAGGGGAACGTGGCCAGCAATCGGTCGAACGAGTAGGTCATGGGCGTGTCCACCATGCCGTCGACCGTCAGTGACCACTTCGCGCGCTCGATGTACTGCGGTCCCTTGATCGAGTTCTCTCGTGAATCGGCGATCGAGCTCAGCTGTTCGCCCTGGTACACGCGGATCTGCGCGCCCTTCAGCGAGTCCACGGTGTGGATTCCCGGGTGCACCAGCGGCGGACGCGGCAGACAGCCCGATGCCATCAGCGTGAACACGCCGGCGCCCACTGCCGCAATGAGTTCTCGGCGTGTCAGGCCGTCATACCGCCCAGCGCCCACGCGTCGCCTCCTCATCGGCAGTCCGTATCCAGGCCACTCGCCTGCGAACGTCGGGCCAGCTCGGCACGACGCCGTTCGCAGCTCCTGAAAGTCGCGGACGCGCGATCGGGTGCGGACTACGCTCCGACGACCTCGACCAGGGTGATCTCGAACGTCAGGTCCTGGCCTGCGAGCGGATGGTTGAAGTCGAGAGTGAGCGTCTCGTCGGTCACCTCTGCGACGATCGCCGGTACGCGCTGGCCGTCCGGCGCTTCAAGCTCGACGGCCCAACCGACCTCGGGGGTCGGGTCGGGCGGAAACGCATCGCGCGGGAAGCTCTGGAGGCCCTGTTCGGAGTGCTCGCCGTAAGCGTCGGCGGCGGGGATGGTGACCGTGGCCGTCTCGCCAGGGGCGAGGTCGGCTACAGCGGTGTCGAATCCGGGGATGACCTGACCCGTGCCGACCACGAACTCGAGCGGCTCGCGCCCCTCGCTCGAATCGAACGTCGTGCCGTCGGCAAGGGTGCCTGTGTAGTGAACGCGGACGGTGTCGCCAGAAACAGGTGCCATGACGGCCTCCTCGAAGTGATCGTGCGTGGGAAGAACTCGCACACTGTAACGCATCATAAGCAGGAATACCCCAGTCCGCGCTAAAGCATCAGGGCAGAACGCCGATTCTACTAACGCACGTTTATGTAGAACGTCCCGCCAACAGGTATGATGACTGCGGGACGATGCGTATGCCGGTACGGGGGTCATGCGAGCACGCAGGGGAGCAGCATGGGCAAGCTATACGACTACTGCCAGAGGGTCCAGCAGCACATCGAGTCCAACGGCCTCGACATCTACAAGTCGCGCGGGGAGATCGCGATGCGATGCGGGTTTCTCATGCCGCTTGTGAAGCCCGACGATCCCGATGACGCGCAGAAGATCCAGGCGCTGCGAGATGCAGCCAAGGAACTCTTCGGGCTCAACCTCGAGTAGCGGCTGACGGGATGCGTTCCGGACATTCCTGGCGCGGGTGACGGTAATGCCTGACGGGCCGGGAAACACAGGCTGGCAGTCACCATTCACCGAGTCGGTGGTGGATCAGAAGGTGGTGCGCGCCAAGCGGCTGCGAACCGCCCTCGTTGTCGTCGCGGTCATAGCCGCGGTCGCCTTCGCCGCCGGGTGGAACCCGCCCACCGGCACCGTCCACAAGTTCACCAAGGCGAGTGACTACAAGCCCGAGAAGGAGAGCGGCTGCACCAACTCGGGCAAGGGCTGTCACGGCCAGGAGAAGTCCTACCGCGACTTCAACGTCTACCACCCGGATAGCGAGTGCACGACGTGTCACGACTACCAGGGTGTCGGTTGCATCCCGTGCCACATGCCGCCGGAGCAGGAGTGCCCGCTGTGCCACGACGGCTCCCTGAAGCAGGCCCCGGACGTCACCAAGCTCACCGATCCGTACCCTCGCGGGCACTACCGAGAGACCACTCACACCGCCATGGGCACTCCCATGGACGACGAGGTGCGGATCTCCGCCGACGGCAGGGCGTCTGCCACCTGCGAAGACTGCCACTCGCGCGACCTTCGCGATGCCCATACCAAGGTGCCGACGGTTGCCGGTAGTGACTACGGCACGGACATCGGGTGCGGTGAGTGCCACAACGACGTCCGCTCCAACGGTCTCGCCGAGGTGCTCAGCGACTGGAAGGGCCGTCGCTGCGACGATTGCCACAAGACGGGATCTTCGTCCCCGCAACACGCATCCGATCAGGTCGCCGAGGTTGATGCGGAAAGCCCGCTCGGTTGCGGCACGACCGGCGCAGGCTGCCACGACGTCACCGATCTGCATGCGATCCACGAGGACAAGCCGCGAACGTGCGCGGGTTCGGCTGCGCGTGGCGAGAAGGGTTGCCACGTCATCGGCGCAGAGGCCGCGAAGCCGACCGCGGTGACGTGCGGCGGATCTGAGGACGACGCCTGCCACCTGCTGTACGCGAACGACGCGTACAGCCACAAGCGCGACGCCGATGTGCACTCGCCGACGACCAACGGGCCCGCGCAGGACACGTCGTTCTACGAGATCCCCTGCGGTGAATGCCACCGTATGGCCCCTGACGGCACGAGCCTCACCGACGAGCACTCGCTCGCCACTTCCGCGAGGTCGAACGATGCCGCGAACGTGTGCACCAACTGCCACAATCTCGCGGTCTCGGTCGACGTGGTCGAGGCCGGGTGGCCGGATCGGAATACGGGCTCCTCATGCACCTCATGCCACGGCGCAGACGGGTTGTCCGCCCCGCACGAGGGCAACCTCACCGTGAAGCACGACGTGACGAGCGTGGGTTGCTCGGACAGCGGCGCGGGGTGTCACCCGACGAGCGATCTCATGGCCGTCGGTGAGCCGAACACGACGACCAACATCCACCGCGACTGCCTGCGCTGCCATGAATGGGCTCAGTCCGACGGCAATCTCGCGTACGACCCCGCCAAGACCACCTGCGGCTCGGGGCGCGACTGCCATGCGGCCGCCGGTGCGTACTCGATCGCGAGCAGCGTGCACAACGGCGCCGCCGGCCTCGCGAACGGCAGCGATAGTGCCCACCACGTCGCGGGCTCAAAGCAGCTCTACGGCACGTGGACCGACAGCGCCAGCGGCGTGACGGCCTCGTGCTATGCATGCCACAGCATGACGCTCGGCACGGAGCACACGCGGCCGGATTCCTCGCTGAAGACCGGCTCCGGCACGACCTGCGCGCGTTGCCACAACGCCGACGCGACCGCCTCGAAGCTCGTGAAGTCGAGCTGGCCCGAGAAGAGCACGACGAGCGCCTGCTCGGCGTGTCACAAGGGCGACGGCCCGCGCCAGATCCACGGCGCGATCGGCAGCACGCACGGGGGAGTCGAGTTGGCCGCCGATGGCTCGGGACAGACGGGATCGTGCGTTCGCGGCGGTTGCCATAAGACGCTCGACCTCAGGGTCATCCACGCCGATCAGGGATGCACAGCCCGCGGCTGTCACCAGAACAGCGGCAGCATCACCGAGAGCGGGCTCAAGAGCTGCGGCGGGTCGAATCCTGACACCGCCTGTCACGCCGGCTACTCCTCGGACCAGCACTTCGCCAAGCACCTCGCCAACCTGACCGGCACGGTCAACGGCGTAACCTACAGCACCGGGCGCAACGAGGGTTGCTTCGGGTGCCACGTCAGCGACCTCGCAGTCGAGCACGAGAACGCGCGACAGGCCGGCGTCCTCGAAGGCGGCGGCTCGAGCAGTTGCGCGATCTGTCACGCCGACATGAGCGGCGCGGGCGACTACGCCGCGGTCGCCGACGTGAAGCGCGCCATCGCCGGCCACGACGTGCGATGCGATTCGTGCCACAACGGTGGTGACGGTGACAGCGCCTCCGGCGTGTCGTCTCCCCACAGGGAGGTCTCAACAGACGATCCGCTGCCCTCGGGCAAGGTCTGGGCCGACCCCGCGGGCGAGTGGAAGGCCGCATACGACGCGGTGACCGGTGGCGGTCACAACGGACTGCCGCGTTCGTTGACCGGCGGCGCGAAGGACAAGAGGTTCCCGCTCACCGCTTTCAGCATCGACGCCACCGAGTACGTGTGGGCACTGCCTCCCAACACAGGGGACACCACCTGGCTCAAGGGCCCCGGGCTGCCGGCCGGCTCGACCGATTCCACCGATGCGATCCGTGAGATCCAGGTCGACTGCGACGACTGCCACATGTTGCCGGCGGGTATGGACGGTCCGCACGGCTCGGCGGTTCCCATCGCGATCGACGACGAATACAGCCAGACCGAGTACGCGAACCCAACCCGCACCACGAGCCAGTTCGAGGCGACGGGCACGCAGCGTGTCGTGTGCTTCAAGTGCCACCCGATCTTCGTAGGTGGTGTGGACGGCAGTTCCGCTCCGGGTGGCGCGACGTTGCACTCGCGTCACGTGTCGCACCCGGACCTGCCGCTGTCCGACAAGCGCCGCAACGGCGAGACCTGCATCGACTGCCACGTGCGCATCCCGCACGCATGGAAGCGTCCGCGGCTGTTGATTCGTTCGGTGAGCACCACCGATGGTGTGGTGCCCGACGCGTTCCCGTACGTGGCCGAGGACCACGACGGTCTGCTCGGCATACGGCTGAGGAGCTTCGATCCGCAGTCGCAGCTACGATCCGGTTCGTGTGTGACCGGTGGGTGTCATCCGGCCAGCAGTCCGACGCGGCATCCGCGCCCGTCAGACGTGCCGACCGCGACGTATTGGCCATAAAGCCTGAGGGCAGATGAACCGAAGTACAATGCTGAGTGGGAGTGGGCGGCGGGGTCGCCTCGAGGAGGGAAGCCGATGAAAGACTTGTCGATCCGCACGAAGATTCTGACCGGCGTCGTGGTGCTCAATGTGGTGGGCGCGATCTTCGTCATCGTGTACCTGCACCAGTCGCTGTCAGGCGGACTGGACGTGTGGGCGCAGAAGTCCCTGTCCGTGGGCTCCGCGACGTGGACCGAGGTGAACGCGCTGGCCGCCGATGAGCTCGGTGACGTCACCGTGCCTGCGAACGCGCAGAAGTACCTCGAGCAGCTCAAGCTCATCTCGGGTGCCGACTACGGCCTGATGCTGGACAAGGAAGCGATCGACCAGAAGACGTACGAGGCGGGTCTGGAAGCCGCGGGCAAGCCGAGCAACTGGGACGAGCGCGACCTGTACGTGGTGACCGCGACCACGGACGAGGCGCTGACCGAGAAGATGCAGCTCAAAGAGACAGCGGCTGCAGACGTGCCTGAGATGGGCAAGATCGTCGGCATCGAGAACGGTAGCTGCACGGCCGTCTGCCACAAGAGCATCATGGAGGAAGGCGACTTCTGGAAGGTCGCGTGGAGCGATGACGGCAACAGCCGCACCCACGTGGTGTTCCCGGTCACCGACAAGGGCGGCAAGCAGGTCGGCGTCGTCTACTCGATCGAGGACATCACGCCGCAGGCCGAGGAAGCCAAGGGCGTCATCTACTCGACGATGATCGTCATCGGGCTCACCCTGCTCATCGTCACGCTCGTCATCGGTGCGATGCTCGACCTGTGGGTCTTCAAGCGGCTCAACTACATGATCAACAGCATGGAGGAGCTCTCCATGCGCGTGGCGGGTGGTGACTTCTACGCGAAGTACACCACCAGCGGGCGCAACGACGAGATCGGCAAGTTCGAGAAGTTCTTCGAACGCTTCCTCGATCTCATGACTGCAACACTTCGCTCGCTCGTCGACAAGTAGCCTCCCTCTACACAGTCACCGCAATGCAGGGCCGGCGCGCGTGCGCCGGCCCTGCCTGTGTCGTGGGGCACCGGTGCAGGGGCGCATGTGCCATGCTGTGTGCCAGGGGTGTTGGACGAGGGAACAAACCACGTAGCGGCTGCCGCATCCGGCGGCGGGCGCACTCCGGCGGAGGCAGGCGTCATGTCCGGCTGGTACACACCCATCAAGGGGAAGTGCACGTGGTGGCGCGAGTCGGTCCACGACGACGACCTACACAACGCGGCCGTGAAGCCTGAGGACAAGCGCGTGCAGTGCATGTGCATGGTGGAGGGCAGGGGGTGGACGTTCACGTCTGCCGAGGTGCCCGCCGACTGCCCCGAGCACACACGTTGCCGCTACCACATCAAGCACGGGTAGGCTCCGGCGCGGTTGACCGAGGCCGGGGTTCCGTGAAATACTTCATGACATGAATAATATGCGAGATGAAGGAATTACCGACGAGGCCACGCACATCGCGCACGAACTGCGCACGTTGTGGCATGGGCTCATCCGCGAGAGCGGCCGCGAGGCGCACCTCGACCGTCAGCAGTACTGGGTGCTTGTGGCACTCGATGCCGGTCCCCAGCGCATGAGCGCTCTGGCCGAGCACGCGCAGACCTCGCAGGCGTCGCTGACCGGCATCATCGACCGCCTGGAGGACCACGGGCTCGTAGAGCGCCTGCGTTCTGACGAAGATCGCCGCTGCGTCGACGTGTCCATCACCGGGGCCGGGCGCGAGATGCTCGACCAAGCGCGCGCCGTCTTCACAGGGCATCTGGAGCGAACGCTCGCGCCGCTGGGGCCTGTCGAACGCGCCGTGTTCCTCGGTATTCTGCGCAAGCTCAACGTGGAGAGCGCCGGCCGAGGAGAGCGGTCCTAGGCACGCCCGCAGTCCTTCCGCCTCACCCTCGAGATCCGCTCCGGCACACGCTCCCCGCGTGGGCGAACGGTTCTGCCAAGCCGAGACGTCATCAAGGAGTCACACCCCGATGCACATGCGCGAAATGCCCCACCGCAGGAAGATGTACATCCTCGCCGGCGTCTTGCTGGCGATGCTGCTGGGCGCGCTCGACGCCACGATCGTCGGCCCGGCGATGGCCAACATCGTCCGAGACCTGGGCGGCATGGCGCTGCTCGCATGGGTCTTCACGATCTACTCGCTGACGTCGACCATCACGATCCCGATCGTCGGCAAGCTGTCTGACCTCTACGGCCGCAAGTGGTTCTACATCGGCGGTATCTCGCTGTTCCTCGTCGGTTCGGCGCTGTCCGGCGCCGCGGGCGAGCCCATCTTCAACACCCTGTTCGCACCGCTGGGCGAGTCGAGCGCGATGCTGCAGTTGATCGTCTTCCGAGGCATCCAGGGCGTGGGTGGCGGCATGATGATGGCGAACGGCATGGCGATCATCGGCGATCTGTTCGAACCCCGCGAGCGCGCCCGCTACCAGGGGCTCATGGGCGGCGTCTTCGGGCTCGCATCGGTGCTCGGCCCGCAGCTCGGCGGGTGGCTCACCGACGCGGCGAGCTGGCGCTGGATCTTCTACATCAACGTGCCTATCGGCGTGCTCGCGCTTGCGGTGCTCATGGTCGCGATGCCCAAGCCGGAGGCGGGTCAGCAGCACCGCGTGGACTGGTGGGGCGCTGCTGCACTGACCGCCGGCCTCGTGCCGCTTCTGCTCGCGCTGAACTGGGGCGGCTCGGAGTACGCATGGGGCTCCGCGACCATCATCGGGCTACTCGTCGCCGCTGCCGTGGCGCTTGCGATCTTCACCTTCCGCGAGCTCCACGCGTCCGAGCCCATCCTCGACGTGCGTCTCTTCGCCGACCGTGGGTTCTCAGCGAGCATGGCGGTGCTGTTCCTCTCCGGAGTGGGCATGTTCGGCTCGATCATGTTCCTGCCGCTGTTCATGCAGGTCGTACAGGGACGCAGCGCCGCGGGCTCCGGTGCGCTACTGATGCCGCTCATGCTCGGCATGGTGTTCGCCTCGATCGCGACCGGCCAGCTCATCGCGAGGACGGGCCGGTACAAGGTGTTCGGGCTCATCGGCATGGGCCTCGCGTCGGTCGGCATGTTCCTGCTCTCGGGGCTCGGCGTCGACACCTCCAACGCGCAGGTCATCGTTGCGATGATCACGGTCGGTGCGGGCGTGGGCATCACGATGCCGCTGTTCACCATCTCGCTGCAGTCGCAGTTTCCCACGCGGATCGGTGAAGTGACCGGTGCGTTGCAGTTCTTCCGCTCGATCGGCGGTACGGTGGGCGTCGCGTTGCTCGGCGGGGTCATGAACGCGGCGTTCGCACGGGAGCTGACGGCGCTCGTGGCCAGGGATGCGGCGAAGTTCGGCGAGGTCGCACCGATGCTGCAGAAGCTGACCGCCGAGCCCTCGAAGCTGCTCAACGCCGGTGCCGTGGAAGCGCTCACGGCAGCCGTCCCCGCCAAGGCCCAGGCGCTGCTCATGCCCTTCTTCCAGGACGTGAAGATCGCGCTGGCCAACAGCGTGGGCGAGACGTACTTCATTGGCGCCATCCTCATGGTCGGCGCGTTCGTCGCGATGTGGTTCGTGCGCGAGGTCCCGCTCGCCGGACGTCCCCACCTGGACTCGGCAGCCGAGATCGGCACGGAGCTGCTCGCCGAGGAGGGCGTGCAGCCCGCCGAGCACGAGCCGGTCATCGTCGGCGAGGCGTCGGAGGAGTAGCATCTCGGCCATGCCGAAGCCGCCGCACACCACGCCCGTCAGCGACCCGCGACTGAGCGGCTTTGTGGCTGGCGTCGTCGTGCGCGGCCGCGAACTGTACCGCGACCACCCCTGGCGCAACACGCGCGACCCGTACGCGGTGCTGCTGTCCGAGGTGATGCTGCAGCAGACACAGGTGCCACGCGTCGTCCCGAAGTGGGAGGCGTGGCTTGAGGAGTTCCCCACCATCGACGCGCTCGCCGCTGCACCGCTCGAGCCGGTGCTGCGTGCGTGGCAGGGCCTCGGCTACAACCGCCGCGCCATCGCCCTCAAGCGCACCGCCGAGGAGGTCGCCGAGCGCTTCGGCGGGCAGCTGCCGAGCGACGAGTCGGCGCTGCGCTCGCTGCCCGGTATCGGTCCTGCGACCGCATCGGGCGTCCGGGCGTTCGCGTTCGACCTGCCCGGCGTCTACCTCGAGACGAACGTGCGCGCGGTGTTCCTGCACGAGCTGTTCGCCGATCGCGATGGCGTGCCTGACCGCGAGATCGTACCGCTGGTCTCGGCGGCAGTCGGCGAGGCGGCGCGCCAGGGCGTGACGCCTCGGACCTGGTACTACGCGCTGCTCGACTACGGCGCACAGCTCAAGCGCGAGTTACCCAACCCGTCGCGGCGCAGCGCGCACCACGCGCGCCAGTCCCGCTTCGAAGGCAGCCGGCGGCAGAAGCGCGCGTGGCTGCTGCGCGCGGTGATGGACGCGGCACAGGGCGCGTCGGCCGACGAGCTCGTCGAGCGCCTCGCCATCGCCGAGCAGGATGCCGGCCGAGTCACACCCTCCGCCGGCGACGTGCTCGCTATCCTCGACGAGCTGGCCCGCGACGGCTTCATCGCGCGCGAGGGCGAGGCATGGGTGGTCGCATGACGCAGTCGCGTCGTTGCGCCGCCGGTGCCCTGGTCTACTGTGCGAACTCCTTCTTCAGCTGAGCACGTCCCGCCGTCACGCCGTTGACGTGGCAGTAGCTGCATTGCAGTTCGTCGTGGCACTCGAAGCAGGCGCTCGCGCCCTCTTCGACGACGGCGTCAGGGTGCTGCGACAGCCACTCTCCGTCGGGGGTGGATGCGGGGTGGTGGCACGCGTTACAGAAGCCGTAGCCCTGCGCCTCGGCTGCGCTGCGAGCGTGGCACTTCGCGCACGTTGCCGGGTTCTCATAGCCCTGCGCGCCGTGGGCCTTCTTGAACTCGGCGGGGTGCGGCATCGGCAGTCCGCCGTGGCACTCCGAGCAGAATGTCGCCTTGTGGCAGGTGTAGCAGCTGTTGACGGTCGCTGCGGCCTGCAGCGCGGGTTCTTCGCCCTCGACCCGCTCCTCGGTGGGCTCCTTGTGCGCGAGCGCGGCCTCGACCGAGGTGCTCTCGGCTTTGGCCGCCTTGGCGTGGCCGGCCGATTCGCCGTAGAGCGTGTACCAGCCGGTCGCCTCGTGGGACGCGGGGACGAGGTCGAATCCGGGCGGGTGGCATTCCGAGCAGTCGCCAGGCGCTTTCGCGTCGGTCTGCAGGCCGTGGCAGCGGAAGCAGGCGTCCATCGTCATCCAGTTCTCGTGCTTCTTGTCGCCCGGCAGTACGTACGTGACGTCCTCCTCGGGGTGAGCGACGCGGTTGTGGCACAGGGTGCACCGGATGTCGTTCTTCGCATGGACACCGTGGTCGATGATCATGCCCGAGCTGGGTGTGATGGCGCGCGTGTCCAGGTTGTGGCACTGCGTGCACTGCTCGGTGGGCATCTTCACGGCGACTTCGCTGTAGGGGTTGAGCGGCATCTGGAAGGTCCGGGTGGCCGTGGACCAGAGGTCGGGGAGCACGTAGATCTTCATGAACGTGTACGTGAGCGGGCTTGCGTTGACCGGCTCGTGACACGCGACGCACATGATCTCAGAGTGCGACCCGGCGTTGAAGGTCATCGTGTTGTCGTAGTGGACGATGTGGCAGGGCTCCTCGCAGAACCAGTTGAAGGAGGTCCCGACGAGGCCGAAGCACCACAGGATCACGAGGATCATGGTCGCGATGCCCAGCCAGATGATGAAGCGCGGGCGCCGAACCGGATCGGTGAAGCCGGAGAGGAAGTGTCGCACAAGCGCGCCTTTCACAGTGGATGACGTGGGATTCCGCACCCGATCGTCCCTCAGTATGAAGCTACCTGATCATCAGGCTTTGACATGCGTCAACTCCGCCAAGAACGCGAGACCGGCACCGGACGCAAGCTACCCGCCGAGCACGTCTGCGTCGCGCGCAAGTCGCTCGATCTCGGCCGCGACCGCACGGTACGGCAAGCCGTGTTCTCGAGCGATCCGTGCGACGTCGTCGTGTTCCGGACGCGTGCGCCCGGCACCCGTCTTCGCGCGCGCGGGTCCCCACGGTGTCTGGACGGTGCTCGTTTCCCGGGCGGCGACGGTCCGCTCGAGCAGTTCGCGCCGCACGCCGAGCGTGCCGGTCAGTTCGATGATGCGGGCTGCGAAGCGCTCAGCCTCCGGTGCCGTAGCAAGCACCGAGAGCATCACCGCCGAGCGGCCCTTCTTCATGACGATCGGCGTCTGCCACACGTCGAGAGCACCCTCGCGCAGCAGTTCCTCGGCGGCGAACGCCAGTTCCTCGGCGGGGAGGTGATCGATGTTGGTCTCGAGCAGGGCGACGGGCTCGAGGTCGCTGGTGTGCGCACCTGCGTCCGGCACCTCGACGACGAGCTGGCAGACGTTCGGCATGCCGATATCGCGCGTCCCGGCGCCGAGGCCCACGTGATCGATCGAAAGCTGGGGCATCGGCCCGTAGCCGCAGGCGAGCGCCTTGAGCAGTGCGGCACCCGTGGGCGTCGTCAGCTCGCTCTCGACGGGACCGCCCACGATGGGGACGTCGGCCAGCAGCAGTGCGGTCGCCGGCGCCGGCACAGGGAGCAGGCCGTGCTCGGTCGCGACCGTGCCACCGCCTACGGCGACCGGTCCCGCGATCAGCGCGTCGATCCCGAGCGCGTGCACCCCCGCGCACACGCCGACGACGTCGACGATCGAGTCGATCGCACCGACCTCGTGGAAGTGGACGGCCTCGAGCTCCACGCCATGGACATGCGCCTCGGCCGCCGCGAGCTCCTCGAACGCGCGCAGCGCCGAGCGGCGGACGGGCTCTGGCAGGGTCGCGCGTTCGATGAGCGCTTCGATGTCCGGCCAGTGGCGGTGTTCGGGCTGCTCGGCGGGTGTGACAGTGACGCTCACGGCCGAGATACCGTGCGATGTGACGCGGCCGACGTTCACCACGGCTTCCGGAGCGAGCCCGGTCACGATCTCGCGCAGGTGCCCGGCGGTGAACCGGCCAGTGGCCTCGCCGATGTCGAGCAGCGCCCCGAGGAACTTGTCCCCCGAGACGCCCGTCGAACAGTTCAGATAGCCGATCACCGCTCGGCGTCCGCGTCCTCGCGCGCTGCACGGTCGGCGTCAGCATCGAGTGCGGATGCCCAGGCAGGCCGGTTGATGCGTGCGGCAAGCAGTCCCGCACCGAACCCGTTGTCGATGTTGACGACGCCGATACCGCCCGCGCAGGAGTTGAGCATGGTGAGCAGCGCCGAGACACCGCCGAAGTTCGCTCCGTAGCCGACGCTCGTGGGCACCGCGACGACGGGCACGTCCACCAGGCCGGCGACAAGCGAGGGCAGCGCGCCCTCCATGCCGGCCACGGCGATGACCACGCGTGCCTCGCGTAGCAGCCCGGCGTGTGAGAGCACGCGGTGGACGCCTGCGATCCCGACATCGTAGAGCCGGGTGACCGAGCAGCCCATGAGCTCCGCGGTTCGGGCGGCCTCCTCGGCGACCGGGATGTCGGCCGTGCCACCGCTCGCCACCACGACGCAGCCCTCCGCCGGCGGCGCAGGCCGCCGATCGACCCACACCAAGCGTGCGAGGTCGTCTCGGCGGGCGTCGGGAATGGCGGCGGCGAGCGCGTCGGCGTGCTCGGCGGAAGCGCGCGTTGCGAGCACCACGTCGGCGCGGGAGAGGATCTCGATCGCGATCGCGGTGACCTGCTCGGCGGTCTTGCCCTGGCAGAAGATGACCTCGGGAAAACCGCAGCGTACGGAGCGGTGGTGATCGACCCGCGCCTCCACGCGACCGGCGTCGGCGAGCTCCGCCGTCGACAGGTCGCCGAGAAGGCGGGCGGCTTCCTCGGCGGTGCGCTGACCGCGGGCCACTGACTGCAGGAGCTCCACTATCGGGTCGACGGCCATGGCTCCTTCTCGCGGCTCGGGCAGCTACGCGCGGTGGCGTGGGCATCGGACGGGTCAGCTATACTTGTACCACGAACGGCGGCTTCGCCGACCGGGCCGATGCCTCTCGAGCGGAGCCCTCGTGACCTCCGAATCCCTGCCAATCGAGACGACCGACGAGGAGCGCGCGTACATCACGCTGCGTCTCTTCGTGCTGGTGCTCGGGTTCGGGCTCTACTTCACCGGATACATCCCCGCCGAGCAGACGCTCCAGCGCACCCTGTGCCTCTGGGCGCTCATCCTGACCACCATCGGCACGTTGTTCATCATGTTCGCGGCCCGGAGTCGGGAGCGTACCGTCGCGCGTGCCACGATGTGGATCCTGCCGATCGATCTTGTCGCCGTGGCAACGTTCACCTGGGTCCTGGCGCCGCGCGACGTCTTCTACGGGGTGTGTGTTCTGCTGGTCGTGTTCGCCGCGCTCGTGCAGCCGTACCGCGATGCGGTGTTCGTGTCGATCGCGCTCTCCATGGCGTACCTGATCGGGCACGTGTTCACCCCGTACCACAACGTGTATGAGTTCGCGATCATAGCCGCGCAGACCATCAGCCTCGCGCTCGTGGGCGTGGTGGTCGCCCATGCGTTCGACAGGCAGCGCCGTCGCGAATCGGTTGTCGAAGGCGCGGTGCTCGACCGGGAGCGTGTCAACGAGGAGCTCGCGCGTCGTGTCGGAGAGCTGCAGGCGGTCGCTGAGATCACCGAGATCATCCACTCGTCACTCGACTTCGACGAGATCGGCCCGGTCGTGCTCGACATCGTGTCCAAGGTCATCGACTTCCCCTCGCTCGCCATCTTCGTGCTCGACAAGGAGAAGTCCGAGACGCTCTTCTCGGCGAGTGTAGGGGTGCCGCACAACGGGCACGGGCCGGGCGACCCGCTCGATCTTCAGCAGGTCGAGCAGCATCTCACCTGCCTGCGCGTGTTCGACCACGGCTCGGTCATGGTGCTGTTCTGCTCGACGGCCGAGGACATGGACCGCCTCAGTGACGACGACCGGCTGGTCATCTACGCGCTCGCGAGTGAGCTGGTGGTCGCGGTCGAGAACTCGCGCCTCTACAAGCTCACTCGCAGGCTCGCGGTCACCGACGAGCTGACCGGCATGAGCAACTACCGGCACCTGCAGCAACGCCTCGACGAGGAGGTCTCCAGGGCGCGCCGGTATGGCAAGCATCTGTCGCTGCTCATGATCGACGCGGACGACTTCAAGGGCTTCAACGACACCTACGGCCACATAGCCGGAGACATGGCGCTCGCGGAGTTCGGTGCCGTGCTCGCTTCGATCGTGCGCGAGGTCGACGTCGTCGCGCGCTACGGCGGGGAGGAGTTCGCGATCGTCCTTCCGGAGACCGATGCCGCCGGCGCCTTCGTCGTCGCCGAGAAGATCCGCGAGGCGCTCGGCGCGCACCTGTTCCCCGATGCCGAGGGCGTCCGGTGCTGTAACCTGACGGTGAGCATCGGTATCGCGACGTTCCCCGCGTATGCGTACGACAAGGAATCGCTGTTGCGAGAGGCCGACGACGCGCTGTATCGAGCGAAGAACGGCGGGAGGAATCGCGTATGCGCGCCACACCGCGCGCACGATTCCGCAACGACACCCGGAGAGCCATCATGACGCGCTACGCATACCTCGGTCCGGCAGGCACGTTCTCGGAGGAGGCGCTGTACTCGCTTGCCATCGACGGGCTGGAGCCGGTGGAGTGCACCACGATTCCCGAGGTGTTCGAGGCGGTCGAACGGGGCCGCGCCGATGCGGGCGTGGTGCCGATCGAGAACTCGATCGAGGGTTCGGTCCCCGCGACGCTCGATGCGCTCGCGTTCGACACCCAGCTCGAGATCCAGAGCGAGCTCGTGCTCGACATCCACTTCTGCGTCGTCGCCGCACCGGGCACCAAGCTGGCGGACGTCACGTCAGTGGTCGCGCACCCGCAGGCGAGCGGGCAGTGCCGGCGCTGGCTCGAACGCCATCTGCAGGGGCGCCCGATCCACGCGGCGAACTCGAACGCCGAGGCGGTACAGACCGCGGTGGCGGAACCGGGGGCTGCGGCGTTGGGTCCCGCCATCGCTGCGCAGCTCTATGGAGCCGAGGTGCTCGAACCCCGTGCCGAGGACTACGCGGGAAACCAGACGCGCTTCGTGGTCATCGGGCGGGGGCTGCGCGAGCGAAGCGGCAAGGACAAGACGTCACTCGCGCTGTTCATGAAGAAGGACAAGCCGGGTGCGCTGCTCATGATCCTCTCGGAGTTCGCGTATGGCGACATCAACCTCACGAAGATCCAGTCGCGGCCGACGAAGCGACAGCTCGGGGACTACATGTTCTTCGTGGACCTCGAGGGTCACGTCGACGATCCCAACGTGAAGACCGCGCTGGACTGCCTGCGACTCAAGCTGCGTGACGTCAAGGTACTTGGGAGCTACCCGAGGGCCTGACCGCAGTAGGCGTGACCGCGCGACACCAGCGCTACTCGGTCGTCGTCCCGTCGTAGACACGGCCGGCGTCGTACACGCCTTCCACGTCGCGGAGTCTGCGTACCGAGTCGACCTCCGTCCCCGGGGTGACCTTCACCACGTAGCGTCCACCGCCCATGTCGACTACCCCGAGGTTCTTCACGCCCGCATCGGCGATGGCTCGCTCGATCGTGAGACCGCCGGCGAGCCAGACCGAGACGGAGCCCTCGAGCGGCGGGTGGCCTTCGGCGGGGACGATCTGGTTCTTGGAGCTGCGGCGATTGGCCGTGCTCTCGACACCGCCGCAGTTGCGGAGCATGAGCAGCACGAGGATCACGATGATGATGACGATGACGATCGACGCCACGGTGGCCCACCAGCGGCGGTCCCGCGGCTGTCGCTCCTGCCCCTCTTCCTCGGGTGGGAGCTCCTCGTCCTCGTCGTAGAGCGGTTCCTCGTCGACCATCGTCGTCCCCTCAGCCAGTGGCGCGCACTCGCGATCGCTGCCTACTGAGTACCCACGCCGAGTATAGCCCAGCCGCGTGCGGTCCCGCCGTGTTGCTGCATGCGTAGGGGTTCCGCCCATGTGCGATAAGGCATACGATATGTGCGCAATACATGGTGCTTATGGTTCGCGCCCCTGCGGCCCGCACCGGCGCCTGCGCTGAAGTGTCCCGAAACGAGCCTGAGAGAGGTACGCCATGAGCGAAGAAGCTGTCGTCGACTACCATCCCATGTGGGAAGAGCTTGGCCTCGACCTGCCCACACACGACGCGCTGCTCGGCGCCGTGGGGCAGATGTACGGTGACGCGTTCCTGACGCAGGAGAACCGCCCGGAGGGGATCGGCTACCTCGACTTCGTCATGAGCGAGGTGCACGGCCTGCGCGTCAAGGAGCTGCACGACTTCCGTGCCACCGGCGGCAAGATCGTCGGCACGTTCTGCCTCTACGTGCCCGAGGAGATCGTCCGCGCGGCGGGCGGGTGGTGCGTGGGGCTGTGCGCGGGTGCGGAGTTCGGCTACGACGAGGTCGAGCGCATCATGCCGCGCAACACCTGTGCGCTCATCAAGAGCTTCATGGGCTTCGAGCTCACGAGCGTCTGCCCCTACATCCGAGAGGCGGACCTGATCGTCGGCGAGACCACGTGCGACGGCAAGAAGAAGGCGTACGAGCTTCTCGGCGAGCTGCGCAACGTCTACGTCATGGAACTGCCGCAGATGAAGCGCCCGCAGGATATCGCCTTCTACCGCGCCGAGCTCGACGAGTTCCGCGCGAAGGTCGAGGAGCTCACCGGCAAGGCCCTGACCGCCGAGACGCTCAAGGCGTCCATCCGCGAGGTCAACGACAAGCGTCGCGCGCTCCAGCGCATCGCCGCCACCCGTGCCGCATCGCCCGCGCCCATCGGCGGCAAGGACGCCCTGCTCGCGACGCAAGTCGCCTTCTACGACGACGTCCCGCGCTTCACCCAGATGATGAACGTGCTCGCCGACGAGCTCGAGCAGCGCGTGCGCGACGGCGTGGGCGTGGCTCCCGCGGGCGCCAAGCGCATCCTCATCACCGGTACGCCGATGGCGCTCCCCAACTGGAAGCTGCACGACATCATCGAGAAGTCCGGCGGCATCCTCGTGGGCGAGGAGATGTGCACCGGCTCGCGCTACTACGACGCGCTGGTCCCCGAGGACGGCGAGACGGTCGAGGCGATGCTCGACGCCATCGCCGAGAAGTACATGGACATCAACTGCGCCTGCTTCACGCCCAACCGGGGCCGCATGGATGACATCGTCCGCATGGCGCGCGAGTACAACGCCGACGGCGTCATCGACTATGCGCTCAACTTCTGCGCGACCTACCAGGCCGAGGCGTTCACGGTCGAGTCAGTGCTGCAGGAGGAGGGTATCCCGGTCATGAAGATCGACACCGACTACTCGGCCGAGGACATCGGCCAGCTCTCGACGCGCGTCGAGGCGTTCCTCGAGATGATCTAGACTCGCACGCATGCGGGTGCTCGGACTGGACATAGGATCACGCAGCGTCGATGCGGTGTGGCTGGAAGACGGCCGCATCGCCGACAGCGCCGTGGCGGATACGGGTTTCGACCCGGCCGCCACGGCGCGCGCGTTCGTCGACTGCGGCGTGCACGACGTGCTGGTGGCCACCGGCTACGGGCGGCACGCGGCGCGCGAGGCGTTCGGCTGCGAGGTCGTCACGGAGATCAAGGCGTACGCGACCGGTGCCGCCGCGCTCTACCCGCAGGCGGCCTCGGTGCTCGACATCGGCGGCCAGGACACGAAGGTGATCGCTCTCGGTGCCGGCGGCAAGGTGCTCGACTTCGAGATGAACGACAAGTGCGCCGCCGGTACCGGCAAGTTCCTCGAGGTCATGGCGAACGCTCTTGGATTCGACCTCGAAGAGCTTGCGAAGGCCTCTCTCGCGGCCGAGCGCGGTGTCGCCATCAGCTCGATGTGCACCGTGTTCGCCGAGAGCGAGGTCACAGGGCTCGTGCACCGCGGAGAGGATCGCAGTGCGATCGCGCGCGGGTTGCACGAGTCGATCTCGAAGCGCACCGTCTCCTCGCTCAAGCGCGTGGGGGCATATGGCCCGCTCGTGTTCGCCGGCGGCGTCGCGAAGAACCCCGCGATGGTGGCGATGGTGCGTGCAGGCTTCGGCGCGGAGGTGCTCGTGCCGGGCGAGGGCGGCACCGACTCCCAGATCATCGGCGCGTACGGCGCCGCGCTGTGCGCTGAGGAGGCGTAAGCGCAGTGGGCAAGATGTGGCCGATGATGAACGGTCCTGCGATCGGCTGAAGGACGGCGCTCAGTAGGCTATCGGCCAAGCACCGCTCGGGCGAGTGACTCGTAGTCCGGCGCGGCTGACGGCGCGCCGCCCCTGTCGAGCCCCGCGTCCCGCCATGTATCGACCACCATCCACCCAGCCGGCTCGAAGAACTCGGCCAGGTAGCGCGCGTAGCCCTCAGCGTCGAGTTCGACGCTCCCGTCGACCCGCTTGTAGTTCCCGCTGTGGACGCATTCCAGCTGCTGCTCGCCTTCACGCCACCCGGGCACCAGGGCGTCGACATCGGCGCCGCTGGCGGTGCGCAGGGGTGTCAGCAGCTCCACGCCCGCGTACGCGAGCACGCTCGTCTCGGCCTCGATCGACGCAGCGGTCTGCGAGAGCTTGATGCGACCGTCGTGTGTGTCGCGCTCACCGGTGATGACCGGCGCCCCACCGAGCGCCCACGCCAGCGGCACGCGCGCCAGGTGGACGTAGAGGTGGCAGGCGAGACAGGGCGAGCACACGCCGAACCGCGCCGCGATCTCAGCCGAGAACCTCCCATTGAGCGCGGCCCACAACTCGGGCGATCCGATGCGGATGGGGTCGAGCACCTCGCACTGGTCGGTGAGGATGTGGCGCAAGTGAGCGACGGCGTCGAGCGGCGCGTCCGTGTCGCCGTACTCGGTGCCGGTCGCCACACTCGTCGGCAGCACCGCCGAGAACCCCTCCTCGCGCACCGCCGCCACGATCGCCGCGATCGAATCGCGGCCGGCTATCGCGCCGACCGCCAGGCTTGGCAGTGCGCGCAGCATCTCGACGCGGTCCGGCCCCAGCGCGCCGGCGATCCGCTCCGCTGAGAGGTAGCTCACTTGTCGAGCCGCCCTTCCGGCACCGGCATCCCTTCGTAGTACACGAGCCACGGATGAGCCGGGTCCTTCTTCGCGGCGTACATGGCGACGTCGGTCTTGACCAGCAGCGACCGGGCGTCGTCGCGCGCCGCGTCGAACCGGGCGAGCCCAACACTCGCGGTGATCGCGGCATCGTAGCCGAGCGCGTGAATCGGCTCCTCGACACGCGCGATGAGCCTCTCGGCGATCGCGCCCAGCTCGTCCTCGCCCGAGAGGCGTGGCAGGATGATGACGAACTCGTCGCCGCCTATACGCGCGACGGTGTCTTGGGTTCTGACGGCATCGCGGAGGCGCTTGCCCACCTCGATGAGCACGGCATCGCCCACATCGTGACCGTAGCGGTCGTTGACCGGCTTGAACTCGTCCAGGTCGAGGTAGGCGAGCCCCAGATTGTCGCCGAAGCGGACGGAATCCGCGATCGCGCGTGCGAGGAGATCGTCGAAGTACGCGCGGTTCGCGAGCCCGGTCAGCGCATCGTGGTACGCGAGGTGTTCGAGCGTGCGCTTCGACTCGATCCACTCGCTCACATCTCGGATGACCGCGATCAGCACCGGGCCCAGTGCCGTGTCGACACGGCGTGAATTGACCTCGGTACTCACCGTGGAGCCGTCGCCGCGCCTCGAAGCGCTGTCGAACGTGAGGCGGCCCTCACGCAGAATCGTCTCGATGCGGCGCGGTGCTCCGGCGATCTGATCTGGCGCCACCCAGCCGTACGGGGGCAGCGCCATGATCTGCTCGGTGGTCAGGCCGAGCAGCTCGCTTGCGCCTTGGTTCGCCCAGATGACCGAGCCGTCCGGGCGGTGGGCGATGATGGCGTCGATCGCCGAGTCCACGAGCGAGCAGAAGAATGTCGCCTGTTCCGTCGCCGACAGGCGCCCGGCGATGTCCGGAGCCAAGCGAAGGGGGTGATCGTCGACCTTCGCTGCGAGCGGAAGATCGTCTTCGCGGTGCCGCGCGTGGGTGTCGCCCGGTTCGCTCATGGGTGGACCGCCTAACCGCGTCGACGCAGAATCGCTCTCCGAGACGTCGGGCTCATACGCTTCGCATCATACATCTCGATGTCTGCCCGCATCAGCAGGGAGCGGGCATCATCGTCCGGGCGGAACACCGCCAGGCCGACGCTGGCGGTGATGTTGAAGCGCAGGGAGCCCACGACGACCGGCTCCTCGATGCGCGACAGGAGCTTGTCGGCGAGAACCTTCAGGTCCTCGCGACATCCGAGCCGGGGGAAGACCGCCGCGAACTCGTCGCCGCCCAAGCGAGCGACCGTGTCTTCCGCGCGGATGGAGCCCTCGAGGCGTTGAGCGATGGCGATGAGCACTTGGTCGCCCACGTGGTGACCGTGCGCGTCGTTGATGTCCTTGAAGTCGTCGAGGTCGAGATATGCGATTCCGAGCAGCTCCTCGTGGCGTCGCGCCGCAGCCATGCCGAGTTCGAGCCTGTCGTCGAAGAGGGCGCGGTTCGCGAGACCCGTGAGCGGATCGTGGAATGCCAGGTTCTCCAGCAGCTCACGCGCCCTGACCTGCTCGGTGACGTCGCGGCTCACTGCGACGATGTAGGGGCCGCCCGGCGCCTCGACCCAGCGCGTGCACACCTCGCGCGACACGGTGCGTCCGTCTCGGAGCGGGATTCGGGACGTGAACGTCAGCACACCCTTCTCGCGGATCTCCGCGAGTCGAACCGCACGCTGCTCGTCCGTCGCAGGCTGCGACCAGCCCCACGGGGGAAGCTGCTCGAATTCCTCGGGAGTGAGCCCGGCCTGCTCGGCGGCGGCACGGTTGAAACGCACGAGGGTGCCGTCGGGCCGGTGGATGAGGATGCTGTCGCCGGCGGCGTCGAGGGCGAGCGAAACCAGACTCAGCTGATCTTCAACTTCGCCACAGTCGTCCCACGTACCGGAGTTGTCGTGGAATCCCGGCATTACCAGGTCTCTCGTGCGGTGCTGAATCGGCGCCCCAGCCGATCTCGCCACGTTACGTATCGTCTTCTGGGGCCCTGAACTTGAGGGACCGCGCTTCGGACTTACGCTTCTAGCTGCGCGAATCGGGCGGGAGGGAGATGTCGTCCCCGATGTTGAACTGTTCCCATCCCGGGACCGCCTGTACCCGCGCGCGGTACATCGCGTGGTCCGCTCGGCTGATGAGTTCGTCGGGTGCCTCACCACTCTCGTAGATGGACAGCCCGATCGTCGCGGACAGGTCCACGGCGCGACCATCGAGTTCGATCGGCGAGTCGAAGCACTCGTGGATCTTGCGTCCGAGACTCACGAGTTCGTCTGGCGAGTGAAGCCGGGGAAACAGGACGAGGAACTCATCGCCGCCCACGCGGGCGACCGTATCGTACTCGCGTACGCAGTTCACAAGCCGCGTACCGACCGTGCGAAGTACTCGATCTCCCGCCGCATGACCGAAGGTGTCGTTGACCGGCTTGAACGAGTCCAGGTCCAGGTAGACGATTCCGACGATGTCCCCAAAGCGGTCAGCGCTCGACATCGCCATGCGCAGCTGCTCGTCGAGCAACACGCGGTTGGCGAGTCCCGTGAGCGTGTCGTGGAAGGCGAGGTGCTTGATCATCTCCCTCGTGGCGACGCGCTCGGTCACGTCCTGTATGACCGACACCACGACCGTGCCGTAGTCAGGGAGATCCACAAGGCGCGCGTGCACTTCGGTGGTGATCACGGCCCCGCTCGCGGTCAAGCCGCGCGACTCGAAGTCGATGGACCTGCGCTCGCGCAAGACCGCAACGCGCTCGTCCACCGACGTCGCGATTTCTCTCGGCACCCATCCGTACCTGCCCAGCTGCCCGAACTCCCGCTGGTCGAATCCGTAGATGACCGCAGCAGCGGGGTTGAAGTAGAGGATGTCGCCCTCGATGGTGTGTACGAGAATGCCGTCGGCGAGCCCGTCGAGGACCGCGGACTTGAGGTCCAGCTCTTCTGTGCACACCTGAAGCAAGGCCGCCGTGGAAAGCGAGCGGTCTGCGTTCACTCGTGCCTCGAACTTCTTCAGCGATGTCATGTGAACCTGCGCATGCTGCCGTTCCGATCTCAGTCGCCGCGCGCGTGTCTGCCGAGGCGCAGCAGTACAGACGGAGCCCATTCAACAAGATATCGGCACTAATCTCCCTTAACATAAGCACCTCACGTGCCTGCCTGCGTCGTGAGGCGATCGCCGGCCTCGTCACGGGCTTCGCTATACTCGACGGGTGCCCCGTTCGGCCGCCCACGTCAGTCCGCGCTGCAGGAGGTCCCATGCTTGACGCCCGCTTCGTCCGCGAGAATGTCGACACCGTCCGTGCCGCCATGTCGAGTCGCGGCGCATCGTGGGACATCGACGCGTTTGTGCGTCTCGACGAGGAACGCCGCCGTCTCATCGGCGAGGTCGAGGCGCTGCAGGCCGAACGCAACGACGCATCCAAGGCGATCGGTGGCCTGATGCAGGCCGGCAAGCGCGACGAGGCCGAGAGGGCCAAGGAGGACGTCCGCGCCATCAACGAGCGCATCACGGTGCTCGAGGCCCACCTCGACGCGGTCGACGGCGACGTGCGACAGCTGCTGCTCACCGTCCCCAACCTGCCGGACGCGAGCGCGCCGATCGGCGCGGACGAGTCTGAGAACGTCGAGGTGCGACGCTGGGGCACGCCCCGCGAGTTCGACTTCGAGCCGCTGGCGCACTGGGACCTTGGGCCGGCGCTGGGCATCATCGACTTCGAGCGCGCGGTCAAGCTCGCGAAGTCGCGCTTCGTGTTGCTCGGCGGGTGGGGGGCGAAACTGGAGCGCGCGCTCATCAACTTCATGCTCGACACGCACGCCGAGGCAGGCTACAAGGAGTGGTGGACGCCGGTGCTCGCCAACGCCGAGACGCTCACCGGTACCGGCCAGCTGCCCAAGTTCGAAGACGACCTCTTCAAGACCGGCGAGGGCCTCTACCTCATCCCGACCGCCGAGGTCATGCTCACCAACATCCACCGCGATGAGGTTCTCGAGGCGTCTGAGTTGCCGCTGCGCTACACGTCGTTCACCCCGTGCTTCCGCGAGGAGGCGGGCAGTGCCGGCCGAGACACCCGCGGGATGATCCGCGTGCACCAGTTCGACAAGGTCGAGATGGTGAAGTTCACCAGGCCCGAGGCGAGCTTCGACGAGCTCGAGAGCATGACCGAGCAAGCGGGCCGCATCCTCGAGCTGCTGGGTTTGCCGTACCGCGTCATCGTGCTGTGCACGGGCGACATGGGCTTCGGCGCCGCCAAGACGTACGACCTCGAGGTCTGGCTGCCCAGCTACAACGGTTACAAGGAGATCTCGAGCTGCAGCAACTGCGTCGACTTCCAGGCGCGGCGTGCGAGCATCAAGTACCGGTCGCCGGGCGAGTTCAAGGGCTCGCGCCTCGTGCACACGCTCAATGGCTCCGGTCTCGCCGTGGGGCGCACGCTTGCTGCGGTCATCGAGAACTACCAGCGTGCGGACGGCAGCATCGAGATTCCGGAGGTGCTCCGGCCATATCTGGGCCAAGCGACCGAGATCCGCGCGTAGGCGCTCGCCCTCAGCCGCGCGCGAGCGTGGCCATTGCCGCCGTCTGCCCCCTGAACGTGATGGGGCGGATGTCGACGTGCAGCGTCATGGGTGCGCCGTTCAGGCCGCGGATCTTCACCGGCAGGTTCGAGAAGGCCACGCCGTCGCGCATCACGTAGCCGCGCCGGGAGTCGTTGACCTCGGCGAGGTCGGCGAAGATGAACTCCTGGACGGGCATGCCCACGAGGTCCGTTGAACCGGAGCCGCCGAGCGCGCGCCGGGCGGCTTCGTTCGCGTATAGGACGCAGGTGTCGTCGTACACGAGTATCGGGTCCGGCAGCGCATCGAGCGCTGCCTCGTGGACGGAGTGTGCGTCGTCCGACTGGGGCGTGGTCATAGGGCCGTGGCCTCCGGTCCATCGGCGGTCATCGCTCCAGGACTCAGCACGGTTCGTGCCGTCAGTGGCCGCCGATCCCGAGCAGGCGCTGCGCGTTGCCGCCGAGCACCGCCTCGATGACCCCCTCGCGCAGCGGCAGGGTGTGTAGCCAGGCGATCTCCGCTCGTGCGTTGGTCCACGGGCCGTCGCTGCCGAAGAGCACCCGCTCCGCGCCGTGCGCGTGCACGATCTCGACGAAGTCGGCGTCGGGCAGATGCCCGAGCGTGTACGCCGTGTCCAGGTAGACGTCGCGGCCGACGAGCAGCTCGGCGACGTGGTTCCAGACGCGGTAGCCGCCGAGATGGGCCAACACCACGCGAAGGCCCGGGAAGCCCTCGAGCACGTTGACGAACGACTCGGGCGTGCCGTGGACGGTGGGGTGGACCTCGTCGGCGCCGGCGTGGAACAGGATGATCATGTCGTGGGCAAGGGCGGCCTCGTAGATCTGGGCGAGCCGGTCCTCATCGGGCGCGAAGCTCTGGTGCTCGGGATGCAGCTTGAACCCGCGAAGGCCGAGCGACGCCATGCGGGCGATCTCCTCGGCGGGGGACTGGTAGTCGGGGTGCATCGAGCCGAATGGGACGATGCGCGGCTCGCCGAGCGACGCGACCCAGTTGTTGATGCTTTCAACCTGACTCGGCTTGGTCGAGACCGGCTGGATGACCGACGCGTCGACGCCGCAGCGATCCATCTCGGCGACCAGGCCGGCGACCGTGCCGTCGTAGTAGGGCGTCAGCATGCCCTCCGTCTGCAGTCCCGCAACCGCTTTGGACGCGACGGGGTCGGGCCAGACATGTGTGTGGAAATCGATGATTCGCGACAAGCGCGGGCCCCTCTCGGCAGGCGGTGTTGTTCCGAACGCTGATGACCATCATGCGCAATCGGGTGCGCGCCGACCAGTAGCAGGTACGACCGGGCGGAATCGGGTCATACGGGCATCTATACTGATGGAAGCGACGAGCCGATGAAGTGGTAGGCCAGAATGCCAGGGGGGTCTTGGCTGATGGACGGCTCAGGACAGGCGATCGGGCGCAGACGCTCCTTCGACACCACCGTGCCCAGGGTGTCTTGGGTGCTCGTGGGCGCGTGCATCGTCGCCTACCTGCTCGCAGAGGTGCTGCCCGTGTCCGAGGCGGTGCGCGCAGGGGTAACGGCCTCCCTTGTCGCAGCGAGCGCTGTGTGGGCGTGCGCATGCTCGGTGCTGACGATGAAGTCGACAGTCGGCAAGAACCGTCGCCTGTGGCGGGCCCTTTCCATCGCGCTCGGGAGCTTCTCGCTCGCCTTCGCGTTCAGGTTCTACTGGGTCATTCGCTTCGGCGTGCTTCCCGAAGTGGGGAGCTTCGAGGACTTCGCATTCATGTTCGGGATGCTCGCGATGGTGCCGGTGGTTCTGCTGATGACCGACTCGTTCGAGGTCAGCAGGCTCCGCAAGACGAGAAGCGTCGTCGACTTCCTCTCAGTGCTGACCGCCGCACTGACGCTCGTCTACATCACGATCGCGCTGCCCCTGGGTCTCTTCGACCCGAACGGTGACTGGCGCGCCAACCTGCTATTCCTCGCGTTCCCGGTCATGGCGATCTCATACGTCGCGTTCCTGGCCGCCTTCAAGCGTGGCCGGTGGCATACGGATGAAGTGCTCCTGTTCCTCGCGATGCTCGTCAGCGCCATCGCGATCGTGATGAGCGTCTACGCCATCGCGATCGTGATGAGCGTCTACGCCATCGCGCTCGTGCAGCTCGCGCCCGGCGATGTCGTGAACTCCGCAGCCGCGGGACTGCTCATGACGAGCTTTCTGCTCTTCGGGTTGGCGGCTCAGTACCGCAGGTCGAAGCAGCGACCCGCGAAACGCGATGTCGCGCCGGTCGCCGTGGGGATGCAGTGGCCGGGCGTGATGATGCAGGGACTTGCGATCGGTGCCGTACCGCTGCTCGTCTTCTACGCGAGTGAGATCAGCAACGCGGTGAGCAGGGGCGTACTCGTTGTGGCGACTGCGGTGCTCGGCGCGCTCGTCGTCGCTCGCGGAGTGCTCGCGACCATCGAGAACCAGCGACTGAGTTCGCAGGCGCTGTCCGACCCGCTGACAGGGCTCTTCAACGACCGCTACTTCCGGGACCGGTTGCGGGTCGAGGCCGACCACGCGCTGGCCGATGCGCAGAGTCTCGCACTGTGTCTCATCGACTTCGACGGTTTCGATGACTTCAGCAGAGAGTACGGATTCGCTGTCGCCGACCGCCGCGTGAAATGGTTCGCAGACGTTCTCCTCGGCTGGGGAAGAGACGCGGATCTGATGTTCAGGGTGGGCGAGGACGATTTCGCGCGGATCATGCCGCTGGCCGACGCGCAGACGGCGCGCGAGGAATGCCGGGAGCTCGCCGAGCTGGCGCTCGAGCCGCCGGACAGCCTGCGCTCCCGGCTGACGTTCTCCGCGGGCATCGCGGTCATGCCCGACCACACCACTGATGCGAGCGAGCTGGTGCGGCTCGCGCAGGGTGCGCTGTACTGGGCGAAGACGCGGGGACCCGGCACCATCGTCGTCTTCGACCCCACGGAGGTGGAGGCGCTCGACTCGCGGGAGCACATCCTGCGGCTGCGGGAGCAGACCCATACGCGGCTGGTCGAGTCGTTCGCAGCTGCCGTCGACGCCCGCGACCCCTACACCAAGTACCACTCCCTGAACGTCGCGAACCTGGCCCAACGGATCGCTCGCGGAATGGGGCTCGATGACGAGCGGTGCGCGCTCATCGAGGCAGCCGCGCTGCTGCACGACGTGGGCAAGATCGGCGTGCCCGATGCGATTCTGCGCAAGTCCTCGCGGCTCGATCCGGAGGAGTATGCGATCGTGAAGCAGCACCCCGACCTCGCCGTGCAGATCCTCGCGGCGAGCGCGCGACCCGAGATGCTCATGTGGATCCACCAGCATCACGAGCGCCCTGACGGCACCGGCTACCCTGCCGGTCTCACCGCCGAACAGATCACGCTCGAAGCCCGGATCCTCTCGGTGTGCGACGCGTTCGACGCCATCACCACCGAGCGCCCGTACCGCAGGGCCGCGGCGTTCGAGGACGCCTGCGAGGAGTTGCGGCGCAACGCGGGGACGCAGTTCGACGCTCAGATCGTCGAGCAGCTCTGCCGGCTCGTCTCCGAAGGCGGCTACGTCGCCGAGACGATGCTCGCTTCGGACGTGCCGGAGTACTGAGGCGCGGTCAGTGTCCCGCCACTTCGCGAGGCCGAGCGGGGTACGTTTCGCCGGGTAGGGAACAACTACTCGAACACTCGCGTCGCCTTGCCCCCCGGTTCACCCTCGGAGGTTGAAACGATGACCACCTACGCGCGCGGTATCGCCCCGACGATCCTCGTCGTCTTCGGGCCGACGGGCGACCTCATGGCCCGCAAGGTCGTGCCGTCGCTGTACTACCTGCGCGAGAAGGGGCAGCTGCCCGCGCAGCTTCGCGTGGTGGGCTTCGGCCGCCGCGACTGGGGCGATGAGCAGCTTCGCGCGCACGTGCGCGCGATCCTCGCGGAGCGCGCGGCGCACGCCGACCCTGCCGACATCGAGGAGTTCCTCACGCACTTCGAGTACCAGCGCGGCGAGTTCCACGACCCGGAATCGTACAAGGAGACCCAGCGGCACCTGTCCCGCATCCAGACCGAGTGGGGCGTGTGTGCGAACAAGCTCTTCTACCTCGCGGTGCCGCCCGAGAACTACGAGTCGATCTTTCGCAACCTCGCTGATGGCGGGCTCACCATCGAGTGCAGCGACCTCACCGGCTGGACGCGCGTGCTCGTCGAGAAGCCGTTCGGCGATGACCGCGAGACGGCACGCGAGCTCGACACGCTGCTTGGGAGTCTCTTTCGCGAGGAGCAGATCTACCGCATCGACCACTACCTCGCCAAGGAGATGCTGCAGGGCATCATGAACTTCCGCTTCACGAACAACCTCTTCGAGTGCGAGTGGAACCGGGAGGCCATCGAGTCGATCGACCTCACGCTCCTCGAGTCGATCGGTGCCGAGAAGCGCGGCGCGTTCTACGACGCGGTCGGCGCGCTTCGCGATGTCGGCCAGAACCACCTGCTGCAGATGCTCGCGCTCGTGACGATGGAGCAGCCCGCCTCGGCGACGGCCGACGACATCCGAGACGCGCGCGCCGCGCTCATCGAGTCGCTCGTGCCCATGACGCCGGGCGACGTCGCCGACGCGACCTTCCGCGCGCAGTCCGAGGGGTTCCGCGACATCCCGGGCGTGCGCGCCGATTCGCAGACCGAGACGTACTTCCGGCTGCGCACACAGCTGACCGGCCCGCGGTGGGCGGGCGTGCCGGTGACGATGCAGTCGGGCAAGCGCATGGGCGCGGCGCGCAAGGAGATGACCGTCACGATGCGCCGTCCCGAGCCGTGCATCATGTGCGACGAGGATCTCGCGCACGCGAACCGCGTGGTGTTCACGCTGGAGCCGAGCGACCGCATCGAGATCGTCTTCTACGCCAAGAAGCCCGGCTTCGTCGACGAGGTCGAGGAGCGCACGTTCAGCTTCTTCCTCTACGAGAAGGCCGAGAAGGCGCAGTACGTCGAGGAGTACGCGAAGCTCATCTACGACTCGTTCGCCGGCGACCAGACGCTGTTCGTCTCGACGCGTGAGATCGACGCCGGCTGGCGGTTCATCGACCCGATCGTCGATGGCTGGGAGGCGGGGCTCGTTCCGCTCGCCACCTACGCTCCCGACACCGACGGGATCGTCGCCGAGGCCGATGCGGCTCTCTCGCGCCGCGCAGGACGCGGTTCCGTGGGCGTCGCGGGTCTGGGCAAGATGGGTGCCGGACTCGCGCGCAACCTGCGCGATCATGGTTGGCGCACCGTCGGCTGGAACCGCCATGGGGAGGTCGCGCTCGCCATTGCCGAGGAGGGCGGCGGGTTCGTGGCCGCCGAGACCCTGCGTGACCTCGTCGCCGAGCTGCCCACACCGCGCATGATCTGGCTGATGGTGCCCTCGGGCGCCCCTGTCGACGCATTGCTCTTCGGCGAGGCCGGAGACGGGGCAGGGGGGCTCTCCGAGCTTCTCGCCCCCGGCGATGTCGTCATCGACGGCGGCAACAGCTTCTGGCGCGACTCCGCGCCGCGCGCGAAGCACCTCCACGAGCTGGGCGTCTACTATCTCGACTGCGGCACGAGCGGCGGGCCGGCAGGGGCGCGCAACGGCGCATGCCTCATGATCGGCGGCGACCGCGAGGTCTTCTCGGCGTGTGAGGCGATGTTCGCCGACGTCGCGCAACCCGACGGCTACCGGTTCTTCGAGGGGCACGGGGCGGGGCACTTCGTGAAGATGGTCCACAACGGCATCGAGTACGGCATGATGCAGGCGATCGCCGAGGGGTTCGCTCTCATGCACGACGGGCCGTTCGAACTCGACCTCGAGGAGGTCGCTGCGGTCTACCAGCACGGCAGCGTCGTCGAGTCGCGGCTCGTGGGGTGGCTCGGCGGGGCGTACGCGGAGCTGGGGAGCGACCTGGAGGGCGTCAGCGGCGTCGTCGGGCACACGGGCGAGGGCGCGTGGACGGTGCTCACGGCGGGCGAGTTCGACATCGCCACGCCCATCATCGAGGGTTCGCTGCGATTCCGCGAGGAGTCGGAAGCCACGCCGAGCTACACCGGGCAGGTCCTCACGGCGATGCGCAACGCGTTCGGCGGCCACGGGCTGGGGCCGGGCGGAGGTCCGCGCCGCTAGCCTCGTTTGAGCCGCCCCGTCATGCCCCACCATGCCATCTTCGCCCCACCGCGCATGAGCTGACCCGCGCGCAACATCGGGTAGATGTGTCCGGTGGTGGCGCCGGGCGCTGCCTCGAGGAGGTCGGCGCAGCGGGCGCCGACGGCGGGCAGCGGCGTACCGAACGCTTCGAGCGCGAGGTACACGTTGTCCTTCGTGGCCTCGAGGCGGGGGCTCGTGGTGATGTCGGCGTAGAAGTCGGTGTCGACCATTCCGGGCACGAACGCGTTGACCGAGACGTCGGGCCGGTCGCGGTTCTCGGCGGCGAGGGACTTGGTGAGCGACGCGATCGCTGCCTTGCTCGCGGCGTACGCGCTCGTGAACGGCGTCGCGTCGCCCTTCCAGCCGCGGCCGCACAGGTTCATCAGGTAGCCGCGGTGCTCGCGGAAGTACGGGATGAGCGCGCGTGCGCCGTACATGTGGCCGAGCAGATTGATCGCGACGAGCCGCTCGAGCTCGTCGGCACCCTCCTCGTCGAGCGGTCGGTAGCCGTTGCTCACGCCGGCGTTGCTCACCCACGCGTCGATGCGCCCGTGTGCCGCGAGCGCGTGGTCACGAAGCATGCACACCTCGTTGTAGCGCGACACGTCGGCCGCAGATCCGGTCACCGTGTGCCCAGCGGATGACAGCTCGGCGACGACGCGCTCGACCGCGTCGGGCGTGCGCGAGGAGATCACGACCCGTGCGCCGCGTGCCGCGCACGCCCGCGCGATCGCGTGGCCGATGCCTCGAGTGGAGCCGGTGACGACGACGACCTTGCCTGCAAGCCCGGCCCCGCGCCCGCTCACGCGAAGTCCTTCTCGGCGAGGAACGAGGTGGCGATGGCGATTGCATCGGCAGGGGTCGTGGCGTCGACGAGACGGCCGGCGAGGTAGTAGCGCTCGAACGGCTTGCCGAGCGGGAAGCCGAGCAGCACGACCGGGCGGCCGCTCTTGAGCGCGAGCGCGACCTCGGAGACGGTGCCGGCGCCGCCGGGCAGCGCGATGACGACCTCGCTCGCGAGCACGTTGATGGCGTTGCGCGCGTCGCCCATCCCCGTGGGGATGGCGACGTGGACGTGGGGAGCGGTGCCGTCGGTGGAGTCGCCGGGCAGGACGCCGATCACGAGACCGCCGGCCTCGGATGCGCCGCGCGACGCCTCGGCCATGACACCGGAGTCGCGGCCGCCGGTGAGGAGCACCCACTCCTCGAGCGCGATCAGCCGTCCCACCTCGTGGGCGTCGGCAAGCACGGCAGGATCGGCGATCGCTCCGCCCATGACCCCGATGACAGTGCGCACGGCCATCACCTCCGACGTGCCCGAACCACACGCCGGCGGCGCCTAGGTGGGCACGGAGTGTATACTACCGCGAGTGCGTGGCGCGCTGTTTGCGTCAAGCAACCCAGGAGGTCACTGAGTGCAGAACGCCAAGCCGGTCCGTTCGCGATCGGTCGTCGACAACATCATGCTCGTCGCCGTGGTCGTCTGCGTCGGAATCGCGATCGTGCGGTTCGCGCTGGTCATTGCGACTGTGCCGTACGCCGTCTACCTCAACCAGACCGGCCCGGCGGCCGCGCGCGAGCGGATCGCCGAGCGCGTCGCGGCGAGCCGGCCGTGGATCTCGTGGTGGGGCGGCCGCACCATCCCGTACCGCGAGGGCGGCGACTACCTTGGCGTCATGTCGCACCACAAGACGTCGCGCAACATCGGCTGCGTCATCGGTTGGATCACCGCGACGGACATGAAGCGCGGCATCGTGTTCAAGCGCGTCACGACTCCGCTCGACCGGGACACGCTCTACGGCGAACCCTCGGGCAACCTCATGAAGCGCGCGGATGGGACGACCTTCCGGACCGAGTGGGCGGGCTTCGCCCGTGACAGCGCGATGTTCTCCGACGCCCCCGTGGTCGAATGGGATTACTACCCGGTCCTCACCGCCGAGCAGGCGGCGAAACTCGACGCCACCGCGGGGCTGGTCGAGCGCTCGCGCGACTTCCTGGTGGGCGAGCCGGTCGAAGGCGGCTCCGGCGAGTGGATCCTGTACGCGCGTATCGACGGCCCGGAACGTCGCTACGTCCTGATCCCCGTCGAGCGCATGCCGCAGGGGGGTGCGCAGTGAACGTCGTCGGGAGTGAGCTGCTCGCCATCGCCTACTTCGTCATCACCGGCTGGCTCGCGCTGTGGCCGCTGCGTCGCAGGTTGGGCGCATTCGGCTACCATCTCGCCGCGCTACCGACCGGTATGCTCGCGTCGCCCATCGCCGCCGCGCTCACCGCGCTCGCCGGCTACCCGTTCGACCTGCTCAGCGCGGCAGCCGGCTCGCTCTTGCTCGTCGCGGCATTCTGGATCGTCCAGCGTCTGACGGTTGGCCGGGTCTTCGCCGAGCCCGACGTGCCCGTCACCCCGGCGAGCTTCGGTGTGGCCGCAGGGTCGATCGGCGTGCTGGCGGCCGTTGTGGGGCTGCTGCGCTACACGGTGGCGAACGCTGACTCGTACGTCTCGTACTGGCCGCTCGGCGTCGAGCTGACCCGCACGGGCGCCGCGAACATCCGCGTCTTCTCCTCGCGCGCGTCGATGCTGCCCGGCATCAGCGCTGTGCACGTGGAGTTCGGCAGTGACTGGGCGTACGTGATCTATCCGCTGATCGCGGCGTCTCTGCTCGGCTGGATCGCCTGGACGCTGTGGACGGGTCCCCTCGCGGGCGCCTCGCGTCGCACCAAGCTGCTCGTCGCCGGGGGAGCCGTCGGCTTCCTCGCGATCGAGCCGTCGTTCCTGTTCCACTCGTTCTTCGTGCACTCGCACATGATCAGCGCGCTGTACCTGCTCATGTCGCTCACGTGTGTCTGGATGTCGGTGCGCCCCGGTGCATCTGCCGAGGAGGCCGAGAAGGGCCCGGACGCCGCATACCTGTTGATGGCCGGTGCATTCGCCGCCGGATTCGCGCTCACCCGCACCGACGGGCTCGCGTATCAGTTCATCCCGGTGGCGGCGGCCATCGCCGCACTCACGATGCAGCGCGTGCGGGGCCGTGCGGTCGCGGCGTTCTTCGCGCCGCTGCTCGTCATCGTATACACGGTCTTCCTCGAAGGCTTCATCAAGCTCGGTTTCTGGGAAGACCCCAAGCTCTCCGGCAAGCCGGCGGCGATGATCCTCGGTGTGCTCGCATTCGCGGTGCTAGGCCCGTGGATCGTGCAGTGGCTCGACCGGGTCCTGCCATTCAGCGTGGCCGGGGAGCGCTTCCTCGGGCTGCTCGTCGGCGCTTCCGCCGTGCTGGTCGCTGCGGTGTTCGCGGTGAAATGGGCCTCGGCGAGCCTCGCGATCAAGAACACCGCGATCAACCTGTTCCAGGGATACGGAGGCTACCACTACCTCTGGTACGCCATCGTGGCGCTGCTTGCGATCTCGCTGTTCACCGGCGATGCGCTGCGCGCCGGGTCGTGGACGCGCTGGGCGTTTCTGGGCGTGGCGTTGTTCTACCTGATAGCAGCGCTCGTGCACGGGACGTCGCATGCTGGACGTATCGGCCCCGGCGACAGTCTCAACCGCGTCGTCTTCCACGCGATTCCGCTCGTGGTGTGGTACGTGGCGGCCGTCGTCGCGCGAATCCTCGGATCCGCCGCGGTGGCCGACGATGCTGTCGATATCGATGCACCGGCCGACGCGAGGACCGCCGAGGCGGTCTAGCGAAGCGGGACGCTACAGCCCGATGCGGCTGAACATCTCCTCGAACTGCGCCAGTGAGTCGGCCTTGACCTTGGGCAGCGCCGCCACGATTGCGGCCGCATGTTCGTCGCGCTCGGCCAGCAGGCGCTCGACGACTCCACGTAGCGCCTCCGGGTCGTGCGCGGAGTAGTCGAAGACGAACTCCTCGAGCCCGAACATCTTCATGACCTCAAGGTACTTGTGGCTCCAGCCGACGACGGCGACCGGGATGCCGATCGCGAGCGTTCCCACCATCGCGTGGAAGCGCGAGACCGCCGCAACCGAACACGCTTCGAGCACGACGCGCAGTGCAGCAGCGTTCATGTCGCCGCGAACCGCGAGCACGTTACCCTCGGCGTCCGCGCCGAGCCGCTCGACGATCTGCGCGATGACGGGCAGGTCGTTGTTGCGCAGCTTCTCGGAACCGGCGCGCGTGGCGTTGGGGAACAGCAGCACCGCATGCCCGTCGCCGATCAGCCCGCGCGCGGTCTCGGCCATGAAGCCGATGTAGTCCCAGCCCTCGCCAGCGGCCTTGCTGGCCAGCACTGCGCTCGGGCACAGCCCGACGACCGCGCGGCCTTGGTCGCGCAGTGCGCGCGCCGCCGCGGCGATCTGCTCGGCCTCGTCGCCTCCCTCGTCGGAAAGCGAGTCGCGCGACTCGAAGAGGAACGCGATGTCGGCGGCGGGCAGCATCTTGACGGCGGGGAAGTCGATGGAGTGCATGTGCTCGAGCGTGACATCGCCGCGCGGGACGACGAGCGCGCACTTCCACAGCAGCTTCGAGGCGATGCGGTTCGCCGGGTGCTTGAACGGGCCCATGGCCTGCGCGAGCTTGAACACCGGCGTCTTGAGGAGCATCGCCGGCAGGATGGTGAGGATGTTGAACGGCAGGAACTTCTCTCGGCCGTCGATGAAGGAGACGCCGGCGAGATCCACGAGCGCAGCGCTCTGCGCGAGCTCGCGAACCGAACCCGGGAAGAAGCCGGGTACGCGGCCGGCGAGGCGCACGAAGGGCGCGGCCAGCAGCGAGAGCGGGAACAGCACGCCTACCAGGTAGGTGGGGGTCGACGAGCGCACGCTCACGGCGCTGTCGGTGATGAGCGCGCGGTCCTTCTCGGGGTAGTAGGAGAAGACGGTGAACCGCGCGTCGGGGAAGCGGTCGCGGATGCGACCGATCGAGGTCTCGAGCATGGCCTCGGCTCCGCGGTTGCCGTGGACGGTACCGGCGATCAGCGAGAAGCGGGGCGCGCCCTCGGCGGCGCCGGGTACGAGCGGTCCGGTGGGCAACGACTCGAGTCCTTTCAGCCAGTAGAGCCTGAGCTTGAGCATACGCCGGTTCGCGCCGAGTACGCGGTCGATGCCCGCCTCATCGCGCGTCGCGAGGTGGTTCTTCAGTGTGAGCCGTGCCGCGGTGCGGTCGTGCCAGCGTACATGCGTGTGGACCCGATCCGGCACCTTCATCCCGAGCCGCTCGCCGGCCTGCGCCCGCGCGGTGGTGTTGAAGTGGAACGGCGCCGTGCGGCGCTGGCCGTCGAGGACGTCGGTGATCGGCACAGGAGCGGCGACGAGCGCGTCGCTCTCGACAGCGGCATCGATCGCCTCAGCGCCCGCGGCGGTCTTCGCGATGAGCGCGGTGTGCTTGATGGGATCGTTCTTGAGCTTCTGCGACCAGATGTCGCCGGCGCTGATGTCCGCCGCGTAGCCGAAGTGGTCGCCGCAGAACATGCACTTCTTAGGCGTGCCGTAGTAGAGGTTGTGGTAGAGCAGGTAGTAGCTCGACGGTTTGTCGATGACGGTGCCGTTGTCGAACTCCGCGGTGAGGCGCCCGCGCCAGTGGCCGGAGCGGAAGCGGAACTTCGTGAGCGTCGCACCGCCCGCGAGCGCGGAGAGCTTGCGAGTGAGCCCGTCGACGAGCGCGGTCTCGGTCGTATGGCCACAGAAGAGTGCGATGGTGACGGGCACCTTCTCGGCGAGGGAAGCGTCGCGGCGCACGAGCGTGATCTCGCAGGGAACCGCCACCACGGCGACACGGCCGTCGAATTCGCGGATCATCGGGAGCGCCTCGTGCGCGAAGTCGCCGAGCACGTACGTGCTGCCGCGCGCCGCCAGCACTTCGTCGCGCGTGCGGGCGATGCGGTAGCGGGCGCGCACGGTGCCGTTCTCGACCGACGTCATGCACACGAGCGCGCCGTCGACCGCGCCGCTCTCGAGCAGCGAGATGAGCAGTGCGCTCACCGAGCCGCCGGAAGCCGCGCGCTCGCGCACCTCGTCACTCGCCGCGTGCGTCACGTAGGTGGCGCGCACCTCGCCGAGAAGCGCGTCGACCTCGGCGCCGGTCCAGCGGTGGCGCGTGAGCTTGTCGGCGATGCTGCCGAGTCCCATCTCAGGCCTCCGCTTCCTGTTGCTGCGGCGTCTTCACGGCGTCGTCCAGGCTCACACCGGTGAGTCGCAGGAAGTACACGGTCGCCGGTACACCCACGACAAGCAGCCAGAACAGCATGACCGCGCGGTCCACGACCGACGACGCGAAGCCCACGCCGGCCGGCAGCCCCGTGATCGTCGAGCCGAACGCGGCGCCCGCCTCTCGAAGCCCCATGCCGCCGGGGATGATCGAGAGCCGCGTGAAGAGGATACCCAGCGCGGTGACGGTGAGCGCCTGGCTGAAACTCGCCTGCACCCCGAGCGACTCGAAGGCCCAATACACCCGCGCGCCCCACAGGGCCACGAGCGCGATGTTGATGGCGACGTCCTTGGCCAGCAGCACCGAGTCCGAGAACATCTCGCCCATGCCGTCGACCATGCGCGAAGCGACGCGCACCAGCCGCGAGTCATGTCCCTCGTGTCGGCCGGATTCGCGCATGCGGCCCCAGATCATGAGCCCGGCGACGACCGCGGTCGGCGCCAGCAGGAACAGCCAGCCCCAGCCGGGCTGCGTGCCGGCGATGAGCAGCGAGATGCCGGCCATCGCGCCGCACATCCACAGATGGATGACGCTCGAGCCGGCGATCAGTGCGGTGAAATGCGAGAGCGAGAGCTTGTAGCGCGAGCGCAGCACCACGCCGTTGAGTACGGTGCCGGTCTTCATCGGCAGGTAGTTGAGGGTGCTGACCATCAGGCCCAGGAACATCGCATCCTTGAACGGGATGTGGCGCTCGAAGCGCCCGGAGAGCACCTGCAGCTCGATGCCGTTCAAGATGAACGTCCCGAAGCAGGAGAGCGAGATGAGGATGAACAGCCGGGGCGTGAGCTCGAAGGCGGCGCGCAGGTCGTCGCCGCGCGTGACGATCATCCAGACGATGAACGCGACCGCCGCAAGCAGCAGGGCCCACTGCAACAGCCCCGACCGAGTGCGCAGCGATCGAGCGAACCACGAGCCAGAGGACACGCTAGTCGACCTTCTCCGGTTGCTCGGCCTGTGCCTCGAGCTCCATGCGGCGCGTACGCCACTGGATGTCCTCGAGGACCTTGCGGTTGTTGCCCACGAGCTCGGCGAGCAACCCGAACAGCATGAGTTGCACGCCGACGAGGATCAGGATCGCGGTGAGCACGAGCGACTGCAGGTGACCCGAGCCGTTCCCGATGGCGAGGTAGTACAGGAAGCGGAAGCCGACGAGCACGCCGAGCGCCGCGAAGATCACGCCCGGCGTCATGAAGAACCGCATCGGCTTGTAGGTCATGAACACGCGCGCGATCGTGACGAGCGAGCGCTGCACGTACGACCAGATGCTCTTCACCAGCCGAGACGGGCGCAGGTCGCCGTTGACGCGGATATCGACGTTCTCGATGGCCATGTTCGCTCGGCCGGCCTGGATGATCGTCTCGATCGTGTAGGTGTACTCCGAGAGCACGTTGAGGCGCAGCGCGCACGCGCGCGACATCGCTCGAAAGCCGCTGGGTGCGTCCGGGACCTCGGTGTTGCTCGCCACGCGGACCGCCCAGCTGCCGAGCTTCTGCAGCATCTTCTTGATCGGGGAGAAGTGCGGGATGTCGGCGATGGGTCGCGCGCCGATGACGTAGTCCGCACGGCCGGCAAGGATGGGCTCGACGAGCTTGGGGATGTCGGCAGCGCAGTACTGGTTGTCGGCGTCGGTGTTGACGATGACATCGGCTCCCAGGCGCAGGCACGCGTCGAGACCCGCCATGAAGACCTTCGCGAGCCCGCTGTTGCGCTTCATGCTCACCACGTGATCGACGCCGAGTTCGCGCGCGACCTCGACCGTGCGGTCCGAGCTGCCGTCGTCGATGATCAGCCACTCGACGATGTCGCAGCCGGGCACTTCGCGAGGAAGCTCGGGAAGCGAGACCGGCAGCGAGGCCTCCTCGTTGTAGCACGGGATCTGGATGATGAGCTTCGTCATCGGGGCAAACCCTTCGGTTGGGTGCTAGCGCCGGCCGACGCCGACGTAGTCAGCGCCGCCGTCGCGAACGGCAGCGCGGTCGAGGCAGTTGCGGCCATCGAAGATGAGCTTGGGCCCGACCATCTTCTCGGCGAGTGCCTTCCAGTCGGCGTTGACGATCGCATCCCACTCCGTGGCCACGATGACCGCCGAGGCGCCGGTGACGGCCTCCTCGATGCTGTCGACCTGCGAGTACAGGTCCGAGTCGAAGCCGGACACGCCCACCGGGTCGTATCCGGCGACGGTCGCGCCCTCGACAAGCAGCATGCGGATGAGGTCTTCGGCGGGAGCCTCGCGTGTGTCGTCGGTGTTGGGCTTGAACGCCAGACCGAGCACGGCGACACGCAGGCCGCGCAGGTCGCCGAGGCGGCGGCGCAGGGTGGTGACCGGCAGGCGTCGCTGGAAGGCGTTCACGTCGATGACGGCCTTGAGCAGCTGCGAGTGGTGGCCGTTGACGCTGTAGAGGTAGTCAAGTGCACGCGTGTCCTTGGGGAAGCACGAGCCGCCGTAGCCGATTCCGGCGTTCAGGAACGAACTGCCGATACGGCCGTCCATGCCGACGCCCTTCATGACGGTGACGACGTCGGCGTCGACGGTGTCGCACAGGTTCGCGATCTCGTTCGCGAACGAGATCTTCATCGCCAGGAACGCGTTGGACGCGTACTTGATGAGCTCGGCGCTCGCGATGTCGCACGAGAGGATCGGGGCGTCGATGTCCTCGTAGAGTGTGGCGACACGCGCACACGCCTCGGGCTCGCCGCCGAGCACCATGCGGTCGGTCTTGAACCAGTCCTGCACCGCGTTGCCCTCGCGCAGGAACTCGGGGTTCGAGACGTAGAGGATGCCGTGTTCCTTGAAGCGCTTCGACAGCATCGCACCGGTCCCGGGCGGGACGGTGCTCTTCATGATGACGACGGTCCCCTCGGGCACCGCGTCGATGATCTGCTCGGCGACGGTGTTGACGAAGCGCAGGTCAGACGAGCCGGTCGAGGTCGACGGCGTGCCCACGGCCACGTACACGAAGTCGCCGAACGTCTCCACGTCGGCCGGCTGCTTGAACGTCAGGCGCCCCGCGGCGATCGCGTCGGTGATGATCTCGTCGAGCCCTGGCTCGTGGAAGGGTGTGCGTCCCTGGCGCAGGGACTCGAGCTTGCGCTCGTCCACATCGAGGACCGTTACCGTATGGCCGGACGCCGAGAGGCAGGCACCCGCCACCAAGCCGACGTAGCCGGCGCCGAAGACCGTGACGCGTTGCGATTGCATGCGGTGTCACCTTTCTATGCATAGACCGAGACGGTTTGAGGCGCGCCCGTCCCCCAGGAATCGCGCAAGGGTGTACCCACGGATTCTACTTGAGTGGGGGCGTACGGTCACCTGTCCCAAGGTCACGGAGCAGCAACAGGGAGGGCGCACGTCGCGCCCTCCCTTCAGGATGCCTTCTGCACGCGGCGGTCGGCCGCGTCTGCCCACGCCTGACGGTGCCTACTTCAGCTCGAAGATGACCTGCACGTTGGCGGTGATGTCGAGCTGACCCGGTTCGATCGGCACGCTCTTGGTCGCGAGCGCCTCCGCATTGGCCGCAAACATCGGGGTCGGGATCGAGCCGACGTCGGTCGAGCTGATGCTGAGCACGGTCCCAACGCTCTTGCCCGCCGCCTTCGCCATCGCCTCCGCGCTCTTGCGGGCGTCCGCGACCGCCTCGTCGATGGCCTCGGCACGGGCCGGCGTCGGGTCGGCGACCGTGAAGCTCGGCCCGCTGATGTTGTTCGCGCCCGCCGCATTGGCCGCCGAGATGACATCGCCGAGCTTGTCGAGATCGCGTACCTTCACACGCACGCTCAGGTTCGCTTGGTAGCCCGTGATGACCTGCTTGCCGTTCTGCTCGCTGGACTGCGGGTACACGCTCACGTCGCGGGTCTGGATGTCCTCCTCGGCGACACCCTGCTTCTTGACCGCGTCGGTGATCTGCTCGGCGGTCTTGGATGCTGAATCGAGCGCGGACTTGGCGTTCGCCGAGTTCGCGGTCACGCCGAACGACATCTCAGCCGTATCGGGGACTGCCTGCGCGGTTCCCGTGCCGGATGCGGTCACGGTGTTTGCGGCACTACCCGCGGGCGTGGTGATGACCTTGGTGCAGCCCCCCAGCGCGAGCGCGGATACGGCCAACGCCGAGAACAGCAGGGCGGTCGTGAGTCTGGTCGGTGATGTCATCATGCGCCTCCTCGGGGTGGCGAGTGCGTCGGGCGCGACGCCTCTCGTCTGTGTCAGTACCCGTATGACGCGAATCGTCGCGGGCGGGTTCGCGCATCAGACCGAATACATGGCGACGGCCGGGCTCAGTCGTCGTCGAACTCGAATGCCAACTCGCGGAACACGCGCGTGCACGCATCCACGACCTCGGCGTCATAGCGCGTTCCCGCGCCGGCCCTGATCTCGTCCAGCGCGGCATCGGGTCCGAGGCCGGCGCGATATGGCCGGTGTGACATCATCGCTTCGACCACGTCCGCGACCATGATGATCCGCGCGCTCGGGAGCATCTCGTCGCGGGTCAGTCCCTGCGGATATCCCGTGCCGTCGCACCGCTCGTGATGCTGGTAGACGATCTCGGCGATGGGTCCTTCGAGCTGCACGGATGACAGGATCTTGTAGCCGGCCTTAGAGTGGCATTGGATGAGGGCCAGTTCGACCGCCGAGAGGACCCCCGGCTTGCTCAGGATCTCCGCGGGGACCGACATCTTGCCGATGTCGTGTATGAGCGCCGCCATGCGGATATCCTCCACATCGCTCGTCTCGACCTCCATGAGCTCAGCGATTGCGACCGCCAGCTGGGCTACTCGTCGCTGGTGGCCCGCCGTGTAGGGATCCCGAGCCTCGACGACACGGCCGACCACCTCGACGATCGACATCAGCGACCTGCCCAGCTGCTCGAGGTGGTGCTCGCGTTCCTGCAGCAACTCCGCAAGCTGCGCCGCATGGCGCTCCACGTTCTCCTCGGCGCGCGCACGCTCCGTGATGTCGCGGAAACACCAGATGCGGCCGACTACCCGGTCCGCGATGCGCTGGGGCTGCGTGTAGCGCTCCACGAGGCGGCCGTCCGTGAACTCCAGCGTGTCCAGGCTCGTCGCCTCGGGGTCGTTGTTGAGTCGGTGAACGTCGGCGACGAACCGGTCCGGTTCAGTCAGCTGGTCCTTACCGTACTGGAGCGCGGCTTCGTGGTCTCCCGCCTCGAGGATGTCTCGTGGAAGCGACCACAGGTTTGCGAACTTCTCGTTGTAGTTCATGATCGTGCCCTTGCCGTCGGTGACCACGATCGCATCGGCGGTGGACTCCATCGTTGACTCGAGCAGCGAGAGCATCCGCTCGGCCTGCGCCTCGGCCTGCTTTCGCTCGGTGATGTCGGTGTGCGTGCCGAACATCATCAGCGGCTTGCCGTCGTCGGTGATCGTGATGACGCGGCCCCGATCGTGGACCCAGACCCAGTGGCCGTCCTTGTGACGGAGGCGCAGCTCGCAGTCGTAGTAGGGCGTCTCTCCCGCGAAGTGGCGTGCCAGCTCCTCGTTCGACCGTCTCAGATCGTCGGGGTGGGCAAGCTCCTCTTCGATGTGGATGCCCGTGGGGGAGAGATCCTCCAGCGTGTAGCCCACCATCTCCGGCCAGCGTTCGTTGAACACCGATTCGCCCGTCTGCACGTTCCACTCCCACGTGCCCACATGGGTGCCCTCGATGATGCTCTCGAGTCGCCACCGTGCATCGAGCACCGCCTGCTCTGCATTCTTGCGCGCCGTGATGTCGCGGTTGCTCTCGCGCCGGCCCATCCACTCACCGCTGTCGCCGTACACCGCGCGGCACATGTGGCTGATCCACCGGACCTCGCCATCCGGCTTGACGATACGGAAGTCCATCTCAAGATCGGCGTCTTGCCCGGTGATCCTGGCTATCTCGTGATGCTCGGCGGATGCTGCGAGGTCGTCCGGGTGGGTGATCTTGACCGTGAGATCGGGGTCGGCCATGAACTCCTCGGCGGTGTGCCCGGTGATCTCCTCGCAAGAGGGCGAGACCCACTGGTACGAGCCATCGGGTCCGTTCCACGCCTCCCAGTCGTGGGCGAAGTTGGCGACCAGCCGGAACTTCTCTTCGCTCGCGCGCAGCGCTTCGTCGGCGGCGGTGCGCTCGGAGATGTCGCGGACGAGGAAGAGTACGGCGTCCTCTCCCTCGATCGGCACGGTGACGGAGCTGATCTCCGCGGGGAAGGTCGAGCCGTCCTTGCGGCGCGCGAGTGTCGACGCCGGTGTGGCGTCCGCCGGGAGCAGCGACAAGGCCTGTGGGTCACCGTACAGGTCGTCTACGCGCAGCTTCGAGATCTCGGTCTCGGAGTAGCCATAGAGCACGAGTGCCGCGGGATTGGCGTCGAGAATCGCGCCCTCAGTGTCAGCCAGCACCATGGCGCCGCCGAGCAGCGCGAGGGCCGCTCCATCGATGACGAGTTGGTCGATTCGCACGCGTGCTCCTCAACGCCCGTGGGTCGTGGCCGGCGATTTCGCGCCACCTGTAGTGTTCTCCCAGTTCTGGGGGTGCCCAAACAAGACGGCCCCCCGATTCGGGAGGCCGTCTGTTCGATGCGGTGGTGCGCCCTGCAGGATTCGAACCTGCGACGTTCTGATTCGTAGTCAGACCCTCTATCCAGCTGAGGTAAGGGCGCATGGTGCCCCTAAGGGCTTGGGTATCCTGCCATCGTTGCGGTGCGGTGTCAATCCCGCACGGTGCCCGGCAGGCGGATGTCAAATGGCGGAGAGCGAGGGATTCGAACCCTCGAAGGGAGCTTTACCCCCTTACTCGCTTAGCAGGCGAGCGCCTTCGACCGACTCGGCCAGCTCTCCGTTACGCGCGTTCGTGTGAATACCTTGCAGGGTGCGCGCGAGTGGATATAGTACCCGCGTCGAGGCGGAATGTGAAGCAGGCCCCGCCGTGGACGACGGGGCCTGCTTCAGTCGGTCGGCGGCGGCTCTACGCGGGCGCCCCCGCGTGTGGTCCGAAAGGGCGTGGGGCGGGAGGTTCACCCGGCCCCGCCCCTCTGAAGCGAGGCAGCATGAATGCCACGAGCACCGCCATGCCCATGAACGTCACCCCTGTCACGAGCAGGATCACCGGTCCGGCGAGCGCGCCCTCGTAGACCATCTGCGTCAAGGCGAAGGCGAACAGCACCACGCCCCCCGCACCGAACCCCAGCATGACGCCGCGCTTGAGCCGGATGCTCAACACGATCGCCGCGACCGCGAGGATCATGCCGAGCCACGGCGCCCAGAGCTGTTCCTGGCCGTTGTGATCGAAGAGCTGCATCACGCCGAAGATCGTCAGCGCACAGCCGATGCCGATGGCGGTGTTCACGGGCTTCACGCGTTCGAGGAGTCCGACTACCAGCCATGCGACCCCAACGCCGGCCATTGCGACGCCCGTCGCCCAGAACGGGACTGTCTGCGGCGGAACCATGCCGAACCCGTTCAGTATCAGCATGAACGCACCGACAGCCGTGGTGAGCTGCGTGATCATGCCGGGGCGCAGCGCCCACGTGATCGCGCCGGCCACGACGATGCCGACCGAGGCCGCGAACCCCGCCCACGCTCCGGCGTCCTTATACGCGAGATACTCGCCTTCGCCTGTGAACGGCAGCTCCCCGAGGGCGTTCAACGCGATGGGGTAGACGATCATCGCCGCCGTTCCTCCGACCGCGGCGATGGCGCCGCCGTACAGCACCTGCGACAGCCGCCGTGCCGAGTCGGTCCTCGCCCGCTCGACCACGATCGCGCACGCGTAGGCAACCACCGCCAGCACTGCCGGGACGCCGATATGGACCGCCGTGCTGGTTCGGTCCCAGTACTGACCGAGCAGCGTCATCGCGCCGGCGACCGCGAACGCGATGCCTGCGTATCCGGCGATCTCGGCCAGTATGCGGACGACGGGCTTCTCGGCGGACGCGAAGCGATTGCTCAGCCACGCCGCGAGCACCAGCAGCGCGAGTCCGACGGCGAGGAATGCCACCGGGGTAGCCATGCCGATCTCGAACACGCCGGTGACCAGCTCGATCGCGAAGCAGACCAGTCCGACGGCCCCCACGCCCAGCGCCACGTAGCGCTTGAGCCACGCTCCGGCGGCGATGATCGCTATGGAGACCGCGATGCCGAGCCAGACCGCCCAGGCCAGCACCACGAACTGATCGCTCGGTGGCACTGCGAGTGTCATGAGGCCGATGCCGCCAACGATGCCGCTCGTCGAGAGCAGCAGGCCCGCGTTGTCGGGTGGCAGCTTGCCGGCGAGCGTCAGCGCCCCCCAGACGATTCCGACGAGCGCCAGCGTGAGGCCGGCGCCCCAGTCGGGACCCTCGATCGGCAACAGTGGAAGTACGAGCAGCGACGACGTCCCCACGCCGATGCCGAATGCGAGGTGCTGCAGCCACGTGCGGCGCTTCCACCACACGATGCCGCCGCTCACCGCAACGGCGAACATGCCGGCGAACCAGCCCCACTCGCCGGCCTTGCCGCGGTTGATCTCGTCGAGTATCAGGAACCGGCCGAGCACGAAGTCGTGTACCACGAACCCGACCGTGCAGCCGACAGCCGCAACGCCGACAAGCAGCAGGAACTGGCTCAGGCGTTTCGCTGCCGGTTCGTCGAGCCGCTCGATAAAGTAGCCGCCGATGAACCCCGCGACAGCGACGATCGCCGAGATGCCCGCCTGCCCCCACACACCGAGGGCCTGGCGGAACATGAGAACGAGCGTCACGAGCGCGGCGAGCGCCAGTGCGCCACCCGCGTAGCCGAGCGCCTCGGCGACGGGAGGGATTCTGTGCACCGGTGGTCCGGTTTCGCCCTCCCGACTGATGGTGGTGTCCTCTTCAGCGTTCATGTCCCCACCTCCATGGGTCAGCTGAGCCGCTATATCTCGACGACCGTCGGCCACGGCTCGCGCCGCGCGGCGGTCCAGAGCGTGTTCACGTACGAGAGCGCGAAGTGGTTCTGAGCGAGGTGCAGCCAGAACGCGCCCGAGTCAGTCAAGTCGAGCGAACCATTGGTGCGGTGCGCCAGCCCGGCGTGTTGGATCGTGCCGAGCCACCGCCGGGCCTTCTCGGCGTCGGGGCCGAGCGCTTCGTCCAGCGCGCCCATCGGGATGTGCGTGTCGTAGAAGCGCCAGTACAGCCACCACCAGCCGCTCATCTCGCCCTCGAAGGGCATCCGCAGCGCGACGGGGGAGCGGCCCTCACCGAGTGAGCGTTCCCACTCGGCGAGGTCGAAGGTGTTGAGCACGAACCCGTCGGGCAGGTGTGAGCCCGATCCCGGTCCGATGCCGATGTAGCCGTCGCGCGTGACCGACGAGTACCGCGGCGCCCCGCCACGCTTGAAGCCCCACACGCTCACGCGCTCGAAGCCGTGGCTCTCGCACCACGCCGAGATTGCGCGGTAGTGCTCGCGGCGCATCCTGAGGTCCGGCATCTTCACCCCCGCGAGGTGCAGGTATTCGCCTACAGCGGTGTAGGGGAACGTGAACAGCGGGTAGGTCGTGATCTGATCTGCCCCGAGTTCGGCTGCGTGCTCGAGGTCGGCGACCACGTCATCGGCGGTCTGCCCGGGCAGCGCGAACATGATGTCGGCGTTGACCGACGCGAAGCCGCTCTCAGCGAGTTGCGACAGGGCTCGCTCGGCGGTCTCGGGCGTGTAGCGGCGGCCGATGACGGCCAGGCTCTCCGGCCGGAACGACTGCACGCCGAGTGACACGAGCGTCACGCCGCATGCGTGCAGCGCGCTCACGGTGTCTGCGTCGACGTCGGCGGGGTTCGTCTCGATGCAGACATCGCCGGTCATGTGGAAGCGCTCGCGCATGCGCGCGAGGATGCGATCGACCGCGTCGAGCGCAAGCGTGGGGGTGCCGCCACCGATGTAGACGCTCGTGGCCTCGGTGGGTCCCACGAGATCGGCCCAGTGGTCGACTTCGAGGAGCGCGGCGCGCGTGTAGGGCTCGACGCGTCCGGGCTCGTAGGGCACCTTCGTGTAGGGGCAGTACGGGCAGCAGTTGCGGCAGAACGGCACGTGCAGGTAGAGCGACGAGCGCGCGACTCGCGGCGGGGCCCACGCGGCGTCCGGGCGCGTGAACTCCCAGTGCTGGGCCGGCCCGACGAGGTGACGACGCAGGGTCCGCGTCGCCAGGCGGGACACGCCCTGTCCGGGGCCGCTCACAGGTATCTCGCCATCGCGAGCACGGCGCCGGGATTGAGGCGCTGCGCCTCGTAGATCTCCGTGCAGGGACCGTACCCGCAGTCGGGGCAGACGCTGTCGGGCGCTCGGCAGCATACCGACTCGCCGGTCGCGTCGCTCACGAGGGCGACCGGCATCCGTCGGGGCCAGTCGCCGGAACGCAAGTCGCGCAGTCCGGCGACGGAGTTCAGCAGCGGCAGGTGCTGCCGCTTCAGCTCGATGAGCCTGTCGATGACCGGCGCGCGCTCCTCGGCGGTGAGGTAGAGCTCGTCGATGCCGTAGTACGGGGTGTGGAAGTAGACCATCACCCCTGTCACCGGCAGGTGTGTCTGGCGGACCCATCTCAGGAACGGCTCGAGCCCGCTTGCGGTGAAGCGGTCGGCGACGTAGATGAGCGCGGTCTTGGGATGCGGCAACGCGCGGATCGCCGCCTCGACTGCGGCGAAGTGGTCGCCCCGCCGGGTCGCATACGTGGCGGGCAGGCCGTCCATGCTCACCCACACCAGATCGGCCGAGCAGTCCAGCCCGAGCGTGCCGTTCGTGTACACGTGCACGTGCAGGTAGCCGAGCCTTCGTGCCTCGCCGATGAGATCGTCGAGTGTCGATGCGTCCTCGCGCCACAACATCGGTTCGCCGCCGGTGAAGTACGCCTCACGGCAGCCGCGTGTGTAGGCGGAGCGGAGCTGCTCGACGATCGCCTCTCGCGGCATGTGACCCATGCCAGTGTTGGAGACGTGGCAGCCGCGGCATGCGAGATTGCAGACATCGGTGATCGCGATGCCGCATATGAGCGGCCCCGCATCGTGGGTGACCGCCGAGTGCCATGCGTACGGGACGTACGTGCGGAGCCGCTCGAGCATGGCTCCCCCTCCCGCTACGAGCACCTGTCGAGAGTTCGCGTCGACATGCAGCGACAACAACGCCCTGCACATTCTTGTACCCACGCGTGGGCTGCGCCGACGCCCGTTGGGCGGCTGGCTATCGCCAAGGCGTGCCGGTGCGGTGGTTTCACCCGGTAGATGGCGAGGATCGTCGCGACGCGCGGGCCGGCGCCAGACCAGCGCCTGGCGGAGGGGGTGGGATTCGAACCCACGAGACCCTTGCGAGCCTACTGGTTTTCAAGACCAGGGCATTCAACCACTCTGCCACCCCTCCGTGGCGCGAACACCGAGAGGATAGCATGGGTCGGGAGCGGGTTCTCGGCCCGTGTACGGCGGCGGGCGTTCGCCCCGGACCGTCACAGGGCTACCATGTACACAGGAACTCGCGTGCAGGGGAGAGCGATGCAGTCCGACGAGATCTACATGGCCATGGCGCTCGAGCAGGCGCATGCGGCAGGCGAGATCGGTGAGGTGCCGATCGGAGCGGTCGTGGTGTGCGATGGCGCGGTGGTCGCGCACGGGATGAACCGGCGCGAAATAGATCACGACCCGGCCGGTCACGCGGAGTTCCTCGCGATCCGCGAGGCCGCTTCCAAGCTTGGCAGGTGGCGGCTCTCCGACTGCACCGTCTACGTGACGCTCGAGCCCTGCCCCATGTGCGCGGGGCTCATGCACCAGGCGCGTATCGCACGCTGCGTCTACGCCGCCCCCGACCCCAAGGCCGGTGCACTCGGCACGCTGTACGACCTGTCGAGTGACGAGCGCCTCAACCACCGCTTCGACGTCACCTCCGGCGTGCTCGCCGACGAGTCCGCGACAATGCTCAGGCGGTTCTTCCGCGGGCTGAGGGAGGCGCGCGCATGACGCGGGTCCGTTCGGGAGTGGCGCTGCGGGCATGGGTGCTGGTCCTGCTCGCCGTGCTCGCGGTTCCCTCGGCGGCGTGGGCCAAGTCGTTCGCGATCGACAGCGTCAACATCGGGGCGGCCGTGCAATCCAACGGTGACCTCCACGTCAGCGAGGGTCGCGCGGTCGGGTTCGACGGGCAGTTCAGCTGGGTCGAATGGGACCTCGACACGGCGGGTTCCGAGGGCATCGAGATCGAGAGCGTGACCGCCGAGCAGGACGGTGCCGAGACGGCCTTCGACCGTGTCGATGGCACCGCGTACGCGCCCGGCACGTACTCTGTCGCCGACGATGGCAGCTCGGTCACCGTGCACCTGTCGTTCTCGGCGGCCGATGAGACGGTCATCTTCAACATCAACTACGTCGCGAAGGGTGCCGCCAAGCGCTATTCGGACACCGCAGAGCTCTACTGGAAGTTCGTCGGCGACGAGACCGCGGTGCCGAGTGGGCCGGTGCGCGTCCGCATCGCACCGCCTGTAGAGCTGACCAAGGAACAGGTGCGCGCGTGGGCACACGGGCCGCTCACCGGCACGGTGGCCATCGAGGACGACGGCACGGTGTCCCTCGAGGTGCCCGAGCTGCCGGCCGAGACGTTCGTCGAGGCCCGCGTGCTCTACCCCGCCGAGGCGCTTGCGGACGCACCCGTGATCGACGAGCCTCGCGCGGCGAACGTCCTCGCGGAGGAGGCCCGGTGGGCGAGCGAGGCGAACTACGAGCGCGTCAAGGCTCGCATCAGTGTCCTCCTCGCGCTGGTTCCGAGCATCCTGTTGTCACTCGGGGGGTTCGGGTTCGCGCTGTGGGCGTTCTTCCGCCACGGCCGGGAGTACAAGGCGAGCTTCCCCGGCGGCTATCTTCGTGAGGACCCGAGGCCCGATCTGGCACCCGGAGTGATCGGGTCGCTGTGGCGCTTCGGGACCCCCGGCACCGAGGACATGGCCGCGACGCTCATGGACCTCGCCGACAAGGGCGTCATCACGATGAAGACCACCACGATCCATGACGACGGGATCCTCGGGATCGGCGCGAAGGACAAGCCGAGCTTCGAACTCGGGCTCGCCGCGCAGCCGGCTGCGGGCGCGGTCACCGCGACCGACCGGATCCTGCTCGACCTGCTGTTCGAGGACATCGGGGCGGGCGGTATCGTCACGCTCGAGGAGATCGAGTCGTACGCGAAGGACCACCCGCAGGCCTACACCGAGAAGGTCAAGGAGTGGGCCGACGAGTGCGAGGCGACGGCCGACGCGCTCGGGCTGTTCGAGGGCGACAGCTGGTCGTGGCGTATCGGCATCTTCGCGCTGGCCGGGCTCGTCGGCACGGTCGGGTTCTTGTCGACCGTCTGGGGCGAGACGTTCTGGCCGGTCTGCCTCGCCGTTCCCTCGACGGCCGCGATCGCGCTGATCGGTACGCGCATGCTGCGTCGCAGCCGGCAAGGCAACGAACTGTACGCGCAGTACAAGGCCGTCCGAGACTACCTGCGCGACTTCGGGCGTCTCGATGAGGTTCCGCCGCAGTCGATCGTCCTGTGGAACCGGTTCCTCGTGCTGGCGGTGATCTTCGGCATCGCGACCGAGGTCATCAACCAGCTGCGGATGAAGGCGCCGGCCCTCGTCGCGGACCCGACATTCCAGCACACCTACTGGTGGGTGTACGGGTACGGCGGGTCGTCATCACCCATCTCGTCGCTCGAAGGCGGGTTCGCGAGTGCGTCCCAGATCGCCTCGAGCGCCATGTCCTCGTCATCCGGCGGTGGCGGCGGGTTCTCCGGCGGCGGCGGTGGTGGCGGCGGTGGCGGCGGCTTCTCGGCCGGCTGACACGACGGGCCATACCCGGTAGCTGCGGCGACGGTGCGACTGTGATGACGGTCACCGTACAATTGTGTGTCGTTGAAGCGGCTCGGGCGTTTGCCGATAACGGGAACAGGAACCTTGGCTCCTGGCACGCGCGACTGACACCGACAAGGTCTGGCCTGGGAGGGTCAAGGCATGAGACGACTACTGAGGATCGGCGCCGCACTCACCGCGGCATCCATGCTGCTCCCGACCCCGGCGTTCGCCTACGAGAATCAGATGACGCCCCTCGGGCTGCATCTGGCGGTGAGCGCGACCGGGCTCGGAGTCGCCACGATCCTGCTCGTCGAAGCCCTCTCGCTGCGCAAGGTCGCCTTCGGCGGCGCCATCGCCGACCACCTCCACTTCGTCATCCTCGCGATCGTGTGCCTCGCCGCGGCGGCCCTTGCGAAGTGGGCCGGCAACTTCGTGTCCGGCCTGACGTTCGAGCAGACCGAACTCATCAGCGAGGCGCTCGTCGTGCTCGCGATGGGGCTGTTCGCTGCGTACTTCTACAGCGTCAAGACCGCGATGCAGGCGTACATCTCGGGGATGAGCGCGCCGTTCGAGACGCCGGCAGCCGAGGAGCCCGCCGTCGAGACGCTCGCTGCCGAGGAACCCGCGTCCGGTGCGGATGAGCTGCGATCGACCGACGCTGCCGAGGGACCGGAGGACGAGCCCGGTGCCTAACGTCCTTGCCGTTCGAGTGGAGGAGACGCTCCGGCCCGTCATCGGGACGGTGCTGGCGAGTGTCTCCGTCGACGTCGAGAGCCGTCGCATCGGCAAGACGCCCGACACCCTCGATGCGGCCGACCTCCCGGAGATCGCCGACAACCTCGTGACGGCACTGCATCTGGTCGTCGGCCGGGACATGGCGAACGCTGCGGCACGCAAGGTGCGCGACCTCGCGTACTCCTAGCTCTCGGCACGCTTCGCCGAGACGGTCTTCTCGGCGGCGGTGAGTTTGCGCACTCCCACTGACGCGTGCTCGATCTTCGCCCACGGATCGATCCCGGCTGCCACCCGCTCGAGTACACGGTCTGTGGTGTACGCGCGGATATCGAGATCGTCGGAGAGTTCGTCCCACGCCAGCGGCACGGCGCACGAGGGGCCGGAGCGGTTGCGGGTCGAGTACGCCGCGACGGCGCTCGCCCCCTCGGCGTTGCGCAGGTAGTCGAGGAAGATGCGGCCGCCCCTGGTGCTCTTGGCCATCTTGCCCGTGAACATGTCCGGGTGCCGCCCGGCGAGGCGGTCGACGATGCCCTTCGCGAGCGCACGCACGCGCACGAACTCCCATACCGGTTCGACGGGCAGCACGACGTGCAGCCCCTTGCTGCCGGTGGACTTCAGGTGCGGCTCGAAACCGAGATCGCCGCAGTCGTCGCGTACGATGCGCGCCGCCGAGCAGATCTGCGCCCAGTCCACGCCGGGGCCGGGATCGAGGTCGAAGACGATGCAGTCGGGCCGCGTGGGATGCTCGATGTGCGAGAGCCACGTGTGGATCTCGAGCGCGCCCATCTGCGCGAGGGCCACGAGGCCCTCGGCCGAGTCGACCACCAGCAGCTCGTCGGCGGTGTCGTGGCCGGTGAGAACGTGCGAGAAGCGGCCGACCTGCGCCGGGAGTCCGGCGTCCGGGTGGCGCTGGTAGAAGCAGGCGCGGCCGTGCCCGACCGGGCAGCGCACGAGCGTGAGCGGCCGGCCCGCTACGTGCGGCAGCATCGCCGGCGCGATCGCGGCGTAGTACTCGGCGAGCGAGAGCTTGGGGAATGCGGAGTCGGGGAAGAGCGGCTTCTCGGGGTTGGTGACCTTCACGCCGAGCACGGTGGTCGGCTTGCCGTACGCGTTGCGCTTCGAGGCGGGTGGCTCCTCAGCGGCGGGCTCGTCGGGGGCATCGGGCGCGGCGGCCGCAGCGTCCTCGCGCGTGACCGGTCGCTCCCGCACGACCTCCGCGGCGGGCTTGTCTTCGCGCACGCCGAGAAAGACGGGCTGGCGCAGCACTCCCTCGGCGGTCCACTCGCGAAATGCGGCCTCGATGACGATCCGGGGCTCGACCCAGTGCACGGCGTGCCCGGGGACGCGCGGTGCCGGCTCGAACGGCGAGGATTCACGCGCCGACTCGTTCAGGCGCGCCGCCACGGTTGCGAGCGCCGCCTCGTCGAAGCCGCTGCCCACGCGTCCGGCATAGACGAGACGGTCGCCGTCGTACGTGCCGACCAGCACCGAGCCGAGCGCCCCGCGGGAGCCGTGCCCCTCGGTGTAGCCGCCGACGACGAGCTCTTGCGTATGGCGGCACTTCACCTTCTGCCAGTCGCGCCCGCGGCCGGCGGTGTAGCGGCTGTCCGCCCGCTTGCACACGACCCCCTCGAGCCCCGCCGAGCAGGCCTTCGCATACAGCTCGCGTGCGCTGCTGTCGATGTGATCCGCGAAGCGCAGGAGCGAGGTGGGGCCCTCGTCGGCGAGCAGTGTGCGCAGCAGCTCCTTGCGCTGCGCCAGCGGCATCTCGCGCAGGTCGTGCCCGTTGAGGAACAGCAGGTCGAACGCAGCGTATGCGATGCGTTCCGGATGCGTGCCGAGCGCCGACTGCAACAGCTCGAAGCGCGATACACCGTCGGGATCGAAGAGGACCGCTTCGCCGTCGATGATGGCGCTTGCGGCCGGCAGGCCCTCGATCGCGCGGCATATCGGCGCGAACCGGTCGGACCAGTCCGCGTGGTTTCGCGTGAAGGCTCGGGCGTGCCCGGCGTCGAGCGCAACGACCACCCGGTACCCGTCGTACTTGGCCTCAGCGAGCCAACCGTCGCCGGTGGGCGGCGCGTCGACGAGTGTGGCGAGCTGCACGTCGACCGGGAGGGGGAGTGCGGCGGGGGAAGGGGCTGTGACGATCTGTGGGTTCGTCGCAAGGGAGGAGGAGTTGGCGACGCGAGACGATGGTTTGCGGGCTTTGCCGGAGGGTCGCGCGGAGCGCTCGGTGGGGAGGGGGTCCGCGGGGATGCTCGCAGGCCGTGAGACCTGCAGGTTGTCGTCGGTCAACGCCGAGACCTCGTCCCCGCGGACCCCCGCCCCACCGAGCGCGACCTCATCAACCGACCGTCCGCTGAGTACGCTGTCAGGCAACTCAGCCAGGACGTCGTATTCACCAGCGGGTCGGACCCACTCGTCCTTCTCCTTGATGAGCAGCCAGTTCTCGCGCTTCTCTCCGGGTCGCGGCCGCATGCGTACGAGCACCCAGCGGCCGTGAAGCTTCTCGCCGTACAGGTCGAACTTCAGGTCGCCCTTCTCGAGCGCGACGTGCGGGTCTCCCACTGGCTGCCAGGTGCCGCGGTCCCAGAGCACGACCGTGCCGCCGCCGTATTCGCCGGCGGGGATGGTGCCCTCGAAGCCGCCGTACTCGAGGGGGTGGTCTTCGACGTGCACGGCGAGCCGCTTGTCGTGGCTGTCGAACGACGGTCCCTTGGGGATCGCCCACGACATCAGAACGCCATCCAGTTCGAGTCGGAAGTCGTAGTGCAGCGCCCGCGCGGCGTGCTTCTGGATCACGTACGCAAGCTGAGGCGCGTCTTCGGCCGGCTCGGCGCCGGCGGGCTCGGGGGTCTTCGCGAAGTCGCGTTTGCGGTGATACTCCTCGAGCGGCATCGTGCGGCCGCCCTACGCGCCCGCGGCGGCCGCGCCGCCGCCTGCGGACCCGCCGCCCTTGGCCGCCCGCGCGTCTTCGACGCTCTTCTTCAGCAGCTCCATGATGTCCACCACCTCGCCGAGCGGCTGGGCGGGCTCCTCGGCGACCTCGACGGCCTCTCCGGCGGCCTTGCGCGCGATCAGCGCGAGCAGGTCGTCGTGGTAGCTATCGCGATACGCGGCGGGGTCCCAGTCGGTCTCGATGGTCGCGACGAGCTGACGGGCGAGCGCGAGCTCGGCATCGGTGACGCCGAGAGCCTCGATGTCGCCGCCGGGCAGGTCGAGCCCCTCCGCGGAGCGCAGCTCGTACGGGTAGCGCAGCACCTCGAGCACGAGCGCGTCGCCCTCGGGCACGAGCGCGCACAGCCGCTGCCGCGAGCGTATGACGATCTGCCCGACCGCCACCCGTCCCGCCGAGCGCAGCGCCTCGCGCAGCAGCGCGTACGCCTTTGCGCCCTGCGGTTCGGGCGCGAGGAAGTATGGCGTGTCGAAGAACTCCGGCGCGACCTGGTCTGCGCAAACCGCCCCGAGCACGTCGATAGTCCGTGTCGCCTTCACGTTCGCCGCCGAGAAGTCCTCGTCGGCCATCGTGACCCACCGGCCGTCCTCGAGTTGGAAGCCCTTGATCACATTCTCCCACGCGACCTCCTCGCCGGTCGCCTCGTTCACGCGCTTGTTGCGCACGGGTGACAGGTCGCGCGAGTCAAGCAGGTGGAACGCGAGCTCACGCGGGGTGACCGCCGAGAACAGGCCGACGGGGATCGTGACGAGTCCGAACGAGATGGTGCCCTTCCAGATGGCGCGCGGCATGAGGTTCTCCTTGGCGATCGGGTGGAGCGGCGCCTCGACGGTCAGCTGGCCGGGCCGAGACCGAGCCAGGTACCGGCGTAGTAGCCGACGACGGCGACGACACTGTTCAGGGTGGTTCCCCAGATCAGGTCGATGATGGTGATGTTCACCGGCCAGCCTGCGAGGGTCGACAGGTTCGTGAGGTCGTAGGTCGCGTACGCGACGAACCCGAACAGCGCGCCCCTCCACAGAGCGCCGAGCACCGCGCCCTCGCGCACGCCCGGCAGCACCGCGAGTGCGATGAGGCCCGCGATGTACACGAGATAGAAGGCCGCCGCTACGCCGAGGTCAGGCTTGGGCTTGAGCAGGTCGCCTAGAGCGGGCTGGTACAGCCGGGGTACCGCCGTGGACAGCCAGATGAAATCCATAGCGAAGAACGCGACGGTACAGGCACCGTACAGTGCGATCAGCTTGCCGATGGACACGGTTCCTCCCAGGGTCGATGTTCGCGCGGCCGAATGAGTCTGTGCAGCGCCTGTGGTGATTCTTCCCGTTTGCACGCCGACATGGTGCCGGGGCTGCGCCCGCTCGGGATTGAGGTTCTTTCAGGCTACAAGCCAGCCTCTGTCGTGTTCGCGGTGCAACGCCGATACTGTACGGAACCGGCATGAACGATCCGCTCGAGAGGGTAAGGCATCGTGAATACAAACAGGGTCAGCCTCAGGACGGCGCTGATGCTCAGCTTCATCGGGATGATGTTGATTCCCGCGGCGGCGACAGCCTTGTTCGCACTGCCCTCCTTCCGCTCGTCCATCGAGAAGGAGGCGCAGCGATCGGTCGACACGAACAGTGGCGTGCTCGCTGCACAACTTGCGGAACTCCAGGAGACCCGGGAGGCGCAACTCGAGTCGCTGTCACAGAGCTCCTTTTCAAAGATCGCGTCGACACCCGGCTCCGAGGTGGGCGCGATGCTGCGCCAGCAGACCAAGCTGTTCGACTACGACTGCCTGCTGTGGATCCCGCGGTCCGGGGCGATACGGTCCTCGGCGAACAGCATAGAGGTCGCGAGTCCGGACTGGCCCGAGCTTGCGGCGGCCACGGAGTCATCGGAGGCGACATCCATCGTCTCGATCATCCCGGCGCCCGCGCTGGGCGCGTTCGGACTCGGACAGCAGTACCTGTTGGCAGTCAAAGAGAGCGACGCCGGCTCCGCGTCGCCCACCGAGGCGGCCGGTGCGTTGGCGATCGTCACCGTGGCCCCTGTGAAGGGTGCGGGCGGAGCGAGAGCCGGGACGATCGTCGCGATCGACGTGCTCAAACTCGACAACGCGTTCGTGGACCGGGTGGTCGCGAAGGTCGGTGGCCAGGCCACGATCTTCCAGAACGGCGTGCGGGTGGCCACCACCGTCACGAGTTCCGATGGCCAGCGCGCGGTCGGCACGCCTGTCTCGGACGCCGTCCGTGCGGCGGTACTCCAGGGTGGACAGCCGTTCCGGGGCACCGCGACCGTACTCGACCAACCCTACATCGCGCAGTACGAGCCGATCCGCGATCCCGAGGGCGACGTGATCGGCATGCTGTTCACCGGCGTGCCCCGTGCGCCCTACACCGCTGCGACCATCTCGTTCTTCCTGCGATTCGCGCTCATCGCGATCGCCGGCCTCGCCGTGGCCGTGGGCTTCGGCTGGTTCATCGCGAACCGGGCGACGAAGCCACTCGAAGGTGTCGCTGACGCCGCCGAGAGGATCGCCGCGGGCGACCTCACCGTACAGGTCCCCGAGGTCGGCTACCGCGAGGCGATCGTGATGGGCGAGGCGTTCAACGCGATGACAGCCGAGCTGCGCGACCTGCTCGGCACGGTCGGGGAGTCGGCCGGAGCGCTCAACGGCGTCGCGCACGACATCGCGGACGCGTCGCACAGCGAAGCCGATACCGCGACGTCGCAGGCGTCGGCCGTGGCTGAGGCTACCGCGACTATCGAGGAGCTGACGCACAGCTTCGGCGCCGTCGCGGACGGGGCACGCAGGGTGCTCGAGATCGCGGAGGACTCGCTCGAGGCTGCGCAGCAGGGTCGCGGGTCGATCGAGACGAGCGTCATCAACGTCGAGATGCTTGCGGGCGGATCGGTCGCGGTCGCGCAGGGTGCGGAGCACCTCGGCGAGGTCGCGGAGGACATCAGCCAGGTCACCACCCTCATCAGCGCGATCGCCGAGCAGACCAAGATCCTCGCGCTCAACGCCGCTATCGAGGCTGCTCGCGCGGGCGAGGCGGGCAAGGGCTTCGGAGTGGTCGCGAGTGAGATCAGGACGCTCGCGGACTCGGTCGCCAGCTCGGCGGGACGCATCGCGCAGCTGGTCGACGGGATCCAAGGAGCCAGCCGTATCCTGACCGAGACCGCCAATGCGCAAGGCGACAGCGCGACCAACACCGTGCTGAGCGCGGCGCAGACCCGCGGGTCATTCGACGATATCCTCGGGCAGATGGAGCGCACGGCGCAGGCCGCCCGCGAGATCGCCTCAGCGGCGATGGAGCAGCAGGCGGCCTCGCGACAGATCGTAGAGGTCATGCACCAAGTCTCGAGCGGGGTCACCGGCAACGCGGCGGCATCTCAGCAGCTCGCGTCGACCGCCGACAACGTCCAACGCGAGGCCGAGAACCTGACGCAGGGACTCAGGAGGTTCCGCACGCGCTAGGCGGAGACGCTCGAATCGTCGTCGTCCGGGATGAAGACCGACAGCAGGAAGCTCACGACGCTGATGACGATGGAGCCCCAGAACGCGGGCCAGAACCCGTCGATCGTGATGCCGGTGTTGAAGATGGCGTTCGCCCAGTTGCCGGCCAGCATGAGCATGAGCGCGTTGATGACGAGCATGAACAGGCCGAGCGTCGCGACGATGCAACCGCACGACAGGAAGCTCAGAATCGGGCGGATGATCGCGTTCACGAAGCCGAGCACCAAGGCCACGATGACGATCGTGAACCACGCGTTGCTGTCCGGGGCCACCGTGATGCCGGGGACGAGCAGAATCGCGGCGGCGACAGCGATCGCGGTGATGAGCCATCGAACCAGAATCCGCATCCACATGAGCAGGGTGCTCCTTCTCGTTGTCGGTCGGTGATACGACAAGTGATTTCCCAATTGCCCCCATCGGCGAACCGACGGGCGGGAAGTGGCAATCTCAGGGTACTCGGGAAGAATACATGGGACGGCGGTGCTCACCTGCCGTTTCTGAGCGACCCAAGGGGGACCCATGACGAAGAACGGCACGCCCGACAAGCAAGTGGTGCCGGCCGAGGAGACCGCGGCGGCGGATGCCGCGGCGACACCGGCGCCGGGTGAGGGCATCGAAGCGATCAAGATCGACGAGGCCGAACTGCGCGAGGAGATCGAGCGGTTGCGAGCGGAGAACGAGCGACTCGCTGCGGCGCGCGCGGGCGATTCGCAGCTCGGTCGCCGCGCCTCGGCCACCGTGCTGATCATCATCGGGGCGATCCTGTTCGGCCTCGCGGTCAGCGCGGTGTGGCTGAACCGCACCGTCATGGACGAGGACCGGTGGGTAGCCACCGTGGCACCGCTCGCACAGGATCCGGCGATCCAGGACTACGTCGCAGACAGGGCCTCGGATGCGATCATCACCAACGTCGACATCCAAGGCTACGTGGGCAAGGCGATCGCAGCGCTTGGCGCCGGTGCGAGTGAGAAGCTCGGTACCAGCGGCGCGTTGGCTGATCAGGCGCAGATCCTCGTCATGCCGATCACCGGGGCGATCGACAACCTGATCCGTGAGTCGGCGACCAAGATCGTCCGTTCCGAGCAGTTCTACAACCTGTGGGTCCAGATGAACCGCTACGGGCACAAGGCGTTCATCGCGGCGATCAGCGACAAGTCGACCGGCGTCGTCCAGAAGTCCGGCGGTACCATCACGCTCGAGACAGCGGTGCTCGTCGACCAGGTCAAGCAGGCGTTGGCCGGCAGAGGGCTGGGCTTCGTCAACAACATCAACATCCCGCTGCAGAAGACACAGATCACGCTCGTCGACTCGCCTGGCCTCGAGAGACTCGGCATCGCGATCCAGGCGATGAACACCATGGCCTACCTGCTGCCGCTGCTGGCGCTCGCCTGCCTTGGCGGCGGCGTCGCGCTCGCCGTCGATCGACGCAAGGCGGTGCTGTGGGTGGGCATCGGCATCACCGCGGCGATGGTGATACCGCTCGAGGCCATCTACTTCGCGCAGTCCGCGTTCGTGAAGGCCGTGTACGACCTCGGAGGCATGCCGGCTCCTGCGGCGCAGGCGGCGTACACGCTCGTGTTCCGCAACCTCGTCTCGGCACAGCAGCTGTTCACGGTGGTGGGCCTCGTCTTCGTGGTCGGTGCACTGCTGGCCGGCCCGAGCCGCTTCGCCACCTCGCTGCGCAACGGATTCCAGCACGGCATCTCGTCCATCGGACCGGACTGGGACTTCGGGCCTGTGGGCGAGTGGATCCTCGAGCACCAGACCGGCGTTCGCGCAGCCGGCATCATCGGTGCAGTCGTGTGGCTGCTGGTCTCGCCGGCCAAGACGATCGCGACGATCGTCTGGCTCGTGGTAGCGGTGATCGTGTGGGTCGCTCTGGTCGCGCTCCTCGGCAGGCCCCGGCCCGGCAAGTCGGCCGAGAAGGCCGCGTCCGTGGAATCCACGGAGGTGCCTGCAGGATAGGACGCCGCCGCATTCGCGTTGCCGCTCGAAGCGCAGGTCGCTATACTCGCGGTTGCACTTCTCGGCGGGTGAGGGTCCGGCCGCCGAAGACACGGAGAGTTGTCCGAGTGGTTGAAGGAGCACGACTGGAAATCGTGTATGCGGTGTTGAACCGTATCCAGGGTTCGAATCCCTGACTCTCCGCCATACGAACGTGACGAGAGCGGTCCCACGGCAGTGGGGCCGCTCTCTGCGTCTAGACGAAGACCACCTTGCGCCACAGCTGGAAGTTCCACAGCGTCACGGCAGCCATCGTGAAGAACTTGGCGACCGTCGGGTCGATATAGTTGTTCTTGGCGATGACGATGACGGTGGTGGTGAAGATGAGGTTCAGGACCCAGATGATCAGGTAGAGCACCGCGCTGCGCATCACGTTCGACGTGGACTTGAACGCCCACATGCGGTTCATGGCGAAGTTGAACGCCGTCGCGATCACCACGGCGATGACGTTGGCGGCCCGGACATCGAGGTGCGCGGGGTTGGCGAGAACCCAGAAGATGCCGAGTTCGAGCGCAGCGCTGCTCCCGCCGACAAGCAGGTAGCGCACTCCTTGTGCGAGCACGCTCGAGGGCGCTGGGGCATCGTCCTGCGTCGCGGGCGCTTGCGGTTCGAGGTCCTGGGTCACGGTCGCCTCACAGTCGGGTGTGTCGCAGACCACGGTAGCATTCCCGCCGCGCTGCTACACTCGGTGCCAGACTCCCGGGAGGTCCGAGATGGTGGCGACCCTTCGCTCGCGATTCCGCTGGTGGCACGCGGCGACGCTGCTCAGCGCGGCAGCGTGCATTGGCGCGCTCGCGCCTGCCGGTGCGCGTGCCGCAGAGCAGGGCGCGCTCGTCGGCACCCCGACGGCGCCGGTCTCGGTCACCAACGGCCACTCGTTCACCGTGACCGGCACGGTCCAAGACGTTGACTCCGCATCCGTCGCGGTTCGCTGCTACCTCCGTACCGACGCCGGGTTGTGGCTCGAGCGCACCGTCGCCGTCGCAACCCCCGCTGCCGATGCGACCGGGACCTACACCGCAGAGATCAGCCTCGAGCCCGCCGGGACGTGGGCACTGCGTGCCGAGGCGACCGCGACCGCAGGTGGAGATCCGCTGCCCGAGCCGGCCTTCTCGGCGACGAGCACGGAGATCCGCGTGTCCGCACGAGAGGACACGACCGTCTGGAACCGCGACGGCATCCTCACGATCCCCGAGCGTATGGCGTACCGCGAAGACGCGCGGCAGATGATCGTCGTCACCGCGAGAGGGCTGCGCTCCACGACCGGGACGATGCGTGTCTACGAGTATCACGACGGTGACTGGGTGAAGCTCTTCGGCTCTCCCTGCCGGCTCGGGCGCAGCGGGTTGATGGCGGGCGAGAAGCGCCGGCGCGGCAACGGCACGACTCCGACCGGCATCTGGCTCATGCCGGACTTCGTGTTCGGCCAGCACCGCAACGCCTATCCGGGCACGCGGCTGCAGTTCCGGCACATCACGAAGTACCACTGGTGGTCCTCCGAGAAGGGCGCGCACTACAACTCCTGGGTGTGGAGCCGACGGCGCGTCGACGGCGAGCATCTCATCGACTACACGGTGGCCTACGAGTACGCCCTCTCGACCGGTTACAACGCCAAGCCCAACCGTTCGGTGTTCGGGCGCGGCGCCGGCATCTTCCTCCACGTGTGGCAGGGGCCGACGACCTCAGGGTGCGTCTCGGTGCCGCGCGAGGTCATGCGGCGGGTGTTCACGACGATGGACCCGTCGGTGCGTCGCGTGTTCGCGGTGGGCACTACGCGGCAGGGCGGCGCGACAGATATCGAGCGCTACTGACGCAGGTCGCGCTCAGCTAGTCTTTCGGCGGGCGGTGCATGATGTCGACCATCGCGCGCAACTTGCTCTCCTTGCCGCGGCGCTCGGCCGCGAGCTGCTCGCGCTTCTTCGGGTCGAGCATGTCGGCGACGCGCGCCGCGAGGTCCTTGGGCGTGAACGGCTTCGTGATGTAGTCGGTGACGCCCTCGGCGGTCGCCTTGAGCTGCTGCTCGAAGTCGCCCACCGCGGAGAGGTGGATGACGGGGATGTCCTTGGTCGCCGGATCCTCGAGCAGCTTCTTGCGGGCTTCTCGGCCGTCCATGTGCGGCATCATGATGTCGAGCAGGATGAGGTCCGGCTTGTGGACCTTGGCCTCGGTCAGGCACTCGCGACCGTCGTAGGCCGGGAACACCGTGTAGCCACGCGACTCGAGCGTCGTGGCGACCAGCTTCACGATCGACGGCTCGTCGTCGACGACCAGGATCTTCGCGGACATGTCGGTGCCCCTTCTCTAGGATTCGGTCTGCTCGGCGAAGAAGGCCTCGACGGTGGCGACGAGGTCCTTGGGGGTGAACGGCTTGCAGATGTAGTCGAGCGCTCCGGCGTCGAGCCCGGTCTGCTGCTCCGCTGCTTGCGCCTTGGCGGTGAGCATGAACACAGGGATGTCCGCGGTCGCGGGGTTGGCCTTGATGCGGCGGCAGGCCTCGTAGCCGTCGCACGCCGGCATCATCACGTCGAGCAGTACGAGGTCGGGCTGCTCGGCCTCGGCGATCGCCACCGCCGAGAGGCCATCGGAGGCCTCGAGCACCTCGAACCCGTGCGACCTGAGCGAGAACGCGATGAGCTTGAGGATGTGCGGCTCGTCGTCGACGGCGAGGACGCGCTTCACCGGTGCACCTCCGTCCGGCCGACGAGCAGGGCGGCAACCTCGCATGCGATGCCCTCGAGCGTGATCGGCTTGTTGAGGAGATGCTCGGCGAGGTCGAGCATCCGCACGCGCTCGGGGTCGATGCGGTGGGCGGTCATGACGACGATTGGGACGTGCGCCCACTCGGGAGTGGTCTTCACGCGCTGCACGAGCTCGTAGCCGTCCATCTTGGGCATCTTGAGGTCGCTCACGATGATGTCGGGAACACGTTGCTCGAGCGCGGCGACCGCCTCGGTGCCGTCATAGGCGGCGGCGACCGCGAAGCCCTTGCGCCGGAGTGTCTCCGAGAGCAGCTTCACGATATCGCGGTCATCGTCGACGACAAGCGCCACAGGGGAGTCGATCGCTCCCACGATGTCGTCGATCATCGAGAGCAGACGCGCCTGGTCGATCGGCTTCTCCAGGTAGTTCGCGGCGCCCATGCGGCAGCTCTTGCCCTCGTCACACACGATCGACAGCACGACGACGGGGATGTTCGTGGTCTCGGGACTGTCCTTGAGGCGCTGCAGCAGGTCGAAGCCATCGCCTTCGTCCAAGATGACGTCGAGCGTGATCGCCTTGGGCTTGTAGCGCAACGCCGCCACGAGCGCGTCGTCGGCCGTGTGCGCCTTCACCACGTCGTAGCCCCGCCGCTCCAGATACGTGCCGATGAGATCGGCCACCTCCGGCTCGCGGTCGACCACCAGGATGGTGCCCGTCACGGGGCCGTCAGGCGCCTCGAGCAGCGGCATGCGAACCATCTCTATCGGTGCGACCGGGAGCGTGAACCAGAACGTCGAGCCCTCGCCGAGCACGCTGTCGATACCGATCTCACCGCCGAGCAGCTCGATGATCGTCTTGCAGATCGAAAGCCCGAGGCCCGTCCCGCCGATCTCGCGCGTCATCGCGGAGTCGACTCGGAAGAACTTCGTGAACATGCGCGGGAGGTCTTCCTCGCTGATGCCGAGGCCGTGGTCGCTCACTGCGATGCGCACGAACTCGCCGTCCATGCTCGCCTTCACGTCGACCTCGCCTCCGCCCGGCGAGTACTTGAGCGCGTTGCTCACGAGGTTGATGAGCACCTGACCCACGCGATCACGATCGGCTGCGACCGGTGGCAGTCCGTGTTCGACATCCACGTTGACGACGCGACCGGTCTGCGAGAGCACGGCCCGGAAGGTGTCGACGGCGCCCTCGACTGCATCGGCGACACTCATCGGCTCGACTTTGAGGTGCACGCGTCCGGATTCGATACGGCTGATGTCGAGCATCTCGTTGATGAGCTCGACGAGCCGGTCCGAGTTCTCCTTCACGATGCCCAGGAACTCGGCCTGGATCTCGTTGATCTCGCCAGCGTCGCCGTCGAGGATCAGGTCGACGTAGCCCTTGATCGAGGTAAGCGGCGTGCGCAGCTCGTGGCTCACCGTCGAGACGAACTCGTTCTTCATGTCGCCGATCTCGCGCTCGCGTGTGATGTCGTGCAGGGCGAGCGTGTGGCCGACGAGCGAGCCATCCTCGCGCACCACCGTGTCGAAGCGCGCGGTGATGGTGAGCGGCCGGTCGCCGTCGGGGAGACTGATCTCGATCGGCTCCTCGCCGGCGCTCTCGAGCTCAGCGGCAGCCTCGGCGCCGACGAGGTCGGTGAGCGTGACAGAGGCGCCGAGCAGGCCCGCGTAGTCGCGTGAAAGCATGGTGCACGCTGCAGGGTTCGCGCGCACCACCACGCCGTCGGCATCGAACGCGAGCAGCCCCTCGATCGCGAAGCAGAAGAGCGCGTCGTCGAGCTCGTGAACCCCCATGGGCGAGTCTTCGTGACTCATGCCTTCTGCCCCCGATGTGGCCGTGTGGCGGACGCGACAGAACGCGCGCCGGTGCGCGCGAGCCACATTTACCTTTCGTCATGGACCGGGGATTCCCTGCCGAAGTCGCGCGCCGCGCCAGCTTGGCGCGGGGTACAGTGAGACCGAAGGCATGAATCCACCCCAGAACATCGGCAACGGGAACGGAAGTCACGCGTTGGCAGCGAAGCGCAAGCCGGGCGAGCCCGACCGACAGATCAGCCCCGATGCCGAGGGCGCCAAGCTCTTCGGCATCGGGTGTCTCGCGCTGTTCGCCGGCTTCCTGTTGCTGACCGCGGCCGTGTGGTGGTTCTGGATGAACTGAGCGCGGTGGCCGGTGAGGATCCGGTCTCGTTGCCTCTGGGCAGACCCCTCGCTATACTCCGATACTGCCGCTCTCGCGCATGCGAGGGCGAGCCACCGCGGAGAGGTGGCAGAGTGGTTGAATGCGGCAGTCTCGAAAACTGTTTAGCCGGTATCCCCGGCTACGAGGGTTCGAATCCCTCCCTCTCCGCCAGAAGGACACAACACGGCCCCGTCGCCCTGAGTGGGAGGCGGGGCCGTCGTGTGCTTCGATCGATCCGGCGAGGAGCATCCGCTGCCCGCGACGCCCTCCGCCGCTACCGCTACTTCACGGTGATGTAGTCGTACCCTGAGTAATCGTTCGCGTGCTGGGAGTCGGCGGCCGCGTACGCGCGGACTCGCCAGCGCCCGCTATGTGGCAGCTTCACCTTGGCCGTGTACTTCGAGTAGCTCGAGTAGTCGACAACCTTCGCGTACACAGTGTGGTGGTACTTGTAGTCACCCGCGCGGTTGCGCTTGTAGCACTTGAGCGCCACGGGCTTCGACCCGCTCGCGTGCTTTGGCTTGAGGTAGCCGTAGACCGTGTAAGACTTGGTGCGCGACATCGTCTTGGGTGCACGCGGGTCGCTGACGTAGTGACGCGGTGTCGCGTAGCAGCTCGTGGTCACCGACTCAGCCCATTCTCCCGGCTCGCCGGCATAGCGAACCCGGTAGTAGGTTTTGGAGGTCGGCGTAACCGTGAAGCTGAACTGGCCCGTGGGCGACGTGGTAGCTACCCGTGAACTGTCCACGAAGGTGGCCGCCGAGCTCGACGCCGTTTGGAGTACCACGCGCTTGTCAGCGAGCGGCACCCCGCCTGCGTCAGCCAATGTGCCGGTGAACGCGTAGCTTTCGCCGTACGTCGACAGCGTCTTGGACGACGAGGTTGCGGTCAACGCGGTCTCATCCGCAGTGGGCTCGACCGTGATCGTGACCGTGGCCGGTCCAGATGCCGTGCCTGCATCGTTGGCGGTGTAGGTGAACTGGTCGATGCCGTGCCAGTCACGGTCCGGCGCGTAGGTGAACGAGCCGTCCGCCGAAAGCGTCAGTGCCCCGTGCCCGACGTCGGTCACGAGTTCCGCGACGAGCTCGTCGCCGTCAGGATCGGCGTCGCCGGCGAGTACGCCGGGAGCCGACACCGTGAGCGTCGTGTCCTCTGCGGTCGAGTAGGCATCGGCCATCGCGGTCGGTGCCGTGTTGGATGCGTACTCGATCTCGAGCGACTGCAGCACCGGACTACTCACCCCACCCGACTCGAGCCGCACCTCCAGGTCGAGGTAGCGCTTGATCGGGAGTTGCGACAGGTCGCCGTACCAAGCTGTGTCCCCGCACGCGCGGCCGAAGTAGTTGCCAAGCCCGCTCGTCCAGTTGATAGGCTGCCCGTCTCGGCCGATGGGATCGGACCATGTCACGCCGTCGTCGGAGACGCGCACGCCGACCTTCACGGCCTCGCCAGGGGCAAGAGGCCGCACATCCGCCTTGAGCGCATTCCACTGTGAGAGTCCCGCGCCGCCGTCGGCGCGCAGACCGGTCTTGGTGTTGCCCCCGATGGTCCCGGTGCGGGGCGTGACGTTCAGCGCAGAGGTCCAGCCAGAGGTCGCCGTCTCCCCGGATGAATTGATGCCAATCGCCACAACGGAGCCATCGGCCTTCAGTCCCACAGTGTGTTGGTATCCGGCGGCAATGCCGACCAGATTGGACCAGCCTCCCACCTCGAGATGACCGAGGTAGGGATAGCCCACGGCAACCGCAGTCCCATCGCTCTTGAGCCCGACCGTATGGGTCATGCCCGTAGAAATGGCGACGATGTCAGTCCAGCCTGATACATCGAGCTCGCCGTAGTCGTTGAGCCCGGTCGCCACCACTGTGCCGTCGGCCTTCACGCCCACCAGGTGGTACTCGTTGGCGTCCACGGCGACGATGTCTGACCACGAAGAGACATCGATGGGGCCGTACCCGAGGTCACCGGTCGCCACTACGGTCCCATCGTGCTTGAGCCCGACGATGCTGTTCCCGCCTATGGTGACTGCGACCAGATCAGTCCAAGTCGCGACGTCGGCGACGTACTCCGAGTTGACCCCGTCGACAACCGCCGTGCCGTCCCTCCTCAGTCCGATCACCTCTCCAAAGGGACCAACAGACGCCGCCACGATGTCAGTCCACCCCGAGACGTCGACTTGTCCGAAGCTGTCGTATCCGGCCAGAAGGACCGTCCCGTCGCGCTTGACCCCGACGGTGGAACGGTTGCCGCTGTCGAGAGCGACGATGTCGGTCCACCCCGTGACGTCGTTCTTGCCGTCACCGTTGGATCCCAGCGCCGTGGCCGTGCCGTCGCTCTTGAGCCCCAGCGTGTTAGAGCTGCCCGCCCACACTCCCACGAAGTCGGCGGGCAGCGTGCGCTGTCCATACTCGTTGGAGCCCGCCGAAACGAACGTCCCGTCCGCCCGGATCCCTGCGCTGTGCTGGCCCCCGGCACTGATGCTGACCACGTCATCCCAGCCTGTGACCGCGCACTCGCCGAACGTGTTGCTGCCTGCTGCGACCACGCTGCCGTCGGTCTTCAGGCCGATGGTGTGAGTGCTCCCCGCCGCGATCGCGATGATGTCGGTCCATCCCGAGACATCGAACTGGCCCGCGCCGTTGTAGCCCACCGCGACGACGGTGCCGTCGGTCTTGAGGCCCACGGTGCCGTACTCTCCGGCTGAGATGGCTTTGATGTTGGTCCACGATCCGACGTCGCAGCGACCGCCGTCGTTGTTCCCGACGGCGACGACCGTGCCGTCGGACTTGAGGCCTACGGTGTGGAGGCGGCCCGCGCTCACGGCGATGATGTCCGTCCAGCCGGAGACGTTCAGCTGACCCTGTGCGTTGAAGCCGCTCGTCGCGCCGACCGCGACGACGGAGCCGTTCTCTTTCAGCCCCACAGTGTGGTAGTCCGCTGCTGCGATAGCGACCAGGTCACTCCAGCTGCCGACGTCACACTGCCCGTCGTCGTTGAGACCTGTGGCGACGGCGGTACCGTTGTACTTGAGCCCCACGGTGTGAAGCGCGCCGGCGTCGACCGCGGCGAGGTCTGTCCAACCTGAGACGTTGAGCTGGCCGTAGTCGTTGTTGCCTACCGCCACGGCACGGCCGTCATTACTGCGCCGTACGGTGTGGTAGTAGCCCGCACTTGCGGTGCTCTTGGAATCGCCGAGCCGCACGCTCCCCGGTTCAACCGCCGTTGAGATCCCCGTGCGAAACGTCGGTTCACCAGTGGTCGACCCGTTGCCCTCGAAGTCAGCACGCGTGGTCCAGGTGATCTTGTCCGGCGTTCCCTCCGCGTCGGCACGTACCGGTGTCTTGATGGCCACCACGGAGAGCCCGAGCGCTCCGACCAGTGCCGCGGAGGCCAGCCGTCTGATCCAGTTCCGTGGATGGACCCCGTTCCCCGACGCCGCGTGTACGCTCATGTGCAGACCCCTTCCTGCCGCTCAGTATTCGGAAAGTCGGTACTGTGATGCGATTCCGTGTTCAATGTCGCTGGCTATCGCAGTATATCGGGTCGACATGCGGGCTCTTGAGAAAGCAGCTCACCGAGTTCCGGTGACCACAACCCGCCACTCTCGTGGGTATGAACTCCGCGTCCGGTCACGCGCCGGCGCGGGGGCGCACGGCGCACTCATGGGGATGGGTCGTGGGACCGATGACTTCTGGTCGCTTCTTTGCGCACGCCTCCGTCGTCGCGCGTCTGCTCGCGCTCGCATCATTCTGTGTGGTGATCGTCGCGCTTCCCGTGACAGCTCTTGCGGCCGACATCCACGTCTCGGTCGTCGGCACGGATGCTCCTCCCGCTGACGGGTCAGTCGCACACCCGTACGGGACGGTGCAGAAGGGCATCACCATGGCGTCGAGCGGAGACACGGTGCGTGTGGGCGCCGGGATCTTCCGAGGCGACATCGTCATGAAGTCCGGCGTGTCGCTGCTCGGCGCGGGAGCCGAGAGCACCACGCTTATGGGCAGCGGCTCGGAGGTCGTAATCTACGCCGAGGAGTTGGGAGGCGGCGAGTTCGTGTCACGCTTCACGATCACCGGGGGTAAGGGCCACGCGGGCGGCGGCATCTACTGCGTCGGCGCTGACGACCTGACGATCTCCGAGAACCACATCATCGGCAACGCCTCATTCAATGATGGCGGTGGCATCCACTCGGTCGAATCCACGGTCACGATCACCGGCAACCTGATCGTGAACAACACCGCCGCGCAGATGGGTGGCGGGATCAGCGCGGTCCGGGGCAGCCCGTGGATCAACACCAACATCGTGGCGGCCAACTCGGCGGGTTCAGTCGGCGGCGGGGGCATCGCCTGCGCGGACTGCGAACCGCTCATCGCAGGCAACGAGCTGACGGGCAACTGGACGACGGCTGCCGGGTCGAGCGGGGGTGGCATCCTCTGCCAGCAGCCGTCCGACCCCGAGATCCTGGACAACACGATCACCGGTAATCGCTCGGCATACCGTGGTGGGGGCCTGTCATGCGGTGGTAGCGCTGTCGTTGCCGGGAATGTCATCGACGGTAACCGCGCGCTGGCCGGCGTGGGTGGAGGAGTCGACAGCTACGAAGGGACGCTCACGCTGGCAGGCAACTCGGTCAGTGGCAATGAGGCGGCGGGGGGCGAGGGCGGCGGCGTGTATGCGAAGGGCCTCGTGAGTGAGAACAATGTCATCGCCGGCAACCGGGCCACCGGAAGCGGCGGCGGGGTGTATGCAGCCGGAGCCTCCTTCGCCAACGACACGATCACCGCAAACCGCACCACCGGCCTGGATGGCGGTGGGGTCTACAGCTATCCTCAGGGCTCGGCGGTGAACTGCATCATCTGGGGCAACAGAGCCTCCATGTCGCCGACCTACGACGATGTCTACGGCTTGTGGGTCACGTACTGCTGCACGGGCGAGGATGGGGTCGGCGTCGGCCTTGCCTCCATTCACGTCAATCCGGGGTTCGTGTCAGGCCCCGACGGCGACTATCGGCTTCAGCCCGGCTCTCCGTGCATCGATGTCGCTACCGCGACCGCCGCGCCGCCGGCGGATCGCGACGGCATCGCGCGGCCGTGGGGACCGCGTCCCGACATGGGCGCCTACGAGTACTACGTGCCGACGTTCAGCACGCGCACGAAGCTGTCGGGTCCGTCGAGCGTGTGGTCCGGAAGGACGCTCAAGCTCACCGGCACGGTCTCCTCGGCGGGCTCGCCGTATACGCCGCGGGGGTACGTGGTGATCTCGAAGTCGCATCGCGTCGGAGGGCGCTGGGTGAGTGCCGGCTCGGCCAAGGTGAAGATACGCAAGGGCCGCTTCGCCTACAGCCTCAAGCCGAAGGCCCGCGGAAGCTGGCACTTCGTCGCCCGCTACCGGGGCGGCGTCGTGGGGCCGACGAAGTACAGCACCTCGAAGAGCGCCATCGAGACGGTGCGGGTCAGATAGTGGGGGTCGGGCGCTCGGTGTTGCGCCGTCGCCTCGAACGGGCATGCAGGTACGCAGAGCACAGACCGTGATTCCGGAGGTGTCCCGCATGCAGTTCATGACCACGTACCTCAACTTCGACGGAAACGCCGAGGAGGCGTTCGAGTTCTACCGCTCCGTGTTCGGCGGCGAGTTCGACGGGATCTTGCGGTTCCGAGACTTCGGGGATGACGCCATGGGCGCTTCCGAGGCAGACCTCGACAAGGTCGCGCACATCTCGCTGCCGCTCGTGAACGGCATCGGCCTCATGGCGTCTGACGTGATCGGCCCGCAGTCCGACGCGTTCAAGGCGGGCAGCAATGTCTACATTTACCTCGAGGCCGAGTCCGGGGCCGAAGCGGATCGCGTGTTCGAGGGATTGTCGGCGGGCGGAACGGTGGAGATGCCCCTCCAGCCCACCGCCTGGGCCGAGAAGTACGGCAGCCTCATCGACCGGTTCGGCGTTCAGTGGATGGTGTCGTTCACGGGAGACGTGCAGTTCACGATGTGAGCCGAGGCGCTCTTGTGGTTCGCGTGCCTTCCGGTGCACGGCTTCGTGACGCGGCGGGAACACTTCCGATCCTGTGCGTGCCGAGGCCGCGGCTGACGGTATGCTCCGAGGCGTGATTCTCGAAGGGTTTCGTGCGTCGGAGGAGGCTGTCGCCATGCGTGGAGATGTCTTACAGGGGCTTGAGCCCCGGCTCGACAGGTGGCGGGAGCGCGTCGCAGCGGGGGCGGCCGATGCCGATCCGGCACGCATCGAGCAGCTCGAGCGTGCGCTGCGCGACCAGACGGCCGAGCTCATGGCCGCTGGCCTCGACGTGGACGAGGCGTTCCTGATCGGGCTGAAGCGAATCTCCGATCAAGACCCTGTGACTTCGGAGTTCGCTCGGGAGTTCGCCGCCGGCCTGTGGGCGGCCGAGCAGACCGGCGCGCCGCGTGCCGAGGCCGCCTCCGGACTTGCCGCCAGGACCGAGTTCCTGTTCATGCTCGCGTGCGCGGTCGGTGCGGCGGTCGCGATCAAGATCCCGGCGCTGCTCGGCTATGGGTTCGACGAAGCATCCGACTTCTACACGCTCAATCTCACCTTCTTCGCGCTGCCGTTCCTCGCGGCGTTCCTCGCGTGGGTGAAGCGGCCGCCACGGCGCCAGCTCATCGCGGTGGCCGGCGTCTTCATCGCCGGCATCGTCGCGGTCAACGTCTACCCGTTCGTGTCCGGAGGCTCTACGCAGATGCTTGCCGCCCTCCACCTGCCGATCGTGTTGTGGCTGGCGGTGGGCGTCATCGTGGCGGGGGCCGGCTGGCGCACCGTTCGTCTGCGGATGGCGTACACGAAGTTCACGGGTGAGTGGTTCATCACCTACACGCTCATCGCGTTGGGCGGGGGCGTGCTGTCGGCGATCACCATGGGGGTGTTCGAAGCGATCGGCATCGATGCCGAGGCGTTCGTGTCGGAATGGCTGATACCGTGTGGCGCGATGGGCGCGGTCGTCGTCGCCGCCTGGCTCGTGGAGACGCGTCGCAACCTCGTCGGGGGTCTCGCGCCCATGCTCGCGAAGGTCTTCACCCCGCTGTTCGCGACGATGCTCGTGACGCTGCTGGTCGGGGTCGTGTGGAGCCGCGGACTCATCGCGCTCGAGCGCGAGGTGCTCATCCTGTTCGACGTCCTCCTCGCGGTCGTGCTCGCGCTTGTGCTCTACGCCATCGCCGCGCGCGACCCGCACGCCGGGCCCGGGCTCTTCGACCGCGTCCAGCTCGTGCTCGTCTCGGCGGCGCTGCTTGTCGACGTCTACGCGCTCGCGGGCATCGTCGCCCGTCTGAGCGAGTGGGGGTTCAGCGCGAACAAGGCCGCGGCTCTGGGACTTAACGCGATCCTGCTGGTGAATCTCGCGTGGTCGGCATACCTCCTTGTGGGATTCCTCAGATCGCGGCGTGACTTCGAGGCTCTCGAGATGTGGCAGATGCGCTACCTGCCCGTGTACGCGCTCTGGGCGGCCATCGTGGTGGTCGTCTTCCCGCCGCTCTTCGGCTTCGCGTAACTCGGACCTGCACGAGTCGCGCACTATCGTGAGCGAGTGCTACGTGTCGAGTGTGCCGAGCGCTCCGAGTGCTTGCGCGAGGCTCGCCGAGGCATCCAACGCCGTGCTGCCGCGCACGTGCGCGCGCTCGAGCTGCGCCGCCACGTCGCTGGTCGCCTCGCAGAGCGCGACGCCCACCCCACGGCGCTCGAGCGCTTCGATCGCGTCCTTCAGCGCCGCGAGCCCCGTGAGATCGATGAAGGGGACGTTCGTGAGCCTCAGCACGACGGCCGCCGGATCCGTTCCCGAGTGCAGGAGCGCGCTCTCGAACTGCTCGACAGCGCCGAAGAAGAAGGGTCCTTCAACCGAGTAGATGAGCACGCCGTCGGGTACACCGCCCGGCAGCGTGTCGCCGACGCGCTCGGCGACCTGCTCGGCGTCCATGGGGCGCACGTCCACGGCCAGCACCATGCGCCGGAAGAAGTTGAGCAGCGCCAGGATCACGCCCACCTCGACGGCGAGCGAGATGTCGAACAGGGCCGCCATCACCAGCGTTATGAGCATGACGGTCACGTCGGAGCGGGGTGCTCGGCGTGTGGTTCGAACGACGCGGCCGATCTGGCTCATGTCGAACGCCACTACGAAGAGCACCGCTGCAAGGGCCGTCAGTGGGACGTGGTACGCGAGCGGCGCGAGGGCGACAAGGACCAGCGCGACTGTCGCGGCATGCGCGAGTGCAGCGATGGGGCTGGTGGCACCGTGACGCACGCTGGTGGCGGTGCGGGCGAGCGCACCGGTGGCCGCGAAGCCGCCGAAGAACGCGGCGCCGATATTGGCGACGCCCTGCCCGATGAGTTCCTGGTTGGGGTCGTGGCGCGTGCCCGTCATCCCGTCGGCGACTGTGGCCGACAGCAGCGATTCGATCGCTCCGAGCAGGGCGACCGCGAACGCGGGCTGGAGCAGGGCCGTGATCCCGCCCGAGGGCAGGTGCGGCAGGGTCAGCGGCGGCAACCCGCGCGGGATGCCGCCGAACACGGACCCGATCGTCGCGATGGTGGGAGGATCCCAGATCGCCACGAAGGCGGTCGCACCGACGAGCACCACGATCGGCGAGGGCACCTTGCCTACCACGGGTAGCCGCGGCCAGACCACGATCACCAGCAGGCACACCGTTCCAAGCAGCGTCGTCGCCGGATCGGACTGCGGGAGCGCCGAGAGCAGGTGCGGCAGCCTCTCGACCAAGGTGACGCCTGGGATCGCCGGAAGGCCGAAGAAGTTCGCCCACTGGCCTACCCAGATCACGATCGCGATGCCGGCGGTGAACCCCAGGACGACCGACTCGGGAACGAACCGGATCATGGCGCCGAGCCGGCTTACGCCGAGAAGCAACAGCATGCCGCCCGCGAGCAGGGTGACGATCTGCAGTCCGGCCATGCCATGCGAGGCGGTGATGCCGAAGAGCAGCACGGCGAATGCGCCGGTCGGGCCGGCGACCTGCACCCGCGTCCCACCGAACAGCGCCACGAGCGTCCCCGCGACCAGGGCGGTGTACAGTCCGGCCTGAGGCGGGACTCCTGATGCGATGGCGAATGCCATGGCGAGCGGAAGCGCGACCACTCCGACGACCACGCCCGCCAGGACGTTTGGCAGGATGAGCGCGCGTCGCAAGAGGCCCGCGCGCCAGGCTTCGATGATGGCTGGCACGGTGCTCCAAGGGGGTCGATTTCGGGGGCCTCTACCATAGCACCACGGGTCGATCGCGGACGGCGAGCCGTCGCGATCCCGGGCCCCCGCTCACCTCGGGTCTACGACCCCACCTCGTCGTCGCCCGGCTCGTCGGCAGGCCTGTCGGCCGGCTTGGAAGGCTCCTCCTCGGCTGGGACCTCCGCTGCAAGTGCCTTGATCGCAGCGAGCTGCTCGCTTCGGAACTGCGCGAGAGGCTCGTGGTAGCGCTCGTCGCACAGGGCGACGATGTAGCTGCCGATCTTGCGCACGGCACTGCGGGCCGCGGCGACCGCGTCGTGGTCGACGCCATACTCGTGTGCGGTGCGGAAGTGCCCGACCAGCTCGTCCGGGTCACGGTCTTCCCGCGCCGCGACGTAGGCCCGTCGCGCAAGTGCCCACACCATCGCGGACTGCGCTTCATCCTCGGCACACAGCGCCTCGGCGGCGTCGAGCGCGGCGTGAGCGCCCTCGAAGTCACCAGCGTCCGCCGCAGCCATCGCTTTGACTCCCTGCGCCTTGCGCTCGACGGTCGCGTCGCCCTTTGCGGCCGCAACACGGATGGCGGCGTCGGCCTGCTCGGCGGCCTCGGCGCCACGGCGCAGGGCCCACAGCGTCTGACTCCAGCCGAGGAGTGCGGTCGCGAGGATATCGGCGTCCAGCGTCGTAAAGACGGCGACCGCGGCGGCGTACAGCGGTTCTGCACCCGCGTGGTCGCCTCCGGTGCGCAACACCTCCGCCTTCGCGTACTGGCAGTCTGCGAGGTGCCCCAGCTGCCCCAGGCTGCGCCGGATCCCGGCAGCCTCGTCCCAGCGTTGGACGGCGAGGCTCGATCGCTCGAGCTGGTCCAGCAGCACGCCGTGCCAGTACAGCACCTCCGCCAGCGACTCCGGGTCATCGACGCCGCGAGCGGCGTCTTCCGCCGCGGCGAAGAGCTGCACGGCCCGCTCGCTGTCGCCGAGCACGCGGCAGGCGTGCCCGAGCGCCATCTGCGAGTCTCGACTCGCTTCGGCGTCGGCCAGCACATCGGCGATGTCGACGGCGTCCTCCAGGACGCGCCGGGCTTCGCCGGGCTCGCCGCTGTACATGTAGTCACTGCCCTGATGCATGCGCACGAGGTAGATGAGGCGTGCGTCCTTGGCCTCCTCGGCGAAGCGGTCGGCCTCCTCGAGGTCGGCTCGGGCAAGCATCGGTTCGTCGAGCGCCGCGTACGAGGCGGAACGGTTGAGATACGCGCGCACGAGCGCGCGCGGGTCGTCGTCGAGCAGCATGATGTACTCGGTCAGCGTGGAGTTCGCATCCTCGTTGCGTCCCAGTGCGGTGAACGTTGCGCTCAGATTCACCAGCGCAACCTTGAGACGGGCCTCGTCGCCATGTTCGCGGGCGAGTTCGGCCGCGTACTGGTACAGCGGCGCTGCTGCCTTCGGGTCGCCCTGAAGCGTGCGCGCGTAGCCGAGATTGATCTGCGCCGCGACGGCGAGCCCGTGATCGCCGGTCTCCATCGCGATGCGCCGCGCCTCCATCAGGGTGTCGGAAGCGGCATCGAACTCGCCGGCTTCCGCCTGCGCTATCCCGCTTCTGAGGAGCTCGCGCGCGCGGGATTCGGCTTCCGGGGCGGTCTGGTCGAGCCGGTCGTCGGCAGTCATCGTCGTCTGTCCCTATCGTCGTCGTTGAGTTCGGATGATACGGGGTTCCCCCGCAGGGGTCGCGGTGCGAACCGAGTGCGATTCTACCTTCACACGTTCTTAACGGCGCGCTCGGACTTCTTCACTCGTACGTAACGCAGCAGACTCGATACTCCTGAGGTTCAGCGCGGGTCGTCTCCCATCGCGAACCGACCTCCCGAAGCCGGCCGACCCCGAGTCTTCGGGGCAAGGAGTCCACTGTGCCCGGCCTCAAACGCATCTTCCTCGGCAATCCGCTTCACAATCGCGAGGCGTCCCACCAGCGCCTGGCGAATCCCGTAGCACTCGCCGTGTTCTCGAGCGATGCGCTCTCGTCTGTCGCCTACGCGACCGGCGAGATCCTGCTGATGCTCGCACTGGCTGGCGCGGCTGCGCTCAAGCTGACCGTGCCGATCTCGTTGGCCATCGGAACGCTCCTCATCATCGTCGTGTTCTCGTACCGCCAGACCATCCGCGCGTACCCGGGTGGTGGCGGGGCCTACATCGTCGCGAGGAAGAACATCGGGACACTTGCGGGGCTCATCGCGGGTGCTTCGCTGCTCGTCGACTACGTGCTGACCGTCGCCGTCTCGATCTCAGCGGCCGTCGCCGAGGTGGTCTCGGCGTTTCCGCACCTCATCGGCTATCGGGTCGTGATCGCGGTCGCACTCGTGATGATGCTCGCCGTGGCGAACCTGCGAGGCGTCAAGGAGTCGGGTGCTCTGTTCGCCGGCCCCACGTGGGCGTTCGTGCTGCTGCTTGGCACGACCGTCTCCATCGGGCTGTGGCGCTTCATCAGCGGCCATCCGTTCACGGTGCCGCTGCCCGAGCACGGCATCGAGCCCATCCAAACGCTCACGCTGTTCTTGGTCTTGAAGGCGTTCGCCTCGGGCTGTGCAGCGATGACCGGTGTCGAGGCGATTGCGAACGGGGTTCAGGCCTTCCGGCCTCCCGAGGCGAAGAACGCCGCGCGCACGTTGCTCGCGATGGCCGGCATCCTGCTGTTCCTGTTCATCGGCGTGTCGGTGCTCGCCGTGTTGGCGGGCGTACACCCCAGCGAGACCGAGACGGTCGTGAGCCAGCTTTCACGAGCCATCTACGGCACCGGTTGGACCTACTTCCTGGTGACGGGATCGGTCGCGGTGATCCTCGTGCTGGCCGCGAACACCGCCTACGCCGACTTCCCCCGGCTCTCCTCGTTCATGGCCGCCGATGACTTCCTTCCGCATCAGCTCAAGGATCTCGGGTCGCGGCTCGTCTTCTCCAACGGCATCATCTTGCTCACGCTCGCGGCGATCGCACTGCTGGTGATCTTCGGGGGCGTGACGACGCGCCTCATCCCGCTGTACGCCATCGGCGTGTTCACCTCGTTCACCCTGTCGCAGTCCGGGATGATCGTCCACCATCTGCGCGAGCGCGAGCCTCATTGGCAGGTCGGCTTGACGATCAACGCCGTCGGTGCCGTGTCGACCGCGATCGTGCTCGCCGTCGTGGCGACCTCTAAGTTCTCGGATGGTGCGTGGATCGTGCTGATCCTGATCCCGACGATCGTCACGTATCTGCTCTGGGTCAACCGGCAGTACCGCCGGGTCGCTCAGGCGCTCGCGTTCAGTGCCGACGACATGGCCGACTTCAACTGGCGTTCGTTCAACCGGATGCACAACCGGGTGGTCGTGCTGCTGAGCGCGTTCGACCGCCGGATGGTCCGCGCGCTGCAGTACGCGCAGAGCCTCAAAGCCGATTCGATCGAAGCCGTGTACGTGGACATCACCGGCAGCGCCGAGGCGATGCGCAAGCGGTGGGAGGAGATCGGCTTTGGGGTGCGGCTCGTGATCATCGACTCGCCGTACCGTGAGATCACGGCCCCGATCATGGACTACGTCCGCGCCATCCCCAGACCGACTCCCAATCACGTCGTCAGTGTGGTGATCGCCGAGTTCGTGCCGGACAACCTGCCGGACAACATCCTGCACGATCAGACCGCCCTGCTCCTCAAGACACAGCTCTTGCTCGAGCCGGGGACGATCGTCGTCGATGTGCCCTACAACCTTCGCGAGGTCGAATCGTTCGCGGACGCCGCCGAGGCACCCGTCGCCGCGGAGCCGGTCTAGGCGTTCGGGCTAGCTGTCGCGGTCACGCTCGTTGCGCCGGTAGTGTCCGTAGCGTCGCTGGAAGCTGGCATAGCCAGCGAGCGCGGCGACGAACAAGGCTACGACCAAGACCAGCAACAGCGTCGAATTCATCCGAGTCTCCCTGCGCGGCACATACGAACGGGTCGAGTGTCGTGCCGAGTATCGGATGCCGGCTGTTGTGAGCCGGTGAAGCGCAGGGCTCGCGGAGTTAAGAACCAGTGAAGTCGTCGTCGATGTCGCGCGGCTCGGCGAAGCGGAAGCCCACACCGGGTTCGGTGAGCACAAAGCGGGGTACGTCGCCCGGCGTCTCGATCTTCTTGCGCAGGTGTGAGACGTGGACCCGCAGCGTCTGGGTGTCGCGCACGTACTCGGGGCCCCACACCTGCTCGAGCAGCATCGACGAGGTCACGACGCGCCCCGCGTTGCGCGCCAGCAGCGCAAGGATGTCGAACTCAGTGCGGGTGAGTCTGACCTGTTCGCCTCGGAGCATCACGGTGCGTCGCGCGAGGTCGATGCACAGGTCTCCCGAGACGATCTCGCTGGGCAGGGTCGTGGCGGGCGTGGCGCGACGTAGCAGCGCACGCAGTCGCGCCAGAAGCTCGCCTGTGGAGAAGGGCTTGGTGAGATAGTCGTCGGCGCCCAGATCCAGCGCTGCGATCTTGTCGGCGTCACCGGAGCGCACCGAGAGGACGAGTATCGGACCCACGTACCACTCGCGCAGCTGCCGGCAGGCGTCCAGGCCGCTCATCCCGGGCAGCGTGAGATCGAGGATGATCGCATCGGGGGTGCGCTCGGCTGTGAGCTCGATGCCCTCCTCGGCGGTGGCTGCGAGCAGGACCTCGTAGTGGCGCGCCTGGAGGACGGACTTCAGTGCCCTGCGGATCTGCTCCTCGTCATCGATCACGAGGACCTGCGGGCGGCGCTCGGGAGCTCCTTCGATCACTCTTCATCTCCTGCGACGGGAAGCGACATGACGAAACGTGCACCGAACGGCACCGCATCTTCAACCATCAGCGTACCCCCGTGGCTGCGCGCGATCTCCGAGGCGATCGCCAAGCCGAGGCCGGTGCCGCCGGGCGCGGAGGCTGACGCAGCCCCGCGGAAGAACTTCTCGAAGATGCGTGGCTTCTCAGCATCGGGCACGCCCGGACCGCGGTCCTCGATCGCGATACTCACGTAGTCACCGTCGAGCGCGCCGGTGACCGTGATCGTGGAGTCAGCGGGGGAGTAGAAGAGCGCGTTCTCGAGCAGGTTCACGAACGCCCGAGCCAGCTGTGCGAAGTCCGCGCGCACTGGCGGGAGGTCGGAGTGCAGGTCGAATTGGATGCGGTCGGTCGAGGACCGCGGCAGGCGCGACAGGGCCGTGCCGAGCACGTCGCCGATGTCCTCCGCGACGAGCCGCGGTCGCCAGGCGTCGGACTCCAGCCGCGACAGGTCGAGCAGGTCGCCGATGGACTCGTCGAGGCGGCCGAGGTCCTTGGCGACGATCGAGAGCTCCTCTCGGACGCGCTGCGCCGGAGCCTCGGGCTCGTCGACCAAGCCGGTCACCCGGGCGATCGCCGCAGCGAGCGGCGTCTTCAGCTCGTGCGACACGGAGGACACGAGCGTCGACTTCAGCCGGTCGGCTTCGAGGAGCGCCTGCGTGTGCGCCGCGTCCGATGCGAGGCGCGCACGTTCGTACGCGGCGGCGGTGAGGTTGCCTATCGACACGAGCAGCCGCAGGTCTTCGGCGCTGAACTCCGACTCCTCGCGAGCGGCCACGAGTACGCCCTCGAAGCCGTCGGCCGTCGCGAGCGGCAGGTAGGTCGCGTCCGCTTCGACCCCGGCGATCGCATCTGTCGGCGCCACCCCGACCGCGTGCGCCTCCGAACCGCCGACAAGCCCCGCCGAGATGATCGCCTTGCCCGAGGACAGCACCCACTCGACGAACCGCAGCTCCTCGCTCGCCGGCCCGCCGGGCCCCGCACATGCGACGAGCCGCGGCTCAGTGCCCGGCTCGCTCGCGTAGAGCGCGACCCGCCGCGCGGCTGCGACCTCCGCGACCTGCTCGGCGATGTACTCGGTGGTGGCCTGGAGCGACTCCTCGGACGCGAGCCGGAACGAGAGTCGGTTGAGCAGCTCGAGCTCGGACTGTCGCCGCACGGCCGCCTGCTCGCGATCGCGCAGACGGCCGGTCTGCTGGCCGGAGATCAGCGCCACCGCGAGGAACACGATCAGGCCGATCCACTCGGGCAGCGATTCGATCGTCAGGCGGTAGTACGGAGGGATGTAGATCAGGTCGAGGAACAGGAAGGCGAGCACCGCGGCGGTGGCCGAGGCGCGCGTGCCCGAGACGCGCGCGATCGTGACGATGATCGGCACGAACAGCAGCATGACGACCGGCGCGGACACGTACTGGCGCAGCGGGAAGAACACGACCGACGCCAGACCGACGGCGGCGAACGCCAGCAGGTAGCCCCCGCCTCGCGTGATGTCGGTGCTCCACCTCATGCGGTGGAGCGTAGCACCACTCCTCGCGGCCGCGCAGGTGCAGCCGTCTGCGCGCCGGTGCCGCGTTGGCGCAGGGGCCGCTGATCCCGCCGGCTACCAGATGTGCGCGCGGTCCTTCCGGGCGAGCGACATCGGCGCGCCGGGCTCGATCCCGAACGCTTCGGCGAACGCGGGCAGGTTGGGCAGCGGACCGTTGACGCGGAAGTGCGCAGGCGAGTGCGGGTCGACGTTGGCGAGGAGCCGCGCGAACTCGTCGGTGTAGTTCATGCGCCAGACGGTCGCCCACGAGGCGAAGAAGCGCTGCGCGGGCGTCAGCCCGTCGATCGGCTCGCCGACAAGACCGCCGGCCTCGCCGAGCGCCGCGTAGGCGATCGCCAGACCGCCGAGGTCGGCGATGTTCTCGCCAAGCGTCAGGCGGCCGTTGACGTGCACGCCGTCAGCCACTTCGAACGCAGTGAACTGCTCGACCAGCACCTCGGCCCGGCGGTTGAACTCCGCACGGTCCTCCTCGGACCACCAGTCGCGCAGCGCTCCGTCGGCGTCGAAGCGGCTTCCCTGATCGTCGAAGCCATGCGTGATCTCGTGGCCGATCACCGCGCCGATTCCGCCGAAGTTGACGGCGTCGTCGGCCGTCGCGTGGAAGAAGGGCGGCTGCAGGATACCCGCCGGGAAGACGATCTCGTTGAGGAGCGGGTGGTAGTACGCGTTGACCGAGTGCGCCGGCATCGCCCACTCGGTCCGGTCGACCGGTTCGCCAAGACGCCCCATCTCGCGGTCGAACTCGAAGCGCGCGCAGGCCATGCGGTTGTGCGCGAACGACGTCCGGTCGACCTGGAGCCCAGAGTAGTCGCGCCACTCGTCGGGAAAGCCGATCTTGTACCCGAACCCGGCCAGCTTCTCGAGCGCTTTGACTCGCGTGGGCTCGGTCATCCACGCCGCGCCGCGTATCGCGCCGCCCATCGCCGAGAGCAGGTGGTCGACCATCTCCTCGCACCGGTGCTTCGCCGCCTGGGAGAAGGTCGCGGCCACGAAGAGCTGCGCCACCAACTCGCCGATGTCACCGGAGGCCGCGCCGATGACGCGCTTCCAACGCGGCCGCATCTTCTGCTGGCCGCCAAGCTCACGCCCGTAGAACTCGAACGCCTCGTCCTCGAACGCGGGCGACAGAGCGCTCGCGTACGCGCGCACGAGCGACCAGCGCAGGTAGTCGCGCACGGTCTCGACGGGCGTCTCGGCCAGCGCCTTCTCCACCGCCGAGAAGAACCCGGGGTTGTCGACGTTCACGCTCGCGGAGGTGACCCCCAGGCCGGTGACGTGGCCGGTCAGTCCGAACGCGGGCATCAGCTCGTCGAGCGCGTCCACGAGGTGGCGGTTCATCGTGAGCTTCACGTCGCGCATCTTCTCGGGCGGGTATGAGGCCTCGGCAAGGCGGGTCTCGAACGCGATGATCCGCGCGGCAGAATCCTTAGCGGCATCGTCCGCGTCGCCGAGATGCCCGAGCTGGCTGGCGACATGGGCGGCGTACGCCTCGCGCAGCGCGACCGAGCGCGTGTCATCTCGGAGGTAGTAGTCGCGTTCGGGCAGGCCCAAGCCGCCTTGGCCAAGGTAGACAAGGTAGACGTCCGCGTCCTCGAAGTCCGGTGAGATGCCGAGCGAGAAGAGCGCGTCCACGCCGATGCGGTTGAACTCGCGAACGATCGCACCCACGTCGCCAAGTGCGCGAGCACTCGCGATCCGTTCGAGCAGCGGGGCGAGCGGCGCCCAGCTCGCGGCTTTGATGGCATCCTCGTCCATCGCAGCCGCGAAGTAGTCACCCGCCATCCGCTCGACGTCGTCCCCGGCGGCAGGCGCCTCGGCCGCATCTCGCAGCAGCTTGCGCAAGATCTCCTCGTTGCGCTCGCTGACCTCGTGGAACGCGCCCCATGAGCCGTACTCCGGCGGAACCGGATTCGCGTCGAGCCAGCCGCCGTTGACGTGCCGGTAGAAGTCGTCGGACGGCGCGACCGTCGCGTCGAACAGCGCGGGATCGATAGCTCGGTCGTGCTCGCTCATGAGGCTCTCCATACGGGCAGGTTGGGCAGTGACGAGAGGATACCCGTTCGAGCGCGATGCCTGTGATGACGCTGCCGCTTCAAACGCGCGCCGGTTTTCGATACATTGAACGGTACGAGCACGTGCCATCGGTCCCAGGCAAGGCCGCTCTGATGCCGGTCGGAGATGGGGACGTCATGCGAGCCAACGTTCGGCGAGTGCGCTTCGGTACGGTTCTGCTCCTCTGCGCGGTGGTGATGCTCATCCTGCCCAGCGCAGCATTCGCCGAATCGTGGGTGAACCAGTACCCCTTCGGCACCACCCACTTCCAGCCTTCGATGGTCAGCGTCGCCGTCTTCGGCACGACGACCATCGCCAAGAACTCGGCACGCATCACCATCGATGGTGTCCCCCAGTACACCTTCCTGACGCAGGGAACCGCGTCGGGGCACTGGGAGTCGACCGAGTATGAAGTCGACACCGAGTGGTTCATCACCTGGACCTGGGTGCCCGACACCGGTGGCGCTACGAAGGCGACCCTGAAGTGCTACCCGCCGCTCCTCGCCGACGGCCTGCACACGGTCACCGCGACCGCGCGGCAGACCAACGGAGTCCAGCTCTCCACGGACACGTGGACGTTCTACCTCGCCCAGCCGCCGACCATCACCAACCTGGTTCCGGCCGCCGGCCAGAAGGTCACGACCGCGACCCCGGTCATCTCGGCGAAGATCACCGACAATGTGGGCGTGACGGGCGTGACGGCGACGGTCAACGCGGTTCCCGTGACGGTCACGGGGCCGGTGGGCGGGGTGTACACGCTCTCGTCCGGGGCGCTCGTCGACGGCCCTGTCACGGTGGCCATCACCGCGGTCGACGCCGCCGGCAACCGTATCACGCGGACGTGGGCGTTCACTGTCTCGACGATCGACCAGACGTGCATCGTCCCCGCGTGCCACGGCGATGTGGAGTTCCATGGCGGGACCGCATGCACCGAGTGCCACCCTGACCGGATCACGCCGCACGGCTACGACCCGAGCGCGCATGACGCCGACTACGGCGCCGCGGCGATGGCGGGCACGTGGACGATGGCGCTCGAGCCGGCTCGGACGTACGCGGGCGTGCTCGTGAACCCGCCGTACGTCTACGACTTCGGGTGCGCGGCCTGCCACGCGGTCAACATCTACACGGAGCACGCGAAGCCCACGTCGGCACCGGTCAACTCGTCGGCGTGCGCGGACTGCCATCCGTCACCGCGCAACACGATCGCGGGTTCGTGGAACAAGCAGTGCGCAACGGCCGGTTGCCACACCGTGGCGGGCCAGGAGCCGCATGCCACGACTGCGACCCTTGCCAAGCACGCGGTCGCCGCGAGCGTGATCGCGACCGCCCCGAGCGGGCAGGGCTGCTCGACGTCGGCCGGCGACGGCGGGTTCTACCGCACGCCGTGCCACACCACCGACCTCATCCAGGAGCACAACCGCCTCATCGGCGGGTTTGAGACCTTCCCCACCGAGTCGATCGCCACGACTCTCTCGGTGACATGCGACGAGTGCCACCAGAGCGCGGAGTTCGCGGCGCTCGGTGGCGCGTGGGACGGCACGTGCGGCGACTGCCACACCGCGAGCCACGCGGTGGTCGGCAGCGCGCGCTACGCCGAGGTGCGCGCCCAGCACCAGGCATCCCGTTACTACGCGTCCGGGGGATCCAGCGGGACCGGGGCGTCGATCGAAGGCAGCAACGCGATCGACGCGCACGGGCCGGTCCGGACCGTGAACGGCGTCCCTTACGGGTGCGCGAATGGCGTGTGCCATCAGCAGTTCTATCGAGAAGCCGGGCTCTCCGGCGTGTATCCGGCGGGCGCCTGCAGCAACTGTCACGGCACGAACATCGCCCCGCTGACACCGTACGACGGCACGCACATGTGGGCGTCCGGGTCGCTCGACGTCTACGAACCGGTGACGATGAACCTCACGCTCACGCTCGCGACGCCGCTGCCGGCGGCATCGGCGCTCGACTTCAAGACCTTCTACGACATCGAGTCGGGATGGGACTACGGCTACGTCCAGGTCTCGACCGACGGTGGTTCCAACTGGACGTCGCTCGCAAGCACGATCACGACCAACGCCAACCCCAATGGCAACAACTTCGGCAACGGGATCACGGGCACGAGCGGCGGCGAGTGGGTCGACGCGCACTTCGACCTGTCGGCCTATGCGGGGCAGACGGTGAAGCTGCGTTTCCGGTACATGGTCGACGACTACATCTACGGCGACGGCTGGTTCGTCGACGCGCTCACCGTCGGGCCGACGGGTGCGCCGATCTTCGCCGACGACGTCGAGACCGCGAAGCCGGAATGGGCCGTCACGAGCACCCACGCCATGATGAAGTGGAGCCGGTAGGCGCGTCCGGAGGCCGGTTGTCTAGCGCTCGGCGAGAGGCACGTACGTCTGCAGCGGCGAGACGCTCTTGTACGCCGGGCGGATGATCTTGCCGCCGTTGCCGAGCTCCTCGAGCCGGTGCGCGCTCCAGCCGACGATCCGCGAGATCGCGAACAGCGGCGTGTACAGTTCGGCCGGGATATCGAGCATCCGGTAGACGAAGCCCGAGTAGAAGTCGACGTTGGCGCTCACGCCGTTGTAGATGCGGCGGCGGGCCGAGATGACGAGCGGCGCGATACGTTCGAAACGCTCGTGCAGCTTGAACTCGTTGGTGAAGCCCTTCTCGGCGGCGAGTTTCTCGGCGTAGGTGCGCAGGATCGTCGTGCGCGGATCGGACACCGAGTAGACCGGATGGCCCATGCCGTACACGAGCCCCGAGTTGTCGAAGGCCTCCTTGCTCAGGAGCCGGTGGATGTAGTCCGCGATCTGCTCGTCGTCCTCCCAGTCGGTGAGGTTGCGGCGCAGGTCGTCGAACATCCCGACGACTTTGAGGTTGGCGCCGCCGTGGCGCGGGCCCTTGAGCGAGCCGAGCGAGGCGGCGATCGACGAGTACGTATCGGTCCCTGTCGAGGAGACGACGTGCGTGGCGAAGGTGGAGTTGTTACCGCCGCCGTGCTCGGCGTGCAGCACGAGCGACATGTCGAGCACGAGCGCTTCGAGCTTGGTGAACTTGCTGTTGGGTCGCAGCATGTGCAGGAAGTTCTCGGCGGTCGAGTACTCGGGCTCGGGGCGGTGGATGACGAGGCTCTTGTCATGGAACTCGTCGAGGTAGGACTGGTACGAGTACACCGCGAGCATCGGGAACTTGGCGATGAGGTGGAGACACTGGCGCAGTACGTTGCGCATCGACGTGTCGCTGCCCATCGGATCGAGCGTGTACAGGCCGAGTACGCCGCGCATCATCGCGTTCATCATGTCGCGGCTCGGCATGCGGAGGATGCCGTCGTGGATGAAGCCGCGGGGGAGCTTGCGCATGCCCGAGAGGTACTCGTCGAACTGAGCCAGCTCGTCGCGGTCGGGCAGTGTGCCGAACAGCAGCAGGTAGGCGGTCTCCTCGAAACCGGGCTGTCCGGCGGCGGCGAAGCCGTTCACGAGGTCTGTGATCTCGATGCCGCGGTAGAGGAGTTGGCCGGGCGCCGGGACGAGCTGGTCGCCCTCGGGTACGGTGCCCACCACGTCTCCGATGCGTGTCAGGCCCGCGAGGACCCCCTTGCCGGTCTGGTCGCGCAGCCCGCGCTTGACGTCGTACTCGACGTAGAGCTCGGGTTCGACCACGCAGCACTTCTCCGCGACCGAAGCCCAGCGGTCGAGAGCGGCGTCGCGGCCGTCGGCCACGGTGATCGGATCCGGCGTACAGGCGTCCTTCTTGCGCGCCATGGGCGTCCCTTCGTACACACGATTGCATTCGGACTAGATATCATGCGCGAAAATGGCTTCTAGCGCCATTCGACGGTCGGAGCGCCGATCGGATCGCTCCCTCACCGTGCGCTTCGAGGCTGCTCCGTTGCTTGAGGCGCGCGGCCGCATCCGCGATACTGTACGGGCCGTCTGTGCGCTTCCGACGCCGCAATCCACGCCACGAGCCGTCGTGTCGAAGCCTGCGGTGACGCGCCTGGCACTGTTCGTACCGCACACGGGTCAGGACCTTGATGCGCGTTCCAAGAATGATGCACCACGCCACGCGCGCCGCGATTCTTGCGTCGGCGCTGCTTCTCGCGACACTGCTCGGCCCGCTTGCGGCCGGTGCGACGCCGTGGCAAGGCGACCTGCTTCCCGACTCCATCGTGTCGTGGTGGTCGCGACCGAACGCGGCGTATCAGAGCCGCCACGGTATCACGTACCTGACGGGCGTCTCCTCGGCGGGCGACTGGGTGTGGGGGGCCTACGACCACAAGTCGGGCATCACCACCCGGCGGACGCTCGGGCGCATCCGGCCCGACGACCACAACACCCCCGCGATCATCGCGCCGGCGGATCGTCCTCCGGCGGTCTTCTACACGGGTCATAACAAGTCGAGCGTGATCTGGTACCGCGTCAGCCGCAAGATCGGCGACTGGCTGCCCGGGCCCGAGCGCGCCATGCCGATGCCCGGCGTGGTCACCTACGTCCAGGTGCATCGGGGACGTACGCCCGACACGCTGCTGCTGCTCACGAGGTGCGGCACGCGCTGGTTGCTCGCGGTCTCGGAGGACTACGGCGAGTCGTGGACTCTGCGACCGCTGCTGCAGTTCGACAGCGGCTCCTACGCGTACGTGGTCTCGAGCCAGCTCGCGGACGGGACGATCCGCCTGTGCGCGTACGGCCATCCGGCGAAGTCGACCCTCTCGGCGGTGTACTACGCCGAGATCGATCCGTCCGGGGACGTGCACGGTGCCGGCCCGGGCGTGAGCGCCAACATCTACTCGGGGGCCGGGCTACCGCTCGAGGCGCCGGGGTCTCTCGAGCACATCTACGAGTACGCGGACGGGGCGCGGGCGCGGCTGTTCGAATTGAGCAAGTCCGACGAGCCCGAGGTCATCCTCGCCGAGTGGGTGGGCGAGGCGGAGGCCGAGTACGTCTACCTGCACCGCACGTCCGGGGTCTGGGAGTCCGAGAGGATCGTCCCCACCGGACGGCCGATCGGCTACGACTACAGCACTCGGTATCTGGGCGGTGCCTCGTTCGTCGACACCGCGGCGGGCCGTGACGTCTACATCTCGCGGGAGGCCTCGGGCACGTGGTTCTTGGAGCGCTGGCGGCGCGAGGGAGGCGTGTGGGTACCGTCGCTCATCCGATCGAGCAAGCACATACTCGCTCGGCCGTCCGTGCCGGCGAACGCCTCGTCGCAGCTCCCGCTGGTGTGGCTCGACCTCACGCGCTACGACGGTTACACGAAGTTCAGGGGCTCGACGCACGCGATCCTGCCCGAGGGACGGCCGCGCACGTTCGAGTCCGGAACCGCGGTGTGCGGCGACTGGGACGGCGACGGCGTGACCGATCCCGGAGTCTTCCGAGCCGGCGCGTGGTCGCTCGACGTTGGTGATTCAACCGTGCGCGTGCGTCTCGGGCGCAAGGGCGACCTGCCGATCGTGGGCGACTGGGACGGCGACGGCATAGACGGTATCGGCGTTCGCCGAGGCGCCGAGTGGATACTCTCGGACTCGGCCACCGCTACTGCGGTCTCACGCCGGTTCACGTGGGGCCGGCGCTCGGACCGAGCGCTCGCAGGCGACTGGGACGGCGACGGAATCGATAGCATCGGCCTGAGGCGCGGCGCCTCCTGGCTGCTGAAGGATGCTACGGGACCGGGTCCGGCCGACCGTGCATTCGAGTTCGGACTTGTGAGCGACGCTCCGGTGGTCGGTGACTGGGACGGAGACGGCGTGGACGGCTTCGGACTCAGGCGCGGCAGGGAGTGGATCCTGCGCGACCGGTCCGACGAGACGACCTCTGACGTGCGATTCACCTTCGGCGTGCCCGCCGATGCATCGGTGCCCGGACGGTGGGGCGCCCGCCCGACCGACGCGCCCGGAGTCCGGCGAGCCGCAACCGGCGTGTGGTACGTGGTCGACTCGGCGAGCGGGTTGCCGACATTCGATCTGGCGGCGAACCGCTTCCGGTTCTAGGGCCCAGACGCGCCAGGCGCTCACCGCGCGGGTGCAGCCACGTCAACTCACCCTGCCTAGCTGCGATGATGCGCGGTTCGTGACATTCCACGTGCCCGAAGTCCTTAAGGTTCATCAGGAAGCGGCCGTTCGTCAGCCAGTTGCGCCGCTCGCCCACTCCTGAGCCGGGGAGTCGTAGCGTGCGACGGGCGCTCGGGAATAGAGTGACATTGCCCGTCGGGCCGCTTTCTGCCGAGCGTCCCTGTGCGAGACGGGTGCGGCATGGAATCGCAACAGCGGAAACAGACGGGGACGGGGTGAGACGGATGCGCAAGATGGCGTGTCTGAGGGTGGCCGCACTGGCGATGCTGTCGGTGGTGTTGCTCTTTGGGATGGTTGCCGCGACTTCAGCGGCGGCGCCTGACTCCAAGGCGCAGGATATCGCGGCGATCAAGGACAAGATCGCGCGAGTCGAGAGTTTCCGGGTCAGCCAAGAGGAGCGCGAGGCCGCTGCCGAGCGGATCAAACTCCAGAAGGCGCAGCTCAAGTCCTCAACAGGATCGCGAATGCTGGCGGCTGCACCGTCGTTGGTGCCTTCGCAGGGCGGCATCCCGGATATGTTCGGCACTACGGCGAACTGGGCCTACAGCCCGCCACTCCGCAAGTTCGTCGACAAGATGCCGGGACTCGGCGCGAGCAACGCCAACAACCTCGGCCAGTTCATCTCGGTGGCCAAGCCGGACACCAAGACGTACCCCGGCTCGGACTACTACGAGATCGAGCTGCGGCAGTTCACGGAGAAGCTACACTCCGATCTGCCGCCGACGACTCTGCGCGGTTACGTGCAGGTGAACAAGGGCACCGACTCGGTCGGTAACAACACGCTCGAGCCCGATCCGATCCACTATCTCGGCCCGTTCATCGTGGCGACCAAGGACCGTCCGGTCCGCATCAAGTTCACCAACAAGCTCCCCACGGGCGAGGCCGGCGACCTGTTCATTCCTTGTGACACCAGCGTCATGGGCGCCGGTGAAGGCCCGATTCCGGGCGAGATGTACACCCAGAACCGCGGCACGCTGCACCTCCATGGTGGGCACACTCCGTGGATCAGCGACGGCACGCCGCACCAGTGGATCACCCCGGCGGGCGAGGACACGCCGTATCCCAAGGGCGTGAGCGTCAAGAACGTGCCGGACATGCCCGACCCCGGCGACGGCTCGCAGACGTTCTTCTACACGAACGACCAGAGCGCGCGCCTCATGTTCTACCACGACCACAGCTACGGCATCACCCGCCTGAACGTCTACGCGGGCGAGGCCGCCGGCTACATGATCCAGGATGCCGCGGAGAAGAAGCTCATCGACGACGGGACGATCCCCTCCGAGCAGATCCCGGTCATCGTCCAGGACAAGACGTTCGTCGACGAGAACACAGTCCTGACGACCGATCCCACGTGGAACTGGGGTACCGGCATCAAGAACGCCAACGGCATCCGCGCACCCAAGACAGGCGACTTGTGGCTGCCGCATGTCTACGTCCCGGCTCAGAACCCGGCCGACGCCGGCGGCATGAACGCCACGGGGCGCTGGCACTTCGGCCCATGGTTCTGGCCGCCCATCCCGGATTCGATGATCAAGTACCCGCCGATCCCCAACCCCTACTACGACCCCATCAACGCGCCGTGGGAGCCGGAGGAGATGCCGGCGACCCCCAACCCCTCGATGGGCATGGAGGCCTTCCACGACACGGCGATGGTGAACGGGACCGCGTATCCGGTGCTCGAAGTCGATCCCAAGTCGTATCGCATGCGCATCCTCAACGCGTCTGGCGACCGCTTCTTCAACCTGCAGATGTACGTCGCCGACCCGACTGTCGTGACCTCGGACGGGAGGACGGACACCGAGGTCAAGATGGTTCCGGCGGTGCCGACCTCCGGCTACCCGGAGACGTGGCCGACCGACGGGCGTGAGGGCGGCGCTCCCGATCCTGCGATGGCGGGTCCGGAGTGGGTCCAGATCGGCACTGAGGGCGGCTTCCTGCCCAAGCCCGCGGTCATCCCGCAGCAGCCGATCACCTGGAACGCGGATCCCACCACGTTCAACATGGGCAACGTCCAGGACCACAGCCTGCTCGTCGCCCCGGCCGAGCGTGCCGACGTGATAGTCGACTTCTCTCAGTACGCGGGTAAGACGCTGATCCTCTACAACGATGCACCGAGCGCGTTCCCGGCACTCGACGCGCGCACCGACTACTACACGGGCATGCCGGACATGACCGACACCGGCGGTCCGGCGGGTACCGAGCCCGGGTTCGGGCCGAACACCCGCACGGTCATGCAGATCAAGGTCGCTGCGAAGACCCCGGCACCCGCCTTCGACCTCGCGGGGCTCGAAACGGCGTTCGCGTCCACGAACTCGACGCAGGGCGTGTTCGCCGCGTCTCAGAACCCGATCATCGTCCCGGACTCGCGGTACAACTCAACGTACAACTCGACCTTCTCGGCCGATCCGTACGTTCGCATCTGGCAGAACGACATGGCGTTCAAGACACTCGACAGCCGTAACGTCACGATCCCGCTTGAGCCCAAGGCGATCCAGGACGAGACCAGCGAAGTCTGGGACTACGAGTACGGCCGCATGAGCGGCAAGCTCGGACTCGAGATGCCTCGCACCAACGCGGGCAACGCGAACTTCATCCTGTACAGCTTCTTCGATCCGGTCACGGAGAACCTCCAAGACTCCATGACCCCGCTCTCGCCTGTCGGTGAGGACGGCACACAGATCTGGAAGATCACGCACAACGGCGTCGACACGCACCCGATCCACTTCCACCTGTTCGACGTCCAGGTCATCAACCGGGTCGGTTGGGACAACGCGATCAGGCCGCCGGACGACAACGAACTGGGCTGGAAGGACACCGTGCGCGTGAGCCCGCTCGAGGACACGATCGTGGCCCTCAAGCCGGTGGCGCCGAAGGTCGACTTCGGGCTGCCGGACAGCGTCCGGCCGCTCAACCCGACCGCGCCTATCGGGTCCACGATGGGCTTCTCCAACCTGAGTCCGGTGAACGGTCAGCCCATCGTGCCGCCGGTGACGAACCAGATGGTGAACTTCGGCTGGGAGTACGTGTGGCATTGCCACATCCTCAGTCACGAAGAGATGGACATGATGCGTCCGATGTCTCTCGCGGTCGCCCGTTCGCTGCCGGCCACACCGGCGCTCGCCGGTTCCGGTCTACCGGGGGCGGCTGTGGACTTGGTCTGGACGGATCCGACACCGCCGGGTGATCCGAACACGCCCGGCAATCCCGCGAACGAGATCGGCTATCGTCTCGAGCGCGCCGAGGTGTCGTCGACCGGCGTCGAGAGCACCTACTCCGTCATCGCGACACCGCTGGCCAACCAGACCACGTACACCGACAACACCACCATCGACGGCCGCGCCTACCGCTACAAGGTCGTGGTCTACAACGCGGCCACCGGCGGCATCGAATCCAACACCGTGACGATCGCGCCGCCGCTCTTCTTCGCGACGTACACGATCACCCCCACGGCGGGCATCGGTGGAACCATCTCGCCGAGCACTCCGCAGGGCGTTGTCGCGGGCAGCGATAGCCCGACGTTCACGATCACGGCGGACCCCGGGTACATGCTCACGGACGTGTTGATCGACGGCGTGTCCGTTGGCACGGGGGCGGAGCACAAGTTCTTCAACGTCACAGCGGACCACACGATCTGGGCGGTGTTCGCGCGCGACACGTTCACCATCACGCCCTCCGCCGGCGCCAACGGCAACATCTCGCCGAACTGGCAGCAGGTGGTCGACCGCGGTGCCGACAGCCAGACGTTCACGTTCTCTCCGAACGTCGGCTACCACGTGGTCAACGTGCTGGTCGATGGTGTCCCGATCGGCATCGTCGATTCGTACACCTTCAACAACGTCACCGCCGACCACACGATCGACGTACTCTTCGAGATCAACACCTACACGATCAACGCGAGCGCGAGTGTGGGCGGCACCATCACTCCGTCGGGCGCACAGATGGTCATGCACGGCGCGGATAGTGCGATGTACACCATCACCCCCGACACCGGCTACTACATCGCCGACGTGAAGGTCGATGGAGTCTCCAAGGGCGCTATCACGAGCTTCCAGTTCACCAACGTGAAGGCGGCCCACACCATTGAGGCGACGTTCGCCCTCAAGACTGTCACGCGCTACTCGGGCAGCCCGATCGCGAATGCCCTGACGGTGGCGCAGGCTGCCTATCCGGGCTGGACGGGCGTGCAGTACGTCGTGATCGCAAGCGCTGACACAGCGATCACCAGCCAGTTCGAGGCGGCGACCGCACCCGGTCTCGCCAAGGCCTACAATGCGCCGCTGCTCCTCGTGAGCAAGAACTCGCTGAACACGAGTGTCCGAGACGCCCTCGTGGCGATGCCTGACGGCGTCAAGGTCAAGATCGTGGGCGGCAGGGCGGGTGTGTCGTCGACCGTCTACAACGCGATCAAGGCCACCGCGGGCGTGGCGGCGGTGGAACGCGTCACCGGCAGTGACCGCTACGGTACTGCCGTAGAGGTTGCGAAGCGGATGAAGTCGGTGATGGGCGCGGCGTTCCCGAACACCGTGTTCCTGGCCACCGCCGAGCAGCAGGGAAACATCACGGACTCGGTCGCTGCGTCGGTCGTCACGGCCAAGCTCGGGTACCCGGTGCTGTACATCAAGAACAACTCCGTCCCGACGGTGACGTCCGTCGCGCTCTTCGACCTGGGGCTCACGAACCGCTATGTCCTGGGCGGTACCGGAGCGGTCACTGAGTCCGCCCGCGCTGCGGCCGGCGTACCTGCGACGAACCGCATCGGCGACACGACTCGCGCCGGCACCATGGCGGCTTTCGCTCAGCGCGCCAAGACCGAGGGGTGGCTCACCGGCACCCGGTTCGGCGTCGCGGCGACCGGCGGCAACGCCAACTTCGCTGCGGTGTTCCTCGCGAAGCAGGACGCTCCGATCCTGCTTGCGGCCCGCACCTCGGTGCCGGTGGAGACGTCGAGCTATCTCACGGCGAACAAGGCCGGCATCAACGGTGGGTTCGTCTTCGGCCCCACGTCGTCGATCGGGGAACCGGTGAGGCAGCAGCTACTCGCGCTCATCCAGTGACCCAGCGGCGACATCTCCTCCACTAGCGAGGGCGGGCTCCGATACCGGGGCCCGCCCTTCGTCTTGAGGTGCTGGGAGCACTCAGGTTGGCGCGAACGCGTCGGCCGAGCGGGGTCGCCGGTCGTCGCGGTCTACGCGGTCGCCTCGGCCACGCGGAACTTCGCCGAGTCGCCGTACAGCTCGTCGGTGGCCCGGTAGATGATCCGCTTGAAGGCATCGACGACGACGGGGTCGAACTGCGTCCCGGCGCAGCGCTCGACCTCCTTGATCGCCTCAGCGGATGTGCGCCCGGCGCGGTACGGCCTGTCGCAGACCATCGCGTCGTAGGAGTCGGCAACCGACAGGATCCTCGCGCCAAGCGGGATGACCTCGCCGGCGAGTCCGAGGTACCCCGACCCGTCGTAGCACTCGTGGTGGAACTCGACCAGGGGTACCACGTCCCGCAGCAGCCCTCCGACAGGTTGCAGAAGCGCGGTTCCCTTGATCGCGTGCGTCTTGACCTGCGCCCACTCTTGCTCATCGAGGGCCGAGGCCTTCTTCAGCACGTCGAGGCTGACGTCGATCTTGCCGACGTCGTGGAGCAGCCCGGCCACGCGAATGGTCTCGACCTCATCCGGGGGCAGCTGCATCGAGGCCGCGATCTCGCCGGCGAGTTGCGAGACGCGGAGCGAGTGGTCCTGCGTGTAGCTGTCGACCGCGTCGATGAACTTGGCGAGGATCGCGAGGATACCCTGGTACGCCTGGCTCAGGTCGCGAACCGCGGCCTTCTTCACCTCGTAGAGCGACCCGACCACGAACGCGGTGATGATGACGAACGCGCCCCAAAGAATGAGGTCGAGCGCGGGCATCGCAGAGCCGGTCGTCGCGAAGAGCGACGGGTTGAGGGTCGCATAGATGCCGACCATCAAGACGCCGGCGACCGCCACCAGCACGCCTTGGTTCCTGCCCAGGAAGTAGCCGGCGACGAGAACCGGGATGTAGTAGAAGTTGAGGAACGCGACCTTGTTGCCCGCGACCAGAACCGCGAACGCGGTCGCGATGACAAGGACCAGTACGACCACAAGCTCGAAATTGCGCAGCATGAAGCGCTTCGCCTTCTCCACCGCAGACCCCCACCGGTCGATGAACTACGCCGGACGCCCCTGCGCCCGATGGTGCCTATGTCGGCATTTCTCGGACGAAACCTGAGCCGGAACGCTGGTGGCGTCTCGGCGGGTTCTCAGGCTTCCAGCACCTGGATGCGGCTCTCCTCGAGCATCTCGAGGAAGCGCGTCGCGGACACCGCCGGGCTGAACAGGAACCCCTGCATCTCCTGGCAGTCATGCTCTCGCAGGAAGGCGAGTTGCTCACGCGTCTCGACCCCCTCGGCGACAACGTTGAGCCCGAGGTTGTGTCCGAGCACGACGATGGTGGCAGCGATCGCCGAGGAGTCGTCGGCCTCGCACAGGTCGTCCACGAACGGTTGGGCGATCTTGAGCGTCGAGATCGGCAGCCGCTTGAGCCGGTCGAGCGAGCTATACCCCGTCCCGAAGTCGTCGATGGCGATCCGCACGCCGGTCTGCGCGAGCCGCCGCAGCGCTTCGACCACCGCGCCGCCGTGCTGCATCGCCACGCTCTCGGTGATCTCCAGCTCGAGCGAGGCCGGCGGGATGCCGCACTCCGCGAGCAGCCTGGACACCGACGACAGGAGGTCGTCATCGACCAGCTGACGCGCCGAGAGGTTCACCGAGACGCGCACCTCCGAGAAGCCCGCGTCATGCCAGATGCGCGCCTCTCGGCACGCTCGATCGAGGATCCACCGGCCGAGCGGGACGATGAGGCCGCTCTCCTCGGCGAGGGGCACGAATACGTCCGGGGGCACCGAGCCGCGCGTGGGGCTATCCCAGCGCAGCAGGGCCTCGGCACCGACGATCCGCTGGTCCGGGATGCTGAGCAAGGGCTGGAACTGCAGCTCGAGTTCGCCGGCCTCCACGGCGCGGCGCAGTTCGTTCTTGAGCTCGAACCGCTCCACCATGCTCGCGTTCATCGCCGGGTCGTAGAACTGGTAGGTGTTGCGGCCGCGGTCCTTCGCGCGGAACATCGCCGTGTCGGCGTTGCGCAGGAGCACCTCGGGCGAGTTGTCCGTGTCGTTGAAGAGCGCGATGCCGATGCTGACCGTGGCGTGTATCTCGTGCTCCTCGTCGAGCTTGAACGGCGCCTGCATGGACTCGAGGACCTTCCATGCGACTGCGGCGGCAGCTCCTTCCGAAGCGATTTCCGGGAGGAGCAGCGTGTACTCGTCACCGCCCAAGCGCGCCACCGTGTCGCCCTCGCGTACGAGATCGTGCAGCAGTCCCGCGATGGCTACCAGGAGGCGATCTCCCATCGCGTGCCCGAGGGTGTCGTTGACGGTCTTGAAGTTGTCCACGTCGATGAAGAAGAGGGCGAGTCCCTCTGAGGTCCGCTTCGCGTGTGCCACGGCGATCTCGAGGCGGTCGTGAAGGAGGGTGCGGTTGGCGAGGCCCGTCAGCGGGTCGTAGTACGCCATCTGCAGGATGAGGTCCTCGCTGCGCTTGCGGTCCGACAGGTCGCGGATGAGGCCCAACGTTGCGACGGCGCCGTCCCACTCGAACCGGTTCGCGTTGACTTCGACCGGGAACACGGTGCCGTCCTTGCGCTTCTGGCGCGACTCGAAGACGGCGTGCCCTTCTCGGCGGATGGCGGCGATCCGCTCTTGCACCAGTGCCGCGCTTTCGGCGTCGTCGATGTCGGTGATGCGCATGTTCACGAGCTCGTCGACTGTGTAGCCGAGTTGCCGGCTTGCGACCAGATTCGCGTCGAGGATGCGCCCCTCGTGGTCGGACACGAGGATGGAGTCTCCCGCCGCATTGAACAGGGTGCGGTAGCGATCTTGGATGCGCTGCATCTTGATGTAGCCCATGTTGAACTCCAGGTTCATCAGGTACAGGCCGAGGGCGACGCTCACGGTGATTCGCAGGAACTGCTCGACGAGCAGGGCGGTCGGACCGTCCGCACCGAACAACCGGGCCGCGTACAGCAGCCCTGCCACGGCGCAGATGACGAGGCCCCACCCGAAGCTGCTGCCTGCAGCCTGGCGGAACGGTTTGCGGTACACGATGAACAGCGTGGCGATGCCGATGATTCCCACGAGGAAGAACAGGTTGAGCAGCATCGGGTCGCGGGGCAGCAGCAGCGCGCCGATGAATGCGATGGCCGTGACCGCGCCTGTTGCTGCGACAGTGATGCGCACGCTGATCGGCGAGAAGTGCGCTATCACGCCGCACACCAGCAGCGTCAGGGCCGCCGACTGGAGGACGAGCGACCGTACCCCATACTCCGACCCGCCCAGCACGAGATCGAGCAGGGGAGCGAGCGCATAGAGGGCCAGACCGACGCTCAACGGCGCGATCGCCCGTTCGCGGAGACGGCGGTACAAGTCGAACAGGGCGACCGCAGCCGCCGTCCGCACGAGCGCGAGTATCGCAAGAACCAACTGCGGTTCGCTCACAAGCCCCCCACATGAGACCGGAACCCCCAAGAGAGTACATGCCCGAGCCGAGACTGGATTTCCCACATTCGGGCTGTGAGGTGGGGCGGCGCTATCGCGGTGCCGGCTCTCCGAATCGCCGGTTGAGCGTGTGGCAGTTGAAGCAGTAGACGCCGGTGTGGCACTCCATGCAGAACGCGGCGCCACGCTTGGCGACCATGGACTGGTGCTGCTCGACCCACGGCCTACTCTGCAGCGGCTCGTAAGACTTGTGGTGGCACATGCTGCAGAAGTCGGGTCTCTCGGTGTGGCATCGGATGCACAGCTCTGGGTCGCGCTCGCCGACCGCGGCGTGGCTGCGCTTGCCCTTCGCCCAGCCGGCGGGGTGCGGCATCTCGAGACCGTGGCAGTCATCGCAGAAATCAGGCTCGTGGCACATCTCGCACGGCTGCCGGTCGGTGAGCGATGCGGGGCCGTGATCCGTGCGCCACGCGGCGGGTTGGTGGGACTCGGGCCGCATGGTGAACGTCGGCGGGTGGCACGTCTCGCAGGTGCCCGGCGCCTTGGCGCCGGCGTCGCGGCCATGACACGTGAAGCACTGCGCCATGAGTACCATCGGGCGCTCGGCGCCGGCCACCGGATGTGCGGTCGCCTTGTGGCACGACACGCACGACCCGTTCCGCTGCGCGTGCTCGGTATGGTCGATCAGCGTGCCGAACTTCATCGTGATCGAGCGCGAGAGATCGTGGCAGCGCAGACAGGCGGCGTCGGGGATCGTCGAGGTCGTCTCGGCGGACGCGCTGGGGATGTCGGTCGCGGTGTACGAGCGGTGGGCGATCACGTCGCGCTGCAGCCGGCGTGTGCGCTCGGCGAGCGTCTGCGGGAGCTGGTACCACGCGCGCGGCGTCTCGTGGCAGGCGGGGCAGCCGACCTTGTTGTGCGGGGACTCGCTCCACTGCGCGACCTTCGTCCGCATCTCGTGACAGGAGCCGCACAGTCGCGGCGAGCCGGACGCGGCGGTGTAGGCCGCGACGAGCATCACGACGCCGAGCACGGCGCCCACCGCGATCCACGCCGCGCGTCTACGAGGTGCCTGAGTGTGCTCATCGGCCATGGTGGTCTCGGCGTTCCCGATCGTCTCGGCAGGCCGTAACGGGGCTCGTCGCAGACGCTACAGAGCGATTCGCTGCCGCGTCAAGGACGCTCACAGGCGTTCGTGCGGGGCGCACACACAACCTTAACAATACGGCAATCTGCCGCGAATCCGTGGTGTGGCGGCGCCGACGATACTCGCCGCAGGGTAGAACAAAGTGCGTCTACCGCAGCGCTTTCAGGGCGCTGACCTTACGGTGGCCACGCGCCACCGCAATGGCAGGAGCAAGGGCATGTCAGCATCCGCCCCATGCATCTCGTCTCACGGCAGGGCTCGGCGCGCTCGCGGTGCCGGACTCCTGCTACTCGCCGCGATCACCTGGGCGTGCGCAGCGCCTGCCCTCGCCGGACAAGCAGCGTCCGGGGAGCTGTTCTTCTACCCGTGTACCAGCTGCCACCCGGTCACCGAGATCCCGGGGACCGAGCGGAGCGCTCGGCCGCTGCCGGGCGGGTTCGAGGGGCATGCGATCGTCCTTGAGGGCCACGACGCGCTCGGCAAGGGTCACGCTGCGTGTCCGGTATGCCACGACGACATGGCGCGTGACCCCGGCAAGCTGAAGACCGCCGATGGCAGCCTCGTCGACATCAAGGGCGACGTGGCGAAGGTCTGCTACCGCTGCCATTCCACGAAGTACAAGGAGTGGAAGGCCGGGACTCACGGGAAGCACCTGGGCAAGTGCACCGCCTCAGGTTGCCACGATCCCCACACCCCCGGATTCATCTTCGCGGGTCCGACGATGCCGTTCTCCGGCAGCGGGTTCCAGTTCAAGGTGCTCCCGGAGCGTGAGCCGTTCATGCCGCTCGCGGCGCCCGCACCCGATCCCGCGGTCGTCATCCCCATGTGGTTCTACGCGTTCACGGCACTTGGACTCGTCACCGCTGGCGGACTCGCCGGGTCCCTCCTGTACGGAAGGTTGAAGCGATGATCACTGGCAACGAGCGTCGTGCTCGCGACGCCGAGAACGACGAGCCGCAGATCACGATCTCACGCCGTCGCCTGCTGCAGAGCTTCGGTTTCGCGGCAGGGGTGCTGGCCGCAGGTGTCGTGCCCGCGTTCCTCTCGGCGATTCCCTCCTCGGCCGGTGAGTCCGAAGCGTCGACAACATCGGAAGTGACCGGCGGCGAGGGCGGGTACAGCCTCGAACGGATCCTCGAGGAGGACCAGCCGGTCAACTACCCGGGCAAACCGGTCAAGTACGCGCCGCCTCCGGGCGACCAGAAGTGGGCGATGGTCATCGACGTGAAAGCGTGCGTCGGCTGCCGCAAGTGCGTGTATGCCTGCGTCAAGGAGAACAACATCGGCCGCACATCGGGCTTCGCGTACATCCAAGTGCTGGAGATGGAGCAGGGAGCCATCGATCTCGAGACATCCAACGCGCACTACGAGGAGGGTGGCCGGCCCGACAAGTGGTACCTGCCGGTCCAGTGCATGCACTGCGCGAAGCCGACGTGCGTCTACGGATGCCCTGTCCAGGCGACGTGGAAGGAGCCGGACGGCATCGTCGTCATCGACTACGACAAGTGCATCGCGTGTCGCAACTGCATGATCACGTGCCCGTACTTCGCGCGGCACTTCAACTGGGTCGAGCCCGAGGTTCCCAAGAACGAGGTCAACCCCGAGGTCCCGCTCGAGGAGAAGGCCGGCGTCGTCGAGAAGTGCACGTTCTGCGTCCAGCGTACCCGCAAGGGCGGCACGACGGCATGCACGGAGGCCTGTCCGGTCGGCGCGCGCAAGTTCGGCGACCTGAGCGACCCGAACAGCGACGTGTCGATCCTGCTCAAGACGCGCCGGGCGTTCCGGCTCAAGGAAGAGCTCGGGACCGGGCCGATGATCTGGTACGTGGGGTGATGCGACGTGACTGACGCGCCCGCCACCACCGCCACCACCGCGCCCGTGTCCGCAGACTCGCGCGCCGGCATCGTGCGGTTCATCGGCATCGACTGGAACTTCGGTGCGCTGCGCACCGCGAGCCCGGAGTACTGGCGCTGGGTCGCATTCCTGCTGACCTTCGTCGCCATGGGCGTCGCCGGATACATCGCCTTCTTCACCAACGGTGGCGTGGTCATGGCGCAGCGCGATGGCAGCCCGTGGGGCCTGTGGTTCACCGACTACATGTACTACGTCGGCCTCGCGGCAGGCGGCCTTGTCGTCTACGCGAGCGTGCACCTCTTCGGCGCCGAGCAGTTCAAACCGCTCTCGCGAATAGCGGTGCTTCAGGCCGGCGTGTTCACGATGATGGCGCTTCTCGGCGTGGTCAGCGACTTCGATATGCCCTGGCGCATGGTCAACATGGTGCTCTCGCCCAATCCCACGGCGCCCTTCGTCTACACCGGCACCGCGGCCGGGCTCTACATGGTGCTGTGCTTCATCGACCTCTGGATCATCATCACCGGAACCGGCGGCGAGAAGCTTGCCTTCACGATGACGCTCATCGCTTTGCCCGCGGCGATCTACCTGCACACGACAACCGCGTTCGTGCTCGCCCTCAACAAGTCGCGCGAGCTGTGGCACTCGGCCGTGATGGTCCCGATCTTCCTGACGTCTGCCACGGCGTCGGGTATCGCCGTGCTCATCATCTTCGCCTACATCTTCCAGTCCGTGGCGAGGACGAAGTTCAAGCCGAGCATGTTCCGCAGCCTCTCGACGCTGCTCGCGACGGTCATCATCATCGACCTGTTCCTGCTCATCGCCGAGGTGCTCTGGACGTTCTGGCCGACCTCGGCGATCCCGGGCGAGACCGTTCGCATGATCGAGTTCATCACCGGCCGCTACGCACCGTTCTTCCTGCCGATCTTCATCCTCGGGTTCACCGCGTTCGGCCTGCTCGCTCGCCGAGACACGCGCCATCTGCCGTGGGTGCAGATCACGGCGTCGGCGCTCTACATCGTCGCGATCTTCCTCAAGCGCTACGTGCTCATGTCCATGGGCTTCTCGTTCACGCCGCTGGGGCAGCCGACCGAGATCTACTACCCGAGCCCCGTCGAGATCGCGCTGGCGCTCGGCATCCTCGCGTTCGGGATCCTGTTCATCACGGCGGCCATCAAGGTGCTGCCGCTCGTGGTGCCCAAGGAAGAGCTGGAGCACCCGCACGCACCGGCATTCGTCGACCCGCCTGACGAGCCCGCGGTGGAAGCGGGGGTGACGCCATGAGCCCCGAGACCCCGGCCGCCACGCGAAGCAAGGCGTCGCGCATCGGCCGCATCGTCGTCTGGGCAGCTCTCGGCATCGCCGTCGTGCTCGCGATTGCGGTGGTCGTGGCGCTGGTCGTGACGTCGAAGCCGGGCTTCTACGCGCGATTCGCCCGGCTCCAGCGCAGTCATGACTCGCTCGCGACCTCGGCTCACCAGGGTCTGCGGTGCACGCAGTGCCACGAGCCGACCCGCGGCGCCGTCGCCCAGAAGACCGCACTCGTCGGCGAGTTCTATCGCAGCCTCTACAACACGCCGCGCGAGCCGGTCTACGCGAAGCTCGCCCCGCCGACCCGCGATGCGTGCCTTGCCTGCCATGTGCACGACTGGAGCGACGACGCCGAGAAAACGCTCAAGATCCCGCACCCCGCCCACCTGCGCGTCAGTACCGAGAAGCGAGACTGCATCGTGTGCCACAAGTGGACCGCGCATGAAGAGTCGTACATGGAGAAGCACACCGCGATGCCGTTCTCGACGGTGTGCGCCTCGTTCGAGTGCCACGTCGGCACGAAGACCTCCAAGGAATGCAAGAGCTGCCACCACGTGTTGCAGGAGAGCCTCGGCGCGTGGAAGGACCTCCATCCCGCGACCGTCCGCGCGGCGGGCCCGAACGGCTGCCTCGAGCGGTGCCACGACGCGGAGCAGTGCCGCTACTGCCACACGACCGGCAAGCTGCCGAAGTTCGAGAACTCGATAGCGCAGTCGGGGGTCAAGGCGATCGAGCTGCAGCACGTGAAGGCCGACTGGATGGAGAAGCACGGTGCGATGGCGCTCGCCGACAAGGCCAAGTGCCTCATCTGCCACGTTTCGGAGGGTGAGTGCCAGGATTGTCACTCCAAGCGCCCCGCATTCCACGGACCGCAGTCCACGTGGCTCGGGCAGCATCAGCCCATCGCGAAGAAGGACAAGCGCCGCTGCCTGGCGTGCCACGAGGACGCTTGGTGCGAGGAGTGCCACGACCAGTTCAAGGAGATGCGGTAAGTGGCGGACGACGACCACATCCAGCCCGATCGTGACGCCGCCGCTGCCGACGACGTGAGTTCCGCGCGGCCTCGCCGCAGGTGGCTTTTCGCTGGCATCGCGGTCGCATCGGTCGTCTTCGTGCTGCTTGCGCTGCCGATCTACTCGACCCTGCAGCCCGCGTACTACGCGCGCTACCCAGACCTGCACGAGCGCATGGAGAACTGGCGCGGCTCGACGCACGCTCGCATCCCGTGTTCCGGCTGCCACATCGATCCCGGCGTCACGGGGCTTGCCCGGTTCACGGTCCGCGCCGTGCCGGCGTTCTACTCGCAGCTGATCTGGGGCCCCAAGCCCTCCAACCTCCTGCAGGTCCCCGACCGCGAGGCGTGCCAGAAGTGCCACACGAGTTACCGGCAGGTCTCGGCACGAGGCGACTTGCGCATACCGCACAAGGCGCACGTCGAGGTTCTCGGCGTGAACTGCCCTGTGTGTCACAAGGATCTCGTGCACTCGGCCAACGACGAAGGGTTCAACCGGCCCGAGATGTCGACGTGTCTCGAGACCTGCCATGACGGCACCAAAGCCAAGGATGAATGCGTCGCCTGCCACACGCGCAAGGAAGTGCCGGAGAACCACCTCGCCAAGGACTGGCTGACGATCCATGCGGAGAAGACCGCATCGGTGAACTGCGGCGAGTGCCACGCGTGGTCGCCGGACTACTGCCGCGAGTGCCATCTGAAGCGACCCAAGTCGCACGTCGGCAACTGGAAGAACGACCATCAGTACCGGGCGAAGGAACGCGGCACGAAGGGCTGCATGTTCTGCCACGCCGAGAAGTTCTGCAAGCAGTGTCACTAGCCGCCGCGGCGGCCAACCACGAGCTCCCGAAGGGGACACGGTGTCGGACGAGAGAGACACAGCGCGGTCAAGCAGCCAGCCGGAGTCGCCGGCCGGCACCACCGCTGCGCCTGATGAGAAGCGACGCCGGACGCGGCGGCGCGTGATGGTGGCGGCCGGCATCGCCGCGCTGCTGATCCTCGGCGTTCTCGTCCCGGGGTATGTCGCGACTCGGCCTTCGTACATGCAGCGGTTCGCGAACCTGCGCCCCGCGCACGACAGCTGGTCATCATCGGTTCATGCGCAGGTGACCTGCCAGCAGTGCCACGTCTCACCAGGCGTTCTCGCGCGCACGGGTTACGGCGTTCGGATGCTGGGCGAGTTCTACCTGTCGGTCTTCGATCGCACGCGCGAGCCCGACGTCATGGACAAGCCGACGAACGCCGCGTGCTCGCACTGCCACATCGATCTGCGCACCGTCTCGCCGTCGGGCGATCTCAACATCCCGCACAGGGCACACGTCACCGTACTCAAGCTCGAGTGCGTGCAGTGCCACGAGTTCCTCGTCCACGAGGCGAGCCCGGAAGGGAGGCACACGCCGCGGATGGTTGCGTGCCTCACGTGCCACGACGGCAAGCAGGCCAAGAACGCCTGCTCGACCTGTCACACCAGCAAGGCGGCGCCCGCGAGCCACCGAGCGGATGACTGGCTCATCGTCCACCCCGATCGGCAGACCACGGCCGACTGCCGCTCGTGTCACGACTGGACCGAGAAGTGGTGCGTCGAGTGCCACACGAAGCGGCCCAAGTCCCACACGGGGGACTGGCGCAAGCTCCACGGCGATGCCGTCGCGGTCCGCCGCAACTGTGAGGCGTGCCACGAGCCGGGATTCTGCGTGAGATGCCACGGCGAGGTGCCCACTCAGAACCTGAGCACAGCACCCAAGCTCGTACAGTAGGCTCGCAGGTCCGGGAAGCAGGCGAGGGCGCGATGACGACCCAACGCATACTGGTCGTCGATGACGAGGATTCGATCCTGAGGGTGCTCGACTACGCCTTGAAGCAGGAAGGGTTCGAGGTCGTTCTCGCGCACGACGCCGAGGAGACCGCGTCCGTCCTCGCGGGGATCCATGTGGACCTCGTGGTTCTCGACGTCATGCTGCCCGGCGTGTCCGGGCTCGAGATCGCGCGTGAGCTCCGCGCGCGGTCCAACGTGCCCATCATCATGCTGTCGGCGCGCGGCGAGGAGGTGGACCGCATCCTCGGCCTCGAGTTCGGTGCGGACGACTACGTGACGAAGCCGTTCTCCCCCCGAGAGCTCGTGAGCCGGATCCGCGCGATCTTGCGGCGGGCAGGGGCGGCCGCCGACGACCACGAGGTGATCTCGCTCGGAGACCTCGAGATAGACCCGCGTGCGCGAGAGGTGCGTGTCGCCGGCACCCCGGTGCGCCTCACTGGGACCGAGTACGCGCTGCTCGTGTACATGGGACGCAGGGCTGGCGCGGCCCTTTCACGCGCCGAGTTGATCCAGGCGCTGCACGAGGAGACCGCGATCGCCGACGAGCGCGCGATCGACGTCCACGTCCACAACATCCGAGAGAAGCTCGAGCCGGACCCGAAGGAGCCGGTGTACCTGCTGACCGTGCGCGGGTTCGGGTACCGGCTAAGCGAGCCGTAGGGCGCCAGCTTGCTTCAGTCCCGCGTCCGGGGGGCGCGGTCGGGCGCACGGACTGCTACGATTTCGGCGGGTCGGCATCAGCCGCCGCTCGGCGTAGCACGGGGGGAGTACAGCGGAGTGGATGTCTCGCTCGTCAATCTACTCGGCGTGTCGGTCGTCGCGTTTCTGGTGCCGTTCGTACTCGGCTTCTTCCCGCGACTCCGCGTCCCGTCCGTGGTGCTGGAGTTGGTCGCCGGCATCATCATCGGCCCGGCGGTGCTGGGATGGATCGAGCCGGGGCCCGTGGTCGGCACGATGAGCTCGATCGGAGTGGCGTTCCTGCTGTTCCTCGCGGGGCTGGAACTCGACCTCGACGCGCTCAAGGGGCCACCATCGCGTCTGGGCACGTTCGCGTTCCTGCTCTCGTTCGCGCTTGCGCTTGCGATGATGTCCGCGCTTGGCTCGGCCGGGCTGATCCTCTCGCTGCTGCTCGCGGTGGTCGCGGTGGCGGCGGTCGTGCTCCTGCAGGCGCTGCGTCTCACCTCGAAATGGCAGCCGGGCCGCCGAATCCTCGACCGGCTCGACGACACCTCGGCGCAGATGCGCGTGCGCTTCGCCGTGATGGTGCTGCTCGCCGCCGCCGTCCTCTCGGTCACGTTCGGCTTCGAGGCGATCCTGGGCACGTTCCTCGCCGGGGTCGTGTTCGGTCTCGTCATCCGAGGAGACCGTTTCGAGCACAGCCTGCGCACCAAGCTTGAGGCGATCGGGTTCGGCTTCTTCGTCCCCGTCTTCTTCGTGACCAGCGGGCTGCGCTTCGATCTCGCAGGCATGGCGACCGCCGAGGAGGCCGGGCGCGTGGCCATCTTCTTCTTCGCTCTTCTCGCGACACGCGGCCTGCCTGCCCTGCTGTACCGGCGTCATCTCGCGTGGCGCCAGACGGTGGCCGCGGGTCTGCTGCAGGCGACCAACCTGTCCTTCATCGTCGTCGCTGTAACCGTGGGTCGCGAGCTGGGCAAGCTGCGCGAGATGAACGGCTCGGCGCTGATCGTGGCGGGCCTGTTGTCGGCGGTCGTGTTTCCCGCGATCGCGCAGATGCTGCTCGGCGGTCACGGCGAAGTCGCAACCGCCGGCGCCGGCTACGAAGCGCGTGATGTGGAGGAGCGGCTCTAGCCGTCGTGGCGCGCTCGGCCGTGTGACCGCGATCGGTTGCAAGAATGGGTCGAAAAACTTGGGCGCTTGCCGTCATACTGTGGACGCCGTTACTCGACGATGGAGGAATACCCGATGGCCGAGCTCCTGACCGTCCAGTCCCTTGTCGCTCTCGTGACCCTGACGATCCTCGAGATCGTACTGGGCGTCGACAACATCATCTTCCTCGCGATCGTCACGGCGGGGCTCCCGGCCGAGAAGCAGCCCTTCGCACGCAAGCTCGGCCTGACGCTCGCGCTCGTCGGCCGCATCGTCATGGTGCTAGGCATCTCATGGCTGCTCAAGCTCGACACCGAGTTGTTCACGATCGGCCAGCACTCGTTCACCGCCGAGGAACTGATCCTGCTCGGCGGCGGCATCTTCCTCGTCTACAAGGCGGTCACGGAGATCTACAAGACCACGGAGCTCAAGGAAGAGGAGCCCGAGGAGGCAAAGCAGGTATCCGCCGGCTCAATGGCGGGCGTCATTGCCCAGATCGTGGTCGTCGACATGATCTTCGCGATCGACTCGGTGCTCACCGCTGTCGGCCTCACGCAGCAGGTCGTGCTCATCATCATCGCGATGACGATCGCCATCCTCGTGATGATGTTCTTCGCTGAGCCGCTGTCGAACTTCATCCACGAGCACCCGTCGCTCAAGATGCTCGCGCTGTCGTTCCTTGTGCTCGTGGGCGTGCTGCTCATCTCCGACGGGTTCGGCGAGGAGATCAACCGTAGCTACGTCTACTTCGCGATCATCTTCTCGCTGGGTGTCGAGGCGCTGAACTTCCGGCGTCAGGCCAACCTGCAGCGGCAGAAGCTCGAGCAGGGCCCGACCGGCGTCTAGCCCAGGTCCAGACAGACTCGCGTCGCGCGCTCTTCGGTCGACACGACTCGGAAGCCGAGCTCCTGCGTGAGCTCGAGCATCCGTTCGTTGTCGGCGCCGATCAGCCCGCCGATCTGGCCGAAGCCCTTCTCCTCGGCGATGCCGATGATGACGTCGACGAGCTTGAACCCGAGGCCGCGGCCCTGGAACTCGTCGTGAACGAGCACGGTGAACTCCCCGCTGCCGCGTTCCGGATCGCCGATGAGGCGCCCGACGCCGATGAGGCGCTTGCGGCCGGCGTCGGTGAGCTCGGCGACCATGGCGATCTCGCGCTCGTAGTCGATGTTGGTGAAGCGCACGAGGCGCTCGTGGTTGAACTCCGGGATGCCCTCGAAGAAGCGGTCGCGCAGCGCCCGTTCGCTCATCGTCGAGAGCATCTCGCCGATCATCGGCTCGTCCTCGGGCTTGATCGGCCGCAGGAGCACTTCGGTGCCGTCGGTCAGCTTCCACGGCGCGATGAAGCGCGTCGGATACGGCGTGATCACGAGGTGCGGCGCGTCGGGCGCGCCATCGAGCACCGTTTGGTCGATGATGATGCGCGCATCCACCGCTATGGGCATTCCGTCGGCGACCACGACCGGGTTCACGTCGATCTCGGCGATCTCCGGGAAGTCGACGACGAGGTTCGAGAGCATCGTGATGAGCTCGTCGAGCGCTCCCAGGTCCGGTGGCGTGACGCCACGGGGCGGGTTCGACATCGACTTGAAGATGCGGGTCTCCTCCATCATGCGCCGTGCGAGGACGGGGTTCAGCGGCGGCAGACTCACCGAGAAGTCCGCGAGGCCCTCTGCGCCCACGCCGCCCGCGCCGAACACGATCACCGACCCGAATTGCCGGTCCTTCTTCATGCCGAGGATGAGCTCGTAGTCCACGTTGCGCACCATCCGCTGCACGGACACGCCTTCGATCTCGGCCTCGGGCGCGCGTGTCGCGACGCGGGCGAGCATCTCGGCGTAGCCGCGTGTGAGGTCGGCCGCCGAGCACAGGCCCAACTCGACGCCGCCGGCAGCGTTCTTGTGCGTGATGTCGTGGGATACGACCTTGAGGACGATGGGGTAGCCGAGCTCCTGCGCGGCCGCGAGCGCCTCCTCGGGTGATTTCACGATGCGATGCTCGCCGACCGGGACGCCGTACGTGGTGAGGAAGCGCTTCGACTCCTCCTCGGTCAGCACGAGGCGGCCGCTCTTGGCGGTGCGCCTGAGCATAGCCTCGAGGTTGTGCCGCGGCGGGGCGACATCGACCGAGAGTTCCGACGGCGTCTCGTAGAGCAGCTCGAGGTTGCGCGAGTAGCGGTACATGCCCAGGTACGTCTTGACCGCATCTTCCGGCGTCTCGTAGCTCGGGATGCCAGCGTCGCTGAAGATGCGCCGCCCGTTGCGAACCGTCTCGCCGCCCATCAACACCGTGATCACCGGCTTGTCGGAGCCCTGCACGAGCGCCGCGACCTCGCGAGCCATCTCGTCGGGGCGCGCGTTGCCCTGCGGCGTGTAGATGAGCAGGATGCCGTTGACGGTCTCCTCGGCGAGGCAGGTCTTCACGGCGGCGACGAAACGGTCGCTGCCGGCGTCCCCCAGCACGTCGATGGGGTTGGCGTGGCTCCAGTACGGCGGCAGCGCCTCGTTGAGCGCGGCCATCGCACCGTCGGAGAGCGACGCGAGGCGCCCGCCGTGCTCGACGAGCGCGTCGGTCGCCATGACGCCGAGGCCGCCTGCGTTCGTGATGATCGCGACGTCGCGCCCGCGCGGGAGGCGGTGGGAGTCGAGGACCGCTGCGGCGTGGAAGAGGTCGGCGACCTCGTGGACGCGCACGACTCCCTCCCGGCGGAAGGCTGCCTCGTAGATCTCGTCGCCACCGGCCATCGAGCCGGTGTGGGAGAGCGCGGCCGCCGCGCTCTCGGCGTAGCGGCCGGGCTTGAGCACGATGATGGGCTTGTTGCGCGCGAAGTTGCGCGCCGCGCTCATGAAGCGCCGCGCGTTGCCGATCGACTCCATGTACACGAGGATCGCGCGCGTCTGCTCGTCCTCGCCCAGGAAGTCCACGAGGTCGGCGAAGTCCACGTCGACCATGCCGCCCACGCTCGCGAACATCGAGAAGCCCACGTGCGCGTCGATCGCCCAGTCGAGCATGCCGGTGCCCAGCGCACCGCTCTGCGAGATGAGCGCGATGTTGCCCGGCTCGGGGTTGATCTGCAGGAACGAGGCGTTCAGCCCGACGGTGGGCCGGATGATGCCGAGGCAGTTAGGCCCGACGACGCGCATCGGGCTCTCGCGCAGCACCTCGCGGATCTGCTCGTCGAGCGCTGCTCCCGCTTCGCCCGTCTCCGAGAACCCCGCCGAGACCACGATCGCGCCGTGCACGCCCGCCGCGGCGCACTGCGCGAGCACGTCGGGCACCGTGCGCGCCGGGGTCGCGACCATCGCGAGGTCGACCTCGGCCGGCACGTCGGCGATGCTCGGGTACGCCTGCACGCCCAGGATAGTCTCGTGCTTGGGGTTGATCGGGTACACCGTGCGACCCGCCGAGGCGAGCGCGTTGTCCATGATCGTACGGCCGACCGAACCCTCGGCCTCCGAGGCGCCGATGACGGCGATGGTTGCGGGATCGAACATCCTTCTCACGGAAACACCTCCGTACCCGTTGGTTCCCCATTCGGGCGGTGAGCAGCGCGGATGGCGCGAGTCGCGCCGGAATCGGCGCTCTACTCGGCGACCGTGACCGGTCCGCGCAGCGGTGCGTGGAGGATGACGCTCGCGAGCAGCCCCAGCACGATGCCCCAGAACGCGGCGCCGATGCCGAAGAGGTGCAGTCCGGACGCGGTGACGAGGAACGTCACGACTGCAGGCTCGCGTCGCCGCTCGTCAGAGACCGCAGACGCGAGCCCGGCGCCGATGGTGTTGAGCAGCGCGAGTCCCGCGAGCGCGAGCACCATCTCCTTGGGGAACAGTGCGAACAGTGCGCTGACCGTCGCGCCGAATAGGCCAAGGAGCAGGTAGAACACGCCCGCGGAGACGGCGGCGACGTAGCGCTTCGCGTGGTCGTCGTGCGCGTCCTCACCCATGGTGATCGCGGCCGTGATGGCCGCGAGGTTGACCGTGAACGCACCGATCGGCGCGAGCACAAGCGCCGAGAGGCCCGTCCACGTGATGATCGGCGAGATCGGGGGGTCGTAGCCGGCGGCCCGCATGACCGCGACGCCCGGCACGTTCTGTGACGCCATCGTGACGACGAACAGCGGCAGCGCCACGCCCGCGATCGAACTCAGGGTGAACTCGGGCCGGATGAAGACCGGGCGGGTGAGCTCGAGCGGGATCGCGCCGATACTGAGCTGCCCCTGCGCCGCGACCATCAGCACGCCTGCGCCGAGTACCGAGGGGATCGCGTAGCGCGGCCAGAAGCGGCGCGCGACCAGGTAGGTCACGAGCATGACACCGACAAGCGCCAGACGCGACTCGAGAGCGGCGAACCCTTCGAGCCCGAAGCGCAAGAGGACGCCGGCGAGCATCGCCGCGCCGAGCGTCTCGGGCACACGACTCATCGCCTTCTCGAACCATCCGGTCACACCCACGAGTGCGATCAGCGCGGCACACACCATGAAGGCGCCCGTGGCCTGCGCCATCGTGACACCCTTGACGCTCGTGACGAGGAGTGCAGCACCCGGAGTGGACCACGCCGTGAGCACCGGCATGCGGTAGCGAAGCGACAGCAGGATCGAGGTGAGGCCCACGGCGACGCCGAGCCCGAGCATCCATGAGCTCTTCTCGGCGGGGGTGGCCCCCAGGGCGTCGGCGGCCTGGAAGACGATCACGGCCGACCCCGAGAACCCCACGAGCACCGCCACGAATCCCGAGACGACCGCCGACAGCGACAGGTCCCGCAACGCCCGCATGCCACTCCTCTCACCGCTGGAGAACAGGGCTCGAATCGTAGCAGAGCGACCGATGTGCGCAGCAGCGACCGTCCCGGAGCCCCGCGCCGCAGGACAGCGCTCGCTGGTGTGACGAAGGTCACATTTCGGGTGGCGCTCTCATCAGTCGTTCGTGCGTACGTTAGAGGTGGCTTAGGGTCTTCTAACAATCGTTGTGGCCGCGACGCACCTGCCGATACGGTGCCTGAGGATTCATACGCAGTAACCGTTCGGAGGTGCGTCTCATTGAACAAGCTTAAGCGGTCTGTGCTCGTCGGTTTCGCGGTGTTCGTCTTCACCGCGGCATTCGCGCAGATGGCGGTCGCCACGCCGTCGAAGACCTCGTCGTGCACGAACTGTCACAGCGGCACGAACGTGCCGGTGACGGCAACCCTGGCATCGGTGAGCGCCACAGCCGCCATCTACGATGTGAGCGCGCCGACAGCCGGCACCATCGCGCTGTTCAGTGGCACCGTGAAGCAGTCCTACGTGAATGCGACCACGGCCCGCTTCACCGTCGTCCCCGGCAAGACGTACACGATCTACGCCGTGAAGGGCCCCAAGACGAGTGATGGCATCGGCCAGACGAGCGTCAGCCCGGTCGCACCTGTGACCGACTCGACGCCTCCGGTCACGACGTCGAACGCGCTCGCGACGTACGTCAGCAACGCGACGATCTCGCTGTCAGCCACCGATACCGGCGGCTCGGGCGTGGCGCACACCTACTACCGTCTCGACGGTGCCGCGCAGGTCGAGGGCGTCTCGGTGAGCACCCCGGTCGTCGGAACGCACACGCTTGAGTTCTGGTCGGTCGATACCGCCGGTAACGCCGAGACCCCGCACAAGACCGTCACGTTCAAGGTCACCGCTCCGGTCGACGCCACCGCTCCCGTGACGAGCTCCGACGCGCTTGCGGTCTACGTGGGCTCCGCGACGATCGCGCTCTCTGCGACCGACGCGGGTGGCTCGGGCGTGGCGCACACCTACTACCGTCTCGACGGTGCCGCGCAGGTCGAGGGCGTCTCGGTGAGCACCTCGGTCGTCGGCACCCATACGGTCGAGTTCTGGTCGGTCGACGGGGCAGGAAACACCGAGACCCCGCACAAGACCGCGACCTTCAAGGTCAACGCGCCGGTCGTGAGCGACACCGTCGCGCCCTCGACCACCTCCAACGCCGTGGCATCGTACACGACGACTGCGGTCGTGAAGTTCACCGCCGTCGACAACGCCGGTGGGTCGGGCGTCCTGGCGACGTACTACCGCCTCGACGGTGCGCCCCGCGTCGCAGGGACGTCCGTGGTGGTCGGCGCGGAGGGTACGCACACGATCGAGTTCTGGTCGGAAGACAAGGGCGCGAATGAGGAATCGCCGCACAAGACCGCGACGTTCGTCATCGATCGCACCGCTCCGGTGACGGCATCCGACGCGGTCGCCCTCTACAGTCTGAGCGCCGCGATCACCCTCTCCGCGGCCGACGCGGGCAGCGGCGTCGCAACGACCTACTACGTGCTCGACGGCGCCGCGCCTGTTGCCGGCACGTCGATCGCGACGAGCGTGGTCGGCACACACACGATCGAGTTCTGGTCGGTCGACAAGCTCGGCAACGTGGAGGCACCGCGCAAGACCGCGACCTTCCGTGTCGCTTCAGCGCCGCTGGTCGTCAAGGCGGTGCGCACCCCCGACGTCTCCCGCATCACGAAGTACCGCAAGAAGGGCGTAGCACGCTACACGCTGGCGGCGAAGATCCGCGACACCAAGGGCGCTCCACTCGCCGGCGTCAAGGTCGTGCTGCAGATGCGCGAGAAGTCCAGCGGTCCCTGGGTGAGCATGTACTCGCGCACCTCGAGCGCCACCGGTCGCGTGTCCAAGACCATCGAGAAGCGGCGCAAGTTCACCGCCTACTACCGCTGGTACGTTCCGGCCACCGGTGAGTACCTCTCTGCGAAGACCCTGTCGCAGAAGGTCGTCGTGAAGTAGCTCCGACGACGTCACATCAGCTTCGGTTCGGCGCCCGCTCCCGGTCTCGGGGCCGGGCGCCGGCAGCTTCTCGGAGTGGCAAGGCGGGCGTTGAAGTGCCGTCACGCGCTACTATTGTGAGCGGCCAACGATTGGAGTGTCGTCCGGTGGCGAGTCGGAATCAGATGCCCGCTACGATGGAGTGCCGCGGTGCACGCGGTACGCGAGCCCTCGCGCGCGCGTGCGCGGCGCTCGCTCTCGTCGCGTGCTCGTTCGCGCTTCCGCATGCTGCGTTCGCGAAGAGCGCCACGGAACTCAAGGCGGAACTCGATCGGCTCAAGTCCGAGACCCGCGAGGCGGGCGAGGCGTTCGATCGCGCGTACTGGCGGCTCGACGAGACCGAGGTGCGCATCGACAAGACCGACAAGAAGATCGCGGTCACGAAGAAGCGGCTCGCCAAGGCCCGGGCGAGGCTCGGGTTGCACGCGGCCGGCATCTATCGGCGCGGCGAGTACGAGATGATCGAGTTCATGCTCGGCGCGGCGTCGTTCGACGACTTCGTCAATCGGCTCGACTACATGCGCAGGGTGGGGGCCTCTGATGCCCAGGCCGTGGCCGACGTGAAGGCCGCGCGTCAGCGGCTCAACGAGCAGCGTGCCGAACTGGTGAAGGAGCGCAAGACCCAGTCCTCTGCGCTCGCATCGCTTCGCTCGGAGCGCGACAGGCTTCAGTCCCGGCTCAAGACGAAGCAGGCCGACTTCCTGCGCGTGAAAGCGCAGCTCGACGCGATGCGTGGCGGAGCGAACCGCCCCGATGGCGTCATGGGCGTCCCCGGCCCAAACGGGATGGTGTTCCCGGTCCGCGGTTCGTACTACTACGCGAACACGTGGGGCGCCTCACGCAGCGGCGGCCGCCGCCGGCACCAGGGCACCGACATCATGGCGCCCCGTGGCACGCCGATCGTCGCGATCACCGCCGGGTCGGTCCGCGCGAGCAACAACGGCCTCGGAGGCAAGTGCATCTGGCTCTCCGGCGCGAAGGGGTGGAGCTTCTACTACGCACACCTCGACGGCTGGGCGGTGCGGTCCGGGCACGTGAAGGCCGGTCAGGTCATCGGGTATGTCGGGGCGACCGGCAACGCCGCCGGTGGCGCACCGCACCTGCACCTGCAGATACACCCGGGCGGCGGCGCACCGGTCAACCCGTACCCCTATCTCAGGGCGATGGAGTAGCCGTCCGTCTGCGGGCGACGCTCCTTCGCGCGTTCTACCCGAGCGGCTCCAGTTTCGCCGAGAAGTGCCGCAGGAACGGCGCCTGCTCCACGATCCGGTAGCCGCCGAGCGACTCGCGCTCCTCGTACACCTTCGTCACGACCTCGATGACGTAGTCCATGTGGCTCTGCGTGTACGTGCGGCGCGGGATCGCGAGGCGCACGAGCTCGCGCGGTCCCTCGCTCTCGGCGCCGGTCTCAGGATCGCGCGAGCCGAACATGAGCGTCCCGATCTCGCACGCGCGCACGCCGCCGAGACGGTACATCGCGTTGGCGACCGAGACACCCGGCAGCTGGCGCGGCTCGAGATGAGACGCGATGCGCTTCGCGTCGAGGTAGATCGCGTGCCCGCCGGTGGGCCACAACAGCGGGACGCCGGCGTCGCGCAGGTGCTTGCCCACGTAGTGCGTCGAGGTGATGCGGTAGTGCAGGTAGTCCTCGTCGACGGCCTCCTGCATGCCGACCGCCAGCGCCTCGAGGTCACGCCCGGACAGCCCGCCGTACGTGGGGAAGCCTTCGGTGAGGATCAGGAGCACCTTCTGCTCCTGGGCGAGGGCGGCGTCGCGGGTGGCGAGGAAGCCGCCCATGTTCACAATCGCGTCCTTCTTCGCGCTCATGGTGCAGCCCTGCGCCAAGTCGCACATCTCGCGGACGATCGCGCGCACCGGCTTGTCGGCGTAGCCCGGCTCGCGCTGCTTGATGAGGTAGGCGTTCTCCGTGAGACGGCAGGCGTCGAGGTACATCGGCGTGTCGTACTCGGCGCAGACCGCGGCGACCTCGCGCAGGTTGGCCAGCGAGACCGGCTGACCTCCGCCGGAGTTGTTGGTGACGGTCATCATGACGACCGGGATGCGCTCGGGCCCGTACTCCTTGAACGCGGCGCGCAGGCGGTCGACGTCCATGTTGCCCTTGAACGGGTAGTCGCTGTCCATGTCCGCGAGTTCGGGGCTCGGCAGGTCGAGCGCGAGCGCGCCGCGGAACTCGACGTTGGCGCGCGTGGTGTCGAAGTGGCTGTTGTTGGGGACGACGTCGCCTTCTTTGCACAGCACGCTGAACAGGATGCGCTCGGCCGCCCGGCCCTGGTGGGTCGGGATGATGTGCTCGAAGCCGGTGATGTCGTAGACCGAGTCGCGGAAGCGGAAGTACGAGGGGCTACCGGCGTAGGACTCGTCGCCGCGCATGACGCCGGCCCACTGGTTCGAGCTCATGGCGCCGGTGCCGGAGTCGGTGAGCAGGTCGATGATCACGTCCTCCGAGCGCAGCGAGAAGATGTTGTACCCCGCTTCGCGGAGCATCTCCTCGCGCTCTGTGGCCGTCGTCATCTTGATCTGCTCGACGGTCTTGATGCGGAACGGTTCGATGATGGTGCGGAAGTCAGACATGGCGCCTCCCGGTGCCACTAGTGCGCGGCTCGATCCGATAAGCTCGCGCGTACCGAGAGGTAGTATGCCCTGCTCGCGCGCCGCCAGTCCCTTTGAATCGGCGGCTCCACAAGACACAATCCTGCGAATCGCAGGAATCGGGTGGCTCAGACCATCACGTGTGAGAAGTTCGCGAGCAGCTCGCCGGCGACCAGAGCGGGCTCGTCGAGCTGGACGAAGTGCGACGCCGTGGGGATGCGGACGAGCTTGCTGCCCGGAATGCCCTCGTTGAGGCGCTCCGCGATGCGCGGGCTCAGGTACGGGTCGGCGTCGCCCCGGATGATGAGCGTCGGTACCTGCAGCCGGGCCAGATCGTCGGCGATCTCCATGAGGTTGTTGTTGTCCAGGCTCGAGGCGAACTGCATGAACGCCCTGCGCCCGGGGCTCGTTGTCAGCGGCGCGTTGAACTGCGCCATGAGCTCGTCGGTCAGCAGCTTCTTGTGGTGGAGCGCACGCCACACCACCAGCCGGAACGCGCCGATGTCGAAGGTCGCCATGAGCAGCTGGCGCACGATAGGTGTGCGCATCGCGGTGATGGGCTGCACCGGCCACATGTCGTATCCAACGCTGTTGAGCAGCGCCATGTCGTGGAGCATCTCCGGGTGCTGGACGGCGAAGATCTGCGCGATACCGCCACCGAGGTCGTGGCCGACGAGGTGGAATCGTTCGATTCCAAGCTCGCGTACGAAGTCGTAGAGCCGGGCGGCATGGTCCTTGATCGAGAACGACACGCCCGCCGGCATGTCGGACTCTCCGCAACCCAGAAGGTCGAGCGCGATGGTCTCGTAGCCCGCCTCGTTGAGCGATGGCACGACGTCTTGCCAGATGAAGGAGTACGTCGTGATGCCGTGGACGAGCACGACCGGTTCGCCCTCACCGGAACGGTGGTATGCGAGCCTGTGTGCGCCGACGCGAACGTACTGCGTTCCACTGAGCATGCCGACCTCCACTCCCGCCGGGTGCCTACCGTACCTCGTCGAGGGCCTCTCGCCACATCCGCACCAGCGCCCGAGTGACGGGCCCCGGCGTGCCGTCGCCGACGACGGTGTCGTCGAGCCGCACGATCGGGACGACGCCCCGCGTCGTGGAGGTGAGGAACACCTCGTCCGCCGAGAAGGCCTCGTCGAGCGAGATCCGTCCGCGCACGATATCGTACCGCCGCTCGGCGCGCGCGAGAACCAGCGCGCCCACCGTGCCCGGCAGCACATCGTCGGCCGGAGCGTGGATGCGGCCGTCGCGCACGAAGTAGACGCTCGCGCTCGCAGCCTCGAAGACCCGCTCGCCATCGTGATAGAGCAGGTCGAGGGCGTCCTTCTCGGCGAGGCGCGGACGGTGCTGGAGCATGGTCACGTAGTTGGTGGTCTTGGCCTCGGGCACCTCGCGGCGGTGCGCGTGGGTGAGCAGGGCGCCGCCGGTCTCGTAGAGCGACGCGGGCGGCTCGTGAAGGTCGTGCGTGACGATGAGAAACGTCGGGTGGCTGGGGTCGAAGCCCATGCCGTCCGGCGAGACGCCGCCGGTGAGCACGAGCCGCACCGTGGCCTCGGCGTGTCCGTTGCGGCGCAGCAGCTCGTCGATGGCGGCGGCGATCTCGGCGTCGGTCGCGGGCACGGTCAGCCCGAGGTGCGCCGCCGAGCCGTGCAGCCGCTCGAGGTGCTCGGCGAGCAGGAACGGGCGGCCGCCGACCGTGCGCAGCAGGTCGAACACCGCGTAGCCGCGCAGCAGGCCGATGTCGAGGGGCGAGATCGCCGCCTCATCTGCCGAGACGATCGAGCCATTGAGGTAGATCCACGGTGTGCTCATTCGCCTGTTCTACCACATCGTCGCGCCTGTCGGCGCGTGCGGGTACCATTCGACGCAGGGGAAGCCGAGCAACCGCGTGAGAGGTGGTCACCGTCAGTGACAGGCAGCGCTCGCATCCGCACGCGATTCCCGCACGAGGTTCGGTCGATCGACCACCTCTGGATTCCGCTTGGTGACGGCACGAGGCTCTCGGCGCGCGTGTGGATGCCGGTCGACGCCGAGAACTCGCCCGTGCCGGCCGTGCTCGAGTACCTGCCGTACCGCAAAGACGACGGGACGGCGCTGGGCGACGCGCTCCAGCACCCCTACTTCGCCGGTCACGGCTACGCCTCGGTGCGCGTCGACCTTCGAGGTAGCGGCGACTCTGACGGCTACCTGCGGGGCGAGTACCTGAAGCAGGAGCAGGACGACGCGCTCGAGGTGCTCACGTGGCTCGCCGAGCAGCCCTGGTGCACCGGCAGCGTGGGTATGATCGGCTACTCGTGGGGCGGCTTCAACGGGCTCCAGATCGCCGCGCGCGCTCCCGAGCAGCTCAAAGCGGTGATCACCATGGCCTCGACCGACGATCGCTATCTCGACGATTGCCACTACATGGGCGGCTGCATGCTCGCCTCGGACATGCTCAAGTGGGCCTCGTCCATGCTGGGATATGCGATCCAGCCGCCCGACCCGCACGCCGTGGGCGACGGGTGGCGGGAGCAGTGGATCGATCGGCTTGAGCACGCGCCGGAACTCGCGCACGACTGGGTCGCGCACCAGCGTCGCGATGCGTTCTGGCGCCACGGCTCGGTCGCCGAGGACTACGCCGCGATCCGCTGCCCGGTGATGGCGGTCGGCGGTTGGGCGGACGCGTACGTGAACGCGGTCCCGCGGCTGCTCGAACACCTCGACGTGCCGCGGCTCGGCATCATCGGGCCGTGGGGTCACATGATGCCGCACTCGGGCGTGCCGGGGCCTGCGATCGGCTTTCTGCAGGAATCGGTCCGCTGGTGGGACCGGTGGCTCAAGGGCATCGATAACGACATCATGGCCGAGCCCGTACTCCGTGCTTGGATCGAGGAGCCTGTCGCGCCGACGACGTTTCGTGCCGAGCGTCCGGGCAGGTGGATCGGGATCTCCGAATGGCCCGCCTCTGCGGCCGAGCCGATCGCGCTGCATCCCAACGCCGCCGGTGGGCTCGCTGACGTTCGCGCGCCCGAGGGCGAGGTCGCGCTGCCGGCCCGCCAGGAGTGCGGCGAGACCGCCGGCGTGTGGTGCGCGAACGGCCTGTCCGACGAGCTCGCCGGCGACCAGAGCCCCGACGACGAGCGCTCGCTGACCTTCACGACCGCCCCTCTCGCCGAGCAGATCGAGGTGCTCGGCAACCCGCGACTCACCGTGTGCGTCGCCGCCGACCGGCCGCACGCGCTCATCGCCGCCCGGCTCGAGGACGTGGCTCCCTGCGGCGAGTCGCTGCTGGTCAGCTGGGGGCTGCTCAACCTCACGCATCGCGACTCGCACGCCGTGCCGGCACCGCTCGAGCCGGGCCGCGCCTACGACGTCGCGATCGAGCTGCGCGCGTGCGGCCACCGCTTCGCGCCCGGTCACCGGCTGCGTCTCGCGCTCTCGTCGACCTACTGGCCGCACGCGTGGCCGTCGCCCGAGGGCACGACCGTCACGCTGCACCTTGCGGGAAGCGAGCTCGACCTGCCGGTCGTGCCCGGCGGCCGCGCGGTCCGCGAGTACGCCGAAGCCGGACCGTTCTCGCCGCCGGAGACCGCACCTCCGCTGCCGCAGGAGCCGGGCGACGGCGCCACGCGCTCTCGCGAGGTGCGCGTCGACGCAGCGACCGGGCGGCACACGATCCACGATACGCAGCGCATCGCGATGTCGCTGCCCGGCGGTCAGCGTCGCGTCGAGACGGGGACGGACACCTACGAGATCACCGAAGGGGAGCCGCTCTCGGCGACCGTGCGCTGCGTGCGCGACGTGAGCTCCGAGCGTCCGGATCACACGTGGAGTATCCACCTCGATGCCGCGATGACGTGTGACGCGACGACGTTCTTCATCGACGAGGCGTTCTCGGCGCGGGACGGCGAGGGCGAGGTATTCTCGGCGACGCGGGAGTACCGCATCCCCCGCGACGGCGTGTAGGCGCGCCGCTCCGCCGCGCGATTCCAAAACGGACGGCCGGGCAATACTCTGGTAGTGGCCGCGAACGGGACCGCGGCAGGGGTGCCGGCACGTCGCCGGCGTGAACCAGGGGGGTCGCCATGAGCGGCATCTGTCGTCGGATCGCGTGCGGTCTTGTCCTGTTGTTCGCACTCGTCGCCATGCTCGTGCCACTGACGGCATTGGCGCTCGGGGCCTCGGGCGCGTGGAACTGGTCGTCATACCTGCCCTCACGCGTCAACGGCGTCGCGTACTCGCCGGCGTTCGGCAGCGACCGTACAGCGTTCGCAGCGACTTCAGGCGGGCTGTACTACTCCACGGACGGCGCCGTCACGTGGAACCGGTCGACCAGTCCCGTCGACCCGGCCACCATCATCTACGGCGTCGCGGTCTCGCCGGACTTCGCCGCCGACAAGACGGTCTTCTCGGCGGCCTTCGGTCCGGGCGTGCTCATCTCCAGGGACGGCGGCAAGACCTCCTACGTCGCCACGGGCTCAGCGGGTGCCGCGCGCTGCGTCGCGGTCTCGCCCGACTACGCGGACGACGGCACGGTGATCGTCGGCACCATGCGCGGGCTGAAGCGCTCCACGGATCGCGGCGTCACGTGGACGTCGCTGAAGTTCCCCGACATCGCGCTCGAAGACATCGCTGACGTCTTCTCGGTGGCGTTCTCGCCGGAGTACGCCTTCGATCGCACGCTCCTGTGTGCCGTCAACAACGTGGGTCTCTTCAGGTCCACTGACGGCGGGGACACGTGGGAGCCGGTAGGTGCGAGCGTGTCGCCGCCCCGCATCTGGCGCTTCGTGTTCTCGCCTGACTTCGCCACCGACCACACGGTGTACGCCGCATCCGAATACTGGTGCCGCGTCTACAGGTCGACCGACGGCGGCAGCTCGTGGAGCGAGAGCAACCTCGTCGCCGCGCAACCGTCCAAGACCGCGCGTGTCACCGGGCTTGCGCTGTCGCCCGGCTACCAGGTCGACCACACCGTCTATGCCGCGGCCGAGACGAAGCTCTACAAGTCGACCGACTACGGCTCGAGCTGGAGCGCGACCGACATCGGCACGAGCGCCGGGTCGAGCAACATCTTCGACCTCGCGCTTTCACCACAGTTCACAGGCGACGGCGAGATGCTGCTCGCCCGCGAGTACCACGGCGTCAGCCGCACCACGGACCGTGGACTCACCTTCAAGCCGATGACGGTGGGCCTCGCCGACCAGAGCCCATACGCGATCGGCTTCTCGCCCGCGTTCGCATCCGACCGCACCGTCTTCACCGCGACCGAGCGGGGCGTCTTCCGCTCCAAGGATGGAGGCACCACCTGGACCTCTTTCGCCGAGAAGACCGGGATGCTCGATGCCCCTGCACTCGCGGTCTCGCCTGCCTACCCGCGTGATCGCACGGTGCTCGCGGGAGGCGGCGGAACGTGGCGCACGACCGACGGCGGGGACACCTGGACCCAGAACACGACGATCTGGGGCGTGCGAGCGCTTGCGATGTCGCCCGCGTTCGAATCCGATCACATCGCGTTTGCCGGTGCCGTGGACAACACGGGCAGCGGCGCCAAGGGCGTGTTCAGGTCCGTCAACGGCGGGCAGTCGTGGACGATCTCGACCGGCATTCCCACCGACCGCACCGTCACTGCGATCGCCGCATCGCCCACCTTCGCGACCGACCATACGGTATTCGCCGCCACCAGCATCCAGGTCTACCGGTCCACCGACGGCGGAGCGAGCTTCTCGATCGTTCCGGTGAGCGGCGCGTGGGATTTCCAGTCCATCGCCATCTCGCCGGACTTCGCTCGTGACCGCACCGTGTTCGTGGGCTCGTCGCCACAGAGCAACGGCGGCGTCTTCCGCTCGACCGATGCCGGCGACACGTGGAGCCAGTTCAACGGCGGCGGGCTGACGAGCACCGCCTCGGTTCTCGGCTTGGCGGTGTCGCCGGGATACGCCGGTGACGGGCTCGTGTACGCCGCGACCGGCGCGGGACTGCTCGCGCGCGCGAAGGGTACGACGTGGGTCGACGTGCCCGTGGTCAACCGCGCCTCGGCGTTTTACTCCATAGCGCTTTCGCCCGCCTTCCAGACAGACGGCATCGCCCTCGCCGGCACGGACGGCAGCGGCGTCACCGAGCCTGGGGATCCGCCTACACCGGTCATCCGTCCCGGTGCGCCGTCATGGATCGCGCCCGCGACCGACGGGCAGGAGGGCCTCTCGGCGACCCCGGCCCTGCAGTGGAGCTCGGTCGTCGCCTCGCCGGCGGTCGATGCCTACGAGGTCGGCGTGTACGACGGGCGGGGCGTGTTGCTCGCGTCGAACACCTCGACGGCGACGACGTTCACGGTGCCGGGGTCACTGCTCGTCGAGCACCGCGCGTACTACGGCAAGGTGCGGTCGCACAGCAAGAACGGCTGGAGCGACCCCGCCGTGCGCACGTTCTACGTCGGGACCGCACCGCCCGCCGCTTCCGCGCCGGCGCTCGTCGCCCCGGTCAACGACGCCACCGGCCTCTCGACCACACCGCTTCTGGACTGGTCCGACCTCGACGCGGCGTACGGCGCTGACTGGTACCGGGTCTCCGTCCGCGACGGCTCGGGCCGCGAGGTCGCCTTCGCGGACTCTGCGGCGTCGCAATGGACGCCGGCAGCAGGTGCGCTGCAATCGGGCCGCCGCTACTACTGGGACGTGAGCGCGCACAATGCTCGCGGCTACTCGGACCCCTCCGAGACGCGCGCGTTCCTCGCGGGCGCGGCGCCGGCGACGGTCCCGGTGGCGCCGCAGCCGCTGTACCCGGCTCCCTCTGCGACGTGGGTGGCCGCGCGCCCGTTCCTGGGATGGCGTGCGAACGCGTCCTCCGACGTTGTCGACTACTACTGGGCCGAGGTCTGGGACGGCGATGGCAACCTCGTCGCCTCGGGCCTGTCCACCGACCTCGGGTGGCAGGTGCCGGTGGAGGACACGCTGACGACCGGCGCCTACGTGTGGCGGGTCTTCGCGCACAACTACACCGGATGGGGCCCGCCATCGGCCGAGACCTGGTTCTGGGTCGGCAAGCCCCCGCTGCCGCTGCCCGACGCGCCCGACGCCCTGACGCCTGACACGGGTTCCGTGGGGCTTGAACCCAACTGGGTGACGCTCCAGTGGTCGAGCATCGCGGCCACTCAGGAGCCCGACTCCTACTACTGCGCCGTCTACGACGAGGACGGCGGGCTCGTCGCCGACAAGCTCGTGAGCGCATCGACCTACCAGTGGAAGGTCCCGGATGGCGTCCTCGATGTCAGCCGGGCGTACTCGTGGGCCGTGTGGGCCCACAACGACACCGGCTGGTCCGAGCCGTCCGAGTTCCAGTGGTTCGCGACGGTCGACGTCCCCGGGCCGCCGCTCATCCCGCTCGACCTCAGTCCGGATGACTGGCAGATCATCGACGATCCCACACCCACGCTGTACTGGAACGACTACAACGGGGTGGGCGCTGTCCAGTACCTGATCGACGGTGCTTGGATCGAGATATACGAGGAATCCGGACGTCGCGTGTACTCGGGCGCGAGCGCGCGCAACTCCTTCACCGTCCCGCCCGGCGTGCTCGAGTACGGCACGTGGTACCTGTGGTCGGTGTGCTCGCACAACGTATGCGGCTGGGGCGACTGGTCGTACTGGGGCAGCTTCGGCCTCGCACCGCCGTACCCGCCGAGCACCCCGTACCTGCTCAGTCCTGCCGATGAGGCGATGGGCTTGTCGGCAAGCAGCGTGACGCTGCAGTGCGCGCCGGCTGTTGGTGCCACCGCGTACGATTTCGTGCTCACCGATGCGTACGGCAACACCATCTGGGAGAAGGTCACGACCGCTACCTCCGTGACGGTCCCGAGCTGGCTGCTTCAGAACGGGCGATGGTACGGCTGGGGTGTGTGGGCCATGAACGACGGCGGCGAGACCCCGTCGTCCCTCAGGTTCTTCATGGTCGGCTCGCCGCCGACCCCGCCCGCCGCTCCCGTGCTCTACACCCCAGAGAACAAGGCCGAGTGGGTCGATCAGGGCGCATTCCTCAACTGGTCGGACTCGGCTGGTGCGACGTACTACCGTGTCTCCGTCTTCGACAAGGATGGGGTCGCCGCCGAGGCCGACGTGACCAAGTCGGAGTGGTGGGTCCCGCTCGGCAAGCTGAAGCCCAACACCCGCTACTGGTGGATGGTGTGGGCGGCGAACGGTGGCGGAGCAAGTCCCGACGGCGAGATGCGGACGTTCGTGTGCTGGGGTCCGAAGACGGTCAAGTCGCTCGCCCCCGGGGGGTCGCGTTCGCTCAGTGCGCTCGGAGCCGAGGATGCGGAGCCTCCCGGCGTGACGCTCGTGCCGGGGCAGGCTGCCGTCGACGTCGTCGCCGGTGCTAACGCGACGTTTGGCGTCAAAGTGCGTGGCGCGGGGGGCTACGGAGGGACCGCGCGGATGAGCGTGCGGGGTCTTCCCGCCGGAGCGAATGCATCGTGGTCGACGACGACGACCAGCGTCGGAGCCACGACGACACTCACCGTCAGGACCACAGGAGTGGCCGAGGGGGTCTACCCCCTCGCGATCACCGCAACCGGAGGCACGGGCGTCGCTCGAGCGGACGTGGCGCTGCGCGTGTTCCGGTCCACCAGTGGCAGCTTCGCGGTCGGACTCGTGCAGCCGGTGCGTGCGGCGACCGCTGGGGGAGCGCCGGTCACCTTCAATGTGACCATCTCGGCGCAGTCCGGATTCACCGGGCCCGTGGACCTGAGCGTCTCCGGGTTACCTGCGGGCGCCCGTGCGTCGTTCCTGCCGCCGCGCGTCACGACGAGTGGGTCGTCCGTGCTCACGATCGAGACATCGGCCGGAGTGGAACCCGACGCGTACGCACTGCGCGTCGCGGCGACATCGGCGGGCCGCTCATCTTCCGCGCTCGGTCGGATCGACATCTACCCGCCCGGGCGGTCCGGATTCACGCTCGCATGCGAGGACGCGACTCAAGCCGTGGGCGCCGGCGGCGAAGCGCGTTGGCGCTTCAGCGCCCTGCCCACGGGCTCCATGCGGATGCCCGTCGAAGTCTCGGTCGCGGGGGCGCTGCCGGCGGGAACGGTGCCGGAGTGGCGCGTGACCCCCGCAGACGGAGAGCCCGTCGTGAGCGCGGGAGACTCGGCGGTCGTGCCGATGGGGGGCAGCGCGGAGCTGCGGTTGTCGTTGCCGCGATCCCTCGAAGCGACCGACATGATCATGCTGGTGAGCGGGTCGACCATCTCGACCCGGACCACGCTCCCGATCGCCTTGCGCATCGAGGAGTCTCGCGTCGAGTCCGCCACGATGACCGTGTCCAGCAGCCCGAAGTCGTCCGTGACGTACGGCAAGACCGCGGTCTTCTCGGCGATGCTGAAGATCGACGGGGTTCTGGTGCCCGATGCGAACGTGTCGCTGTGGCGCAGTACCGACGGCGGCGAGACGTGGAGCAGGGACGGCGCGGCGGTCTGGTCTGCGAGCTCTGGCACCTACAGGGCCACGAGTCAGCCGCTCACGGCCAACACGCAGTTCATGATGCGGTCGGCGGGGACGAGCCGAACCGCATCGGTCGGGTCGAAGCCGGCGGTACTCACGGCGAAGGCGTATCTCGGCACGCCTTCGACGGCGAGCACGGTGCGCAGGTCGAAGTCGTTCACGGTGAGCGGCTCGCTCAAGCCCTACCACGGCGGCTCGACGAAGCTGTACTTCTATCGCAAGTCCGGCGGCAAGTGGCGCTACGCCAAGTCCGTCTCGGCGAAGAACTCGGCGTACAAGAGCTACACGAAGTACTCGGTCAAGACCAAGCTGAAGTCGACGGGATCGTGGTACGTCATCGCGAAGCATTCGGATTCGAGCCATGCGGCGACCACGAGCCCGCGGCGCTACTTCAAGGTGAGATAGGGACTAGAACAGGTCGCCGATGCCTTCGAACACATCGGCTGCATTCTCCATCTGGAAATCGGCGAGAGAGACATAGAACTTGGGGTTGAAGACGAGCCCCATGCACTTCACGAGTTCGATGACTTCATCGAGCAGGTAGCCGCTCGTCACGACGAGCTCGACGATGTGCGGGTTGACCTGGAAGTCGGTGCGGGGAATCGGGGTCCAGAAGTACTTCTCGCCCTCGTGCCGCACGATCACGTCGAGCACGAGGTTGCCCGCCGTCGTCACCGCCAGCTCGATGCCGTCGGTGAGCTCCTTTTGCATCGCGGCCATGTTGCGTTCGAGACCCGCGGTCTTGCACAGCGTGGCCTCGTCGACACACATCGAGAACGGCGACCCGGGCAGCGCGCGCAGCGCCTCGCGCAGGTTGCAGGCGTACACGAGGGTGCGCTCCGGCACGCTGCCTGAAAGCACCGCGAGCGCAAGATTGGCTTCGGCGGCCGACGTGGAGTTCAGCAGAACCCCGAACAGGTCGCGGGTCTCGTCCGTGTAGTGCGGCCTCAACTGGCTGAGGCCTGTGGTCAGCGTGAGCACGTGCCCTCCGAAGGACATCGAAAGCGTTCAGTGTCGCTCGGTAGGTATCGGCCGTTCCCGCCCGGACTACAGGGGTGAAGGCGGCACGAGTGTGACCCACGCCACACTTGTCGCCGATCGGCACGCGATTCTCGCGATGCGGGCTTCACGCGATGCGGGCCCGGTCTTCACGCGGCGTTCACGCCCGCTTTCTATACCTAGTGGAGTATGAGTGTCCGATCAGAGGAGGCGCACGGTGTCACCCAACTCACCTCAGGAAGATACAGGCCATTCGAGCCGTACCGACCGTGGTGCCCAGAAGACCAGTCGCGCGATCCGGCTGGCCGTGCTCGGCATCGGCCTTGCCGTCATCACCGGAATCGGTATCGCACACCAGAACGGCGTGCCGGTGGTAGGCGTCGACGCGCTCTGCCCGTTCGGTGGCATCGAGACGCTGTGGGCCCTGTTCATGTCCGCGACGCTCATCAAGCGCATCGCGGTCTCGAGTGTGATCCTGCTGGGAATCGTGATCGTGCTCGCGCTCGTGTTCCGCCGGGCGTTCTGCGGCTACATCTGTCCGCTCGGAGCCATCCAGGAGTTCGCCGGCAAGCTCGGCATCAAGCTCAACGGGGGCAAGCGCGCCACGATGCCGGCGGCGCTCGACCGCCCGGCCCGGTTCCTCAAGTACGGCGTCCTCGTCTTCTTCGCGGTGTGGAGTTGGCAGGCGGCTTCACTGGTGATCCGCCCCTACGACCCGTGGGTGGCATGGATGCACCTGACCTCCAAGGAGTTGCTTGTCGAGTTCTCGATCGGCCTTGCGGTTCTCGGCGTGAGCGTCGCGGGGTCGGTCATCTACGACCGCTTCTTCTGCAAGTACCTGTGCCCCATGGGCGCGTTCCTCGGTGCCATATCGCGGCTCTCGCTGTTCAAGGTGCGCCGCAACGCCGACACGTGCACGAACTGCACGGCGTGTGACAAGGCGTGCCCGGTCAACGTGGAGGTCTCGACAGCGACCGTGGTCAACGACGCCGAGTGCATCAACTGCAACGAGTGCGTGAACGCATGCCCCGTCCAGGACACCCTCGTGGTCTCCACCGGCTCCAAGTCCGGCTCCAAGACGCTCGCCCCGAACATGGTGCTCGGACTGACCGTCGCACTCATCGCGGTTGGCATCGCCGTCCCGACCCTCACAGGCAGCTTCGCCTGGACCTTGCCTACCCTCGAGAGCACAGTGGAGAAGGCCGGCGGCACGATCAACGTCGAGGAGATCCGCGGCTCGATGACGTTCGCGGAGGTCTCGAAGGTCACCGGCATCCCGCAGGAGGCGTTCCAAGAGCGGTTCGGAGTCTCGCCGGATGAGATGAACGCCAAGATCAAGGACCTCGCGCAGACGTACGGTTTCGACGTTCACACCGACGTTCGCGAGTTCGTCGCCGAGCAGCTCGGACAGACCACGCCGTAGCCGATGTCGAGGCCGACCAGGCCACCACACGCCGACGGGCGGGACCGCAAGGTCCCGCCCGTCGTGGTGCGTCAGCGGCCGGTATCAGTTCGCGTGATCGTGGCCCCGGCACGAGTGGTCCTGCCCAAACGGGACGAGAGCGCCGCCCACGTAGGCCGTGACCGCCTCACGCGGCGTCGCTGAGTCCCCGTCGAACAGTGCGGTGATGCCGTGAGCGGTCATCGCGGCGAGCGGGCCACGCCCCATGCCGACGACGATCGCCGTGTCGACGCCGGCTTGTGCGAGCATCGCCACCGTCATCCCGCATCCGCCATGCTCGTGCGGGGGGTTGACCAGAACGTGCGCGCCGGTGATCACGCCGTCCACGACGTCGACGACGGTGAACGAGTCCGCGTGACCGAAGTGGCCGGACCGCGGGGCGTCTATCCCTCCGGCGCCGTCGGTCGGGATCGCGATACTCCTTGTGGTGGCCATGGTGCTCCTTTCATGCGCGGGCACGGGCCCGCGGCTACAGACCACAGACGACAGGCTTGCGCGCCGTGATCAGCGAGTGGTGCGGGAGTGCCCGATGGATCACGACGTCGCCGTACCCGACAGCCTCGATGGCCTGTGCGATCGTCTCGGCGGGAACGCGGATGCTCTGTGAAGGCCCGATCCCGCTGTCCCCGGGCGCCCAGTCGGCAACGAGCAGCTGTCCGCCGATCTGGGTGAGCCGCAGCGCCTCGCGGTAGTTGTCTCGGGGATCCACCAGCTCGTGATGCAGGTTGATCATGACCACGAGATCCGCCTCACCGGTCGCGAGCGGAATCGCGCTCTCCTTGCCGAGAAGTGGCCTCAGGCGTCCGCAGTGCGATTCAGGTCGATGCTCGTGCATCCACCGGACGGCTGCGGGCTCGATGTCGACCGCGTACACGAGTGCGTCCGGGGCCAGCTCAGCGAACTTGCAGGCGAACAGCCCGGTGCCGGCGCCGACGTCGATGATCGTCCGCGGTGACGGATCGCCGAGGGCGCCCCACATCACCGTGGGCGGGAGATACTCGAGGCGGGCGGGGTCGTTCAGGCGCTCGAGGTGCTCGATACTGAACTTCTCGTGAGGCACGTGGGCTCCGATTCCGGGCGACGGTGGCAGCGCGCATGATACCCCTATGGGTATATACGGAATCCACGCCGGGGTCAACCCGGGCGGTGTCTGTCAGGCGTCGACAGAGTGGCGCGGAATCGCGAATCCCACGACTGCCCCGCCGTCCGGGGCGTTCTCGGCGAAGACGCTGCCACCGTGGTCCTCCACGATATGCCGCGTGATCGCGAGCCCGAGCCCCGCACCGCCGGTGTCAGACGTCCGGGCCGAGTCGGCGCGGTAGAAGCGCTCGAAGACGTAAGGGAGGTCTTCTTCGGGGATTCCCTCGCCCGTATCGGCGACGCGAACCTCGAGGAGCCCGTCGTCGCGCACGTTGACGCTCGTCGTGACCGATCCCTGCGCGGTGTGCCGCACCGCGTTGGACAGGAGATTGCGCAACACCTCGGACAGCCGCACCTCATCCCCCAGCACCGTGTAGGGCCCTTCGGCCGCCAGTGTCCGTATCTCGATCGCCGGCGGTGCGCTCTCCGCAACGCGCGCCGTCTCGCGCTCGACCAACTCCGCCAGATCGAGCGAGACCATCTCGTAGCGCAGGTGCCCTGCCTCGGCTACCGCCAGCTCCTGCAAGTCGTTGACGAGCACGGACAGGTGAGCCAGGTCCGCGACGAGCGCGTCGAGGCGCGTCTGCGATGCCGGAAGGACGCCCTCGGCCATCCCTTCGGCTTGGACACGCGCGGCGGCGATCGGGTTGCGCAGTTCGTGCGCCACGTCTGCGACGAGTCGGCGTCGGAGCGACTCGGCCTCCTCCAGCGAGTCCGCCATGCGGTTGAAGGCATCACCGAGCGCCGCCACCTCGGTAGGCCCGGCGGGTTCGACGCGGTGGGTCAGGTCGCCGCCGGCGAGCTCTTCGGCGGCCGCCTCGAGGCGCGTGATCGGCTCGGCGAGGTAGCGCGCGAGCACGAGCGCGACGATCGCGGTGACGACGATCGCGGCGACCGCGCCGACGTAGACGCTCCGGTCCACGCTGGCGATGAAGGTCTGCTCGGCGGCGCCGAGCATCAGCCGGCCCATGTGCATCCGCCCGGCACCTCCGCCGGGGGTGGGCAGGGTCGACAGGTAGTTGTCGAATGCCGTGGCGAGCGCGTTGCGCGCGACGAGCCCCACGGTCAGGACGGCGCCGAGCGAGACGAGTGCGATGGCGAGGAACACCTGGAGGCGCAGGCCGACCCGGCGCATCGTCACACCTCGACCTTGTAGCCGACGCCGATGACGGTGCGCACGTAGCGCGGCTGCCGGGGATCGTCGCCGAGCTTCTTGCGGATGTTCTTCACGTGCGCGTCGACGGTGCGGTCGTAGCCTTCGAAGGCCTCTCCCGAGGCGGCCTCAAGCAGCTGGAGACGCGTGTACACCCTTCCCGGGTGCGCAGCCATCGTCGCGAGGATGTCGAACTCCGTCCGGGTGAGATCGACCACCCGGTCGGCAACGGTGACCTCGCGCCGTTCGTGGTCGATGACGAGGTCGCCCAAGCGGATCGTCGTCGGCGCGCTCTCCTGTCGGGAGCACCGGCGCAACACGGCCTTGGCGCGCGCGACCACCTCGCGTGGGCTGAACGGCTTGGTGATATAGTCGTCGGCCCCCAGTTCCAGTCCGACGAGCCGGTCGACCTCATCGGCTTTGGCTGTGACAAGGATGACCGGCAGCCCGATATCGCCGAAGCGCTTCGTGAGCTCGAGCCCGTCGATCCCGGGCAGCATGATGTCGACGAGCGCGAGGTCCGGATGGTGCGTGTCGGCCGCGACGACCGCGCTGATGCCGTCCGTAGCGGTCACCACGTCGTAGCCGTTCGCCTCGAGGTACTCGGACAACGCCGAGACGATGCTCTCGTTGTCATCAACGACCAGGATTGTCGGCACTGTCCGCTCCTTGCTCATCGCCGTCATCTGAGTATCCCACTTCACACCTCTGACGCGCCAAGGGACGAGTGCCGTGGGCACTCGTCCCTTGAGATCGTGTACCAGGTGCTACTGGACCGTAGGCGCGGTGGCGCCGCAGGTACCGCTGCCGCAACCACCGTTGCCACGGTTGCCGTTGCCGGCGCCTCGCCCAGCGCCCTTACCGGCGCCCTTGCCGGCACCCTTGCCGCTTCCGGAGCCGGTCCCGTCGCAGTCTGCGTTGGCGGAGTCGACCCGGTCGTTGAGACGCGCCTCCATGTTCTTGAGCGCGGTGTCGGCCTGGGCCTGTGTGATGGTTCCGGCCTCGACCTTGTCGGCGAGCAGGGCCTTGCGGACCTTGAGCGCCTCAGCGACCACGGACGACGCGCTCACGTTCTTCTCGGCGGCGATCTGCGCGAAGGTCTTGCCCTCGGCTCGCTTCGCCTGCACCGCGGCGGCGTCGCTGCCGGTGAGCTTGGCGACCACATCGAGAAGTCGGCCACCGCTGTCGCGCATCGCGACGCCGAGGCGCAGGCCGGTGGTGCCGCATGCGCCGGCGACGGACGACGATGCGGCGGACGTGGCGGCGAAGCCGGAGACTGCGCTGCCGAGGACGACGCCCGCGACCAGTGCACCGGCTACTGCCGCTGCGATTCGCTTCGCGTTCATCAGGTACCTCCTTTGTCGGACGGATGGTTCGTGCATACTCAATGTGTCGCCGGTGGGTGAATTCGGCATGAACACCCGGCGCGGAGGCCGTGAAGTGCGTGGCGGATTCGCGGGGTGCTCGGACACGGCCGCTTGGAGGTGGGCGGGCGGCGCCCATTGCACGAGAACGGGGGTAGGCGTGATAGATCTGGCAACGGCACTCGAGGACCAACGCGATCTGGTACGGCTGTGCACGGTTCCCCAAGAGTCGCGCGTGGCCGACCTCAAGACGTTCAACGACTTCTACGGGTTCGCGACGATCCTCAAGCGCTTCGCGCGCTATCCCGAGGCCGAGCCGGTCAAGGCGATCATCCCGCACGGCGTCTACTACGAGACCGACACGATGCTCGATATGGAGCTCGCCTCGCAGTACCGCGCGGTGTTGAACTACCCGGCGTTTCGCGCGGACGCGTGGGCGGCGCAGGAGGGCCGAGTCGTCATTCCCGCGGCGAGCCCGTTCGTGTACGCGCTCTCACTCTTCCGCGAGGCCTATCCCGAGACCGTCGAGGGCTACGGGACGCTGTTCATCCCGGCCCACACGGTGCAGATCATGAGCACGTCAGCCAACTGGAGCCAGGTGGCGGACGAGCTGCTCGCACTTCCCGACGAGTACCAGCCCGTGACGGTGATCATGTACTTCCATGACTACCTGAAAGGCCTGCACACGCAGTTCGAGCAGCGTGGCATGCGGATCGTCTCGGCGGGGCACAACGTCGATCCCGAGTTCATGTTCCGATGGCTGCATCTGCTGTCCCAGCATCGGTTCGTGATGTCGAACGACATCGGCGGCGGCGTGCTGTACGCCGCCAAGGCGGGCAAGCCCGTCGTGATCATGTCCGAGCTTGCGAACGCCTTCTACGACCCCGCCGTCCACGCGGTCCACGGGCCCGTCATGAATCGGCAGGCTCGTGACATGCGCGACCGCATCGCGGACCTCTTCCGCGGCGATGACGAGACTGCGCTTGCCGAGGTCGTGGACTACCTCCTCGGCGTGGAGAACCTCAAGTCGCCCGAGCAGCTGCACGAGGACCTCGTCTACGCGGCGCGACTTGCTGAAGAGTAGGTCACGAGCGCGCATGAGCAGGTATTCGTAGCTGCAATGACTATCGCACGTGCGATTGCGCGGGTGTTTGCGCCCGAGACGAACGATATCCCCTTCACTCGTCGCTGAGAGGCGGCAACAATGCGGCATGCAGTGAGTAGCGCGCTGCGGGCCGGCCATCGGTGCCTCGGCGCTTGAGTGAAGGGGAGTACGTCATGACACGCCGCACCAGCTGGGCCGAGCCGTGGAAGATCAAGGTCGTCGAGCCGATCAAGATGACCACCCGCGATGAGCGCGAGCGCGCCATCCGCGACGCCGGCTACAACACGTTCCTGCTCAAGTCCGAGGACTGCTACATCGACCTGTTGACCGACAGCGGCACGAGCGCGATGTCGGACCGCCAGTGGGCGGGCATGATGCTCGGCGACGAGGCGTACGCCGGCTCGGCGAACTTCTACGCGCTCGAGGCCGCCGTGCAGAAGTACTACGGCTACGAGTACCTGATCCCCACGCACCAGGGCCGCGGCGCCGAGAACATCCTGTCGCAGATCCTCATCAAGGACGGCGACTACGTCCCCGGCAACATGTACTTCACCACCACGCGCCTGCACCAGGAGCTCGCCGGTGGCACCTTCCGCGACGTCATCATCGACGAGGCGCACGACCCGGCCTCCGAGCACCCTTTCAAGGGCAACATCGACCTCGACAAGGTGCGTGCGCTCGTCGCCGAGGTGGGCTCGGACCGCATCCCCTACATCACCATCGGCGTGACCGTGAACCTCGCCGGCGGCCAGCCCGTCTCGATGGCGAATCTGCGCGAGGTGAGCGCCTACTGCCGCGAGCAGGGCATCACCGTCATCCTCGACGCGACGCGCGCCGTCGAGAACGCGTACTTCATCCAGCAGCGCGAAGAGGGCTACGCCGACAAGACCGTGGCGCAGATCCTGCGCGAGCTGTGCGATCTGTCGGACGGCGCGACGATGTCGGGCAAGAAGGACAGCCTCGTCAACATCGGCGGGTGGCTCGCCGTGCGCGACAGGAAGGTCGCCGAGCAGGCGCAGAACCTCGTCGTCGTGTACGAGGGGCTCCACACCTACGGCGGCATGGCCGGCCGCGACATGCAGGCCATGGCGATCGGCATCGAGGAGTCGGTGCAAGACGACCACATGCGTTCGCGTATCGGCCAGGTCGAGTACTTGGGCAAGAAGCTGATCGATGCGGGCGTGCCGATCGTGCGGCCGATCGGCGGGCACGCCATCTTCCTCGACGCGATCGCGATGCTGCCGCACATCCCGCGCGAGGAGTTCCCGGCGCAGGCTCTTGCGGCCGCGCTCTACGTCGAGTCGGGCATCCGCGCGATGGAGCGCGGGGCCGTTTCGGCGGGGCGTGACGCGAAGACCGGCGAGAACCGGTATCCCAAGCTCGAGCTCGTGCGCCTCACGATCCCGCGCCGCGTCTACACGCAGGCGCACATGGACGTCACCGCGGAGAGCGTCATGGAGGTCATGGATCACGCGAGCAGCGTCCGCGGCCTGGCGTTCAACTACGAGCCGGAGTACCTGCGCTTCTTCCAGGCGCGCTTCGACACGGTGGGCGGCGACGGGATCTTCGCGTAGGGGACACGCGGCACAGACCGCTCGATTCGGTGCCCGCTCCGGCCTCGGCTGGCGCGGGCACCACTGTCTGTGCGACGCGACGTGGCGACGCGGCCTTACGGGACCAGCAGCACCTTCATGACGCCGCGTTCTTGCGCGCGCTCCATCGCCGAGACGGCGTCAGCGAGCGGGAAGCGCTCGGCGATGAGCGGGGTCGGCTCGACCTGTCCGCGCTCGAGCAGGCGCAGCGCCGGCGCGAACGGGCCGCAGCGCGATCCGACGACGGTGATCTCGTTGACGACGAAGGGCGCGAGGTCGAGCGTGACCTCGCCCGCGTAGGTGGACTTGAGCACGAGCGTGCCGCGGGGCCTGAGCGCGCGCCGAGCGAGGTCGAGCCCGCTCACTGAGCCGGTGGCTTCGACGACGATGTCGTATCCGTTGTCGGCGACGTGCTCCTCGGCGATCGTGGCGATGTCGCGGCGGGCGAGCAGCGCCTTCTGCAGCGCGTGGCGCGCGACCACGCGCAGTCCGGCGCCGGTGAGCGCAAGCACCTGCGCGACGAGCTGGCCCAACCGGCCGGCACCGACCAGCAGCACGCGGTCGGTCGGCGCGATGTGGACCTGCTCGAGGATCTCGAGCGCGGCGGCGAGCGGCTCGGTGAAGACAGCGGCGTCGTCGCTCACACCGTCGGGGACGCGGTGCAAGTTCGCGAGCGGCAGCGACACGTACTCGGCGTGGCAGCCGTCGCGGTTCACGATGCCGAGCACCGTGCGGGACTCGCAGTGCGTGGGGCGGCCGGCGAGGCACGTCCCGCATGTCCCGCACGCGTCGTTGATCTCGCCTACCACACGGGCGCCGAGCCAGGCGGGATCCGGCGACTCGACCACCTCGCCCACGAACTCATGGCCGAGAACCCCGGCGTAGGGGTAGTAGCCGCGAGTCAGCTCGATGTCCGTGCCGCAGATACCCGAGAGGTGCACGCGGATCAGGGCCTCGCCGCGGGCGGCGGCGTCGGGCACGGGCAGGTCGTCTCGGACTGACAGGGCGCGGTCCTGAAGCCAGAGCGCCTTCATGGTTCCTCCCGTGGCGTCGTGAGCCTCGCGCGGCGCGCTTAGGCCTTCTCGGCGTCGAAGACGATGTCGTCGGCGAAGTAGGTGCGCACGAACCGCTCGGCGGCATGGCCGTCACAGGCAGCGGTGAACTTCGCGCGGAATGCGGCGAGCTTCTCCTCGTCGACGCGGGCCTCGCACAGGTAGCGCGCCAGCTCCTCGCTCGTGCGGGCGACCGGCCCGTAGGTGTACTCGGAGAAGTCGAAGTAGAAGCCGCGGTCGCTGAGATACTCGTCGTAGTCGTAGGCGAAGAAGACGATCGGCTTGCTGAGCAGCGACTGCTCGAACACGACCGACGAGTAGTCGGTGACCATGATGTCGGTGACGAGCAGCAGGTCGTTGATGTCGGGGAAGTCGCCGAAGTCGAGGTAGAAGCCGGGATGGTCCGCGTACGCCTTCTCGAGGATCGCGGCGTGCTCGGCGAAGCGCGTGCGCTCGAGGTTCCAGTAGATGTAGGGGTGCGGCTTGATGAGGAAGACGTACTCGTCGCCGAGCGCGTCCGCGATCGCGTCGAAGTCGAGCCGGTCCCAGTCGTAGTACGCCTTGGGCGAGCTCACGCCGCGGAAGGTCGGCGCGAACAGCACGACCTTCTTGTCGCGCAGCGCAGGATACTGCGCGTAGATCGCCTCGCGGGTCGCCTCGGTGTAGACCGGGTCAAAGAACTTGTCGGTGCGTGGCAGGCCGAGCGCATGCACGCTCTCGATGGGCATGCCGAAGCCCTCGGCGTACGGAGCGCGGTTCGCCTCGCCGCCCACGATGGCGTACGTATAGTTGTTGTGGAACCCGCGGCCGGGGCTCTTGCCCGTGGTCAGGCGGCTGTAGCCGATCTTCTTGAATGCGCCGCTCGCATGCCACGTCTGGATGATGACCTGCCCCTTGCGCGTGCGGACCTCGCCCACGAACGGCGAGTAGTCCTCGAGCAGGATGTACTTCGACGTCGCGAGCGTACGCACCGCCCTCACCTTCTCCGAGAAGGAGCGGCGGTGACGCTTGGTGGGCTTGTCCGCGACGATGACGCGCATGTTGGAGCCCTCGAGCGCGCGGCTGATGAAGTGGAAGTTGCCGGTGTTCTCGACCTGCCGGTCGCTGAAGAGCACCACGGCGGTGCGATCCATCGGCAGGACGAGCGAGTACGCCGAGTAGAGCATCGAGAGCACGGAGGTGCGGACGGCTCTGCCGGCGTCGCGCCACAGCTTGCGCAGCGACTTGCCAAGTCCCGGGGATGCAGGCGCTTCATCGACAGGCTCAGCACCGGGGCTCTCGATGGTCGTGATATCGGGAAGCTCGGTGTCTGCAGGGCGATGCGAATCGCTCACGGTGTCGAGTGTCCTCGCTCTCGGTGGGGTTGAACGGTGGCGACGGGGCGACCGAGCATCCTGCTCGGCGCCATGCATATAGCGGTCGCGGCTCTCAAGAAACCTACCCCAACAGACTGGCGGTGTCGAGGCGCGGGCGCCGTCTCGAGGCGGCCGCCGGGCTTGCCTGATGTTGTAGAAAAGTGTGACGCAGGTCACAATTCGCTCAGTTGCCTCTAATGTAGACTGCGCGTGATGCCGACACTAAGAGACGGAAGACCCGGTGCCGGACTCGGAGGCAGTACCGTGCTCAAGCGTGCGACCATCGTAGCCACCATCACACTCCTCGCCGTCGTCTTGGGCGTGCAGGGCGCGTTCGCGTGGTCGAACGGACCCGTCAACGACTCCACGAACCACCGGACGCTCGAAGGCGGGGTCGGCTTCGGTACGCACGACTGGGTACTCACCCACGCCGCCGAAGCCGCCGGCGACAAGGCCGACTGGCTCGATCTCATCGAGGCATGCCGCGCCACCCAGAACCCCGATGTCGACCGCACGAGCGGCTTCCTGCACACGTTCCGCCCGACGGGCCGCAGCCAGGGGGCGCCGCAGGAGTGCGCGGACCTGTATCACAAGGCCGTCGTCGCCTACCAGGCCGGTGACACCAAGAAGGCGAGCCGCTACATCGGCATCATGTCTCACTACTACACCGACGTCTTGCAGCCGTTCCACACCATCACATTCTCAGAGAAGAACGATGCCCTGCATCGCACGTACGAGCGGATCATCGAGGAGAAGATCAGCCGGCCGTCCGACCTCCCGAACCTCATGGCGGCCGATGATGTGATCGAATCGGTCACCGACGTCCGCAAGATGACCGTCTCGGCGGCCGTGTACTCGCGCAGCAAGGGTCACGTGCTGCTGCCGGCGCTCAAGTCGCGCGCGAGTCTCGGCAACGATGACGTGGAGCGCGTGAGCCGCGAGGTACTGAGCCGCGGCGCGAACGACCTCGCCGACATCATCGCGAGCGTTCCCTCGGGCGAGGGAACCGCCGCCGCTCCCGCGAAGATCAGCAAGCGCATCACCAAGCGCACCGTGCGTCTCGGCAGCAAGGTCGGTCTGTACACGCGGTGCCTCGACGCTGATGGCAACCCCGTCCGTGCGGCGCGGGTCGTCTTCGTCTGGCCGACCAAGAGCGGTACCGCCAAGATGGTGCGCTACTCGGACGCCGACGGCTGGGTGCACGACTACCGCTCGATCACGGGTCTGAAGTCGGGCAGGAAGACTCGCGTCAGGGCGTACTCGACGTCGAGTGGTGCCACGACGACCGTCTCGGAGTGGTTCGTCCCCAAGCGCTAGCCGGCCGCTCGGCGTCGCCCGCCGCGCATTCCGCGCCGGTGGCGTCAGCTCCCCTGCTTACCTCGCCGGAGTCCGCGTGCGATGAGTGACGCGCTCAGCGGGCTGACCTGCAGCGCAAGCGCTGCCCCCGTTCCGGACGCGCGCACGCGATGCGGCCATCCACCGAGCCACACCCACTTGGCGCCGAGCTCGGCGTACGACTTCAGCGCTATCTCACCGCGCGAGTCGCCGGCCACGATGTGAAGCGTGAGCGACCACTTGCCGCGCGCGAGCCCTGCGCGACGGATCTGTCGAGGATCGATCCGTGCCGTGAACCCGTCGCCATCGTAGGTCGTCTCGGCCGTGACCTCGCGCCCCGCCTCGTCGCGCACTACGACCTTTGAGGTCGCAGCCAGGTCGAGGCCGTCGACGTTGGAGACGCCGATGACCTCCAGCACCCCACGCCGACCTGGGGTCCAGCGGGTCTGTGTCGTCGCCGCCCAGGGCACGCCCGCGCGACGCGTGCTTCCGACATCGAGCGACAGGTTGTCGTAGCTCGCCGTGAAGTAGGAGGCGACGATCAGCCCTGATGAGCCTTCGCCGGGGATGTAGCGCCACGTGAGTGCCGAGTCGATACCGGCCGAGCGGTTCCGGCCGAACCGCGACTCCCGCGTGATCCCGCGAGCGGACAGCCGCAGCAGCGGGTCCCAGATTCCGTCGGGGAGGCGGTGACCTGCGGCTGCCCTGAGCGGATCGATGGCGACCCTGAAGCCGGCGTCCTCGTAGGACTGCTCCTTGCGCCACAGGCGCGTGGAGTAGCCCGGCGAGGCGATGCGCTCGACCGGAAGTATGTACTCCTCATCGGAGTCGCGCCGTCGCAGAACAACTTCCATCTCGGTCTCGGCCGGCGCGAACAGGTCGAGAATCGCCGCACCCTCCAAGTGGAACGCGCCGGCCGCCCACTCCGCGTGGTTCAGGATGTAGCGGATCTTGATCAGGTCGGTGACCTCGAAGCACGAGTCCGGCACGCCCTCGATACCCCTCAGGGCGTCGACCGGACGCGCGGACACCCGGTCGCCATCGACCGACACGCTGCGCGAGGGATCGTCGGCGTAGCGACGCACGAAACTCACGAGCTCATCTCGCCGGTCCTCGACCAGCAGGTGGTGCGCGACCCGGTGCGGTGGCGGCAGCACGCGCAGCTTCTGGGCGGGGTAGTGCTCAAGGGCCCACGTGCGCAGCAGCTCAAACGTCCTGTCCACCGAGTCCTCGTCGGTGGAGTTCGCCATCGCGATGAAGATCTTGAAGTACTCGACTTCGAAGTGCCGCCTGAGCAGGTGATCGCGATCCGGTCCCGCCTCGACGTTCTCGACGATCAGGTCCAGCATGACCTTCAGGGCGTCGGTGTAGCGCCCCAGCGGCAGATCGCTGAGGGTCATGTTCCCGTGGTCGTCGCGCCAGACGAATGTGACGTAGTCGTAGTCGGCGAGCACCGAGATGGTGCGTGCGCGCAGGTACGCCGTGCCCGTGAAGGGCTGGTCCTCGGAGAAGATGTCCTCGCGGAAGCGAAGCCCGTGTTCCTCGATGAAGTCCCGGCGGAAGAGCTTGAGCACGTTGAGCGCCCACCAGACGCGCGATTCGAACGCGTTCGTCTTGAGCTGCGTCGACGTGAACATCGCGGTGGGTGGTCGACGACCGCCGCCGCCGGTGAGCCTGCCGAGCACGACGTCGGATCCCTGCTCGTCGGCGCAGCGGACCATGCGCTCGAGGCACTCGGTGTTCATGAGGTCGTCGGCGTCGAGGAAGAAGATGTAGCGGCCGGTGGCGCAATCGAGAGCGTGGTTGCGCGGACTGGCAGGGCCGCCGGAGTTGGGTTGGTGGCGTACGGTCATGCACTCGTGCTCGGCCGCGATGGCGTCGAGCAGCTCCGCCGTACCGTCGGTCGATCCGTCGTCGACGACGAGGAGTTCGATGCGATCCGTCCCGATCGACTGGGAGAAGACCGTGTCGAGCGTCTCGGCGATGAAGGCGGCCGAGTTGTAGGTCGGGATGATCACGGTGACGTCGGGAGTCATGCGCTACCTCACGCCACTCGGTGCCGGTGCCAGTGCGGGACGGATCAAGGAGCTCACGACGCGCTCGCTCGCGTGGCCGTCTGCGACCTCGAACGATGCATCGCGAAACGCTCGCACGCGATCCAAGTCGAACGACCCTCCGGCGATGCATCGGGCGACCTCATCGGTGGTGGTGCAGACCGGCCCCGGCACGCGCTCGGCGTAATCAAAGTAGAAGCCCCGCTCGGCCTGGTAGGCCTCGAAGTCGGGTGCGAAGAACACCATCGGGCGCTCGAGCAGCGAGTACTCGAAGATGGCGCTCGAGTAGTCGGTGACCATCACGTCGCTCGCGAGCATGAGCTCGTTGATGTCGGGGTGGTCGGACACGTTGATCGTGAAGCCGGCGAGTTCCGGCTCGATGTGCGCTTGGCTTGCGACAAAGGGGTGAAGCCGCAGCAAGAGTACCCAATCCGCACCGCAGTGCTCGCGCATCACGCGCAGGTCGAGGTCGTCACGGTGTGCGGCCTGGTGCTTCGAGTCGCCGCGAAACGTCGGGGCGTAGAGGATGACGCGCTTGTCATCGGGAATCCCGTACGCCGAGCGGACCGCCGCACGCGCGGCCGCGGTCTTCTCGGCGTCGAAGAACAGGTCGGTTCGCGGGATGCCGAGGTTGGTCACGAACCGCTCGGCAGGCTGCCCGAACGCCTCGGAGTACGCGGGCACATCGCGCTGCGAGCCGAGCAGGATGTGATCGTAGTTCGAGTGGATCCGCACCTGGCGTACGAGCGCTTCGCTGGCGCCGAAGCTCTTGTCGAGCACGCTGTAGCCGATCTTCTTGAAGGCGCCGCTCGCGTGCCACGTCTGGATGAACGTCGTGCCCGGTCTCTTGCGGATGACGTACATCGGGAAGAAGTAGTCGTCGACGATGAAGACACGGGACGTTGCGAGGAAGTACTCGGCGCGGACGGCTCCCACGAGCGTCGACAGTCTGCCCGCAACGCCCCGTCTGCTCGGCATCGCGAGGACCACCGATCGATCGGCCAGCCCTTGGCGCGCCAACTCGCGCCGGATGTAGTCGAGGTTGCCCGAGAGGTGTGAGGTGTGCGTCGAGGCGAGCACGACGCGATCGCGCAACGGTGCGAGTCGGCACAGCGTGAACGCCGCGCGTAGGATCCACGCGCGCACGAAGACGATCACCCAGGGCACGAAACCCACAGCCAGACGTCCCGTCAGTCGTTCGCGAACTCGTAGTCGAGGTGCACGATACCGGTGCCGATGAACTCGCTTTGCCTGATGTGGAACGGGCGCTTGTTGGAGTAGCCGACGTAGAAGCCCGCATCGTTGTTCCACAGCTCGCCGGAGAGCAGGTACTGGCCTGCCATCAACCGCGGGTTCTTCACGCGCACACGAACGTGGTGTGTGCCGATGTCGGTGCTGATGGCGTTGTCGGGACTCTGCTTGTCGGCCATGAACACCTCGAGCCGCTCGGCGTTGCGTACCGTGAGCGCGAGCGTGAGCTTCTCGACCGGACGCTTCACCTCGTAGTCGAACTCGAAGAAGATGTCCGCGCCGTAGTCGAACGTGTCGGTGTCCTCGTCGGCGGCGTTGAACATGCGGAACCGCGTGACTTCGACGATGTCCTTCTTCTCGGCGGGTGGCAGCTCGCCGGTCGTCGATGCGGTCAGCTGACCACGCTGCTTGGCGCGCTCCTCGCGCAGGAAGTCCTCATAACGCAGGATCACCGGCCCGAGGTCACCGTAGTCCATCACCTTGCCTTGGTTGATCCACAGCGCCTTCGTGCAGAACGCCTTGACGGTGAACAGCGAGTGCGACACGAACAGGATCGTCTTGCCCGCGCGCCTGAACTCCTCCATCTTGTCGATGCACTTGAGCTTGAAAATGTCGTCACCCACGGCGAGCACCTCATCGACGATGAGGATGTCGGGGTCGACGCTGACGCTCACGGCGAAGCCGAGACGAGCCTTCATGCCGCTCGAGTAGGTGCGCACCGGCTGGTTGATGTGCTCGCCGATATCGGCGAAGCGGATGATCTCCTCCTTGCGCCGGTCGGCCTCCTCCTTGGGGATGCCGAGCGCGAGCGCTCGCAGGTAGATGTTCTCGATGCCCGTGAGCTCCATGTCGAAACCGCTGGTGAGCTCGAGCATCGCCGAGATACGCCCGTTGACCTCGACTTCGCCGCTCGTCTGGCGTGCGACGCCGGTGATGATCTTGAGCAGGGTCGACTTGCCCGAGCCGTTCTTGCCGAGGATGGCGATGACCTCACCCTCGGGGAACTCGACCGACACGTGGTCCAGCGCCGTGAACTTGGTCGACCGGTCGTTGCGCCGGAAGGGCGACAGGGCCCGCGCCGTTGAGGACGGGTAGATCTTGTAGGTCTTCGTGAGGTCTGTGACGGTGATCGCGTTTGCCACCGGGTCTCCTACAGAACGTCCGCGAATTCGGGTTCGAGCTTGGTGTAGACGTAGCTCGTCAGCAGGGCCAGCGCTATGAGCACCACCCAGAAGTAGATCATGTAGCGCCAGTCCTGATAGAACCAACGGTGGTAGACGAACGCGTTGCGATAGCCCGTGATGATGTAGACGATCGGGTCGGTCTTGATGATCTGCCGCAGAGGCGAGCCGAGCTTGTCGGCGGACCACAGGATCGGCGTCAGCCAGAACAGCAGCGTGATGAAGGACTTCACGGCCTGCAGTATGTCTCGGCTGATGGCGGTCAGCGCCGACAAGAGCATCGCCAGTACCACGGACAGCGCCAGCGTGCACAGAAGGTAGTACGGCAGCTGGAGGAAGTAGACACTCAGGCCGAAGCCCGAGAACAGGAAGATCACCGTGGTGATGCCCATCAGCATGAGGTGCACGAAGTACAGCGAGAGCACTTCTGAGACGGGCAGCGTCGCGACCGGGTAGACCATCTTGGTCACGAAGTGGCTGTTCGAGCGGATCGCCGCGCCGCCTACCGTCAGCGCGTCGGAGATGAAGAACCACGGCATGATGCCCGGGATGAGCCACAGGATGTAGGGGATGTCGCCCATGGGCTTGCTGCCCCGGATGCCCACGGACACGGCGAACCAGTACGCGAACACGAACACCATCGGCTTGATGAGGGCCCAGAGAATGCCGAAGGCCGAGCCGCTGTAGCGCTTGGTGAGCGTGACCTTCGCCATCGCGTAGGTCCGCGTGAAGTTCTGCGCATTGATCCGCACCAAGCGCGCGAGGTCTTTCACAGCGCTCAAAGCCGTATCGCTCCTTGACGGTGTCCGGGTCGGGTTGCGGTCGTGAAGTGCCAGTCTGCCAGCCCCGCGAGCATTGTCCAGCATTACGTTTCTGTTGTGAAACAAAGGCGTCGCGGCGAAGGTGACGGGAGGGTAGCGATCGGGCGGTCGCCCAGCTGATGGGCTATACTGACCCACGGCAAGCCGCCCGCCGGAATCGAGGGCGGCACGCTCGCATCTGACCAGAGAGAAGCAGGGTGCAGCCATGAAAACCGGGATGATCATCCTCGCCGGCGGCGTCGGCAAGCGCATGAACAAGCCGATCCCCAAGCAGTTCCTCATACTCGCGGGCAAGCCCATCATCGTGCACGTGCTCGAGAAGGTGGAGCAGCTCGCCGACGTCGAGCGCGTCGTGATCACCTGCCCCGCCGAGTACGTCGCCGAGACCCAGACGCTGCTCGCGCACCGCAACCTCTCGGACCGCTTCTGCTGCATCGAGGGCGGAGAGACCCGGCAGGAGTCGGTGTACAAGGGCATGCTCGAGCTCGGCGAGTGCGAGACCGTCGTGATCCACGAGGCGGTGCGGCCGTTCGTCTCGGTCGGCGAGTTCCGCGACCTCATCGACAGCGAGTTCGACAACGCGATCTACGGCGTGCGCATCCCGTTCACGGTGCTCGCAGGCCACGACTACGTCGAGGACACGCTCGAGCGTTCGCGCCTCGTCAACGTGCAGCTCCCGCAGAAGTTCGACGCGAAGCAGCTGATGGCCGCGCACGAGTCGGCCCGCGCCGAGAATCGCGACTTCACGGAAGACGCGAGCATGCTCTACCACTACCAGCAGTCGCAGATCCGCATCCTCGAGGGGTCCGAGCGCAATATCAAGATCACCGACCCCACCGATCTCATCATCGGCGAGGCGATCTACAACGAATACGTCCTTGGGAGGGCGCAGGACTGATGAAGACCTGCATCATCACGGGCGCGAGCCAGGGTATCGGCCGCGCGGCGGCCGTTCGCTTGAGCCAGGAGCCCGACATCACCAACTTCGTCCTGCTCGCGCGCAGCGCCTCGGGTCTCGAGGGCACCGTCGCCGAGATGAACCACGACGGCAAGGTCATCAAGGCGATCCCCACCGACCTTTCGGACCTCGATGCCATCGAGCCGCTCATCAAGAGCGTCTATGACGAGTTCGGCAGCATCGACATCCTGCTCAACGTCGCCGGCTACGCCGAGCCCGCCGCACTGCTCGACACAACGAACGAGAACATCAAGACGACGTACTTCGTCAACGTGTTCGGCACCATCGTGATCACGCGCGAGTGCGTGAAGTACATGCGCAACCACCCCAGCAAGATCCTCAACGTCGCCTCGACCGCCGGCGTCACGCCGCGGCCGGGCTGGCTTGCGTACGCCTCGTCGAAGGCGGCCGTGGTGTCGATGGGCGAGACGCTCACGCAGGAACTCGCCGAGTACGGCATCAAGGTCTACACGATCTCGCCGGGCCGCTGTGCCACGGAACTCCGCCGCAAGCTCGCGCCGGAAGAGGATCCCACGACCATCATGCAGCCCGAGGACGTCGCAACCGTCATCGCGAACCTGATTCACGACGACGAGACCTGCCTCGACGGACAGAACCTCGTCGTCAGGCAGCTGCCCCAGCACAGGAAATGAGCCTGCTCGACTACTACCTGTCCGCGGCCGTACTGCGTGCGTTCTACCTGCTGTGCACGCTGTTCCCCGTCCGCGCGAACAAGGTGGTGTTCGCCTCGGCGCGTGCCGAGAAGCTCGAGGGCAACCTCAAGTTCATCCACGACAAGCTCGTCGAGAAGCGACCGAACACCCGGGTCGTCTTGCTGCTCGACCGGTACTCCTACGACTTCCGCGGCAAGGTCGCCTACTTCCTCAAGCTGTTGCGCGCGACCTACCATCTGGCAACGGCGCGCACGTTCTTCGTCGACAACGCGTACCTGCCGGTCCATGTGGGCCCGCATCGCGCCTGCACCACCGTCATCCAGGTGTGGCATGCGGGCGGCGCGCTCAAGAAGTTCGGGCTCGACACCTCGCCTCCCAACCGCGCCGTGGAGAACCGGTTCATCCACAAGCACTACGACTACGTGATCGTGGGATCGGACGCAGCCGTGGCACCGTTCTCCTCGGCGCTCCGGACGCCGGCGGGGCATGTGCTGCCGCTGGGAATCGCGCGCACCGACTTCTTCTTCGACGACGCTGCGATGGCAGCCGCCGCCGCTCGCGTGCATGCGGCGTTCCCGCAGCTCGCGGGTCGCACCGTCGTGCTGTACGCGCCCACGTTCCGCGGCTACAGCGACGAGAAGCGCCCGTACCAGGGGCTCGACGCGAAGCTGCTGCGCGAGCGGCTGGGCGAAGGTTTCGCGCTGGTGCACAAGACGCACCCGGTCTTCTCCACCGAGCTTGTCGACCAGAGCGGATACGACGCGGTGGTCGGCGCCGAGTTCGACGTCAACGAGCTCTTCTGCGTCACCGACGTCTTCATCACGGACTACTCGTCGTCCATCTTCGAGTACGCGCTCATGCGCAAGCCGCTCGTGCTGCTCGTCGACGACCTCGACACCTACTCGCAGGACCCCGGCTTCTACCTCGACTTCGAGCGCGACATGATCGGCGAGATCGCGAGGACTTCCGAGGAGGTCGCCGACATCGTCGGGCGGGGGGAGTACGACCTGTCGCGCTACGACGCGTTCGTGGCGACTCACTGCGCCAACGACGACGGGCTTGCGAGCGAGCGGATCGTCGATTTCCTCGAGGGCCGATAGACCCTGCTCGGGGAGTGCTGCGGTGAGTGGGCCGGCTCGCGTCTACTTCGCGTCGACGACGACGCAGTTGCGCCCTGAACGTTTCGCCGCGTACAGCGCTCGGTCCGCCCGCTCGACCAGCTCGTGCAGGCTCTCCGGGGCGCCCGGGTCGACCGTGGCCACCCCCACGCTCATGGCGAGCTGGATCGAGGCGCCGCGATAGTCCAATGGCGTGTCCGAGAGCGCGAGCCGGAGCCGCTCTGCGATCGCGCGGGTCTTCTCGGTGCCGGTCCCGCTGAGCAGGACGAGGAACTCGTCGCCGCCGTAGCGGACCGGGGTATCGGAGTCACGGGCGTTTTCGCGCAGCATGCGGGCGATCGAGACGAGCGCGCGATCGCCGGCGAAGTGGCCGTACTCATCGTTGATCTGCTTGAAGTGATCCAGGTCGAACAGGATCACGGATGCCTGTCGGCCCTGGGCGAGTTCGCGTTCGAGGTCCTCGCCGAGCAACGACACGTGCCGACGGTTGAACAGCCCGGTGAGAGGGTCGAGCGACGCCTGCGCTTCGAGCTGTGTCTGGGCGATGCGCTGCTGCTCCACTTCCTGCTGCAGGGCGAGGCTGCGGAGCCGGTGGATCTCAGCATCCTTGCGGGCGGTGTCGACCTCGTGCTCGACCTGCAGTTTGGCGAGCTGCGCGGCGGTGTCATCGTTGAGCCGTACCCGTTCGAGCTCGTGGAACCGCCGGTAGTGGGCGAGGGCCTCGGCGGGGTTGCCGCGCGCCTCCTCGATCTGCGAGAGGAGTTCGTGGCACGTGAACTCCTCGATGGCGCGACTGTGGCGGACCGCGATCTCGAGCGCGTCCTGCGTCGCGGCGTAGGCCTCGTCCCAGCACCCGCGCTGGAACGCGATGCGGGCGCTCGTGAGCGAGGCGTCGCCGCGGTCAGGCTCCGACTGGTGTTGGCGCGCAAGTGCCTTCCCGCGCTCGCAGCAGGCAGCCGCGGCGTCGAGGTCTCCTCGGCGGAGGTGGACCTCGGCGACGGTATCGAGCACGCCCATGAGCAGAAAGACGCGCTCCTCCTTCTCGGCCCACTCGAGGGAGGCGAGGGCGGAGTTCAGCGCGTCGTCATAGCGGCCGAGGTCAAGATACGTGTACGTCATGTTGTTGCGGACGAGCGCTTCGCCGTTGGCATCGCCGAGCTCGCCGAGAAGTGCCAGCGCGCGCAGCTGCAGGTCGAGCGCGAGCACCGCACGGGCGGTTGCGTGGTACACGCAGGCCGTACGGTCCATCACGTACGCGGTCAGACTCTGGTCGTCGATGCGCTCGGCGACGTGGCGTGCGATCACGAGGTCATTGAGTGCGTCGACGTAGTCGCCCGTCTGGTAGCGCACCCACCCCATCGTGAGATACAGGTTGCCGAGAACCGGGCTCGGCTCGTGCGAGTCGAGGAGCGCGAGCGCCTGGGACGCCCGCAGCATCGCGGTCTCGGACTCACCCTGCACGCTGCTCAGGTGCGCGAGGAGGGCGAGTGCCGAGGCCATGCCGTAGCGATACGGCTCGGTCTGGCCATCCTGCCGACCACTGAGTTCGTACGCCTGCTCGGCGAGTGTCTCGAGGCGGTCGTAGTCGACGCGCTTGATGAGTTCGGCCTGGTCGAGGAGCTCGTGGATCCGCGCGTGGCGTGCGTCATCGCCGTCCGACGCAGCCCGGAGGCTCCATCGGCTGCCATCGTCCAGTCCCGAGGCGTGCGCGGGGTGGGGCGTCTCGACCATGTGGCTCGCTCCCCCCGAGTCGCGGTCGTCGTGCCTATTCTATGTCAGCAATCCCCGTCAAGACCGAAAAACAACTGTACCGTGACGTCCGTCACATATGGGATGACCTGCGGATTCAGCCCCTGGAAGCGAGTCCCGCCGCCGCTTCGAGCACGAGCAGCGCCGCGAGCCGGACGGTGCGGCGATCGTGAGCATCGATCGTGGCATCGATCTCGGTGATGTCGATCCCCACCACGCGCGGGTCGCAGGCCACTCCGTACGCGATGTCGCGCAGCTCTCGAGCGGTGATCCCGCCCGGTGCAGCGGCGGGGCACGCGGGCACCTCGGCACGGTCGCAGACGTCCACGTCGAGGTCGACGAAGACCCGTCGGCCGTCCGCGCCCGCGCGGTCGAGCGCGTATGCGAGGAGCTCGCCGAGCGGACGGCGGGCGAGTTCGGAGCGGTGGATCACCGTGATGCCGTGCTCGGCAGCGCGCGCGGCGTAGGCGGCCGAGTTCGAGAAGTCGGCGATGCCCAGCTGCACGATGTTGCGTCCAGGCAAGCCGGCCTCGACGAGCCGGCGCACCGGTGAGCCGTTCGACACGCCATCGCGCAGGTCGTGGTGCGCGTCGACCGTGATGAGCCCGATGTTCGCGAGGTCGCCGTCCCCGTACGCCGAGGCGAGCGCCGAGACGACCGGGTACGTGATCGAGTTGTCGCCGCCGAGGGCGACGAGCAGCCCGACGCCGCCACCGGCGACGCGCTCGACGGCGGCGCGGACGCTCGCCTCACCCTGCGGGCCGTCGGGTTCGGCGACGTCACCGAAGTCGAGGGCCGTCAGCGTCGCGAGGTCGATGCGGCGGGAGGCAGCGTAGGTCGAGTAGTAGGCGAGGGCCTCTCGGATGGCGGCGGGGGTGGCGTGCGCGCCGGTGGGCGTGATCGAGGTGGCGTGGGCGCCGATGCCCAGGAGCGCGAGGTCGCACGAGGGGTTGCCCGCCGGCGCGGGAACAATCCAGTGAGCGGCCCTGGGCCAGAGAGGGTCGCTGTGCAGGATGGTGTCGCTCATCGAGTCATCGCCTTCCCTGTGCAGCACGGTGGTTCTCTACTGCGCTGAAGTGGATATTCCCTGCTCAGCGCCGATACACTGGCACGGCTCGCGATGGTGCGAGCGATCCGCGTCGGCGGTCCACCGCCACGCTACCACGGTTCGCGACTACATGAGAGGCAGCCCGTGTCAGACACCGCGAAAGTCACCGTCTCGATCGGCCCGCTGTCCATCGCCGACGTCGTCGCAGTCGCGCGGCACGGCGCGGCCGTCGAGATCAGCCCCGAGGCGCTCGCTGCGATCGAAGCATCGCGCGCGCACGTCGAGGCGCTCGCCGAGTCGGGCCGGCCGGTCTACGGCATCTCCACCGGCTTCGGGGCGCTCGCCACGCGCTTCATCGAGGCCGAGAAGCGCAACGCTCTCCAGCGCTCGCTCGTCCGGTCGCATGCGGCCGGCAACGGCCCGTGCGTCGAGCGCGAGGTCGTGCGCGCGCTCATGCTGCTGCGGCTCTCAACGCTCGCGACAGGGCGCACCGGCGTGCGCGCGCGCGTCGCTGGGGCTTATGCAGACTGCATGAACGCCGGCATCACACCGTGCGTGCCCGAGTACGGGTCGCTCGGTTGCTCCGGCGATCTCGCGCCACTCGCGCACTGCGCGCTCGCGATCATGGGCGAGGGCGTGGTCGAGAACGCCGACGGCGAGCTCAAGTGCGCCGCCGAGGCGCTCGCGAAGGCCGGCCTGGCGCCGGTCGAACTCGCCGAGAAGGAGGGGCTCGCGCTCATCAACGGCACCGACGGCATGCTCGGCACGCTCGCGCTCGCGATCACGGACCTCACCGCGCTCGTGAAGGTCGCCGACATCAGCGCGGCGATGAGTGTCGAGGCGTTGCTCGGCACGGACGCGGTGTACGCGGCGGAGCTGCAGGCGCTCAGGCCGCATCCGGGTCAGGCGGCGAGCGCGCGCAACATGAAGCGGCTGCTCGCGGGCAGCGAGATCGTGGCGTCGCACGCCGTGGGCGACACGAAGGTGCAGGACGCGTACTCGCTGCGCTGCGCGCCCCAGGTCGCGGGCGCGGTGCGCGACACGCTCGAGCATGCGCGCACGGTCGCGGAACGCGAGTTGGCCAGCGCCGTCGACAACCCGGTCGTGCTGCCGGACGGCCGCATCGAATCCAACGGCAACTTCCACGGCGCGCCCGTCGCCTACGTGCTCGACTTCCTCGCGATCGCGGCCGCCGACCTCGCGTCGATCGCCGAGCGGCGCACCGACCGCATGCTCGACAAGGCGCGCAGCCATGGCCTGCCGCCGTTCCTCGCCGATGACCCCGGTGTGGACTCCGGCCACATGATCGCGCAGTACACGCAGGCCGGGATCGTGAGCGAGATGAAGCGGCTCGCCGCGCCGGCGAGTGTGGACTCGATCCCGAGCTCGGCGATGCAGGAGGACCACGTGTCGATGGGCTGGAGCGCGGCGCGCAAGCTGCGGCGATCGGTCGACGGGCTGTCGCGCGTACTCGCGATCGAACTGCTGACCGCGGCGCGCGCGCTCGACTTCCGTGCGCCGCTCGCGCCGGCGCCCGGGACCGCCGCCGTGCACGCGCTCGTGCGCATGCACGTGGACCCGGCGGGAGCGGACCGCTGGCTGGCGCCTGAGATCGAGGCCGCGGTGGCGCTCGTGCAGGGCGGCGAGGTCGTCTCGGCGGCCGAGGGTGTGCTCGGCGAACTGGAGTAGGGACTCACGCGCGGCGGTACGCGGACGCGCGACGCGATACGCAGTCTGGATACGCACGCAGGACGAAGGAGCTCGACGATGACATCAGGACCTCGCCCCGTACGCGCCGCTCGTGGCACGGAGCTTTCCGCGCTCGGCTGGCCGCAGGAAGCGGCGCTGCGCATGCTGCAGAACAACCTCGACCCCGAGGTCGCCGAGCACCCCGACAGCCTCGTCGTCTACGGCGGCACCGGCCGCGCCGCGCGCAGCTGGGACGCGTTCGATGCGCTGCAGCGCACACTGCGCACGCTCAAGGCAGACGAGACGCTCCTCGTGCAGTCAGGCAAGCCGGTCGGCGTCATGCAGACGCACGAGTGGGCGCCGCGCGTGCTCATCGCGAACAGCAACCTGGTGCCGGACTGGGCGACGTGGCCGGAGTTTCGCCGCCTCGAGGCGCTGGGGCTCACGATGTACGGCCAGATGACGGCCGGCAGCTGGATCTACATCGGCACGCAGGGGATCGTCCAGGGCACCTACGAGACGTTCGCCGCCGTCGCCGAGAAGCGCTTCGGCGGCACACTCGCCGGCACGCTCACCGTCACCGGCGGGTGCGGCGGCATGGGCGGCGCGCAGCCGCTCGCAGTCACCATGAACGGCGGCGTGGTGCTCATCGTCGACGTGGATGCGAGCCGGCTCGAGCGCCGCGTGCACGACCGCTACCTCGACGAGTGGACCAGCAACATCGACGACGCGATCGCGCGCGTGCTCGACGCGAAGCGCGCCCGCGTGCCGCTCTCGGTGGGTCTCGAGGGCAACTGCGCGTACGTGCTGCCGGAGCTGCTTCGCCGCGGCATCGAGGTCGACATCGTCACCGACCAGACGAGCGCGCACGACCCGCTCGCGTACCTGCCGCTCGCAGTGCCGTTCGAGGAGTGGCACGCGTTCGCCGAGCGCGACCCCGAGGGCTTCACCGAGGCCGCCCGCGAGTCGATGGCGCGCCACGTCGAGGCGATGGTGGGCTTCAAGGACGCCGGCGCCGAGGTCTTCGACTACGGCAACTCCATCCGCCGCGAAGCCGAACTAGGCGGCTTCGGGCGCGCATGGGAGTTCCCCGGCTTCGTACCGGCCTACATCCGCCCGCTCTTCTGCGAAGGCAAGGGCCCGTTCCGCTGGGCCGCTCTCTCCGGCGACCCGTCCGACATCGCCGCCACCGACAAGGCCGTGCTCGAGCTCTTCCCCGACAACGAGCCGCTCCACCGCTGGATCAACCAGGCCTCCGAGAAGATCGCGTACCAGGGACTGCCCGCCCGCATCTGCTGGCTCGGCTACGGCGAGCGCGACAAGGCGGGCGAGCGCTTCAACCAGCTCGTCGCCGACGGCACGCTGAAAGCGCCGATCGTCATCGGCCGAGACCACCTCGACTGCGGCTCCGTCGCGTCGCCCTTCCGCGAGACCGAGGCGATGCTCGATGGCTCCGACGCGATCGCCGACTGGCCGCTCTTGAACGCGATGGTCAACATCTCGAGCGGCGCCACGTGGGTCAGCATCCACCACGGCGGGGGCGTGGGCATCGGCCGCAGCATCCACGCGGGCCAGGTCACTGTCGCCGACGGCACCCCACTCGCCGCCGAGAAGATCCGCCGCGTGCTCACGAACGACCCGGGCATGGGCGTCATCCGCCACGTCGACGCCGGCTACGAGCGCGCCGACGAGGTCGCCGAGGAGCGCGGCGTGCGCATCCCGATGCGCGAAGGCGACGGAGGCGCGGCGTGAGCGCCGACCCCGCCGCGAGCGCGACGCCCGCCCCTGGCCTCGCGCCGGCCCCGCGCTCGACGCTCGTCACCAACATCGGCGAGCTCGTGACCTGCGACGCGAGCCTCGGCGATGGCTCGCAGCTCGGCTTGCTGCACGACGCCGCGTTCGTCGTCGAGGACGGTCGCATCGCCTGGGTCGGCCCAGCCGCCGACGCGCCCAGCACCACCGACGCGCGCCTCGACGTCGACGGCGCAGCCATCATCCCCGGCTTCGTCGACAGCCACACGCACCTCGTCTTCGCCGGCGACCGCGCCGCCGAGTTCGCCGCGCGCATGGCCGGCGAGCCCTACACCGGCGGCGGCATCGCCACCACCGTCGCCGCCACCCGCGCCGCGAGCGACGACGAGCTGCGCGCCGGCGCGCAGGCCCGCTTCGCGCAGATGCGAGCGAGCGGCACCACCACCGTCGAGATCAAGGGCGGCTACGGCCTCGATGTCGAGACCGAGCGCCGCATCATGAAGATCGCGCGCGCCTTCACGCGCGAGTGCACGTTCCTCGGCGCGCACGTCGTGCCGCCCGAGTACGCGCACGACCGCGACGCCTACCTCGACCTGGTGTGCGGCGACATGCTCGACGCGGTCTTCAAGTACGTCCGCTGGGTCGACGTCTTCTGCGACGAGGGCGCCTTCACCGCCGATGAGACCCGCCGAGTCCTGCGTGCGGGTGCCGAGGCCGCCAAGCTGCTGCGGCTGCATGGCAACCAGCTGGGCTACGGGCCCGGCGCGCAGATCGCCGCCGAGTTCGCGGTCTCGAGCCTCGACCACTGCACGTACCTCACCGACGAGGACGTCGCCTCGCTGCGCGACGCAGGAGTGGTCGCCACGCTGCTGCCGGGTGTGGAGTTCTCGACCCGCTCGCCGTACCCGGACGCTCGGCGGCTGCTCGATGCCGGTGTGACGGTAGCGCTTGCCACCGACTGCAACCCGGGCAGTGCGTACGTGACCTCGATGCCGCTCATGGTCGCGCTCGCCGTGCGCGAGATGCACATGACGCCTGCCCAGGCGCTCTTCGCCGCAACGACCGGCAGCGCGCTTTCGCTCGAGCGCACCGACATCGGCCGCCTCGCGCCGGGCGCCAACGCCGACTTCGCGGTGCTCGACGCGCCAAGCTACCTGCACCTCGGCTACCGCGTGGGAACGCCGCTCGTCGCGCAGACGTGGATGGCGGGGGAGCGGGTGTGGGACGCGGGAGTGATGGCGGGCTAGGCAGCCTCGACGTAGCGCACGAGTTCGAGCGCCCGGTCTAGCGATAGCTTCTGCACGTTTCCTTGCGCAAGGAAGGCGTGGAGGTTGCCGGGGTTGAGACCGAGGTCCTTCGCCATGCGGTACCGCGAGACCCGCGACTTCTTCTCGGCGTCGAGTACGCGTTGCCGAGCAACCTGCTTGAGAGTCGCGTCGCGCGCAGTTGCACCGGCCCGCACCGAGTAGCTGGTCCACACCTTCAGGTATTCGTCCCGCAAGTTGGCCCGGCGCTCCGCAAGGGCGCGATCGAGTTCTCCACACTCCTCGAGCGCGAACAGCGCGTCGAGCTCTGAGGTGAAGGAAGTGTCCCAATCCGCCAGCTTCCGCAGACGATTGCCGCGGCCTGTCTTGACCGCCCAGAGCGCCAATGGCTCCCGGAGACGCGGCTGGACTCGCGCCCGATCGACGAGCTTCGCCAGCGCCAGCGTCTGCTCACCTGCGAGTTCGCGCACGTATGAGTTCAGGTAGCCGGTGAAGGTCAGACTGCGCACGGTCCGTACTCCCTTCGGTACACCTCGTAGTTGAAGAGGAACTGCGCATGGCGGCGCGGAACCAGCATGCTTCCCGCCATGTCGTCGGCCACATCGGCCAAGCGGCCCCAGTCGAGCTGCGCCAGCACCTCTGGCTGCCGAATATCCGCCGCATCTATCGGGCGGTCCGAGTACAGCTTCGACGCGACGATGTCTTCGAGCGACGCCGAGAAGCACTCCACGACGGTCGTTTCGACGCTCAGCGGTATCAGCCGGTCGTCGATGTGGTACGCGAACTGGTCCTCGTAGGCGAGCACTCGTCCGCTGAGGTCGTACTGCTCCATCAGCGGGAGCAGCTCCTTCGGGAACCGCAGAGCGTCGAGGTCGGCAGTCGCCCGAGCGAGACAGCCGAGCACGACGAGCGCTCCACCGCCGACAAGAACGAGCCGGAATCGCCGCTCAGGGTGAAGCAGGCCGACCGCATGATCGAAGTCGACCAATCGAGCCCGGAGTTCCTGTTCACCCATGTCCATCGCATGCCTCATCACCTCAGAGTACGAGATTCAAGAATAGTATTCCTAAAACACCACAAGTGCAAACGCTGCCATCCTCCATCACCATCCCGCACCCACCTGACCGGGAACCAACCAGCCTCCAGCCGCCGCCCCGGTGCTACGCTTGCCTCACCACCACACCACCCCCAGGAGCCCCTCATGACCCACTCCGACGAGCTAGCCCGCCTGCGCTCGCTCACCTGCATCAAGTGGACGTACCACCCCGACGACGTGCTCCCGGCGTGGGTCGCCGACATGGACCTGCCGCCCGCGCCCGAGATCGTGGACGCGCTGCGCGCGCTCGTGGACCGCGGCGACTTCGGCTACAACTGGCACGCCGCGCGGCAGCTGCCCGAGGTCTTCGCCGCGTGGGAGGAGCGCCGCCACGGCTGGAGTCCGGATCCCGAGCAGACGCGCGTGTTCTGCGACGTCATGCAGGGTGTCGACGTCGCGCTCATGACGCGCTGCAAGCCCGGCGACGGCGTCATCTGCTTCACGCCGGTCTACCCGCCGTTCCTCCGCTCGGCGACGGTGGACGGCCGCCAGCTCATCGACTGCCCGCTCGACCCGGACACCTGGCGCCTCGACCCCGAGCGTCTGGCCGAGGCCGCCGCGCAGCCGCACGCCAAGGCGATACTGCTCTGCAACCCGCACAACCCCACCGGCCGCGCCTTCACGCGCGAGGAGCTCACCGCAATCGCCGAGGCAGCCGAGCGCCACGACCTTTCAATCGTCTCCGACGAGATCTGGTGCGACCTCGTGTTCCCCGGCGCCAAGCACATCCCTATCGCCTCACTCTCCGAAGAGACCGCCGCGCGCACCGTGACGCTCTCGGCGGCGAGCAAGGCGTTCAACGTCGCCGGCCTGCACTGCGCTGTCGCGCACCTGGGCGACGCGGCCGTGCGCGACGCGATCGCCGCGCTGCCGGGCCACGTGCTCGGCGCGGTGGGTTCGCCCGGTGCCGAGACGACGCTCGCGGCGTGGACGCTCGGAGAACCCTGGCTCGCCGAGACCACTGCGCACCTCGAGCGCATGCGTGACCACCTCGCGAAGCGCCTCACCGCCGAGCTCCCCGAGGCGCGCTTCAGCGTGCCCGAGGCGACCTACCTCGCGTGGATCGACGTGAGCGCCTACGGCCTCGGCGACGACCCTGCGAAGGTGCTGCTCGAGGAGGGCAAGGTCGCGCTCTCGTCCGGCAACGACTTCGGAGAGCACGGCGCCGGCTTCGTGCGGCTGAACTTCGCGACGACGGAGGGGCTGCTGGACGCGGTGGTGGAGCGAGTTGTTGCGCGGATCACGCGCTCATAACCCGAAGGTCGTCGGTTCAAATCCGGCCCCCGCGACCAAGAAACTCGCAGGTCAGACATGGTAAACGTGTCTGGCCTGTTTGCATTGTCAGACCCGACTTCTAACATTCTTCTAACAGGCGGTTCGATTTCGCGATCCGACCACGCAATCCGATCGCGAGCGCAGCAAAGTGCAATAGAATGAGGGTGCCCTCGATGTCGGGAGGCAGTGCAGGAGGGCGTACAGCAAGTGGAAAGACATTCAGGGGCTGCACAATCGTGGAAGGCGATACCCACGATTCCATACATGGGAAGCAAGAGCCGGTTCCTGGCAACCATCTGTCCGGTGATTCTGGGTGAAGCCGGCGCAGACAAAGTCGTCGATCTGTTTGCCGGCAGCGGCTCCGTCGGCTACGCGCTTTCCGATCATGCGGTTGTCTATGCCAACGACGTACAGCGGTACGCCTATGTCATCAATGACGCCATTCTCAACGGCTGTGCTCTCGACGACGATGCGATCCGTAGCGTCGTATCTCGTGCCGAGGAGATCCAATCCACCCTCGCCGCGATGCTTCAGCACAGTGTCGAGCTAGAACGCAACCACCTGGCAAATCCTGTGCACGCGGCGTATTCGGAGTACTGTGCGGCAACCCCGAGCGTGACGCATCCACAATCTGGCCAGTCAGGTATGGCTGACCTGAGTGAGCTCGTGGCGCTTGTGCTGCAGAGCAAGACCTCGATGTCACCCCTCGATTTGCCGCTGTTGTTCACGGCGTACTACCCGAACACCTATTTTGGCTTGAGCCAGTGCATTCAGATTGACGCCATGCGCGCGGCTGCGAGTGAGCTCGAGGATAGGCGGCAGGAAGGCGTCGTCTTGACGGCCCTGATGGCGGCTATGAGCACGGCCGTGTCCGCGACCACCCATTTCGCACAGTATCTGAAGCCCAACAGCCAGCGGAACACAGCGTTTCTTGCCAGTAAGCGGTCGCTTGATGTCGTCCGGCTGACCCAAGACGTTCTGCGGGGCTACGGGGATCGTGGACTGCTGCATAGTGGCGAGCCTCGACACTACGTGGGAAACATGGACTACCTGGACTATCTGAAGACGGTCGACTTGGGCTGTAGAGACGTTGTATACGCGGATCCGCCCTACTTCAAGGAGCACTACTCTCGCTACTATCACCTTCTCGAGACCCTCGTTCTGTACGACTACCCTCAAATCACCTTCAACCCCCGACTGGACGCATTCACGGTCGGGCGATACAGGGCAGAGCGCTTCACCTCGCCGTTCGGCCGCAAGAGCACTGCACTTAGCGCCTTCAAGTCTTTGGCAGATGCATGTTCGACATCCGGTTGCCGGTTGGCCATCAGCTACTCGAAGAATTCGATTGTGGCCGTCGATGACATCATTCAGGTCGTTGGTGATCGGTTCTCCGTTGCGACGCACACAATCGCTGCTAGCCATTCAACGCAAGGACGAAAGACTCAGAAGGCCGTAACTGAAGTGCTGTTGGTTTGTGAACCGTCCAAGAAGTCGGCGGGTCACTTCACCCAGATGCCAGCACTGAAGAAGGCATTGCTGCCAATCGAGCCAGACTTCGCAACTCCACTAACCGGGCTGCACCCGTATACCGCGCGAAAGCCGCTGAATGTGCTCTCCGAGGTCGTTGGCTCGCTATTGCCGGAAAAGGGCGTAGTGCTCGACCCGTTCGCAGGCTCCGGAACAACGCTCGTAGAGGCGTCGAAACTAGGACACGACGTCATCGGCATCGACATTAGTGAGCTGTCGAATCTTCTCTGCCGCGCCACACTTGAGCCTTGGTCGGCTGATGCGACCACCACGATCTTCGAAGAGTTCATGGATACGCTCGAGTCAAGAGTAGCCAATCTGTACTCGTACGAGTCGAATGACGGCATTCGCGTGATTGAGCGTTGTCACTTCGATCGAACTGGTGGAGGGCTGATCCCTCGTCACTACTGGTATCGGAAGCACATTGGAGATGGGAAGTGGAGTGCTCGCCTACACGACGATGCGTCCCCCCGCTTTGTGCAGGAGTACTCGCAACTTGAGGCTGGCGCGGAGTCTTCCAGGCTGGAGCAGTTGCACCTGATTCCCAATTCACGCATCGCGATACCCGCTGGTGCGGTAGTGGGGGACTTCTTCTGTGCGCGCAACAAGCGCTTTCTCGACTTGGCGTTGGAGTCGGCGACAGAGGCCGACGGAACGATCGCGCCACAGCTTCAATTGCTGCTGTCGTCATGCGTGTCTCTCCTGCGCCTATCGGACAAGAAGGCGTCGTCACAACTTCCCTTCTGGATTCCAAACACCGACGCGACTTCCAGGAATGGAATGGCCGTCTTGCGGAAGCGGGCCTCACAAGTCACGGGCGCATTGCGGCATCTGGAGGCATCGTACGGTGGTAGCACCGCCCGGGGGACCTATGTCCTACACAAGTCTCCCCTGCAGTCTCTGGAGGTCGAACGGCTGCCAGACGAGTCCGTTGACCTGGTCGTAACCGATCCGCCGTATACCGATCAGGTGCCCTACCTCGAATACGCACAACTCAGTGCGCTCATCCTTGGCTGGGATTCAACTGACGCATCGTTGCTGCAGCAGGAGATTGTGGTGTCCGATGCTGCCACGAGACCGGACAAGACACGCGAGTCGTTCGGGGCGCAGCTTTCGATTGCGATTCACCGCATCAGCCGCGCGATGAAACAGGACGCCTACATGGCGCTGTTCTTTCACGATTTTTCCTTGTCGGCGTGGGCCGACCTGATTCAGTCGTGCAGAGATGCCGGTCTCTCATACGAGGGCCAGCTCTCAATCAATCGGAATCGCCGCTCCTTCAAGTCGATTCTGTCGCCGCAGCGCACTCTCAATGGTGAGTATCTGGTCGTGTTCCGGAAGGGAATCGACCGCGCCATTGCGTACGATGGTGACCTCGATGTAGCTCGTAGGAGGTGCTGCAACATGGCACTTGAGGTGGTGAAGGCGAACGGGGGAGCGGCAACTTCACAGCAACTCTACGACGACGGGCTGCTCACCGATGCGGTTGAGCACGGGTACCTTTGGCTGTTAGCCGACAAGTACGGGACGTTCCTTGATGTCGTGGCCGACGGTCTCGAGTTCCACGACGACGGCCTTTGGAGGGCGGTATAGCGGATGTACTGGCTACTGGATGACGACGCCTACGAGGATGTCCGATCGACCATCATCAACCTGATGCAGGGCCTTCAGCCTTCTGCCCGCGTACAGTCGGACCAAGCGTTTGTGTACAACGGCCGCAAGGATCGCACCTTGGCGCAGACAATTATCCGCGGTCTAAGCGCGCCCGGGGATGTCATTTGCGACCCGTTTGGGGGTTCAGGAGTATTTGCATTTGCTGCCCTAGATACGGGGCGGGAGGTGCTCTGGAATGAATGGGAACCATACGCATTCGCCATGACCACCCAGGCATTCGAGCCAATTCCTTCGCAGGACCAGATCGAAGTCGCACTCGCAGAACTGGATGCACGGGTCGGCGACTATCTGCGTTCTCTCTATACAACGACGTGTGGAGAGTGCGGACGCAAAGTCGTCTTCGACCGCATGTTCTACGATCGGGATCCGCTTGAGTACTTCAATCCAACGCATCACGAACGGATGGGTTCTGCCGGTGAGAACATCGCCTTCAGGCGGCAGTATGCGTGTCAGTGTGGTGCCACGCAGAAGAAGTTCGACACTGCTGACCTTGCACACATGCAATGGATTGACACTCTCGACGACAGTGCCTTCCCGAACCCCAAGCTCATCGAGAACTCCCGAATCAATCTTACTGCGCCAGAATTCACCGATTTCAGCAGTCTGTTCCCAAGGCGCTCAAGGCTGGCGCTGGTTGCACTGTTCGAGGCTATAGATGCAATCACCGATCCAGAGGTGAGGGCGTTCCTTCGCAGGGTCGCCATCTCAATCGTGGCGAACGCAAAGTACGTCGACTACCGCAACAAGACCCAAGATTTGCACTGTCCACCGGTCAAGGTGTTGGAGGTCAATCTCTATAACCAGTTCCTCGACAAGGTTTCGAGATGGCAGGAGTACTTCGGTGCCAAGGCGGCGTTCGCTGGCTCTGGCGTTAATCCAAGCTGCCGGGACTTCCGCGATTTCTTGGGTGCGCTGCCGCAGGGATCGGTCGACTTGCTTCTGACAGACCCGCCTTATGGAGACAGTGAGCCGTACTTCGAGAAAGCTCAGCGGTTCCATCCGTTCCTTGGCTTCAATTTGGCGGCCGACCCGGAACGCCTGGCCAAGGAAGTAGTGGTAACCGACGCGCCATCGCGGAGAGCCCTCAAGAACAAGGACGCCTTTCTACAAGACCTCAGAGAGTTCTTTGTTGCGGCGTCGAAATGCGTCAAACCGATGGGCTACGTGGCGATGTACTTTCGACCAAGTCAGTCCAGCTGGATCTCTGATCTTAATCAGATGAAGCTGTTCGCGCGTGAAGCCGGTTTCGAGCCGCTCGCCACCATCTCGCTGTCGGTGAACGATCCCTCGATGCGCGTACTTGCCTCCACTGCTTGGTCCTTCGCCAAGGACGTCTGCTTCGTCTTTCTGCGACTGCCAGATGAGATGAGACGATGGTATGAGTCGGGTCAGGACGTGGACGAGCTGGTCTACTTTGCGGCAAAGCGCGCATCGGGCGATCGTGCAGAGGCGTTTGTCATCGAGACGTTCTATGAGGAGTTCCGGCGTGTTCTGCGCGCGAATGATTTGCTGCGCTTGACCGCTCCGCAATACGAGCCGGCCATCAAGGCAGCGCTTGCACGATTTGCCGTTAGAGACGGCGCTGCATATCGATTGAGCGGTGACTCGCCCTACGCCGCGATGAACCGCGACACAGACGCGGAGTTGAGAGCGCGTGAGTACGCGCCGGTAGTGGTGGAGGAACTGGGTGCCGGCGGGGATACGTTCACCTTTGAGCAGTTTGTGGTCTCGTTGGCGACCTACCTCGACAACGGAAGCAGGCGAATCATTCAGCAACTGGACGAGTCTCAGCGGCTGGTGCCGGAGCTACTGCTAGCGCACGCTGAACCCACAGAGGACGGCCAGGCATTCAGAATCCGAACTGGCGGCAACTCACTTGTACAGGAGGGCAGAACCGACCTGCTTTCACTGTCCCCGTATGAGTTTGAGGATTTCGTTGGGATGTACTTCGCCGCACGCGGCTTCAAGAATATCCACTCCATTGGCGGTGCTGGTGACAGGGGCGTCGACCTCATAGCCACGAGTGCGGACGGTGAGCTTCACTTCATCCAATGCAAGCGGTACCAGCCGACGAACGGCATTGGTTCGGCACCCATCCAGCGGGTTGACAGCAATAGGCGATCGCGAAATGCGGATCATGCTTGGGTTGTCACGACCTCATACTTCACACCGCAAGGGATTTCCGAGGCGCGGATCACCGGAGTCACAATCGTTGACGGCAAGGCGCTTGAGGCGTCGCTCGAGCAGCTCTTTCCAGGGAGCTATTACATTCGTGGTGTGCGCTCCTGAGCTTCTAGCCCCAGCTGTAGTCCCCATCGGGTCATTAGCCCGAAGGTCAGGTCAGCCTATCGCGCGGTTTCTGCTCTGAGATTCTCGCGCTCCTTGCCGTTGCTCCCAATCGGCCTATGCGGACAGCTATGCTGTGGCTTGAGGCGTCTTGGGGAGGTCGTCGATGTCAGCTAGCGCGTACGCGGTTCGTCCACTGAGGTCATATTCGCCGCTCTCGAAATCCAAGTTCGTCCACGGGATGCAGTGCCCTCTGTATGTGTGGCTCGAAGTCCGAACGGACCTTCCGCGGCCGGAGCCGGTTCCGTTCGTCCAAGCATTGTTCGCGACAGGCAACGAGGTCGGCGAGCTGGCTCGTCAGCGATGGGACCGGCGCGAGCTCGATGCTGGTCGCCCGCCGGGCGTTCGCATCACGGATGACCACACGCAACACGAGAAGGCAGCAAACGACACCGCTGTGGCCCTTGCGAAAGGCGCGCGCATCATCCACGAGGCTGCTTTCACTTTCGGGGGAGTGAAGGTACGAGTCGACGTCCTTGAACGGCTTAACGACGGGACGTTCGCGCTTCACGAGGTGAAGTCCACCTCGAAGTATGAGCAGAAGAAGCATCTGCTAGATGCCGCCGTTCAGACGTGGGTGGTGCGCGGAGCAGGGCTCGACGTAACGTTCGTAGGGCTGGTTCACCTCAGCAGTCAGTATGTGTGGGCCGGCGGGCCGTACGAGCTCGAGGCCCTCTTCTCGGAGGAGGATCTCACCGACGCTGCGGACGAGATACAGAGCGTGATCGAGACGGACGTGGGGCGGCTGCTTCGAGTCCTGGGGTCCGACGCGCCACCCGCGGTGTCCGACGACGTCAAGCACAAGGACCCCTACGAATGCCCGTATCTGGATGTCTGTCCGGCTGTCGACCATTCGATAGAGCACCCGATCGAGGAGCTGCCCGACTGCAGGCGCGGCGTGGGCATGCACAAGCAGGTGACTGAATGCGGCTACGTCTCCCTTCTCGAGCTCGACGAGGTCGAGGCGACCCGGCTGCTCTGCAAGGCGGGAGATGCGCAAGTTCATCCCAAGTGGTTCAACACCTGGAAGGCCACGGTGACCGGCGAGCGCATCATCCTCGGAGAGTGCCCAGAGTGGATCGGATCACTGAAGTTCCCTATGCGCCATCTCGATTTCGAGACCGTGGGCGCGCCGCTCCCGATTGTCTTGAACACGCACCCTTTCGAGGTCGTGCCGCTGCAGTACTCGATCCACGTAGAGGGCGAGGACGGCGAGCCCGAACACCTCGAGTTCATCGCGGACCCTGCAGACGACGACCCTCGGCGAACACTGATCGAGAAGATGCTCCGAGACCTCGGCGAGGAAGGCGACATCATTCACTGGAGTGCGTACGAGCGAACGGTGATTCGATCGCTGGCTGAGAACCCTCGGTATGCCGAGTATCGAGCGCGTCTTGAGGCGCTCGTGCCGCGGCTGAAAGATCTGGGCAAGGCGGTCAACGACTGGGTCTTCGACCGGGACTTCCACGGTCGCTGGAGCATCAAGAAGGTCTACCCGGTGCTCGTCCCCGGAGGCAAGAACGACCACCTCGACGACGATGGTCAGTCGTCGGTGATCTCGTATGACGACCTGGAGGGCGTGGCGAAGGGCGACGAGGCAGCCATGATGCTCCTCGAGTACATGCGGCCAGACACACAAGCGGAGCGCCAAGCCGAGATTCGCCGGCAACTGCTCGACTACTGCAGGCTGGACACCTGGGCAACGGTCGAGGTGCTCAGGCTGCTGCGGGAAGAGTGCGGGGTCTGAGCGCAGGCTTGTCGCTGCCCTTCGGGTGCCTACCCCGACGGACCAGCCCTCGATAGTGGCTCACAGTCGCTTGTGCCGCCGCGGTAGAGTTCCTTGGAGCGCGAGATAACCTGCAGTGCTCGGCCCGATGCAGGACGCGTCAGGTAGTAGCCTGTCAACTGAAGCAATCGCGATAGGTAATAACCTGTTGTATAGTCACTTGCCGACAGGTTATAATCTGTCGAGAATTCTGACTATGACAGGGAGAAACCTGTGAACAAGAGCGAGAGGGCGGACCGAGCTCGCCAGATGCTGGACAAGCGATTCGGGGAATTGCCGCCGCCATCGGCGTTCGCCCCACCGCGCGCGGGCTGGATCCGTGCCATCCGCGATGCCCTGGGCTTGACTGTCGCGCAACTGGGCCGGCGGATGGGCGTAAGTGGGGCCACCGTGAGCGAGCTCGAAGCGAATGAGCGGGAGGGCGGCATCCGTCTGTCCACGCTCAGGCGAGCCGCCGAGGCGATGGACTGTACCCTGGTGTATGCCCTGATACCTCGTGACACCTTGGAGCAGACGGTGTCGCGCAGAGCGGAGTACATCTGGGCCAATCTCCAGCGCCATACGGACCAGACCATGCGGCTCGAAGCGAAGGAGTCCGAATGGTCGGAGCGCTCACGCCAAAGGCAAATAGACGAGATCATCCGTTCCCGTGGCCTCTGGTCGGACAGTTGGGATGAGCAGTGAGCGGTCTGACGGACCTGATGGTTGAACCGGATGGTGCGACCCCCTTAGGGCCCGACGAGATCGTCGGGCTCATTCCAACGTCGGTGAGCAACCGTGCTGAGTTGAATGAGGTCGAGCAAGAGAACATCGCTGACGCGGCGCTATGGGCGTTCGGCCAGAAGTGGACCGCGGTTTCCCTGCTGTCTGAGGAAGTCATCCGACAGCTCCACAGACGGATGTTCGAGCCAGATTGCCGTCCAACTCCGGGACCTGTTGGCTGACGCGGTGGTGCGCATACAGGCATCACCTGATGCTGCTGCCGCAGCAGACGAGATTGCCGTGTGGTTCCACCATCGGCTGGTCCAGATCCACCCCTTTCCTAACGGTAACGGACGCCATGCAAGGTTGGCGGCCGATCTCCTGGTCGTCGCCTTGGGGGGTCGTCGTTTCACATGGGGGAAAGCAGACCTGACGGGGACGGCGGAGGCCCGATCCGCCTACCTGCGCGCCTTGCAGAAGGCGGACGACGAGTACGACTATGGGCCACTGCTCGCATTCGCACGCTCGTAGGGTTCGGGAATCCGCTAACGCGCGGTGAATCTGTGCCGGTCCAGCCGCGACGGTCGCTCTCACGCCAATTGAAGTGGACCGGGAGTCAATCAGGGCCAACCCTACGTGCGCAACCGCCACAGCGTACGCGAAATGAGCACGAACCACACTGTGAACGGCACCAGTGACCCCACGGCGAAGATGAGCCCCACGGTCCCAAACGTCACCGGCACAAGCATCATCGCGCCCTGAAGGATCCCCGCAATCGCGGTGGTGCGTGAGAACACGGCACTTCCGAGCATCGCCGCGGACACGATCATGCCGGCGATGCCCATCATCACGTAGTGCAGCAGGAACGCGGTGCCCTGGAAGTCGAGAAGTGCCGCCTGGCCCGCAGCGATGAGCCCGGCATTCTGCGCGGCCGCACCGGATGGGTCGTAGTGGTCAGCCAGGACCAGCATCGTCGCAGCAGGGTTCGTCGCGAAGTACAGCGTGATAGCGATCATCGCGAACGCGGTTCCCAAGAGCATGAGCGACGGGCTCTCGCGGTAGAGCGCCGCCAGCAACGCCAAGAAGACGACTGCGAGCAGCACGTAGTCGAGGATCATCAACCCGTCGAGCTTCAAGAAGGTCAGCAGCGGGTCCAGCTTCGCCATCTCAAGAATGGCGGTGGTCGCCGCTGCGGTCGGAGCGAACTCCGGTGGCGGCCACAGAACTCCCAAGATGATCTGGATGACGGTCACGCCAACGGTCGCGGCAGCGGCTACCGCCCCGAGACGAAACAGGAGACTGAAGTCCTGAGTCGGGCCGGCGGTGGTAGCGACCGGGGATGCATCGGGCATCGTTCCTCCTGGATGAGCGCGGCGTCCGTTGACCACAAAGTGATGCGTGGATAGGATAAAGCAAGTACACGCTTACAGTAACCCGTCCCATTGGACTCCTGCCCAGATGCCCAGACCGCCGATTCCAGAAGAGACGATCCTCGCCGCCGCCGCCGACCTGTTCGCTGAGCGCGGCTACCAGGGCACTACGACCTCCGCGATCGCGGAGCGTGCCGGCGTGAACGAGGTGACTCTCTTTCGCAGGTTCGGCAGCAAACAGGGCCTGCTCGCCGCGCTCGCGAAGCAGTGGGCGGGGAACATGGCCGGCATGGCAGTGGACCTGGTCGCCGAGACAGGCGATGTCAGGAGCACGCTGGAGGCGCGGGCGAGCATGGAGTTCGACGGTGCCGAGCGCTACGGTGTGGCGGCGATGCGCCTGGTGATGGAGGCTTCGAACTCGCCGGAGATCGCCGAGGTGATGGGGAACAACCCTCACCGCAACTTGGACGGACTCGCTCACTTCCTACGGGACCGCCAGGCAACCGGGGAGGTCCGGGCCGACCTGAATCCGTGGGTGATGGCCGAGGCGTTCTTTGCGATGACGTCGACGCAAGTGATCGCTCGGGAGATATTGCACCTGGGCAATCGGTCCGGCGAGACCCAGGATGAGGTCATCCGGCAGCTCGTCGAGATGTTCTGCACGGGCGTCCTGGTCGACGGGGGCCGTGGATGAGTCCTCAGTACCGCGCCAGGCCGCTCTCCATCTTGCTACTCGTGCTCATGGCGATACAGGCGTTTCTCGGACTCGTCTTCAGCGGCGAGTACCGCGATGCCGATTGGATCGTCGCTACGTGGTGGGGCAACGACTGGGTGACTCTCGTGCTCGCCGTGCCGCTTCTGATCGCGGCGCTCGTGCTGGCGATGCGCGGGTCCACGCGCGGCGTGCTGCTTTGGGCGGGAATGCTCGCCTACGCCGCCTACAACTACGCCTACTATCTTCTCGGCGCTGCGCTGAACCGCTTCTTCGCGCTGTACGTCGTCTGCGCGATCGCCTCGGTAGCTGCTCTCGTCATGCTGCTCGTGGATATCGATGCGCGGGCCATCGCCGCCCGGTTCGCCGCGAGGACGCCCGTGCGGCTCGCGGGAGGCTACCTGATGTTCACGGCAGCGGGGCTCTCGGCAGTCTGGATCGGCACGTGGGCGGCGTACGCGTTCGCCGGACGACCCACACCCGTCGAGCCCGACGCATTCCAGCTCGTCGCGGCCCTGGATCTGACGACGATGGTTCCCGTCCTGGCGCTGGGAGGCTACCTGCTCTTCCGCCGGAGAGCCTGGGGATACGTGATCGCTGCGCTGGGGAGCATCCAGGCCGCCTTGTACCTACTGGTGCTCTCGGTGAACTCCGTCATCGCCATTCAGCGCGGCCTCGTTGAGGCGCCCGGTGAGTTGCCGATCTGGGGGCCGCTGCTTCTGGGGACGGGTCTTGTCGCCGGCACCCTGCTGGTGAACGTGGGTGGAGGCGCAGTGGGTGAGACGGCCGAGTAACCGATGAGGGGGAGTGCGTGGTGTTGAGGATGCAGGCCTGGCAGCTGATCGTGGTCGGCGCCAAGGGCCCGGACGAGGATACCAACTTCCTCCTGAAATGGGCGTTTCGGGTCTTTGGCGGAGCGGGTGAAGGCGACTGCAGAGACTGGGACGCGATTGCCGCGTGGGCGCAGGACGTGAGGCTCGGATGAGCGCCGTCCTGGTCACCGGTGCCAGCGGGAACGTCGGCTCCGAGCTTGTCGGAGAGCTGCTGGCCAAGGGCGAGCCGGTCAGAGTCGCCAGCCGCAGCGGCCGCGGGGACATGTTCCCGGGGGTCGGCGCGGTCGCGTTCGACTTCGGCGACGCGTCGGCGTTCGGTCCCGCGCTCGAAGGGGTCGACCGGGTCTTCTTCATGCGCCCGCCTCACATGTCGGGCGCGAAGGCGTTCCGACCGTTCATCGACGCGATGGAGAGGGCGGGCGTGAGGCAGGTCGTCTTCCTGTCGGTCCAGGGCGCCGGGCAGAACATCTTCGTCCCGCACCACGGCATCGAGACGCTGTTGAAGCGCAGTCGGTTGGCGTGGACGTTCCTGCGCCCGAGCTTCTTCATGCAGAACCTGACCACCACGCACCTTGCGGACGTACGAGACCGAGGGGAGATCTTCGTCCCTGCCGGGAGGGGCCGTACCAACTTCATCGACGCGGTCGATGTCGCTGCGGCGGCCGCGGTGTGCCTGACGACACCGGGACATGACCACCAAGCGTACGAGATCACCGGCAGCGAAGCACTGACCTACGAAGAGGTCGCCGCCGTGCTGACGAGCGCGTGCGAGCGTGAGATCTCGTACCCGTGCCCGTCCGCGAAGCAGTTCAAGGCACGGATGAAGGAATACGGTCACGACGACGACTTCGTGAGCGTCATGAGCTCGATCTACGCGATCGCCAGATTCGGCATGGCCGCCGGCACCACGGACACCTTCGCGAAGCTGGTGGGACGACAGCCACGCACGCTTGCCGAGTGGGCGCGCGAGAACGCGGCCGTCTGGGCCCCCGGCGGCTAGACCGGCACAGAAGGTGATCGTCGCGACCAGATCGCGGCCTCCGTATCGACAGAGCTCGTCGGCATCGCAAGGCCCGGCGCCGATCCCTCGAGTCCACGCGCTACAATCGCCCCGATGAGCGATGACGACCCCAGGCCTCCGAGGGACCCCATGCAGACGCTCGGCCTCGCCATGCTGCTGCTCGCGCTGGTGCTCGCTATCGCCGGCGTGCTGTTCCTCATCGGCGGGCGGCTCGGTCTCGGCTCGCTGCCGGGCGACCTGAAGCTCTCGGGCGAGGGGTGGGGCTGCTTCATCCCCATCACGACGTCGATCGTGGTTTCGATCGTCCTCACGCTGCTGCTGAACCTCGTGATCCGCTGGTTCCGGTAGCGCCGCCGCTGCTTCGGCTGCGAATATGGTGCGGTAGGTCCTTGCCGCCGCCGGGGAAGTACCACACGTACCCCGAACGAGCCACCTCGAACGGAGCGCCATGACTCGCCGACTACTCGCAATCGCCATCCTCGCACTGGCGCTCGCTACTGCCGGGTGCTCGAGCACCGCTGACTCCGAGCCCCCCGCGGCCGCGCCCGCCGGTGGCATGGGCGGGGGCATGGGCGGCTCGGGCGGTGCGATGGACGCCATGTCCGGCGTGGTCGCGGCGGCGGACAGCGCGTCGATCACGATCGGGCCCAACGCCTCCACCCCTACTGGCGTCCTCGTCGAAAGCGTCATCGCGCCCGCGGACGGCTGGGTTGTCGTCCACTCGGCCGCGCCCCCGGGGATCGTGCTCGGCACCGCCCCGGTGCGTAAGGGCAAGAACACTGATGTGGCCGTGAAGCTGACCTCGGTCGACGCCGCGGTCGTCGACATCGTGCTGCACGTCGACAAAGGCACCAAGGATGCCTTCGACTACGATCCGGACCGGCCGGAGCTCAGTCTCGACAAGCCGGTGGTCGCGGGCGGCGTGCCCATCCGACAGCAGATTCCCCTGACGGCCTTCGGGGTCGAGGCCCTCGCCAACGCTGCCCTGATGCGAGTCGAGGACCAGTCGGTCGTCAACGACACCATCGTGATCGACTACCTGCTGCTTCCCGGAGCGGCGTGGGTCTCGGTCAACCGAGTCGAGGATGGCCTGCTGGGGGAGAGCGTCGGCACCCAGTTCCGACCCGCAGGCGAGTCGCAAGAGGTACAGGTCCCGGTGAAGGGCGTGACGCCGGGCGAGTACGCCGTCACCATCATCGCCGACCGTGGTCAGCCGGGCGTCCTCGAGTTCAATCCCGCCGATCAGTTCGCCTCGGTCGATCAGCCGTACAAGTCCGCCGGTGTCATCGTCGGCGATACGATTTCCATCAAGTAACGTTTCGCAACCCGGTCCACCTGGGTATCCATCTTCCATTCGCCCCGTACAAGGGCGTAAGATAGCGTGTGCTAAGGACGCGAGTTCAGCGTTGCAAAGCCAGACTCGGAAGGGGACAGGGTTATGGGTAGACGGCCTGCAGGACGGGGGGCCGCCGTAGCGGCGCTGCTCCTTGTCACGGTACTGGTGTTGGGTATCGCACCCAACGTGTTCGCAGACTCGGCCGACAGAGCTCCCGCTGCCACGGAAGCTCAGACGAAGGCCGCTGTCGAGAGGATCCGCAAGCAGCGTCCGGTGACGCAGGCACAGCGCGAGGCCTCTGCAGCGAAGATGCGCATCATGAAGCGTCTCGCTGCGGCGTCGCCGACTGAGTCCAGCCGCGCGCTGGCTGCCGTGCCCGCGCCTGGGCCTGGTGGTATTCCGGACTACTTCGGCTCCACTCCCAACTGGGCGTACAGCCCGCTCATCCGCAAGTTCGTCGATGGGCTGCCCGGTCTCGGTGCGAGTGGCGCGAACAACCTCGGCCAGTTCATCTCGGTGGCCAAGCCGGACACCAAGACGTACCCCGGCTCGGACTACTACGAGATCGAGCTACGGCAGTTCGAGGAGAAGCTGCACTCCGATCTGCCGCCGACGACTCTGCGCGGCTACGTGCAGGTGAACAAGGGCACCGACGGCGCGGGCAACAACACGGTCGAGCCCGATCCGATCCACTACCTTGGCCCGTTCATCGTCGCGCGCAAGGACCGTCCGGTCCGCATCAAGTTCACCAACAAGCTTCCCACGGGCGAGGCAGGCGACCTGTTCATCCCGGTCGACGAGTCCGTCATGGGCGCCGGTGAAGGACCGATCCCGGGTGAGAAGTACACCCAGAACCGCGCCACGTTGCATCTGCACGGCGGTATCAGCCCGTGGATCAGCGACGGCACGCCGCACCAGTGGATCACCCCGGCTGGCGAGGACACGCCGTATCCCAAGGGTGTCAGCGTCAAGAACGTGCCGGACATGCCCGATCCCGGCGACGGGTCTATGACCTTCTTCTACACGAACCAGCAGAGCGCGCGGCTGATGTTCTACCACGACCACAGCTTCGGCATCACGCGCCTCAACGTGTACGCCGGTGAAGCAGCCGGCTACATGATCACCGATGAGACCGAGGACAAGCTCGTCGAGAGCGGCGCTGTCCCCGCCGAGCAGATCCCGCTGATCATCCAGGACAAGACGTTCGTCGACGCCTCCACCATCGCGACGACCGACCCCACCTGGAACTGGGGCACCGGCTCCAAGGACGCCTCGACCGGCATCCGTACGCCTAAGACCGGTGACCTGTGGGTTCCGCACGTCTACGTTCCCGCTCAGAACCCCGCGATGCCTGATGCAGTCAACCCGACTGGCCGCTGGCACTACGGCCCCTGGTTCTGGCCGCCTGTCACCGCGATCTCGCATCCGCCGACCTCCAACCCGTACTACGACCCCATCAACGCACCCTGGGAGCCGCCGCTGATGCCGGCGACGCCCAACCCGTCGATGGGCATGGAGAACTACAACGACACGCCGCTCATCAACGGCACGCCGTATCCCAAGCTGACGGTTCAGCCCAAGTCGTATCGCATGCGGATACTCAACGCCGCGAATGACCGCTTCTTCAACCTGCAGATGTACGTGGCCGATCCCAGCGTCAAGACCGCCGACGGCCGCAAGAACACCGAAGTGAAGATGGTCCCCGCCGTTGAGACGCCGGGCTACCCCGAGCTGTGGCCGACCGACGGCCGTCTGGGCGGTGTGCCGGATCCCGCGACCGCAGGCCCGGACTGGATCCAGATCGGCACCGAGGGCGGGTTCCTCCCCGCGCCGGCCGTGGTCCCCAACCAGCCGGTCACCTGGGTGCGCGATCCTACCGTGTTCAACGCGGGCAACGTCCAGGACCACAGCCTCTTGCTGGGCAGCGCCGAGCGTGCCGACGTGATCGTCGACTTCTCGAAGTACGCCGGCAAGACGATCATCCTCTACAACGACGCGCCGACCGCGTTCCCGGCGCTCGATCAGCGGACCGACTACTTCACCGGCGGTCCCGACCTCACCGAGACGGGCGGCACGAAGCCGACCAAGCCCGGCTACGGGCCCAACACGCGCACGCTGATGCAGATCACGGTCGCGGCGGCCACGCCGGCGCCCGCCTTCGATCTGGACAAGCTCAACGACGCGTTCCGCTCGACCAACTCGAGTGAAGGCGTGTTCGAGTCCGGCCAGAACCCGCTCATCGTCCCTGACGCGCGGTACAACTCCGCGTACAACCAGCCCTACACCGAGGACCCCTACGTCCGCATCTACCAGCAGTCCATGTCGTTCGAGACACTGCGCGGCGACGTCGTGTCGATTCCTCTCGGCGCCAAGGCCATCCAGGACGAGCAGGGCGAGACGTTCGATCCCGACTACGGGCGTATGAGCGCGAAGCTGGGCCTCGAGCGTCCCAGCGGCGTTCCCGGCGCCCCCAACTTCATCCTGTACAGCTTCAGCGACCCGGCGACCGAGCTGCTCGACGACGCCATGACGCCGTTGGCACCGGTCGACGAGAACGGCGTGCAGATTTGGAAGATCACGCACAACGGCGTGGACACCCACCCCGTCCACTTCCACCTGTTCGACGTGCAGCTCATCAACCGAGTCGGGTGGGATGGCTTCATCCGGACGCCTGACGACAACGAGCTCGGCTGGAAGGACACCGTCCGCGTCAGCCCGCTCGAGGACACGATCGTGGCGCTTCGTCCGGTCGCGCCGAAGATGAACTTCGGCCTGTGGGACAGCAAGCGTCCGCTCAACCCGTCGCTGCCGATCGGCTCGGAGATGGGCTTCTCGCGGGTCAACCCGGTCACGGGCCAGCCGTACACGACGCCCGTCAAGAACGAGGTCGTCAACTTCGGCTGGGAGTACGTGTGGCATTGCCACATCCTGAGCCACGAAGAGATGGACATGATGCGGCCGATGTCGCTGTGGGTCGATCGCTCGCTGGCGGCAAGCCCGTCGCTTGCGGCGACCGGCGTGCCCGGTGCGCCCATCGACCTGCGCTGGACCGATGAGACCCCGGGTGACGATCCTGCGGTCTGGGGAGATCCGGCCAATGAGATCGGATTCCGCATCGAGCGTGCGACCGTCGACTCCGCCGGTGTGGAGAGCACCTACACGGCGATCGCGAACCCGCTCGCCAACGTGACCTCGTACGAGGACACCACGACCGAGGTCGGCACCGCCTACCGCTACCGCGTGTTCGTGCTCAACGCGGCCGGTGAGACGATGTCGAACGCGGTCACGGTCGGTCCGTCGATGTACTTCTCGGAGTACATGATCACGCCGACCTCCGGCGTGGGCGGCACCATCGACCCGAGCGCGATCACCACGCTCTCGGCCGGCTCCGACAGCGCGACCTACACGATCGCGGCGGATCCGGGCTACACGATCAATGACGTGCTCATCGACGGCGTCTCGATCGGCGTCACCGACACGGTGAAGTTCACCGCCGTCGACGGCGACCACACGCTGTGGGCGCTCTTCGCGCCGGACGCGTATACCATCGTGCCGTCCAGTGGCGCGCACGGTCACATCACCGCGGACACCACCCAGACGGTGCTCGCAGGCTCTGACATCACGTTCAACATCGAGCCGGACGAGGGCTACCACGTGGCCCTGCTCACGGTCGACGGCGCGAAGGTCGAGAGCAAGAACAGCTACACCTTCAACGACGTCTCGGCGAACCACACCATCGACGTCATCTTCGAACTCGACACGTTCACGATCACGCCGAGCGCCGGGCCTGGCGGCACCATCTCGCCCGACACGGTGCAGTGGCTCAACGATGGCTCGGACAGCGCGACGTTCACCATCACGCCTGACTACGGCTACTACATCAAGGACGTGAAGATCGACGGCGTGTCGCAGGGCCGCCTGCGCGCCTACAAGTTCGAGGACATCTCCGCCGACCACACGATCGACGCGACGTTCGCGCTCAAGTCGATCGCGCGGTTCCCGGGCGACCGGTACACGAACACCCTCAAGAGCGCGAAGCTCGCGTATCCCAAGTGGACGGGTGTGAAGCACGTCGTCATCGCGAGCGGTGACATCGCATCAACCGCGAAGTTCGAAGCTGCGACCGCGGCCGGCTTGGCCGGCGCGTACGATGCGCCGCTGCTGCTCTCGGCCAAGGGCTACCTGCGTGCCGACGTGCGCAAGGCGCTCAAGGCGATGCCGAACGGCTTGAAGGTGCACGTGGTGGGCGGCAAGGCCGGGGTCTCCACCTCGGTGATCCGGGCTCTCAAGAAGGTGCCGGGCGTCTCGTCGGTCGACCGCGTCTCGGGTTCGGACCGGTACGGCACTGCCGTCGCCGTCGCGCGCCGGATGAAGTCGGTGCTGGGCTCGTCCGCCGCCACCTCGACGTTCGTGTCGTCGGCGTCGCGTGACAGCAACCTGCCCGACGCGGTCGCGGCGTCTGTCGTCTCGGCGAGCCGTCACATCCCGCTGCTCTACACGAAGACCGCTTCCGTTCCGGCGGTCACGTCCGCTGCGCTGACCGACCTCGGGCTTGCCAAGCGCTACGTCATCGGCGATACCGCGGTGGTCACGACCGACGTCGCCACCACGCTCGGCGTGGCTCCGGGCGATCGCATCGGCGGACCTGGCTGGCACGCCACCGCCGCGGAGTTCGCGACGCGTGCGAAGGCGGAGGGCTGGCTCGCGAGCGAGCGCGTCGGGTTCGCCTACACGATGGGCTACACCACGGGCATCGGTGGGTATCTCGGCAAGCGCGAGGCACCGTTCCTCGGGACGTATCGCAACACCGTCCCGCTGCCGACGGCCACGTACCTGACCACCAACAAGGATGACCTGATCGGTGGGTACCTGTTCGGCCCGACCTCCTCAGTCACGGAGACCGGCCGCAACAACCTGCTCAATCTGATCAAGTAGCTCGTCGATCACGCACGAACCGCCGAGAGGGGCGGGCCGGGATGCCGGTCCGCCCCTCTCCTTGTCGCCGGTGTCCGCGTGAGCGCGGCGTCACACGGAGTGATCGCCGGGGGATGCCGGTTCAGTCTGCGGCGCCGCCGCCCACGTTGCGCTCGCGCGCGGCGCGCTCGAGTCTGCGCAGCAGCGCAAACAGCTCGCCCTGCTCGGCGGGGGTGAGGCCGGCGTTCACGATCGCGGTGAGGTCGGCGGCGTGCTTCCCGTACGATGCCTCGATGAGCTCGCGCCCTGCCGAGGTCAGCCTGACGAGGCGGCTGCGGCGGTCTGCGGGGTTCTCGGCGCGCTCGACGAGGCTTCGGGCGACGAGGCGGTCGATGGCGGTCGTCATCGAGCCGCTCGTGAGGTGGATGTCGGTGGCGATCGCGTTGACCGGCAGCGGGCCGCGGTGCAGCAGCGACTCGAGAACTGCGAAGTCGGTGTAGCACAGGCCGGTGTGGCGCATCGATGCCTGTGCAGCGCGGTCCATCGCGGCGTGCGCGTGCATGAGGGCGAGCCACAAGGTCGGGGCGTTCGGTCTGTCGCTCATCGCTGCTCCTGGCTGGGCGGGACGATGCTTCGCCCCATCCAAGTTCGCAGTTAGCTTGATATCAAGATAACATTCTGGGTATGTTCACGTCACGCCGCGCTCGCGGCGTCCACCGTTCCGAGGAGGTCCCAGATGCGGTTCGACAAAGCCACCGATCTCACCAAGCCGGCGGTCGGCGTTCTGCCCGAGGGTACGCACTACTGGTGCCAGTGCGGTCAGACCAAGACCCCGCCCTACTGCGACGGCTCTCACGTCGGCACCGAGTTCACGCCGCTCGCATTCGAGTCAGACGGCGTGACCCCCATCGCCGTCTGCGCCTGCGGCCTGACCAAGAACCCGCCGTTCTGCGACGGGGCCCACGTCGACTACTAGCGCAGCGAGCCATCGTGCGCGCAGCGCCTCCGGTCTCATCGGCGGGAGGCGCTCCGCCCGTACGTCATGCAGCGGGGCATCCTCAGCCGAACCGGACGCAGCGCATCGACATGCTGGCCATGTCGATTCCGGCGTACGGGAACGTCACGGTGTCGCCCTCAGCCACCATCGCCGCGACGTAGAGCAGCGGGAGATAGTGGTCGCTCGTCGGCACCGAGAGTCTCGCCATCGTCCCGGCCGACTCGTAGCCGACGAGCGCTTCGCCGTCCCCGCGCACGATCGCGTCGGCGACCCATGCATCGAACTCCTCGGCCCATGGCTTGGGCGCGGCGCCCGGGCGCCAATCGATGCCGTCGAAGCTGTGCACGATGTTGCCGCTTCCGACAACCAGCACGCCGCGGTCGCGCAGGCCCGCGAGCTGCTCGCCGAGCTCCCAATGGCCCTGCGCGGGTAGCGTCATGTCGAGGGACAGCTCGAGGACCGGCAGATCGGCGGCCGGCCACATGTGCCGAAGGATCGTCCATGACGCGTGGTCCAGGCCCCACGATGCGTCGGCGACGAACGCGGGGGCGAGGTCGCTGACGAGCGCGGCGGTCTCGGGCGAGCCGGGCGCGGGGTAGTCGATCCGGTAGAGCGCTTCCGGGAACCCGCCGAAGTCGTGGATGGTTCGCGGCTGTGCTGCGCTCAGTACGTGGCTGCCGCGCGTGAGCCAGTGCGCCGAGACGACCAGGATCGCCTCGGGAGAAGGAATGTCGGCCGCCAGCGCGGCGAGGCTGTGCGTGAAGTCATTGTCGCTCAATGCGTTCATCGGATTGCCGTGTGCGAGGAAGAGCGCAGGCATGCGTGTGGCTGAGTTATCGGGGGTCATGGTTCCTCCGAGTGGCGAGTCGGGCGGGATCGACGTCGCTCGGGCGGCATCGGAAGTACCTTGATATCAAGATACATGCCAACCATGCGAAAGGTTACGGTCCGTGCACCGGGGTTCGATCCGAGAGACCGCCCGTACGTGGTCGACGAGGTCAGATCTCTCCGGCGTCGGCCATAGCGATGAAGGCGTCGACCACAGCCGGGTCGAAGTGGCTGCCGGACTGCGCGCGGATATGTTGGAGTGCAGCGTCTATCGACCACGCAGACCGGTAGGGCCTCTCAGAGGTGAGTGCGTCGTAGACGTCGATCACGGCGAAGATGCGTGCCGCGATGGGGATGTCTTCGCCCGCAAGGCCCTGCGGGTAACCCAGCCCGTCCCAGCGCTCGTGGTGGCAGTGGGGGATATCGGCGGCCGGCGCGAGATACTCGATGTTGCTGAGCAGCTCCTTCGCGTTCTCGGCGTGTCGGCGCATCACGATCCACTCGGCATCGTCGAGGGCCGAGGGCTTGTGCAGTATCGCGTCCGGCACGACCATCTTGCCGATGTCGTGCAGCAGCGCGCCGCGCCGAACGTGCTGCATCTCGGACTCGGGTATGCCCATCCGGCGAGCGAGCCGCTCGGTGAGATCGGCCACGCGCTGCGTGTGCACAGCGGTGCCCGCGTCGCGCATCTCGAGCGCGTTGGACCAGCCGGCGATCGTCGCATCGTAGGCGGCGTCCACCTCGCGTTTCGCGCTCAGCACGCTGTCGTAGAGCTGCGCGTTCATGACGGCCATCGCGATCTGACTCGCCAGGGTGCGCGTGAGGTCCATGTGGTCGTCGGGGAAGTCGCAGATCGTATCGGTCGAGCCGAGGATGAAGACGCCTTCGACGAGCTCTTTCGCGATCAGCGGCACGTAGACGCACGTCACGAGCCCGCGACCGTCGACCGCCATTCGTTCGCCGTCCGTGAGAGGCTCCTTGCGGATGTCTCGAACGTACAGCGGTGTGCCGGTGGTGATCGTCTCGAGGATGTGCGGATGGTCCGCGAGGTGCGCGCACCTCAGTTCATCGGGGAAGTCCGGCGGCAGCGGCGGAGTGGTGGCGCCAAGCCTCAGGTCATCGCCGTCGATGGTGTAGATGGCCCCCGTACCCAGGCCGAGAACCTCGGCGGCGCTCTCGATGGCCGTCTGCAATACGTGCGCGAGGTCGAGTGAGGAGGAGAGCGCCGCGCTCACCTTGAGCAGCGTCGCAAGTTGAGCCGCGGGAATGTGCGAGGAACTGGTGCCCGGGAACACGTCGCCCGAAGCGGCACTGCGCTTGTCCGACCCGCTTTGCGACTGGGCGTGCCGAGCCATACGCGTGCCTCCTCGGATTCTCCCCACGATAAATGATACCCCGTGAGCACCTCCGCCGCGCGCTGCGCTATCGTATGTATAGAACCGTTCCGATTCTGGATTGCGATAACTGAGGAGTCAGGCATGATCAAGGTCGCTGTGTGGGGTACCGGCATGATGGGCCAGGGGCTTCTCGGGTACATCCTCGACCGTCCCAAGCAGGTAGAACTCATCGGCGCGATCGACATCGACCCGCGCAAGCAAGGCGTCACGGTCGGCGAGCTGGTCGGCCGCGAGTGCCCGGTCGCCATCACCGACGACTTCGAGTCGGTGCTCGCGCTCAAGCCCGACGTGGTCTGCGTTCTGACCGCGAGCAACCTCGCCGAGATCGCGCAGCCCGTCGAGGCCGCCGTTCGCGCGGGTGCCGATGTCATCGGCATCGCCGAGACGCTCTCGTACCCGTGGGCGAGCGATCCGGAGTGGGCCGAGAGGTTCGACGCGCTCGCCCGAGAGCACGGGGTGAGCATCCTCGGCACCGGCATCAACCCCGGCTTCGTACTCGACGCGCTGCCGATCGCGCTCTCCTCGGTATGCCTGCACATCGACCGGATCGAGGCATCGCGCATCAACGACCTCTCGCCGTTCGGCCCGACGGTCATGGCCTCGCAGGGCGTGGGCACCACGGTCGAGGAGTTCGAGCGCGGCGTGGCGGACGGCTCCATCGTGGGGCACATCGGCTTCCAAGAGTCCATCAACCTCATCGCGAGGGCGTTCGGCTGGACGATCGACCGCATCGAGGAGACGCGCGCGCCCATCGTCACCGCGGTGCCGCGCGAGACGCCGTGCATCAAGGTGGCGGCCGGCGACGTGTGCGGCTGCCACCACATCGGCTGGGGCTACAGCGGCGACGAGCTCAAGATCGAGTTGGTGCACCCCCAGCAGATCCGTCCCGAGGCCGAGGGCCAGGAGACCGGCGACTACATCAAAGTCATCGGAGAGCCCGCCATCTCGCTCGCCATCCAGCCTGAGATCCCCGGCGGCAAGGGTACGTACGCCAGTGTGGGCAACTACCTGCCGCTCATCGGCGCGGCTCGGCCCGGCATCGTCACCGTGGTCGACATGCCGCTGCCGCGCTTCTGGGCGCCGGTCCTCTAAGGGAGAGCCATCATGTCTGATCCGGCACGCTGCTCCGTTGGCGAGTGGGTGGAGGTCGAGCGCGTGCTGCTCGAGCCCGGCGACCGCTCCACCGCCCTGCCGCCCGAGACCGCCGAGAAGCCCATGCTCGTGTGGGTCAACGGCTACGCGCTCGGGGAGGCCGGGATCGGCCAGGAGGTCGCGGTCGAAACGCTCGCCGGACGCACGGTGACCGGCAGGCTCACCGCCATCTCGCCCGGGTACTTCCACACCTTCGGGCAGCCGCCCGCCGAGATCGTGGGCGTGGGGCGCGACCTGCGTGCGCGGGTCGCGGCGTATCGCGCGGGCGCGGGCGTGGGTTCCGCTGCCGGCGACGCCGGTTCCGTCGAGGGCGGCGGTGCGCGATGAGCCGCGTCGACGAGGTGATGGCGCGCAAGGGCGAGATCATGAAGCGCGCACTCGGGATGGACTACGCCGAGTTCGAGCGCTCGCCGATCGCGTTCGACTACGACGCGATGATGGCCGCACACGGCTACTCGCTCGACGACATCGTGGCCATCCAGCGCGCAGGCGGCGTGGGTGACACGCCGCTGCTGGAGCTCACGAACCTCACCGACCTCGTGCGCTCGATCAGCGAGCCCGGCATGGGCGGTCGCATCTTCGTCAAGGACGAGGCTGCCAACATGGCCGGCTCGTTCAAGGACCGCCGCGCGAGCGTCTCGATCCACGTCGCGCGCGAGAAAGGCTACGAGGGCGTCATCGCAGCTACGAGCGGCAACTACGGCGCTGCGGTCTCGAGCCAGGCGGCCCGCGCGAGCCTCAAGTGCATCATCTGCCAGGAGGCCTTCGATTCGCGCCATGTGGGCCAGCCCGAGATCGTCGAGAAGTCGCGCATCTGCGAGTCGCTCGGCGCCGAGGTCGTGAAGATGACCGTGGGGCCGGAGCTCTTCTTCCACATGCTCGAGCTCCTGGACGAGACCGGCTACTTCGCGGCCTCGCTGTACTCGAGCTTCGGCGTCTCCGGCATCGAGACCCTCGGCCTCGAACTCGCCGAGGAGGTGCGGGCGCGCACGGGGCGCGACCCGGACTACGTCGTGGTCACGCACGCGGGCGGCGGCAACACGACCGGCACCGCGCGCGGCCTGAAGCGCGCCGGCGCGACCGGCACGCAGATCGTCAGCGCCAGCGTCGATCTATCCGGTCTGCACATGGCGAGCGACAACGACTTCAACCGCAAGTCGTTCACGACCGGGCACACCGGCTTCGGCGTGCCGTTCGCGACCTGGCCCGATCGAGCGGACGTGCCCCGTAACGCTGCGCGCTCGCTGCGCTACATGGACCGCTACCTCACCGTGACCCAGGGTGAGGTCTTCTACGTGACCGAGGCGATGGCCAAGCTCGAAGGGCTCGAGCGCGGTCCGAGCGGCAACACCGCGATGACCGCGGCCATCGCGCTCGCGCGCACCGTGCCGCGCGACGCGACCATCGTGGTGCAGGAGACCGAGTACACCGGCGCCGGCAAGCACCACTGGGCACAGCTGAACTTCGCGCGCGAGCAAGGCGTCGAGGTGCGCTCCGGCGATCCGCGCGACAACGTGCCCGGCAAGGTCATCGTCATCCCCGAGTCGCCCGAGCAGATCGGCGCTACGGACTTCGACATCGCCAAGATGCGCAGGAGCTACATCCGCAACGCGCTCTCGCATGCGCCGCAAAGCTATACGCCCACCGCCGAGGACATCGAGTTCCTCGCCGAGGACACCAACAGCGACGCGGCGTTCGTCGAAGAGGCGATCGCGGGTCTGCGAGCTGCGGGCGCCTAGGCCCGACGGCGCCAGCGGCCGCGCAGGCGCCTCACCACAGACGGCTGACTCAGGCGCGCGCGGGGGCGGCCGGCGCGGCGGCTGTCGTCGTGGCCGGATGCGGCGCGGGTGTCTCGGAAGGGGCGGGACCGAACACGCGGTCCGTGGCCTTCACGTACCATGCGGCGCCCTGCACCTGCACGATGTAGGCGAGTGCGAGCACGAGCGCCGCCTCCGGGCCGAACTGCGCGACCGCGATGCCGAGCGCGATCGAGAGGTTGCGCATGACCGTGCCGTACACGACCGCGATCGCGTCGCCGCGTGGGAGCAGGCTTCTGCCGAGCACCGTCGAGAGTACGAAGTTGATGGCGTAGAAGAGCACGAGCGGCACCGCGATGGTGAGGATCAGGCCGGGATTGCCGACGATCATCTTCGCCTTGAGGCCCACGGCGACGAACACGATGAGCAACACGCCGATCGACGAGATGCCGGGCAGCACGGGCACGATGCTGCGCTTGAACGAGTCCTCACCCTTGGCGCGTACGTACAGCACGCGTGTGAGCACGCCGGCAACCATCGGGACGACGACCACCAGCAGGATGGTCTGCAGCACCTCGGCCATATTCACGGGGACGACTTTGCCGGCGAGAACCGACAGGTACACCGGTGCGAGCAGCGACGCCGCGATCAGGCCGATGACCGTCATCTTCACGGCTGCCGCGACGTTGCCCTTCGCGAATCCGGTCCACGAGATCGTCATCCCGCTTGTGGGGAAGAGGCCGGCGAGCACCATGCCCACGTACAGGCCGGGCTGGTTGTGGAAGAACAGCAACGCCATACCCCACGCGATCGCGGGAAGCGCGATGAAGTCGAGCGCCATCGCGAGGCTGACGGCCTTGCTGTCCTTGAGGTTGAACGCCTGGGCCGGCCGGAAGTTCACGAGCATCGGGTAGACCATGAGCATCGTGAGCGGCAACACGGCCGACTTGAGACCGGAGAGGTCGAAGAAGTAGCCGGCGGCCAGTCCCGCGAGCATCGCCGTGGGAATGAGAACAACGAGGTGCTTGGAGAGCTTCGCAAGCGCACCAGCGAAGGGGTGGCTGTCGTGAGCGGTCATGCGGGTCAACTCCGTTCGGGATGTGCTGCCAAGTGCGGGGCGGCGTTGGCGCCGGTCGATGCCCGCGGGCAAGGGCGGGCGTGGTGGCGCTTGGGTGATACCCCATGGGGTATCCTACGCCGCGCCGCGAGGCGACGCAAGAGGGGCGCTCGCGACCTGCGGCGCTCTTGCTTCGAGGAAGGCGGACGCTATGCTGAGTGCATCAGCAGACGCGCATTCTGTATACATGCCGACGAGGAGGCCTGACTGATGGTCCGCGAGGACACGTTCGAGCACGCGCACCAGTACCTCATGGGACTCACCGATGAGGAGCTGAAGATGCGCTTCTGGCATCTCACGCAAGAGATCGTCGATCCGCTTGTCGAGCTTGCGCGCACGCACACATCACCATCCGTTGAGCGGTCGGTTCTGATGCGTATGGGAATCGACACGCCCACCTGCGTGGCGGTCGTCTCGGAGGTCGAGACGCGAGGGTTGCTGGGCCATGGGGCGGGGCATGTGGTGCTTGTGGTGATGCAGGCGCTCGAGTTGGACGCGCTCGCTGCGGCGAAGCTGCTTGCGGACGGCGATGCCGGCGCGTGGGCTGTCGTCGACGAGAAGTGGGGGGCCGCCCGATGAGCGAGACGCTGCCGCCCCTCAAGCCGAACGAGAAGCTCGACGTCGCTGCGCTGCTCGACGGGCTGGCGACCTATCATCCGCGCCGCAAGGGCTGGACGTGGCGTAAGCAGGTCACCGACCAGAGACTCTACGAGTTCTGCTACCGCGAGACCTCTGAGGGGCTGGCGAACTCGATCCCGCTGCCAGCCGCGCACTACTTCGACAACATCGACCCGCAGCCGGACTGCGTCGTGACCACGGAGATCGCCTCGGGGCGCCCCGAAGACGATGTGCGCCGCATGCGCATGGCCGCCTGGCACGGGGCCGACCACATGATGGTCATCCGAACCGCCGGGCAGTCGCACATCGACGGGCTGCTCGAGGGGACGCCCGAGGGTGTGGGCGGCATTGCCGTCACCCGCAAACAGTGCCGCCTCACGCGCCGGGCGCTCGATCTCATCGAAGACGAGGTCGGCCGGCCCATCAACTACCACAGCTACGTGAGCGGCGTCGCCGGTCCCGAGATCGCCGTCATGTTTGCCGAGGAGGGCGTCAACGGCGCCCACCAGGACCCGCAGTACAACGTGCTGTACCGCAACATCAACATGTACCGCTCGTTCGTCGATGCGGCGGTCGCCAAGCGCATCATGCGTTCGGTGCGCATGCTGCAGATCGACGGCGCGCACAACGCGAACGCGACCGCCGTGCGCGCGTGGAAGGTCATGCCCGAGCTGCTCGTGCAGCACGCGATCAACTGCGCCTTCTCGGTGGCTGTGGGCATGCCCAAGGAAGACATCGCGCTCTCGACGGTGCCGCCCGATGCCGCACCGGCGCCGTGCATGCGCATGGACCTGCCCTACGCGGTGGCGCTCAGGGACCTGTTCGGCGAGTACAAGATGCGCGCGCAGCAAAACACCCGCTACATGGAGTCCGACGCGCGCGACGCGACGGTGTCGCATGTGATGAACCTCGTGATCTCGCGGTTGACGAGCGCCGACATCCAGTCGACCATCACGCCCGACGAGGGTCGCAACGTACCGTGGCACTACAACAACATCGCGGCGGTCGACACCGCCAAGCAGTCGCTGCTCGGCATGGACGGCATGCGCGAGATGGTGAAGCTCGACCGCGAGAACCCGGAGCTGCGTAACCGCATCCGCGAGCTCAAGGAGCGCGCTGTGCTCTTTCTCGAGGCGATGCTCGCCGACGGCGGCTACTTCGCCGGCGTCGAGGAGGCGTACTTCGTCGACTCGGGCGAGTATCCCGAGACGCACGACGACGGCATCCGACGAACCGCCGACGGCGGCTTGGGTGTGGGCACGATCGTGCCGCGGGCCGACGACTACCTCGCGCCGGTCTGCCACCACTTCGGCGACAACCACCTGCCGCGCAGTGTCGAGAAGCCGTGCCACGCGATCGGCGGCTGCACGCTGTGCGATCCCGAGAAGATCCCGTTCATCGACGAGCTCGACCCGGAAGACAACGCCGATGTGCGGCTTGCGCAGACTGCAGAACTGCGCGAGAAGGGACTCATCAAACCCGAGGTCGAGTGGGCTGGCGACGGCTATGTGGCCGTCACGATGTTTCTCCCTGCCGGCGAGCGCCACGCCGAGGCCGCCGCGCTCGAGCTCGGCCGCGCGATGAACCTCACCGACGTCGAGGTCATCCACAAGGCGGTCATGCACCCGGCCGAGGGCACGCTGGTCGAGATCAAGGGCGTGCTCGACGTCGCGATCGACCCGGCGGATCTCGTGATCTGCGAGCCGGTGCCGCCGCTGTCCGACGAGGAGATCCGCGAGTTCGTCGCGAGCAAGAACCTGCGCTGCGTCGCCGCGACCGTGGGGCAGGATGAGCACTCGGTGGGCATGCTCGAGATTGTCGACATCAAGCACGGCGGCCTCGAGAAGTGGGGGTTCTCGGCGACGTATCTGGGCACGTCGGTGCCGGTCGAGAAGGTACTCGACGCCGCCATCGAGCACGCCGCGCAGATCGTGCTCATCTCCACGATCATCACGCATGGCGACATGCACCGCACCAACATGGAGAAGCTCGCCGACCTCGCCGCCGAGAAGGGCGTGCGCGACAAGCTGCTGCTCATCGCGGGCGGTACGCAGGTCACCGACGAGCAGGCGAAGGCGTGGGGCATGGATGCCGGGTTCGGGCGGCGGACCAAGGGCATCGACGTGGCGAGCTTCATCGTGAAGACGATGCGCGAGCGGGGCATTTAGCGTGCCCGATGCCGCCGAGACCCCGAGGCGCATCGACGCGCTCGTCGCCGAGATCGGCTCGACGACGACGGTGGTCAGCGCGTTTCACGGGTTGCTCGGCGATGGCGAGCCGCGGCTGCTCGGGCAGGGGTTCGCGCCCACGAGCGTGCTCGCGGGAGACGTGGGCGTGGGCGTGAGCGCCGCGCGCGCGATGCTCGAGGAGGCGCTCGGACCGCTTGGGCCGGGCGTGACGCTTGCGACCTCCTCGGCGGCAGGCGGCCTGCGCATGACCGTGCACGGGCTGACGCAGAAGATGACGGCGATGGCTGCCCGAGAAGCCGCACTGGGCGCGGGCGGTGTCGTTGAGCACACAACGGCGGGCCGCTTGCGCGACGCCGATCTCGCGCACATCGATGAGGTGCGGCCCGGACTCATGCTGCTCGCGGGCGGCGTCGAGGGCGGCGATGTCGAGACGGTGCTCTTCAACGCGGAGCGCTTCGCACAGCTCGCGGTGCGCCCGATCGTCGTGTACGCGGGCAACTCGCTCGTCGCGCCGGAAGCGCGCGAGGTGCTCGAGCGCTCGGGCTTCCGGGTTCGTGTCACAGCCAACGTCTACCCTGGTATCGATGAACTGAACATCCTCCCCGCGCGTGCCGCGATACACGACGCGTTCGAGGAGCACATAACGCATGCGCCGGGCATGGAGCGCATCGGCGAGTTCGTGAGCGGGCGCATCCTGCCCACGCCGGGCGCGGTCCTGCTCGCCGCAGAGCTCCTGGCCGAGGCGGTCGGTGACCTCGCGGTCGTCGACGTGGGCGGCGCCACCACGGACGTGCATTCGGTCACGGACGGCAGTCCAGAGATTGCCGCGATCGCGACCGAGCCGGAGCCGCACGCCAAGCGCACTGTCGAGGGCGACCTCGGGACCTTCGTCTCGGCCGCTCACGTCGCCGCGTTGCTCCCCGAGCGCGAGCGCCCGGCGGTGCTGCCGCCCGCGATCCCGACGTCGCCGATGGAGCTCGACGCCGCGGCGCTGTTGGCGCGCGTGTGCGCCGTGACGGGTGTGGCGCGCCACGCCGGCGAGCTCCTGCAACTCTACACGCCGCGCGGGCGGCAGACCGTGGCGCGCGGCCGCGACCTGACCGCGTGCCGCCTGCTCATCGGCACTGGCGGCGCGCTCGTGAGGCTGCCCGGCGGCGAGGAGGCCCTCGCGGCCACGCGCGCCGGCGCGGCCGCCGGCCCCGCCGGCCCGGGCCTCGCCGGCGATCGCCTGCTACCGCCTGCCGACGCGAGCTGCGTGCTCGACCGCGACTACGTCTTCGCCGCGTGCGGAGCGCTCTCCACGCACTTCCCGCCCGAGCCCGTGATCGCGCTCATGCGCGCGAGCTGCGGCATAGTCTAGGAAGGCCGGCCAGCCATGCTCGACGTCGCCACCCTCACGATCGACCTCGGCAAGATCGAGGAGAACGCCCGTCTCGTGGTCGACGCGCTGCCTGGTGCGCAGGTCGTCGGCATCACCAAAGTCACCTGCGGGTCGCCTGAGGTCGCGCGTGCGATGCTCGCGGGCGGCGTCACCGCGATCGGGGAGTCCCGCATCGAGAACATCGCGCACATGCGTCAGGCCGGCGTGCCCGGCCCGTTCTGGCTCGTGCGATCGCCGACTCCCGGCATCGCAGAGGAGACCGTCGCGCAGGCCGATGTGGCACTCGTGAGCGAATACGATGTCGCGGCCGCGCTCGACGCGGTCGCCGGTCGCGCGGGCGTGCGGTTCGGCGTTGTCGCGATGGTGGACGTAGGCGACCTGCGCGAGGGCATGATGCCCGAAACGCTCCCCGCGTTCCTCGAGCGCATGGCGAGTCTGGAGCACGTCGACGTCGAGGGCATCGGCATCAGCCTCACCTGCTACGGCGCGATCATCCCCACCGCCGACAACCTCGGCCAACTGGTCAGACTCGCCGAGGAGGCCGAGCGCATCACCGGACATAGCATGCTCGTGTCCGGCGGTATGTCGACCACGCTCGACGCGCTGATCGCGGGCGCGATGCCGTCGCGCGTCGACAACCTACGGGTGGGCGAGGCGATCGTGCTGGGCGTGAGCCCCGCGACCCGCGAGCCGATCCTGGGCCTGCACACCGATGCGCTGGTCCTCTCGGCGCCGGTCATCGAATGCCAAGTCAAGCCGAGCAAGCCCATCGGCATCAGCGCGCAAGACGCCTTCGGCAACCGGCCCGTGTTCGAGGACCGCGGTATGCGCCGCCGCGCGATCTGTGCGATCGGCCGCCAGGACGTCGTGCCGGAGCAGATGCGGCCGGTCGACGAGCGCATCCGGATCCTCGGCGCCTCGAGCGACCACCTCATCATCGACGTCGATGACCTTCCCGAGCCGCCCTCCATCGGCGAGGCGATCGAGTTCGTCCCGGGCTACTCGGCGACTCTGGCGCTCTTCACGTCGCCGTACGTGCGCAAGGAGTACCTGGGGCGCTAGGCCGCGAGCCGCGCGCTGGCACCGGCCGCCGGGTGGACGGCCGACGGCCGGTGCCGGATGCGTCAGCCGAGCGTCGGTGCGCTCGTGAGCTGCCGAGAAGGGCGGTACATCTTCGCCGAGAAGCCCGCGTTGCGCAGCGTGCGGAGTATCTGGCGCACGTTGGCGACGCTCTCGTCGTAGAGCACCGAGACCAGGTTGAGCGAGCGGATGGAGGCGACGTCTTTGACGCCGTCGACGAAGCGCACGAGCATCTCGGCGAGCGCTGCCTCGTAGTCGTCGCGAAGACCGTCTATCAGGATGTGGACAGCTTGCATGGCTGCCTCCTCGGGTTCGGCGCGGCGATGATGCCGCGCGGCTGCGTACAGGGCGAGTGACTAGCCCTGAAGCGGCTGACCTCGGGTTCTCGAGGCCCTCGAGGCGACGCGCAGGATCTCATCGGCGGGATCGGCGTCGGAATGGGGCGAGACGGCCACCGGCGAGAACGCAGGTCCCGTGGCGGCGTGGGCGATCTTCTCGGCGGTGGGTGCAGAGCCGGCGGCGTGCTTGGGCTGGGTGACCAGTCGGGCCGAGGCTGACCGGGGCGCCGGCGGGTGCGGGGGGACGAGCGGCGGCAGCGGGACCGAGTGCGCAACGGTCTCGGCAGCCCGGTTGGGGAGGGGTGGGCCCGCCGGGCAGAAAGCGCCGCCGACAACGCTCCAGGCAAGGGAGAGACAGAGCGCGCTGCCGACGAGGCTTCCCATCGCGACAGCGAAGGGCCGCCGCGTGGATGATGTGCCTGTCGTGCGCTGAGCCACCGTCTCGTCCCCCGTCACTCGTCGGAAGTGCCTGTCGACATCTCTGACGATGAGCGAGAGTTGTGCAGATTCTATGGCGAGCGCGGTGCGAATCCTGTGAAGTGAGTGAGGAGACACGCCCGCTAGCTGCGGGAAGACACCGCAAGGCTCACGCTCGACGGGTGCTCGCGGGGGTCGGCGAACCACTCCGCGTCGAAGTCCCTGTCGACGATGTCCTCGATCGGCATCTTCATGTACTTGCCGCTCGCCTCGACGGCAACGGTGCCGTCGGCCAGCACGATCTCACCTGTCCCCTCGAAGAGCCGGCGCGAGTCTCGCGTGATGCGCGCGACCGCACGCACCTCCTCATCGAGCGGGACCGGCTTGCGGAACCGCACGTTGAGTTCGACCGTCACGCCCCACACGTCTGGGTCCGCGATGCTGATCGCGCGGCCGATCGTCTCGTCGAGCAAGGTCGACGCGATCCCGCCATGAAGGCGCCCCGGATAGCCCTGATGGTGCTCGGCCGGCACGAACGCGCCGAGCAACTCCCCCGTGTCGAGCTCGAGGAAGCGCGCGTGCAACCCGAAGCCGTTCTCGGCGCCGCACACCACGCACATGCGGCTGATGTTCTGGACCCCGGTGACGTCATGACTCATCGATGTGCTCCGTTCCGGACGGCTAGCCCGCCTCGTCGAACGCTTCGACGAACTGGCTGTTGTACAGGTCGAAGTAGAAGCCCCCGGCGGCGAGCAGTTCCTCGTGCGTGCCCTGCTCGATGATACGGCCGTGGTTCATGACGAGTATCGTGTCGGCGTCACGGATGGTCGAGAGCCGGTGCGCGATGACGAAGCTCGTGCGGTTCTCCATGAGCCGGGCCATGGCGCGCTGGATGAGTACCTCCGTGCGCGTGTCGACCGAGCTCGTCGCTTCGTCGAGGATGAGCACTTCGGGGTCTGCGAGGAACGCGCGCGCGATCGTGAGCAGCTGCTTCTCACCCGCCGAGACACTCGTGGCGTCGTCGTCGAGCACCGTGTCGTAGCCATCGGGGAGCGTGCGTACGAAGTGGTCGACGTGCGCGGCCTCGGCGGCGGCGATGATCTGCGCCTCCGTCGCGCCCTCGCGGCCGTAGGCGATGTTCTCGCGGATCGTCCCGCCGAAGAGCCACGCGTCCTGCAGCACCATGCCGAAAAGCCGCCGCAGCTCGTCTCGGCGCATCTGCATGGTGTCGACGCCGTCGACGATGATCCGCCCGCTGTCGATGTCGTAGAAGCGCAGCAACAGGTTCACGAGCGTCGTCTTGCCGGCGCCCGTGGGCCCGACGATCGCCACCGTCTGCCCGGGCTTCACATCCAGGTTCAGGTCCTCGATGAGCGGCTCGTCGTCCTTGTAGCGGAACGAGACGTCCTCAAGCCGGATGGCACCGTGGCAGCACTCGACGGCGGCGGGGGCCTCAGGCTCGGGGGTCTCCTCGGCCTCGTCGAGCAGCTCGAAGACGCGCTCCGCCGAGGCGACCGCACTCTGCATCACGTTCGCGATGCTCGCGAGCTGGGTGATGGGCCAGGTGAACTGGCGCGAGTACTGGATGAACGCCTGCACGTCGCCAAGGGACAGACGGCCCGTCGCGACCTGCATGCCGCCGATGACGGCGATGACGACGTAGTTGAGGTTGCCGACGACCGCCATCGACGGCTGGATGATGCCGGAGATGAACTGGGCCTTGAAGCTGGCCTGGAACAGCGCTTCGTTCTCGGCGTCGAAGATCTCGCCGGCCTCCTTCTGGCGGCCGAAGATCTTCACGATGCCGCGGCCCGTGTGCATTTCCTCGACATGGCCGTTGAGCTTGCCGGTCGACTCCCACTGGGCGGCGAACTGCTTCTGCGACCGCTTCGCGATCGCGATCGTCACCGCCACCGAGAGGGGCACCGTGAGCAGCGAGACGGTGGCGAGGAGCCAGTTGATCGAGAACATCATGCCGAGCACACCGATGACGGTGAGCAGCGCGGTGATGATCTGCGTGAGGCTTTGCTGCAGCGTGTTGGCGATGTTGTCGATGTCGTTGGTCACGCGGGACAGCGTGTCGCCACGCGGGTGGTTGTCGAAGTAGCGCAGCGGCAGGCGCGTGAGCTTCTCGGCGACCTGGTTGCGCAGTCGGTAGACGATGCCTTGCGACATGCCCACGGTGAGCCACTGCTGGAGCCAGCCGAAGATGGCGCTGAGCAGGTAGACGACCGCCAACGCGATGAGGAGCTGCGCGATCTTGGCGAAGTCGACGCCGACACCGGGCGTCAGCGTCATCTGCGAGAGCATCTGCGCCTGCTGCTTGGCGCCGGGTGCGGGGCTCGCCTCGAGCGCCGCGACGACCTGCTCCTGCGTCTGTCCCGGCTCCATCTGTGCGCTGATCACACCTTGGAACAGCACGTTCGTCACGTCGCCGAGGATCTTGGGGCCGATGACGTTGAAGCCCACGCTGAACACCGCGAGCACGATGATGAACGCGATCGTCCAGGCGTGCGGCCTGAGCAGCTGCAGGAGCCGTTTGCCCGACCCCTTGAAGTCCTTGGACTTCTCGACGGGCGCGCCCATGCCGTGACCGCCGCCGGGGCCGAAGCCTCCGCTGCGCCGCGGCGGCTTCTTGTCTTCGGAGGGAGTGTCGTTGTGCTCGCTCACGCGACCTCCTCCTGGCTCAGCTGCGAGTAGACGATCTCGCGGTAGGTCTCGCTTGTCTGCATGAGCTCCTCGTGGGTTCCGGCCCCCGCCACGGTGCCGCAGTCCATGACGATGATCCGGTCGGCGTGCATGATCGTGCTGACTCGCTGGGCGACGACGATCACGGTGGCCTCGAGCGTCTCCTTCTTGAGCGCGGCGCGCAGCATCGAATCGGTCTTGAAGTCGAGCGCCGAGAAGCTGTCGTCGAAGACGTAGATCTCGGGTCGCTTCACGAGCGCGCGAGCGATCGCGAGGCGCTGGCGCTGACCACCCGAGACGTTCGTGCCGCCTTGCGTGATGGGCGCCTCGAGCTGCTCGGGCATCTCGGCGACGAACGGCCTGCCCTGTGCGACGTCGAGTGCGTGCCAGAGCTCGTCGTCCGTGGCGTCGACCTTGCCGTAACGCAGGTTGCTCGCGACGGTGCCGCTGAACAGGAAGGCGCGCTGCGGGATGAAGCCGATCGCGCGCCACAGGTCTTCCTGTCGCATGTCGCGGATGTCGACGCCGTCGACGAGGACCGCGCCCGCGCTCACGTCGTAGAAGCGGGGGATCAGGTTGACGAGCGTGGACTTGCCGCTGCCGGTGGAACCCACGATCGCGGTCACCTCGCCCGGCCCCGCCGAGAAGCTGATGTCGCTCAGCACGGGGTCCTCGGCGCCGGGGTAGCGGAACTCCACATCGCGAAACTCGATATGGCCCGAGAAGTCCTTGCGAGGTGCGACCGGCCGCTCCGGATCGCAGACGGTCGGCTTCGTGTCGAGCACGGCCTGGATGCGCTCAGCGGAGGCGGCGGCCCGCGGGACCATCGCGAACATGACCGTCCCCATCATCACCGACATGAGGATCATCGCGATATAGGTGAGGTACGCCGTGAGGTTGCCGATGGGCATCGCGCCGCTTGCCACCCGGATGCTGCCGAACCACATCACCGCGACCGTCGTGAGGTTCAAGATGCCGAAGAGCGCCGGGATCATGTACGCGAAGATGCCGCCGACCTGGATCGAGGTGTCCGTCAGATCGGCGTTGACCGCCTCGAAGCGGGTCCGCTCGTGGTCGTCTCGGACGAACGCACGGATGACTCGCACGCCGGACAGCGTCTCGCGCATGACCTGGTTGATGCGGTCGACCTTGACCTGGACCGCCTTGAACAGCGGCATGGCTCGGCGGATCACGAAGTACAGGAACGCGCCCATGATCGGCAGGACCACGACGAGCACCAGCGAGAGCACGGCGTCTTCTCGGATGGCCATGATCACGCCGCCCACCGCCATGACCGGGGCGAGGATCATCATGTTCAGCGCCATCATGACGACCATCTGGACCTGCTGGACGTCGTTGGTGTTGCGGGTGATGAGCGACGGCGTGCCGAACACGTTGACCTCGGACTGCGAGAACGTCTCGACGGTGCGGAAGATCGCCGCGCGGACGTCCCGGCCGAACGACATGGCCGTCTTGGAGCCGTAGTAGACGCCGACGACGGCAGTCACGCCCATGAGCACGGTCACGCCAAGCATGAGGGCGCCTACGCGCATGATGTAGCCGAGGTCGCCCTTCGCGACGCCGTTGTTGATGATGTCGGCGTTGAGGCTGGGCAGGTAGAGGTTGGTGATGGCCTGTGCGAGCAGCAGCACCATCACCAGCACGAGTTGTCTCGTGTAGGGCCGCAGGTAGGTTCTGAGCAGTCTGATCATCGCGTGACGTTCTCCGATGCGCTCTTGGTGCTTGCCATTCCGTCTCCGAGCTTTCCGAGCAGCCGAGCGAGCTCTTCGCGCTCCTCGGGTGTCAGGGTGCCCGTCATCTCAGTGATCGCCTCGGCCATGATCCCGTGTATCTGCTCGTGGACCCGTTCGCCGTCGGCTGTGACGTAGATGCGGGTGAGCCGCTGATCGTTCTCGTCGGCGCGTCGCTCGATGTAGCCCGCCTTCTCCATCTTCTGCAGCATCACCGACAACGTCGGCGCGGCGATGCTCAACCGCCTCGCGAGGTCGCGCTGAGTGACCCCGTCGTCGTGCGCGACCGCGCCGAGGCAGAGCATCTGGGCCGGATGCACGTCGTGTGCGGCCATCGCACGGCTCATCAGCTGGCGATGCGCGTGCGACGCGCGCATGAACGATCGGAAGACCGCTGCAGAGGCGGGGTCGACGCCCGGGAAGGGCGCGCCGTCGCCGTGCGGCGGGGGGAAGGTGGACATGAGGGCCTCTCGGATGGGGGGTGTCTGACGAAGATTAGCATACGAACGATTAGCTAGCAAACGAATAATCCGAGTCCTCGCCGGCAGACGCGCGACCGCCCGCCCCGGATGGGACGGGCGGTGAGCGTGCGTATCAGGAGGCGTCGCCTTGAGTGCTACGCCTGCGCCTTCTTGAGCTGGAACGAGCCGACGATGCCGATGATGCCGGCGACGATGGCGAACGCGCCCCAGACCCACGGCAGCACGAGCATGTACTTCTCGAAGTTCGCCGTGATGGCGAGACCGATCACGAAGCTGAGCAGTCCGAGGAATCCAACGCCCCAGCCGCCGCCCTTGAACGCCTTCACGAGATCGACGACGCCGATGATCATGCCGTTGATGCCGAGCAACAGTGTCGCTGTGCCCACGACGACCGCGGCGCCCAGCAGCGGCGACGCGATGATGTAGGCGCCTGCGATGATGCTGAGCAGGCCGCTCGCGAGCCGCCAGCCCCACATCGTGCGGTCCACGAAGAGCGAGCCGATGCCGAATATGCCGGAGATCAGCCAGTACCAGCCGAGGAAGACCACGAGGACGACAGTGGTGACGGCCGGCTGCATCATCAGCAGGACGCCGATGCCCAGCGCGGCGATTCCCTGGATGAGCGCGACCCACCACGGGAAGCCCCGTGGGACGAGAGGCGCGGGCGCGGCGGGCGGTGCGATCGTGTCGGTCATGGTTCTCCCTCTCCTCGGCGTGTGCCCCGGTGTAGAGCGTTGCACGCAATCGTGTCGAGAAGTCGATACCCATTGCGGCACGGGCGGCCGCAGATGGTCGCGGCAGCTAGCGAGGTGTTGTGAACACCCTCCCCAGCCGAGCGGTCACCACGACGTAGGTGAGCAGCGCGACGCCCGCGGCGATCGAGGCACTCATGATCACGAGGCTCACGACCCGCGCGGCGAGGAGCGACCCGGAGAGGAGCAGCAGGCCGAGGACCGCCTCGGCGGCGCCCTGCCACAGCAGCCTGCCACGACGGCCGCTTCCGCGCGATGTGTGGGCGGCGGCGAACAGGTTGACCACCGACTGGGCGATCAGATAGCCCGCGGCGGTCAGCATGAGGATCGTCTGCGAGATGCCCAGATCGAGCATCAGGAACAGCCCGATCACGATGCCGATGATTCCCGACGCCGCATTCGTGATCTTCTCCTGCTGGATCGAGTGGGTCGTGAACACGCTCGTGATGAACGAGATGGAGCGCACGAACATGAAGATGGCGAACGCGATGCGCAAGACGTTGGCGTCGCCGGACGGCGGCAGGAACAGCATCGAGATGCCAAGGGCGAGGTAGACGATCGCGCGGAAGATCACGAGCGGCATGTCCTCGGCGAACAACCGCTTCCAGCTCGACTGGCCCGGCCTGAGCTTGGGGTCCTTGGCGGCCTTCTCGGCGAGGTCATCGGCGACCTCTGCGGAGAGCTCGGGGTCGACCAGGCACGCGGCCTTGCCGGGGAGTGCCGTCGCGATGTCGTGTCCCGCTCCCTCGAGCCGCACGATCTCGATGTTGTCGCGCACCGAGCCGAGCGAATCGATGTACTCGGGCACCACGAACGGGTCGGCGGTGCCGTAGATGGCAGTGACGGGGATGGACGGGACCGCCGCGAGATCGGCGCCGACCTGTTCGACCTCGATGGTGTGCTTGAGGCTGCGAAGCGTGGGTGTGTAGCGGGCCAGCCGGTCGCGCCCGAGCACCGATCGGACGGCGGTGCTCCGCGAGAGCTTGATGCCTCGCTCTCTGAGCGGCCCGAAGTTGTCGACGAACGCGGCGCGGGCCTGGTCGAGACGACCCGCGCCGGCGGCCACGTCACGCTCGTTGATGGGGACCGAGAACAGCACGAGCCGAGTCACGCGCTCCGGGTGTTTCGCAGCGAACGCGGCCGCGATGATGCCGCCGATGGAGTGGCCGACGATCGTCATCGGCTCGGTAGGGTCGCGCAGCAACGAATCGAGGGTCAGCTCGATCGATGCGATGTGGTCCTCGACCGAGTACGGGATGTCGGCGGGCTTGGGCGACTGCCCGAAGCCGAGAAGATCGAGCGACACCGCGCGGTTGCGCGAAGAGACCGCGAGCGCCGCCTGGTTCCAGAACGACCCGTCGTTCTCCACGCCATGGAGGAACAGGTACAGCTGGCCCTCACCGCGATCGAACGCGACCGACAACCGCCGGTCCTCGTTCTTGAGGATCTCGGTGGCCATGAGTGTGGGGATGTTCTGGAGGAGCATGTGATCGGCCTTGAGATCGGCCAGGAACCGGATCTCCATGTTGGGCGCGAACTGCTCCGCCAGGGTCTCGATCTGGGACTGGACGATGAACGCGTCGTGCTCGCCGACCATGAACGTGACGGGGCAGGTCACCTGCGACAGGTTCTCGGCCATGTTCGTGTACTGGATGGCGTTGGCCATGTTCTTCTGGAGGATGACCCAGTCGGTCTTGAGGTCCTGCGCGTTGATGAAACCCTGGATCACCTGTTTGTCCTCGGCGGAAAGCTTCTTGAACACGCCCGACTTCGCGAAGCCGACGCTTCTCACGACGTCGAGGATGCGCTGCGAGCCCTCTGTCTGGAAGACGGCCTTGGCGTAGGCCGCCTCGCCGATCTGGTCGGGATCGAGGAAGAACGGCGCGCTGATGATCACGAGCCGCTTGACCCGCTCCGGGTACTTGGCGGCGAAGCGGACGGCCATCGGGCCGCCCATCGAGTAGCCCACCAGGGTGAAGGGCTCGTCGATGCCGAGGTCGGTGAGGGTGAAGTCGATCGCGTCGGCGTGGTCGTCGACGGTGTAGTCGATGTCGAGAGGCTTGGGGGAGTTGCCGTAGCCGAGCTCGTCGAGCGCGATGCAGCGCCGATCGAACCCGATCGCCGTGACGACGGTGTCCCAGTCATGCCCGGTGCTGTTGATCCCGTGGAGCAGTACGTAGACGGGCCCTTCGCCGCGGTCGATCGCCACGTGAAGCCGATAGGGCGCGCTGGGATCGGACATGCACTCACCTCCGGATGAACTCGCAGGTTGTGAGTAGTGTTTCCCCGTTGCCTGACGCGCGCAAGCCTCGCCGAGCGAGAACGGCTACGCGCTGCGCTCGGCGAGGATCTGCAGGTACGCCTCGACCAGCTCGGCGTCGAACTGCGTACCCGCGTTGTCCGCGAGTTCCCTGCGCGCGGCGGTCTCCGACAGGCCCTCGCGGTAGGGGCGGTCGGACACCATCGCGTTGTAGGAGTCGGCGATCGAGATGATGCGCGCACCGATCGGGATCGCCGCACCCGAGATGCCGCTGGGGTAGCCCTTGCCGTCGGGCCGCTCGTGGTGGAAGAGGATCAGCGGCACCACGTCGTTCAAGAAGCTCAGCGGCGCGAGGATGTCGGCACCGATGGTGGGGTGGTGGTTGATGATGTGCCGCTCCTCGTCCGTGAGCGCGCCGGGCTTGTTGAGGATCGCCCCGTCGATACCGATCTTGCCGATGTCGTGGAGCAGCGCGGCGAGGCGCACCGTGTCGACCTCCGACGCCGGCAGGCCGATCCTCTCGGCGAGCGCGACCGCGTGGTCGGTGACTTCGTTGGAGTGGCCGTACGTGTGAGGGTCCTTCGCGTCGACCGCCGCCGCCAGAGCGCTGATGGTGCCGATGAACGTGCTCTCGAGGTCGTCGTAGAGTCGCGCGTTCTGGATCGCCACCGCGAGTTGGCCGGCGAACGACGTGACCACGTTGAGGCTGTCCGATGAGAACGGTTCGCCCGGGCCGATGCGGTTGAGGTTGATGACGCCGATGACCTCGTCCTTGAAGATGACGGGTGCCGTGATCGCCGAGGCGACCCCGCCTCGCCCTTCTGCCACGAGACGCGGGTCGTTCTCGTCGACGAGGACGAGCGCTCGCCGCGATGCAGCGACCCAGCCGGAGATCCCGTCGCCCATGTGGACGTCGGACGGGGCTCCACCGTCTCCCGCGGGCAGCCCGTGCGATGCGGCGACGCTGAGCGTGCCGGTCTCCTTCTCCAGCAGCATGATCGAGCCGGTGTCCGCCCCGGTGACCTTCGCCACCTCCGCCAGGGCCGTCTCGATGACCGTCTGCAGCCCGATGTCGGCACCCAGCGTGGTTGCCAGCTGGTTCAGCGCCACCAGTTCGCTGACGCGCTGGTTGCGCTCGTAGAAGAGCCGCGCGTTGCGCATCGACACGGCGATCTGCGACGCGAGGATCGTGAGGAACCTGACGTCTTGTTCCGAGAACATCTTGCCCGTCGACTTCTCGCCGAGCAGTACCGCTCCAAGCTGGATCGAGTTCGCGGTGAGCGGCACGACGACGCGCACCCCGGCCTGTGCGAAGGCCGACGCTTGGTCGGTGAGCTCGTCGAGCTCGTCTACGACGATGATGTCGTTGGCGGGGACGTGTTCCAGCAGGCCGGCGAGATCGGCGGTCGGCACCTGTCCGCCGGAGGTCACGACGTCGTGACCGCCCGAGTGCGTGTAGATGACGGCGGTGAACGAGAGGCGCATCTCGTGGGCGAGCCGCGTCGCCACGACCGTGGACAGCTCCCCCAGGTCCAGCGTCGCCGTCACCTGGCGTCCCAGCTGGCCGAGCAGGACGTCCGGGTCGTACGTCCGGCTCGACAGGAACCGGTCCCCCGCGCGTTCGAGCCACCGGCGCAGCGGCTGGAAGCCGAGCACGGCGAGCAGGGCGATCACGAAGACGACGATCTCGGACTCGATCCCGGTGGCGCGTGAGATGGACTCGCGGCTCGCCTCGGCGATCGCCACGACCAACGCGCCCGCGAGTCCCACGATGATCGAGTACGCGGCACCGCGCAGGACGACGAAGTTCACGTCGAGCAGGCGGTGACGCGCGATCGCGTATGCGGTCGGAAGGAGGAAGGCGAGCGTCGCGAGCGGGATGAAGCGGGCGTATTCGTTGGTGCCCGTCAGTATCGGCAGGATGCCGGTGATCATGATGGTCGATGTCGCGAAGGCCGCGAGTCCGATGTAAAGATACGCAAGCTGAGCCTGCTGGCGAGCGTCGGCCTCGCGGAAGTTCCGGTAGAACGTGAGGGCGAGCAGAGCAAGGCAGACGAAGCCCCACGCCACGAACACCGCGTACAGCGGTCCGAGGATGACGTTGGTGCCCCAACTCATGAACTCGATCCCCTGGACCATGAGCGGCGTGAACGAGAGCAGCGCGAGCGGGACCGAGAAGCTGATCAGCACGCGCCACAGCCACGACAGCCGGGCCTGCACCTTGGGGTAGGTCGCGCCGAACGCGAGCATGACTCCGGCCACGACCGCACCGGCAGCAACGGTGGCCCTGTTGAGGAAGAGGGCGTACGGGTAGAGCGCGGGCTGGTCGCTCATGAAGTTCGCGATCATCCACAGCGCGAGCGCAGCCGCGGTCGCGGCGAACAGGCGGTGAGTGCGGCTGTGCCGATTCCGCTGGAGCACGGCGACGCCGAGGCCTATGTCGAGAGTCGACACGGCCACAACGACGGTGAACTGAAGCACATCCATGTGAACCCGATCTTCGACTCTCGCCGCGACGACCGTTGGGTGGATTCTACACGCCGATGACCGGCCTCACACGCGCGCGGTGCAGCGGAATCGGCTAGGCTGTCGCGCATGGCTGACACAGCGACAGACAGCACCCCCGGCGGCGAGCCCCCCCTCGCTGCGACCACCCCTGCCGCTGCGGGGCAGCGCAACGACGTCGTCGATGCGCTCAAGTACTTCGCTATCGCACTCGTCGTGTTCACGCACGTGCTCAGGTTGCGCCGGGAGTTCATCACGTTGAGTCCGGACCTGCTCAGGGTGATCGTCTCGTTCAACATGCCGCTGTTCACGTTCTTGAGCGGCTGGGTGCTCGCGGGCCGAGAAGGCAAGCGGCCACTCGTGTTCATGAAGAACAAGGCCCTCGGGCTGTTGGTCCCCTACGTCGCGTGGATCGCGGTGGAGATGCCGTTGCGCCACGTGCCGCCATCCGGCTATCTTGCCCGGCTCGGGAACGCGCTACTCAACCCGATGTATGGCATGCAGATGTGGTTCCTGTGGGCGCTGTTCTGGATGTTCGCCGTATTCACGTTGGGCCGCGTGGTGAGCAGGTCGGACTGGTGGACCGCGGGGTTGGCGCTCGCGGTGGGGTCGATCGCGTTCTTTCTCCCGGGAGGCGCGAACGGTCTGGATCGGGTCACGTGGCTCTACCCGTACCTGATCCTGGGGTACCTGGCGTCGAAGCACCGGCTGGCGCTGAGCCGCTTCGATGCTCCCGTCACCGCGCTCGCCATGCTGGCGTTCGGCGCGTTGAGCTTCGTGAAGACCCGGCTCCTCCCGCTGCAGTTCGCCACGGGCGTGGCTGGTACCGTGTCGGCGAGCGGGATATTCCGCTTCATGCCGCCCGCGATCCCGCGCGCGCTCGCGCCTCTCGGCAGACGGACCTTGGGCGTGTACGGGTGGCAGATGGTCGTCTTCCCGTTCCTGATCGTCGGTCAGGGATGGGGAGGCGCGATCGCGTCATGGGCGATCGTGCTGACCGTTTCCACGGTGCTGGCACTCGTGCTGGACCGGTTCACGATCACAAGGGCCGTCTTCCTCGGCCAGTGGCCGAGAAGGGCGCGCGCGTAGGCCGTCGCATCCGGTGGCGCCGCGGCTACGCGCCAGCGGTCGCCGGTTCCGCGGCGGGGGTCTCGTGACCGTGACCGTGAGCGTCCGGATTGACCTCGAGTTCCTTAAGACCGAAGAAGTCCAGCGCGCACGGCACGTCCACCGACGCCGCCAGGTACAGGTGCACCGTGGTCATGATGATGAACAGCCAGTTGAGGACGTAGTGCGCGGTGCGCGTGACCCACAGCGCCGATGCGGCGCTGCCGAGAACCGCTCCGAGGTTCCAGCCGATCATCAGCTGGCTGACCGTCTGTCCGACGAACGGGACCGTCCACTTGAGCAGGGCGAGCCCGGTGATGGCCTGCGCGATCATCATGTACAGGAACAGGTTGTACGACATCTTCTGCAGCACGTTGTACTTCGCGACATGCGGTTTCTTGTTGCTGAAGTAGCCGTAGTAGGCGAGCACGCCGATGGCGGACTGCAGGTCCTTCTTGCCGATGGCGAACTCGCGCCAGTCGGCGTTGGTCTTGGAGAAGAACGCATACCAGACGCGCCAGATGAGCACGACGATGACGATGATCATGAAGACGTAGTGCGTGTTGCGCATGATCGTCCGGGCGCCGTAGAAGAACGGGAAGCGCAGGTACATACCGGTGAAGCCGAGGATGATCATCGAGGTCATGTGCACGAAGTGAAGCACCTTCGGCGTCGCTGGCGGACGGGACTCGTGCTCCGGCCAGTGGCCTTCGATGAAGGACTTGCGGAACCGTCCCTTGATGACGAACAGCGAGAAGTGGAACACCAGAAAGGCCAGCACGAACAGGTAGAGCGCGGTGAACACCACGTCAAGCCAGACGTTGAACTGCACGAGTGTCATCTTGAAGCCCCCAAAGCCTGCCGGTTTCTGTTCGTTCCCCTGCCGCGAGATGCTCGGCACCAGACGGTGGCTACAGCATACATGTAGCCACGGGTGATTCTTCGACAATCATCGCGCGGCACCTCTTCGACGGATGCGGATTGACCGGTGCCGGCTATCGGCGTGCGTGTGCCGCGCGCCCGATGGGGTATCTAGCCTCACACGGAACATCCGACAAGAAGGAGGTCTCATGGACGTGAAGCAGCAGGTCATTGATGCGATGAAGGCCGCCGGTGAGCCGCTCAACGCCGGCAAGATAGCCGAGATGACCGGTCTTGACCGCAAGGACGTCGACAAGGCCATGAACGAACTCAAGAAGACGGGCGACATCGTCTCTCCCAAGCGCTGCTACTGGGAGCCGAAGTAGCCGCTGCCCGCCGGCATGGCGGGCAGCCCGTGAACAGCCGAGAAGGCGCCGCGCATGATGCGTGCGGCGCCTTCTGTGTTGCCGGGGAGGGCACAGCCACCGCTCTGAGCTGGTGAGAAAGGATCCGGCAAGGTCCGGGTTGGGCTCCCGCGCTTCGATGTCGTCGCGACGCATGCGGCCGCGCGTCGCACGTGACGACGGGCATCGTGGAGAGGGGGAGCGATGAGAGGTGTGAAGGTCGCCGGCATGGTGGTGCTTGCGACGATGATCGGAGCGATGACCGCGGGGTACGCGGCAGCGTGGACGACCGGCTCGGACTACATCGGAATCGTGTGTACGAAGAGCTGCGGGCAGCAGGACTACAACAACTGGTGTGGGGTGGCCTCGAGCCATGCGGTCCTGCACACGCTCGGCAAGACCGCTTCACAGGCGACGCTGGCATCCAAGTACGGCGTGGGCAAGTCAGATGGCAGCGCAGTCGCGATAGAGAAGATCCCGGGTGTGCTCAACGGGTATGTGACGAAGTTCGACTACGTGCACGTCGCGCGCACCAGCATCAACTCGGCGAGCCTGATGGCGAGCATCGCGCAGTTCGCCACGGACAACGGATACATGGGCATCCCGTGTGTGAATCCGTACCCGTACACCAACTCCCTCGGCCAGACATCACCCGGTCTGCCCACCTACTCCGGCACGTCGCGGGGTGGGCACTACGTCGTGCTGCGTGGTTACAACAACACGTCCACCAGCCAGAAGGTCTACTACTGGGATCCGCACTACGACGACGACCACTACGGCTACCATTCGGCTTCAGCGAGCACCTTCTGGAAGTGCATGTACTACAAGAACTGGGGCAGCCAGGGAGTCGTGTACTAGCCGTGGGCACGCAGGAGAAGCGACCGATCGTCGTGATCGCGGGCGCGGTGCTGGGCCTCGCGTGGGCACTGACGTCGCTCGTCGTGAGGGTGCTGGCGCTGCCGAGATGGCTGGCCCTCGGCACGGGGATCGAGGACGGCTGGCGCTGGCGTCTGGTCGCCGGCACGCTGCTCCTCCCGGTGTCGGTCGGCGAGTGGCCGATGCACGCGACGGCGGCGGTCGACGCGGTGGGCGCGGGTACCGCGGTCTTCGTCGTCGCGTGCCTTGCGGGGGTCGTCCTGGGCGCGCTGCTGGCAGCAGCGCTGACCGCACGACGCTGGAGGGCCGTTGCGATCGGCATGGCGTCGTGTGCGCTGGTGCTCGGCATCATCGGCGCCGGCGCGCTCACGGACCAGCTGACGAGGCTCGTCTCGGCGGAGCGGGAGTTCTTCGCACTGGTGGCGCCGGCGGCGAGACCGAGTCGTGACCCTGCCACAGTCCGAGGCGCCCGGGAGTTCGCCGTGCGCAATCGGGACTCGAGGTGGGCGGGCGAGGCACTTCGCATCGTGGCGATGGCCGAGGCCGAGCAGGGCCGTCCGAGACACGCCGCGCAGATCTGGGAGCGATTCGGGTCGAGGTTCTCGGACCGCACGGCTCCGGGTGTCGCGTACGCGCACTACAACGTCGGGCTGTGCGCCGAGACGGTGCGAGATGTGGGCGCGGCGGCGCGGGCCTATCGGCTCGCCGTCGAGACCATCGCGGTGCGCGACGACGGTATCCAGTCGTGGATCGCGCCGGAGGCCGCCCGAGAACTGGCGCGGCTCGACCGGGAGCGTGGCCGCTTCGAGCTGGCGCGGTATTGGACTGCACGTTCAGAGGCACTGTCGGGTGCCTTGTCGATTGAGTGAAGGAGTGAGGGGGATGGTCGAAGGAACGGCACGTCGTGTTGCGCTGTTCGGGACGCTTGGGCTGGTGGTGGCGCTCGCGGGATCGGCCGCGTTCGGGATCCGGCACCAGGCCGCGTATGCGGAGCAGATTCGCCGCCGATGTGTAGAGCGATTCGACGAGCACGGGGCGTGGAAGGCGCGACTGAAGATCACCGACGAGGGTTCGAACGGTGTGCGCACGACGTGTGCGGAGGAGCTGCTCGTCCGAAGGCCGGGGGAGTATCGACTCAAGGTCGAGGAGAAGGCGCCGAACGGAGCCACCGTCGTCTCGACGACGATCCGCACGCGCGAGGCACTCTATACGCGACGTGAGTCGCCGGAAGGTCGCACCGAGTTGCACGTCGTTCGCGGCATGCGGCCGAGCCTCGGTGTCGAGTACGACAACCTGCTCGGGCAGACGGTGGAGGCCGTGCAGTCGGCCGACGAGCTGCGGATCGTCGAGAGCGGCGGACGTGGAGGACGCCGCGCCGACAAGCTGGAACTCGGTCCCGGCAGCTACGTATGGGTCGATCGCGGTACGGGACTGCCGGTCGAGGAGCAACTCGTGTCGAAGGGGCGAGTCGTCCACTCCGTGACCGTCGAGGAGTTCAGCGCTGAAGCGGGAATCGCCGATGCGCTGTTCGATCCGGTGTCGCTCGGTGACGCCGACGAGACCGTTGTGGAAGACCTGGGGTTCCGGCGCAGCGCCGATCCTGCTGCTGCATCGGGTACGCTCGGCTTCACGCCGGACTCCGTGGCACCGCCGCGCGGCTTCGCGAGGATCGACGGCGGGTTCATGGATCCCGAGGCGTCAGGCGCTGAGGGCCCGAACGAAGCGGCATGGGTCGACAGCTTCGCGCGCGGGGAGGAGCAGATCCTCGTCACGCAGGTGGCATGGCACGGGGCGAGCGATGTGCTGGACGTTGAGGCGGGTGATCCCACCCAGAAGCAGGTCGATCTGGCGGGTGTTTCAGTCGTGCTGACGGCATCGGAATCCGGCGCGCAGATCACGTTCGTGCGTCGAGGCATACTGACGACGATAGAAGCGGACCTTGCCGGTGCGGAACTGCTCGCGCTCGCTGAACCGTTGGTCCGGTAGCAGGGGGACGGGGGACTCATGAGTCGCATACGGTATGGGGCCGTCGTGGCGGTCGGGGCACTGGTCGTCACGGTGTGCGCGGGATGTGCAGGAGGGACTGGGCGTGGAACGTCGGGCCCAGCCGACTCGCCACCGGCCCCTGCCGAAGCGACGGGAATCGCTTTCGTCAGCGACGGCCGCGTGCGCGTGATCGAGAAGGGCGAGGTGCGCACGGCCGACGTCGGCCAGGGCGAGGTGGTCGCGATCGCAGCCACCGCGGACCGGCTCAAGTTGCTGGTGACGCTGGCAAGCGGGGCGCGCCGCTCGGTGGTGTCCCTCGACCCGGCAGACGGGTCGCACCGGACGCTCGCATCGACGGACGAGGGAAGCGCGTTCGGAGCGGTACGGTCTTCGGGATCGGGCGATGGAGCACGCCTGTACCGCTCGTCGTACGGCGACCCCGGTGCGCTCCTGTTCTCGACCACGGCGGGCGACGACAGCGGGTGGGAGCGTGCGTCGCTCGAACAGCTGTTCAGCGGAGAGTTCGACGTGGATGGGCGCGGCACGCTCGTCTACACGGGCACGCAGCAGAACCCCGCTGTGGTGATCGGTCGGGAGCGTGGTGTCGAGCATCCTGTGAAGACGGGGCTCGCCACCGCGTTCTCGCCGGCGCTTTCCGCGCACGGGGCGTGGCTGTGCCTGACAGGCAGTAGCTCGGCTGAGGAACCGATGGCCGTGTGGCTCATCTCCCTACGGGGGCTCGAGCCGGTGAGGCTCGAGCACACCGCCGGGCGCACGCCGACCTACCCCGTGTTCTCGCCCGATGGAGCGAGCGTCGCGTTTCGTAGCGGCGCCGACGGCACGATCTGGATCGCTCCCGTCGACGGCAGGCCGGCGCACTCGCTGGGAATCGCCGTCGACGACACCCCGATCGCGTGGACAGGAGTGGCCACGGGGCCCTAGAGGCTTCCGACCTCCTCGGCGGTGCGGTCACGGAAGCCGGCCGCGAATGCCATGAAGCGGTAGACGTCAGCGAAGTTGGAGGCGAGCCCCAACGAAACGCGCATGGTGTTGGGCATCTTGCCGGTGGTGTCACGGATGATCTCGTGACACTCCGAGAAGGTGACCGGCGTGGACTTGCCCACGAAGCACTCCGCCATCTCGTCGCGCTCGATCTGGTGGGCGACCTCGCCGTCGCCCGGGTTGCAGAAGCAGCCTGTGCGCAGCGAGATGAGCTGTCGTCCAGCCAGACCCTCGAGCTTGTGCACGTCGAACACCGCACCGCTCGGGTCGAGCAGGTAGAACGCGATCGTGCCGCCCCGACACTCCATGTCGGTCGGACCGAACACGCGCACCATCGGCTCGCCCGTGCTGTGCCGCAGGCTGACGAGTTCGCCCAACAGCCACTCCGTGAGCGACACGACGCGCTCGTGAATCGCCTCGACGCCCGCGGCAGCGAGGTGCTCCAGACCGATGCGAACCGCAGGGAGGCCAAGGTAGTCCACCGTGCCGTCCTCGAAGCCGGTATGGCCCGGCGCGAGGTGGAACCAGCCTTCGCCCTGCACCGACGCGAGGGTGATCGTGCCGCCGGCGAACCACGGGCGCCTGAGCTTGCCGAGCGCGTCCTTGCGCGCGATGAGCGCGCCGATGCCGGTCGGGTATCCGAACATCTTGTAGAACGACAGCGGTACGAAATCGGGACGCACCGCCGAGAGATCGAGCCGGTTGGTGGGCGCGAACGCAGCACAGTCCAGCAGCACGTCCCACCCGTTCTCGTGCGCTATATCCACCCACTCGAGCGGGTGCTGCACGCCACTGAAGTTCGACTGCGCGGGAAACGCGAACAGGTTGTCGTGCGCGGCGCCACCCTTCGAGAGTTCGTTCTCGACCATGGCGCAGTCGAGCCGCAGCTCCTCAGAGCCCACCGGCAGGTACGTCACCGCCGCGCCTGCTGCACGCGCGAACTCGCGGATGCCGTTCACAGAGTTGTGGTTGTCGTAGGTGAGCAGGTACTTGCTTCCGGCGGAGAAGGGGTAGGACTCGCCGACCAGCTTCAGCGCCCCACTCGCATTGGCGGTGAAGACGACATCGTACTCGTCGGGATCGGCCCTGAAGAACGTCAGCACCGCTTCGCGCGTCTCGTCCACGAGCTGCGTGCTCGCCATCGACGTCGGGTTGTGGGAATGCGGGTTGCCGAGGACGTTGTCGCCGAGCAGCTCGAGGTGGTGCCTCACCTGGGACTCCGCATACAGGCCGCCACCCGTGTAGTCGAGATACACGTGGCCGAGACGATCCAGTCGCGAGTAGTCGCGGTCGCGCAGCTCTGTGAGGTGCGCATGTCGCAGGTACGCGGGGTTCCTCGCGGCGAACCGTTCGTAGGCCGCTGCGAGCCCGTCCGGCGCGTAGTCGGGAATATGCGTGCCGCCGCCGTCCGTGGTGCGTTCCTGCGTGTCCATCGGTACTCCTCGGGGTATTCAGTCGTCGGCGCGATGGTGAACCAGCGCACGGCGCCGCGCAAGGGTGCCGTATACGATACCCGCGCCAGACGATACGATACTCCGTGCTCATCGAGCGCTGGAAAGCGAGGGGACCATGCCACAGTTCGGCGTCCATTCTGAGGTCGGCAAGCTCCGTAAGGTGCTCGTGCACCGCCCCGGGCTGTGCCTGGAGCGGCTCACGCCCGCCAACCGGGGCGACTTCCTCTTCGATGACGTGGTCTGGGTCGACCGGGCCCGCCGCGAGCACGACGCGTTCACCGACGTCATGCGAGACCGCGGCGTCGAGGTCTTCTACCTCACCGAACTCCTCGCCGAGACGCTCGAGGTCTCTTCAGACGCGCGCCACCACATCATCGACCGCGCCGTGTCGTCCTATACCGTCGGCCTGTCACTCGTGAACGAGCTGCGCGACTGGCTGTTCGCACTCGACTCCCCACGCCTCGCCGACCACCTCACCGGCGGCCTGCTCATCTCCGAGCTCGACGGGCTCGACCTCACGTCCCTGAACCGTCACTCGCTCGGTGCCGTGCTCGCCGAGCCGGACTCGTTCGTGCTGCCGCCGCTTCCCAACAGCGTCTTCATGCGCGACTCGAGCGCGTGGCTCTTCGGCGGGGTCGTCCTGCCGCCGTTGTTCTGGCATGCGCGTCGCCTCGAGGTCGCCAACGTCTCGGCGATCTACCGCTACCACCCGATGTTCGCCGCCGACGACTTCTCGTTCTGGTATCCGCCGGCGGGCGACGCCGAGCGGTTCGCACTCGAGGACATCGGTCACGGTGCGAGCCTCGAAGGCGGTGACCTCATGCCGATCGGCAACAAGACCGTGCTCGTGGGTCTGGGCGAGCGCTCGACCGGCCGCATGGTCGAGCACGTCGCCCGGACGCTGTTCGCGACCGGCGCCGCTGAGCGTGTCATCGCATGCCGCATGCAGCAGGACCGCTCGTACATGCACGTCGACACGGTGTTCAACTTCGTCGATCGCGATGCGGTGACGCTGTACCCGCCGGTCGTCGACGCGATGACGGTCTACAGCGTCCGCCCGGGCGACGGGGACGACGTCTTCGACATCCACGAGGAGACATCGCTACTCGACGCGGTGCAAGACGCGCTCGGGGTCAGCACCCTGCGCACGATCGCGACGGGCGGCGACTCCTTCCAGGCCTCGCGCGAGCAGTGGGACGACGCGAACAACGTCGTCGCCATCGAGCCGGGCGTGGTGGTCGCCTACGCGAAGAACACCCGCACCAACGCCAACCTGCGCAAGGCCGGCATCGAGGTCATCGAGATCGAGGGCGCGGAGCTGGGCAAGGGCCGGGGCGGCTGCCACTGCATGACCTGCCCGCTCGAGCGCGACGGGCTCTAGTCCGTCCACGCTCGAGCGCCTCACCGGCGCTCGTCTCCTTCGCCCGGCATTTGCGGGTACCATCGTGCCATGACCCGTGACACCTGCTTCTCGCCAGGAGGATCCGCCATGGACGACGCTGCCAGAATCGCCGAGCTCGAGACCCAACTTGCCGCATCACGCGCGGAGACGCGCGCGGCGTTCGAGAACCGGGCGCTGATCTACGGCGCGATCTTCGACGAGCTGTCCTGGGAGATCGGCGATGAGCGCGCGGCCGCGATCATGAAGCGAGCGATTCACGCACGAGGCCATGAGGTCGGCAAGAAGTACCGCCCAGCTGTCCGCCGAGGCGACCTGGACGAGGTCGGCCGAATCTTCTGCGAGGGCTCGCCGTGCGCCGGCACGCTCTTCACGCCAGGCGTCGAGGCGCGGGACGAGGACCGGATCGTGCTGCGCATGGAGTCGTGCCCGCTCAAGGACGCGTGGATCGCCGAGAACCGCTCCCCCGAGCACATCGACCTGCTCTGCGAGATCGCGGCGGCGGTGGACGAGGGCACGTTCGAGAGCGCGGGCCTCGAGCTGACGTTCCTCGATCGTCTCGGCGAGGCCGGTTCGTCACACTGCCTGCTCGAACTCGTTCGCCGCGAGGGCACGGACTGACGACTGCATGCGAGTGATGACCTACAACATCCGGCACGGGCAGGGTGAGGACGGCTGGGTGAGCAACGGCCGCATCGCCCGGGTGGTGCGCGACGCCGACGTCGACATCGCGGGGCTCAACGAGGTCTGGCGCCTTGGCGGCTTCTTCGACCAGCCGGCCGCATTGCGCCGGCATCTCGAGGCGGAGCATGCGTTCGAGCGCAACACGGGATTCGCCTTCTACGAGCAAGGCAATCTAGTGCTCACGAAGCACTGCATCGTGCATGCCGAGAACCTGGAGTTGCCCAGCCTTCTCGAGCAGCGGGGATGCCTGCTCGTTCGTGTCGATGTGGAGGGTGGCGAGGTGGTGTTCGGCTCGGTGCACCTGTCCCTCGGCCGCAAGATGCGCGAGCGCCAGGTCGCCGCTCTCGTCGAGTGCTTGCCGCGAGACGTGCCGCTCGTGCTTGCGGGCGACATGAACTGCTCGGTGGGCGAGCTCGAGCCGCTCGCCGAGTTCCTGACGCTCGCGGATGTCCCGCCGAGCTACCCGGCCTTCTGGCCGCGCAGGGCGCTGGATCACATCGCCTATAGCGACCACTTCGAGCTGGTGGACGTGAGCTCGGTCAAGACCAGCGCATCGGACCACAGGCCCGTGATCGCGCAGTTCGCGCGCAGGGGCTAGCGCAGGTACAGGCCGGTCGTGACGTTGAAGTTGCGCGAGTAGGTCGTCTTGGACCCATCCTTCTGCGTCACCTTGATGCACCCGGCCTTGCCGGAGGTTCCGAGTGAGATCGTACGCGCCGGACGCAGCTTCTCGTTCCACGACACCCAGCTGGAGCCAAGTGGCACGTTGCAGACCAGAAGACGTGCGTCTTCTCGGGATGACGATTCGCTCCAGTACTGGAACCGGAAGTACTGCGGCAGCACGATCCAGTCACTGTTCGCTCTCGTCGACCCGGCGGTCGGGGCAAAGACCGGCCTGCCGAGGTAGACCGGGTCGGAGTCCGCGAAGTTGACGGGCGGCAGATCGATCATCGTGGTTCCCCAGGAGGTGAAGCACACCGCCCCGAGCTTCTTGGGCCGGCTTCCCGAGCCGGACGAGCGCAGGAACACCAAGTACTTGTGGCTGGGGGAGATGACCGGGTTGGTGTCCCAGTCCGACGTGCGCGTCACACGACGCGCCGCAGCTCCGGGCGACGTGCGCACGTAGATGTCGCCCCCCGACGACCAAGCGGTCGCACCGGGGTAGGCACGGTAGCAGTTCATGATCAGCGGGGACGTCCCGCTGCCCGTCGAGTCGCGCTCCGAATCCAGCAGTCCGTCGTCGCTGTCGTTGTGGTCGATCCTGACCTTCGCCGCGGATTGGGGTCCGAGGGAGTAGTACACCGCCACGATGGAGCCGCGCTCGGCCGCCGTGCCCGCCTGCGGATCCTGCTCCACCGCCAGGCCTTCAGGCACGGTGTCGCTGTACTCCTCACCGCTGTCGACCTCGAATCCGGCCTGCATGAGCCGGATGCTCGCATTGGCCGCTGACATGCCCACGACGTCGGGCACAACCGTGAGGTTCGCCCCCGAACCGACGATGAGGTCTACGCCGGATCCCCGGCGGGCGATCGAGCCCGGCACCGGCGCCTGTTCCCCCACGCGACCGGCCTTTGCGGCGCCGAACGGCAGATCGCTCACGTCGCCTACGGTGAGCCCCGCCCGCTTGAGCCGCGCCTTCGCCTCTGGCTGCGTCAGGCCGATCGTGTTCGGGACACGAGCGGTGCACTGGGTGAGCACCAGCAGGATCACGATGGCGACGAGCACGAGAAGCGCCAATGAGGCCCAGAAGCCGCGTTCCTGCCGGCGTTCCTCTTGGGGCTCTTCGACGAGTTCTTCGTCTTCTTCTGTGTTGTCTGGCTGGGTGTCGAACTCGGCCATCCGGCCGCCCTCTCAGCAGTCGAGCTTCTGCTCAGTCGATTCCCATAGTACGCGGGATCAGGGCACATTAGCGAGGGTCGAGCCCCCCGGTGTCCTCGGCATGCGCCGTTCGTGCTATGCTTCCCCCTTGCGCCTGCGCTCGGTCGCGGCGACGCCGCCCCGAGTCCCCCAAGAACATCAGGAGTATCGCCATGCGTCAGAACGACGTTCGCAACATAGCAATCATCGCCCACGTCGACCACGGCAAGACCACGCTGGTAGACCGGCTTCTGCAGACCACCCACGTCTTCCGAGAGAACCAGCAGGTTGCAGAGCGTGTTCTCGACTCCAACGACCAGGAGCGCGAGCGCGGCATCACCATTCTCGCGAAGAACATCTCGATCCGCTACGGCGACACGAAGATCAACGTCATCGACACGCCCGGCCACGCGGACTTCGGCGGCGAGGTCGAGCGCGTGCTGAAGATGGCCGACGGCTGTCTGCTCATCGTCGATGCGTTCGAGGGCGCGATGCCGCAGACGCGGTTCGTGCTCAAGCACGCGCTCGAGCACGGCCTGAAGCCGATGGTCGTCGTCAACAAGATCGACCGCCCGGGCGCTCGTCCGCACGAGGTCATCGACGAGGTGTTCGAGCTCATGCTCGACCTCGGTGCCGACGACGCCCAGCTCGACTTCCCGGTCGTCTACGCGAGCGCCGTCAACGGCTACGCCCGCAACGAGCCCGACGACGGCAACATGGACATGCTGCCGCTGCTCGACGCCATCATCGAGCACATCCCGGCCCCCGACGTCGACGTCGAGGGCCCGGTCGCGATGCAGGTGTGCACGATCGACTACTCCAGCTTCGTCGGGCGTATCGGCATCGGGCGCGTGTTCTCGGGGACGCTGCACAATGGCGAGCGGATCCTGGTGGTCAAGAACGACGGCAGCCGCTACCAGGCCAACGTCAAGGACCTCTTCACCTTCGAGGGCATGGGACGCCAGCAGGCCGATGCGGTGCACGCCGGCGACATCTGCGCGGTGGTGGGCATCGAGGACTGCGACATCGGAGACATGTTCACGTGCCGCATCGAGCCGGTCGTGCTCGACCCGATCCACGTCGAAGAGCCCACGATGTCGATCGTGTTCGCGCCGTCCACGAGCCCGCTCGTGGGCCAGGAGGGCAAGATCGTCGGCGGTCGGCAGATCAAGGAACGTCTCGAGCGCGAGGCCGAGTCCAACATATCGATGAACATCGTCGAGACCGAGGACAAGACCGGCATGTCGGTCTCGGGTCGAGGCGTGCTGCACCTCTCGGTGCTCATGGAGACGATGCGCCGCGAGGGCTACGAGTTCCAGGTGGGCCGCCCGCAGGTCATCATCAAGAAGGACGAGCACGGCAAGAAGCTCGAGCCGATCGAGAAGGCCGTCGTCGACGTGCCCTCCGAGTTCGCCGGCAAGGTCATCGAGATCTTCGGCTCTCGCTCGGGTGAGATGACCGACATGGTGCTGCGCGGCGAGCACACGCATCTCGAGTTCAAGGTCCCGACGCGCGGCGTCATGGGTCTGCGCACGCGGATCCTCAACGCCACGCGCGGCGAGGGCATCCTCTTCCACCACTTCAGCGAGTACGGCCCGTACCGTGGCGAGCTCGGCGGTCGCCAGAACGGCTCGATGGTCGCCATGGCCACCGAGAAGTCGGTGGCGTTCGCCCTGGACTCGCTCCAGCAGCGCGGCAAGATGTTCATCGGTCCTGGCGTGCCGTGCTACGAGGGCATGATCGTGGGCGAGGCGGCCAAGGAGGGCGACCTGGTGGTCAACGTCGCGAAGGCCAAGGCACTCACCAACATGCGTGCCGCCTCCGCTGACAAGGGCATCGTGCTCGCGCCGCCGATCACCTTCACGCTCGAGGAGGCCCTCGAGTACATCGAGGACGACGAACTCGTCGAGATCACGCCGAAGAGCATCCGGCTGCGCAAGCGCCTGCTCTCGGCCAACGACCGCAAGAAGGCCGGGCGCAACTAGCCGTCATGCTCACCGCGCTCATCAGCACCGTCACGGCCACGCTGTTCGGCAGCGCCGACTTCCTCGGCGGGCTTGCGAGCCGCAGGAGTCCCGCGCTGCTCGTGAGCGCGGTGATGTTCGCGACGGGCGTACTCCTGTTCCCGCTCGTGCTGCTGGTTGTGCGACCTGAGGCCGTGGCGGTGCAGGATGTGGGCTTGGGCGCGGTGTCCGGCGTGATGGGGATGATCGGCGTGCTCGCGCTCTACGCCGCGCTCGCGATCGGGCGGATGAGCATCGTCGCGCCGATCACCGCCGCGCTCAGCGGCTCGGGTCCGGCGATCTTCGACCTGCTCACGGGCTCGAAGGTGGGCGTGACCGGGCTCGTTGGGATGGCGCTCGCGATCGTCTCGGTGATCGTGGTGAGCACGACGACGGGGACGGTGGAGGAGCACGGGATGCCACCGCGCGCGGTGGCTCTGTCGGTGCTCGCAGGCTCGTGCTTCGGGACATCGCTTGTGGCGCTGTCGATGACGTCGCCGGGGAGTGGCTTCGCGCCGCTCTTGGTGGCGCGGATCGTCGGGACGGCGGGCTTCGCGATCGCCGTGCTCGTGCGTCGCCGAGACATGCGTTTCGGCCCCGACGGGCTGCGGCTTTCGGTCCTGACGGGTGTACTCGACGCCGCTGCGAACGTCACCATGCTCACCGCCGTGCGCATCGGCCCGCTTGCGGTGGCTGCGGTGGTGGGCGGCCTCTACCCGGTCGCCACCATGCTGCTCGCACGCGTGTTCCTCGCCGAGCGCCTCAAGCGCCATCAAGTCGCGGGCGTCGGCCTGGCACTCGTGGCCGTCGTGCTTACCGCACTGCCCTGACGCGAGTCCGGGCGGGCGCCACCTGGCGCACTATGCGCAGCGTCCGGCCGATCACCGTGAGCCCCAGCAGGGCGGCCCCGATCTGGCCGAGGGTGAAGCCCTTGGATCGAGCGCCCGAGGTGGCGTCCTTGTCCGCGGAAGGCGAGTCGCCGCGAGCGGTGGCGGAGTCGCCGCCCGTGCCCAACGCGTTGCTGTAGTCGATGACGATCGGGTGGCTCTTCGAGCCGTCCTCTATCGTGACGACCGTCGCGGCCGAGCCGACATGGACGCTGTCGACGGAGTTGAGCAGGTAGAGCGCGGTGTCGGCGAGCGCTTTGGCCCGTTCGTCTCGAATCGAGGACTCGGATGCCCATGCGCCCGAGGCGGCGACGCAGCCCACGGCGAGTAGCAGGATCAGGGTTCGGGCGAAGCGGGCGAGCATCACTGACACCTCCGAATGAGGCGCGTGCCGCCTCTGCGGCTACTATCGGCCGCACGGGCCGGCGCCTCTGTGATATCCATCACCAGCCGGGGCTATCGGCGGCTTCGTCTCCGCATGAACGCAGCGTGCGGGCGCACAACGTGTACGATTCTCGACGAAGGACCGCAGGCAACGGGCCGCACTCGCCCGGTTGACGAGCGTTGAAGGAGCACGCGTGAAGCGAGCCGACGGCATTCGGATAACCGTCACCAAGAACGGGCCCTACTTCGTGGACGGGCTCGTGCCGATGACGGTCGAGTCGATCGTCTGCGACTCGGATGGTGAGTCGGAGCAGTGGCGCGAGGACACCCGGCTGTCTGACCGGCCGAGTTGTGGCTTGTGCAGGTGCGGGCAGTCCGACAGCAAGCCGGTGTGCGACGGCTCGCACCTGATGGTGGGGTTCGATGGGACCGAAGTCGCATCGCGCGAGCCGTACGCTGATGCCGCGCAGACGGTGCGCGGGGCGCGATATGACCTCGCGGATGACAAGGCGCTGTGCGCGGATGCCCGCTTCTGTCACCGGGCCGGCACCGTGTGGCATCGCATCCACGAGGACAGCGACGAGGCTGCGGCCACCGTCGCGGCCGAGTGCGAGCACTGCCCGTCCGGCCGATATGTGCTCATCGACAAGGACACCTCCGAGCCGATCGAGCCTGAATTCGAGCCGTCGATCGCGTTCGTGGAGGACACCGGCGCCGCGGTGAGCGGCCCGATCTGGGTGCGCGGCGGCATCGAGGTCGTCTCGGCGGACGGGGAACCGTACGAGGTGCGTAATCGCGTCACGCTGTGCCGCTGCGGGCAGAGCGGCAACAAGCCATTCTGCGACGGAAGTCACGTCGAGTGCGGCTTCCACGACCATCTGTGAGGCGCACGGCCTAGGCCACCGCCTGCACCCGGGCGGGCACAAGCGGTGGCCGGTCGATCACTGCTCGGCGGCAGCGGCAAGCGCCTGAACGGCTGCGTATTCGTAGGCAGCGAGCCCAGCGCGCGGCTTGTCGATGTTCTTCGTGAAGCGAGGGTCCGCGACCCAGATCTGCGCCATGTTCACGTAGAACTCGAGCGGGCAATCGTAGAACCACTTGCTGATGTGGGCGCGCTTGGCCTCGGCGAGCGCCATCGCCTCGGGCGAGTCGGCGGGCACGCCGGCGTCGAAGAGCTTGACGAACGCCTCGGTCGTCGCGGCGTCTTCCGCCTTGATCTGCTCCCACTCGGCGCGTCCGTAGCGCTTCGTGCGCTGGGCGGACTGCTTGTACGCGTCAGTCTCACCCCAGCGCTCCTTCACCTCATCTTCGTACTCGGCGGGGTCGAACCCGTCGAACAGCTCGCCGAACATCTTCGACGACTCTTCCTTGGTCATCGGGATCCCTTCTTCCATCTCCAGTAGCTGCATCTCGATCGCGTCGATGGCCGCCTGGGTGCGGCGGACCTTCTCGGCGAGGAGGTTTCGCTGCGCCTTGAGCGCGTCGGCCCGGTCGAACGCCGGGTCGTCCACGATGTCGCGGATCTCGGGCAACGCGAAGCCGAGCTCGCGGAAGAGCAGGATCTGTTGCAGCCGCTCGAGGTCGGCGACGGTGTAGAGCCGGTAGCCGTTGTCGCCTCTCTCGCTCGGTGCGAGCAGACCGATCTCGTCGTAGTGATGCAGCGTCCGGACGCTGACCCTGGCGAGCTTGGCCGCTTCTCCGACCGTCCATGACATCGTGCTCACCTCCTTCGAGATGCAGCGTAGACCCTGACGTTACGTGAGGGTCAAGAGGTGATTCGAATTCGTACGCGCCCGACCGCGGAGTAGATCAGTGGTCGGTGCTCGCGTTCGCGGCGAGGGCAAGCATCAGCGCAGGTGTTGCGCCCGCGAACAGCATGAGCGCCGGCATCACGATGCCCGAGTCCTCGGTCGCCCACGCGGCGAGACCGCCGACGATGACGCCGAGAAGCGCTGCTGAGTACGCCGGCGCGAGCTGGATCGCTCGCGCGAACGGGCGGCTCGGCGCGAACCGCAGCACCGCGAGCGCGGCCGCCATCGCTATCGCGAGACCGGTGTAGGGCGTGTACGGCAGGTAGCCGACGTTGTTGCGCCACTTGCGGTTCACTAGCTCGAGAGTCGCCGTCACGTCTCCGCGTAGGACACCGTCGGCGAACCGCGAGAGATGACTTCCGCCGTTGCCCCCGACGAGCAGGTCGATCGCCGAGAACACAACGACTGCGACCACGACGCCCAGCAGCGTGAGTCCTGCTGTGCGCCAGCTGAGCCGCATCCCGTTCATCGCCGCCCACGCCACGCCGAATGCGACCACGCCCCACACGGCCACACCCGCGTTCGCGCCCGCGAACGGCGCTGCCGAGACGATCACCACGAGCGCCCCGATCGCCAGGATCCCGTAGCGGCGCAGCGCGAGCGCCGCGCGGGGCCGCGCGGCGAGCGCATCGACTGCGAGCGAGACCGCCGCGATCGAAGCCGCGACCAGAATGGCGGCGCCCTCGTTGCCCATGCCGTAGTAGCGCCAGCCGGCAGCGACCGAGTAGGAGAAGATCCCGGACTCGAGCGGGTTGCCCGTGAGCTGATCGGCGACGATGACGAGCGAGGCAAGGCCGGCCAGGAAGAGCGGAGCCAGCAGCATGCCGCGGGGCGCGAGGCGCCGGATGGCGAGGGCGGCGATGGCGACCAGCGCGGTGGCGCACACGAACGCGAACGCGGCGGATCCAGTGGTCAGCGGCTGGCGCCCCGCGAGGAACATGAGCCAGCCGGCCGGCATCGCGGAGTACGCAAGGACGAGCGGCACCTCGGCGACCGGCGAGAGCCAACGGGCCGGGCGAAGCGACACGAGCGAGGCGAGCAGCACGCCCACGATCGCGAGGTAGCAGAAGCCGCGCAGCACCCATCCGTCGCGCAGTCGGTCGACGACGGCGGGCGATGCCGCGGCGCGCGACAGTCGCTCGATGCGCTCCTCGAGCGTGCCGGCGACGGGAGTGGCCGCGAGTGGCCGCCCGAGCATCTCGGCGGGTGCGGTGGCGCCGAGCGACGCGAGCACGGTCGGCGCGATGTCGAGGTTGACGGCGAGTCCCGGCCGCCGCGTCGACGCCGAGACGATCTCGCCGGCCCACTCGGGTCCCCAGATGACGAGCGGGCCGAACGCGGGCTCCTGGTTCGGGCTCTTCTCGGTCGCCGGGGTCACCAGTATCACGTCGGTGTCGGGTGTGCCGAGCCCGCCGGGTGCGAGCGCGGCACCCACGGCGGCGTCGAGGGAGCGCAAGGCTGCCGCGTGGGCGGACGCCTTGGCTGCCGGCGTCGCCGTCAGGTCGTGCGCGCGGGCGAGGTCGCCGGTGTCGACGACGATGACCTGCGGGTTCATCGCGTCGAGCGCTGTCGCACGAGCGATCGCATCGGCGAGTGAGCGCGGGTCGGTGCGCAGTCCGAACGGCGCCTGCGGGTCGGCCGCCAGCACCTCGGTGTAGCTCGCATCGAGCGTCCCGCTCGCGTCGGCGGCGAGCAGCTCGGCGTAGCGCAGCCGGCCCGCCGGGCTCGCGGTGTCGGTGTCGGAGGCGCCGACGGCGATCGTACGCCACCCGAGTCCGCGCGCCCGCATGCCGAGGAGCCCGAGCGTCGGCCTCGACAGCGAACCCTCGTTCACCTCGCGCATGCGCGCGAGCGATGCGGCGTCGATCGGTCCGCCTTCGACGCCCACGACCCACCGGCTCGCCGAAAGCGTGCCCGCACCGCCCGCGTACGTCGGCGCACCCCAGTCGGCGGTGCGCGCATTCATGTTGCCGAGCGCCGCATCGCCGAGCGCGGCCCAGATCGCCGGGGTCTTCTCGGCGGAGAGGTCGCTCCAGGTGAGGTAGGGCGCGAGCACGACGATGACGCGGTGGCGGTTCGGGACCGTGGCGCGGCCGGTGGCGACGGTCTCGCTCGCGCGGGCCGGCGTCGCCGGGCCGATCAGCCCCGCGAGCGTGAGGGCGAGCGCGCACGCGAACACCGGGGCGAGCGACAGGGCGCGCATCGGATGCGGGCGGCTCGGACGGCCGACGCTGTGGTGCGAGAGGATCACGCGAAGGCCGTGGTCGCCAGTTCCAGAATCGCCTCTCGGACGGACACCGATCCGAGCCAGAACTCGAGAGCCGAGGGCTCGATGTGCTCGGCGATGTCGTCGAGCAGCTGAAACGTCGCGATGTGCACCGCGCCGTCCTCGTCCTCGGCAAGGGCGTCGGAGATGATCTGCACGAACTCGGCCGCCTCCGGGTCGTCCTCGAAGTTCTCGAGCAGGACCTCGCGAAGGACCACAGCGGAGGCGGTGACGTACTCGCCGGACGTCGGCGAGTCGGCATCGGAGCAGTCATGCTCGTACGAGGCCATGATCAGGCCCATGAGATCCGCGAGAGGGCCGGAGAAACTGACGTTGTCGCCGTCGCTTTGCCAAGGCATGTCCGTGAGGTCCTCTCTGTCACTGTCCCGGATCGGCGCTGCTCCTCACATCGCCGGAATCACTCTAGCACCCGGCGCACTTCGGGCGGGCGGTCCCTCTCGGCGGGCGTGATACCGTATCGCAGTGAACCAGCGCCGCGCTCGAAGGGGACACCGTGTCTCGGACCACTCGCATACTGCTCCTCGCACTGCCGATCGTGCTGACCGTGGGAGTCCTCGGCTACGCGGTCGCATCGGTGATCCGGGTCCAGAGTGGCGCGGTCCCCGGGGGGCCTGCGCTCGAGCCTGCCACGCCGCCCAGCACCGCCGCGGCGACCACGTCACCGCCCGTGGTCGCCGAGACGCTCGAGCCGACCGGCGGGCGGCCGAAGCGCGGGACGATCGTGTTCGACATGTCGCACGCCGAGGTGTTCGGACCCCAGGACACCACCGAGCTCGGCCAGTCCAAGGCTGTACAACGCATGCGGGCCGCCGGCTATGCCGTGCAGGTCAACACCGAGAAGTTCACCAAGGACACCCTCGGCCCGGATGTGGCCGCCGTGTTCCTCCCGGGCCCGATGATGCCGCTGATGGAGAAGGAGCGTACGTTGCTCGACGACTTCGTCCGCCGTGGCGGCACGATGATCATCACGGTGCACGTGCCGTTTCCGATCCTCGGCACCCCCGCACGCTATGGCCTGCCCGTGGGAACCAGCGTCATGATCGATCCGACGCTGACCGGCGACCCGGGCGTGTGGGCGACGACTGAGATCAAAGACGATCCGCTCACCAAGGGCGTGCGGGCGCTGAGCGTCGTGTCCGGCTGGGCCGTCTCGCAGTCGCCGTCCGAGATCGCCGATCCGCGCATCGTCGTCGAGGCACCTGCCGGAGTGGTGGTCGATGGCAACAACGACAACCGCTTCAATGCCGACGATCCGCAGCCGCCGTATGGCGTGGTAGGGGTCGCCGACATCGGCTCGGGCCGGGTCGTGGTCATGGGCGACGATGCCATCTTCGCCAACATCGTCATCGATGCGAACGACAACGCGAAGTTCCTCGACAACCTGCTCGAACTCATCTCGGCGCCAAAGCCTGCCTGATTCCAGGTTTCCGTGGGCGCCTGATGCGGGAACGAACACACACGAGAGAGGGTGGTGGACATGATCACTCGTGATGAGATGCTCGCCCGCAAGGATGAATGGCTCGCCCGCAAGGACGAACTCACGCAAGGCTTCGTGGATCGCATCGACGATCCCGCGGTGGACGCGGCTATCGGCCTGTCGCTCGTGGGCGCAGGCCTCGGTACCGTCATCGTGAACCTGATCCGCGGCAACCGCAGCGCCTGGGCCTACCTGCTCCCGGCGGTGTTCATTCTCGGCGGTATCGCCGTGATCACCGGCGGGGCGGTCAGCAGGCGCTCCGATCGCATAACGACTGCCGAGGAGGCCGTGAGGGAACAGCTCGCGAGTCTCGACCCGATCGCGCGCGCCCAGGTTCTGAGGGGTGCAGCGAGCGAGTCGTTCGCGCCGCTGTTCCATCGAGTCAACTAGCGGGCGCCAGTGACAGCGACGTGGGAGACCGAGCGGCTCTATCTGCGTGACCTCGGTCCCGAGTACGCCGCCGCCGTGCGCGCATACGGGCTTCGCAGCCTCGAATACCACATGCCGTGGGACCCGGTTCGTCCGGTCGACTTCTGGGAGCTCCCGGTCGTCGCGGCACGGTTACGAGTGCAATCCGACGATGCGCGCGCAGGCGGATCGCTGTGCCTGTGCCTCTCGCCCAAGGACGATCCCGAGCGGGTCGTGGGCGTCGTGAACCTGCGCAACATCATCCGCGGCGCGATGCTCTCGGCACACCTCGGCTACGGGCTCGAGCCGCAGGCCGTGGGGAAGGGCTACATGACCGAGGCGGTGCGCCGCGTGGTCGACGTCGCCTTCTTCGATCTGGCGCTGCATCGCGTCGAGTGCAACATCATGCCGGGCAACGCCCGCTCACTCGCGGTCGCTGAGCGCGTCGGCTTCCAGCGCGAGGGTTTCTCGCCGCGCTTCCTGCGCATCAACGGCCGCTGGGAGGACCACGTCCGCTTCGCGCTGCTCAACGAGGCGATGCGATGACGGGACCGCTCGAGACTGCGAGTCCGCGTCGTGCGCTGCTGGAACTCACCGGTGCCGTGGTGATGCGCGACGGCAGGGCGATCCTTACCGTGGACCGCTTCCGTATCGCCGAGGGCGAGCGTCTCGTGGTGCTCGGCCCCAACGGGGCGGGCAAGTCGACGCTCATCAAGCTGCTCACCAAAGAAGTGCTGCCGTTGTGGGCGGACCCGCCGCCGGTGCGCTTCTTCGGCGAGCCCAGGTACGAGCTGCGGGAGGCGCGCAAGCTGCTCGGGGTCGTCTCGGCGACCGCGCAGGACGAGGCCGGCGTGGTGCTGAGCGCGCATGAGGTGGTGCTCGGCGGGTTCTTCGGCGCACTCGGGGTGCCTCGGCACGTCGAGGTGACGTCGCAGCAGGAGGAAGCGGCGCTCGCCGCGCTCGCGGAACTCGAGGTCGCGCATCTGGCGGAGCGCACGATGACGACGCTGTCGACAGGGGAAGCGCGGCGGGTGCTCTTCGCGCGTGCGCTCGTGCACGACCCGGCGGTGCTCGTGCTTGACGAGCCGTGCGCGGGGCTCGACCCGCATGCGGCGTATCACGTGCGGCGGGCGCTGCGCACGCTCGCGGCCGGCGGACGCTCGCTCGTGTTCGTGACGCACCACGTCGAAGACATCGTGCCCGAGATAGATCGGGCCGTGCTGCTGAAGGACGGGCGCATCGTCGCAGACGGGCCCAAGCGAGGACTCATGACCGCGGAGACGCTCGGCGAGCTGTTCGATATCCCGGTACGAGTCGAAGAGCGGGAGGGCGAGTACCGGTTGTGGTGACCCACCGCAGCACGGTGACGAGCCCGTGTACTAGACTCGAAGCATGCGTTGAGGCACGGCGGTTGCGGGGGCACTACAGCCGGGCAGTCCGATCGAGGAGGAGCACGCGTGTTCAAGAGACTCACGAGAGCGGCTGTTGCACTGGCGCTCGTGTCGGCGTTCGTCATGCCGGCAAGCGCACTGGCGAGCGGGGCGAGCAAGGACGTGGGGTACGCCGCTCGTGGCCGCGTCGGTTCGCTCGGTGAGCGCACCATGGCACACAGGCCGACAACGAGCACGCGGGCGCTCTCGGCCTTCTCGCTCGCGGTGGATCCTGACGCCTACGAGGTCGATGACGACATCCCGCAGGCGATCTCCGATGCCCAGCTGCCGCTCGTGCAGTCGCGCACCATCAACATCGCCCATTACGACGATCCCTACGACGTCGACTGGGACTACTACCGGCTGACCGGCACGGCTGGGACGCTCTACACCTTCGAGACGACGGGCACCACGGACACCGTCATCGAACTGTGGGACGCCGACACGGGTGAGATGCTCGGCTGGGAGGACGACAAGTCCGACGGCAGCCTCGGCTCGAAGGGCTACTGGCGCTGCCGCACGGCCGGACAGCGGGTAGACGTGTGGATCGGCCCGGCGAATCCCGATGCCATCGGCGAGTACACCATGAGCATCACCGGTGCGGCGTCTTCGAGCCGAGCGGGCGATGTCTTCCGCGCCTACGGGGCCGACAAGTACGACGCGGCCGTCAACATCGCGCACAGTGCCTACAGCGATGTTGACGGAGACCCGTGGAACTACTACGTCGGGGACACCACGAAGGCCGTCTCGCGCGTGATCGTCGTGCCGAGCGGATCGGCCGGGTACTTGGCCGCGATGATCGCCGCGCCTCTCGGCCGGGTGTTCGACGCGCCGATCCTCCTCACGGGCAAGTACACGCTGCCCTTCGCGACCAAGAGCGCCATCAATGACATCCGCGACAACAATGGAGGCTCGGTCAAGATCTACCTGATCGGATCGAAGAGCTGGATCTCGAGCTCGGTGTATTACAAGCTCAAGGCACTCCGAGGCTCAGGCACGATCGAGCGGGTGGCCGGCTCGGATCGCTACGGCACCGCCGCGCTCGTCGCCGACAAGGTCGACACGATGTGGGTCGGGAACATGGGCCAGCATCCCGGCAGCGTCATCGTCGCGAATGGTTCGAGTTCGAGCGCTCTGACCGACTTGCTGGCTGCCAGCGGCATCGCCTACGGCAGAGGCTGGCCCGTCCTGTTGACCAAGGCGGGGAGCGTACCGTCCTCGACGTACAGCCGCGTCAGGAAGGGCAAGTTCAAGAGCTCGCGCGTCATCGTCCCGAACAGTCGCACGTACGTGTACTCCTCCACGTACAAGTCGCTCAGCGGTGACCTGAGGCTCTCGAGCCACAGCGACCGCGCGGCCTCGGCACTCGATATCGCTCGCAGGTCGGTCTCCTACTACTGGACGCATCACGACGATATCGTCGTGGTCAATCGCGTCTCGGAGGCCCTGCCGGTAGCCACCTACGCCGGGTACTACGGAGCCCCCATCCTGGTCTCGGGTACGTCGGGTCCCGGCGCTTCCACGACCAGCTACATCACCGCTCGGCCGAGCATGATCGACTACGTCTCGGTCGTCGGCTCGCCTGAGGGCATCACGGACGGGGCGATCACGGTCTACGAGGGCCTGCTGCCCTGACCCCGAGCAGTTCAACGTTGGGGCGCGCATCCTGATCGCGGGTGCGCGCCCCGAGTCGTTCCGGCTGCATTCCCGGATTGGACTTGGGCGCGTGTCGGCACATACTGAGAGGTGGCCCCCCGGTCATGCCGGGGGTGGCGTCCGGGCCCGCAATGGCGAGAGGCGAAGAGCACGCATGGCGATCGTTGAAGTCCAGGGACTCACGAAGGTCTACGGCACCGGCGAGACCGCTGTCACCGCGCTTGACAACGTCGACCTCACGGTCGAGGCGGGCGAGTTCGTCGCGATCATGGGGCCGAGCGGATGTGGTAAGTCGACGCTGCTCAACCTGGTCGGCGGTCTCGACAAGCCGACGAGCGGGGTCGTGCGGATCGGCGGAGACGACATCGCCGAGATGGACGACGCGACCGTCACGAAGATGCGCCGCCGCCGGTTGGGCTTCGTCTTCCAGTTCTTCAACCTGATTCCGGTGCTCGATGCCGCCGAGAACGCCGCGCTGCCTCTCACCCTCGACGGCGTGCCGGCTGCACAAGCCAAGCAGCAGGCGCAGGAGTGGCTCGTGAAGGTGGGGCTCGAGGCCCGACTGCACAACCGTCCGGACCAGCTGTCCGGCGGGCAGCAGCAGCGCGTCGCCGTCGCACGCGCTCTCGTGACGGACCCGGATCTCATCCTGGCCGATGAGCCGACCGGCAACCTCGATTCGAAGTCCGGCGACGAGATCGCCGATCTGCTCAAGCTCGCATCCGCCGAGTGGAACCGCGCGGTCGTGATGGTCACGCACGATGTCCGCATCGCGGCGCACGCCGGGCGGATCGTGTTCATGCGGGACGGTCGGATCGTCGAAGACGTCGCGGTCCCCGCCGAGAACAGCGCCGAGGCGGCCCGCGTCGCGATGGAGCGGGCCGGCCTGCTGTGAACGTCTCGGCGACACTCGCCTGGCGCTACCTGATCGGCCGACCCGGCCGGACGGTCCTGACGACGCTCGCGATCACCTTGGGCGTGGCGCTGATCTTCGGGCTCAACGGCATCATGCCGGGGCTCTCCGAGTTGTTCACCAACACGCTCTTCGCGGCAGCCGGCCAGGTCGACCTCAGCGTCTCCAGCGAAAGCGGCGGCAACTTCGAGACGAGCGTCGCCGAGGACGTGGCGCGTGTGCAAGGCATCGCCGTCGCGTCCCCGTCCGTACGCAGATCGGTCGGGATGCCCAACGATAGCCCGGTCAGCATCATCACGCTCGTCGGCATCGACCCGAGGAGCACGGCGAAGGTCCACACGTTCAACGTGGCGGCGGGCCGGCTGCTCAACGACGGCGACGCCGGAGAGGTCGTGCTCGGGTCCGACACCGCGGCCACGCTCGGCGCACACGTGGGCTCCCGGGTGCGGATCCCCACCGTCTCGGGCACCGAGCCGTTCACGGTGGTGGGGCTGCTCTCGAACGGCTCGTCTCCCTCGGCGCCTGAGGTCTACATGACGCTCGGTGACGCGCAGCGTGTCACCGGCGCGGGCAACACGATCAACACGGTCGAGGCACGGTTCGTGCCCGGTGCCGACCGGGAGGCGGTCGAGGCCGCGGTGCGCCGAAAGCTCGGCTCCGACTACATCGTAGGCGGTCTCTCGAACGAGAGCAGCTTGCTGGCCTCGGTCGAGACGGCGAAGTACATGTTCACGTTCTTCGGGCTGTTCGCGCTGATCATGGGCGGGTTCATCATCCTCAACACCTTCCGCACGCTCGTGTCCGAGCGCCGCCACGACATCGGCATGCTGCGCGCCATCGGAGCGGACCGTCGCACGATCCTCAACATCTTCCTCATTCAAGGAGTGATGCAGGGGATCTTCGGCACGGTCGTGGGGATCACCGCAGGCTACCTGCTCACCGTCGGTGCGTTGGCGGCGTACAAACCGATGCTTCAGAGCATCATGCACATCAACGCCGACCTGAGCCCGAGCTACTCGGCGGGTACGTGGCTGTCCGCGATCACGCTCGGCATCGGGGTCACCGTCGCCAGTGCGGTCATCCCCGCGCGCCAGGCCGCTCGGATCACGCCGCTCGAGGCGCTCAGGCCGCAGGCGGCGTCGGTCGAGGAGCGGCAGCGCAGCAAGTGGGTGGTGGTCGGCTGGGTGATGCTCGCGCTCGCGGTGCCGATGCTCGCCTCCAAGCAGATCTCGCTCGTCGGCCTCGGCGCCGTCGCGGTGCTGACGGGGCTCGTACTCGTCGCCCCGGCGCTCATCAAGCCGCTGTCCTCGGCGTTGGCGACGATGGTGCGCCCCTTCGCGCCGGCGACCGCGGACCTCTCGAGTTCGAACGTGACGCGGCAGCCCGGCCGAGCGGCGGCTACCGCAGCCGCGATCCTCGTGTCCCTCGCGGTGGTCGTCGCGGTGCTTGGCGTTGTGACCTCGCTGTACGCCGGGTTCTTCGACTACATCGACAAGTCGCTCGGGTCGGACTTCGTGTTCATCCCCAACGGCCTGATCCTGGGTGGAGCGAACGTCGGGGCCGACGAGAGCTTCGTGCGGCGGATCGGCGACACGCCCGGTGTGGCGGACGTGGCGACGATGCGACTCGGCCAAGCCGAGATCAACGGGGCCCGGGTGCAGGTGGTGGGCATCGACCCGGAGGTATACCCGCGAGTCGCGTCGTTCACCTTCTCGGCGGGCTCGGATGCGAGCGACATCGCCAAGCTCGGTGAGGGCCGGACGATGCTCGTCAATGGCATCACCTCCGGGCAGCAGGGCCTCACGGTCGGCAAGCGCGTCGCCGTGCAGACGCCCAATGGACTGAAGTACTACACGGTCGAAGGCGTGGCGACCGACTATCTCAACGCCAAGCTGTCCACACTCTACGTCTCCCAGGAGAACCTCAAAGAGGACTTCAACGTCACCAGCAACGTGCTCGTCCTCGCAAACGCGAAGCCGACGGCTGCGCTTCCTGCGGTCAAGGCATCGCTCTCCAGACTCGTGGCCGATTACCCGCAGTTCGTGCTGTACGACTCTGTGGGCTTCAAGGCGAACCAGTCCGAGATCTTCTCGCAGTCGTTCGTGGTGTTCGACATTCTCATCGCGATGTTCGCCCTGCCCACGCTGCTCGCGTTGCTCAACACCCTCGCGATCAGTGTGCTGGCGCGCACGCGCGAGATCGGGATGCTGCGCGCGGTGGGCACGACGCGCGGGCAGATCCGCGGCATGGTCGTCGCCGAGGCGCTGCTGCTCGCGGCGGTGGGCGTCGCGTTCGGCATCGCGGGAGGCGTCGCGCTCGGGTACGCACTCGTCTACGCGCTGAACTCGACGATGTACGTCATGCCGTACTACTTCCCGTGGTCGGGAATCGTCGTCGCGATCGTCTCGGGGTTCAGCTTCGCACTGCTCGCATCGATCATCCCGGCGCGCACGGCGGCCAAGCTCGACATCGTGGCGGCCCTGCACTACGAGTAGCGTCGCGACCGCAAGGGCCGCCGCGTGGGCGGCGGCATGGCGAAGGCCGGCAACGCCACGCTGTTCTACCTCACCGAGATGCTCGCCGCCGTGCTCTTCTTCGCCGGATTCCTCCTCGCCGGCACGCTCCAGCAAGGCGCCGACAAGATCCGAGCGAACCGCGCGGCCAAGCAGGCTGCCGAGAACGACCCGGGTTCAGCCGACTGGCCCCAACCGCTCGCGCACGGCGTCGCTTCGCAGTTCGCGCAGCGCGTCCCTACACGTCCAGCGCGCGGCCTTGGAGTCGGGGTGCGCTTCGAGGATGCGCTCGCACGTCGCGATCGCCTCGGCGTTGAGCACTGCAGAGCGCTTGCCGATCTGGCGGATCTGCCAGTTCACGGCCTTCTTCACCATGTTGCGCTCGTCGGTCGCCTCGCGCGTCGCGAGCGCGAGCAATGGCACGAAGCGCTCGTCGTCGGCCTTCTTGTCGTGCACGGCGAGCGTGGCGCCGAGCACGAAGCCGGCGCGCTTGACGAACTCCTCGGTGCGCAGCGGCCACTCGGCGGCCTTGTCCCACGCGAGGGGCGCCTCGCGAAAGACGTTGAGCATGAGCTGGTCGCACACGTCCCAGGAGTCCAGATCGAGCGCCCACGACTCCATCTGCACCTCGTCCACCAGCGCGGGCGCGTCGATGAACGCGGCCATCAGCCGGCCCTCGTGCAGACCTGTCGCCCACAGCTGCGCTGCAAGCTCGTGCCATGCGCTCTTGTCGCGCCCGAGCCGCTTGCGCGCGTCGCGCGCCATCGCGCGCATGACGGGCACGCGCACGCCCAGCGCGTTCTCGGTCGCGATGGCGTAGCGGGCCATGCCCGCGAGGTTGTCCGGCTCGGCGTGCGCGTGGAGCGAGGCGACGATCTCCTCGGCGAGGCTGGCGGGAGTGGGGGTCCGGTCGGCGTTCATGGCGGCTCCTTCAGAAGCGAGTTCGACGAGCCGGCGCGATGCTCCTGCGCCACCGGGCGATCCGCTCGGGATCGACGCCCAGCCGGTACGCGAGCACCGCCAGCGCGTTGACCGCGGTCGGGCGGACCAGTCCGTACTCGTCCCACGCGCGCGCAGACGTCACGGCCCGCTCGTGCAACACGACCACATCGCCGAGCCGGCCGAGCCGGTTCGCAATCTCGAGGTCCTCCATGACCGGCAGGTCTCCGAAACCGCCCAGATCGCGCCACGTCTGTGCCGAGAAGAACAGGCACTGGTCGCCCCACGGCTTGCCGCCCAGCCGGTGGCGCGCCCGGCCGATGGCGGCGATGAGTCGAGCGTGGCGCGCATCGCTCGGTACGTCGAACGAGAATCCGCCCGCGACGACGCCCGAGCGCGACAAGGTCTCAACCGCGAGCCGTGCGGCGCCGGGCGGAAGCGTCGTGTCCGCGTGCAGGAACAGCAGCACCTCGCCCTGAGCTTCGGCGGCGCCGGCATCCATCTGGACAGCCCGTCCCCTGGGCGCATCGACGACGCGGGCACCCGCCGCCACGGCGGTCTCGCGCGTGCCGTCGAGCGACCCGCCGTCGGCGACGATCACCTCATGCGCGCCTGCGGCGCGAGCGCTCTCTATCGCCGCCGCTACGTGGTCCGCATCGTCGAGCGTCGGGATCACGACCGAGACGCGCGGTTGCGGCCCGAGTTCCGCGGCATCCAGCGTGGCCTGCGCGTCGGGAAGGTCCGCGGCGGTATCCACGTCGGGAAGCGTCTCGAGCACCGCGTACGTGAGCCCGTGCTCCTCTGCGATCGCGATGGTCGCCTCGAGGACTCCGGGTGTGCTCCACGGCACGCCCGTGAACAGCACGGGAACCGAGCTCTTCGCCGTCTCAGAGCGCAAGGCGATGAGGTAGTAGCCGCCGTCGGCGGCCGGCCCTAGCACGACATCCACGTGTTCAAGTCGCTCGAGCGCGTTGCGCAGGTGGGCGCTCGTAAGCCTGGGACAGTCGCTGCCGATCACGACCACGCGCTTACAGTTGCGCGCGAACGCCTCGCCGAACGCCGAGCGGATCTTATCGCCGAGGTCGCCCTCGCCCTGATATCTCGCCGAGAAGCCCCGCCCGAGCCAGTCGTGCGCGAGCTGCATGAACGCGGCATCCGTCCGCACCTCGACGCGCGCATCGCCGGTCACCGCCACGGCACGTGCGCGCCTGAGCGCGTGGCGCGTCATGCGGTCGTGTAGGGCGAGTGCAGCCTCGGCGGAGAGGGGAGGCGACAGTCGCGTCTTGACCTCGCCCGCACGCGGATAGCGGGTGAGCAGGCAGATGAGGTTGGCTCGGCCCGACCGGGTCACCGGAGTCCGCCGCTTCAACCAGAGCCCGCGCCGGCGGTGCAGGCGAAGCAGTGGGGCCCGAATGCGATCCGCCGCGTGGCGAGCCGCTCGAGCACGAGGTCGTCCGAGCGCAACGCCTCCACGAGCCCGTGCAGCGTCCGCACGGGCTCGTGGAGGCGCATCCCCGCACCGAGGTTGAAGTCGCAGTCCGAGAGCGTGCCGTCCCAACCCACCGTCAGGCTGTTGCGGCACTCGATGGCGCCGGCGATGTCGGGGTTGAACGCCTCGGCGAGTCCGTCGAGGTAGCTGTCGAGCAGTTGGGCCGCGTGCAGACGCTCGCGGTACCGCCCGATCGGGACGTTCGCGATCACGCGGAGCTCGTCGAACGCCACGCCGCGTGCGGCGAGCGCGGCGCGGAACTCATCGGTAGGTACCGGGGCGGCGACTTCGCCGAGCGGCGGGTTGTAGGCGATGTCGAGCGCAAGCCCGTCACCCGTGCCGTAGCCGAGTTCGGCGAGCCGCTGCAGCACCGCGATGGAGCGCTCGAACGACGAGGCGCCGCGCTGCGCCGACACGGCCTCGGCTGATGCGCCGGGAAGCGATGCCAGTATCGACGCGCCCGCGCGGGCGAGCATCGTCGGGACGCCGGCGCGCGCGGGCTCGGCGAGCGCGGTGAGGTTCGTCCGCACGCGGACGGCGTGCCCCTGCTGACGCGCGCGCGACACGAACTCCTCCAGGTGCGGCCAGAGCGCCGGCTCGCCGCCGGTGATGTCGAGCAGCCCGACGTGCATCGAATAGGCGAGTTCGAGGGCGTCCAGCATCGTCTCGCGCGACATCTCTTCGGTCCTGTGCGGCGAACAGGACTGGTGGCAGTGCGCGCACGCCAGGTCGCAGCGCAAGGTGACGTTGAGCATGAGCGTCGACACCGACACAGCCCGCGTGGCGCCCGGGTCGGCTGTGCGAAGGCGCGTGGCGAAATCCGGTCGAGGCGGGTGGTGGCTTGTTGTGCGCGTGAGGCTCATCGCTTCAGTCTACCTATCCTGCTCCCGCGCCTGCGGCACCATGGCATACTTGGCTCTCTCCACCCGAAAGGAATCACCGAATGTCACACCACATCATCCTCACGTGCGTCGCATGCGCCGTGATCGCGCTGCTCGGCGGTTGCGCGAGCAAGCCTTCGCCTGCCGTGCCGTCGGCGTCGACCGCGGCCGAGCAAACCTCCGCCGAGCAGCCCCCCGCCGAGGCCGCCGCGATCCAGACGATGTCGATCGAGCGCAAGCGCTTGCTCATCGCCGAGAACTTCCAGCCCGAGGTGCCGCTGCCGATGGGCGAAGTCGTGCGCGGCAACGCGCAGAGCGATTTCGCCTGGGACTACGAGCTCATCGTGCCCGCCGCGCCGGCCGCGGTCGCGAACTGGTATCGCGAGAAGTACACCCAGCGCGACTGGCGGGTCGTGGAGGAGAGCGAACCCTCTCCGGGCGCGTTCACGCTCACGCTCATGAAGAACGCGGCCCAGACCCGGGTGACGATCACGCCCGAGGGGACCGCGAGCGCGCGGGTCGCCGGCATTCTCGGCGTGGGCGCGCCCGTGCTGCAGACGCAGTAGGCGCGGGGAGCGCGGGCGGGGGGCGTGCAGGTCGCGCGACGCGACGAAGCGGCGCGGGGTCCCTAGAGCCGGCGGTTGCCTCGGCGAGAGCCGCTGACCTTGCCGCCGAACACAGAGCGCTTCTTCTTCGTGACCGGCCGGCCCTCGAACGGGATGATGCGGCCGGCACGGTACTCGAAGTCCTCAAGGTCTTCGACCGGCAGCAGCTTGCCGAGCATGTACTCGATCTCGCGCAGCTGCACGATCTCGTCGGGGCCCACGAAGGTGAGCGCGTAACCGCTCGCTCCCGCGCGGCCGGTGCGGCCGATGCGGTGCACGTAGTCCTCGGGGTTCTCGGGCACGTCGTAGTTGATGACGTGGCTGATGTCGGAGATGTCGATGCCGCGGGCGATGATATCGGTCGCGATGAGCACGTCGACCTTGCCCGCGCGGAAGTCCTCGAGCGCGTGCTGGCGCTGCTTCTGTGCGCGGTCCGCGTGCATGACGACGACCTTGATGCCTTTGCGCTCGAGGATGGTCTCGACCATGTCGGCGCGCTGCTTGGTGCGGGTGAACACGAGCACGCGGTCGGCACCGCGTCGGTCGATGACGGCGGCGAGCAGGTCGGGCTTCTGCGACTGCTCCACCGGCATGATGGCCTGCTCGATGCCCTCGGCGGTCGTACCCTTGATCGCGATCTCGACGTAGGCCGGGTCGTGCAGCATCCGGCCGACGATGTTGGTGATGTCTTCGGACAGCGTCGCCGAGAACAGCAGGTTCTGGCGCTCCTTGGGCAGGTGGGCGAGGATGCGGCGCACGCTTGGCCAAAAGCCCATGTCGAGCATGCGGTCGGCTTCGTCCAGGACGAGGATCTCGATCCTGGAGAGGTCGACGTCCTTGCGCTCGTGCAGGTCGATAAGGCGGCCCGGCGTGGCGACGAGGATCTCGACGCCGCCCTTGAGGCGCTTGACCTGCGGCTCGTACTTCACGCCACCGACCACGATGCACGTGCGCTGCCCCGTGTGCTCGCCCACCACGGAGGCGACCTTCTCGATCTGCTGCGCGAGCTCGCGGGTGGGGGAGACGACGAGCGCACGTGGTGCGCCATCGCCCATACCGACGCGCTGCATGAGGGGGAGCGTGAACGCTGCCGTCTTGCCGGTGCCCGTCTGCGCGGCGCCGACGACGTCACGGCCTGCCAGGATGAGTGGAATGGACTCGCGCTGGATGGGGGTCGGTTCGGTGTAGCCCATCTCGGAAACGGCGGCGAGTATGTCTTGATTCAAACCCAGATTCTCGAATGTCATGGGTGCAGTATGCGTTACGAGGGGCGAGAGCGCGAATCGGGGCTCGTCAGGGCATCACGGTGTGCCGGTCTTGGTTCGGACCGCGCCGAGCACCTGAACCGCTCCTTCGACCGCGAGCCGGCGCTGCTCCTCGGCACTCATCGGCGGGTCCGGCGTGTCGCCGGGCTGCGGGCCGTAATCCCCGAACTGCGCGTGGTTCCCGCCCTCGAGGTCCTGATAGGTCGCCCACGACGGGAGCAGCGCCTTGCCGGCCGCCAGGTTCGCGCGATCCACGACCGTGTCGAGCGTCCCGACCTGCGTGAGCGCGATGATCGACGACGCACTGAGGTCGCTGCCTTCAGCGGCGTAGGCGCCGTGCAGCACGAGCCCGCCCATCGCGTCGGGATGCTTGGCCGCGTACTGGGCAGCCATCGCGCCGCCGAGTGAGTGTCCGCCGATGACCCACCGCTCGACGTTGACGTGCGCGGCACGTGCGCGGTCGGCGGCATCGGCGTCGAGGACGGCGAGCGAGAGCGGCATGACGGGCACGACGACCAGGTATCCGCGGGCGGCGACATCGCGCGCGAACGGGGCGTAGCTACGCGCGTCGACGTGGCCGCCGGGGTAGTAGACGAGCGCTGCGGAGGGTTCGATGCCGGCGGGTGCGAACTCCCAGCCGTCGTCGGCCTGCGTCACCGCGACGCGCGCATCACTCGCAAGCGCAGCGAGCGCGCTGTCGGTCGGCCCGAGTGGATGCGTGCCCCACCGCCACAGCGCGACGCCGCCGAACACGAGTGCTGCGGCAACGAGGCCGCCGAGCCACCGCAGCGTCCGCTTCATGGTGTCACCCTTCCCGCTCATACCTTCACCAGGTTGGTGAGCGCAGCCTCGATGGTCGGGAACCGGAAGGCGTAGCCGTCCGCGAGCGCCTTGTCGGCGAGCATGCGCTGGCTCATCAGTGTGTACGGCGCGACCTCGCCGAGTATGACGCGCAGCGCGAACCCGGGCACCGGCAGCCATGACGGCCGGTGGACGACGGCGCCGAGCGCAGACGACAGGTCGGCCATGCGTACCGGGTTCGGTGCGCCGGCGTTGAGCGGGCCGGTAACGTGATCGCAGGTGAGCGCGTGGCGGTAGAGCCCGGCGATGTCGGCGATGTGTACCCAGCTCACCCACTGCCTCCCGCTGCCGAGAGGCCCGCCGGCGAACAGCCGCGTCGCCATCAGCATGCGTGGGAGCACGCCCTCGCTGCCCAGAACGATACCGGTGCGGATCGTCGCCACGCGGCAGCCGATCCTCTCGGCGGCGAACGCGGCGGCCTCCCAGTCGACGGCGAGTCTGGCGAGGAAGTCGGTGCCCGGATTGGACGTCTCGGTGAGGAACTCGTCGCCGCGGTCCCCGTAGATGCCGACAGCGCTCGCGCCCACGTACGCGTCAGGGCCGGCGCCCAGCTCGCGCGCCGCGGCGATCGCTTCGACGATGGCGTTCGCTGTCCCGATGCGGCTTGCGCGCAGCAGCTCCTTGACGCGCGGGTTCCACCGGCTCGCGATGGGGAAGCCCGACAGGTTGGCCACGGCCTCCGCCGAGAGGATCTCGGCGGTCCAGGCGTCCGAGTCGGCAGCCGGGTCGAAGGCGACCTCGCGCACGCCTTGAGGTGGCGCGACCCGTCCCACGCGGTGCGAGAGCCACGTGACCTCGTGACCGGATGCCAAGAGCTGCGCTGTGAGCTCACGGCCGATGAAGCCGTTGCCTCCGGCGATGGTGATGCGCATGCGAGTGCCTCCTCGTGACCCCGCGAGCGGTGGTGCCGTCGCCGCTCGACTCGATGGTACCCGTTGACAGCGCCGGCGCGCGCGCCGCAGCGCGCGAGTGGCCTACCGCTCTCGGCGAGTGGGCACGAAACGAGCCACATCGAGTCCGGTGGCCGCAGGTCGCCACGCGCCGTCGGCAGCGGCTGCGCGCGCGCCGAGCTCGGCGTGCAGCATGGCGATGCCGCAGTCGAGGCGCTTGCTCACGCGCGGGGTCTCGGCGGCGTTGTCCCGGGCGATCACCAGCGCGCCGGCGTCGAACCGGAATCGCCACGGCTGCCGGTTCATCGCACTCGGCGCGAGCCTCGCGGTCTCGACGGCGGTCTGAGCCCACTCGGGCCAACCGCCTCCGGACATGCCGGGAGCGATCTCGGCGACGCGCTTGCGGTTGTGAGCCCCTGCCAGCCGCCGCATCGCGCGTTCCGAAAACGACGGGTCGTGCGTCGCGTGGCCGAGTGGAGAGACCGCGAACACCCGCTCGCCGGGTCCGAGGTGGACGAGTTCGCGGGTCCGCTTGGGGTTGAAGAAGCCGCCGACCCAGCACGTGTCAAGGCCCAGGGCGCTGGCCTCAAGGATCGTGGCCTCACCCGTGTAGCCGACGTGCTCGTCGCAGTGCTCGGAGGTCGTGTCCCCGATGAAGATCAAGACGTGGGGCGCTCCCGTCACCTTGCCGTAGCTGCCCATCACGCCTGTGAACACGTCGGTGGCCGGCGTTCGCGCGAGCACGGCGCGGGCGTCCTCGAACGGTCGGAACCCCGCGCATATCGCGTCGAGCGCGTCGAGCGTCTCGGCATCGACCGGGCGCTCCTCGAAGGATCGTCGTGAGTGGCGTGAGGTGACGACGGCGAGCCAGTCGGCCCCGCGTTCGGTGAAGTAGTCGCGCATCAGCGCCGCTCGCTCTCTTCCGCCCGCAGGCCGCCGATGCATATCGGTGACGGGCAGCCCGGGCAGGACCGGCCGCACTCGCCGATCCATTGGCGGCAGGACGGACACTGCGTCGCGCCGGGCGTGAGCTCGCGGCCGCAGTTGGGGCACACGGTGTCTTCGGCCCACGTGTCCGAGAACAGGTCCGGGTCGTGCGGTATCGAGTATCGCTCGTGAGTGCGGTCGTCGGTCATGCGTCCATTGTGCGCGAGGGCCTGTGCCGCGACAAACGCCTACGGCACCGCAACGGGATGCGATGCCGCACGTGTCATGCAGTATGCTCTCCCGAGAGTCAGGACCGCCGGAGCCCGGCGGGCACGTAAGGAGACAGATGGCAGTCGTGAAGTTCTTCGTGGACCTGTTCCTCAACCTCGATGTCGTCCTGGCTTCGTGGGTTGGGACGTACGGTCCGTGGGTGTACCTGATGATGTTCCTCATCATCTTCTGCGAGACCGGGCTCGTCGTCATGGCGGTGCTCCCCGGCGACTCGCTGCTCTTCACCGCGGGTGCGCTTGCGGCCATCACCGGTCCCGACGGCGCACCGGTGCTCAACGTATGGCTGCTGCTCGCGCTGCTGTTCACCGCAGCGGTCCTCGGCGACGGGACGAACTACATCATCGGGCGCAAGTTCGGTCAGCGCATCCTGGATTCCGGCAAGTTCTCGCGGGTGATCAAACCCGAGTACATCGATCAGACGAACGCGTTCTATGCCAAGCACGGCGGCAAGACGATCTCGCTCGCTCGCTTCTTCCCGTTCATCCGCACGTTCGCGCCGTTCCTGGCCGGCATCGGCGGCATGGATTGGGGCCGCTTCACCTTCTTCAACGTCACCGGTGGCGCGGCGTGGGTCGGCCTGTTCGTCGGCGCGGGGTACTTCTTCGGCAACATCCCGTTCATCGCCGAGAACCTCGAGTACCTCGTCATCGGCATCATCGTCGTTTCCGTGGCGCCGACCGTCATCCACGCCATCGCCGGCCGGTTCAAGAAGCGCGCCGAGCCCACCGCGCAGCAGGCCGCCGAGGAGGGCGCCGAGTAGCCCACTCGGCACCCCCCGTGCGCGTGGCACGCGCGGCGTGTGCGGCGTATACTTCCCAGGAAGGCGGACTTGCGCCGCCTTCGTTGCGCCGGTTCGAGCAGACTCGCATTCGCTCGCTGCTCAACCGGCTTCCTATGTCGCGAGTGTGTCGGGCGGGCTCGGACGGCGGCACGTCCCGAACCTGGTCAGGGCCGGAAGGCAGCAGCCATAAGGGGCCTCTGCTGAGCGTCCGGGTCCGCTCGGCGCACTCGCGGGCATGCGCGTGACGACCGGGTCGCGATGTCGGAGCCCTTGTATACTTCCTGTAGAGGCGGACTTCGCCGCCTCTACAGGAGCGTTTCGAGCGGACTTTGCCGCTCAAACGCTCCCAGGGGGAGACTCCTCGCTTACCGAAAGGGCGGGATGTGGCGCACCAGTCCTTGTATCGCAAGTACCGGCCGCAGACGTTCGACGACGTCGTGGGCCAGCAGCATATCGAGCGCACGCTGCGCAACGCGGTGGCCGATGGGACGGTGGCGCACGCGTACCTCTTCACGGGTCCGCGCGGCACCGGCAAGACCACGACGGCGCGGTTGCTCGCCAAGGCGCTCGATTGCGTGAAGGGACCCACCGGCGAGCCTGACGGCACCTGCGAAGACTGTCTGGAGATCGCCGAAGGCCGCCACCCTGACGTCTACGAACTCGATGCCGCGTCACGCACCGGTGTCGACAACGTCCGCGAGGAGATCATCGGTCGCGTGAGCTTCGCGCCGACCCGCGGGCGCTACAAGGTCTACATCATCGACGAGGTCCACATGCTCTCGACGGCGGCGTTCAACGCGCTGCTCAAGACGCTCGAGGAGCCGCCAAGCCACGTCATCTTCATCCTTGCGACCACGCACCCGCACAAGGTGCCGGACACGATCCACTCGCGCTGCCAGCGGTTCGACTTCCACCGCATCAGCATCGACGAGATCGTCGGCCGCCTGCGTGTCATCTGCGATGGCGAGGGCTTCGAGGTCCCGGACGCCGCGCTCGCGCTCATCGCACGGCACGCCTCGGGCGGGATGCGCGATGCGATCACCACGCTCGAGATGCTCGCCTCGTTCACGGGCGGCACCATCGGGATCGCGGACGTCGAAGGGCTTCTCGGCGAGGTCGACTCGGCGGTGCTCTTCGAGATCGCGGGGCTTGTGGCGCACCGAGACGTCGCGGGTCTGTTCCGCTGGGTCGCGCAGTTCGCCGAGGAGGGCACTGACATCGCGGAGTTCGTGCGCGAGCTCACCGGGCACGTGCGCAACCTCTACCTGGTCGCAGCGGTCGGAGACGCAGGCGCGACGGACTTCATCGATGCCAGCGCCGAGGAGGCCGGGCGGCTTGCGAGCCAGGCGGCCGAGTTCAGCGGTCCGGACCGGCTCGCGCGCACGCTCGAGGTGCTCGGCGAGCTGAGCAGCGAGCTGCGGTGGTCGAGCGACCAGCGACTCTCGCTCGAGGTGGCGCTGACCCGCATGGCTCGGCCCCAGGGTGAGATGACGCTCGCCGCGCTGGCCGAGCGAGTCGAGGGGTTGGAGCGCGCAGCCCTTGTGGGCGCGCTGCCCGGCGCCGGGGCCGCGAAGCCTTTCGGCTCAGGTGCTCACCCGGCGGCGGAGAGCGCCGCCATCGCAGAATCGCCGAAAGCCTCCGCGGCCCCGGCGCCGAGCAGCGCGGCGAAGGGCGCGCCGGGCTCGGCTTCTTCGGGGCGGGGGTCCGGTGAGACTTCGGGCGGTTCGACCGCCGCGGCGGCTCCCCCGGCTCCCAAGGCGCACACGCCCGCCGCTCCAGCGCCCGTGACTCGCGATGTCGCGCCCTCCGGCACGCTCGACCGCGCCTCGGCCAAGCGCGCGTGGCCGGCGGTTCTCGTCGAGATCAAGAAGCTCAAGCCCGCGCGTGCGTCGCACTACGCTGATGTCGAGATCGACGTCGATCTCGACGGCTCGACGCTCGTGCTCGAGTTTCCCTCGGACGCGTCGTTTGCGATGCAGATGGCCGAGGAGCCCGAGATGCGCGACATGCTCAAGCTCGCACTCGCCTCGGTCGTCGGCTTCACGCCCGCGTTCCGCTTCCAGCTCGGTCGTGGTGCGGTCCGACCCGAGGGCGTCGAGCCGCCGTCCGGACGTCCGGTCGACGTCGACGATGTCCCGGCCGCCGGGTTCGACGACGGCCCACCGCTCGAGTACTACGAGGCTGCGACCGGGATGGCCGAACCCACCTCGCATGCACACGGCAGCACGGGCGGCCGCGCGCGCAGCACCGCCGGCTCGCAGGGCGACCCTGCAGGCGAGCCCAAGAGCGAACTCGAGCGGTTGCTGCATGGAATGGGCGGCGAGATCATCGGCGAACACGCGGCGCCCGGCGCCGAAGGCAGCGAGAGCACGGACGGCGATATCGAGGAGTTGCCTGACACCGAGGACCGTGGCCAAGAGGGCCCGGGCCTGTTCGACACCGACGGAGAGGACTAGACACGTGGGCTTCGGAAACATCATGAAGCAGGCGCAGAAGATGCAGGCCAAGATGGCCGAGATGCAGGAGAAACTCAAGGACGAGGAGCTCGAGGCGTCGGCGGGCGGCGGCACCGTGAAGGTCACCATCAGCGGCGACCTCGTCGTCAAGTCGATCACCATCGACCCGAGCGCCGTCGATCCCGACGATGTCGACCTGCTGCAGGACATGACCACCGCTGCGGTCAACGAGGCCATTCGTGCAGCCCAGGAGCTCGGCCAGCGTCGCATGGCGGAGATCACCGGTGGCATGAACATCCCGGGACTCATGTAGCCCATGCGCTACGCCCCTCCTATCGCCCGGTTGCTCGAGGAACTCGAACGCCTTCCCGGCGTCGGCCCCAAGTCCGCGCAGCGCATCGCGTACTGGTTGCTGACCGCGGACTCGGCCGACGCCGAGCGGCTCGCCTCGGCGATCACGGAAGTGAAGCGGACCATCCACTTCTGCCCGGTGTGCTTCAACTTCGCCGAGGGCGAGCTGTGCAACGTCTGCGCGGACCCCGAGCGCGACCGCACCGCGGTCTGCGTGGTCGAGGAGCCTCGCGACCTCGTGGCGGTCGACAGGACCGGCGAGTTCCGGGGGACCTACCACGTGCTGCAGGGCGCGATCTCGCCCATCGACGGCATCGGGCCGGAGCGGCTTCGCGTGCGCGAGCTCATCGACCGGCTCGGCGAGAACGAGATCACGGAGGTCGTCATCGCGACCAATCCCAACGTCGAGGGCGAGACGACCGCGCTCTACCTCGCGCGCCTCATCAAGCCGCTCGGCATCAAAGTCACGCGCATCGCGAGCGGCTTGCCGGTCGGTGGCGACCTCGAGTACGCCGACGAGGTCACGCTCGGGCGTGCGCTCGAGGCTCGCCGGGAGATGTAGTTGCCAGTTTTTGGTCGCCGTTCACCGACTCTGACGCACCGCTGGCCGCGCTTCTCGTGCCGCACGCCGACGCGCGAGGGCCGCGCCTCTATCCTTGTGTGACCTATCGCCCGGATGGGGCGGGGTACCACCCGCACAGGTGTGCTCGAGTGGAGGGAAGGACGCACATGCAGCTGACGGAGATCCGTTGGCACGCACGCGCCGGTCAGGGTGCGGTCACGGCGGCGAAAGTCGTCGCAGAGACCGCCCTGTCGCAGGACCGGTACATGCAGGCCATGCCGGAGTACGGACCTGAGCGCATGGGGGCGCCCATCAAGGCGTTCACGCGCATCAGCGACGAGCCCATCGAGATCCACAACAACATCGAGAACCCGCACATCATCATCGTTCTCGACGAGACCCTCATCGACGTCATCGACGTGACCGAGGGCATCCGCGACGGCGGCGTGATCATCGTGAACACGTGCACGCCGGCCGCGCAGGTCAAGGCCGCGCTCAAGCTCGACGACAGCGTGCGCGTAGCGTCCGTCGATGCCTCTGGCATCGCAGTGGACACCATCAAGCGCGACATCCCCAACACGCCCATCGTCGGCGCGCTCATCAAGGTCACGAACGTCGTCGACCTCGAGGCGTTCAAGGGCCTGCTCGCCAAGAACCTGGGCAAGAAGTTCGGCCAGGAGATGATCGATAACAACTTCGCCGCGGTCGACCGGGCGTATGAGGAGGTGACCGTGGCATGAGCAAGTGGGACGTGTCCAACATGGACAACTGGACGAGCGAGCAGTTCCCGCGCGGTGCGACCATCCCCGTCGCCGGCAACTCCGACGACTACTCGACCGGCGGTTGGCGCTCGGAGCGTCCGTGGCGCAACGAGGAGAAGTGCACGCAGTGCCTTCTGTGCTGGATCTTCTGTCCGGACACCTCGGTGCTCGTGAAGGACGACAAGGTCTACGACTTCGACCTGAAGCACTGCAAGGGCTGCGGCGTGTGTGCCAAGGAATGCCCCTTCGACGCCATCGACATGGTGCCCGAGGGCTGCGAACTCCCGGAGGTGAAGTAACGATGGCCGCTGATCAGAAGACCGTCGCCACCACCGGCAACTCGCTCGTCGCCGAGGCGTTCCGCCAGTGTGCTCCCGACGTCGTGGCTGCGTACCCCATCACCCCGCAGACGACCATCGTCGAGGAGTTCGCGAAGTTCGTCGCGCAGGGACGTGTGCACACCGAGTACGTGTGCGTCGAGTCCGAGCACTCGGCGATGTCGGCATGCGTCGGGGCGTCGGCCGCCGGCGCGCGCGTCATGACCGCCACCTCGTCGCAGGGTCTCGCGTACATGTGGGAGCAGCTCCACATCGCGTCCGGACTGCGGCTCCCGATCGTCATGGCGAACGCGAACCGTGCGCTCGCCGCCCCGATCAACATCCACTGCGACCACAGCGACATCATGGGCGCTCGCGACACCGGCTGGGTCATCTACTTCGCTGAGACCGCGCAGGAGGCATACGACAACACGCTCATGGCGATCCGTGTCGCGGAGCACCCGGACGTCATGCTGCCGGTCTTCACGACGCTCGACGGCTTCATCACCACCCACACCATCGACCGCGCCCAGGTGATGGACGATGCGACCGTCTCGGCGTTCGTCGGCGAGTACAAGCCGGAGCACCCGCTGCTCGACGTCGAGAACCCCACGAGCCACGGCAACTTCGCGAGCCTCGGCGGCACCTACATGGAGTTCAAGAAGGCGCAGCGCAACGCCATCGACCGCTCCATGGCGGTCATCAAGAGCATCGGCGCCGAGTTCGCCGAACTCTCCGGACGTCCGTTCGATGTCGTCGAGGGCTGGGGCATGGAGGACGCCGAGTACGTCATCGTCGCCCTGGGTTCGACCGCAGGAAACGCGCGCCATGTCGCTCGCGAGCTGCGCGAGGAGGGCATCAAGGCCGGCGTGCTCAAGATCCGGGTCTTCCGACCGTTCCCGTTCGCTGAGGTCGCCGATGCCCTCAAGGGCGTCAAGGCCGTCGCCGTGCTCGACCGCTCCGAGTCGTTCGGCGCCGAGGGTGGCCCGCTGTACATGGAGGTCAAGAGCGCGCTCTACGACCTCGAGAACCGTCCACCGGTCGTGAACTACATCTACGGTCTCGGCGGCGCGGACGTGAAGCTCGAACTGATCAACCAGGTCTACAACGACCTGGCCGACCTAGCAGACGGTGCGACGCAGCCGGGCAGGCTCGTCTACCTCGGCGCCCGGTAGGGAGGGACAGACATGGCAACCATCAAAGAGCTCTCCCGCCGAGAAGACCGCCTCGCCGGCGGTCACCGCCTCTGTGCGGGCTGCGGTGCCTCGATCGCCGTGCGCCAGATTCTGCTCGGAGCGGGCGAGGAGCCCGTCGTGGCAGGATGCGCGACCGGCTGCCTCGAGGTGTCGACCACGATCTACCCGTACACCTCGTGGAAGACCCCCTTCATCCACAACGCCTTCGAGAACTCCTCGGCGACGATCTCCGGGGTCGAGGCCGCGTTCAAGGGGCTGAAGGCGGCGGGCAAGATCCCAGCCGACAAGAAGGTCAAGTTCGTCGCGTTCGGCGGCGACGGTGGAACGTACGACATCGGCCTGCAGGCACTCTCCGGTGCCATGGAGCGCGGGCACGACATGGTGTACGTGTGCTACGACAACGGCGCGTACATGAACACCGGCATCCAGCGCTCCTCGGCGACGCCGTTCGGCGCGTGGGCGACCACCGCCGAGGTCGGCAAGGCGCAACAGGGCAAGATCCAGCGGCGCAAGGACCTCACTTCGATCATCGCAGCGCACCACATCCCGTACGTCGCGCAGGGCTCGATCAGCCACTGGAAGGACCTCGCCGCAAAGGCCGAGAAGGCGTTCGCGGTCGATGGCCCGGCGTTCATCAACGTGCTCGCGCCGTGCCCGCGTGGTTGGCGGAGCACTCCCGCGGAGACGGTCCAGATCGCCAAGGCGGCCGTGCAGACCGGCTTCTGGCCGTGCTTCGAGGTCGAGGACGGCGAGTGGCGTATGACCGTCAACGTGCGAGAGAAGAAGCCGATCGAGGAGTTCCTCAAGTCGCAGGGTCGTTTCAAGCACCTCTTCGCCGCCGGCAACGAGGAGCTGCTCGCGTCCGTGCAGGCCGAGGTCGACCGCTACTGGGAGTACATCCAGAAGCGCTGCACCTGCGGCTAGCTGCCGCATCGAGGATGAATATGGCGGGCCCCGGGGGACGTTCTCCGGGGCCCGTTCGGTATACAATCGGGCGTACGCGCGCTCGATCAGACGAGGAGGGACACGCCGCGGCACGATGCGGCGCCAGTGATGACACGGCGCAGATTCTTCCGGTCCCATCTGTACAGTCAGATCGTCCTGCCGCTGTTCGTGGCCTCGGTGATCGTCGGTTCGGTCGCCACGGTCGCTGCTGTGGTGTTCCTGCGTGACCTCACGACTCGATGGGTGACCGAGGTCGCCCAGACCGTCGCCTCAGACCTCAGCGTCTCCTACGAACGCTACGCCGAGGAGATGCAGCGGCTCGCGTGGTTCCTCGCGGCAGACCCCAACGTCGCGGCGGTGATCGCCGCAGACGACGTCGGAGGGTTGCACAGACTGCTCGGAGACGCCGCCGCGTCTCTGGAGGTCGACGCGATCGCGGTGTTGGACGAGTCGGGCGTCGTCATCGACGCGTACGGGCCCAATGCGCCGGCGCGCGGGACCGCGCCGCTCGGCGACAAGGGGCAGGCGCGACCCGGCGTCGGGCGCTCGAAGCGGAGCATGTTCGTCGTGCTCGAGGGGCGCGCCGCTCTGGTGTCACTGCATCCGTTCCGCACGCCGGACGGGGCGTACCATACGGTCGTCATGGCGCGGGCGCTCGACGACGACCTGCTCGCGCAGTTCGCGGGCGGTGCGGGTACCGCGTTCGGCTACTACAGCCCCGACGGCAAGCTCGTCGCCTTCGCGCCGAGCGAGCGTGCAGACCTCGTCGCCCCCGACGCGCTCAAGCGCGCTCTGGCGGCCACCAGTCCCCCCGTCGCCGAGGCACTTGCGGCGGCGGCGGTCGACGGACCGGGCGTCGGCCTGTTGTCGGTCGCGGATTCCGACTACGAGATCTCCGCTCGGCGCGTCGTGCTTGCCGGGGCGGGCGGCTCCCCCGACGACGAGCTCGGCTACGCGATGAGCGTGGTCGATCGCTCAGCCTCGGACGCTGCGGGCAGGGCGACGATGAACCTGATCATAATCTGGTCGGTCGTCGCTGTCGTCGCGCTCGTAGGCCTTGGCGGCTGGGTCGCTCGCACCGTGTCGGAGCCGGTTGCGGAGCTGTCGTTCGGTGCGAGGCGCGTCGCCGATGGCGACTTCTCCACCAAGGTCGACGTCCACGGCACGAACGAGATCGCGCAGCTCGGCATCGCGTTCAACGAGATGACCGACTCGCTTCGCGAACGCAGCGAGTCGCTGACCAAGAAGGTGCTCGAGCTCGCGACGCTCTACGAGATGAGCCGTGCGCTCGGGTCGACGCTGGACATGGACGAGCTGCTCGGCTCGGTGCTCGACTCGGCACTGCGGATCTTCGACCTGGACATGGGCTACGTCGCGCTGCGGGACAAGGAGTCGGGTGTCCTGTCCGTTCGGGCGGTGCGCGGCTCCGGTACCAACGCGAGCGACGCCGTACGCTCATCGATGTCGGAGTGGGTGGTGCGGGAAGGCCGCCCCCTGATCTTCAACCCGGATTCGGCCACCGGGCAGGGGCAGGTCGACGCGGTGACCGGCGCGCGAGCGGCGCTGTGCGTGCCGCTTGTCTCCGCCGACGGCACCATCGGCTCCATCACGGTCGGCTCGGGTGACGCGGAGTACCGTTTCAACAGCGACGACGTCCGGCTGCTCTCGACGATCGCGAACCACGTCGCCATAGCGATCGGCAACATCGAGCTGTTCTCGAGCCTCCAGGACGCCTACCTCGCCACCGTGCGCTCGCTCGCGGCGGCGGTCGATGCGAAGGACACCTACACCCGCGGCCACTCGGACAGGGTGGCGCAGTACGCGGTGCTCATCGCCGAGCGCCTGGGCGTGAGTCACGAGCAGCGCATCGCACTCGAGATGGCCGCCTACCTGCACGACATCGGCAAGATCGGTGTCGCCGAGGAGATCTTGCTCAAGCCCGGCAAGTTGACCTCCGACGAGATGGAGCAGATGCGCCATCACCCGCTCATCGGCGCCAACATCCTCAAGCCGGTGGCGTTCCCGTGGGCCATCACGCCGATCGTCCGCCACCACCACGAGCACTTCGACGGGACCGGCTACCCGGCCGGGTTGCGTGGCGAGGAGATCCCGTTGCTCGCCCGCATCCTCACCGCCGCGGACTCGTACGAGGCGATGACCGCAGACCGTCCGTACCGCCGCGGCTTGGCGGCGGATGCCGCGCTCGAGGAGCTCAAGTCGTGCGCGGGCTCGCAGTTCGATCCCCGCATCGTCTCGCTGTTGGTCGAGATCGTGAACAACGAGGAGCACGAGGCCGAGGGCGCCCACGCGCACGTCAGCGATTCCATCGAGCACGAGGAGGTCAGGGCGATCTTCGCGGCGCTTGTCGATGGCGTCTTCTCGAGTTTCCGCAAGCTGGGCGGTCCGCGGCTGGCGAGCAACGTCGAGGCCGATGTGGACAGGCAGTTCGCCGAGGCCGATTGGCCTTTCCGCATCACCCGCGGCCGCGTGAGCTTCATCGACGACATCGGAGTGGCCGATGACGCCGAACGCGAGCAGATGCGCGCCGCCATGCGATGCATCGATGCCACGCTGGGACGTGTCGCGGGGTCCACACTCGTCGACCACTTCTACGACGATGCGTACGAGGGGTTCTCGGCGAGGCTGGGGCACATGGCGGACGCGCTCGGGTTCCGCCCTCAGGCGTAGCCCTTGACCGTGCGGGGCGCTCGTGTCCCGTGTGGCGCGCGTTAAGGTTTCGCTCTACACTGAGGCAATCATTAACGCGCTGGCAGACGCGGCGACCGGAGCCCTCAGAGCCCGGGTGCGCCGCTCAACAGGGGATTCCCGGATGGCACTTGTCGTAACGAAGTTCGGCGGCACTTCGGTCGGTAGCCCGGAACGTATCCGCGCGGTCGCGCAGCGGCTCATCGCGCGCAAACAGCAAGGCGACAGCGTCGTCGCGGTCGTCTCGGCGATGGGGCATGTCACCGACGAGCTGGTGGAGCTCGCGAAGCAGATCACCAACGAGCCCGCCGATCGCGAGATGGACATGCTGCTCTCGACCGGCGAGCAGGTCTCGATCGCGCTGCTCGCGATGGCCATCCACGCGGAGGGCCACGACGCGGTCTCGTTCACCGGCGCGCAGGTGGGCATCGTCACGGACGAAGTACACAGCAAAGCCAAGATCACCGAGGTCCGTGGCGATCGCATCCACGAGGCGATCGACGGGGGCCACATCGTCATCGTCGCGGGGTTCCAGGGCATGACGCCCGACGGCACCATCACCACGCTCGGCCGTGGTGGCAGCGACACCACCGCCGTGGCGGTGGCGGCCGGCATCGGCGCGGACGTCTGCGAGATCTACACCGACGTCGACGGCGTCTTCACCGCCGACCCGCGCGTCGTACCCGACGCGCGCAAGATCGATTTCGTCTCCTACGAGGAGATGCTCGAGATGGCCGCGAGCGGCGCGGGCGTGCTGCAGATGCGCAGCGTCGAGTTCGCGCGCAACCACGGGGTTGTCATCCACTGCCGGTCGTCGTTTCACGGCGGGCCGGGCACCATCGTCAAGGAGGCCGACGAATCCATGGAACAGGCGATCATCTCGGGTGTCACGCACGACACCTCCGAGGCCAAGGTCACACTCCGAGACGTCCCGGACCATCCCGGTGTCGCTGCGCGCGTGTTCACCGAGCTTGCGGCCGCGAACGTCAACGTCGACATGATCATCCAGAACGTGTCCGAGGCGGGCACCACCGACATCTCGTTCACCGTGCCCAAGGACGACCTCGTGCGCGCCAAGCGCGCGGTGAGCGAGGTCTGCGACGAGCTGGGCGCCCGCGAGTGGTCGGTTGACGAGTCGATCGCGAAAGTCTCACTGGTCGGTGCCGGCATGAAGACGCACCCGGGCATCTCGGCGAAGATGTTCTCCACGCTGGCCGACGCGGGCGTCAACATCGACCTGATCTCGACGTCGCCGATCCGCATCAGCTGCGTCATAAGCGCCGAGCAGGTCGGCGAGGCCGTGCGGTCGTTGCACGATTCCTTCGAACTCGGGAACGATGAAGTGACCGCCGAGGTCTCCCCGGCGTGTGGAGGTGAGCGCTAGTGGCGTGGGAAAGGAAGATGCCGGAGCGGCCCGTGGTGGCGGTGGCCGGCGTGACCGGAGCGGTCGGCCGCGAGATGCTGCTCACCCTCGAGCAGCGCAACTTCCCGGCCGAGCGCGTCATCGCGCTGGCAAGCGCGAGATCGGCGGGCAAGAAGCTGCCGTTCGCCGGGGGCGAGCTCACGGTCGAGGAGATGACCACCGAGAGCTTCGAGGGCGTCGACATCGCGCTGTTCTCGGCGGGGGCGAGCGTGTCCAAGGAGATGTGGCAGGCGTGCGTGGACGCCGGCTGCGTGATGATCGACAACTCGTCTGCATTCCGCATGGAGCCCGACGTCCCTCTTGTCGTTCCGGAGGTCAACCCGGAAGACGTCGCGTGGCACTCGGGCGTCATCGCAAACCCCAACTGCTCGACCATCCAGATGGTCGTCGCGCTCAAGGCGCTCGACGACCTGGCTGAGATCAAGCGAGTCGTGGTGTCGACGTACCAAGCGGCCAGCGGCGCCGGCGCCGCGGCGATGGAGGAGCTCTACTCCCAGTCGCGCGACTTCCTCATGGGCCAAGAGCTGCACGTCGAGAACTTCGCCCACCGCATCGCGTTCAACTGCATCCCGCAGATCGACGTGTTCATGGACGACGGCTCCACCAAGGAAGAGTGGAAGATGGTCGTCGAGACCAAGAAGATCATGCACCGCGACGACCTCGAGGTGGCCGCGACGTGCGTTCGGGTGCCGGTGCTGCGCTGCCACTCCGAGGCGATCAACGTCGAGTTCAACTCACCCGTCCGCCTCGGCGCCATCATCGAGGCGCTCGAGGAGGGCGAGGGGATCACGCTGCTCGACGATCGCGACAGCAAGTCGTACCCCATGCCCGCGTTGCTCGAGGGTACGGATGATGTGTACGTGGGTCGCGTCCGGATGGATCCGAGCGTCCCGTACGGCATGCAGATGTGGGTCGTGGCCGATCAGCTGCGCAAGGGCGCCGCACTCAATGCGGTGCAGATCGCCGAGGCACTGCTCGGATCGTGACGCGCTCGCGTCACGACCGGGACCGGGGAAGCGGAAGGGACGACAGAGATGAACGAGTCGGGGGCCAAGATCCTGATCGTCGAGGACGATGCGACGATCGCACGGTTCGTTGAGCTCGAGCTGACGCATCTCGGACACGAGGTGCGTCGCGTCGCGGACGGAGATCTGGCGGTGGCCGAGATCGAGTCCTTCAACCCCGATCTCGTGCTGCTCGATCTGATGCTGCCGGGAACCGACGGCCTCACCATCGCGCGCACGGTGCGCGAGAAGGGCCTCGGGATGCCGATCCTCATGCTCACGGCGCGCTCCGAGACGCAAGATGTCGTGAAGGGCTTCGACGCCGGGGCGGACGACTACCTGCGCAAGCCGTTCGAGGTCCCCGAGCTGCTCTCGCGCGTCCGTGCGCTGCTCAAGCGTGTGGAGCACGACCGTCCGCCCACCCAGTACAAGGCGGCGAACGTCGAGCTCGACCCGCTGTCGCGTAGCGTTCTCGTCGACGGCAACCCCGTCAACTTCACCGCCAAAGAGTACGACCTGCTCGAGTACTTCGTGGTCAACGCGGGGCGCGTCATCAGCCGCGATGAGATCCTCGAGCGCGTCTGGGGCGGTCAGCACGCGACAGACTCCAACGTCATCGAGGTCTTCGTCTGCCACTTGCGCAACAAGATCAACGACAACGACAACCAGGTGATCCGGACCATCCGAGGCGTAGGTTACTTCTTCGCGAGAAGCTGATGCGCCGCTCGTCACTACGCACGACCCTCTTCGTCGTGTCCGTCCTCTTCGCGATGCTGGTCGTCGGTGGTATCGCGCTGACGACGTACGTGATCGTGTCCGACGGCATGCAGGTCGTCGCGATCGACACGACCCGCAGGCTCGCCGCCACGGCCGAGGCGGTCGTGCGAGAAGTCGTCATCTCGGCCGAGCGTGAGGCGGCCGAGAGCGGGCTGACCGGCGACGCCGCGGATGCCGCCGCGATGCGCATCGTCGCCGCCCGGCTACCGGACGCCGTGTCGCACGCAGGAATGTCCGAGGCGACGTTCGCGCTGTTCGACTCGAATCTGGATCTGGTCTGGGCGTCTCGGACCACCTCGGCCACGGCCAACCAGCTGGCCGACCGGCGCACGGCGCTCTCCTCGGGGATGCCGAAGCGCACGATCGGCGTCAAAGGCGCCATGCTCTCGGGCCTGCTCACAGAGGCGCAGCTCGGCACCACCGTGAACCACACGCCTGTCCGCCTGCCGGGCGGGGAGCGCGGCGTGCTCGACGTCGCTCACGCGCCGATGTCCGAGGAGCGCGTCATCAACAGCATCCGCCGCCCCATGGCGGTGCTGGCGTTCGCCGCGATGATCATCATGGTGCTGCTCATGCAGACATCGATGGTGTGGGTGCTGAGCCTTGTCGACAACCTGAGACGGGCGGCCGATTCCATCGACGCCGGCAGGCTCGACGAGCGGTTGCCGGTCACGGGCAACAGCGAGATCTCGGAACTCGCCGTCTCGCTGAACAACCTCATCGAGCGCCTCCAGCGCCGCAGCGAGGCGCAGGCCCGCTTCGTCGCCGACGCCAGTCACGAGCTCGCGACCCCGGTGGCGGGCATCCGCGGCTACACCAGCATCTTGCGCGCATGGGGTGCCGATGATCCCAAGGTGCGCGACGAGGCGGTCGACGCCATCGACCGCGAGTCCAGGCGCATGGCGCGACTCACCGCCGACCTGCTCAACCTGTTGCACGCTGACCAGGGCCTCGTGCTGCGCTCGGAGCGCCTCGACCTCAACGCGCTGGTCCGTGACAGGCTTGCGGCCACCGCGAGCCGCTGGATCGACAAGGATATCGAGTACGAGGGCCCCGAGGAGGACTCACTCCTCATGGTGGGCGACCCCGACCGTGTCGAGGACATCATCTCGATCCTCCTGGACAACGCCTCCAAGTACACGCCACAGTTCGGGCAGGTGACGGTGCGTACCAGCCGGCGGCGCGACAACGTCCTCATCGAGGTGCAGGACTCCGGCCAGGGCATTCCCGAACACGATCTGCCGCGCATCTTCGACCGGTTCTTCCGCAGCGAGGCTTCGCGCGCGGCGGGCGAGGGCGGCTTCGGGCTCGGGCTCGCGATCCTGCGAAGCATCGTCGAGAGCATGGGCGGCGACATCCACGTGTCGAGCGTGGTCGGTGAGGGCACGACATTCACGGTCCGCCTCCCCAAGGGTCGTCTGTGACGTGTGACACACATCACGTGCGGGCGCGGTGCTAGGTTCAAGTCCTAGTCGACCGACGCCGATATCACGACGTAGCCCAGTTTCGCCCGGAAGGGGAGCCGTCGTTGCCCGCACGAATCCGAACAATCGCCGAGAAGGCGTTTGGCGGCCAGGAATGGCGCGCCGCTGCCGATGCGTTGTTCGAGGCGAACGGCGTGACCGTCAACGTCATGGATCTTGTCGAGGGCGACACGCTCGGTGAGGGGAGCCGGTGCGGGTACTGCAATCTCGTCACCGACGTGACCTCGCCCAGCCCGATCGCCTGCTTCGACTCGTGCCCCAAGGCCGACTCCGGAATCACCCGGGTCATCTGCCGAGCAGGGCTCCCGACGCTCATCGCCCCCGTCACCTACGGTGAGCGCACGGTCGCACACCTCGTGCTCGGGGGCTTCGTGACCTCGACGCGCGAGCGCCGGCGCCTCTACGAGACGCTGCTGTCGAGAAGCTCCAACCCCGATACCGCCCGTCTCGCGCTCAAGGCGCTGACCGTCGTGCCGAGGCGTACCGCAGAGGGTTGTCTGCAGATGGCGCTCTCGACGGCCACCTCGCTCGTAGCGACCACCGCCGAGCAACTCTCGGCTGCGGAGCGCGTCGAAGAGCTGCGCGTCTTCGTCACCGCGGGCCAGAAGATGGTCGCCGCGGACCACCTCGATGCCGGCACGCTCGCCGACATGGCCGAGGAGGCCGTCGCGCTCATCGGCGGGGAGGCCGGCGCGGTGCTTCGCCCTGTGGGCAGTCACCTCGAGATCGTCGCGCACACCTCGGCCTGGCGCGGTACCGTCGGCGCGCACGTTCGCCGAGAAGGCACGGCTGCGGGCCGTGCGTGCGAGACGGGGCGCACGGTGGTCACACCGGCCGGAACCGGCACGTCGACGCTTGTGCTGCCGCTCGTGCTGAGCGGTCGCACGCTGGGCGTGCTCGAGGTCAGGCTTCCCGCCTCGGCCCTTCCGGTGTCACAGGAGCGCGTCTCCCGGCTCGACCGCTTCGGGCGCTTCATCGCGCTTGCGCTGCAGCGCGACGACGAGCGTCTCGCCGTGGAGCGTGCGATGGCGGGTTATCACCAGCTCAACGAGTTGGCGGCGGCGCTCGGCGCGCAGACGGACATCGACGGCGTCGCCCGCCTCATCGCAAGCGTGCAGGAGAAGGCGTTCGATTTCCAGATCGCCGGGCTGGTGCTGACGGGCTACGGGCGGGACCAGGCGAACGTCTCGGTCACAGGCGAAGTGCACGTCGACGAACTCAGCACGGTGCTCGGTGACATAGCCGGGCGCGACATCGAACGCGAGCCGTTCGAGACGCTCAAGACCAATGCCGACGACGGCTCGATCGTGACCGACGTGCCGATGCGTGACGACTGGGCCACGCTCGCCGTCGAACTCTCCAACGGCACGATCGAGATCGGCTACCTGTTCGTGGCGCGCGCGGACGGTGGCCGTTACAACGCGCAAGACCGCGCGCTACTCGAAGGGCTCGCTGCGCATGCGGGAGCCGCGTTCGGGCGGGCCGCGCTGTTCGGTCGGATCCGGGACGACTACGCCAAGACGATCGCGGCGCTCTCGGCGACACTCGACGCGAGCGAGCAGATGCCGAGCGGCCATTCCACGCGGGTCATGGACTACGCCATGCTCATCGGCGAGGAGCTGGGTCTGCCGTTCGAGGACGTCGAACAGCTGCGCTTCGCCGGGCTGCTGCATGACATCGGCAAGACCGGTGTCCCTCAGGAGATCCTGCTCAAGCCGTCGAAGCTCTCCGGAGACGAGCTGCGTCGCGTTCAACTGCACTCCGAGTTCGGCGCATCCATCGTGGACCAGATCGACTTCCTCAAGTCGCTCACGCCGGTCATCCTCCACCACCACGAGCGCTGGGACGGCGAGGGCTACCCGGCGGGTCTGTCCGGCGAGTCGATCCCGCTCCTCGCACGGATCCTCGCGGTCGCCGATTCCTTCGACGCGATGAGTACCAAGAAGGCGTACGGGGAGCGCAAGGCGTTCTCGCTCGCGCGCAAGGAGATGCTGCGCGCCGCAGGCTCGCAGTTCGATCCGCGCGTCGTCGACGCCCTGCTGGCGGGCCTCGACCGCATGGCGACGGTCGGCGCCACCGGGCTGCTGGCCCCCGCGGAATCGCAGGGCCGACCGGAACTGCTCGCTTAAGCGACCGCTCGCGCGGCCCGCATGCTAGAATCCGCGCGGCTCCACATCCGCGCGAAAGGCCCCGATGTCTCGCACCCGCTATATCGCTCAGGCAGGCGTCATCGCCGCCGTCTACGCGACGCTCAGCCTGCTCACGATGCAGTTCCTCGGAGGATTGGCCTGGGGGCCCGTGCAGCTTCGCGTCAGCGAGGCGTTCACCGTCGTCGCGCTGTTCACGCCCGCCGCGCTGCCCGGCCTGACGATCGGCTCGGTGGCCGCTAACGCGCTCAACCCGGCGGCGGTGTGGCCGCTCGCCGGACTCGACGTGGTGTTCGGGTCGCTCGGAACCCTGCTTGGCGCGGTCTGGATGCGCCGCTTCTCGGCGCGGCCCGCGCTTGCGCTTGCGGGACCGGTGGTGAGCAACGCGCTCATCGTGCCCGCCTACCTTCCGATCATGCTCGCGGGGTTCGGCTTCTACACGATTCCGTTCTTCGGCGTAGACTTGGAGGGCAGCTGGATCGCGATGTACGCTTTCGGCGTCGTCGCGGTCGGGTTGGGGCAGGCGATCGTGCTCTACGCGCTGGGGTGGCCGCTCGCGGTCGCGTTGAAGCAGATGGGGATCGAAGGGTTCTTCGGCCCGAGAGGATAAGGGTGGGCTTCGTCCGGGAAGGGATGGCTCCTGAGAACGCCTGCGCCACGAGCGCGGGCCTCCCGCTCGTTTCCGTCAATCCCGAGCACACCTGCTCCGAGTGCATCAGCTGCATCCGTCACTGCCCCGCCAGAGCGATCCGTACGGTCGACGGGCATCGCGAGATCATCACCGAGCGCTGCGTCGCCTGTGGCGCATGCGTCGCCGAATGCCACGCACCCGGTTTTGTGATCCGCGACGATCTGCCGGCGGTGCGCGAGCTGCTCGCGAGCGGGGAGCGTGTGGTCGCCATTCTCGCGAGCGAGTACGTCGCCGCGATGCACCCGCTCGAGCCGGGCGAGATAGAACGGCGGCTTGAGGCGCTCGGATTCGCCGCTGTCGAGACCACCGTGCTCGGGGAGGAGCTCGTCGCCGCGGCCTACGAACAGGTTCACAGTGCCGCGGGCGACGCCTACCCCCGACTGCGATCGACCTGCCCAGTCGTCGTGTCGTGGGTCGAACGGTTCTACCCCCAGCTGACCGACGCACTCGCTCCGGTCGTGCCGCCCTACATCGCTCAGGCGAGGCTGGTGCGCGAGGTCTACCCTGAGTGCACGAAGGTCGTCTACGTCTCGCCGTGCTGGGCGCGCAAAGACCAGGTGCGTGATCCGCAGTTCGCGGACGTGGTCGACGTCGCGATCGGCTTCGACGAGCTGGCCCGCCTCCTCGCCGAGAGCCCCGTGACGGCCGCGGCCGGCCAGGCGGACGGCGCTCAACGCGCTCGCCGGCCCCAGGCGTACAAGGAGCTCTCGCTCATCGACGGCTTTCCTCGGCGTACGCTCATCGAGCGTGACATGACCGACGCGGGCATGGTGACCGTTCGCGGCCTCGATGACATCGACCGACTGCTACAGGGCATCGTGCGCGGCGAGATCGCGCCACACGTGGTCGACATGCTCAACTGCGAGGGCTGCATCGACGGTCCCGCGGTCAACCCGGCCTTGTCGGTGTTCGCGAAGCGCAACCTCATCGCGGCCGAGCGCGAGCGCCAGCCACCCCCGCTCGTGGACAGCCGCACGTTCCTCTCGGCGTTGCCGCCCATCGAGCTGCGACGCGTCTTCACGGCCTCGCCGGTCGTCACGCGCATGCCGTCGCCGGAGGAGATCGACCTCGTGCTCGTCGCCGGCGAGTTCGCGAGCCGCGCCGAGACGATCGACTGCGGCGCGTGCGGCTTCGACACGTGCGTGGAGCTTGCCGCGGCCATCTGCCTGGGAGACGCGACCTGGGCGCGGTGTTTCCCCCTGCAACGCAAGCGGATGCAGCGCGCACACGACGAGCTGACCGAGGCTGCGCTGCTCGACCCGCTGACCGGGCTTGGCAACCGCCGCGCATTCGACGCGCGGCTCGTGGAAGAGGTCGCGCGTGTCGGGCGCTACGGCGGCACGCTGTCGCTGGCGATGGTCGACCTCGACGGGTTCAAGGAGATAAACGACCGCTACGGCCACACTGCGGGCGATACCGTCCTCGTGAGTGTGGGCGAGCTGTTGCGCGAGGTCATGCGCGTGAGTGACGTCGCGGTGCGTTACGGCGGTGACGAGTTCGCGATCATCCTGCCCGATACGGGGAAGACAGAAGCATGGCTCGCCGCCGAGAAGCTGCGCGCCGCGCTGCGCGACGTCAGCATCGAGTTCAATGGGGAGCGGGTCGGCGTGACCGGCTCGGTCGGGCTCGCGAGCCACAGTGAGGTCAACCCAACGGCCGAGAGTCTGCTCGAAGCGGCCGATGCGGCGCTCTACCGCGCCAAGCACCGGGGACGCGATCGCGTGGAGCTCGCGGCCGGCTAGGAGGCGGGAGCGATGCACGACGCGCTGCTCGGCATGGCCGAAGGCGACCGGATTCGGTGCGGACTGTGCCCGCACCACTGTCTCATCGGCGAGGGCGAGCGCGGCTGGTGCGGCGTGCGCGGGGTCGAGGCGGGCACGCTCAAGGCGCTCACCTACGGGCTCGTGAGCTCGCTCGCGGTCGATCCCATCGAGAAGAAGCCGGTGTTCCACTACCACCCGGGCGCCGAGGTGCTGTCGCTCGGCAGCGTAGGCTGCTCCATGCGGTGCGGCCACTGTCAGAACTGGCAGATCTCTCGGCCCAAGGGCGACGACGGCTCCGTGGACGTGCGCTTCATCGAGCCGTCGGCCGTGATCGCCACCGCGCTGCGCGAGGGCTGTCCCGGCATCGCCTTCACCTACAACGAGCCGGTGATCTGGCTCGAGTACGTACTCGATGTCGGGCGTCTCGCGCGCGCGAACGGGCTGTTCAACATCATGGTGACCAACGGCTACGTGACCGCGGCGGGGCTCGACGCGTTCTCCGAGGTCATCGATGTGTGGCGCGTCGACGTCAAGGGCTTCACGGAGGAGTCGGTCCGCGCGCTGTGCCATGTGGGTCACGGATCGATCGTTCGCGAGCAGGCGGCGCGGGCGAAGTCCGAGTACGGCATGCACGTCGAGTGCGTCACCAACATCGTGCCCACCGTCAACGATTCCGAGGAGGAGCTGCGCGCGATCGCGCGCTGGATCGCGAACGACCTCGGTCCGCTGACCCCATGGCACGTGACCCGGTTCATGCCGTACCTCGAGTTCGCGCACCTCGACCCCACGCCGCGCGCGACACTTGACCGGGCGGTCGCTATCGGCCGCGAGGAGGGCCTCGCGTTCGTGTTCCTCGGCAACGTGGACGTGGAGGGCGGGGAGGACACCGTGTGCCCGTCGTGCGGTGCACGCGCCGTGCGCCGTCGGGGCTTCAGCGTGCTCGCCGAGAACCTCACCGCCGACGGCGCATGTGGCGTCTGCGGGGCGGCGCTCGGCGTGGTGAGGCACGGCTACGAGCCGTCCGCTGACGGACGGGGAGGCGACCTCCCGCCCGCGTAGCGGTATCATGTACTGGGCCCGGATACGGGCCCTCAACCTGTCACCGACAAGGGAGCGTACGCACCCGTGGAACCAGTCGTCATCATCCCCACGTTCTGGACCAAACCGAAGCCCAAGCGCGGCCGCACCTCGATTCCGGTCAACGATCTGGCCAGCGCCTACGACCACCCGACCCCCATCGACACGGACGGCACCCTGCCGGACTGCCTGCGCTCGCTGCAGAAGGTCGACGGGCTGGGCAAGGTCGTCATCGTCGTGGCCGCCACTGACGAGTCCATCGAGCACCGTGCCGAGGACAAGGTCCGCGAGATCGTGGACGAGTTCCCCGACATCGAGGCGTTCGTCTTCGGACCTGCCGAACTCGGCAGCCTGCACCGCCGGCTCGAGCAGCTCGAGTTCGCCGACATGATCGACGGCGTGACGCTCAAGGGGTACGGCGCGGTGCGCAACGTGGGTCTCATGGCGGCGGCCGTCCTCGGCTACGAGGCGGTCGTCTTCATCGACGATGATGAGATCGTCACGTCCGCTGACTTCCTGCAGACGGCGATGTACGGGCTCGGCGCGAAGTTCGATGACGGAACGCCGCTGCTCGCCAAGAGTGGCTTCTACATGGACTCGCAAGGCCTCTTCCAGAGCAAGTCGGAGTCGCACTGGTCCGACATGTTCTGGCGCCAGCGCGAGGCGTTCAACGAGGCTCTCTCGGTCGTCAACAAGCCGCCGCGCATCCAGCGCTCGAACATCGCGTTCGGCGGCATCATGGCACTGCACCGCGACATCTTCGCGAACGTCTCGTTCGACCCGTGGGTGCTTCGCGGCGAAGACATGGACTACATCATCAACGCCCGCATGCACGGCGCCGACGTGTACCTCGACGATGACTGGCGCATCGTTCACGAGCCGCCGGAGACCGTCTCCGAGGCGATCAGGTTCCGCCAGGATGCGTACCGATTCGTGTACGAACACCGCAAGATCGAGTTCGCCAAGTCCCAGGTCGACCTGCGGCAGGTCACGCCCAAGTCGATGATGCCGTATCCGGGACCGTTCCTCGACAGCTCTGTGGGCTGGCGCGCGACCGCCACCGCGGTGCTGCGCTCGCTTTCGCGTCCGGACAAGGCGATGTACCGGCAGGTCGCGTTGCACACGCTCAAGGACTCGGGAGACTACGCTCGCGAGCACTGCCAGCACTACTTCGAGTTCCAGCGCCGCTGGCCGATCATGATCGATGGGCTGTGGGACGACGTCGCGCTCAAGTCGCTGTTCAGCGGCGAGCGCGTCGTGGACCGCTCCGCGATCACGGGCCGCTTCCCGGTCGTTCCGCCGGCATAGCCGCGGCGCCGGCGGCGACCCTCACGATGCGCGACCTCGCGACAACCCTCGGAATCGGGTTCGTCTCGGGAGTGCTTTCGGGCGCGTTCGGGATCGGTGGCGGCATCATCACGACGCCGGCGATACGGCTGATCCTGGGTGCGCCCGCGCTCGTCGCGGTGGGCACTCCGCTGCCGGTGATCTTCCCCAGCGCGCTCACCGGCGCCGTGAGCTACCTGCGCGCGGGAGTCGCCGACGTGCGCGCGGGGGTCGTCTGCGGCGTGGCCGGCTGCGCGACTGCGGTCGCCGGCGCCTGGGCGACGCGGCTCGTCGGCGGCAACGTTGTGCTGCTCGCCACCGCCGCGCTCATCCTCTACACCGCCGCAGACATGGTCCTGCAGGTCGTCAAGGTCCCGAGGCGGGACCTCGAGGGCGGCGAGGAAGCCGACGCGTTCGGGAGCCCGGCGCATTCGACCTCCGACTCGCCTGACGCGCCGCGGCCCGATGCGGTGCGGCCCGACGCGGGACGACCCGACGCGGTGCCCGCCACGCCGCCGGCTTCGACACCCAGGCTCGTCGCCATCGGCTTGCTCACCGGCTTCTACTCCGGATTCCTTGGGCTCGGCGGCGGCTTCGTGCTCGTGCCCATGCTCACGCGCTGGCTCGGCTTCGACATCAAGCGGGCGATCGCGACCTCGTTGTTCGCCATCACCATCATCGCGGTGCCCGGGACCGTCGCTCACGCGGTGCTCGGGCACATCGATTGGCGCGTCGCGGGCGTGCTGGCGATCGGAGTGATCCCGGGCGCGATGCTCGGGGCGCGCCTCACGCTGGGCTCAGCCGAGCGGACCGTGCGCCTCGGGTTCGCCGCGATGCTGACGGCGGTCGGCGCGTGGCTCGCGATCTCGACGCTCCTTGGCTGGTCGGCGTGAGCACGCGCCCCCGCGCGGCGACCCCTAGCGAAGCGGCCCAGCTCTGGCCCGCCGTGCGCGCCGAGCGGATCTTCGACACCTCCGAGCAGTTCGCCGCGTACTGCGAGCGTACGCCGTGGGCCGCGCGCACGACCGACCGCGGTGAGGCGTCCCTGCTCGGCGTGTGGCGCTCGCACCTCGACGTCCTCGCGATGCGCGGTGTGTTCTGTTCGACCCGACATGTCGCCGCGTTCGTGGACGACGCGCGCGACGTCGCGCGTGCGCAGGGGCTCAAGCGCGTGCTGTCCCCGCTGCTGCCGGTCGCGATGCTCGGCCCGTACCTCAAGGCCGGGATGGTCGTCTCCCAGCGCATAACCGCCATCCAAGGCCACGCGCGCGCCGTGCTCGCGAGCGACCCGCCTCTCGGCGTCATCCTGCGCTCCGGGACGGAGAGCGACCTTCCGGCCGTGAGCGCACTCGACGAGCTGTGCTTCGACGAGTTCTGGCGCTACGGAGCACAGGAGGTCGCGGAGCTGTTCTCGGCGGAGCGGCTTGTGGTCGCCTGCGACGCTCACGGCCAGCTCATCGGCTATACTCTGGCCACCGAGAGCAGGGGTGCGGTCACGCTCGGGCGGCTTGGCGTCGCGCCGCACGCACGCGGGGTCGGCCTCGGGCGCGCGCTCGTGAGCGAGGTCGCCCGTTGGGCGGTCGAAAGCTCCGCCGAGACGATCACCCTGTGCACGCAGGAGGACAACCGACCTGCCCGCCGGCTGTACGCGGCGTGCGGTCTGGCCGAGGTTCGCGATGCGTACGGTTTCGCGATCGGAGACGCGGCCGAGAAGGGCAGCGCGTGAACAACAGGGTCACCCTCATCGACATCGTGCTCATCGGTGCGCTCATCGTGCTCTCGGTGGTGACGATCTGGAGCCTCGCTGCCGACCACGCCTCGCGCTGGGTCCAGATCGCGGGACTCATCGGCATCATCGCCGTGGCGCTCTCGCTCGTGCTCGCCCGGTTCATGACGCGCCCCGACCACGTGCGGGCACTGCAGTCGCACAAGATCCTCGAGGTCGCGAACGCCGCCATCTCCTACCTGCGCCAAGGCCTCACGCCCGAGAGCGCTCAGGCGGTCTGCGGTATCGTCCTCGCCGAGACCGAGGCGGCCGCCGTCGCCATCACCGACGCCCATGACGTCTTGGGATTCGCCGGGATCGGTCAGGACCATCACGAGATCGGCGGGCCCATCATCACGCGCGCGACGCGCGAGTCGCTCGAGCACAACGAGCCCCGCGTGCTCGCGACCAAGGAGGAGATCGGCTGCCCGCGCAAGGACTGCAAGCTCAACGCGGCGATCGTGGTGCCCCTCGAGATGAGAGGGGAGCCGGTCGGAACGCTCAAGTTCTACTACACCACGTCTCGGCTGCTCAACGAGACCCAGATCGCTATGGCCGAGGGCCTCGCTCAGGTCCTCTCGACTCAGCTCGAGCTCGCCGAACTGGAGCGTCAGACCGAGCTTGCGACGCGCATGGAACTCAAGGCCCTGCAGGCGCAGATCAACCCGCACTTCCTCTTCAACACCATCAACACCATCGCGTCGCTCATCCGCACCGATCCCGTGCGTGCTCGGGAGCTGCTGCGGGAATTCGCCGCGTTCTACCGCCGCACGCTCGAACGTGGCGACGAGCTCATTCCGCTCGAACTCGAGCTCGAGCAGACGCACCGCTACCTCACCTTCGAGATCGCGCGGTTCGGCGACCGCATCGAATTCGCCGAGGAGATCGACGAGTCGGTGCGCCGGGTCCTGGTGCCCGCGTTCATCGTCCAGCCGCTGGTCGAGAACGCGATCGCGCACGGGATGCGTCCCGACGCGCCGCTCACCGTCTCGTTGACATCGTCTGTCTGCGGAGATGACACCGTATGCATCGCGGTACGCGATGATGGTGTCGGAATCGCAGCCGATCGCGTGCCGCACGTACTCGAGGCAGGCTCGGCCACGGGTCTCGGGATTGCGCTCAAGAACGTTGACGATAGACTGAGGGGACATTTCGGCCCCGGCTCAGGTGTCGAGGTGACGAGCGTTGAAGGCGTGGGAACGACCGTGACACTCGTTCTCGCGGGGGTTTCAGATCAGGGGTGATGGAGGAGCGAGCCATGCTCAAGGCACTGGTCGTCGACGACGAAGCGCCCGCACGCTCTGAGCTGCGCTACCTTCTCGGCGAAGCGGGTGGCGTCGAGGTCGTTGGCGAGGCGAGCAACACGATCGAGGCCTTGCAGCTCATCAAGGCCATCCCGTATGACGTCATCTTCCTCGACATCCAGATGCCGGGACTGTCCGGCGTCCAGCTTGCCGAGGTCCTCGCCGGGCTCGCCCGCCCGCCTGCGATCATCTTCGTCACCGCGCACAGCGAGCACGCCGTCAAGGCGTTCGAGGTCAATGCCACCGACTACCTCGTCAAACCGGTTGAGATCGACCGGCTCAAGAGCGCGATCGGACGCCTCACTCCTGCTGCCGACGCCGCTCCGGCGCGCATCGAGCGCATCCCGGTCGAGAAGGCGGGCAAGAAGCTGCTCGTGAGCGTCGACGACATCCTCTACGTCATGGCCAAGGACGACTACAGTTATCTCTACACCGCGGCCGACCGCTACCTCTCGACCATCTCGCTCGCGCAGCTGGAACTCAAGCTGGAGAGCGCCGGGTTCTTCCGCATCCACCGCCGCTACGTCGTGAACCTCGCCAGGGTCAAGGAGGTCGTGCCCATGTACGGAGGCACCCTCCTACTCACGCTCACGGATGAGGCCGCCACGCAGATCCCTGTGTCGCGCCGCCGCGTGCCCGCGCTGAAGAAGGCGCTCGGTCTGTAGGTGGAGCGAGACCACGGCAGGGCGGTGGGTGAGGCGCCGGACGTCGTCCGTGTCGGGCTCATCTCCGATACCCACGGGCACCTCGATCCCCGCGTCGCACTCGTCTTCGCAGCCGAAGCCCCGCTCGCGGCCATCGTGCACGCGGGCGATGTCGGCAGCGACCCGGCCGTGCTCTGGGATCTCGAGTCGCTCGCGCCCGTGATCGCGGTACTCGGCAACTGCGACCACGGTCTTCCCGGGTTCGATCTTCAGATCGTGGCGCGCACGACGGTCGCCGGCGTGCGTATCCTCGTCGTGCACGACTTCGCGTCGCTTGGCCCCATCCCGCCCGAGGTCGACGTGGTCGTCCGAGGCCACAGCCACATCCCGGGCGTGCAGGAGCACAGCGACGTCCTCGTCGTGAACCCGGGGTCGGCCTCGCAGCGCAGGCGCATGCCCAGCCGCAGTGTCGGGGTGCTCGACATCGTCGATGGAAGGGTCCGTGGCACGCGTCTTGTTATGCTGGACGACATCGCACCCCCGTCAATCACGTAGGGACCTTCATACATGACGCCTGACGACCAACCGATCGCGCCCTCGGAAGCAGCGCCCGCAATCGCGGAGTCGCCGGATTCCGCCCATACCGATACGGCCCGCCCCACGCGTGCGGAACGCCGTGCGCAGCAAGAGGAAGCCGTCGCGCAGAAGCGCAAGCGGTGGATCATCATCGCTGCGTCGGTCATGGCTGCGCTTGGCGTCGCCGGAGTCGCCTGGGGCGTCTGGTACTACAACAACCTGGCGAACAGGATCGCTCCCGCGGACGCGCAGACGGTCGCGGAGGTCGCCTCGGTGCTCGACACCGCCACACCGAGCGTCGAAGCGACCGTCGCAGGTCCGGAGTACATCCTGCTGCTCGGCAGCGACGCACGTCCCGGTGAGAAGCGCGCGCGCTCGGACAGCATCGTGATCGCGCGTCTGGAGAAGGACACGCAGAAGGTGACGCTGCTTTCGATCCCCCGCGACACCCGCGTGGCGATTCCCGGTCACGGCGACGACAAGATCACGCACGCGAACGCGTTCGGCGGGCCGGCGCTCGCTATCAAGACGGTCAAGCGCTACACGGGACTGCCGATCAACCACTACGTCGAGCTCAACTTCGCCGGATTCGCCGACATCGTGGACGCGCTCGGGGGTGTGACGGTCGACGTGGACCAGGCCATCAACGATCCGCACGGCGCGAACACCGGTGGCGTCTCGAACGTCACCTATATCCCGGCGGGCGAGCAGAAGCTCTCGGGCCCTGAGGCGCTCACGTACGTGCGAGCCCGGCACCTTGCGGGCGGGGACCTCACGCGCATGAAGCACCAGCAGACGTTCCTCAAGGCGCTCGCCACTCAGGTGCTCGCGAAGAAGAACCTGCGCAAGCTCCCCAAAGTCATCGACGCGGCAGCGAACAACATCGAGACGGACATGAAGGTGTCCCAGATCCTCGCGCTCGCCAAGGAGTTCCGAGGGTTCTCCGGCAAGAGCATCAAGGCGTACAGCGCCAAGGGCAAGGGTGGGCGTATCAACGGCGTGTACTACGTGATCCCCAACCATGCGGCGTCCGAGAAGCTCTTCCGCGCGTTCGAGGCGGGTCAGAAGCCCTAGACGTCGCGCCGCAGCGGACTCAGTCCTCGGCCACCACGCCCGCAGCGTCCTCAAAGTCGCACGCGAACTGCTCGGCGGTGATGTGCTCGGCATCCGGCAGGTCGATGCGCAGCACGCGCCTGCCAGCGGCGGCGAGCGTGGCCAGGTCGCCCTCCGCCTGAGCGGCATGCAGGTCGCGCAGGGTCCAGTGCTTGCCCGGGATACAGATGTCGGCGTGGTCGCGTGTCGTGAGCAGCACGAACACGGCGTTGTCGGGACCGCCCTTGTGCAGCTGCCCCGTCGAGTGCAGGTAGCGTGGGCCGACCTCGAGAGTCACCGCGACGCCCAGCATGGCCGCGACGCGCGGCACGGCCCGCTGCAGCGGTGCGAGCTGTGCGGCATCTTCCGGGAGGTACGCGAGCAGGCACAGGAAGTCGCCCTCGCGCAGCTGCGCGATCGCGTGCCCGAGTGCGTTGGCGACGGAACGGTCCTCGTGGTCCGGCGCCGCGAGCGACCCTGCGAAGGTGATGCCGGTTCCTTCGGGAGTGGTGGTATCGGCGGGGATGGGCTCGAGCTCGCCCGCGAGCACCGCGTTCGTGGCGGCCTTGGCGGCGGCGACGTCGGGCTGCCCGAACGGATTGACGCCGAGCAGCACGCCGAGAAGCGCCACAGCGTGCTCCCAGCGCACGAACTCGGCACCGATGTCGTAGCCGTCGCGAAGCACGATCTCGTGCACCGGCGCCATCTCCTCGATGCGCGGCAGCCACTCGGAGAGGCGCGAATCGCCTTCGAGCCGCACGACGACGACCGCCCGGTCGGGGCCGTAGGCGGTCGGCACGTCGTCAGCGAGCTCGACCACGGGTACGACGCCCACGCCGTCCTTGCCGAGCGACTCCGCGACAAGCTGCTCCACCCACAGCCCGAAGCTCGCGAGCGGCTCGGAGGCGACGACCGTCAGCTTGTCTCGGCCGATGGCGTGGTTGTCGGCGACGAAGGCGGCGAGGGCGGCTGCCGGGTTGAGGCCAACGGGCAGCGCGCACTCGGTCTCCATGTGGGAGGCGCGCGCGACGAGTTCGTCGGTGTCGATGCCGAGCAGTGTGGCGGGTCCCAGCCCGAACGCGGTCAGCGCCGAGAACCGGCCGCCCACCGAGGGCGCGCCATGGAAGATCGCGTGGAAGCCCTCGGCGACGGCGAGGGTCTCAAGTGAGGTCGACGGGTCGGTGATCGCGATGAATCGCTCGCCGGCAGACTCGCGTCCCAGCTCCTCGTCCGCCTCATTGCGGAAGATCGCGTACAGCGAGAGCGGCTCGATGGTACCGCCTGACTTGCTCGACACGAAGTAGACAGTGGTAGCCGGGTCGAGGTCGGCGAGGCGTGCGGCCACCGTTCGCGGCGCCGTGGTATCGAGGACGTGCAGCGTGCGGCAGCAGCTCTCGGCGAGCACGTCACCGATGACGAGCGTCGCAAGTGAGCTGCCGCCCATCCCGAGGACGACGACGTCCCTCACGTCGTCGAGTTCCTCGAGCGTGCGCGTGCGGTACTCCGGCATGGGCTGGCAGCAGTGCCCGAGGTCGGTCCATCCCAAGCTGTTGCGCACCAGCTCGATTCCGTCCTCATCGGCGACGAACAGCGTTGCGTCCCGGCCGCGGAGCCGGTCCACGGCGTTGACCGAGGCAAGGCGCGACAGTGCATCCATGGTGGTTCCCTTTCGGAATCGTCTGCCCCGCGACGAGCGGGTCCCTCGGTTATTGTGCCCGCTCCGGCGCAAGACTCTCATCGTCGCCGCTTTCCACGCCGGCGGCCTCGATCGGTGCGGCGGGCTCAGCCGCCGGAGTGAGCCGGGCGACCGCGAGTCCGCCCGCGACGACCATCGCTCCGCCGACCACCGTCCACGCGGTCAGTGACTCGCCGAGGAACGCGGCTGCGAACAGCACCGCCGCCACGGGCTCGGCGTACGTGAGGATCGCGGCGTGGTCCGTGCGCGTCGCGCGCAATCCGCCCAGGAAGATGATGCCGGCCACGGCCGTGTGCACGACGCCGAGCGTCGCCAGCGCGACGTACGAACCCGCCGCCGCCGGACCCTGACCGCGCGCGTACAGGACCGTCACGAACGGCAGCAGGATCGCGCTCGCGACCGTGTACTCGACCACCATCAGCGCGGCTCCCGAGATGCCGCGCAGGATCTTCTTGCTTCGCAGCAGGAGCGTCGCGTAGGTGAGCGCCGAGAGGAACGCCAGTACCGCCCCGAACAGCTCGCTGCCGCCGGCGACCGCAAGCCCCTGCGGAGCCAGGATGACGACGATGCCGCCGAGTGAGAGCCCCAGCGGGAGCAGTATCCGCAGGTCGAAACGCTCCCCGGTGACGAACGGGGCGAGTGCCGCCACGAAGACCGGGCCCGTGTAGCCGAGCAGCTCGGCGGTCGCGACGTTCGTGCGATCCAGCGCCGAGAGGAACAGCACCCAGTTCAGCGTGAGGATGACGCCCTGCCCGGCGACCTGAAGCAGCTTGGACCGCGACAGGCCGGTGATCTCGGAGAAGCGCCCGGTGACGAGCATGTAGATGGCCAGCGTGACCGCCGCGAAGAACACGCGGTAGAACACCTTGATGACGCTCGCGCCGTCGGCCGCGCGCAGCACGAGCGGAATCGTGCCCCAGATGACGCCCGCGATGGCGACTCGGCTCAGACCGATGAGGTTGTCTCGGCGGGTTGTGGCTTCGGATGCGGAGGAAGGCATGGGAGGAGTCTAGCGGAAACCGCGCGCCACCTGCGGTGCAGGTGGACGAAGACTCACTCGGAACCGCGGCGCTCGGCGGCCCGTCGAGCGTGCTCGCCCGGGAGCGGGCAGGTGTTGGGACCGGACACGAGCTCGGTGCACTCCCGTTCGATGCCCTTGAGCGTCCCCGTGAACACGAAGTGGTGAAACGGCAGTACCGCGTACCAGTACAGCCGTCCGAGTACGCCCTTGGCGTCGAACGTCGCCGTCTGACGCACGAGCGTACCGTCCGCCTCGGGCGACAGCTCGTATTGGAGCCAGCCCCTGCCCGGCATGACCATCTCGGCCTCGAGCCGCAGGAGCCTGGGCGACTCGACCTTCTCGACGCGCCACCACTCGAGCACGTCGCCCTCGACGAGTGCGTACTGGTCGCGCCGCCCGCGCCGTCTGCCGGGGCCGCCGAGCAGGATGTCGAAGAAGCCGCGGATGTCCCACAGCGTGTCGAACGCGTACCAGCCGTTCTCGCCACCGATGCAGGCGATCGGGTCGAACGCCGCCTCCGGTGGGCACGCCACCTTGAGCGTACGCGAGTCCACGTAGCGGCCTTCGCGTTCGAAGTCAGGCGACGCGTCGGCGGGACGGTCCGCCAGCTCGTCGTTCCACCGCATCGCCGAGAAGGCTGCCTCTTCCGCAGCGAATGCGCGATCGTAGGCCTCGGACGCGCCGATGGGCCGGATGGCAGGGAAGTCGCGGGTGGCGGCGTCGCTCGTGACGATCGTGGGGTGACGAAGTGACTCGGCGAGCTGACGACCGACGGTGGCCTGCTTGGGCGTGAACAGGTAGAGCCACCAGCCGGACAGGCCCGGGGACAGCACCGGCACGGGGATGATGAGACGCGTCAGACCGCGCCGCTCACCGTACATACGCAGCAGGTCGCCGTAGGTGACGATGTCTGCGCCGCCCACTTCGTAGATGCGGTGCGGCCGGCTCGCGTCGTCGGGCAGGTCGACCGCCGCAACGAGGTAGCGCACCACGTCATCGATCGCGATGGGCTGACAGGGCATGCGGACCCAGCGCGGTGTCGTCATCGCCGGCAGCTTCTCGACCAGGTTGCGGATCATCTCGAACGACGTCGAGCCGCTGCCGATCACGATCGAGGCGCGGAACTCGACGACCGGTACCCCTGTCGATGCAAGGACGCGCCCGACCTCATGGCGGCTTGCCAGGTGCTCGGACAGCTTGCCCGGGTCGCCGCCGAGGCCGCCGAAGAAGACGATGCGGCGCACGCCGGCCTCTCGCGCAGCCTCGGCGAAGATGGTCGCCGCATGACGGTCCCGCTCGGCGTAGTCGGCGCCGCCGCCCAGCGTGTGCACCAGGTAGAAGGCGGTATCGACCTCCTCAAGAGCGGTACGCACCGCAAGCGCGTCGAACGCATCCGCCGAGACGACCTCGGTACGCTCGGTGACGATGCCACGGAGCCGCTCGGGGGAGCGAGCGGCCGCACGGACGTGGTAGCCGGCCGACTCGAGGGGCTTGACGATGCTCCGACCGATGTAGCCGGTGCAGGCGGTGACCAGAATGGTGCGCGTCGCTCCTATGTCGGCCGACCCGCTCTGCGCAGCGGGTGCGTCACTTCTCGGCACAGCCGCTACCCTCCACGAAGCATCTCATCTCGTTTGGTTCCTACCCGACATCTCCCGGCGGCGGGCACCGAACGCACGACGGCCGCCCACGAGGGACGGCCGTCGGGGTGCAGGCGCGGGTGCCGCCGCGCTAGCAGATCCTCGGTAGTTGCTCGCCGACCAGCATGTCCATGACGCGCGTGGCGCCGAAGCTCGTCTTGACGTAGACCTTGCCCTTGCCCTCTTCGATGTCGCCGATGATCGCGGCGTCTGCGCCGTACGGCGACGCCTTCATCGCGGCGAGCGCGGCCTCGGCCTGGTTCGCGGGCACGATGGCGACCATCTTGCCCTCGTTGGCGACCTGGAAGACGTCGTAGCCGAGCATCTCGGATGCGCCGCGCACCTGCGGTCGTACCGGGACGTCGTTCTCGGTGACGGTGATGTTGACACCGGACGCCGAGGCCATCTCGTTCAGCGTCGAAGACAGGCCACCGCGGGTGGGGTCGCGGAAGCAGCGCGTGTCGGGCGCGGCGGCCAGCACGTTGGCGATGAGCTGGTTGAGCGGCGCGGCGTCGGTCTCGATGCTCGTCTCGAAGGACAGACCCTCGCGGGTCGAGATGATCGCGATGCCGTGGTCGCCGAGCGTGCCGGACAGCAGCACCTTGTCGCCGGGCTTGCAGTAGCTGCCCGACAGGTCGATGCCCTCGGCGAGTGTGCCGATGCCGGCAGTGTTGATGAAGATGCCGTCACCGTGACCCTTCTCGACGACCTTCGTGTCGCCGGTGACCAGGTGCACGCCGGCCTCGCGGGCCGCGTCGCGCATCGAGATGAGCACGCGCCGGAGGTCTTCGATGCGGAAGCCCTCTTCGAGCACGAAGCCCACCGAGAGGTAGAGCGGGGTCGCTCCGCTCGTCGCGACGTCGTTGACGGTGCCGCACACGGCGAGACGCCCGATATCCCCGCCCGGGAAGAAGATCGGGTTGACGACGTAGGTGTCGGTCGAGAACGCGACGCGGCCGGCCGGGAACGGGAGCGAGGCTGCGTCGTCGAGGCGCTTCAGGGCATCATCGGCGAAGTCGGGGACGATGATCTCCTCGATGAGCTCGCGCATCATCGTGCCGCCGGAACCGTGCGCAAGAAGAATCCGGTCAGAGTGCATGGGCGCCTATGCCTTCCCGTAGTCGGTGAAGCGGTAGTAGGCCGCGCAGCTGCCTTCCGAGGAGACCATGCACGGACCGATGGGGTGCTCGGGCGTGCAGGCCCGAGCGAACAGCTTGCACTGGTAGGGGAGCGTGATGCCGCGCAGGACCTCGCCGCACTGGCAGCCCTTGATCGCCTTGGGCTCCGGCGGGTTGATCGGCGCGAGCTTCACGACCGCGTTGTAATCGTCGTACTCCGGGCGAAGCCCCAGCCCGGTCCCGGGGATGACCCCGATGCCGCGCCAGTCCGCGTCGATGGGCTCGAAGTACTTCTCGACGAGCGCCCACGCGGTGGGATTGCCCTTGTCCGAGACGCCCCGGTGATAGCCGATCTCGATTTCGGCGCGGCCTTCCTCGAGCTGCTTCAGGAGCATGTAGATGCCCTGCAACACGTCGACCGGCTCGAACCCGGTGATGACGCCCGGGATGTGGAGTTCCTCGGCGAGGAAGCGATAGGGTTCGGGCCCGATGATGGTGGAGACGTGGCCCGGCAGGATGAACGCGTCGATCTTGACCTCGGGGTCGTTGGCGAGTGCCCCGAGCGCGATCGGCACCGTCTTGTGCGCCGAGAAGACGCTGAAGTTGGCGAGCCCCAGCTCCTGCGCGCGCTGGATCGACGCCGCGATGAGCGGGATGGTGGTCTCGAAGCCGACCGCGATGAATACGACCTGCTTGTCCGGCTCCTTCTGCGCGAGCGCGAGTGCGTCGAGCGGGGAGTAGACGATCCGGACGTCGTGCCCGTCGGCCTTCTCGCGGGCCATCGACGAGTAGCTGCCGGGGACCTTCATCATGTCGCCGAAGGTGGTGACGATGGTGTCGGGCCGTTTCGCGATCTCGATCGCGATGTCGATATCCTCGTTGGCGGTGACACAGACCGGACAGCCGGGGCCCGAGAGAAGCGTCACGTTCTGCGGCATGACGGCCCGCAGGCCGTTCTTGGCGATCGCGACGGTATGCGTGCCGCACACCTCCATGATCTTGACCTCGCGGCCGATCTTGTCGGCGGAGTCGGCGATGGCGGCGATCAGACCCCGCGCTATCTCGGGGTCGCGAAACTGCGAGAGGTCCATCGAGCCCTACGCCTCCTCGAGGATGCCCAGGGCGGCCTCTTCTTCCTCCTGGAAGAACGGGATCTCCTTGAGGAGCTCAAGGGTGTCGTTGGCGACTTCCTCGTCGATGACCTGGAGCGCGAAGCCCGCGTGCACGAGGATGAAGTCACCCTCGACGGCCTCCGGTACGAGATCGAGCGAGACCTTGCGGGTCACGCCCATGATATCGACGGTCGACATGCGGTACTCGTCGATTGCGGTGATGCGTGCCGGGATCGCAAGACACATATCCCTGAACCCTCCTGTTGCCGGATGCTCGAGACCCAGGTCTCAGCATCAAATCCCATGCCGCCTGGCCCAAGCCACAACGGCTTGTCCAAACGAGACAGCTCCGTCGTTCACCGGCAGCCGAACGTGGTTGAGGGGCACCAGGCCCTCCTGCTTCAGCGCACTCACGGACTGGCCCAAGACGAGCCGGTTCATGAACACGCCTCCACCGAGTGCAACGTAGCGCGTGCCGGCACGCTCAGCTGCAGTCTGTCCCACGCGGACTATACACTCGACCACCGCGCGGTGGAATCTGGACGACATTACCCCTATAGGTATATCACCTGCGATGTCGTTGAGCAAAGCCTCGAGAACGGGCCGCGGATCGAGGATGAGCGGCGTCTGCGAATCGGTGAACGGTGATGTATCAGGTGTTACAATCGCGAACTCGTACGCGCCTTGCGCCGAAGCGTCCGCAGCGGCCTCGAGCAGGATCGCGGCCTCGCCTTCGTAGCGCGCGTCGTCCGCCACACCGATGAGTGCCGCGACGCTGTCGAACAGCCTGCCCATGGAGCTCGTGAGCGGGCAGTTCACGCCCCGCTCGATCATGCGCAGCAGCGTGCTCTCCTCATTGTCGGCGAGTCGTGAACGCAGCGGTGCCGCGCCGGGGTGGTCGAGTAGCCCGAGCGCCGAGAGCGTGCCCACGGCCATGCGGGCGGGTCGCTTGACCGCGCCGGCGCCTCCGGGCATCGGAACGTAGGCCAGATGGGCGAACCGCTCGTAGCTCGACCAGTCGGCGAGCAGGACCTCGCCGCCCCAGATGCGACCGTCCTCGCCGTAGCCGGTGCCATCGAGCGCGATGCCGACAACGCGCTCGCTCACACCGTTCTCGGCGGTGACGGAGACGATGTGCGCGTGGTGGTGCTGCACTCCGACCTTGGGCAACTCGAGCTCAAGTGCCCACTTGGTGGAGAGGTACTCGGGATGCAGGTCGTGCGCGACCATCTCTGGTGAGATGCGGAAGAGCTGTTCGTAGAGACGCTCAGTGCGCTCGAAGGACTCGAGCGTCTCGGCGTTCTCCATGTCTCCGATGTGCTGGCTCACGAACGCGTATCCCCGGGTGAGCAGCGTGAAGGTGTTCTTCTGCTCGGGGCCCGCAGCGAGGATGTCGGTGTCTGTCGTGAAGGGTAGGGAGATCGGGAACGGCGCCAAGCCTCGACTGCGACGCACCGGCTCGACGATGCCGTCGACGACGCGAAGCACGGAGTCGTCGTAGCGCGAGAGGATCGCGCGGTCGTGGAGTAGGAACGCGTCGGCGATCTCGGCGAGGCGGTCAAGGGCCTCGGCGTTGTCGGTGGCGATGGGTTCGTCGCTCAGGTTGCCGCTCGTCATCACGAGCGGGCGGCCGTCGACGGCGTCGAGAAGCAGGTGGTGGAGCGGGGTGTAAGGGAGCATCACGCCGATCTCGGTGAGGCCGTCGGCGACGCCGGGGGCGAGCTGTCCGCGGGGGCCACCGAGGGGTCCGGCGCCCGGGGTCGCGTGCTTCCTGAGGAGCACGATGGGGCGGACTACTCCGGCAAGCAGGGCCTCTTCTTCGGGGCCGACTTCGCAGTACTCGCGGGCTGTATCGAGATCCCTGACCATGATGGCGAGCGGCTTGCCCCAGCGGCGCTTGCGCTGCCGGAGGCGGGCGACGGCGACCGGGTTGGTGGCGTCGCAGGCCAGGTGGAAGCCGCCGAGGCCCTTGATCGCGAGGGTGTCGCCCGCGAGCAGCTTCGCGGCGGCTGCGGCGAGGATCTCGTCGGAGCGAGCCGCCTCGATGTCGCGGTCGCGGTGGGGTCGCGGGGCCACCTCGCGCTCGGGCGTCCACGCCCAGTCGAAGGGGGCGTCACCGGCGTTGAGATACAAGCGTGGGCCGCAGATGAAGCAGGCATCGGGCTGCGCGTGAAAGCGGCGATCGCTGGGGTCGCCGTACTCCTCGGCGCACTGGGGACACATGGGGAAGTCGCGCATCGACGTCATCGGGCGGTCGTAGGGGACGTCGCCGATGATCGTGAAGCGCGGGCCGCAGTTGGTGCAGTTGATGAACGGGTAGCGGTACCGGCGGTCGCTCGGGGCGAACAGCTCGGCGGCGCATTCGGGGCAGGTGGCGATATCCGGAGACACCAGCGTCATCGCGCCCTCCTCGGCACGCGAGGCACGGATCTCGAAGTCGCGGAAGTCCTCGGGCTCGATCTCCTCGGCGACGATCGACTCGATGACGGCCATCGCGGGCGCGCGGTCGCGAATCGCCTGGGGGAACGCGTCGACGGTGGCGTTGTCGCCCTCGACGACGGCGTAGACACCGTCGCTGGCGTTGAGCACCCAGCCGGCGAGTCCCTCCTCGAGGGCGAGGTTGTATACGAAGGGTCGGAACCCGACACCTTGGACGATGCCGGTGATGTGCAGGGACAGCGCCTTCATCGCGGTGATGCGTCCGAGCGACGCCGGTGTTTGTCGCCGGCGACGAAGCGGTTGTTGATGTGGACGAAGAGCGCGTAGGCCTGGTCGAGGAGTCGCAGCGCGTCCTCCGCGTTCTTCTGTGACAGCGACTCACGCTGGCCGTCGAAGGCCGCGTCGTGGATGAATGCGTTGCGTTCCGTGCGCAGCTCGCGCCATTGCCGCGGGAACTCAGGGTAGCCGGCTTTCGCCGCGGCGACCTCGAACTGCTCGCCGGCGAGCGTGGGGAACAGTCGGCCGATGCGCTGGCCGATGGAGCGTTGGGTATCGAGGACTCCGGCTCGCAGCTTCACGCTCGCGCCCTCTGCCGCCATGATGCGCGCGAGCATGTCTTCGAGCAGCGTCTCGAGGAACGTCGCGACGAGGATGACGACGACTTCGTGCTCGCCGTCGGCATGGTAGCGGCGGATGCGCGTGTCAACTCGGCGAATGCGGTCGGCGGGAAATGCGCGCCTGCCGTCACCCGGTGCGCCGCACTGCGGGCAACGACGCGAGCTGTCGGTGAACGTGGGATCGGACGAGATGAACCCGCACTCGGGACACTCGATGTAGGTGGGTGGGCCGCTGTGTGCAGCATGCGGACCCGTTGGTTTCGCCGAGGTCATGGAGGGATTGTACCAGCGAGGCGACGGCGACGGCGCTCCCTGCTCAGGTGGGGCGCCCGCCGGAACCGGCGTGCTACCGGCTACCTGAGCAGACCGGGCACCCCTGCATCGCGAGCGGCTTCTCCAGGTGGCACGCGTCGAGCAGTTCCTCGTCTTCGAAGATCTGCCGAGTCGGACCGTCGGCTGCGACACGGCCCTGGCTGATGACTATCGTTCGTTCGCACAGGTCCAGTGCAAGGTCGAGGTCGTGAGTCGCGATGATCTTGGTGTGCTCGAAGGTACTCAGTAGCTCGATGAGCCGGCGCCGGGCGCGCGGGTCGAGGTTCGACGAGGGCTCGTCGAGCACCAGTGCGTTGGGGCACATGGCGAGCACGGTCGCGATGGCCACGGCACGCTTCTCGCCACCCGACAGCCGGTACGGGGGACGGTCCTTGAGCGCGGTCGCGCCCACACGCTCGAGCGCGTCGAGCGCGCGTGCGTCGACATCGGCCTGCGGAAGCCCGAGGTTCATCGGCCCGAACGACACGTCCTCGTACACGGTCGGCATGAAGAGCTGGTCGTCCGGGTCCTGGAAGACGAACCCCACGGACTTGCGGACGTTGGACAGCGTCTCCTTCGTGACCGGGACGTCCCCGACTCGGACGCTGCCACGCGTGGGGGAGAGGATTCCGTTGAGGTGCATCAGAAGCGTGGACTTGCCCGCGCCGTTCGCGCCGACGATGGCCACCGACTCGCCGTGGCCGATCTCGAAGGAGATGCTCTCGAGTGCGGCGGTCCCGTCCGGGTAGGTGAATCCGAGCTCCTGCGCGGAGATGCTGTGGTGGCTCATGAGGTGAACCCCGTCACTATCCGTCCCACGAGCAGTGGGATGTTGTACAGGCGAAACACGACGAATACGGCCGACCATCCGATCAAGAACGCGTAGTCGCGCCCGCCGAACCTCAGCGTGCGCATCGTGCGCACGTGACCGTCGAACCCGCGGCACAGCATCGCGTTGTACACGCGCTGGGCGCGTGCGTAGGTCCTCAGGAGCAGCTGACCGAGGATCTGGCCGTACACCGACATTCCCATACCGCGCCCCTCGAACGAGCGCAGCGACCGGGCGCGCGACATCGTCAGGGTCTCCTCGGCGAGCACGAAGATGTAGCGGTAGAGGAACAGCAGCTGCGTCGCGAAGACGTCAGGCGCACCGAGGCGCTCGATCGCCATGCAGACGGCGTTCATGCCCGTCGTGCAGATGAGGACGAGCGCGGCGGCCGTCGTGAGCATGAAGCGAAGCATGATGGACAGGTAGGAGACCCATCCGGCGACCACGTCGAAGTTGCCGATCTGTGCGACGACCTCCCGGTCGAGCAGCGGGTTGAACAGCCCCACGAACACCGCGAACGGCGCCGCGATCAACAGCCGGGACCCGATGTAGCCGAGGGGGATGTCGCCCTCGCTCGCCAGCACGATGGGGAACAGGGCGAAGGGCAAGAGCGCCAAGACCTCGTACTTGTCGAACGACACCACGCACACGAGGAACACCAGCGTCGTGAGCACCTTCGCCCGAGGGTCCACGCGGTGCATCGGCGTGTCCAACGACGCGAGTTGGTCGATCCGGCCCAGTTGGTAGATGCCTGATTCGATGCTGGCCACGAGAGTCCCTAGACGAGGTCGTCGCCGGTGGTCGTCGCCACGAACTGCCCGTGCTTGACTCCCTTGGTTCCGATGAGCCCGTCGGCGAGACGCTTGATCTCACTCGCCTTGCCGCGCAGCACGACCACCTCGAGGCAGTTGTGGGCGTCGAGATGGATATGCAGCGTCGAGACGATCGCTTCGTGGTGGGAGTGCTGATGCTCGGTGAGCTTGTCGCCGAGGTCGCTGAAGTGGTGGTCGTAGACGAGGGTGACCGTGCCGACCGCTTCTCCTTCGCCGACGTCCCACTGCTCCTCGACGAGTGCGTTGCGGATCAGGTCGCGAATCGCCTCCGAGCGGTTCACGTAGCCCTTGTCCGATGACAGCGCGTCGAACCGGGTCAGCAGCCGTTCATCGATCGAGATGCCAAAGCGGACGACCTCGGGCATGCGGATCATCTCCTCGGATGTGTGCCAGGCCTCTCACGAGACTCGCCCGGGCCCGGAGCGATCGTGGCCGGTGCTACGAAAGGCCGGGCGAATTCGCACGAATTGAACGGCCGGATCCGGTGCGAGTCGGAGTAGGATGTTTCCCGGAGAGCGTAGCACGAATTGCAGAACAGTAGCCACGCGTGATGCGTGGGAATCGAAGGAGTAACACCGCATGCATATGGCCGATGCCCTCATATCACCCGCAGTCGGCGGGACGATGTGGGTTGCGACCGCCGCGACAGCGGTCTACTGCGCGAAGAAGGTGAAGAAGGAGAGCGACCCGGCCAAGGTCCCGCTCATGGGGGTCCTCGGCGCGTTCATCTTCGCCGGACAGATGCTCAACTTCACCATCCCGGGGACGGGGTCGAGTGGCCACTTGGGGGGTGGTCTGATCCTCGCGATCCTGTTGGGGCCGGAGGCGGCATTCCTCACGATCGCCTCGGTACTGACCGTCCAGGCGCTCTTCTTCGCTGACGGCGGCCTGCTGGCGTTGGGGTGCAACGTCTTCAATCTCGGCGTATTCCCGGCGTTCGTCGCCTACCCCATCTTCAAGCGGATCGTCGGCGATTCTTGGACCACGGGACGCGTGGTCGTGGGTAGCATCGTCGCGGCCGAGATCGGGCTGCTGGCAGGGGCGACCGCGGTGGTGCTGCAGACGACCTCGTCGGGAGTGAGCGCGCTGCCCTTCGCCACGTTCGTCGTCATGATGCTCCCGATCCATGCTGCGATCGGCCTGGTCGAGGGTCTCGTCACAGCCGGCGTCGTTCTGTTCGTACGCCAGGCCCAGCCCGAGATGCTTGCTCGAACCGCCCAGCGCCAGGCGCTCGCGGGGCTCGATCTGAAGAAGGTGCTGATCGGCGTGGCAGTCGCGGCGACGTTGTCCGGCGTCGCGATCGCGTGGTTCGCGTCGAGTAACCCTGACGGACTCGAGTGGTCGATCGCGAAGGTCACCGGCAACGAGGAGTTCGCGGGGGACGCGTCGGCGGCTGTGAAGCAGGCGTCCGCTGCCATCCAGGACAGGACGGCGTTCTTGCCCGACTACGCCTTCAGGCAGGGCGGACTCGCGAATGGCGCGGCTGAGGGGGCGACCGGCACCGGCTGGCCGTCGGTCGATGCCGGCACGAGTACGGCCGGCCTCGTGGGCGGCCTCATAACGATGGGTGTGGCACTTGCGATCGGGCTCGTCCTGAATCGCAAGAGACTGCGCAGACGGCCGAGCGACACCACGACCGGCTGATCAGGCCGCGTCGCGGTGCGGGTTGCTCGGTCCGCGAGCTCTGGTCAGAATGTGGCAGAGCACGTTCTCCGGGGAGGGAGTCTGGCCGTGAAAGCACTCGCAATCATCGCAGGCGGGGTCTTGGTCGTCCTGCTGGTAATCGCACTGGCGCTCGTGGGCACGTACAACGGGCTGGTGAAGCAGGACCAGGAGGTCCAGAACCAGTGGGCGCAGATCGAGAACCAGCTCAAGCGCCGAGCCGACCTGATCCCCAACCTCGTCGAGACGGTGAAGGGATTCGCCGCGCAGGAGAAGTCGATCATGACCGAGATCGCCGACGCGCGGACCAAGCTCGCGGGCGCCTCCACCCCGGCGCAGGCCGCCGCCGCGGATGCTGAGCTCACCGGCGCGCTGACTCGGCTCCTCGTGGTGGTGGAGAACTACCCCACGCTCAAGAGCGATCAGAACTTCCGCGACCTCATGTACGAGTTGTCGGGGACGGAGAACCGCATCGCGGTCGCCCGCAAGGACTACAACGACGCGGTGAACGTGTACAACGTCACGATCCGCTCGTTCCCGACCAACATGCTCGCCGGGATGTTCGGCTTCGAGAAGGCGGAGTTCTACGAGGTCAGTGAGGCCGATCAAGAGAACCCGACGGTCGACTTCGACACGACGCCGTAGCATGGGCGTCTTGGAGCCCGCGATCCGGCGTGTCCGGATCCTCCTGATCGGCGTCGCTATCGCGCTCGTCCTTGTACCGGGTTCGGCCCTCGCGGGCACCTACGTGCTCGATGAGGCGAACATCATCGACGACATTGTCGAGGCGCGCATCGAGGCGCTCTCCGCGCGAGTCGAAGCAGCGACGCCGGGCGCCGAGATAGCCGTCGTCACCGTGAACACCCTCGGCGGCGGCACGATCGAGGAGTATGCCGAGCAGCGCTTCGAGACCTTGGGTATCGGCTCCGCGTCCGAAGACAACGGCGTGCTGCTCCTGGTCGCACCCAACGAGCGCAAGGTTCGCATTGAGGTCGGCTACGGGCTCGAGGGTGCGCTGCCAGACGCGCTGGCGGGCGACATCATCGACACCGACCTCACGCCGCGTTTCCGAGAAGGGGACTACTCGGGCGGGATCGAGGCGGGACACGCGCGTATCGCGGGTGTGGTCGCGGATGAGCATGCGGTCCAGGTGGACGGCGCATCGTCGCCCGCTGAGGTCACCGGCGAGGGGACGACCGGAGCCATCATCGGATTGATCATCACAGCGCTCATCATCGGCGTCATCGTCTTCATCGCCGTACGGAATCGCAGGGGCGGTGGCGGCGACGGCGGCAGCGGCTGGTGGGACGCGTCGTCATGGGGCAGCGGCGGCGACTCCGGCGGTGGCTGGAGCGATGGTGGCGGGTTCGGTGGCGGCGACTCCGGCGGTGGTGGCGCGAGCGGCGACTGGTAGTCGGTGCTCGAAGCGCAGTGCGCGAGGCGGTGCCTAGATGAGCTCGACCGTGGTCGTATTCCCGCGCGGTGTTCCCTCGAGATCGGCAATCGCGTCGTCGAGCTTCTGCCGTGCCTCGCCGAGCAGAACGCCGGCCTGGGCGAGCGACTTGCTGACCTCGGCGCGCTTACCGTGATCGGCGAGATGGTGCAGTTGCTCGAGCCACTGCTGGACCATCGCGAGGCTGTCGTCAGACTGTCCGATCGCGAGCTTGAGTTGCCCGACATTGACCCCTGATTCGCACATGAGCGTTCCTTCCCGGGATGGAGCCCGCGCGTAGCACGAGTTCCAGAAGCGTAACACGCCCGGCACCGCCGTCAAGCGGAACCGGGCACGCGTCAGATCGTGCTGATCGGCCCCTAGCCGATGAAGGGCGCGAGCTCTTCGACGAGCCGCTTCTTGGGCATCGCGCCGACGAGCTTCTTGGCGACCTGGCCGTCCTTGAAGATCAACAGCGTTGGGATCGACAGGATGTCGAACCGCGTGGCGACGGCCGGGTTCTCGTCGACGTTGAGCTTGCCAACGGTCACGGCGTCGTACTCATCGGCGACTTCCTTGAGCACGGGCTCCATCATGCGACACGGGCCACACCACGGTGCCCAGAAGTCGAGCACGAACGGCTTCGAGCTACCAGCGACCGTCGACTCGAAGTTCGCATCGGTCACCTGGGTCAGGTCTGCCATCAAGGTCTCCTCTCACAATGCCGGTCTAGAGCGTGCAAGACTTCGTCTCGTCAATGTAGCGCAACGCTTCGAATGCCGCCGAGGCACCCTTCGACGCTGCCGTGATGACCTGCTTCAGCTCGGAGTCCGTGACATCGCCTGCAGCGAACAGGCCCGGCACGTTCGTCCGACCGTCGTGGTCGATACTGATGTACCCGTTGTCACTCATCTTGACCAGCTCGAGCGCGAGTTCATTGACCGGATGCACGCCCACGAAGATGAACACGCCCTGTACGGGCAGGACTTCCTCCGGCTCGCCCTTGGTGGACTCGAGCCGGACCGCGCTCACCTTGCCCTCCTCGCCAAGGATCTCGACCGGTATGCGCGAGAGGTGCTCCTCGATCTTGGGATTGGCTCGGCAGCGCTCTTGGATGCACTTCGTGGCGCGGAACTCGTCACGACGGTGGATGAGGTGCACCTTCGAAGCGAACTTCGTGAGGAACATCGCCTCTTCGACCGCGGCGTCTCCGCCGCCGACCACGCAGACGACCTTGTCCTTGTACAGGGCGCCGTCGCACGTCGCGCACCATGAGACTCCGCGACCTGTGAACTCGGCCTCGCCTGGGATCCCGAGCTTTCGGGGGACGGCGCCGGTGGCGAGAATGAGGCAGTCCGCCTCGAACTCCTCGCCTTCGCTGGCGAGGATGAAATGCCCCTGGTCGTCGACGTCCACGCGCTCGACCGGCGCGAAACTGCGGATGATCGCCCCGTGGACCTCGGCTTGGCGCGTCATCAGGTCACCGAGTTCGGCGCCGCTGATGCCGTCCGGGAAGCCCGGGTAGTTCTCGACCCAGTCAGTGGTGACGATCTGCCCGCCTGGTATCCCTCGCTCGAAGACGACCGTCTTGGCGCGTCCGCGAGCTGCGTACAGCGCTGCTGCCAGGCCGGCCGGCCCTCCGCCGACGACCGCTATCTCGATGTGCTCTCGGCTCACTGGATGGCTCCTGATGTCTCGTTGGCCTTCTTCTGGATCTGCTGCACCTGCTGCAGAAGTGACGTCGCCTGCTGGAACACGTTGTGCTGGTTCGGGTCGTTCTGCGTGAGTGCGATGACCGTCTTGAACTGCTTCTCCGCGTTCGCGTAGTCACTGCGGCCCTGCGCGTAGAACAGGCCCAGGTTGTAGTTGGCCTTGATGTGGTACTTGTCGCGCTCGATCACCTGCGTGACTTCCTGGATCGCCCGGTCGGTCTGGCCGATCGTGAAGTACAGCGTCGCGAGATCTGCGCGCGCGTCGTTGTCCTGCGGCGAGAGCTTCAGGTAGCGCTCGTAGTAGCGGACACCCTGCTGGCCGAAGCTCGCCGCAGCGGTCGGGTTCGTCTGCGTGGCCGACGTCGCCGCGTCGAAGTTGACGTTGGCCATCTTCAGGAGCGCCTCTGAATCGTTCGGGTTCTCCTTCAGCGCGGCGATCGCGTCGAGCGCTGCGAGTTGGTCGGCGCTGAGCAGCGACTTGAACTCGGCGGGAAGGTTCGCGCCGGAAACCGCGCGCTGTTGCGTGTACGTGGCGATGAAGACGATGCCGACGAACACGGCGAGCGCGACGGCGAGGATGGTGATCGGGACCCGGTAGCGCTGGAACGGCCGGATGATGTAGTGCTTGGCGAACCCTCCCTCAACGCCGTTGCCGTAGCGCTCCACCTCGATGCCGAACGTCTGCGCCTTCAGCAGCATGTTGAGGTCGTTGGTGACGAGGCACACCTCGCACTCGCCCGTGCTCGCACAGGCGCGCGATACCTGAAGGGCGGTCACGAGGATGCGGTCGTCGGCGTTGCGGAGGCTCACGCCATCGGGCAGGTCTTTGGAGTCGGCGTCGAACGGCATGACGCGCAGCATTCCGCCGTCCGGCAGTTCGACACCGTCGACGAGCGATCCCTCCTCGGAGAGATCGAAGAGGATGCGGCTGACCTCCCGGCCGCGGAAGCGCAGGTCGGGGTCGACGCGAGCCGTCTTGAGCTTGTCGAGCTCGGCGAGGACCGTCTCGGGGATGACGACTTCCGCGCGCGGGAACGACAGCACGGAGTTGGGGTCCGCGAGCAGTACGTTGGTGTCGAGCACCACGATCTTGTTCATGCACACGCCTTCCGAGAGTCAAGCCCGCTCGCATGGGCTGCGAACACGCATGTGGCGACGTTCCGCCTAGCGCTCGCTGGGCCGGATGTCGCCATCATCGTCCCCAGTGTATCTTGCCCCACTCTCGGAATCATCGGACTGTGCCCCGCCGGCGCGGCTTCTCCGCACAATAAACACAAGCATGCCGAGAAGAACGAGCGCGACCGCGGCGCCGAGCACGATCCGGTCGAGTGTCGACGCCTGGACTTCAACCGTCTCGCGCTCGAGCACGAGGTCGGCGGCGGTCACCTCGATGACGAGCCTGCCCGCGAGGCTCGCCTGCATCTCGACCGGTATCTCGAGGTACGTCTCCTTGGGGGGCAGCGTCGCTCGGATCTCATCGGCGCCGCGAACGCGCGCGCCACCGCTCGAGGTGAGCTTGACCACCACCTGCAGGGTCTTGTCGGACCTGTTGTCGATGGTGATGGGGATGTCGCCGCGCGTGCCGGACAGCGTGATCGGCTCGGCCTTCATCGAGATACCGTCGAGGATCGGCTGGGTGGTCTTGAGGGACGCCCGTGCGAATCCGAGCCCACGGTCGGCGTCGGTCCATGCGCGATCCAAGCCCGCCCACGACGCGCTCTCCGTGACCAGCGACTGCTGCGTGGCGGTCGTCGCGTCCGGATCGCTTGCGCCGAGGGCCGCGAAGTAGGCGTCCGCGTACGAACGTGACTTGGCGACCGTCTTCCAGAAGTTCTTGGGCGCTTTGGGGGTGGACTTGCCTGCGAGCAGCCGGACCTTGTCGGCACCGGCGGGGGGTTTGAGCGAGCGGGCATTGGTGAGCTGGATCCAGGGCACGGATTCGAACGCGTCGAGCGCGATGCCCACCGAGTCGGTGGTGGAGAAGGAGTCCCCGTCGATCTCGACGCTCATCACAAGCGGCTCCTTGGGCGAGCGAACCAGTCGCGTGAACGCCCGCTCGATCGAGGGTCCCGGGTCGCCGGTCGAGAGCCCGGCGGTCGTGCTCGTCTCGGTGACAAGGACGTGCATGTCCTCGCCGGTGACGTGGTAGGCGCCGCTGTCCGCATCGCGCTTGTTGTGGCGCGCGCAGTCCTCGTCCACGATCACGTAGCCGACACCCTTGGCGTCGAGCAGTCCGATCTCGTTGGAAGGCACGCAACCGCCGGCGGGAGCCGTGCCGACCGAGGGCGTGAGCTCGAGACTCGCGTACACCGCCGAGATGCCCGCGTCGTACTGCGGTCCCACGTCGGTCGCGAGCCCATGGTTCGCGAGGTCGGTGAGGTTGGGGTCGGCGTAGCCCATCGTGAGCAGCTCGAGGCGCTTGGTGTCGATGGCCGCACGCAGGTCGGCGAGCGTCGAGTTGTAGGCGACCGCGACCGGATCGTCGGGCCTTACGGTGGTGCCATCGGCCAGCGTGTAGCCGCCGGAGAGGCGCCGCCACTCCGCGAGCAGCACCGGGGGTACTGCGAGCGCGACCCGCGCCTCGGGGTCGGACAGCACGCGGCGACTGATCGAGCCCACCGCGTCACGCGCACCGGTCGAGCGGGCGGGGTCGGCGATGAAGCGGCCGCTCGGGTCGGACATGGGCTGGCCGAAGACGCGCGCGACGAGCGCCACGCGGACGCGTGGGCCACCCTTCTCGTACACGCGCAACGTGCCGCCGGTCTCGGTGGTGACGGTGGTCCCGTTGATGGTGGCGCTCGCGGTAGCACGAACCGGATACGTACCCGGCTCGAGGTCGAGGACGTCGGTCAGTCCCCGCTCGAAGGTGTAGCGGGTGATGCCGCGCTTGGCGCCGTAGGTGACCTTCGTGCGTCTGAAGAGCACCTGGCCCGACGGTCTGCTCACTTCGAATACCGTCTGCAGGTAGGAGGCCTGCTCGCGGAGGCGAACTTGAGCGGTGTAGCCGAACGTCGCTCCGGTGGGGACGATGGGCGCGCTCGTCACGAGCGAGACCGTCATCGTGGGCACGTCGGCAGCACCTGTGCTCGAGGCGGCTTTGGCGGTTGCGGCCCGAGTCTCGGTCGCCGGTGAGGAGGGCGCGCTGAGCGCCGGGACCACGACCGCGAGCAGCGCGAGGACGGCCGCCGAAACGGCGACCGCGCTGGATGCGAATGCGCTGCGTCGAGGGGTCATCCGGCGGCTCCGTACCGGCGCGCAGAGTGCTGCCGGAGCGAGTGGGGACGTGTACCATAGCGTGCCATTGGGCACATGGATTATCGCACGAACGCCTACGAGAGGACTTGAACGCGCATGTCACAACGAGATGAAGCCGTCACGATCCCTGACGTGCTCCCGCTCATCCCGCTACGGGATCTCATCGTCTTTCCGCACCTCGTGGTGCCGCTGTTCGTCGGTCGTGAGAAGTCGATCAAGGCGCTCGAGGAGGCGATGCGCGAGGGGCACTTCATCGCGCTCGCGACCCAGAAGCTGGCCGAGACGCAGGAGCCCGGTCCGGACGATCTGTACGAGATCGGCTGCGTCGTCTCGGTGATGCAGGAGCTCAAGCTCCCGGACGGCACCGCGAAGGCGCTCGTCGAGGGGCAGCGCCGCTTCCGCATCCTCGAGTACATCCAGGACGACCCCTACTACTCGGTGCGCGTGGAGTTCATCGACGAGCCGACCGATGTCGACGTCGAGACCCAAGCGCTGATGCGCGCGCTCGTCACCGATTTCGAGCGCGCCGCCGAGCTAGGCAAGCCGATCCCGCAGGAGGTCATCGTCGCCGCGTCGACGATCGAGGAGCCCGGGCGCCTGGGTGACTTCATCGCGTTCCACCTCAACCTCAAGGTCGAGGAGAAGCAGGTCATCCTCGAGGCGATCGAACCGCAGGCCCGCCTCGAGGCGGCGACGCGCTTCCTGAAGCGGGAGCTCGAGATCCTTGAACTCGGCACCAAGATCCAGGACCGCGTCAAAGAGCAGATGACCAAGTCGCAGCGGGAGTACTTCCTTCGAGAGCAGCTCAAGGCGATCCAGCAGGAGCTCGGCCAGTACGACGAGGTGCAGGCCGAGGTCGACGAGTACACCACCAAGATCAAAGAGTCGGGCATGCCCGAGCAGGTCGCCGAGAAGGCCCTGAAGGAGCTCAACCGGCTCGAGAAGATGGCCCCCCAGTCCGCCGAGACGAGCGTCATCCGTACGTACCTCGACTGGCTTGTCGGGTTGCCGTGGACCAAGGAGTCAGAGGAGAAGCTCGATCTCGTCGAGGCCAAGACGATCCTCGACGAGGATCACTACGGCCTCGAGAAGGTCAAGGAGCGGGTGCTCGAGTACCTCGCGGTCCACAAGCTCACCGACAAGATGCGCGGGCCCATCCTGTGCTTCGCCGGGCCTCCCGGCGTGGGCAAGACCTCGATCGGCCGCTCGATAGCGCGCTCGCTCGGGCGCGAGTTCATACGGCAGTCGCTCGGCGGCGTGCGCGACGAGGCCGAGATCCGCGGCCACCGTCGCACGTATGTGGGCGCGCTGCCCGGCCGCATCATCCAGTCGATCAGCCAGGTGGGCACCAACAACCCGGTCTTCATGATGGACGAGATCGACAAGGTCGGAGCCGACTTCCGGGGCGACCCCACGAGCGCGCTGTTCGAGGTTCTCGATCCCGAGCAGAACTACGCCTTCCAGGACCACTACCTCGAGGCGCCGTTCGACCTCTCCAACGTCATGTTCATCACGACGGCGAACATGCTCGACACGATCCCGCCGGCGTTGCGCGACCGCATGGAGGTCATCCACTTCCCGGGCTACACCGAAGAGGAGAAGCTCCATATCGCGACCGACTACCTGATCCCCAAGCAGCTTGAGCAGCACGGCCTGACACCCAGTAAGCTCGAGATCACCCACGCCGCGATCAGCGAGATGATCCGCCGCTACTCGCGCGAGGCGGGTGTGCGCGGCCTCGAGCGAGAGGTCGCGACGATCTGCCGGCAGGTCGCACGCAAGGTCGTCGAGGGCAAGAAGGGCAAGACGACCGTCTCGGCGAGGACGCTGTCGAAGTACCTCGGTCCCGAGAAGTTCTCGTTCGGCATGGCTGAGGAGAAGGATGAGATCGGCACCGCCACGGGCCTGGTGTGGACCGAGGTCGGCGGTGATGTGATCTTCATCGAGGCCACGAAGATGGCCGGCAAGGGGAGTCTCATCCTCACTGGGCAGCTCGGCGACGTGATGCGCGAGTCGGCGACGGCGGCGGTGAGCTACATCCGCACGCGCGCCAAGGACCTGGGTGTCGACGACGACTTCCACGAGCAGTACGACCTGCACATCCACGTGCCGGCCGCCGCGATCCCCAAGGATGGCCCGAGCGCGGGCATCACGATGGCGACGGCGATCGCCTCCTCGCTCATCGGCTGCCCGGTCCGTCGGGATGTCGCGATGACCGGCGAGATCACGCTGCGCGGACGCGTACTTCCGATCGGCGGGCTCAAGGAGAAGCTCCTCGCCGCGCACCGCGCGGGGCTCAAGACGGTGCTCATCCCCAAGGACAACGTCCGCGACCTCGAGCTCGTGCCCGAGCGCGTGCGGACCGAACTCAAGATCATCCCGGTCCAGAACATGGACGAGGTACTCGACTTGGCGCTCGTGGGCGAATGCCGCCCGAAAGCACTGCACAAAGTGAGGAACGGATCGCGCTCGAAGCGGTGATACCATCGACTCCTGGATATCGTGACTGGGAGGTCTGATGCGGGTTCTCGTTACCGGTGGAGCCGGGTTCATCGGCAGTAATCTCGTGCACGCGCTCGTCAGCGGCGGGCACGCCGTTGGCGTCATCGACGACATGTCGACCGGCAAGGCCGAGAACCTGCACCCCCACGCGTGGTTCCGCACGCTCGACATCCTCGCTGCCGAGATGCCGGCGGCGGTGGCCGAGTTTGCGCCGGAGGCGGTCGTGCACCTTGCCGCGCAGGCGAGCGTGGGCGTGTCGATGCGCGAACCCGAGCGCGACTGGGCGGTCAACGCCGAGGGCACCCGCGCCGTCGCGCGCGCGGCTCGCGAGGCGGGTGCGACTCGCGTCATCTCCGCGAGCTCCGCTGCGGTCTACGGCGAGCCGGACGAGGCTCTGCTGCCCCTGGCCGAGAGCGCGCCCAAGGCGCCGGCCAACCCGTACGGGAAGTCCAAGCTGGGCGCCGAAGGGCTGCTCGCCGAGGAACTGCTCGGCAGTGGTGTCGACTTCGCGTCGTTCCGCTTCGCGAACGTCTACGGTCCGCGTCAGGATGCGGCGGGCGAGGGTGGCGTCGTGGCGCTGTTCTGCGATGCGATGAGCGCGGGCAAGGCGCCGACGGTGTTCGGCACCGGCGGTCAGACCCGCGACTTCATCTATGTCGGCGACATCGTGGGCGCCATCGTGGCGGCACTGCACAGCGAGAACACGCTCGCGCCCGAGGCGGGCGATGCAGCCGCCTACAACATCTCGACCGGCCGGGAGACGAGCGTCAACGACCTGCTGCGCTCCTTGCGCGAGAGCTCGGAGTATTGGGGCCCCGTGGACGCGCAGCCGGCCCGCGAGGGCGATGTCGACCGTAGTTCGCTGTCGCCCGCCAAAGCCGAGGAGGTCTTCGGCTGGGTCGCCGGCCAGGACCTCGACCGGGGCCTCGCCATCACGTGGCGGTGGTTCGCCGGCCGGTCGTGAGCACGGCGGCCGACACCTCGATCGACTCGATCGCTGCGAAGCTGCGCGCGCTGCACGAGACACGCGTGAAGGCCGAGCTCCACGCCGCCGACATGCTTGCTCCCGGTAGCGACCGGGTCGCACCGCGCGGCGCAGCGCTGGCCGAGATCGCGGTCGTCAAGGGGCTGCCCGGCCCGGCTGAAGCGAGTGGTGGCGCGGCGTTGTCGGGGGCGGACGGCGCCGCGCTCGTCAAGGCGCTCGAGGCGCTTGGGTGGGCGCCCGACGCCGTCTTCTTCACGCTGTCGCGCCCCGAGCCCGGCATGGACCGGGAGCGGGCTTCAGACCGGTTGCGATTGCAGCTCGAATCGGTGGATCCGCGCGCGGTCGTCGCACTCGATGCGGAGGCCGCCGCCGACCTCGCCGAGTCGTTCGGCTGCGAGCAGCCGATGCCGGGCAAGCCGCCGGTGCGCGTGCTCGGCCGGCGCCTCTTCGCGGTGAGCGGTTTCGAGGCCGCGCTGTCGGATCCGAAGGCCAAGCAACGGGTGTGGGCGGAGCTCAAGGCCGTGAAGCCCGAGGGTCCGGTGTACTAGACGAACAGAAGAGGCGCCCCGCAGGGCGCCTCTTCGTGTGTAGACGATGTTCGCGCGACGTGCGCGGAGGTCCTGAGGCTGCCTCAGTCCTCTTCGATCTCCGTGATCGCGCCCATCGGGCACTCCTCCATGCAAGTGGCGCAGGCGTCGCAGTTCTCGTCGTTCACCGGCTCCGCCGCGTCGCCGACGATCTCGAGAACGCCGTTGGGGCAGGCGTCGACACAGATGCCACAGGCCGAGCAGTCGTCCTCATTGATGATGGGTCGGGGCATGGAGACTCCTTCACATTCAGCGCCGCTCACCGCGGTCGGTGGCTCTCGGTTCGGTGCGTACCATACAGACCGCTCCAAGCGGTGTAAAGACCGATTTCGTGTGCATCGTGTGAACGCCCGCCGAGCGGCGCGCTCGACCGTCCATCGGTCGGCACCGCGCCGTCCGTCGTGGGACCGGGCTTGGCGGGTTTGGTGAGGCGCTCATCGGGTAAAGGTAGAAATCAGCTTGCCAGAAAACTTGATAATGAGTGACTTAGATTCTACAATGGCCACCGCGGCACCTGCCGGGGTGCCGCCCGCACGGCAACAACGCCCGGTCCCACGGGTCCGGCGCTCGAAGAACGAACAGTGAATGAAAGGGGTTTTCGCAATGGCCAAGGTTCTCGGTATCGACCTCGGTACCACCAACTCGGCGATGGCCGTCCTCGAAGGTGGCGAGCCGACTATCATCATCAACGCGGAAGGCGACCGCACCACGCCGTCGGTCGTCGCGTTCCGTGACGGCGAGCGCATCGTCGGCAAGCCCGCCAAGAACCAGGCGGTCACCAACCCGGAGCACACGATCAAGTCGATCAAGCGTTTCGTCGGCCGCAAGTTCGAGGAGACCTCCTCGGAGCGCAAGACCGTCGCGTACAAAGTCGCGAAGGGCAAGGACGGCCGCGTGGAGGTCGACATCGAGGGCAAGATGTACACCCCCGAGGAGATCAGCGCGATGGTCCTGCAGAAGCTCAAGGCCGACGCCGAGAAGTACCTCGGCGAGACCATCACGCAAGCGGTCATCACCGTTCCCGCGTACTTCAACGACATGCAGCGCCAGGCCACCAAGGACGCGGGCAAGATCGCCGGCCTCGAGGTCCTGCGCATCATCAACGAGCCGACCGCGGCCGCCTTGGCCTATGGCCTCGACAAGGGCGACCAGAACCAGACCGTCCTCGTCTTCGACCTCGGCGGCGGTACGTTCGACGTCTCGGTCATGGAGATCGGCGAGGGCGTCTTCGAGGTCAAGTCGACCAACGGTGACAACCACCTCGGCGGTGACGACTGGGACCAGAAGGTCATCGACTGGCTCGCCGAGAAGTTCAAGAGCGATCACGGCATCGATCTGCGTGCCGACAAGATGGCACTCCAGCGCCTGAAGGAGGCCGCCGAGCGCGCCAAGATGGAGCTCTCGAGCGCGCAGACCTCGCACATCAACCTGCCGTTCATCACGGCCGACGCGTCCGGTCCCAAGCACCTCGATGTCACGCTCACGCGTGCCGAGTTCGAGAAGATCACCGACGACCTTCTCGAGCGCACCCGCAAGCCGGTCGAGCAGGCCATGAAGGATGCCGGCGTGAAGATGGGCGACATCGACGAGGTCATCCTCGTCGGCGGTTCGACTCGTATGCCGGCCGTCCAGGATCTCGTGAAGAAGATGACCGGCAAGGACCCGCACATGGGCGTCAACCCGGACGAGGTCGTCGCCGTGGGCGCGGCTATCCAGGGCGGCGTGCTCGCGGGCGACGTCAAGGGCATCCTGCTCCTCGACGTCACGCCGCTGTCGCTGGGCGTCGAGACGCTCGGCGGGGTCATGACCAAGATGATCGAGCGCAACACCACCATCCCCACGCGCAAGACCGAGACCTACACGACGGCCGCCGACGGTCAGACAAGCGTCGAGATCCACGTGCTGCAGGGCGAGCGCGAGATGGCCGCCGATAACAAGACGCTCGGCAAGTTCCACCTCATGAACATCCCGAGCGCCCCGCGCGGCATCCCGCAGATCGAGGTCACCTTCGACATCGACGCCAACGGCATCGTGAACGTCAGCGCGAAGGACCGCGGCACCGGCCAGGAGCAGAAGATCACCATCTCGGGCTCGACCGCACTCTCCGACGACGAAGTCGACCGCATGGTCTCTGACGCCGACGCACACGCCGAGGAAGACGCGAAGCGCAAGGCGGAGGTCGAGGCACGCAACACCGCCGACACGCTCGTCTACGCCACCGAGAAGACGCTGAAGGATCTTGGCGACAAGGTTCCCGAGGACACCAAGACCGCCGTCGAGGAGGCACTCGAGGCGAGCCGCACCGCGCTTGCGGGCGATGACGTCGACGAGATCAAGTCGACCACGGAGAAGCTGCAGGAAGTCAGCTACAAGCTCGCGGAGGTCGTCTACTCCGCCGCGCAGGAGGCCGACGCTGCGGCCGCCGGGGCCGAGGGCGCCGAAGGTGGCGAGCCCGCGGAAGACGTCGTCGACGCCGAGTACGAGGTCGTCGACGAGGACGAAGGCAAGTAGCCATGACTTCGCGAAAGCACACTGATGAGGGGCGGGCGGCCGAGGAGGCCGCCCGCGTCCCTGTCGATCCCGAGCTCGAAGACGACCTTGGCGCGGAGTTCGAACTCCGCGGCGACGTGATGGAGGGCGAGCTCGAGACGGCGCTCACCCAACTCTCCGAGATGCGCGACCTCGTGCTGCGCACGCAGGCCGAGTTCGAGAATTACCGCAAGCGCATCACGCGCGAGCGGGAGGACGAGCGCAAGCGCGCCACCGAGCGGCTCGTCGAGGAGCTGCTGCCCGCCATCGACAACCTCGAGCGAGCGATCGAGCACTCCTCGAAAGATCACGATGTCGAGCATCTCATCACGGGCGTCACCTCCGTGCACGCCCAGATCATCGGGATACTCGGCAAGGCGGGGGTGAGCGTCATAGATCCGGTGGGTCAAGCGTTCGACCCGAGCAATCAGCAGGCGGTCAGCCAGCTTGAGGATCCGACGGTGCCCGAGGGCACAGTGGTCGAGGCGTTCCAGAAGGGCTATGAGATGGGCGGGCGCTGCGTGCGGCCGGCGATGGTCGTCGTGTCGACCGGGGGACCTCGGCGCGAGGAGTAGGCCATGGCCCCGACTGCGAACTACTACGACATCCTGGGCGTCAAGAAGACCGCGACCGCCGACGAGATCAAGAAGGCGTTCCGCAAGCTCGCGCGCAAGCACCACCCGGATGCCGGCGGGGACGAGGAGAAGTTCAAGGAGATCAACGAGGCGTACGAGACGCTCTCGGACGACGAGAAGCGCACGGCGTACGACCAGTACGGGCAGTACTTCGGCGGCAAGGTGCCGCCGGGGTACCACCCTGGAGCCGGCGGTCCGGGCGACGGGTTCGGCGGTCCGGGCGGCAGCGCCTACACGCGCACCGTGAACATGGGTGATCTGGGCGACTTGGGCGACCTGTTCGGCAGCGTGTTCGGCGGCGGTGGCTTCGGCGGCGGACGCAGGCAGTCCGGGCCGCAGCCGCAGCGAGGTCGCGATGTCGAGATGCGACTCGACTTGACCTTCGATCAGGCCTTCGCGGGCACTTCAACGAAGGTCGACGTCGATGGCGTTCAGGACTGCGGCGTCTGTGGCGGCAGCGGGGCCAAGCCCGGAACCGGGCGCACGACCTGCTCGGCGTGCAAGGGCACGGGCACGACGAGTGAGGGCCAGGGTATGTTCGGCTTCTCGCGGGCGTGCCCAACGTGTCACGGCGAGGGCTCCCTGCTCGAATCGCCGTGCACCGCGTGCCGCGGCCAGGGCAAGGTCCACGGACGCAAGACGGTCCCGGTCAACGTCCCTGCAGGCGCGAGCGACGGCGGCAAGCTGCGCTTCAAAGGCAAAGGCGAGCCGGGTATCTCCGGTGGGCCAGCCGGTGACCTGTACGTGGTCACGCGCATCAAGCCGCATCCGTACTACTCGCGAGACGGCGCCGACGTGGTGCTCGACCTTCCGGTCTCCATCGCCGAGGCGGCGTTGGGCATGAGCGTGAACGTGCCAGCGCCCGGGGGCGAGAAGGTGAAGCTGAAGATCCCTGCCGGGACGCAGAACGGCAGGGTGTTCCGGATTCGCGGCAAGGGCGCGCCCAAGCTCAAGGGCGGCGGTCACGGTGACCTGAGAGTCAAGGTCAGAGTGGTCACCCCTGAGCATCTGACCCCGGCACAGAAGACAGCGCTCGAGACGTTCTCGGCGGAGTCGACCGAGGACCTGCGGGCGCACATCGGGTAGGCAGGCAGGCGGCGTGCGCGCCGCCACGGCACAAGGATGACGGCAATGAGACGCGAACACGACAGGCCGCTGTACATGATCTCGGTCGCTGCCGAGCTCGCCGGCGTTCACCCGCAGACGCTGCGCATCTACGAGCGCAAGGAGCTGATCCGGCCGCAGCGCTCGGCGGGCAACACGCGGCTGTACTCGCAGGCCGACGTCGACCGGCTGCAGCTCATCCAGCAACTCACCGCGGAGGGCGTCAACCTCGCGGGCGTCGTGCGCATCATCGAGCTGCAGCGCGAACTCGAGCGCACGCAGGCCGAGCTCGCGCACGCGCGCAACCGGCTCGCGCGCGCCGAGGCGGCCGCACGCGCGGCCGGCGAACGAGCCAGGTCTCGCGAGACGCACGTCGCGCTCGTGCGCGTGGCGCCGGGCGGCATCACGCGGACGCAGGCGCTCTGATGGACCCGCAGGCGGAAGCGGCCGGCCCCGGGCCGGAGCCGAGCGACCCGCGCAACCCCGTCGTGCGCTGGCTCGAGCGCGTGCGAGCGGGCGAGATCTGGGGCGGGCCCGCTTGACAGGCGGTGGCGTGGGTGTGGTCACACCTGATCCCCGGCCGCCACGGCGCGCCTGCTTGAACGACGAAGAGACCCGCCCGGTCGGGCGGCTAGGGTAGCGCGGGCAATGAGCCCGTGACGGAGGCGAAGCAGCGATGAGACTCGACAAGCTCACGATCAAGGCGCAGGAAGCGCTCGAAGCATCCGGCGGAATCGCCGAGGAGTACGGCGCCGGCCAAGTCGAACCGGAGCACCTGCTCAAGGCGCTTCTCGATCAGGCCGAAGGCATCGTGCGCCCGATCCTCTCGAAGGTGGGCGCCGACCCGCACCAACTCGACGCGGCCCTCGGCGACGCTCTCGCTCGCGCCCCCAAGGTCTCCGGCGCTGCGGCGCAGATGGGCGTCGGCCCGCGCCTCAACACCGTACTCAGCGACGCGTTCAAACTCGCCGAGAAGCTCAAGGACGCCTACGTCTCCAGCGAGCACCTGCTCGTGGCCCTCGCCGCCGACAAGGGCGAGGCCGGCCGCGCGCTCGAGCGCGCAGGCGCGACGGCGTCGCGCCTGACGACCGCGGTCGAGGAGTTGCGCCGCGGCAGCCACGTGACCGATCAGAACGCCGAGGCGCAGTTCCAGGCGCTGGAGCGCTACGGCCGCAACCTCACGCAGGCGGCCCGGGACGGCAAGCTCGACCCGGTCATCGGGCGCGTCGACGAGATCCGACGCACGATCCAGGTGCTCTCGCGCCGCACGAAGAACAACCCCGTTCTCATCGGCGAGCCGGGCACGGGCAAGACGGCGATCGTCGAAGGACTTGCACAGCGTATCGTCGCTGGTGACGTGCCGAGCTCACTCAGGGACAAGGACATCGTCGCGCTCGATCTGGGCGCCATGGTCGCAGGTGCGAAGTACCGCGGCGAGTTCGAGGACCGCCTGAAGGCCGTGCTGCGCGAGGTCGAGGAGTCGGCGGGCCAGATCGTGCTGTTCATCGACGAGTTGCACACCATCGTGGGCGCCGGCGCGGCTGAAGGCGCGATGGACGCGGGCAACATGCTCAAGCCCGCGCTCGCGCGCGGCGAACTGCACGCCATCGGCGCGACGACGCTCGACGAGTACCGCAAGCACATCGAGAAGGACGCGGCGCTCGAGCGGCGGTTCCAGCCGGTGCTGGTGGGCGAGCCGAGCGTCGAGGAGACCATAGCGATCCTGCGCGGCCTGAAGGAGAAGTACGAGGTCCACCACGGAGTGCGCATCACCGACGGCGCGATCGTCTCGGCGGCGGAGCTCTCGAACCGCTACATCTCCGATCGCTTCCTGCCCGACAAGGCCATCGATCTCGTCGATGAGGCGGCGAGCCGCCTGCGTATCGAGATCGACTCGATGCCCGTCGAGATCGACACCATCGAGCGCCAGCTGACTCAGCTGCAGATCGAGGAGATGGCGCTTGCGAAGGAGACCGACGCCGCGAGCGCGGAGCGCCTCGAGGCGTTACGTGCCGAGATGGCTCAGGTCGCCGAGAAGCTCTCCGGCATGAAGGCGGCGTGGGAGAACGAGAAGGATGTCATCGGGAGCGTACAGCGGCTCAAGGCCGAGCTCGACGAGGCGAAGATGGACGAGGAGCGAGCCACGCGCGAGGGCGACCTCACGCGTGCCGCGGAGCTGCGCTACGGCCGCATCCCGCAGCTCAAGGCCGCGATCGCCGAGGCGGACACCAAGCTCAAGGAGCAGCAGGAGTCCGGCGCGATGCTCAAGGAAGAGGTGACCGAGGAAGAGGTCGCCGAGGTCGTGAGTGCGTGGACCGGCGTACCGGTCAGCCGCATGATGCAGGGCGAGATGGCCAAGCTCATGCAGCTCGAAGATGTGCTGCACCAGCGCGTGATCGGTCAGGACGAAGCGGTTGCAGCGGTCGCTGGCGCGATCCGGCGCTCGCGGGCCGGGCTTTCGGACCCGGACCGTCCCATCGGCAGCTTCCTGTTCCTCGGCCCGACCGGCGTCGGCAAGACCGAGCTCGCGAAGACGCTCGCGAGCTTCCTCTTCGACGACGAGCGCGCCATGGTGCGCATCGACATGTCGGAGTACATGGAGAAGTTCAGCGTACAGCGGCTCATCGGCGCGCCCCCGGGCTACGTGGGCTACGAGGAGGGCGGCCAGCTGACCGAGGCGGTCCGCCGCAGGCCCTACAGCGTGATCCTGCTCGACGAGATCGAGAAGGCGCACCCGGACGTGTTCAACGTGCTGCTGCAGGTGCTCGACGACGGGCGTCTCACCGACGGCCAGGGCCGTATCGTCAGCTTCAAGAACGCGATCGTCATCATGACGAGCAACGTCGGCAGCCAGTTCATCCAGGCCTTCGCCGAGGGTGGTGCATCCGAGGAGGAGCGCGACCGCATGTTGCAGGAGGCGCTCAGGGCGACCTTCCGGCCCGAGTTCCTCAACCGCATCGACGATGTGGTGACCTTCCACGCGCTGTCGCTCGACGACATCGCAAGTATCGTCCAACTGCAGTTGGCGGAGGTCCGAGCGCGACTCGCCGACCGCAAGATCACGCTCGAGCTCACGGACGCAGCGGTCGAGCGCCTGTCGCTTGACGGCTTCGACCCGGTGTTCGGCGCCCGCCCGCTCAAGCGGCTCATACAGCGCGAGGTCGTCGACCGCGTCGCGAAGGAGCTCATCGAAGGGCGGCTGAGCGAAGGCGGTACGGTCACGATCGGGGCGAACGACACCGGGTATGCGGTGGAGTAGACGCGCGCGGTCGACAGGCATGTGGCGTTGAGCCAACCTGCGCCTCGACGCTCGAAACGGACGACGCCCGCCCTTCTTCGCGAAGGGCGGGCGTCTTGCCTGCGCGGGTTCACCGCTACTGCTCCCGGACGACCGGTCCGGCAGTGTAGGGCGCGTACGACTCATTGGGCCATACCTCGCGCACCACAGGTCCGGCGGTGTAGGGCGCATAGCCCTGGACCTCCCGGACGACCGGTCCCGCCGTGTACGGAGCGTACGCTTCGATCGGCGCGACCGCGCTTGGCGACAGCGTGGTGGTCAGCGGAGTGACTGTCGTGGTCGGTTGGCTGAGCACGACGAGCACGACAGCAAGGATCAGCACAAACGCGAACCCGAGGCCGAGAATGGCCCATCCGCCACCGTGTGGAGCCATGTGGAGTCGTCCTGTGGCCGTTGACATGTCGGGCACCCCCCTTTCCGCTTTCCGGTGTGCCTCCACGGGAGTCGTTGCCACCGAACTCGAACGCCACAGTAATGGAGCGCGAATTCGGGGGTACATGCATCTGGTGGGGCAGGCCAAGGGGGTGCCTGCGGTGCTGTCGGAGGACAGGCGTTTTGGTCGCGTCGTGATCCGCACTCACGAGCGCGCCGTCTTCGTGGGCGAGAGCGAGGTCGCCCTGACCCGCCGCGAATTCGAGATCCTCGCCATGCTCTCGCGGCATCCCGGCTGGGTGCTGTCCGCCGATCAGCTGGCGCAAGCGGATGAGGACGAGTGCTCGCCCGAGTCGGTGAGCGTGCATGTCTCCCGCCTCCGTCACAAACTGGCCGATGCCGGCGCCAGGGGGCTCGTCGAGACCGTTCGCGGCATCGGCTACCGGCTGCATGCACCTGCACCGTCGTCTGTGCCCGTGCCGGACGAACCGATCGAGCGAGACGCTCTTGCCTTGCGCGAAGCGGCGTGGGCTCTCTACGAGATCGTCGTCGAGATCGAATGCGGGAGCCAGGACACTCGCCGGCGCTCGGTCACCGATATCCTCGTCCGAGCTCGCCTCGACATCGAGGCGCTCGGCGAGTAGGTGGGTTCAGGGGCCGATGTGCTGACGTCCCTCGAAGACTCCCCTAGGTGCGACTCCGCGCCGCCGTGCTCGCTGGTTCTCCCGTCGCGAGATGCTCTACCATGAGCCCAGTCGTTCAGGGGAGGTGCGGGCGTCGTGGAACTCGTTCGGTTCGCCGTGCTTGGCGCGATCTGTGTCGCGGCGTATGTCGCCGGCGAAGCGCTCGCTCGCCTTCACGTACCGCGCCTGCCGGTCTACCTTGCGGTCGGCGCACTCGCCGGCGTCGCGGTCAAGTCCGTCGCCGAGAGTGCGAACCTCGCGTTCCCCGTGCTGAATCCGGTGGCATTGTGCACGATCGGCTTCATCGCCGGCAGCCACCTCGTGTGGACGAGCATCCGGCCCCGACTCAAGCCGATCGTCTACCAGGTTGCCGGCATGACCCTCGTCGTGCCGCTCGTCGTGGGTATGGTGGTCTACCTGGCCCTCGTGCCGCAGGCTCCTGGCGAGGTGCGTCTGGCGGCCGCGATCCTGGCGGGCACCGTGATGCTTGCACTCTCACCTCCCGAGGCGATCGCGATCATCTCGGAAGCGAGGGCTGCGGGTCCGTTCACGCGACTCGTGCTCGGCGCCACGGTTGTCATGGATGTCGTCGTGGTCGCCTCGTTCTCCGTCGCGCTCACCGTCGCCAAGGCGCTGCTCGGAGGCGAGGCGTCGCGCACGGAGCTTGTGACGACGATCCTGCTCAGCATCGGGCTCGCGGTCATAGGCGGGCTCGCCGTTGGTGCGCTACTGCGGCTGCTCGTGCAGCGTGTGCCGAGCACGCCGGTCGTCACAGCGGGCATCGTGGTGGTCGCGGGTCTCGCGGTGTGGCTCGCGCACCAGTTCGGCGGCTGGGCGTACGCCCGCTTCGGTCTTGAGATCGAGATCGAGCCGCTGCTCATCGCGATGATCGCAGGCCTCCTCGTCGCCAACCTCTCGGCGAAGGCGGAGCGGTTCGCCCAGATCCTCCACCGCATCGCGCCCTACGTCTACGTGGTGTTCTTCACCCTCACGGGTCTCGGGTTGCACCTCGACACGCTCATCGCGGCCGCAGTGCCGGCGATCGCGTTGTGGGCGCTGCGGGTCGCGGGCCTGTGGACGGGGTCGACGGCGGCGATGACGCTTGCGCACGAGCCTGCGGTCGTTCGACGCGTCGCGTGGCGCGCGTTCGTGCCGCAGGCGGGCATCGCGCTCGCGCTCGCCTCGACGATCGCGGCCGAGTTCCCGCAGGCCGGCCCAGCCTTCTCGGCGATCATCATCGGCTGCATCGTGGTCAACGAGGCGACCGGGCCGCTGTTCCTGCACTCGGCGCTCAAGGCGACCGGCGAGACGGTCCCGGATGGTGAGGTCCTCGACTAGCCGGCGTTGCCGTCCAAGCTCTCGAACACGCACGCGAAGTCGTCCTTCATGCTCACCGTCGTCCAGCCGTTCGCGATCGCCTCGGCGAGCACCTTCTCGGCCTTCTCGGTGTAGGCGAACTCGCGCTCCGCGTCGTCGTGGCGGATGAGGACGGGGAAGCGGGCGATCTGCAGCATCTCGGTGTCGCCGTCGGCGTTGCCGCACGCGAACAGCGGCTTGCGACCGGTGCGCTTCCAGATGTGGACGGGCTTGCCGGGGCCGTCGTCGATCGGCAGCTCGATCCCCTTCTTTCGGTAGATGTCACCGTCGCGGTACTCGATCGATCCCGCCGAGCCGATCACGTGGCCGCGCCCGATCCCGTACACCTCCTCCGAGAACACCCGCACGAAGTCGCGGCCTCCGCCGGTGCAGATGTAGACGTGGAAGCCGTTGGCCTTGAGAAGGCCGATGAGCTCGAGCATCGGGCGGTAGACGAGTGAGGTGTATGGCACGCCCAGGATGGGGTGCGTGGATGTGGCGAGGAACTCGCGGACGAGTTCCTCGAATGCTTGCGTCGTGAGCCCTCGGGTGACGTCGGCGACGCCGGCGATGATGTCCGGGGCGCGGTCGAGCAGCGCCGCGATGCGCGCACGGCGACTTCCCGGTTCACCGGCGGGCTCGGGCGATCGCTCTTCGACGACGGCACCGGCCTCATCGCGCCGCCGCATGACGAACTCCGCCTGCACGTAGCGGGGCTTCTCGCACAGCAGCGTCCCGTCGTTGTCGAACGTGGCGATGCGCTCCTGCGGCGTCACGTACGAGTCCCCGGGCGAAGTCACGGACTCCACGAAGTCGAGGAGCGCGGTCTTAGCCGGGCCGTCGTTCCAGCTGTCGAGCATGGTTCTCCCATCCGGGTCGCGACCGTCGGTTCAGTGCATTCCCGTTCGGCGCCCAAGGCGCATCACGCGCGTGCGTCGTGGCGTGCTCGTCCACTCGCTCGGTGTATCGCGCGGGTATATACATGCCGAGGAAGCGGCGCTGCCGTGACCGCCATGAACGGCAGCGCCTCGAACGCAGACGGAGGTGATGTAGTCATGGCGATTACGAGATGGGATCCGTTCGGCGAGATGCTCCAGATGCAGCGCGACATGGACCGCATCTTCTCCCGCATGGGCACCGCCCAGAGCGCACCCGGTGCGGCGACGACGGCTTGGATGCCTCGCTTGAACGTGAAGCGCACAGGCGATGACCTGGTGGTTCACGTCGAGCTGGCCGGCATCAAGCCCGATGACGTCGATATCGAGGTCACGGACGGCGTGCTCACCGTGAGCGGAGAGCGCACGGCCGAGACCACGAAGGAAGATGAGGGCTGGGTCGTTCGCGAGTCGAGCTTCGGCTCGTTCGAGCGCTCGATCGTGCTGCCCGAAGGAATCGACCCTGCATCGATCAGGGCCGATTTCCACGATGGCATGCTCGACATCCATATCCCCAAGGCGCTGGAGCTTGCGCGTCCCAAGACCGTGCGGATCGCGATCGGCGGGGCGAGCGAGGCCCCGGCCATAGCGGCCACACCGTCGGAGACGCCGATCGTCGTACCGGCCGAGCCGGTTGCTGATCGTCCGTCGATGGAGGCGCACCACTAGGCGCACCGGGCATCGGAGCCGCCCGCGGGGCCAAGGGTTCCGCGGGCGGGCGCCTGTACGCAACGTGATGCGGCCCAGTCTCAGGCCGAAACCACGCGTACCTCGGGGCCCATGCCGCCGATGATCAGCATACCCAGCTCGCTCATCGCCTCCTCGGCGCTGATTCCGATGAACTCGAGCTGCTCCGGGTCGCGGGCGATTCGCGCCACCGCCCAGCTCACGTAGCTCACGAACGCGGTGTGTGCCGGTCGGAAGAGCCCTTGCGCGACACCCTCGTCGAGGTAGCACTGCACGATCCTGTAGCCACGCGCTCTGCGGCTGTCGAGTACCGCACTGACCTCGGGTGAGTTCGCGACGTCACGCCAGTACTCTCGCGAACCGCTCGCCATCCAGTGTGTGATCACCCTGAGGAACGTGGTCACTTTGTCCGCAGGCGACTCCATCGCGTCGGCCTGTGCTTTCGCATCGTCGATCGCACGGTTGACGATGCGCTCGAACACGAGCGTCATGAGCGCGGACTTGCTTGGGGCTATCGCGTACAGCGTGGCTTTCGAGCAGTGCAGACGGCGTGCGAGCACGGCCGTCCGCAGGTGCGCGAACCCCTCGGCACGCACCAATGCCTCGAGATCGAGCAGCAGCTCTTCGCGCCGTGTCGGGGTGCTGGTTGCCATTGGTCTCCTCTCGGCCCGAGGGTGCACGTTGACCGTCACCGGGACTGGATCTCGCGCTCCAAGACACCCTACTCCGGGTGAAGCGGGTTCGGGAGTGGTGAACGGCATGGGGCTGGCGCAGGTGTACCAAACGTCTGAATCAGGTACAGTCCAGGACGAAGTCCCGATCGCGCCGCTCCTGGAGGGCTCGGTGGGGAACGAACGAGTGGGGCGCACAGCGCGCGCCATTCGGATTGTCGAGAACACGGACCACGGGGAGGAACGAACGATGGCAGAAGAGCGATTCGTCGTGTTCGCGGGGGCATACGCCGACGTCGAAGACGCCAAGACCGACTTCGCGAACATCAAAGAGATGCACAAGGCATCGTGGCTCGGCCCGTACGAGGGCGTGCTGTTCACCAAGGAGGATGGTGGAAAGATCAAGGTCCTCGACCGCGACTCGAGCATCCGCGCTGCGGGCGCGACGGTTGGCGCCTTGGCCGGCGGCGTGATCGGCCTGATCTTCCCGCCGTCGATCATCGCCGGCGCAGCCGTCGGGGGCGGCGCGGGGGCGCTTGTCGGCCACTTCTTCGGCACGTTCAAGCGGCGTGACATCGCCGAGCTCGGGGAGTTGCTCGATGAGGGCACCGCCGGCATCTTCCTGATCGGCATCCCGACCCCGGACCTGGGTGCCGAGAAGCTGATGAAGCACGCTGCGAAGATCGCGAAGAAGCAGGTCGACGCGGATGCGAAGGAACTGAAGAAGGCCATCGACGAGATGGCAGCGGGCTAACAGGGCCGACAGGCCGACACACACGAGATGGGGGAGTGCGATGTTTGAAGGTGGATTGCTTCAGTTCTTCTGGTACATGCTCTTGTTCTACCTGTTCTTCATGGTCATCTGGATGTTCATCCAGGTCTTCGCCGACATCTTCCACCGCGAGAACCTCAGTGGCTGGGGTAAGGCGGGCTGGATCTTCCTGCTCTTTGCGGTTCCGTTCCTCGGCATCATCATCTACATGATCGTACGCCCGAAGAACACCGAGCAGGACCAGCGCGATGCCGAGCAGCTCAGGGCGATGCAGGCACGCGTCGCCGGCGGATCGGCAGCGGACGATATCGCGAAGGCCAAGGCTCTGCTCGACAGTGGGGCGATCACCGCAGAGGAGTTCGCTACGATCAAGGCGAAGGCGCTCGCGTAGCTGCTGGTGTCGAGTAGTCTGGGTACGTGGGGATCTGCGGGGCACGCGGAGCTCGCTGGCACACGTGGCCGGCGTACCGCTAGTGATTCGGGGCCTCGGCGCATGTCGCCGGGGCCCCGACTGCTTCTCGGCGCGCCCGGCACGCGCAGTACACAGCCGGTGCCTGCACGCCTGCGTGCGTCTGCGGAAACCGCCGCCTGGGAACACAGAAGCAGGCGGTCCACTCGATTCCCCCAGAGGAGCTGCAACAACGTGACTGACCACGACTCTGAGCCTGGTGCATCGGACGCGGACCGCGCGCAGACCGCGCGGACGTACGGTGCTGCGGACCCGATCAAGGCAGGGCAGTCGGGCGTCGGCTTCCTCGTGAATCAGACCAGCCGGGCCTTCGGCAAGGCGATGGCGAAGGAACTGCGCCAGTTCAACATCCAGCTGCCGGGCTACGTGGTATTGAGGCACCTGACTCGCGAGGCGCAGGCCAGTCCCGATGGCGTGAGCGTCGAGTCTCTCGCCGAGAAGCTCATGCTCGAACCGGCGGAGATCGAGGAGGCCTCCGAGCGGCTCGCGCGGGACGGGTGGCTGAAGATGACGGGAGCGGGCCCGACCGCCCGCCTCAAGCCGACAGCGAAGACCCACAAGATCGCACCCGTGCTCTCGGCAGCGTCACGGTGGATGCTCGAGGAGGCGTTGAACGGGTTCTCGCGCGAGGAGATCGATCAGCTGACCGCGCTCCTGCGCAGGGTCCTGACGAATCTGGAGGCTCCGCTGGGCGAAGACGAGGGCCCATTGGTGCGCTGAACGATCGGTGCTTGCGCTTCACCCCGAGGGCGTGTATATGATATCAAAGAAATAGCATTTGTTTCGGGGAGACAGCAGGGGGACGCTCGTGGAAGTCACAAGGCGTACGGACTACGCCATTCGGATTCTGCTCGAACTCGCCCGAGTGGGCGGCGGGCCGCTCTCGGTGCGCGAACTCGCGGAGCGCCAGGGGGTTCCGTATGCCTTCGCGCGCGGCATCCAGCGAGAACTCGTCGCGGCCGGCCTGGCGATCGCTCGGCGAGGCGCACGCGGGGGCATCATCCTCGCGCGTCCGGCGGACGACATAACGCTGCAGGACATCACGGTGGCGATGCAGGGCGACGTGTCGTGCTCTGTGTGCTCGCGCGACCCCAAGTGGTGCGATCGCATGTCCGACTGCGAGGTGCACCAGGTGTGGCGCGAGGTGGATTCGATGGTTGGGTCGTATCTCTCAACCAAGTCCCTGGCGGGATTGCTCGAGAAGGAAGGAAGGTGAGGAGGGGGAGATGGATGCGGTAGTACTTGCCAAGATTCAGTTCGCATTCACGGTCATGTATCACTTCTTCTTCGTACCGCTGTCGATCGGACTGGGGCTCGTGACGGTCCTGTTCGAGCGGAAGTACTACAAGAGCGGCAAGGCGGAGGATCGCGCCATGTCGACGCTGTGGATCAAGATATTCACGGCGACGTTCGTCATCGGTGTTGCGACCGGCATCACGATGGAGTTCGCCTTCGGCACCAACTGGGCGACCTACTCCCGTTTCGTCGGCGACATCTTCGGGGCGCCGCTCGCGGCGGAGGGCCTGTTCGCCTTCTTCCTGGAATCGACATTCCTCGGCGTGTTGCTCTTCGGGCGCGGCAAGGTGTCACGCAAGTTCTACTACGTGTCCACGTGGCTCGTGTGGCTCGGTTCGCTCCTCTCGGCGCTATGGATCATCATCGCGAACTCATGGATGCAGACGCCCGCCGGCTACAAGATCGTGGGCGAGGGCATCAACCGCAAGGCGGAGCTCACCAACTTCTTCGCTGCGGGCTTCAACCCTTCGACGCTGCCGCGTTACGCGCACACCGTCAACGCCGTACTGGTGGTCGGCGGGCTCATGTGCGCGGCGATCGGCGCGCATCACCTGCTGAAGGGTATTCACAAGGACTTCGCTCGTCGCAGCATCTCGTACGGTCTCATCATCGCTACGATCGGCTCGCTCGCGCTGGCCGCCACGGGGCACTTCCAGGCTGTCACCGTCGCGCGGTACCAGCCGGTGAAGATGGCGGCGATGGAGGGCCACTGGGAGACCGGGCCCATGCCGCTCGGTCTCGTGGGCTGGGTCGACACCGCAAATCGGTCGACGGCCGCGCTGGAGGTCCCGGGTGGCGTGAGCTTCCTCGAGAGCCTCTCGTTCACGGAGGCGCTGCCGGGACTCAACGACTTCGCGGATGATCTTCACCCGCCCATCCAGGCGACGTACCAGGCGTATCACCTCATGATCCTCGTGTTCCTGGCGCTCGCGGTGCTCACCGTCTACTTCTGGTGGCTTGACCGCAACGGGAAGCTCGAGGAGAAGCGCGGTCTGCTCAAGTTCCTCGTGTGGGCGTGGCTCCTCCCCGAGCTGGGCATCCAGATGGGCTGGGCGGCGGCCGAGATCGGCCGGCAGCCGTGGATCGTCACCGGTGAGCTGCGCACCATCGATGCGATCTCGAAGGTCGTCCCGGCGTACCAGATAGCCCTCACGATGGCCTTCTTCTTCGCGATCTACGCCCTGCTCTTCGCGGGCTGGATGCGCGTGGTGCTCAACATCATCAAGAAGGGCCCGGTTCTTGCCGGCGCCTCGTCGTCGACCACGTCGGTATAGGGAGGGGGAGACGATGACACACGAAGTGCTCGGCGTCGTCTGGTTCGCACTTGTCGGCGTGCTCCTCGCGGGCTACGCGGTGTTCGACGGGTTCGACCTGGGAATCGGCACCCTCTACCCGTTCCTCGGCAAGTCCGAGGAGGACAAGGAGATCATGCGCACGGCCATCGGGCCCGTCTGGGACGGAAACGAGGTCTGGCTGCTCACTGGAGGCGGCGCACTGTTCGCCGCGTTCCCGGCCGTCTACGCGACGGTGTTCTCCGGCTTCTACCTCGCACTCATGCTCGTTCTGTTCGCGCTCATCTTCCGCGCCGTGTCGCTTGAGTTCCGCGCGCACGACAAGGAATGGGGGGCCATCTGGGACTGGGCCTTCTTCCTGGGGAGTGCGCTGCCATCGCTGCTCTTCGGCGTGGCGGTAGGCAACATCGCGCTCGGTGTGCCGCTGACGGTGGAGGGCGAGTTCGCCGGCAACTTCTTCACGTTGCTCGGCGTGTGGAACGGCTTCAATCCGTTCGCGCTCACGATCGGACTGCTTGGGCTGTCGATGATCCTGGTGCAGGGTGCATCGTGGCTCGCGGTCAAGAGCGAGGGCGACCTGCACGCCAGGTCGGTCGCGGCCCGGTCGGTGCTCGCCTGGGTCTTCGCGGTGCTCGTGGTCGTGGCCACGGCGGCCACGGCTTTCTTCGCCAAGGATGCGTGGGCGAAGGTCGTCGGCTCGCCGGTGGGCTGGCTGTTCGTCGCGCTGCTGGTGATCTCGATCGCCTTCGGCAGGATCTCGATGAACGGAGGGAAGGACCTTCCGGCGTGGTACGCGATCTCGCTGTCCGCCGTATCGCTCGTCGGCATCTGGGCTGCGGCGATCTTCCCGAGCCTGGTCCCGTCCCTCGGGCCGGGTGAGCCACTCACGATCGCGAGTTCGGCTTCCTCGCAGCTGACCCTCACGGTGATGCTCATCATCGCCGCCATCGGGGTCCCGCTGGTGCTGTTCTACTTCTTCCTCATCTACCGGGTGTTCAAGGGCAAGATCCGGTTGGACGGCGAAGGGTACTGATCCTCATCGCTTTCGGGCCGGCTCCCCGGCAGGCCCGAAAGCGCTTTGGATAGCGGACTCCGCGTGCCCCCGCTCACGGAATCCGTTTGAAACGGCCCGGGCTTCCCGCCCGGGCCGTTTCTCGTGTGCCGCACCGTTCGCGGCCGTATTCGCGCCGTCCGCCGACCAGCATCGCGGGATTGCTGCCGTTCCCGCCGGGTTCCAGCATACTTCGCGGAATCCGTCGTGCGGCACGCGCCGGAGTCAGTCTGTCGTGTCGCACGGGTACTGCCTGGGAACTAGAACTCGGAGGTGCGTGCAATGGCACGTGTGAGCGCAACGCGCGGGTGGATCGTCACGCTCGCGGGTCTCGGCATCAACCTGGCTCTCGGCATCCTGTACTCGTGGAGTGTCATCGCGAAGAGCCTCACCAAGCCCGTCGCAGACGGGGGTTGGGGATGGACGTCGGGTGCGGCGAGTGTTCCGTACGCCGTCGCCGTCGGCGTCTTCGCCATCTCGATGGTATTCGCCGGGCGCGCCCAGGACCGCTTCGGGCCGCGCGTCGTCGCGTCGCTCGGCGGCGCGCTGTGCGGTCTTGGCATGATCGTGGCCAGCCTCGGTACGCCTACGAACGCCATGCCGATCATCGCGGGCTTCGGCGTGCTCACGGGCTTGGGAATCGGGCTTGGCTATGCCGCCGCCACGCCTGCGGCGGTCAAGTGGTTCCCGCCAGCTCGCAAGGGCCTCATCACCGGTATCGTGGTCGGCGGATTCGGGCTTGCGAGCGTCTACATCGCGCCACTCACGTCCTGGCTGCTGTCCACACAGCATGTCGCCGGGACGTTCCGGCTGCTGGGCATCGCGTTCCTCGTCGTGACCGTGGGGCTCGCGCAGCTGCTGCGCAACCCTCCGGCCGACTACACCCTCGCAAGCGTACCCAAGAGCGGCGCGGAGACTTCCGCCGCGGTGCCGGCGGACTACGAGTGGAATGAGATGGTCCGCACTCGGCAGTTCGTGCTGCTGTGGTTCATGTACGCGTTCTCCGCGTTCGCCGGTCTCATGATCATCGGGCACATGGCCAAGATCGCCGCTGCCCAGCTCGTCTCGGTCGACCTCGGATTCGCGCTCGTCGCGATCCTCGCGATCGGCAACGCGAGCGGCCGCGTCGTCGCCGGTGTCGTCGCCGACAAGATCGGCGGGATCAAGACGATGCTCGTGGTGTTCGTCGCACAGGCCGCCATGATGGCGGCACTCGCCTTCTCCGATAGCGCACTCCAGCTCATACCCGTCGCGGCAGGCATCGGGTTCTGCTACGGCGCCAACCTCTCGCTCTTCCCGTCGACCACAGCCGGCTTCTTCGGCACGCGCAACCTGGGCGTGAACTACGGCCTCGTGTTCACCGCATGGGGTGTGGGTGGCGTCTTCGGCTCGCTGACGGCGGGCTCGATCGTCGACAGCACGGGCAGCTACGGCGTCGCGTACGCCATCGCTGCGGGGCTGTGCCTCGCCGCCGCCTCACTCACTGTGTTCACCAAGCCGCCGGCGCCACGCGCCGAGCCGGTGACGCTGCCGCAGCGCGACCGCACCGCCGCATAGGGCGGCTCCGCTCCACATGCGACGCCCGGACGGCCCGGACCCCAGCGGTCCGGGCCGTCCGTCTGCTGTGCGGCATTCGGTCGCTCTCAGGCGACCCGCTCGCGCGACGGTAGCGGCGCGTCCGGATGCCGGATGAGACGTCGGTATGCGAATGGGACCACAAGCACGGTCAGGCCACCCGCCAGCACGCCCACAGCCCAACCGCTCACTGAGAGCATCAACCCGGCCACGAACGGTGCGGGGATGCGCATGAGGGAGCCGGTGGCCGTGGAGAGCCCGATGACGCCTCCGACCTCGTCGGGGTAGACCGACTTCGTGAGCGCACTGCCGACTATCGTATTGGCGACCGCCATTCCCAGCGAGAGGAACGGCATGATCGCCGCCAACACGACGAGGCTTGGCGAGAAGCCCCACGCGACGAGGGCAACGCCGGCGAGCAGTGTGGACCAGGTGATGAGCCACGCATCGGCGAACCGGGCGGTGAGCGGCTTGATTATCACGAGCTGGATGATCACGGAGATCACGCCGACGTAGGCGAGGAACAGACCGTTCTGCGTCGGCGTAAGCCCAAGCGCGTTCGCCGCCCACAACGAGAATCCGCCTTCGAAGAGCGCGAAGGTGAAGCCGATCACGAGCCGGACGGTCATCAGCGGGCCCACACGCGGCAGACTCAACGCAGTGCCGAGTTCGCGGATGCTGAAACCCTTCGCGGGCTCGGCTCGGACCTCTGCCCTGCGCTCGGCAGACAACGACTCGGGCAACACGAACGCGACGAGCGCCAGGTTGCACAGGGCGAGGCCTGCGGCCGTGAACGGGGCGACCATCTGCCCGTAGTTGGAGAGTACGCCGCCGGTAGCCGGGCCGAGGATGAAGCCGATGCCGAACGCCGCACCCACGAGTCCGAAGGCCTGTCCGCGGTGCGCCTCGTCGGTCACGTCGGTCATGTAGGCCTGCGCGACGCTGATGTTGCCGCCGGTGACGCCGTCGATCACGCGGCTCGCGAGTAGCATCCACAGGGAGTTCGAGAGCCCGAGCATCACGAGTGCGCACGCGGTGCCCGCGATCGACAGCATCAGGACAGGCTTGCGTCCCCACACGTCCGACAGGCGACCCAGCATCGGCGCTGCGATCACCTGCATGAGCGGGTACGCCGAGAAGATGAGTCCCGCGATGGCCGGGGATGCGCCGAACTGCTCCGCGTAGTAGGGGAGCAGCGGGATCACGAGCGAGAAGCTGAGCATGTCGACGAGCACTATGCCGAAGATGATGAGCAGGCGACGGTCTTTCACGGGGCTCCTTGGAGGGGGCGGCGGCTCTGGCGGGCGACAGGGGAAGATACCCCAGAGTACCAGCAGCCGGTGGACGACGGGCGTGTGTTGGCAGGAGATCCCACATGACGTTTCAGGGCTTCTCGGAGGGGACTCTGTCGTTCCTGACCGACCTCGCTCGAAACAACGACCGCGCGTGGTTCGCCGAGAACCGCGCCCGCTACGAGGCCGAGCTGCTCGACCGGCAGCGGGCGTTCGTCGAAGCGGCGGCGGAGCGGTTCGCCACGTTCGATCCTCGCGTCCAAGCCGTGGCGGCGGTCGACAAGTCGATCTTCCGCATCAACCGCGATACGCGCTTCTCGCGCGACAAGTCGCCGTACAAGACCTACTCGGACATGTGGTTCTGGGCGGGGAGGGACCGCAAGGCCTCGCCGGGCTACTTCGTGCGCATCATTCCCGAGGGGGTGTGGGCGGGTGGCGGCGCGCACTGGCTCGACCCGGAGCACCTCGTGCGCCTGCGGGCGGCGATCGTGGCGCCGGAGACCGGGGAGGAGCTGGCGGCCGTCATCGACGGGCTGCGGGCTGACGGCTACTCGGTGGGCGAATCCACTCTGGCGCGCGTACCGCGCGGATTCGCCGCCGATGCACCGAGGGCGGACCTGCTGCGCTACACCGTCGTGCACGCGATCGAGGAAACCGAACCGGTGCCGCCCGAGTTCACGACGCCGGCGTTCGTTGACTGGACGTTGGAGCGCTTTGCGCGGGTCAAGCCGCTCGTGGACTGGCTGGCGGACAACCTGGGTTAGGGCGCCCCTCGGTCGTGCGCCACGCGGAGGCGTGCGAGCCGGGATCGGAGCGGGTACGTACCCTGCGTCCTTCGCACCGCAGTACATGACGGGAGCCATGACGTGCTGGAAGTGATCGAGAACCGCCGCAGCATCCGTGCGTACACCGACGAGCCTGTCACCGACGATGCGCTTGCGCAGATCCTGGAGGCCGGTCGCCAAGCGCCATCAGGCAACAACACGCAGCCGTGGCATTTCATCGTGATCCGCTCGGCCGAGCAGCGCGCGGCGGTCGCACGGGTGTCGCACGACCAGAAGTGGATGAACAGCGCGCCGGTGTTCATCGCGTGCGTGGGTGACGTCCGATGCAGGATTCCCGAGTACGACGGCTCACCGCTCGACGAGCACAGCGAACTGCCGCAGCTCAAGAAGCTGCTTGTCGACATGGGGATCGGTATCGAGCACCTCGTTCTTGAAGCCGAGAACCAGGGGCTTGGCACCTGCTGGGTCGCGTGGTTCACGCAGGCCGAGATACAGCCGGTCCTCGGGGTGCCGGCGGGCTGCTACGTCGTCGCCGTCATCACGCTCGGGCATCCGGTGAGTCGCCCCGAGCCCCGCAGGCGGCGGCCGATGGCGGAACTCCTCCACGACGAACGCTGGTAGAATCCCCTGCCCCGCTACCAGTCGACGATGCGGCGGTTGCCCTGGAGCGAGCGCACGTGGGTAGCGTCCTGGACCACCTCGAGGCAGCCCTTGTACGTCTTCTCGGCGTCGCGCAGTGCGTAGTAGCGGATGTGAATGAACTGGCCGGAGGCGGACTTCGCCGCCTCCGGCGAACCGCTTCGAGCAGACGCTTCGCGCTGCTCAAGCGGTTCCCGGCCCATCTCGATCCAGAACTCCGCCACGTCCTTCTCGCCGGTCTTGAATGCGGCGAGGATCTCCTCGACCTTGTGCAGGCTCTTGGGTGGGTGGCAGTTGCGCACCTCTCGGCCGATGGCTCCCGGTGAGCGCGGGAATACCCGCTCGCCCTCGGAGTAGAACCTGACGCGATCGTTCTCGTCGACGTACGTCACGTCGAAGGGCAGCGCGCGGAAGAGCAGGTCGAGCTGGCCGAGCGTGAGCGCTCCTGTGGGAAGCGGCAGCAGCATCTCTCCGTCGCCGTGCGAGCCGGATGGTTCGGCAGTGGGCGCGACGGCGACGGGCGCTTCGCCCTCCGGACCTTTGATCCACGCGTAGCCGATCTCGGCATCACCGGCGGCGATGCGGTCCCACTCCTCGGCGGTGACGACGCCGAGCGCGGTGGGGAAGAGGATCTTCTCCTCCTTGTAGATCATGTCGCCAATCATCGTGAGCGTCTCGGGCAGCGTCGCCGCGACCGAGGTGACGTCGCCGGCGGCGAGCAGCGATCGCGCGGTCTTGATGCGCCCGCGGATGTCGTCATCGAGCGCCCACATCACCTTCGTGGGTCCCTCGATGCCGTGCGTCTCGAGCACCGGGAACAGCTGGTTCTCCTTGCGGGTGTAGTGCACGTCGATCGCCCCGAGTGCGGCGAGCTTCTCCGAGAGGTTCGAGATCACCGCGGTACGGTCGTCGGCGTCGGTGGCGACGGCGAGCGCGCCGAGAAGGAGGTTCACGTCGGCAACGAGCTCTGTTGCGACGGCGTTCTCGCGCAGGTACGCGTCCACGGGATGGCCGGCCGCGACCGTGGCAGTCGGCTTGACGTCGAGCGACTCCTTGAAGACGGTCACGTGCACGTCGCACAGGCGCTGCACGTCCTCCACGGGCGTGCCTTCGGCGATGAGAGCCTGCTCCATGCGCGCGATTTCGGCGGAGTCGACGTCTTTGACGAGCTCGTCGAACTCGGCTTTGACCTGGTCGGTCGGCTCGCCGTCGTGCAGCTTCCGGATGATGGCCTTCAGCGACTCCTGGCGCGCGGCTGCGACCTCGGGATCGACCGGGGCGGCCGCAGCACCCGCGCCGGCGATCTCCTCGGCCGTGATCTCCTGGCGCGCGACCTCGGTCCTGATGTCGTCGAGCAGCTTCTCGGCGTCGACGTGCGCCATCTGGGCCGCCGTTTCGATCTTGGCAACCCGGGCCATCGTGGCGAAGAGCGCCGGGTTCTTCAGCGCTTCGAAGTGGGAGTCGTATGACACGAGCCAGTCGAGCAGGTAGGGATACGCATCGACGAGGTCGTGAATGGTGGTATTGGCAGTGATGTTCACGGTTGCTCCTCTCGAACACCGGGCGTGGTTCCACCTCACGGTGTACCCACTTTCGAGGAGCGGGGACTTGACGGACGTCAAATCACGACAAAAGAGGTAAGAATTAAGAGACGTACTTCTCGAGCGTGACGAGCTCCACGCCCGGCGTGATCTCGCTCGTTCCGACGATCTCATAGCCGAGCGACCCGTACAGGCCGAGCGCGGCGCCGCTTTGATGCCCCGTGAACAGCTCGAATCGCCGCACTTCGGGGTAGCAGGCCTCAAGGGCCACGAGCAGTGCTCGACCGATGCCGAGTCCGCGCGCCTTCGGGAGGACGGCGAGGCGGCGCACCATCAGGGTGCCGTCAGGCATCGTCTCGCCACGCACCGTGCCGACCGGGCGACCGTCACGATCGGCCACGAGCACGACTTCGCCTGCGTCGAACGACACCTCGAGATCCGCGACGGTCTCGTGAAGCGGCGGGATGTCGCCGTAGGCCTGCGCCTCGGTCTCGAATGCGGCCCGGACTATCCCCGCGAGGACTGCGGACTCGTCACGGCGCGCACGGCGGACGGTGTACGCGGCTCTTGGCGCGGCGCCTGCGTCACTCATCGAGGTCGCCCTTGCGAAAGGCGTTGCCGATGCGATAGGCGTCGTGCAGCTTCGGGCCGAGCCCCCGATACTCCCGTGCACCGGCGATGTAGACGAGCGGGTCGAGCGCGTCCATCTCGACGACGTCGCTCGTGCCGTCTCGGAGGATGGCCTCATCGGCGTGTGTCTCGACGATCTCGCCGAAAACGACCACGTAGTCGCCCACCTCAACCTCATGCGTGGTGCGGCACTCGATGTTGTAGGGACACTCGTCGATGATCGGTGTGCCGACTCTGGCCGCGGGAACGAGCGTCAGGCCGGTCGCGGCGAACTTGTCGACCTTCCTCCCGCCGACGATGCCGCAGTAGTCGACGTGCGGCGCGAGGTTCGTGCTGGGGACGTTGACCGTGAACGTGCCCCCGGTCGAATGGATGAGCTCGAGCGTGCGGCGGGTAGTGCGCAGTCCCATCGCGATGGTGGGCGGGGTGGACGAGACGACGTTGATCCATGCCACGGCGAGCGTATCGGCCTGGTCCATGTCGCCGCCGACGACGAGCACGCATGGCATCGGGAACAGCCGCTCGAGCGGCCCGAGGAGTCTCTTCATGGCGGGTTCCTTTCAGGCGCCGCAGGTGACGCCACCACTATAGACCTCGGGAACGGCGACGACCGCCACCGGTTTGCGCCTCGAATCGGTGCGGAATGCGGCCTTGACCGGCCGGTGGTCCCAACGTAACCTGTGCGGAACCACGGACGCCGAGACGTGCCGTGGGCCCGACGCCGGGAACGCTCCTGGCCGAGCAGAACCAAGGAGGTGTGATCGAGCAATCATGGTTCGCCCGTCTGAGTTTGCGATGATGATGGACATGATGATGACCCAGCCCGGGTCTATCGGCGTTTGTGCCGGATCCGGGCGGCCTTCGGCCGACCTGCGCTAGAAGCGCTTGGTCGGGTATCGTCCCCATCAGACACGCACTCAGAAAAGAGGCTGGTAGCCATGAGCGACTCGACCACCCCGCGTTTCGACACTCTCGCCGTCCACGGCGGTGCAGCTCCCGATCCCACCACCGGTTCTCGCGCCGTGCCGATCTATCAGACGGTCGCGTACAACTTCAAGGACACCGATCACGCCGCAGACCTCTTCGGCCTGCGCGCCTTCGGAAACATCTACTCGCGCATCATGAACCCGACCAACGACGTGCTCGAGCAGCGCATCGCAGCGCTCCACGGCGGCACGGCGGCGCTCGCGCTTTCCTCGGGCCATGCCGCCGAGGTGCTCGGACTGCTCAACGTCACGAACACCGGCGGTAGCATCGTCGCCTCCACGTCGCTGTACGGCGGTACCTGGAACATCTTCCTGCACACGTTCCGCCGGCTTGGCATCACCGTGCGTTTCGTCGAGCCGACCGACGTGCAGGGCTTCGTCGACGCCAGTGACGACACCACCACGGCTTGGTTCGTCGAGACGATCGGCAACCCGCGCCTCGATGTCCCCAACATCGGCGCGCTCGCCTCGGCGGGTCGCGAGATCGGCATCCCGCTGTTCGTCGACAACACGTTCGCGACGCCGTACCTGTTCCGCCCCATCGAGCACGGCGCGGCGGTCGTTATCGAGTCGCTCACGAAGTGGCTCGGCGGTCACGGCACCTCGATCGGCGGCATCGTCATCGACGGCGGCAACTTCGACTGGTCGCAGGGCCGTCACCCCGAGTTCACCGAGCCGGACGCGAGCTACCACGGACTGAAGTTCTGGGACGTGTTCGGCGACTTCCCGGGTCTGGGCAACGTGGCGTTCGCGATGCGCGCCCGCGTCAACCTACTCCGCGACCTAGGCAGCTCGCTCTCGCCGTTCAACGCGCAGCAGTTCCTGCTCGGCGTGGAAACGCTCTCGCTGCGCGTGCAGCGCCACAGCGACAACGCCCTTGCGGTTGCGAAGTACCTCGAGGCGCACCCGAAGGTCGCGTGGGTCGCGTATCCGGGTCTCGAGAGCCACCCGACGCACGAGAATGCGAAGGCCCAGCTCGAGAACGGGTTCGGCGGCGTGGTCGTGTTCGGCGTCAAGGGCGGCCTCGAGGCGGGCAAGGCGCTCATCGACGGGGTCGAGCTCTTTTCGCACCTTGCGAACGTGGGTGATGCGAAATCGCTTATCATTCACCCCGCGTCGACCACGCACTCCCAGCTCTCCGAGGAAGAGCTCGTGAAGGCGGGCATCAGCGATGACTTCGTCCGCCTGGCTATCGGAATCGAGAACATCGAGGACATCCTCGCCGATCTGGAGCAGGCACTGGAGAAGGTGTAGCGCGTGACCCAACTGACTGAGCGAGGCGTGGCGGCCGCCGAGCCGCCCGCCTCGGGACAACAGGTATGCTCGCTGCCGGACGGCATCGACCTCGTGTCGGGCCGCCGGCTCGAGCATGTCGACATCGCCTACGAGACCTGGGGCGAACTCAATGCCGACCGGTCGAACGCGATCCTCATCTGCCATGCCCTGTCCGGCGACAGTCACGTCGCGGCCGGCAAGGACAAGCGCGGTGCCGAGAAGCCCGGCTGGTGGGAGGTCATGGCCGGCCCGGGGAAGGCAATCGACACCCACAAGTACTTCGTCATCTGCAGCAACGTGCTCGGCGGATGCTCGGGCACGACGGGGCCAGGCTCCATCGACCCTACGACCGAGACACCGTACGGGCTGCGATTCCCGCTCGTGACCGTCGAGGACATGGTCGACGTGCAGGCCGCACTGCTCGACCGTCTCGGCGTGGAGCAGCTGCTCGCGGTCGTGGGCGGTTCCATGGGCGGCATGCAGGCGCTCGGGTGGGTCAAGCGCTACCCGGAGCGGATGCGCACGTGCATCGGCGTGGCGACCACACCGCGCCTCGGTGCGCAGGCGATCGGCTTCAACGAGGTGGGCCGCCAGGCGATCCTCGGCGACCCGGACTTTGCGGGTGGCGACTACTACGGCGGTGCCGAGCCTGCGCAGGGGCTCTCCATCGCGCGCATGATCGGTCACATCACGTATCTCTCGGACGAGTCGATGCGCGCGAAGTTCGGACGCCGGCTGCAGTCCCGGGACGACCTCGCCTTCGACTTCGTGACCGAGTTCGAGGTCGAGAGCTACCTTGCACACCAGGGCCGCAAGTTCGTCGAGCGGTTCGACGCCAACACCTACCTCTACATGACGAAGGCGATGGACTACTTCGACCTCGCTGCCGGTTACGGCAGCGTCGCCGAGGCGCTCGCCGAGACCCCCGTGCGCTTCCTACTGCTCACGTTCTCGAGCGACTGGCTGTTCCCGACCTACCAGACCAAGGGCCTAGTCGACGCTATCCGCCGCGCGCGGGGCGAGGTGAGCTTCGCCGAGATCCCCAGCCCGTACGGGCACGACGCCTTCCTCCTCGAGCCCGAGGAGCAGCGCCGCTACATCGAGCCGTTCCTCACGCGGGCACTTCACGAGGCGCTCGCCGAGTCGGGCTCCTCGGCGCCTGCGTCACAAGCGGGTGATCTCCTGTGACCGCGGCGGACCTGTTGCGCGCCGACCTGCGTCTCGTCATCTCGCTCGTGCCCGAGGCAAGCCGCGTGCTCGATCTCGGCTGCAGCGACGGCGCGCTCATCGCGCACCTTCGAGACGAGCGCGGCTGCGACGTCCGGGGTATCGAGCTCGCCCCCGAGGAGATCACCGCGGCGATCGCGCGCGGGCTTTCGGTGGTCCAGTCCGACCTCGATGAGGGGTTGTCCGGATACCCGGACGGGGCGTTCGACGTCGTCGTGCTGTCCCAGACGTTGCAGGTCGTGCGCAACCCTGCGCTCGTGCTTCGGGAGATGCTGCGGGTGGGGACTCGGGCGATCATCACGTTCCCGAACTTCGGGCACTGGCGGGTGCGAGGCTACCTCGCATTCAAGGGCCGGATGCCGGTCTCGGAGTCGATCCCGTTCTCGTGGTACGACACGCCCAACATCCACCACACCACCCTGAAGGACTTCCGCGACTTCGTCGCAGCCAACGGTGGCGAGATCGAGCGTGAGATCCCGCTCGCCGCAGGCGAGTGGCGGCAGGAGATACGCGAGGTGAGGCTGTGGCCGAACCTGTTTGCCGACACCGCGGTCGCCGTGGTTCGCAAGCGCGGCCACGAGTAGTCCTCGCGCGTCGCCCGTGACCACGGGCCAGCAGCCGCATGCGGAAGCAGCGCCACAGCAGTCGCGCTATCCTGTCTGGGTGACCGAGAACGACGACATCACTGTGCCCACGCTCGCCGAGCTGGGCTGGACGGACCGCGAATCCGCGCTGTTCGCACCCTTCGCGGACGCTGGTCTCGTGCCCGGGCGTGTCGTGCGCGTCGACCGGTCGCTGCCGCTCGTGGTGACCGAGGGCGGCGCGCGTAGGGCCGAGCCGGCCACCCACCTACTCAAGACCGGCGGCATCGAGTCGCGTGCCGTCGTGGGCGACTGGGTCGGGATCGCGCTTCCCGAGGGGCACGATCATCCGATCATCGAGACCATACTGCCGCGCACGAGCGCGTTCATCCGCAAGGACCCGGGCGAGCAGACAGACGAGCAGGTACTCATCGCCAACGCGACCATCGTGTTCGTCGTGCAGTCGCTCTCGGGTAAGGGCATCAACGTGCGCCGGCTCGAGCGCGAACTCGTGCTCGCGTGGGAGAGCGGCGCCCGCCCCGTCGTCGTGCTGTCCAAAGCCGACATCGCGGAGGACATCGATTACCAGCGAGGTCTGGCCGAAGAGGTCGCGTTCGGCGTCGACATCATCGTCGAGAGCGCCGTAACCGGCATCGGGCTCGACGAGGTCCGTGCCGAGCTCGGGCCGGGGGTCACCGCGGCGCTCCTCGGCGGGTCGGGTGTGGGCAAGTCGACGCTCGTGAACAAGCTCGTCGGCGGGGAGCTTCAGGCCACCCAGGCCGTGCGCGCGGGCGACAACAAAGGGAGGCACACGACGGTCGCCCGCGAGATCGTGCTCATGCCCGGCGGCGGCGTGATCATCGACACCCCCGGCATGCGCGCCGTGGCGCTGTGGGATGCCGAGGACGGCATCGCGAGCGCGTTTCCTGACATCGATGCCTTGTCCGAGGGCTGTCGCTTCGCCGACTGCGCCCATGAGTCCGAACCGGGATGCGCCGTGGTCGCCGCCGTGGAAGCCGGCGAGCTGCCCCAGCGGCGGCTCGACAGCTACCGGAAGCTGCGCGCCGAGCTCGCGGAGCTGGCGCGCCGCCAGGATCAGAAGGCCTGGGCCGAGAAGGAGCGCACTAACAAGGGCATCGCTAAAGAGGTCAAACGCTTCTACAAACAGGCGCCGAAGTACAAAGGGCGCTGAGAGAGGGAGCCGGGATGGCGCGGGGGCGAATCCGGGGACTGGCTGTCGCATGCGTGGCTCTCGCGCTGGGCGCGTTCGCGTCGGCGCCGGCGTTCGCGAGCGCCACCGTCCCTGAGCCGGCCGCCTCGAGCTATGTGGCCACCGATCCCTCGACGTGGAGCAACCACCAACTCGCCGCGCAGATGACGTTCATGGGAGTCTCTATCCGCGATACGGCTGCGGCGAAGCGCCTCTCGAAGCGCGGGGTAGGCGGCATCGTGCTCATGGGCAGCAACCCGCCCTCGCACCTGGGCCGCCGCATGAAGTCCGTGCGCCTTTCCGCGCCGCACGGGATCCCGCCGTTCGTCGCGAGCGATGAGGAGGGCGGGTCGGTTCAGCGGCTGCGCAGCGCGATCTATGCGCTTCCCTCGGCGAAGACGATGGGCGGCTGGTCGACCTCGCGCATCAAACGCACGGCGCGCGGGTACGGGAAGCGCATGCGCAAGCTCGGTGACCATGGACTTCGCGCCCGTTGCCGACCTCGACGTGAGTGGCAGCTACATCCACGCGTACCGGCGCGCCTTCTCGGCAAGCCCGAAGCGGGTGGGACGGGCGGTCGTGGCGTGGGACGCGGGGATGAAGGAGGCGCGCGTGGCCTCGGCGGTCAAGCACTGGCCGGGGCACGGCCGGGCGCGCGACACGCACAGTGGACCGGCGCGGATACCCGCGCTGTCGAAGCTGAAGAAGAGCGACCTGCTGCCCTTCGAGGCGGCGTTCGAGCACGACGTGCCGATGGTGATGGTGGGTCACCTGAAGTCCTCGGGGCTCACCGGCAAGGGGCTGCCGGCGAGCGAGTCGCCTAAGGCGATGCGGTACCTGCGTTCCCGCTGCGGCACCGAGACGGTCATCATCACCGACTCGCTGTCGATGGGGGCTGCCAGTTCGGCGCTGCACATCTCGGCGTACCGAGCATCGGCGCGCTCGATCGCGGCCGGCGCGGATATGGCGCTCGTCTGTACCGGGTCGGCGGGCAAGACCGTCGCGGCGATCGAGCAGCGTATCGATTCCGGGCGCATCCCGCGTGCGCAGGCGATCGAATCGGTACGGCGCATTCTTGCACTGAAGCAACGCTTGGGTCTCGTCACGCAGTAGGAGCTGTGCCGCGCGTGGTAGATTCCCTATGGATTTGCAGCCTGCCCCGAAAGCGCCGACGCCCATGCCTGAACCTCTCATGCGCCTGACCGACGTGGTCAAGACCTACGACACCGGCGAGGTGCCTTTCACGGCGCTGCGCGGCATCAACCTCGACGTCGACGCGGGCGAGTTCATCGGGCTCATCGGCAAGTCGGGCAGCGGCAAGACCACGCTCATCAACATGATCACGGGCATCGACCGGCCCACTTCCGGCACGGTCGTGATCGACGGTACGCCCGTCCACCAGCTCAACGAGAACCAGCTCGCGCAGTGGCGCGGCAAGACCATCGGCGTGGTGTTCCAGTTCTTCCAGCTGCTGCCCACCCTCACCGTCATCGAGAACGTCATGCTGCCGATGGATTTCTGCCGCGTCTACGACGTCGACGACCGCCCGGCCAAGGCGCTCCATCTGCTCGAGCAGGTTGAGATGGCCGACCAGGCCTACAAGCTCCCCGCCGCGCTCTCGGGTGGCCAGCAGCAGCGCGTGGCCATCGCCCGCGCGCTGGCCAACGACCCGCCGATCCTAGCGGCCGACGAGCCCACCGGCAATCTCGACTCCAAGACGGCCGACGCGGTGTTCGGGTTGTTCGAGCAGCTCGTCGACGCGGGCAAGACCATCATCATGGTCACCCACGACAACGACATCGCCCGCCGCGTGCGCCGCAGTCTGCACGTGCACGACGGCGAGATCGTCGAGGAGCGCATCCGGCACCTGAACAGCGAACTTGCCGAGGAGGCCGCGGCACGGCACCCGACCGCCGCCATGCGCTCCGAGCCGCGGGACTGATCGGGGATGGCGCTCGCACCGCGCTGGCGCAAGGTCATCCGCGACCTCACCGGTCACCGGATGAAGACGGTGCTCGTGGTGCTCTCGATCGCTGTCGGCATCTTCGCGGTGGGCGTGGTGCTGGGCGCGCGCGGCGTGCTCACGCGCGAGTTCGACACCGACTACCTGTCGTCGAACGCCCCATCCGCTGAGTTCGCCACGAGCGACTTCGACGAGTCGTTCCTGCGCCACGTGGAGTCGCGGAGTGACGTGCTCGCGGCCGACGGCAGGCGACGTCTCGCTGTGCGTTACTCGCCCGAGTCCGTCCCGGGCTCGTCGACGGCGGGCTGGCCTACGATGCAGGTCTGGGCGCTGCCCGACTTCGACAGCATCAAGGTCCAGAAACTCAAGCGCGATCAGTCGATGGCGTGGCCACCAGGGCCGGGCGAGGTCGTGCTCGAGAAGAGCGCACTGCTCGTCGAGGACGTCGATATCGGCGACACGATCACCGTCGAGACCGACGACAAGACGCGCGTGCCGCTGAGGGTCGTCGGCTACGCGCACGACATCAACGCGATTCCGGCGAAGTTCTCGGATGTGGTGGTGGGCTATGTCTCGATGCCCACGCTCGCCGAGCTCAGGGAACCCGAGAAGTTCAACTATCTGTCACTCTCGCTCGATCCCGGTCTGTCGCAGTCGGCAGCCAGCCGCATAGCGGTCGACGTGCGCGACCACACGCTCGCGCCCGCAGGCGTGCAGGCCTACGGCACGAGCGTGCCCAAGCCCGGCAGCCACTTCCTCGGCGACATCTTCAAGGCGCTGTCGCTGTTGCTGCTGGCGCTGGGCGTGATGTCGCTCGCGCTCTCGGGCTTCCTCGTGGTCACGACCGTTTCCGCGCTCATGGCGCAGCAGGTCAAACAGGTCGGCATCATGAAGGCGGTCGGCGGCCGAGCGAGCCAGGTCATGACGATGTACCTCACGCTCGTGGGCATCTACGGCGTGCTGGCGGTGATGGTGGGCGTGCCTTTGGCCTTGTGGGGCGGACAGTGGTTCACCGACTACGCCGCAGGGTTGCTGAACTTCCGCATCACGAATCCGACGCCACCGGCCTACGTCGTGGCGGTCGAGGTCGCGGTGGGGCTGTTCGTGCCGCTCGTGGCGGCGGTCCTGCCGGTGCGGCGCGGCGCGCGGACGAGTGTCGTCTCGGCGCTCTCCGCGACGGGCGTCTCGGCGAGTTTCGGGCACGGGATCGTCGACCGCGTGCTCGGGCTCATCCGCGGCCTTCCGCGCCCGGTCGCGCTGTCGCTTCGCAACACCTTCCTGCGCAAGGGGAGGCTCGTGCTCACGCTGCTCACGCTCGTGCTCGCCTCGGCGGTGGTGATGGCGGTGCTCACCGTGCGCACGTCCACCCTGCAGACCGTCGACGACATCGGGGCGTTCTGGACCTACGACGGCCAGGCGTACTTCAGCGAGCCGGAAGCGGGTGTCGAGGTGGAGCGGGAGGCGAAGAAGACGCCCGGCGTCGTCTCGGCGGAGACCCGCCGAGACACGAGCGCTTCGCTTCAGCGCCTCGACGGCAGCGAGAACCAGGGCATCAGCGTCGTCGGGCTGCCCTGGGACAGCACGTTCGTGAACCCGACGATCTCGTCGGGCAGATGGCTTGAGGCCGGTGACGACCACGCGGTCGTGATCAACGCCGACGTCGTGAAGGACCAGCCCAACCTCAGGGTCGGCGACACGGTGCGGCTCACCATCCGGGGCGCCGAGAGCGACTGGGAGATCGTCGGCATCGCGGCAGGCCAGATGCGCGGGCCGATGATCTTCGTGGACCGAACCGCGCTCGATTCGGCCCTCAACGGAGGCGGCGGCGTGACCCGCGTGCTCGTGAAGACCGACATTCACACCGACGCCGAGCAACGCAAGGTGACCCAGGCGCTCGAGGACCGGCTCGACAAGGCGGGCTTCTCGGTGAGCGGGTCGGAGACGCAGATCGCGTGGCAGGAGGCGATCGCAAGCCAGCTCGGCATCCTGGTCACATTCCTCGCGATCATGGCCGGACTGCTCTCGACCGTTGGTGTGATCGGCCTGACCGGCACCATGACGATCAACGTGCTCGAGTCGACGCGCGAAATCGGCGTCATGCGGTCGATCGGTGCGAGTCACGGCTCCATCTTCGGCATCTTCATCACCGAAGGGGTCGTCGTCGCGCTCATGGCGTGGGCGCTCGGGGCGGTCTTGTCGTGGCCGCTCTCAGTGTGGCTCGTCGATGCGCTCGGGGCTGCGATGTCGCTGCCGCTCGCGTTCCGCTTCTCGTGGGAAGGCGTGGGCCTGTGGCTTGCGTCCGTGCTGGCCATCGCGGTGATCGCGAGCCTCATCCCGGCATGGAACGCCTCGCGCGTGAGCGTACGCGACGCGATCGCGTACGAGTAGGGCGGCGCCGGGTCAGGCGTTCGGGCCGCGCGTCGCGTACACCTCGATTGCGGCGCGGTGCGCTACGGGGCACGCGTTCTCGCACACCCCGCACCCGATACAGCGCTCTGCGACGACCTCGGGCCGCCCGAGCTTCACGGGCTTGCCATCGAACCCGTTGACCTCGGCGGGCGTGATGACGATGGCCTTGTCCGGCACGGGGCAGAGCTCCTGACAGACGAGGCAGGTCTTGTAGTCCGCCCACGGGATGCAGCGGTTCCGGTCGATGTAGGCACGGCCGATGACCGTCCGCCGTTTCGCGGGAAGCGTGAGGGCCTGGATCGCGCCGGTGGGGCAGACCTTGCCGCATTCGTTGCACGACCATTCGCACGAGCCCACTCGGTAGTCCATCTGCGGCGTGAACACGCCCTCGAACCCGGCAGCCGAGACGGCAGGCTGCAGCACGTTGGTCGGGCACACCTTCATGCACTGCCCGCAGCGGCTGCACAGCGCGAGGAGCTCGGGTTCGGCCCGCCCGCCCGGTGGCCGGACGAGTCGCGCGTCACGGGTGCGGCGGGACAGCCCGGTGAACACGAAGAACCCGCCGAGCGCCGCAAGCCCGCCGGCGGCAAGCGCGCTGCGACGCGACGGCGAGTAGAGCCGGCGGCTTGGTCGCGCACCCACGTGCACGGCGTCGCGCGGGCACACGTCCGCGCAGGCGTAGCACGACTGGCAGCGGCTCGTGTCAGTCGCGAGGAAGTCGTCCGAGATCGCGTCCATCGGGCAGGTCCGCGCGCAGGCGCCACAGCTGATGCACGCGTCCTCGTCCACCGTGCGGCCGACGAGGGCGAACCGCCCCACGAACCCGAGCAGCGCGCCGAGCGGGCACAAGTGCCGGCACCACATGCGCGGCTCCACCCACGACAGCGCGAGCATCGCCGAGAACACCGCGAGCACGACGACCTGCATGCCGTACACGAGCGGCCGTGCGAACACGATCCGCCCGGTGAACGCGCCGGTCATGACGTCGACGCTCGGACGCAGCGGCGGCGCAAGGTAGGCGACGTCGCCGGTCAAGCGCAGCAGCCGATCGAGCAGCGGATAGAGCAGCACCGTCGCAGTGCGGGTGAGCGTCGCGAGCGGGTCGAAGAACAGGTACGCGCCGCTCGCGAACAGCACGAGACCGAGAGCGCCGATCAATACGAACCACGGCGCCAGCCGCAGCCGTCGCCGTGCGTTCGCCGAGAGTCGGCCGGGGCCTTCGCTCGGCGTGGTCGTCTCGATGAGGGTACCGGTGGGGCACACGTAGCCGCAGAACGCGCGGCCGGCTACGAGCGGAAGCAGCAGCATGCCGAGCGCGAGCCACCCCGGCCACAGCCACACGCCGTTGACGGCGGAGTTGAGTGCGATGAGTGGGTCCGCGCCGAGGAACACACCGAGCGCGACACTGCCGAGCGGCCACACCGTGAGCGTGAGCAGCACGAAGAACAGCGCCAGGAAGCCGAGCTGGACGGCGCGCCTCAACCGGTGGATGCCGCGCGCGTTCGGGTTCACGCGCTCCCGCGCCGCCATCACGCCTGCCGCCTCTCGACCGAGAGCTTCGAGAGGTCGGCGATGCCGAGGCCCTGCTCGGCGGCGCGGCTGACGTAGTCGAGTTCGCTGCCGCTCATGCCGAACAGCGTCGCGCCCAGCGAGTCGACCGAGACCTGGTTGGTGCCTGCGATGCACGTACGGCCCGGTTTCACGTCCTGCAGTCCGCCGCCGGTGGGGCCGTTGCGGAACAGCAGCCGGTAGGCGTCGAGCACGATGAGATGCGGTTTGATGAGCGTGTTCACGTCGACGATCTTCTGCGTGAACTCCTGGTGGATGAGCCCGCGCTGGCTGCCCATGACGCCCATGAGGTTCTTCATCGACAGCGTGAGCCCGGCGAGCCCGTGCGTCTTGGCGCACGGCATGTTGATCATGACGTCGGCATCGAACACGTCGACGAGCAGCGGCCAGGATTCGAGCACCCGCCCCTCGGGAATCGCGATCCGCTCGAAGTCCCTGTCCGAGAGGACCTTCATGTCTCCACCGGCCTTACGCACGGCGTCCTGGATGCCGCTCACGGTGTAGGCCTGCCTCGGCGGTGCCGTCGGCCGGTCGAAGACCGTCACCGACCTCGCGCCCGCGTCCCAGCACATCGCGACGACGGCCGCCACGGCATCGGGATTCGTCGTCACGCCGTAGCGCGGCTCGCGTGCCGTGAGGATGTTGGGCTTGATGACGACCCGCGAGCCCCTCGGCACGAAACGCCCCATGCCGCCCAGCATCTCGACCGCGAGCCGTGTGTTGGCGGCGGCGTCGTCGCCGGTGACGAACGCAAGATCCGGGAATGCGGCGCTGCCGCCGGCGGTCCCGGTCGCCTCGGGACTGCCCGACGCTGCCACGCCCGCCGTCGGCTCGGCACCCGCGCTCGCGGCCTGCGACGCCACGAACTCGCGGGTCACGACGCGCGCGTGCTGCGCCTCGGACCACGACAGCGCGCGGGCGCAGCCGGTCAGGCCGCCGGCGCACGCGGTCAGGCCGCATACGCCGAGGAAGCGACAGAACTCGCGGCGCTCCACGCCCGCTCCTTCCGACCGAGGGTCTCGGGAGAGAATCTACCCGCTCTCGTCACCGCGGCGCACCGGGGCTGGCGTAGTATCGGAGGCGACAACCGTCACCCGCACCCGCCGACCCGCCGAGGAGTACCGCCCGTGACCCGCATCCCGCTGTTCGAACGCTACCCGGGCACCGCCGCCTTGCCGCGCGTGGGGCTCGTCGACGCTCCCACGCCGATCGACAACCTCTGCGGCGACCTGCCGCGCCTGCTCCCCGACGATGTGCGCATGCACGGTCTCTGGGTCAAGCGAGACGACCTCACCTCGCCGCTGTACGGCGGCAACAAGACGCGCAAGCTCGAGTTCCTCCTCGGCGAGGCGCTCAAGGAGGGCAGACGCGCGGTCATCACGTTCGGCGCGTTCGGGTCCAACCACGCGCTCGCCACCGCGGTGCACGCGAGCGCGCTCGGCCTCGAGCCGCACGCGGTGCTTTCGCCGCAGACGCCGGGCCCGTTCGCGGCGCGCACGTTGCGGGCGCATGCGGGGCTCGGCACGAAGCTGCACGTCGTCGAGGGGTGGGACGGCAAGCGCGTAGCGGTCGAAGCGAGGCGCGGACTCACGGCCCGAGACGGGATCGAGCCCGCCATCATCCCGATGGGCGGCACGAACGCGCTCGGCGCCGTGGGCTACGTGAACGCGGCGCTCGAGGTGCTCGAACAGACCGCACCGCACACTCGCGGTCCGATCGGGGTCCAGGCCGATGACCTCGTGGTGCCCGATGTCGTGTACGTCGCCGGCGGGACGCTCGGCACTGCGGTCGGCCTCGCGATCGGGTTCGCTGCGGCGGGCACACCCACCCGCGTCGTAGCCGTCCGCGTCACCCCCACCGAGGTCGCCACCGACGAGTTCGCCCGCACCCTCGCCGCCGATACGATCGCGCTGCTGCGCTCGCTCGACGACGGCTTCCTGGGGCTCGACGTCGGCGACCTTGCGTTCGAGCTGCGGCACGACTGGTTCGAGCCCGGCTACGGTGTCGTCACGCCGGAGACCACGCGCGCTGTCGCTGTAGCCGGCGAAGGCGGCATCAAGCTCGAGACGACCTACACCGGCAAGGCGTTCGCAGCCATGCTCGCGGACGCGCGCGCGGGCAGGCTCGACGCCGACGCACACGTGCTGTTCTGGGACACCTACAACTCCGCGCCCATGCCGGCCGCAGGCGACGATGCACTGTTGCCGCCGATGCTTCAGGCCTACGTCGAGGAGTGCGACCGGTTGTTCGGGCGCTCGGAGTAGCGGGGAAGCGGGCTACGCGGGTTCGGCGCAGCTTGTCTCGGCGGGTTGCCCGGCGAGCCGGCGCTCACGACGCTGACGCCGGCATCGCGATCGGCTCGCGCCCCCCTCCTTGAGTTGCGGGCCTCCCCCGACAGACCCATGGACGGGCACTTCCTACCCGCTTCCAGGCGTGTGCTACCTTCCAGTGACGGAATACACGGTGAGGAGCACGAATGGACGCCTGGCGCGGATTTGGCAGCGACAATCACTCCGGGGTGCACCCCGAGGTTCTGGCCGCGATCGCCGAGGCGAACCAGGGCCACGCGCATGCCTACGGCGATGACCCGTGGACGATCCGTGCGACGGCGGCGCTGCAACTCGAACTCGGTGAGAAGTCGCAGGTAGCGTTCGTGTTCAACGGTACCGGCGCCAACGTGGTGGGCCTCTCGGCGGTGTGTCGACCTTGGGAGAGCGTCGTGTGTGCGGAGAGCGCGCACATCGCCACCGACGAATGCGCAGCGCCCGAGCACATCGCGAACGTCAAGCTCGTGACCGTGCTGACGCCCGACGGCAAGCTCACGCCCGAACTCGTACGCCCGGCGCTCACAGGCTTCGGCTTCGAGCATCACGCCCAACCCAAGGTCATAAGCGTTTCGAATGTGACGGAGCTCGGGACGGTCTACACGCCGGACGAGCTGAGGGCGCTGTCGGATCTCGCGCACTCGAAGGGGATGCTGCTGCACTGCGACGGCGCGCGCCTCGCCAACGCCGCTGTCAGCCAGCGGGTCTCGCTCGCGGAACTCACGGTGCATGCTGGCGTCGACGTGCTGTCGCTCGGCGGGACGAAGAACGGCATGCTCGCCGGCGAGGCGGTGGTTCTGCTCGGCGACGCGTGCACCGACGCGCTCCCGTACGTGCGCAAGCAGTCGGGGCAGCTGCCGAGCAAGATGCGGTTCGTCTCGGCGCAGTTCTTGGCGATGTACGGCACGGACCTCTGGCAGCGTTGTGCTGCGAACGCCAACGAGATGGCCGGCATCCTCGCGATGGGCGCGAGGGCGCGCGGCATCGAGACGGCGTTTCCCGTGCAGGCCAACGAGGTCTTCGCGCTGCTGCCGGACGAACGCATCCCGGAGCTTCAGGAGCGCTTCCACTTCTACGCGTGGGAAGAGGGCGTGGCCGAGGGCCGTTCGCTCGTGCGGTGGGTGACGTCGTGGGACACGACCCTTGACGACGTCAACGACTTCCTCGACGAGCTCGGTTCGGTGTAGGCGCTACTTCGCCATCGCGCTGACCTGATAGACCGCTCCACGGTAGTCCACGAGGTAGAGCTCGCCCTCCTCGTCGACGCCGAAGCTCGAGATCGCGTGCGGCGTGGTGAGCAGCGTGCGGGTCTCCGGCGTCGCGAGCTTCGCGCCGTTCTCGTCCTCGGTCCTGATACCGGCGACCCACCCCTTCTCGAAATCGCCGCACACGTACGTCCCCCTCATCGCCGGGTACGCGTTGCCGCGGTACACGTAGCCACCGGTGATGGACTGCGCCTCGGGCTGCGGGTACTCGGCGACCGGCCACACGTAACCGGGGTCGCGGTCGGTGGGCGGCACGGGTGCGCCCGACGGGTAGGTGTGCAGTCCCTCGTACGGGCGCCAGCCGAAGTTCAGCCCGCCTTCCCGGGCGCGCGCTTCGGCCTCGGCGGCCTGCACGACGTTGACCTCCTCGAACGCGTTCTGCCCTACGTCCGCGAGCCAGAGTGCTCCACCGCTCGCATCGAACGAGAACCGCCAAGGGTTGCGCACGCCCAGCGCCCAGACTTCCGGGAGCGGCTTGAGCGCTGCGTTCGCGGTGACCTGCGAGGGGTTCGTCGGCGGGATCGCGTACGGCGCACCCGCAGCGGGCGTGTCGGGGTCGATGCGAAGCATCTTGCCGAGCAGAGAGGTGCGGTTCTGCGCACGGTTCTCGGGGTCGCCGCCGCTGCCCCCGTCGCCCATGCCGATGTAGAGGTAGCCATCCGGTCCGAACTGCAGGCATCCACCGTTGTGATTGGCGTATGGCTGCTCGATCGTCATCAGTATGGTCGGGGGCCTCCACACCGGAGACGAAGACCCCGGGACCGTCGTGGTGTAGCAGGCGATCACGGTGTTGCCGTCCCGGTCCGTGTAGTCGACGTAGACACGTCCGTCCGTCGCGTAGGTGGGCGAGAACGCCACCCCGAGCAACCCGCGCTCACCCTCGGCAAGCGTCTTCGAGCGCAGGTCGAGGAAGGGTATGTGCTGCACGCTCCCGTTCTCGACCACCTTGACCAACCCGCCTTGCTCGACGATGAACAGGCGGCCCGATTCGTCGCCGGCGTTGGTGACATACAGCGGGCTGTCGAGTCCGTCCCACCGTCGGGTCAGTTCGAGCTGGAGCCGGTCGAGCGGCACGGGGGCATCCGTCTCGGCGGACGAGCCGTCCGAGGGCGGAGTCGGAGCAGGCGGTGTCGGCGCGGGAGGAGCCGCGTTCGAGCAGCCCACGGCGCCTGCAGCGAGCGCAAGACAGAGGGCCAGCGCGACCCCCACGGCGCAGCGACGACGGGTTCGGGGGTCGGCGGAGAGCGCTTCTGGGAGACTCATGGTGAGATCCTCTCGGCGGTGTCGTGGAGTATGTACCGCACCTGTGGGCGAGTCCGTCGGCGTGGACGCGTGAAGCGTGAGCACGATAGAATAGGCCGCCGACACGAGGAGATAGACCATGTCTGATGAGTGCAAACTGCGCCGCGCGAACGGTGAGCCCGATGTTCACTGTGACGGCGGCGCATGCGTCTTCTGGCGAGCACTCCGGCATGTCCACAGCGGCGCCGATGCCGGGTCGGGCTGCGCCATCCAGCACTACCGGCTGCTGGGGGACGAGCGCACCGCCGAGTGGCTTCTTTCGGTGAAGAGCCGCTACGAGTCCATCGAGCGCAGGGCGATCGCCGAGGCGAGCTGAGGGCGCCCGCCCGCTAGCTACACGGCCTGATCGCGTTGAACGCTACCCGGGTGATCTGCGCCAGCACCTCGTCGAGCGGCTTGGCCGGCTCGAACGCCAGCCAGTCCAGCGCCACAGTCGCGGTCATACCGAACAGCGCCGACGCCCCGAACACCGGATCGACGTCGTCGCGGAAGTCGCCACTCTCGACGCCCTGCTTGATGATGTCGCTGATGACCGTCATCAACTCGCGGCGCAGCAGGACGAGCGTCTCCCGCCACACGCGGTCTTCCCGCCACATCTCCGTGAGCAGCAGTTTCGAGAACGAGCTCTGCTCCGAGAGGAACTCGAGCTCGGCGCGCACGACCGCTTCGATGGCGGCGCGCGGGTCGTCCCTGTGTTCGCCGGCTGCGCGGTTGAACTCGACTACGAGTGGCTTGAGCCGGTCGGCGATGAGCGCCTCGACGAGCTCGGCCTTCCCCGCGAAGTGGTAGTAGACGGTGCCCTTCGCAACGCCGGCGCGCTCCACGATGTCGTCGACGGACGCGTCCGTGAAGCCACGCTCACCGATGAGGTCCATTGCGGCGTCGAACAGGCGCTTCTTGGTGGCTTCGGAACGGGTCGACATCGTGGGAGTTCTCCTTGTATACGTCCTGACCGGTCGGTCGGATTGTATCCCAACCGCGTAGCAGCGCCCTGGCGGGTGTCAGAGCTCGAGCGAGGGGTGGAGCCGCTCCATCGTGTACGTCTGAGCGCGGAAGGCGGCCGCGATGGTGATGAGGATCGACACGCCGCCGAACACGAGCAGCATCGCCGCGCTCCTCGCGACCGCGTGCAGGTCGCCTCCCGAGATCGCCTGCCTCAACCCTGCGACCACATGCGTCATCGGCAGGCAGGGGCTGATGCTCCGGAAGAACGCGGGCACCATCTGCAGCGGGAATGTGCCGCCTGCCGATGTGAGCTGCAGCATGAGGACCACGATGGACACGAGCTTGCCGACCGTGCCGAGCGCTGCGTTGAACATCTGCAGGATCGCCACGAAGACGAGTGCGGTCACGATGCCGAACCCGTAGTAGGCGCTCAGTGAGACCGGCGTCAGTCCGAGCGCGAACTGCACCACCGCCAGCAGCACGACCGCCTGCACGACGCCGATGAGCGCAGCCGGAAGGTACCCGGCGAGCGCGATCACGGGCGCGGGCGCCGCCGCGGCGACCGCGCGGTCAGGGAGCGGCTTGATGAGGAAGAAGGTGAGCAGGGCGCCGATCCACAGCGCGAGCGGCAGGAAGTAGGGCGCGAAACCGGTGCCGTACGTGGGCACCTCGCCGCGCCGCTCGGTGTCGAGCGCCACCGGGCCCGACATCATCTCCGCGTTCTCGCCCTGGGTGGTCGCGTCGAAGTCGGGGAGCTCCTCCGTGCCGTCTGCGAGCCCGTCTGCGAGCTCGCGCGAGCCCGACACCGCGGGCGTGAGACCCACAACGAGCGAGTGTGCGCCCGCGTCGAGGCGGCGCATCCCCGCCGCGAGCGTGCCCGCACCGTCGGCGGCGTCGGCCGAGCCGCGCTCGAGCGCGGCGGTGCCCGCGGCCAGCTTCGAGGAGCCGGCTGCCAGGCTGCGTGCGCCGCGTGATGCGTCGTGCACCCCGCCCGCGAGCGATGCGGTCCCCGCCTCGAGCTCGGTCGCGCCCGACGCGAGGTCGCGCGCGCCTTCATCGGCAGCGGTGGCTCCGGCAGCGAGCCGCACGGCGCCCGCATGGAGCGCCTCGGCGCCCTCGGCGACCTGCTTCGCGCCTCCGGCGAGCGCCGGCCCACGCTGCGCCGCCTCGCAAAGCCCGGCGGCCAGCCCCGCGGAACCCGCCCGCACCTTCGCCGAGAGCCCGAGCGCGGCCTCGAGGTCGCCGGCGGCGTCGGGGTTCGCATCCGCGTATGCGCGCAGGGCCGCATCCAGCGCGGCGGCCCCGTCGCGGACCTGGCCGGCGCTCGCGGCCGCGTCGCCCACCTGCGCGAGCGCTTCGTCGATCCCATCGTGCACCTGTGCCGCGCCCGATTCGAGCGCTCCCGCCGAGCCAGCGAGCGTGCCCGCGCCCTGTGCGATCTGGCCTGTCGCCGCCGACAGCTTCGCCGAGCCACTCCCGAGCGCTTCCGCGCCCGCTGCGAGCTGCGCAGCGCCGGAGTCTGCCGTCGCGAGCCCCCGCGCGAGCGAGGCGTTGCCGCTCGCCACCGAGCGTGCGCCCGCCCGCGCCTTCGCCGCGCCCTCGTCGAGTTTCAGGAGCCCGGCTGCGAGCGTGGACGCTCCCACGTGCGCGGTCGTGGCGCCGCCTGCGAGCGAGCGTGCGCCGCTGCGCGCGTCGGCAAGCCCCTCGGCCAGTGTCCTCGCCCCGGCTGCCGCGTCGTCGAACCCGCCGCGCGCGTCGGCGAAGCCCACGTAGATGCTGTCGAGGTAGCGCCTGGTCGCGTCCTCGCTCGCGGCCGCCCGGATCTCGCCGAACACGCGCGACGCGATCTGCGAGGCGAGCATGTTCGACGATTCCTGTGCCGTGACGTGCAGCCGAGCGCGGACGGGTGACTCGGAGTTCGCGGTCCCCAGGTCAGCCGAGAACTCACGCGGGATCGTGAGCGCCAGGTAGTAGCGTCCGGCTGCCAGTCCCGCCGAGGCCTCGCGCGCGGAGACCTCGTGCCATTCGACCGTTCCGGTCTCGATGAGCGCTCGGACCAGATCGTCGCCCGCCGAGACGATCTCGCCGTCGACGGCCGCGGGCTCGTCGAGGTTCACGAGGGCCACCGGCATCTTGTCGAGCTCGGCGTAGGGGTCCCAGAACGCCCACAGGTAGAGCGCACCGTACAGGAGCGGCACGAGCGTGATCGCGACGACGGCCGCACGCACGAGCAGGCTGTCTTGGAAGAGGCGCTTGAGCGTGAGCGCCGCAAGCCTAGGCGACCGCATCGGCGGTCACCTCCTCGTGGGGGGCGGGCTGGCGGAGGCGGACGACCGCATCGGCGAGCGCTGCGGTGCGCTCGTCCACGCAGGTGAAGAGCACGGTGGTTCCGTCCTTGGCGATGGTGCGGAGCAGGTGAGCGAGCTCGGCCTGCTCGGCGAGGTCGAGGTCATGGTCGAGGTCGTCGATCGCGATGAGCGCGGGCGCGTCGACGAGCGCAAGCGCGATGCCGAGCTTCGTTCGCGAGAGCGTGTCCAGGTCGCCCACCCGCGCATGCGCGACGCTACCGAGATCGCAGCGTAGGAGCACGTCGCGCACCTGTCGACGCCGGCGCCACCCGCCCAGAAGCCGGCGCTCCGCCACGTGATCGGCGGGGGAGAGGGCGTCGTCGAGGTCGTTCACGCCGGCGACGAGCCCGAGCCCGACCGACGCGCGCACGAGCCTACGCTCGCGGACGAGGTCGCGGCCGCACACCCGCGCCGTTCCGGCGGTGGGGCGCATGCGCCCTGCGAGCGTGAGCAGCAACGCCGTACGACCCGATCGCGCCGGGCCGAGAAGTGCGGTGACCGACCCCGGCTCTACCGTGAGCGTGGTGGGCGGGTACACCACGCCTCGGCGGGTGCGAAGCTCAAGGGCACGGGTGGTCGCGGCAGGTTCTTGCTGGCGCATCGTTCGCGTCTCCTTCGGCGGTCGTCCGCGACGGGGCGGGCTCCTTCTACTGGAACTAGACTGACTAGTCAGTATAACTCGAGAGGCGAGGCTGTCAACGGAGCTGTTTTGAGGGTTGTGCCCGCTGGCGTACGATGGCGGCATGCTCTTTCTCGTGGATGGCTACAACGTCACGCGCCGGGACTCAGCTACGCAGTCGCTTTCACTCGAAGATCAGCGCGAGGCGCTCGTGGCTCGGCTCCGCGTGCGCGGGCGGGACCTGCTCGGCGCGGGCAGGATCGTCGTGGTGTTCGACGGCGAGGGCGGGCCCGGGCTTTCGACAGGCGGCGGCGTGCCGGTGGAGATCGTCTACGCGCACGCACGCTCCGCTGACGACGAGATCGTGCGCATCGCCGCGGGTGCCGAGGGCGCGATCGTGGTCGTGACTGACGACCGGGAGCTGCTTGGGCGCGTACAGGCCCATGCCGGTGCGCGGTCGACCGGGCGAGCTGCCGCGACGTGCTTCGAGGCGGCGGGACGAGGGAGCAGGCGCAGGAGCGGATCACGCGGCGCGATCGCGAGGGACGCCGGACTGCCGAGAGGTGCGAACGCGATCACGCGAGAGCTCAAGGACCTGTGGTTGAACGGCGAAGAGTAGGGGAGTCTGATCTGTGAGCGGTGTCCTGGTCAATGTGATCGCAATCATGGTGGGCACCGCGTGCGGCCTGCTCTTCGGCAAGGCGATCCACGATAAGTACCGTTCGATCGCGTTCAAAGCGATCGGGCTGTCGACGTTCATCATCGGCGCGTCCATGGCGATCTCGGGCCTGACGAAGATGGGCCAGACGAGGATGGGGGACTACGCGGCACTCGTGCTGGTCGGCTCGCTCGTGGTCGGATCGCTGCTCGGCGAGCTCATCGGCATCGAGTACTGGCTCGAGCGGTTCGGAGTCTGGCTCAAGGACCTGAGCTACAAGATCCCCTGGTTCAACACGACACCGAGCGAGGCCGCCGATGAGCCCGGCGAGAAGGGGCACACCCTCGTCGAGGGGTTCGTGACGGCGTCGCTGCTGTTCTGCGTGGGAGCGATGACGGTGCTCGGCTCGATCAAGGACGGGCTCGGCGACCACTCGGTGCTCTACCTCAAGTCGCTGCTCGACGGGTTCGCCGCGTTGTTGCTTGCCACCACGCTGGGGGTTGGTGTCGGCCTGTCCATCATCCCGGTGATCGTGGTGCAGGGCGGCATCGCGCTGTCCGCGCACTACATCCAGCCGTTCATGACCGCAGGCGTGCTTTCGTCGCTGACCTGCGTCGGCGGCGCGCTCATTCTGAGCATCGGGTTGGATCTCAGCGGCATCAAACGGCTGCCCGTCGGTAACATGCTGCCCGCGATCCTCATCGCGATGATCGTCGGCGGCATCCTTGGCTGACGACTCGCCGAGCGCCCCGGGCGACGCTCAATCAGCCACCGGTGCCGGCGTCGGTGGGGTCGAGGCCGCGATGCTCGACGTGCGGACGGCGGGCTACTGCGTGCTGTGCGACCGCCTCGTTGAGCGCGCTCCGGATGGATCGTGCCCGGCGGGCCATCCGCCGCAGGCCCTCTCTGGTCGCATCCCGCTCGCGGCGGGCGAGGCGGTGCCGCGGCTGCCGCGCTTCAACCTCGCAGCGTTCCTGATCCCGCCGATCTGGGGCCCGGCGCACGGGCAGTGGGTAGGGGCCGTGTTCCTGCCGATCTGGCTGTTCATGGACAGCATCATCTCGACCGGTCTGAGGGGAGGCGTCGGCGCCAAGCTCGCTGCGAGCGCCGTCGTCGTGGCCACGGTCGCGTTCGGTGCGTTCTTCGCGAAGCGCGCGAACGGGCTCGCATACCGCCGCGTGTGCGATCGCATGAGTGTTGAGACGTTCGTGCGCCGGCAGCGCCTGTGGGCGATCGCAGCCGTTCCGCTGGCGCTGGCGCTTCTCGGCTGGGCGGTGTGGTTCCATGTCGCGATGGAGCCGACGCTCGTCCGATAGCGACTGAGAGACTCCCATTTGCGCACGTCAGAGGTGAGTTGCGCCGTGTCGTTGACAGCGTAACAGTGTGTTGTTACGCTTCATCGCGGGTTGGGTACAGTAGGTACGTCCGCCCGAACCGCCAATCGGAGCATGCCGGCGTGATGCCGGCGCTGAGGGAGAGATCGGCTATGAGCGACCAGAACGGCAACGAAACGTACGGAGCGGCGCCGCCCGACGGCACGAGTACCCCGTGGGTACCGCCTGCGCCGCCGGCGCCACCCGCGCCCCCGTCGAAGGCGGGCCGCAACAGCGGGATCGGGTTCGGCATCTTCCTGATAGCGATCGGGCTCATCTTCCTTGCGGGGCAGGTCGTTCCGGGCCTCGCGTGGTGGAACCTGTGGCCGCTGATCGTCGTGCTCGTCGGCATCATCCAGATGTTCACCCCGAGCCACAAAGACGAGTGGGGTCCCGAACGCATCCTGGACGGCCTTGGCACCGTCCTTATCGGACTCGTGTTCCTGGGCAACACGCTCGGCATCATCTCCTGGACGGTGTGGTGGACGTTCATCACGCTGTGGCCGGTACTGATCATCTCGCTGGGAGTCGGTCTGCTGGGCAAGGGCCTCGGGCAGTCGTGGATGCGCGCACTCGGACCGCTGCTGATCTGGGCGGCTCTCGGCTACGCGGTGGCGGTGTCGTTCACCGGCGCCGCGGGCTTCGAGCCCGTACCGCAGCTCGTACGCCCGAGCGTCTCGGGTCAGCCGTTCGAGTTCAGCGAGCCGGTCATGGGCGAGACGGCCGCGACGTTCAGGTTTCGCGGCGGCGCGGGCGACGTGAGGATCGAGGGCGGCGAGGCCCTCGTATCGGCGTCGGGCACGACCCCGTTCGGCGAGCCGAGCCTCGCGGTCGAGCGCAGCGGCGACACCGCTGCCGTCGAGTTCACGCTCGCTGAGAGCGACGGTGTCGTGATGGTGCCCGGCATCAGTGCCGCGCACACCGACGTCGCGCTGTCGGAGGCGACTGTGTGGGACGCCACCTTCGAGACCGGCGCGACCACGCTCGAAGCGGACCTGTCGCAGGTGCCGGTCAGGCAACTCACGCTCAAGACCGGTGCGAGCAGCTCGAGCCTCAAGTTCGGGCATGTCCCCGCGACCGCCGTGGCGACCGACGTCACGATCAAGGCAGGAGTCTCCAGCGTCGAAGTGCTGGTGCCGCGCGACGCCGCAGTGCGGGTGGATACGCACAACGGGCTCTCGGCGACCGACATCGATCGCGCCCTGCAGGGTATGGGCGGCGGCGTGTGGGCGACCCCCGGCTACGAGACGGCCAGCAAGACCATCAATATCAGCGTCGAGTCCGGGGTCAGCTCGATCTCGGTCCGGACCTACTAGGAGGGCTCGAAGTGACCAACCAGAATCGCCGTTCGGAATGGACGGTACTCATCGGACTCGGGCTTGTGGGCCTGGGCATCTACCTCTTCCTGGGCAGCTTCGCCGGCTGGCTCGTCGCGCCCATCGCGACGATCATCCGGGTCGCGTCGCGAGTCATCTGGCCGCTCGTGCTCATCGCGGCGGGTGTGCTGCTCGTGCTGCGCGCCCGCGGCGGCGGTTGGGCGCCGAGTGGTCGCAGATACTACCGCTCGCGTGAAGACCGGATGATCGCCGGCGTGCTCGGCGGTGCCGGGAAGTGGCTGGGCGTGAATCCGACTCCGCTGCGCGTCGTGTTCGCGTTCTTCACCTTCTTCACCGGCTTCGGCTGGGGCATCCTCGCGTACGTGCTCGCCGCTCTGCTGCTCCCCGAGGAGCCCTACGACCTCCCGGCCGGCTACACCGCCCCGGCTCCGCCGCCCGCGCCCGCGCCGCCGGCGTCTCCTGCGCCTGCCGAACCGCCCGCGGCGCCCGTGCCCCCGACGTCGCCCGCGTCCCCGGTGATGCCTAAGCCACCCGCGGCTCCGCCGGTCCCTGCAGCACCGGAGTCCCCGGCGAGCGCGCCCGAGCCACCCGCCGCGCCCGAGCCGCCTGTTCCGCCCGCGTCCTAGTGCGACGCGAACTGCGGCCCGCGACATGTGACGGCAGGAGGTGGAACGCATGGATTCCGAGATGATCTCGAAGAAGGACCTGCTCGTGACCGCAGGCATCAGCTACGGCCAGCTCTACCGCTGGAAGCGCAAGGGGCTTATCCCCGAGGACTGGTTCGTCCGCAAGTCGACGTTCACCGGCCAGGAGACCTTCTTTCCGCGCGACAAGGTGCTGTCGCGCATCGACAAGATCAAGTGCATGAAGGACGAGGACGCGTCGCTCGACGAGATCGCCGATGCGGTCTCGCCCGACCTCGGCGAATCCTCGATGACGCTCGCGGAACTCCGTGAGCGAGCGCTCGTCTCGCCCGAGGCGATCGAACTCTTCACCGAGAAGGTCTGTGACTGCGAGCATCCGCTCGTCTTCGGCGAGGTCGTGTCGCTGTCCGCGCTCGACTCGCTGCTCAAGACCGGCGAGGTGAGCCTTGATGAGGGGCGGGTCGTGCTCGACGCGCTGCAGGAACGCTACCCGGAGTTCGAAGGGCGTGCCGCGGACCTGGTGTTCGTGCGGCGCATGGGTCTGTCGACGGCGATGCTCGTGTCGAGCAGCGCCGAAGTCAAGTTCGACCGCGCCGCGCGCGTGATCACGCGGCTCAACCTGAGCGAAAGCGCCGAGGCGCTTCGAGCGCGAATCAAGTAGGAGGGGACCACAGGCATGGCCGATCAGATGAGGACCGATATCAAGACCGCAGGCGGAGGGACGTTCACCGGCGGCACGTACGGAGACGTCACCTTCAACGGCAGCGGGACGATCAACGGTGACGTGGACGCGATCACATTCCGGGTCAACGGCGCCGGCACGAGCAACGGGCGCGTGAAGTCGCAGAGCATCACCGTCAACGGGACCGCCGGCTTCAACGGCGAGGTGCAGTCAAACGAGTTCATCGTGAACGGCGATGCGAACGTACGCGACGGCGCCGGGATCGGCAGGCTCGTCGTGAAGGGCAATCTGAGCGTGGGCGGCGGCGTGGCGGCGCACGAGATCGAGCTCAAAGGCTTCCTTCGCATCGGAGGCGACTGCGACGTCGAGTCGTTCACCGGCGATGGCGGGTTCACGGTGTCCGGGCTGCTCAATGCGGGCAACATCGACGTGGCCGTTCACGGCCCGTCGAGCGCACGCGAGATCGGCGGCGAACGCATCGTGGTCCGGCAGCCGTCGAGCAGCTTCGGCACGCTCACCGGCCTGCTCACCATATGGGCGGAAAAGCGCCTGACCGCCGAGACGATCGAAGGCGACGTCGTCTGGCTCGAGAACACGACCGCGAAGGTCGTCCGGGGTAAGAACGTCACCATCGGCGCCGGATGCGTCGTGGACCTCGTGGAGTACGCCGAGAGCTACACGCCCGGCGGCGACGCGCAGGTCAAAGAGGTGCGACAGGTGAGTGGCGCCGGCTTGTAGGGACGTGACACGTGACCGCTCCTCAGCGCGCTCCATGGTGGAAGGGCACGCGCGGCGAGTGGTACGTCGTCGTCCAGATCGGGCTGTTCGCGCTCGTCGCCGTGGGGCCCACGACGCTGCCCGGTCTTCCGGAGTGGGATCCCGCGTTCCTGCTCCTCGGCTCCCTGGTCGGGCTGGCGCTCATGTTCGCGGGCGCCGGCCTCGCGGTCGCCGGACTCCTGCGTCTCGGCCCCAACCTCACGGCGCTTCCGTATCCCAAGGACTGCTCGGAGCTGGTCCGCTCCGGCGCGTATGCGATCGTTCGGCACCCCATCTACAGCGGGCTCATCGTCGCATCGTTCGGGCTCGGGCTGTGGCGTCACGGGTGGCTCACGCTCGTCTGGGCGCTGGTGCTCTTCGTCTTCTTCGACATCAAGTCGCGGGTCGAAGAGCGTTGGCTCTCCGAGAAGTTCCCCGACTACGCCGAGTACCGCACACGGGTCAAGAAGCTGATCCCCTGGGTGTACTGATACGCGGTGTCGCGCACGTCTCGGGAGGACGCGCCTGGCTGCCGTTGGCGAATCTGCGTCTGGTCAGATCGCAGGTGACTGCCGATACTCAAGCCAGCGGAACCATCCGCTTCTTGGCTCGGGCCGCGAGTCCGCGGTCGTGAGGGCGTCCTCGCGGGAGGATGATGTGGGGTATATGCACGAGCCAACGGACGAGCGCGGCCTTGTGGATGCTCGCCGCATAGCCGTGCTCGGGGAGCACGAGCTCGTGCCTGCCTTGCGGTGCACGATCCCGCTCGGCATCATCGCGTGTTCCGTGGCGGCCCTCGTGGGTCTCGTGGCCGGAGAGCTCTGGCTCACGGCCGTGTGCGGTCCGGGCGCTGCGCTGTTCGCGGTCGCCTGGTACCTGACGCGCAGCGGCTCGCCAAGAGCCGCAGCGTGGCTTGCAGTGATGGCTGCATTCGCCGTGGTGACGGTGTCTGCCGTGGTGGGCGAGGGGCTCGCCGACAGCAGCGTGCTCGCATATCCCGTCGTATTGATGTTCGCGGCCATGACGCTGGACGGCGTCGGCCTGCAGTCGGCGATCGTCGCGCTCATCCTGGGCATGACGGTAGTCGTGAGCAACCAGCTGTTCTCGTGGATGCCCTATTCGACGCCGGACAACCCGGCGTGGGCCGACGCGATCATCGTCTGCGTGATCATGACCGCCACCATCGTCGCCGTCGCGCAGCTCGCCGCGAGTGCCCGTCGCGGACTTGCGGCTGCGCGCATCGAGATCGAGCTTCGGCGTCGCGCCGAGGACGAACTCCGGGTGTTGAGCACGCACGACTACCTGACGGGGGCGTTCAATCGCCGGTTCTTCGATGCCGAGGCGAATCGGCTCATCTCGTCGCGCAGCACGTCGGTGAGTGTCGTCGCGGCCGATATCGACGACCTGAAGGTCACCAACGACCTGCTCGGCCACGGGGCTGGCGACAAGTTGCTGATCACGACCGCCAAGCTGCTCGAGTCGGCCGTTCGCGCAGGCGACGTCCTCGCTCGTGTGGGTGGCGACGAGTTCGCGATACTGCTGCCGGACGCCGATGAAGCGACGGCGGCCTCCGTGGTGCGGCGCATCGAAGCCGCGGTCGCCGAGCACAACGCCGCCGCCGAGCCGCTGTCCGTGCACCTCTCGATCGGCATGGCGACGTCCGCACCCGCACAGCTCGCTACGGCGATCGCACAGGCCGATGCCAGCATGTACGAGCGCAAGTCGCGGCGCAAAGGCACGCCGGTCTAGAGGGATTCTCGCCAGCCTGCCGGTACGTGGGCGCTCGGGCACACATCCTCGAGGAAGCACGCGCCACAGGCGGGGCGTTTGGCCGTGCAGACCTGACGTCCGTGCGTGATCAGGTCGTAGTTCACGCGGTGCCAGTGGTCCTTCGGGAAGATCGCCATGAGGTCGCGCTCCACCTTGTCCTGGTCCTTCTCGGTGGTCAGGCCGAAGCGGTGCGCAAGCCGGTACACGTGCGTGTCGACCGCGATGCCTTCCACGATGCCGAACGCCTCGCCGAGGACGATGTTCGCAGTCTTGCGCGCAACACCGGAAAGCGACGTCAGCTCCTCCATCGTGCGGGGGACCTCGCCGCCGAACTCCGCCACGAGGCACTGCGCCGTCTTGATGATGTTCTTGGCCTTCTGGTGGTAGAAGCCCAGTGTGCGCACATACTCCTCGACTTCGAGCTGGTCGGCCCCGGCGAGGTCGGCCGGGGTGGGGTAGCGCTCGAACAGGGCCGGCGTCGCCTTGTTGACGCCCACATCGGTGGTCTGCGCCGAGAGGATCACCGCGATGAGCAGCTGGTACGCGTTCTCGAAGTGCAGCGCAGCGTGGGGGTCTCCGTAGGCGGCCTCGAGTCGCTCCGCGAAGACGGGCGCGAGCTTCTTGCGCTTGGCCGGGGACAGCTGCGGGACCGGCTCGTCTGAGGCGCGTGGGGTCACTGGTCGCTCCTTCCGTCGGGCGATTCGCCGAGCTTCACGATGAGCCGGGCGATGAACTCGGCGGCACCCTCGACGAGCGCCGCGTCCGCGAGGTCCGGAGTGTCGCGCTCGGTGTGTGCCACGGTGGCTGCGATGTCGAACAGGCCGCTCGACGTGATCGCGAGCGCCGGTACGCCGCGCATCGCGAACACCATGTGGTCGCTCATCGGCCACTCGGGGCCTTCGGCGACGTCGGGCACCGTGGCGGCGACCTCGAGGGCGGCCTCGCGAATCGCATCCGGACAACCGTAGAAGGAGATGCAGGTGGTATCGCCACGCCGCGCGACCGCGTCGATGTTGACCGCCAGCGCGATTCCGGTCGGATCGGCCGCAGGGGAGGCGAGGTAGGCGACCTCACCGGGCGCCGCGTAGTCGTCTTCTCCATTGAAGGGCACCAGCTCGACCGTCGGCCCCGGCGACACGTCCGCAAGGCGGTCGGCGACGGAGAGCAGCACTGCGACGCCCGTCCCGTTGTCGAGCGCGCCCGGCGTGCCGTATCGGCTGTCGATGTGCGCGCTCACGACGACGCGGCGCGCCTGCGCACCGGGCTTGCGCGCGACTATCTGCTCGGCGGCCACCCGGCGGACTGCGGAGTCGATCCGGAGCTGCACACGCTCGCCCACGTGCGGCAGCAATCGCGGCGCCTCGTCAGCGTGCAGGTACGCCGAGGGGTGCCCGAAGTCGCCGTCCTCGAAGAGCGGGAACGGGCACAGCGCCGCTGCCATCGGCGTGCGGTCGGTCGCTGCGATCACGGCGGCCGGGGCGGCCGCGTCGATCGCCGAGAGGATCGCGGCGTGTTCGTCCATCCGGTAGAAGGGGTAGTTGCGCGGCGTGAGCTGCTCGGCGGTGATCTGGCCGTGGAGGAGCAGGATGCGGCCGGTCGCGTCGAGGCCCTCGAGCTCCTCGAGGGAGCACGCGCTCACCAGCGCGCCATCACCCTTGAACCCTTCCGAGAACGGCCCGACGTGGAGCGAGACCCGCTCGCCGCTCGGCGTCTCGAGCCAGGCACCGCCGTCGCCCGGGAGCCACTCGAGCGGTTCGAACGGCAGCCGCTCGATCTCGAAGCCGGCCGCCGCGGCCTCGGTGGCGAACAGCTCGTTGGCCGCGCGGTTGCCCGGCCCCCCGACGTGGCGGTCCGGATGTGGTCCGCACAGTGCGGCCAAGCGATCTGACGTGTTCACGAAGCGCCCCCTTCTGTCGGCGTACTCGGGCTCGAAGGCGCGAGCCACGACGGTCGCGCTGCGAGCAGTGCCGCCCACGCGACAAGCACCATTCCGGCGAGGAACACAGCCCGGTCCGCGCCGATCGCTTGGCCCACCGGACCGAACACGAGCGCCGAGAACGGCATGATGCCCATGAACGCCATCACGAACAGCGCCATGACGCGTCCGCGCAGATGCCCCGGTACCGACGACTGGATCGATGTCAGCGCAAGCGAGTTGGTCGCCATGAGCGCGGCGCCGGCCAGTACCGAGAAGACCGCCATCGTCCACTCCACGCGCGCGAGAGAGAACATCACGACGAACGACGCGAACGCGAGCAGCGTGAAGGGGACGACGCGGTTTCTCGGCGTGGAGGCGGGCAGGCTCGCGATGCCGAGCGCGCCGAGAAGGGCGCCGAGCCCGTTGAACGCCATGATGACCGCTGTTGTGCGCCCGACCTCGGTGACGGTGCCCCCGATGTTCTCGGCGACGATGGCGGCGAGCAGCGTCATGTACGGGAAGCCGAAGATGGTGAGCATCGCGGTCGAGATGATGAGCATGCCGACCGCCCGGTCCTCACGCGCGTACCGGATGCCGGCACCGAGCCGGCGCAGCACGCTCTCGTCGGACTTCGGCGCACCGGCGCGCTCCGGCTCGAAGGCGGGGCGCGGGCGCACCGCGAGCAGCGCTGCGATGACGAAGAGGAAGCTGGCGGCGTTCGCGTAGAACACGAGTCCCATCCCAGCGCCGGCCAGCACCATCGCCGAGACGATCATCGGCCCGATCATGCGCGAGCTTTGGAACTGCGCGGAGTTGAGCGCGATGGCGTTCATCAGCCCGTCCCAGGGCACGAGGTCGGGCAAGAGCGACTGGAAGGCCGGCATCATGAACGCGGTGAAGACGCCGGCGATCAGTCCCAATGCGGCGACGAGGCCGAGCGAGAGCACCGCGCGTGATGGCGCGAGCACCTGTGAGTCGTAGAGCAGACCGAGCGCTGCCGCCTGGAACAGCAGCACCACCTGGATGACGATCAGAAGCTTCCGGCGATCGAACCTATCGGCTACGTCACCGGCGGGGATCGCGAGGAAGAACACCGGCGCCCCCGAGATGAACTGCACGAGCCCCGCGTACAGCGACGCCTTCTGCGGTGCGAGCGAGTACACGACGATGACGAGGGCCGCGTTCTGCATCCACGACCCGACGTTGCTCACGAGCGCCCCGGACCAGAACAGCGTGAAGTCGCGGTGCCGGAACGACGCGAACGTCGACGATACCCAGCCGCGCCGCACGAGGGCCGCCGGCGGCACCTCGACGTCGGCCTCGATCGTGATCGCGTCCTGATCGGCGACGTCGTCCGGGTTATCGGCGACCGGGCGCCCGGTCGGCGGCTGCGGGGTGAGCGGGTCGGGCATGCAGCGTCCTTTCGCGATCGCGTATCACTCCAGTGTACTCCGCACGACGCAGCCATCCTGCCCGCGTGCACGGTGGCCGCTTGACCCTCCGAGCAGTCGGGTCTAGTGTGCGAGGGCACCCGCCCGGCCTGCCGGTTGCGGGCTGTTGTGTTGTCCGACGTATCTCGAGGAGCCGCTCCCGCATGCTCATCAACCGCCTCGCCGCATCGCTTTCCGGCGCCGCACCGTTCCAGCGCATCTCCGAGCTGCTCGCCGGTGGCGCGGATGCGACGCTCGCGACACCGGGGCTCGTTCGCCCTGCCGCCGTCGCCTCGCTGTTCACGCTCGAGCCTCGCCCGATGCTGGTGGTGTTGGCGGGTGAGGAGGCCGCCGAGCGGTTCTGGCGCCAGACGGCCGCGTTGCTCGGACGCGAGCGCGTGCTGCACCTGCCCGACCGCGCGGACCTGCCGTGGAGCGACGCCGCGCCAGATCTGGAGGTCGCCGGCGCGCGGGCGCACGCGCTCTATGCGCTCGACAAGAACCGCGCCCAGATCGTGGTCGCCTCGGCGCGTGCGTTGATGCGCACCGTGCCACCGCAGGGCAGCCACGTGTTCGACCCGCTCGTGCTCGCCGCGGGTGGCGAGATCGACCTCGAGGACGCGGCCGCCCGTCTTGCCCGCATGGCCTACGAGCGCGTGGACGCCGCGGAGCTGCCCGGCCAGTTCGCGCTGCGCGGCGGCATCCTCGACGTCTATCCGGCGGGTTCGACCTCGCCCGTGCGCGCGGAGTTGTTCGGTGACGAGATCGAGACACTGCGCCACTACGTCCCGTCGACCGGTCAGGCGATCGGCGACGCCGAGGCGATCGAGGTGTTCCCCTGCCGCGAGCTGGCCATCTCAGCCCGTGGTACCGAGGCCGCCGAGAAGCTGCTGCGCGATCGGGCGCTCAAGGAGCCTGCGATCGCGCACGAACTCGAGCTGCTGAGCTCGGGCATCTACTTCAACGGCATCGAGCGCTATCTGCCGGTGTTTTACAAGCGCGTGGGTCGTGCGACCGACTACCTGGGCACCGATACGCTCGTGGTCGTCGCCGAGCCGCGCTCGCTCTTCGATGACGCCGTTCGCCGCCGAGAAGAACTCGAGTCCTCGGCGCCGTTCCGCCTGTTGATCGCCGACAAGCCCTCGCTCGAAGGCCTGTACCTCTCGCCGGCGGAGCTCGACTTCGGCGAGCGCCAGCGCCTCACGCTCGTCTCGCTGCACCGTGCGGGCGCCGGCGTGGACGCCCAGCTCGCCGCGCGCCGTCCCGAGGTCGCCGGCGGCGAGGAGCGCTTCATCGGCGGCGTCCGCTCGCTGTCGACGACCGGCTACGCCGTCGCGCTCGCCGTGCCCGACCGCCGGGCCCGCCGCCGTATCGCCGACGCGCTTGCCGGCGCGGGCGTCCCCTTCGCCGAGCAGCGCGACCACACCGCCGCGTCCGATGCGCCTCTCGTCGATACGCCGCTCGACCCGGCTACCGTGACCGTGACCGACACCGACATCCCCGCCGGCTTCGTCGTGCCCGATGCCAGGATCGCGGTCGTCTCCATCGACGACGTCTACCCGCGTTCGTCGATCCGGCGTGCGCGCCGTCAGATCGACCCGACGCGCGTGACGTTCGGGTTCGGTCCCGGCGACTACGTGGTCCATGCCACGCACGGTATCGCGCTGTTCAAGGAGATGGTGCGCCAAGAGGTCCTCGGCGCGGAGCGTGACTATCTGCTGCTCGAGTACGCCAAGGGCGACAAGCTCTACGTACCGGTCGAGCAGATCGACCGCATCACAAAGTACGTCGGCGCCGAGGGAAGCAGCCCGCGCGTCACCAGACTCAACACCGCGGACTGGTCCAAGGCGACCGGCAAGGCCCGCAAGGCCGCCCGTCAGCTCGCCTTCGACCTCGTCGACCTCTACGCGCGCCGCTCCACCGTGACCGGCTTCGCGTACGGGGCCGACACGCCGTGGCAGGTGGAGATGGAGGCGTCGTTCCCGTTCGAGGAGACCGCCGACCAGCTCGCCGCGATCGCGGACGTGAAGGCCGACATGGAGTCCGAGAAGCCGATGGACCGGCTCATCTGTGGCGACGTGGGCTACGGCAAGACCGAGGTCGCGATCCGCGCCGCCTTCAAGGCCACGCAGGACGGCAAGCAGGTCATGGTTCTGTGTCCCACGACGATCCTCGCGCAGCAGCACTTCACGACCTTCTCGGAGCGGTTCGCGCCGTATCCGGTCAAGGTCGAGGTGCTCTCGCGATTCCGCTCCGACGAGCAGCAGAAGGCCGCGCTTTCCGGCTTCCTCGCCGGCGAGGTCGACATCCTCGTGGGCACGCACCGGCTTCTCTCGCGCGACGTCGCGCCCAAGAACCTCGGGCTCGTGATCATCGACGAAGAGCAGCGGTTCGGCGTGGAGCACAAGGAGCACATGAAGAACCTGCGCGAGCAGGTCGACGTGCTGACCCTCTCGGCTACGCCGATCCCGCGCACGCTGCAGATGTCGCTCTCCGGCGTCCGCGACATGAGCGTCATCGACACGCCGCCGCCCAACCGCTTCCCCGTGCAGGTGCACGTGGGCGAGTGGGACGAGGACGTGGTCTCCGGCGCCGTGCGCCGTGAGCTCGAACGCGGCGGTCAGGTCTACTACGTGAGCAACCGCGTCAAGACCATCGACGACGCCGTGCGCCGCGTGACCGATGCCGCGCCGGAGGCCCGCGTGGGCGTCGCGCACGGGCAGATGAGCGAGCGCGAGCTCGAAGCGGTCATGGAGGCGTTCGCGGCCAACGAGATCGACGTGCTCGTCGCCACCACCATCATCGAGTCGGGCATCGACAACCCGCACTCCAACACGCTCATCATCGAGGACTCCCAGCGCCTCGGCCTCGCGCAGCTCTACCAGCTCAAGGGCCGCGTGGGCCGCAGCCACATCAAGGCGTACGCGTACTTCTTGTTCCCGGCCACCCAGTCGCTCACCGAGCAGGCCGTCGAGCGCCTCACCGCTATCGGCGAGAACACGGAACTCGGCAGCGGCATCAAGGTCGCGATGCGAGACCTCGAGATCCGCGGCGCCGGCTCGCTTCTCGGCGCCGAGCAGAGCGGGCAGATGAGCGCGGTCGGCTTCGACCTGTTCGCGCAGATGATCAACGAGGCCGTCAGTGAGGCGCGCGGCGAGCCCGTGGCCGCCTTCCCGGACATCCGCGTCGACCTGCCGGTCGCCGCGTTCCTGCCCGAGGAGTACGTGCCGGCCGCCGACGAGCGCGTGCGCTTCTATCGCCGCCTCGCCGGCTCGCCCTCCATCGAGGCGATCGACGCGATCGCGACCGAGATGTCCGAGACGTTCGGTACGCCGCCCGAGCCGGCCCGCAACCTCGTCGCCATCGCGCGCATCCGCGCCATGGCCGCCGAGGCGGGCGCGGCCAACGTCGCGATCGTGCGGCGGCGCCTCACGGTATGGCCGCTGTCGCTCTCGGACGAGAAGCGCGGGCAGCTCGCCGCGCAGGGCGCGATCTGGCTCGAGCGCGAGAAGAAACTCGCACGTCCGCTCGACTATGGAGAGTCTGTGACGCACGCGGCTCTGAGCATGCTCGGTGCTATACTCGCACCTGTCTGACCACGCGTATCAGGAGGGCCCGGCCCATGAAGTCCAGTCGTATTCTGCTCGTGATGGCGCTGCTCGCAGCGCTGACCGCGAGTCTGTTCGGCACTGGTTGCTCGCAGAAGGACGTCGCCGCGAAGGTCAACGGCGAGACGATCTCGACAGAGGATGTCAACGCTCAGCTCGAGCAGCTCAAGAAGCAGTACCCCAACATGTTCACCGGCGCTGACGGTGAGGGCCGGCTGCTCGACTTCAAGCAGCGCATCGTCGACAACCTCGTCAACGCCAAGCTCGTAGAGCAGGCGGCCAAGGACAAGGGTATCGATGTCGCGGATTCAGACATCGACAAGCAGATCGAGCAGCTCAGGGCCGGTTTCAAGGACGAGGCGCAGTTCGAGGCCGCCCTCAAGACCGCCGGCATGACGCTCGATTCGCTCAAGGAGTCGATCCGCCAGCAGCTCGTGACCAACAAGCTGATGGAGACACTCTCGTCGAGCCAGCAGGTCACCCAAGCGGAGCTGCAGGAGTACTACGACGCCAACAAGGCGCAGTTCGCGCAGAAAGCGCAGAAGCGCTCGAGCCACGTGCTCTTCAAGACGACCGACAAGGCGAAGGCCGAGAAGGTGCTCAAGGACATCAAGTCCGGTGAGATCACGCTCGCCGACGCCGCGAAGAAGTACTCCATCGACAACGTCACCGCGAGCAAGGGCGGCGACCTTGGCTGGCCCAACGGAACGAGCTACGTTCCCGAGTTCCAGGCCGCGGTCGACCGGCTCGACAAGGGCGAGATGTCAGGTCTGGTGCAGTCCAGCTACGGCTACCACATCATCACCGTGACCGATACGCGTGCCGCGAAGCAGCAGACGCTCGCCGAGGTCAAGGCGCAGATCGAGCAGATCATCGTCCAGAAGCGCAAGGCCGAGGCGTACCAGAAGTTCCTCGACGAACTGCGCAAGAACGCCAAGATCGAGGTTCTGCTCGAGGACCTGAAGGCTGGCGCCGGCAAGAAGGCGTCGACCGAGTCCACCGGCTCCAAGTAGCGTCGGCGGCGTGCCGGCAGGGGGAGCCGTGGGACACGGGTTCGATGAGTTCGTAGACGTGATCGCCGCCCTGCGTGCGCCGGACGGGTGCCCGTGGGACCGGGAGCAGACCCATCGCTCGATCGCGAAGAACATGGTGGAAGAGGCCTACGAGGCCGTCCACGCCATAGAGACCGATGACATCGTCGAGATCCGAGAGGAACTCGGCGATGTTCTCCTCCAGGTGGTGCTGCAGTCGCAGATCGCGGCGGACGCGGGCGAGTTCACCATCGACGACGTGGTCGCGGCCATCACCGAGAAGATCATCCGTCGACACCCGCACGTCTTCGGCGAGGCAGTCGCCGCTGACACCGCGAATGAGGTCCTCGCGAACTGGGACCAGATCAAGGCCACCGAGCGTGCCGAGAAGAGCCAGGGACTGCTCGATACGGTGCCGCACGCGCTGCCCGCGCTCATGCTCGCGCAGACCATCTCGCGAAAGGCCGTCTCGGCGGGGTTCGAGTGGGATACTCTCGACGGAGTGTGGGACAAGGTCCACGAGGAGCTCGACGAGCTGCGCGCGACCGAGCCCGGCACTCCGGAGGCCGCCGATGAGATCGGCGACGTGCTGTTCACGATCGTGAACCTGGCGCGCAAGCAGGGTATCGACGCCGAGACCGCTCTGAGGGGGACGTGCGACAAGTTCCGCAGCCGGTGGTCGGCGATGGAGGAGGCGGCCGAGCGCGAAGGCCGCCGCGTGGACGAGCTTTCGCTCGACGAGCAGGAAGCGTTGTGGCAGCAGGCCAAGCGCATCGAGAAGGGGACGCAGCAGCAATGAGCATCATCACCGACATCTACGCCCGCGAGATCCTCGATTCACGAGGCAACCCGACCGTCGAGGTCGAGGTCGTCCTCGACGACGGCAGCTTCGGCCGCGCCGCAGTGCCGTCGGGCGCCTCGACCGGCGCCTTCGAGGCGGTCGAGCTGCGTGACACCGAGTCCGCGCGTTACCTGGGCAAGGGCGTCTACACGGCGGTCGAAAACGTCAACACCGTCATAGCCGACGAGATCGTGGGGATGGACGCGAGCGACCAGCGTGCGGTCGACGCCGCGCTCCTCGAGCTCGACGGGACCGAGAACAAGGGCAAGCTGGGCGCGAACGCCATCCTCGGCGTGTCGCTCGCAGTGGCGCGTGCTGCCGCCGAGTCGACCGAGCTCACGCTCTACAGCTACGTGGGCGGCGTGAACGCACACCTGCTCCCCGTGCCGATGATGAACATCCTCAACGGCGGCGCGCACGCGGACAACAACGTCGACCTGCAGGAGTTCATGGTCATGCCGGTGGGGGCCTCGACGTTCGCCGAGGGCCTGCGTTGGTGCGCAGAGATCTACCACACGCTGAAGAAGGTGCTCCACGACCGCAAGCTCGGCACCGGCGTGGGTGACGAGGGCGGCTTCGCGCCCGACCTCGAGTCGAACGAGGCCGCGCTCGCCATCATCGTCGAGGCGTGCGAGAAGGCGGGCTACACGCCCGGCGAGCAGATCAAGTTCGCGCTCGATCCCGCTACCACCGAGATCTACGACGCGGAGCGTGGCGTCTACGTGCTTGCAGGCGAGGGCCGCGAGCTCACGAGCGCGCAGATGGTCGACTTCTGGGCCGACCTGGTCGAGCGCTACCCGATCATCAGCATCGAGGACGGAATGGCCGAGGAGGACTGGGACGGCTGGAAGCTCCTCACCGACCGTCTCGGCAAGAAGGTGCAGCTCGTCGGCGACGACCTGTTCGTCACCAACACCGCGCGCCTGAAGAAGGGCATCGAGATGGGGGTCGCCAACTCGATCCTCATCAAGGTCAACCAGATCGGCTCGCTCACCGAGACGCTCGAGGCCATCGAGACCGCCAAGCAGGCCGGCTACACGTGCGTGATGAGCCACCGCTCGGGCGAGACCGAGGACACGACCATCGCCGACCTCGCCGTGGCGTGTAACTGCGGCCAGATCAAGACGGGTGCGCCCGCCCGCAGCGACCGCGTCGCGAAGTACAATCAGCTCCTGCGCATCGAGGAGGAGCTCGGCGGTTCTGCCGAGTACCCGGGCCTCGAGGCGTTCTACAACATCAAGGGGTAGTCCGCGCGTGAGGGCGGGTGCCCGTGCATCCGCCCTCACCGACCGCGTCTGGAGCGCTGCACGCCGATGATCGAAGGCAGGAGAAGACCCTCACCACTGGTCCCGGCCGAGTTCGGCGTGCCCATCGAATCCGCGCTCGCGAAGCGGGAGCGCTTCGCGAACCAGTACGACTACGACTACGGCCAGGAGCGCATCTTCCTGCAGCTCGTCCCGGCCCTGCTCGGCGAGATCCCTGACGGGGTGGAGCTGCTCGAGGTAGGTGCTGCGACGGGGCTCATGACAGGGCCGCTGCTCACGAAGGCCAAGACGCTGACCGCCCTCGAGCCCTCGCCCGGGCTGCTGCGCCGGCTGGTGTCGAGCGACGTCGCGTCGGACCCGAGGCTCGGCACCATGCTTGGCATGGCGGAGGACCTCAACCCGGACGTCATGTTCGACGTCGCGGTGGTCACGTTCACGCCGCGGCGTGGCATAGGGCTCCTCCACCTGCTCATGGCGCTGGCCCGGCACGTGCGCGACCGCGTGGTCATGATGCTCGACGACGATGGCTCGTTGGACTGGGCGTACCTGGCTCGTGCCGCCGCGCTCCAAGGCTTCGACGTGCGCATGCACCTCGTCGCCGAGACCGGCGTGGCCGAGGACCCGCGGCGTGCGGTGATCCTGGTGGCGCAGGTCGGCGAGTTCGACGAGGCCATCGAGCCTGAGGAGATCTGGGAGTTCGAGAGCCGCACGCTCGACGTGCCGTACCCCGCTCCGCGTGGCGCCGCGACTCGTGTCGTCCGCTACTTCATGACCGCCGGCGAGCGCGTGCTGCTCGTGCGTACGCCCGAGCAGGGGATGGAGCGCCTCTACGGCAACCTGCGCACCGCGGTCCACAGACTTGGGCGCGACGAGGTCACCGTGCGACGCACCGAGGAGGGCATTCAGATCGTGCGGCTCCCCAAGCCCATGGAGTAGCCCGGGGGCGCCTCCACCTGGTACCGCTCGCCGCCAAGCCTGCCCACGCCGTTCGCCCGGCTCGAGGGCCCGCTCCCGTCACGACGCGCCGCCGCCCACGAACGCGGCGCGCCCAACGACGCCGTTGAGGGTAGTCTCACAGTGGCGAACGATGAACCCAGCCAAGGAGCTTGCCCATGCGCCGCACCAGAATCGTCGCGACCCTCGGTCCTTCGACCGATGACCCTGCCGTACTCGAAGCGCTTCTCGCAGCCGGCGTCGACGTGGTGCGGCTCAACGCCGCCCACTCGGGTATCGAGGAACTCGAGCGCCGCCGTGCCGCCGCCCGTTCCACCGCCGAGAAGCTCGGCCGGCACCTCGGCATCCTGGTCGACCTGCCCGGCCCGAAGATCCGCGTCGGTCGGGTGGCCGCTGGGACAGTGCTCGTCACCGGCGAGCCGTTCGCGCTGGTCGCCGAGGAATGCACGGGCGACGCCGCGCACGCCTGCGTGACCTATACGGGTCTCGCCGAGGACCTCTCGGCGGGTGACCGGGTGCTGATCGACGACGGGCGCATCGAACTCGAGGTGACCGCGACCGATCTCGCCGCACGCACCGTCGTCACGCGTGTGGTGACGGGGGGGACGCTGTTGAGCAACAAGGGCGTCAACGTCCCCGGCGTCACGCTCGCCGTGGAGGCGCTCACCCCGGCCGATCGTGAGACGGTGACGTGGGCGTGCACCAGCGACGTGGACTTCATCGGCCAGTCCTTCGTCCGCTCGGCGGCCGACATCGAGAACCTGCGCGCGCTCATGACGCGCTGTATCCCTGTCGTCGCGAAGATCGAGAAACACGAGGCGGTGGCGGCGCTCGACGAGATCTTCGCCGTGGCCGACGCGGTGATGGTCGCTCGCGGCGATCTGGGCGTCGAGACCGCGCCCGAGCAGGTGCCCGTCATCGCCCGCCGGATCATCTCCATCGCGCGGACCACCGGCATCCCCGTCATCGTCGCCACCCAGATGCTCGACTCCATGACGCACGCACCGCGCCCCACCCGCGCCGAGGCCAGCGACGTCGCCAACGCGATCTTCGCTCGCGCCGACGCGGTCATGCTCTCGGGCGAGACCGCGGTGGGCGATCACCCGGTCCTTGTCGTCGAGACGATGGCGCGGATCGCGACCACCGCCGAGGAGGCGATCGTAGGCGTCGACGCCGACTCACATGACGTCACCAGCGACGTCCAAGAGGCGGTGAGCGCCGCGGTGTGCGACCTGGCGCAGGACCTCGGGCTCGCTGCGATCGTACCCGTGACCCAATCCGGAGCGACGGCGTTCGCGGTGGCGAGGCACCGGCCGCACGTGAGGATCGCGGCGGTCACGCCGGCGCCGGAGGTGGCTCGTCGGTTGGCGCTCGTATGGGGCGTACGCGCCATCGTCGTGGACTTCGCGGCCGATACCGACCGGTTGCTCGACGACGTGTGCGAGGGGCTGCGGGTCGCGGGAATCGTGCCGGCGGGCGGGAAGGTCGCCATCACGGCAGGCCGTGCATCGCGCACCGAAGGCGGCACGGACTTCATCCTCGTGCGCGACGTGTAGCGTGCGGCGCGGCCTCGGACGAGCCCGGTGGACACACCCTCTGAGCAGGGCGAACGTATGTTCGTATCCATCAACCTCTACCTGAACTCTAGGCGACACGCCGGGGATTTGGTGCTACCATCGGCAGCGAAGCGGCCGGCTCGGCTGCTTCATCGCTGGCCTGCACACAGGACTCTGAGGTATGACGCCGAGGAACACGCAGCTAGGGGCATCAGCGAGCGCACTCCGAGCACCCACATTGCGGGTGCCTCGGCCTGCGCCGTCATCCGCTTCCCGCACATCCGCGCGTCCCGCGCGTACGCCGTCGCGCCCGAAGACCGCCCGCGCCGCGATCGCCGATGCCACAGCGCATCGCTGGTGGCTGCTCCCGGTCGTGGTCGTCGCGGTCGTCTCGCTGTTCATCGCCGCCTACTACCCGGTGGCTCGCGTTCAGTACCGCGAGACCCGAGAGCGTAGCCGCTTGCAGGCTGAACTCGACGCGATTCGCGCACGCAACGACAGGCTCCGCACCGAGGTCGAGCGACTCCGGACGCCCGAGGGCGTCGAGGACTACGCGCGTCTCCAGCTTGGCATGGTGAAGCAGGGCGAGCACCAGATCGTGGTCGTGGACGGAACCGAGCCTACGCAGACCGCCGTCGCGCCAGCGGTGCCGGAGATCGATTCACAAGAGGCGGTGAAGCCTCCGGTCGGTCCGTGGACGGCCTTCCTCGACGCGATCTTCGGCGTCCAGTGAGCCGGGCGGAACGAACCCGGCGATGCGCCCATGATGACGCTGCGTGCGTCGCAGGCCAGATCGGCCGCCCGCCGAGAGAACCGTGGCGCGTGGCGGCCCGGTGCACGTTCGGCCATCCCACCGTGGCGGTCTCGCCCTCTCGGCTCGCCGACGGGACGCCGTTTCCGACGTATGCGTGGCTGACCTGCCCGCATCTGGTCGAGCTGGCCGGCTCGACGGAGTCTGGAGGTGCAACTGCCGGGTTCGCCGGCACGGCGGCAGACGACGCTGACTTCGCCGACCGGCTCAGAGCACTCGACGAGCGGGTGCGCACACTGCGCGCGCTGGAGTCCGGCGGAGTGGACGCCTGCTCGGCCGTCGGGCTTGGCGGCCAGCGCGATCCGCTCGGCGTGAAATGCCTGCACGTGCACCTCGCGCTCGGCCTGCTCGGTGAGGATGATCCGATCGCGGCCGTGCTGCTCTCGGATATGCCGCGTGAGTGCGATGACGACCGATGCGCGGCTGCCTGCGGCGGCCGTGCCGACGGGGGACCATCATGAGCCATACCCGGCGGATCGCCGCCATCGACATCGGGACCGTGACGACTCGCCTGCTCGTCGCCGACGTGGGCCTCGACGGCATCACCGAGGTCGTGCGCTCGACCGACATCACGCACTTGGGCCAGGACCTCACGACCACGGGACGCCTCTCGGCCGAGGCGATCGAGCGGGTGCGCGCGGTGATCGCGGGCTACGCCGCGACGCTCGCGGAGCTGGGCGCCGAGCGCGTGAGCGCCGTGGCGACGAGCGCGAGCCGAGACGCCGAGAACGGCGACGAGCTCGTGACCATGCTGGCGACGGCGGGGGTCACGCCGCGCATCATCGACGGCGAGACCGAAGCGCGGTTGTCGTTCGCCGGCGCGACATGGTCGGTCGCCGGCGAGGGGCTGCTCGTCGTCGACGTGGGCGGGGGCTCGACCGAGCTCATCTTCGGCTCGTGCTCGGAAAGCGAGGATGCTCCCGCGCTGTGCGAGATCGAGATGATGCGCTCGGTCGATGTGGGCTCGCGCCGCATCACCGAGATGTTCCTGCACTCGGACCCACCCACGCCATCCGAGCTCGAGGAGGCGCGCGCGTACCTCGCCGGAGCGCTGCGGCCGTTCTTCGATGCGCTGCGCACGAAGCCCCGCGTGATGGTTGCACTCGCCGGCGCGGCCACGAGCTTCTCGGCGATCGACCTGGAGCTCGAGGAGTACGACTCCGAGGCGGTTCACCTGAGCTGCCTGACCGGACCGCAGCTCTCGGACCTCATCGGCATGCTTGCCGGGTTGCCGCTCGAGCGGCGTCGGCTGGTCGTGGGGCTGCACCCCGAGCGGGCCTCGGTGATCGTGGGCGGCGGGCTTGTGATCGAGACGGTGCTCGCGCTCGCGGGTCTGGATTCGACGCTCGTGAGCGAGCACGACATCCTCTATGGGATACTTCTCGACACCTACGACGACCTGCGGCAAGAGTCGGCGCAAGGCGGCAGTGAGGGGCAGAGCTAGGAGCACGCGGCGGCGTATCCGAATTGGCACAGGAAGCGGACTTAAAATCCGCCGGCCGCAAGGCTATGTGGGTTCGACTCCCACCGCCGCTACCATGCACGACACGCGTGACGGCGCGCACCGCCGCCTTCGCGCTGCGCACGAGGCAATGCGATACTTACGAAGCGAACGAGCGCCGGCCCTTTCGGGGCGGCCGGGCTAAGCGAAAGGGGGCTTGGGACGGATGGCAGATGACTCGTCGGCCCGCTTGTACCAAGCCTTCATCAATCACGATCCCGCAGGCGCCATCAACGTCATCGAGCGCGTGAAGAAGGGCGGAGTCGCCCAGGCCCAGCTCTTCGACCAGCTCTTCGCGCCGGCGATGTCGCTTCTCGGCGGCGCGTGGGCGAACGGGACCATCGACGAGTACACCTTCACGCAGGCTTCCGTGGTCGCCGAGCAGATCACGAGCTTCGTCACGCCTCCCACCGCGGCTCAAGACTCTGGCATCACGGTGCTCGTCGGCACGATGCACCACGACCACCATGCCATCGACAAGGACATCACCGCTGCCGCGCTCAAGGAGGCCGGCCACCGCGTGATCGATCTTGGCACCGATGTCCGTCCGGCCGAGTTCCTCGAACGTGCCGACGAGACCGGCGCCCGCATCGTCATGGTGTTCGCCCAGATGATCTCTACCGCGAAGAGCGTCGTGCGCGTGCGCGAGATGTTCTCGGCGGGTGGGCGCGATGACATCGTGCTGTTCGTAGCGGGAGGACCATTCGTCGCCGACGTCGCTCTGGCGAAGGAAGTCGGAGCCAACGGCGTCTCGCGAGGCGCCGAGAGCGCGCTCAAGCTCGTGGCCAAGGCGGCGGCGAAGGGTGTCGTGTCATGAGTGGCCGTAGCCAGCAGTCGCTGCTCGCCGAGGGGCTTGCCCGCCAGGGGCATGTCGCACCGGCGGTCGAGGCGTGCTACCAGGCGCTGCGCAAGGAAGCCGACGACCCGGTGTTGCATGCCCTGCTCGCCGACCTCTTCCTCGACGGTGACTTCTACGACGAGGCGATCCACGCAGCGAGCCGCGCGATCGAGATCGATCCCGACTGCGCACCCGCGTACCTCGCGCTCGGTCTCGCGTACGACCGCCGAGGCGGGATGTGGGACCAGTCGATCCTCGTGTGGCACGAACTCGCCGAGGTGGCGCCCGATCTCGTGACGGCGCACGTACAGCTCGGCGAGGCGTTCTCGGCGGCTGCCTTCTCCGAGGAAGCCATCGAGGCGTGGCGCACCGCGCTCGAACTCGACCCGACCGAGCCGCGCGCGATGTACAACCTCGCGGTCGCGGCACTCAAGCGCGAGGGCATGGCCACGGCGCTCCCGGGCTTCCGGAAGGCGGGGGAACTCGACCCCAGCCAGGACGACTTCTTCTTCGCCCTCGCGGGCGTCTACGACGACGGCACGCCGGCGCCGGACCCCAACGACGTTGCACCGGATCGCGATTCGCGGCTGAACGCCGCACTCGCCATCGCCTTCGAGGAGGATTTCTTCGGCTCGGCGGACCTGATTCGCCTCATCCTCGACGAGGACGCCGACGATGCCGACGCGCTGGCCTTGGCGGGCTACCTGTACTTGAAGCAGGAGGCGGTCAACGAGGCGATGGCTGTCGCGCTGCGCGCGCTGGCGGTCTCGACCAAGACGCCGACCGCCGTGTACGTGCTCGGCGCAGCGTTTCACAAGCGCCCGGGCCTCAACCGCAACGCTGCCCGCGTGTTCGACGCGCTGGCCCGCGCGGTGCCCGACGAGCCGATGCCGCACGTACTGCTCGCGGAGTCGCTCCTCGGCTTGCAACGATTCACCGCGGCCAAGCAAGCGTACCTGCGCGCAGTCGAGCTCGACCCGACCTGCGTGCGAGCGCGCTTCGGGCTTGCGGCCGTGCTGCTGACCGAGGGCGAGCACGCGAACGCAGCATGGGAGATCCGCCGCGCCGCCTATCACGACACGCGCCGGCAGGGGCTGTTCTGGCGGCTCTACGACGAGTACGTCGAGGGGAGGGGATAGCGAGTGCCTACACGTAAGGGAGGCCCGCGTCCTCCTCGGCAGCGCTTGGCGCCGGTCGAGAAGCCGGCGGCCGTCGCGGCGGACGCAACGACCGATGCGGCTGTCTCGGCCGTGCCGACGCCATCGGTTGACGCTACCCCGAAGCCTCCGGCGCGCATTCCGCGGCGCAACCCGCTGTTCCCGGTGGGCGTGTCGCTGTACCCGCTCGACAGCGAGTCTGCCACGCCGGACGCGTGGTACGCACGCGACCTCGGCGAAGACCTCGCACTGCTCGAGGAGGCGCGCTTCGGACTCGTGCGCATCTTCGTGTCCTGGCGCGTGCTCGAGCCGCAGGTCGGCCAGTACAGCGAGGAGGGCCTGCAGCAGCTGCTCGACCTTGTTGCAGCCGCGAGGGCGAAGAAGATGCAGTCCATCGTCTGCTTCTTCGCCGACGACCGCCATGCGGAACTCGTCGACGTGCCGTGGGGGAAGAAGCGCGACCCGCGCACCGACTCCTATCTGATCGAGCGCGAGACCTCTCTCGTCCAGAAGGTCGTCACGCAGCTGCGCTCGGACGCGGGAGTCTTCGCGTGGCAACTCGCCAACGAGGCGTTCCTGTCCGGCTTCGTGAACAAGGCCGCGCTTGACGAGTGGACTGAGACGATGCGCGAGGCCGTGCGCGAACTTGACCCCAAGCGTCCCATCGCGCTCGGCGTCGATGCCGAGACCTTCTTGCGCGCGACCGGGGTCGACGCGCGTGAGGCGGTCGAGAGCTGCGAATTCACCGTGAGCCACGTGACGGCGGCGTATCGCGCCTATGCCGCGGAGGGGCCGGTCACGTCCGGGCCGTCCACGTACCTTGAAGCGTTCCTGCTGCGGGCGGGCAATCGTGGCAAGCCGGTGTTGCTCGACGATGCGGGCGTGCTCTCGCTCGACTTCTCGGCCGCCGAGGAGGCAGCCGCGATGCGCACGGCGCTTTGGTCGGCGCTTGCGAACCGCGCGGCGGGCGTGCTGGCTCGCCGGTTGCGCGATCTGGAGACGGACCGTCGCGAGCCGTACTACCTCGACCCGTTCGAGACGCTCGTCGGGCTCGTGGATGCCGAGGGCGAAGTCAAGCCGTCGTGGACAGAGGCCCGCCGATTCGTGCGATCGGCGGCGCGTATCGACCTCAAGCAGTTCGTCCAGACGCCCGAGCGCACCGCGATCATCATCCCGTCGGAGCGGTTCAACCCGCTGCCGGACCTCGCGTCGCTCTTCGATGCGCGCGCCTGCCTTGCTGCCTTCGTCGGCGCGAAGCAGGCGCACGTGCCGGTGACCATCGCGTATGAGGAAGACGAGTTCTCGGAGTACTCGGTCATCATCATCCCGAGCGCGTTCAACCTCGCCGATGACACCTGGGAACGACTCACCGCATTCGTGCAGGCCGGTGGCTCGCTCGTGCTGTCCTACGGCGGCGGCGACGCGCACGCCGGCATCCGAGACCTCTTCGGCGTCGAGTTTCGCGGGGACGCGGGCCCTGGCGAGGTGCTGTCGTGCCGTGTGGCCCAAGACGACATGCTCGGCGCGCTCACGAGCTTCGACGCACACTTCGACGTCTCCAACTTCGCGCTTCTCTCAGGTGCGACCGCGACGATCGTCGCCACCGATGCGAAGGGCAGCCCGCTGCTCACGGTGAACTCGGTGGGTCAGGGCCGCGCGGTCTACATCGCGGCGCCGATCGAGCGCGCTATCGCGCAGGGTGACCCGTGGGCGACGCCCGCGCCGGTCGCCGCGATGCTGCGGGAGGTCTACGGAGCCGTGGCACGCTCGGCCGGGTGCGGTGCACCGGTTGACTGCGACATGCCGGAGGTGGAGGTCGCGCTCCTGCAGGGCGAGGCCGAGGACATCCTGATCCTCATCAACCACGCCCCCGAGAAGACCTCGCCGACGCTGTCGACCGACCGGCGCATCGCCTCAATCACCGACGTCCGCGGCGGAGCGCCCGTAGCGGTGGGCGGGCCGACGTTCGGCGTGAGCGTCGAGCCGAATGGCGTGCTCGCGCTGCGGGTCTCGTACGCGTGAGGAGGTGACCCCATGACCGACGAGCGGGAGCGCATCCGTCTCACCCAGCTCTCCACCAAAGCCGGTTGAGCCGCCAAGTGGGGTCCGGGTGACCTCAAGGCGGTACTCGACAAGATAGCTCCCGGCAACACCGATGCGTTGCTTCTCGGCTTCGAGACCAGCGACGATGCAGCGGTCTACCAGCTCACTCCCGACCTCGCCACGCTGCTGACGGTCGACTTCTTCACGCCCATCGTCGACGACCCGTACGACTTCGGCCGCATCGCCGCCGCCAACTCACTCTCCGACATCTACGCGATGGGAGGCCGCCCTCTCACGGCGATGAACCTGCTCGCGTTCCCGTGCTCGCTTGGCCCCGACATCGTGGGCGAGGTCGTGCGAGGCGGCGCCGAGAAGGTCGCCGAGGCGGGCGCGGTCACGGTGGGTGGGCATACCATCGACGACAAGGAGCCGAAGTTCGGGCTGTCGGTCATGGGTGTCGTCGCCCCCGACAAGGTCGTGCGCAACCGCGGCGCAAAGCCCGGCGACATGATCGTGCTCACGAAGCCCATCGGCACCGCGATCATCGCGACCGCCATCAAGCGCGGGCTCGAGACCGAAGAGACCGCCCGTGAGGTCGTCGAGTCGATGGCGGCGCTCAACCGGCTTGCCTGCGAGGCGATGGTCGAGGTGGGAGTGAATGCCGCGACGGATGTGACCGGCTTCGGGTTGCTCGGCCACCTGCACGAGATGGCCGAGGCGAGCGGGGTCGCGGCTCGTCTCGTTGCGCACGAGGTGCCGCTCTTCGACCGCGTGCTCGACTACGCAGCGGACAACGTGGTGCCGGGTCGCACCGCCGATGTCATCGCGTGGGCAGGCGACTTCATCGACTGGCGGTGGGATGCGGACCGAGGCCTGTGGCTGCGCGTGCTCTGCGACCCGCAGACGAGCGGTGGACTGATGATGGCGGTCGCACCCGACCGCGTCGCAGACCTCATCGACGCACTTGAGTCCCGCGGTCAGCTCGCGGCTACCGTCGGCGAGTTCGTCGCGGGCGCGCCCGGCGTCGTCACCGTCGCCTGACCGCAGCGGCCGGTGGGTGGCCAGCACTCGGCGCCCCGGCCCCCGGCTGCCGGCAATCGGCAGCGGGCCGCCGGACAGCCGCACTCCCGCCTCGCGCTATAATCTCCTCGGAACTTTCGTATCCGTCACCGCTATCCGAGGGGGCCTCCCATGGCCAAGCGCGTCTTCATCGTCACGAACACCATCGGCCGAGGCAACGAGGAGCTCGGCGCGATACTCATGAAGAACTTCCTCTATTCGCTCGCCCGCAACGAAGAACGCCCGCGAGCCGTCATGTTCATGAACGAGGGCGTACGGCTCGCCTGCACGGGCTCGACCTCCCTCGACGACCTCGCGCTTCTCGCGGAGAACGGCGTCGCGGTCAAGGTGTGCGGCACGTGCCTCGACTTCCTGGGACTCAAAGACGAACTCGCCGTGGGCGAGGTCGGGACCATGCCGGACAGCGTCGCGGCACTCGTTGCGGACCCGGACGTCCTTACGATCGCGTAGCCGACGACGACCGTCGGAGCAGGGACGGCCCGCTCCCGTCGCACGTGCGCACGAACTTCTCGTCCGGTTCCCGGTCGGGGTGCGGGTTGTGCGCGACGTAGCGAAGCACCGGCTCGCCGTCGTCGAGGTACACCCCGTCGAGCACGAGCCCACACTTGTCGGCGACGGCACGTGAAGCCGCGTTCTCCGGCAGAATCGCCGAGTGGACCGCTGGGAACCCGACGACGTCGAAGCCGTAGGCGAGCGCCGCCTTGCCGGCCTCGGTCGCGAGCCCGCGCCCCCACAGCTGCGGGAGCAGTGTCCAGCCCAGTTCGACATCGGGTGCGAGGTTGCAGCCGAACCCGCAGAAGCCCACGACGCCCGTCGGGTCGCCCGTCCCCGGCCCGCGCAGCTCGAGCGCCCACCGGCACCAGCCGCGCACGCGCTGGTTGTCGGTCTGGCGCGTGATGAAGCCGTCGATCTGATCGGCGGCGAAGGGTTCGCCTCGGTTGAGCCAGAAGACGATCTCGGGCTCGTGCGCGATCAACGCGAAGGCCTCGCGGTCCTTGCCCGTCCATGCCCTGAGATTCAGCCGCTCGGTCTGGATGATGATCGGTCCCACGGGCGGCTCCCTCCTGCGCGCGAGGCCAGTCTAGCCCGATGGATGCGTGCGTGCGGGCGTGGTCGGGCGGCGGTGGGCGCGCGTCGGCGGGCGGCGGGAATCGGCGCGCGGGCGGCGGGTCGCGCTTGAGCTACTCGGCCGTCGCGCGGATATGCTCGCCGATCCTGCGATCCTCGACAGCGATGTGATGGACGAGCCACGAGCGCAGGTAGTCGAGCAGGCCTCGGGGCGAGACGAACTGGCCGGCCACCAGTTGGTCGCGCAAGCTGGTGACCTCCTCGGCGAAGGCGCGATGCTGAGCTTCATGCGCCGGCAGCCCGGGGTAGCCGACGCGCTCCATGAGCGACTCCTCGAAGGAGAAGTGGGACCGTGCGTACTCGGCGAGATCGTCGATGGAGTCGCGCACGGCCTCGTGGCCTCGGCCGTCGGCGATCTGCTGCTCCATGCTGCCCACCAGCTCGAACAGCTGCCTGTGCTGGGCGTCGACATCGAGATCGCCCGTCGAGAGCTGCTCGTCCCACAGTACGTCGTCTGCCGCCATGATCGCTCCTCGTCAGGGTTCCGTTGCTCGGTTCACGTGGAAGTTATCGGCAGGAAGGCCTCCGTGCTTCAGCGTGTCCGCCACGGGCGCGTCGGGGACCCTACTCGGGTATCATCGGGCCATGGATACGAATGCGCTGCTGCGCACCCTCCCCAAGACCGACGACGTGCTCGCGCACCCGGTTCTCGCCGAGACGCTCGCCGGACTACCTCGCGCGCTCGTCGTCGATGCGGTGCGCGCGTCGATCGACGACGCTCGCAGCCGCCTGCTCGCCGGCGAGTCCTTCGAGCCGTCCGGCGAGTCGGTCGCGCGCGACGCGATCGCCCGCGCGACGCTCGCGTCGAGGCCGTCACTGCGCCGGGTCGTGAACGCGACCGGCATCATCGTCCACACCAACCTCGGCCGTAGCGTGCTCTCCGAGCGCGCGGCAGCTGCGGTCGCCGAGGTCGCGAGCGGCTACTCGACGCTCGAATACGACGTCGAGAGCGGTGAGCGCGGCAGCAGGCACGTGCACGTCGAGTCGCTTCTGTGCCGGTTGACCGGCGCCGAGGCAGCGATGGCGGTCAACAACAACGCCGCGGCCGTCATGCTCGGCATCGCGGGACTCTCGCGCGGGCGCGAAGCGATCGTGAGCCGTGGACAGCTCGTCGAGATCGGCGGCTCGTTCCGCATCCCCGACATCATGGCCGAGTCCGGCGCGCGTATGGTCGAGGTCGGCACCACCAACAAGACGCACCTCTCAGACTACGAGGGCGCACTCTCCGAGAAGACCGGGCTCATGCTCAAGGTGCACTCGAGCAACTACCGCGTCGTGGGTTTCACCGATGAGGTCACGCTGGCGGAACTCGTACACCTCGGCGCGCTGCACGGCGTGCCGGTCATGGAGGACCAGGGCTCCGGCGTGCTCATCGACCTCTCGAGGTTCGGGATCGCCGACGAGCCCACGGTCGGCGCGTCGGTCGCGGCCGGAGCCGCGATCGTCACCGCGTCCGGCGACAAGCTGCTCGGCGGGCCGCAGGCCGGGCTCATCGTCGGCCGCTCGGACGTCGTGATGCGGCTCAAGAAGCACCCGATGGCCCGGGCGCTGCGGCTCGACAAGATGACGCTCGCGGCGCTCGAGGCGACGCTCTACGCGTACCTCGACGAGGAGCGCGCGCTCGCCGAGGTCCCCACGCTGCGCATGCTCACCGCGCCGCAGTCCGAGGTCCGCGTGCGTGCGACGTCGCTTGCCGAGCGCATCCGGGCGGCCGTGGGTGACGCCGCCGACATCACCACCGCCGACGACATCGCCCGTGCGGGCGGCGGTGCCCTGCCGCTCGCGGACATCCCGAGCGCCGTGGTCGCGATCGCACCGCGCTCGATGCCCGTCACCAAGCTCGAGACGCTCGTCCGGTGCGGCGGCGAACCCTCGGTGGTCGCGCGCGTCAAGGACGACCGCCTGCTGCTCGACCCGCGCACCCTGCAGGGCACCGCCGAGGAGGACGTCGTCGTCGCACGACTCGCCGCGGTTCTCGGTAAGGGTTAGGACGGCGACCGTGGCAGCTCCCTCGCTCGTCCTCGGCACCGCCGGGCACATCGACCACGGCAAGTCCGCGCTCGTGAAAGCGCTCACCGGTACCGATCCGGACCGACTGCCTGAGGAGCAGGAGCGCGGCGTCACGATCGAGCTCGGCTTCGCACAGCTCAAGCTCCCCAGCGGCCGCGCGATGGGCGTCGTCGACGTCCCTGGTCACGAGAAGTTCGTGCGCCAGATGGTGGCTGGCGCCACCGGCATCGACGTGGTGCTGCTCGTGGTCGCCGCCGATGACGGCGTCATGCCCCAGACCCGCGAGCATCTCGCGATCGTGGACCTGCTCGGCATCGAGCGCGGGGTCGTCGCCATCACGAAGGCGGACCTGGCCGACGACGAGTGGATCGACATCGTCCGCTCCGATGTGGAGGAGCTGCTCGGTGGCACCAGCATCCAAGGTGCGCCCATCGTCGCCGTGAGCGCTCGCACCGGCACCGGGCTTCCGGAGCTGCTCGCGACCATCGATACCGTCGCCGCACAGGCGACCGCGCGGCACGCCGACCTGCCGATGCGGCTGCCCGTCGACCGCGTCTTCACCATCGCGGGTGCCGGAACGGTCGTGACCGGCACGATGTGGTCCGGCTCGGCGAAGCGCGATGACGCAGTCGAGATCTACCCGGAGGGGGAGCGCGCCAGGGTCCGCAGTGTGCAGGTGCATGGCGCGGCCGTGGATGAGGCGCACGCCGGGCAGCGCGTCGCGATCAACCTCGCAGGCGTCGAGCGCCACGGCATCGCGCGCGGCGACGTCATAGCTGCGCCGGACACGCTCACCGTCACCGATCGCTTCGACGCGCGTTTCACCTACCTGGGCATGCCGGGGGAGGACAAGCCGTTCGTGTCGGGCGCACGCGTTCACATCAACCACGGGACGCGCGAGGTGCTCGGAAGGGTGCTGCTCATGGACGCCGAGCAGCTCCTGCCCGGCGAAGCAGGGCTCGCGCAGGTGCGCCTCGAGGAGCCGCTCGCCCCGCGCTACGGAGACCATTTCATCGTGCGCAGCTACTCGCCGGTCTACACGATCGGCGGCGGCATCGTGCTCGACGCGCTTCCGCCGAGGCGCACGCAGCTCAAAGACCACGAGCGCGAGCTGCTGGCGGCCCTCGTCGCCCACGACCTCTCGAGCGCGTCGACCGGCCTGCTCGCGGCGCGTGGCGTGCCGATGACATCGGCCCAGGTGGCGGCTGCGCTCGGCGTGACGCGAGGTGTCGTCGCCGACGAGCTCAACCGGGCCAGACTCGACCGTCTGAAGGTGGGCAGCGATACGTACTTCGTCACGCCGGACGCGCTCGAGGCGCTCGTCGCGGGTGTCGAGCGCGAGCTGCTCGCGTTCCACGACGCCAACCCCACGACGACCGGCATCTCGAAGAGCGCACTTCGCGACCTCGTCGACAAGCGTGTCGAGCCCAAGGTCTTCGACGAGGTCCTCGCGCGCGGAGCCGAACGCGGCGCGGTCACGGTCGACGGCGGGCAGGCCTACCACCCGCGTGCCGCCGTCACCGCTCACAACGCCGAGGCCGACGCAGAGGCGGCGCTGCTTCCGCTCATCGAGTCCCAAGGTCTCGAGCCAGGCAGCGTGGCCGAGCTGGCAGCGAGTGCGGGCGTGGAGCAGGGGACGACCCGCAAGGTGCTCGGCAAGCTCGTCAACGATGGGCGCGTCGTGCGCGTCAACAGCGAGCTGCACTTCTCGGCGGCGGCGATCGAAGATGCCCGCACGACCATCGCCGAGGAGATCGGCCGTCGGCCGCAGGGTGCGACCGCAGCGGATCTGCGCAACGCGCTGGGGGTGAGCCGCAAGTACGCGATCCCGCTCCTCGAGTACTTCGACGCCCGCGGTGTCACGAAGCGCGTGGGCGACCTGCGCGTCCTACGGGGTCAGTAGCGCATCGCTGGGCGCAGGGATGCGCGGCAGGATGATGGTGAAGCGCGCACCCGCACCCTCCACGTTCTCGGCGGTCATAGTGCCTCCGTGCAGGTCCACGAGCCGCTGCGCGATGGCGAGACCGAGTCCCGCGCCACCGGAGTCTCCCGGTCGAGGCCCCTGGGCGCGGTAGAAGCGGTCGAAGATGCGCTCCAGCTCGTCGTGAGGGATGCCGGGGCCGTCGTCCGTCACGCGCAGGTAGACCTGCTGGTCATCGGCTTCACACGACAACGCGATGGTGCCGCCGTCGGCCGTGTGGGAGAACGCGTTCTTGAGCACATTGAGCAGCGCCTGGTCGAGGAGATCGGGGTCGCCCTCCGTCCACAGGCCCGCCCGGCCCTCGACGGTGACCGTGCGGTCGCCGAGCGCCCGCACCCGGCCCGCACCCTCGTCGAGAATCGTCCGCACCTCCAGCGGCTGGAAGGTGTGCACGTGGCTTTCGAGCCGGGCGAGCGCCAGCAGTTCATCGAGCAACCGGCTCATGCGTTCCGACTCGGAGTCGATCATCTCGAGTCCCTGCAGCGCGTCGACGCCTTCCAATCTCCCGGTGCGCAGCAGCTCGACGTTGCCTCGGACGATCGCCACAGGAGTGCGCAGTTCGTGGCTCGCATCGGCGACGAAGCGGCGTTGCTCGGCGTAGGCGTGTTCGAGGCGTTCGAGCATCCCGTTGAGCGCGTGCGCGAGCATGCCCAGCTCGTCTTCCGGTCCGTCGTAGTCCATGCGCTTGCCGGGTGAGGCGAGCGAGATCGCCGAGGCGGCCTCGGCCATGTCGGTGAGGGGGGCGAGTGAACGCCGCGCGGCCCACACCGAGAGGAGCGAGCCGAGCAGCACCACGACCACGCCCGCGGCGCCGAGCGAGCCCGCCACCGAGCCGGCGATCGAGGTGGCCACGCCCTCGGCCAGCGCGACCTGGAACGTGCCGAGTGGCGTTCCGCCGGTGCCCACGACCGGTACAGAGAGCGTGCGGTACGTGCCGCCGTCGAAGGTCACGTCGCCGAAGACGGGCGCGGTGACCGTGGTTCGTAGCGAGGAGTTGCCGGGCGCGGTGTCGAGGCGGATCTCGGAGTTCGAGATGGTCCGGCCGCCGGCGAGCGCCAGGATGAGGATCGGGCTCACGCCCGCCTGGCCTCCCGTGCGCCCCGCGAGATAGGTGCGCGTCGCGCCGACGAGCGCCTCGCTTGCCGGGGCGCTACGCACCGCCGCCGAGAACGCGGACGCCTCGCGCACGAGGGTGCGGTCCACCTCGGCGGTGAGGTTTCGCAGGGTGATCGCGTACGCGATGAAGCACAGCGTGATGACCGCCACCGTCGTGGCGAGCGTCATCGTGAGGGCGACGCGACCACTCGCCGAGAGGCGCCGCTTACGCGTGGACACGGTACCCGGCGCCGCGAACCGTCTCGATGACCGAGGGTTCGTCGCGGCGGTCGAGCTTGCGGCGCAGGTAGCTCACGTACACGTCGACGACGTTGCTGCCTGCATCGAAGCCGATGCCCCAGACCGCATCGAGGATCTGCTGACGCGTCAGGATCTGGCTCGCGTGGCGCATGAGGTACTCGAGGAGCGCATACTCGCGGGTGGGGAGATCGACTCGGATGTCGTCGCCGCGTGTCGCCACCCGGGTCTTGGTGTCGAGCGTGATGTCGCCGGCCGTGAGCACGCGCGCTGACGCGGCGCCCTGTCGAGCGGCTGCGCGGACACGTGCCGCGAGCTCGGCGAATGCGAACGGCTTGACGAGGTAGTCGTCGGCGCCGGCATCGAGCAGGTCGACCTTGTCGTCGACGTCGCCCAACGCGCTCACGACGATGATCGGCACATCAGGACGCCCGACACGGATCGTGGTGAGCACGTCGGTGCCCCGGCCGTCGGGAAGGATGAGGTCGAGGAGGATCAGGTCGTAGTCGTACGTCGTGCCGAGCGCGATGGCCTCGGAGACGGTGGCGGCCCGCTCGACCGTGTGCCCCTCGGCGGTCAGTCCCTTGACTACGAACGATGCGATGCTGTCTTCGTCCTCGACCACCAGGATGCGCACGCTACTTCCTCCCCTTGATGTCGCCCCCCGACTTGGACTTGTCGTGCTCGTCGTCATCGTCGGAGTCATCATCGTCATCATCATCGTCGCTGTCGTGGACGCCCGGCTTCACGACTTCGAAGTCGTCATCATCGTCATCGTCGGACTTGTCCGCGCCGCTCGCGGGGTCGTCCTTCTTCGACGGCTTGCTCTTCTTCTTACCCGAGTCGGCATCCTTCGTGGAGGTGACGGTGGGCGCGATGGTGCGCGCGCGCACGGAAGTCGGCTTCGACGCGCGGCCCTTGGCCTTCGGTGCTTTGGAGGAGTCGGCGGTGTCCGCGGTCGCAGCCGGCGTGGTCGTGGCGAGCGGAGAGCTGTCGAGCGGGCGGTTGGTGACCACATTGGTCACGTCATCGGCACTCGGCGATCCGCTACCGCCGGCGACTGCGAACGCCACCGTCGCCACTCCCAGCAGGGCGACGACAGCGAGCGCGACTTTGAGTGTGCTCTTCATCGGATCCAGCTTCGATCGTCGTGGACAGGGGCATTGTCGCAAATTCCGGGCCCGGCGGCGCTAGTCATCGGGGTTGTTCGAGTCGTGGCACGACGTGCACGAGTAGCTGTTGTAGCCGTTCGGGTGGCACTTGGTGCACGAGAAGCTCGTCGAGCGGTGCTCGCCTCCCGGGATACGCGGGTGGGAGAACGCCCAGCTCTTGCCGGGGTTGTTGTGGCACGTCGAGCACTGACCGCTCGAGTGTCCGGACGGTCGGTTGTGGCATCCGGAGCAGTTGGCGCCACTACCCGGGTGCGAGAACGCCCAGCTCTTGCCAGGGCTCTTGTGGCAGCTCGTGCAGGATCCGCTCTCGTGGCCGGAGGGGCGCTTGTGGCAGCTCGAGCAGCTGGAGCCGCTGCCCGGGTGCGAGAACGCCCAGCTCTTGCCGGCACGCTTGTGGCAGCTCGAGCAGGAGCCGCTCTTGTGTCCGCCGGGACGGTTATGACACGACGAGCACTTCGAGCCGTTGCCGGGGTGGGAGAACGCCCAGCTCGTGCCGGTGCGCTTGTGGCAACTGGAGCACTGGCCGCTCTTGTGTCCGCCGGGACGGTTGTGGCAGCTCGAGCAGCTCGATCCCGAGCCCGGGTGCGAGAACGCCCAACTGGAACCGGCGCGCTTGTGGCAGCTCGCGCACGAACCGCTCCGGTGCCCTGACGGACGCGCATGGCAGCTCGCGCAGTTCGTACCGTTCGCAGGATGAGCGAACGCCCAGTTCTTGCCGGTGTTCTTGTGACAGCCGGAGCAGCTGCCGGCGCGATGCCCGGAAGGACGATCGTGACACGAGGCGCACGCACTGCTGCTGGCCGGGTGGTCGAACGCCCAGTTCTTGCCGGCGTTGTCGTGGCAGCTCGCGCAGTCGCCGGCGCGGTGCTTGGCCGGGCGCACATGGCACGACGCGCACTTCTCGGCGTTGTCGTGGTTGTAGTCCCAGCTCTTGCCCGGCGCCGGGTGGCACGACGCGCACTGGGTCTTGGTGGTGTGGTTCGCGGGGAGCTTGTGGCACGAGGCGCAGTCCACGCCGCTGGCGGGGTGCGTGAACGTGAACGTCTCGGCGGGCTGGTGACATGACGAACACTCGCCGCGCGGCTTGTGCTCGGTGGTGTGGCACGAGGAACAGGGGGTCGTCGACATCACGTGACACTGGGAACAGCTGACCGACTTGTGACCTGGAAGATCGGCGGCACCGCCGTCGACGGTCGCCTCGGTGGTCTCGGCCGACGCCGCGGCTGAGGCGGCTGCGGGGTTCAGGACGCCCGCATCGCGCAGGGCGGCGGTCGTGACATCGTGGCCCGCTTCGCCGTGGCACTGCATGCACGGCTTGCCCTTCGCATGGGTCGCGTGATCGAAGCCGGAGATCGCGGGCTTGATGTCCTCGTGGCACCGGATGCAGCGCGAGTCGGGAACCTCGGGCTTGGTGTCGCGCGGGAACAGTGTGTCGCCCTGCACGTGGGCGGCGAGTTCCTTCATGGCCTCGACCTTGTGGGTCAGCCGCGCGACTTCGCCCGGCTCGACGTGGCACTCGATGCAGGCCACATCCTTGTGCGGGCCCTCGGCCCACGCATCATAGAATGGGCCCATCTCGTGACAGGCGGCTCCGCAGAAGCCGGACTTGTCGGTCGCCTTCGCGACTCCGAGGAAGGCGGCGCCGAGGACGCCTGCTACCAGCGCACCTCCGATGAGGATCGCTACGAGGCGGTTCGTCTGCGCCCAGCTCTTGATTCGTGCCATGGAGGTACTCCCCTGACCTTTGGGTTCCTTCGTTTCCCAGCATCGGCCGCTTGGGTGAGGGCCAGATGAGAGCCGAGTGAGAAAACCCTCACGCACCACCCCGCGTTTGACACTGCCTGCGGGCGTCGGGACAATGCGCCGATGGAGGCGGATGGTTCCTGGTGGGGCCCCTGGTCTTCAAAACCAGCGTGGGGCGTGAAGAGCGTCCCGGGTGTGTTCGATTCGCACACGCCTCCGCCACGTGTGCTCACCGGCCGACCGCTCGCGCGGCGGCCGCAGACGTTTCCGCACCGGCCCGGTCGCCGGTGCGTGGCTCGCATGGGAAAGGGGAGGCGATGCGTGTTCGCTTGTCGGTAGTGGTCGCGATGGTCGCGACCGCGCTCGCACTGTCGGGTTGCTCGGTGAAGGCCGTGCTCGACAAGCAGTTCGCGCCCGACCCCAAGACGGTCACCGTCGAGGCGACGATCGCGGTGCCCGGCGCCTCCGTCGAAGGCACGATAACCGAGGGCTTCCCCGAGACGGTCGCGCTGTGGCCGGGTGCGGTCGTGGCGAAGTCGAAGACGACCAAGACTCCCCAGGGCGCGTCGTACTCCACGGTCCTGAACACGCCCGACCCCTACGATGACGTGCTCGCCGGGGTGGGCGAGGGGCTCAAGCAGGCCGCGTGGAAGGTCGAGGCGATCGACGCGAGCAACGAGGAGCAGAAGGTGACACTGCTCACGATCTCGAACGAGGACGCCGACGGCATCGTCACGGTCACGTCGCAGCCGGACAAGCCGGTGCGTATCGAGTACGTCATCACGCCCAAGTAGCTGCCACCGCCCGGCGAGAGCGGGTACAAACCGCTTGCGGCGAGAGGTCGGGCTCACGACGGGCGCGCGCTTGCGGACCGCCGAGGAGGACGAGCGTGGCCGAAGTCATCTCCAAGAAGGTGCACGTCGGCATCAGCGCGTGCGCGTTCGGGTGCCCCGTGCGCTACAACGGTCGAGGGTTCGACTCGCTGGCCGTGCTCGGGCGGGAGCGCACCGACTTCGTGTTCACCCCGGTCTGCCCCGAGTGCCTCGCCGGTTTCGGCGTGCCGAGGACCCCGATCCATCTCACAGGCACCGGCGCCGAGGTGCTGGCGGGCGACGCGGCCGTGCGCGACCGGCACGGCAATGACGTCACCGACCCGCTCGTGCGGGGCTGCACCGATGCGCTCGCCGCGCTGCGCCGCGCTGGCGTCGTCGCGTTCATCGCGAAGGAGACCTCGCCCACGTGCGGGCTCGCCAAGGCGCGCGTCGGCAAGCGGCGGACCGAGCAGCGCGGTACGGGAGTGTTCGGCGAGCTCCTCGCGCGCGAAGGCATCTTCCTGATCTCCGACGAGTCGCTCGCGAACCCGCTCATGTGGTGGGACGCGCGCCGCCGGCTGCACGCGTGGCTGTGGCTGCGCGATCGCGAGGTCGTTCGAGCCCGTGACCTGTACGACGCGTGGCACGTGCTGAAGTTCCTGGTACAGGAGACGGACCGTCCGCGCGCGGACGCGATCGGTCGCGAACTCGCTGCACTCCCCAAACGCCCGGCCGCCGACGAGCTGGCTCGTATCCGCGATGGCATCCTCGACGCCTTGCGCACGAGGTCGTCCACGCGGCGCATCCGGGGAGCGATGTGGAAGACGTACGTCCACGCCAGGAAGAAGGGCAAGCTCGACGGCGTGGACCTGCACGACCTGACACTCGATTCGCCCGAAGTCGTCGGCAACGTCATGCAGTTGGCGCGCGAGCTCGTGACCCTCGAGCGCATCTCGTTCGAGAACGACCTGCTGTTCGGGACGAGCCCGGTCATCCGCCGAGACGGGCGGCGCATCGCGGCGCTCGAGCAGGCGCGAGGGGACGCGCAGGCGGCGGCCGTCGACCCCGACGCGGCGGGTCTCTCGGAGGTGCGCAGCGAATGACGCCGCTCCTGCGCGCGCGTGACATCACCGCGGTCCTGCCCGCCGAGGGTGGTGCCGCCCGCGTCCTCGACGCCATCGAGCTCTCGCTCGACGCGGCCGAGATCGTCGACATCGTCGGCCCGTCCGGCTCCGGCAAGACGACGCTGCTTCGCGCCCTCGCGCGGCTGCTGCCGGGCGCGAGTGCGCACCTTGAGCTCGATGGCGTACCCGCCGAGCAGATCGCGCCGAGCGTGTGGCGCTCGCAGGTGGCGCTCCTGCCGCAGAAGCCGGCGATCGTCGACGGTGACGTGCGCACGAATCTGCTGCTCCCTTGGACCCTGCACGTCCGGCACGCGCAGCCGCGCCCCGGCGACTCATCACTTGCGGCAGCCCTCGGGCGCGTCGGCATGGGCGACGTCGGGCTCGACCGCGACGCCGCGCGGCTGTCGGTGGGACAGGCTGCACGCGTGGCACTCACGCGGGTGCTGCTGACGTCGCCTCGCGTGCTGCTGCTCGACGAACCTGACGCCGCGCTGGACGAGGCGTCTGCGGAGGCTGTCGGCTCGCTGACGCGCGAGTTCGCTTCGGCCGGGGGAGGCGTCGTGCGCGTGCGGCACCATCGCAGCGACGGCCTCGCCTCGCGACGGCTGCGCCTCGCGAAGGGCCTGCTCGCAGCCGAAGGCGAGGCGGCATCGTGACCGGGGCGGCCGGCGGGGTGATCGTCATCGGGCCGTGGCAGCTCGCGCTCGCGACGCTGTTCGTCGTGTTCGTCGGAATCGTCTCGATACGGCTCTCGCTCGGCATCACGAAGGACCTGGCGATCGCCACCGTGCGGACGTACGTGCAACTTCTCGTTCTGGGGTTCGTGCTGCGCTGGGTGTTCGGCATCGATTCGCCGTGGCTCGTGGTCGGGATCGTGCTGCTGATGGTCGTCATGGCCGCGCAGATCATCCTCAAGCGGAGCCCCGATGCCCCGCGTGGCATCTTCGGAAGCGCGTTCGTGTCGATGGCGCTCACCGGCTTCATCGTGACCTTTTCGGTCACCGGGGTGATCGTGCAGGTGGAGCCGTGGTACCTGCCCCAGTACGTGATCCCGCTCGCGGGCATGGTGATCGGCAACTCGATGACGGGCATCGCGCTCGCGCTCGAGCGCGTCTTCGCCGATCTCGACGCCCGTGAGGAGGAGGTGCTCGCGCTGACAGCGCTGGGCGCGACTCCGTGGGAGGCGTCGCACGGCGCCATCAGGCTCGCTTTGCGCGCCGGGCTCATTCCCACGATCAATTCGATGGCGGCCGCGGGCATCGTCTTCATCCCCGGCATGATGTCGGGGCAGATCCTCGCCGGCGCCGATCCCGTGACCGCCACCGGCTACCAGATCGTCGTGATGCTGATGGTAGCTGCCGCCACCGCGCTCGGCAGCGTCGCGGCGCTGCTGCTCACCTACAAGCGCCGCTTCACGCGCGACGGGGTCTTCCTCGAGAAAGGCTTCCGAGAAGACCGCGCGTGACTCGAACGGGTCACCCGACGCAGAAACGCCGCCGCGGGCCGACCGCGACGGCGTTTCGTCATCTGGTGTGTGTCGCGCGCGCTACACGCTGGGTGCGGGCGGCTGGTATGCCGGCGGCGCGGCGGGCGCCGGTGCTGCGGCGACGCCGCCCGGTCCCACGTACTGCGCGCTGCCGAAGCCGAGAATCAACATGAAGATGAACGGGAGGAAGATGAGGCCCACGGTGAAGCCCACACCCTTCCCGAACGACTTGGACAGGTCGTTGTACACCATGATGAGGATCACGAGGTTCACGAGCGGGATCAGCATGAGCAGAATCCACCACATCGGGCGCCCGACGATCCTGAGGAGCACGAGCGTGCTCCAGATCGGGATGATCGAGTACCAGCCGGGCTCGCCCGCCTTCGTGAACACCTTCCACATCGCGACGATGATGAGAACGATGACGGCGAAGTACACGAGCCCCATCACACCACTGAAGATGCCGGCGACGGCCCCCACTCCCGAATCGCCGTAGAGCGTCGGATCCTGGTTCATCAGCCCCTCCTCTGCTGAAGGCCGCACGTGGTGCGGCATCGACGTCATGCCAATCGTACGCCTATCGACTACCCGCGCAATATCGCCGCTGCCCGGTGGCACGTCTGCTACCATTACGCGGGTGGCGGACGGGCGCGATTCCTGCACGATTCCACCGGTCAGGTACACGCGCCGCACGCGCGGGATTTCCTCTCGGGGAGGGCCATGTTCGGCTTCGAGCTCTATCTCAAGCGAAACTCCAAGAAGATGGACGACTACCTCGCCACGTTCTTCACCGACGGTACGCATCCCGACATGAAGCGCTACCTGTACGGTCCCCTCGCGCAGTACAGCGCGAACGCCGGCAAGCGTCACCGCCCGCTCATCTGCCTGCTCGCGTGCGAGGCCGTGGGCGGCGACCCGGAGCTTGCCCGGTCATCGGCGGCCGCCATCGAGCACTTCCACACGGCAGCGCTCATCCACGACGACATCGAGGACGCCTCGCAGACCCGCCGAGGCGAACCGTGCCTGCACATCAAGGAGGGCGACGGGCTCGCGATCAACGCCGGCGACCTCGCGCTTTCGCTCGTCACCGGCACGGTCGTCGATGACCCGGCGCTCGAGGACGCGGTCAAGCTGCGCGTGCTCAAGGAGCTCGTCGACATGACCACGCGCACGATCGAGGGCCAGGCGCTCGACATCGGGTGGGCTCGCGACGATCGCTTCGACCTGACGACCGAGGACTACCTCCTCATGGCGAACCACAAGACCGCGTTCTACTCGGGTGCGGTGCCACTCGCCGTCGGGGCGATCGTGGGCGGAGGGTCGGAGACGCAGATCGCGACGCTGCGGGCGTTCGGTATGGCGACGGGGCTCGCGTTCCAGATCCAGGACGACATGCTCAACCTTGTCGGCACGCGCGAGGCCACGAAGAAGGACTTCCGTTCCGATATCACCGAGGGCAAGCGCACGCTCATCGCCGTCCACGCCCTCGAGCACTCAGAGAAGCGGGAGCGGCTGCTCGCGCTGCTCTCGGCGCGCACGACCGACGCCGCCGAGCTCGACGAGGCGGTGACGATCATGCGGGAGGCCGGGTCGGTCGACTTCGCGCGCACGTTCGCGAGCGATCTTGTCGGCGACGCGAAGCAGGCACTGATCGCCGAGCTCCCCAGAAGCGGTGCCCGCGACATGCTCGCCGCCATGGCCGACTTCTTCGTCGAGCGCAACAGCTGAGAGAGGGCGGCGTCGCGTGGTACAGCCCGGCCGGGTCTCCGTCGTCATACCCTGCTACAACCAAGCGGAGTACCTGCCGGACGCGATTCGGAGCGCGCTCGCTCAGACCTACCCGGACGTCGAGGTCGTGGTCGTCAACGACGGTTCGCCGGATGACACCTCAGAGGTCGCTCGCCGCTACCCCGAGGTCGTGCTCGTCGAGCAGGAGAACAAGGGGCTCTCGGCGGCGCGCAACGCCGGTATCGCCGCATCCACGGGGCAGTACATCCTGCCGCTCGACGCCGACGACATGATTCACCCGACGTACCTCGAGAAGGCCGTGCCGCTGTTCACGACCGGCGTGGGGATCGTGCGTGCCTACCAGCAGAACTTCGGCGATGACGACACCGCGTACGCGCTTCCCGAGGTGCGCACCGTCTACGACATCCTCCCGCGCAACGCCATCTGCTGCGCGTCGGTGTTCCGGCGCGACCTGTGGGAGAAGGTAGGTGGCTTCGACGAGGCGATGAAGAGCGGCTACGAGGACTGGGAGTTCTGGATTCGGATCCTCGCGAAGAAGAAGCAGGTCCGCACCATCCCGGAGGTGCTGTTCTTCTACCGCAAGCACGGCCGCTCGATGGTCGACGACGCGGTCGAGGCACACCAGGACATCTTCGACTACATCGTGAACAAGCACCGGCGGCTCTACCGAGACATCGGCGTCGAGTAGACCGCGCTTAAGGCTTGCGGAAGTGGAACATCCCGCACCCGTACGACGCACCTGCAAGTACGTCGGGCTCCACATCCTCGTGAAACACGCTCCTGTCGTCGACGCATGAGAACGACACCAGTCGGGCGCCCTCGAAGTAGCGCAGGACCTGCTCGGCGGAGTGGACCCGGTGCGCGTTGAAGCACACGCGCGGGCGGCCGATCGGCAGCGAGAAGTAGAGGTTCCCGCCGGGGGCGAGGATGCGGTAGAGCTCCGCGGCTGCCTGCATCGTGCCGAGCGGGTTGAGCGGGTCGCCGTAGCGTCCGAGCCCGATGTGTTCCGCGACGTGCAGGCACGAGACCGAGTCCCAGCTGTCGTCCTCGAACGGCAGCTCCAGGATGCTCCCGGGCACGCAACTGAACCGGTCGAGAGTCACCGGCAGCGGGCGGATGTCGACGAATGTCACGTCGGTGATGGCGCTGAGGAACCCTACGTAGTCCACGCGGGAACCCACGTCGACGTGCGCTTTCGTCCCCGATGCGAGCACCCGCTTGAACGCCCAGACGTCCTGGTAGAAGTAGTGCGGGTCGTACGGGGACGAGGGCACGTCGTCGTTGAGGCATGGGTAAGCGTCGGACTCCCTGAGCTCCTCTGCGCCCTCCATCTGCCGGTAGCGCGCCCAGTCGGCCGCGAACTTCGCGCGATCCATGTCAGCCCTCACTCTCGGCGGCGGTTCCGGCGTCGGAGCCGAGCCTTGCGATTCGCTTGCGGGCTGCCACGTGTAGCCCGAACGCGAGCAGCTCGTCGGAGCCGGAGTCACGGTCCGAGGAGCGCGCCAGCGCGTCGAGCACGATGCCGAGCGCCGCGAACGTCTGCTGGTCGAATACCGCGCCGGGAGCGTAGCGCTGCGCGATGCTGGGCAGCCGTCTGAGCTCCTGCGCAAGGTACTCGAAGTAGTTGCCGTTCGTCTGAAGGTCGACGATCTCGAGGCCGAACTCGGTGAGCCACTGCTCGTAGAAGTAGCGGCTGTAGCCTGTCTGGAAGAAGTACGGCGAGAAGTGTGTGAGCGAGCAGAACGGGGCTGTCACGATCAATGTGCCGCCCGGACGCAGAAGCCGCGTGAGCTCCCTGAGCGCGTCGACCGGGGCCGGCAGGTGCTCCAGGACCTCGATACACATGACGGCGTCGAAGCTCCCGTCCGGCTGTGGGATGGCGGTGATGTCGCACAGGATGTCGATGCGCGACTGGTCCCACGACTGCATCTGCAGTCCGCCGCCGTCTCCGGTGCCGTCGTAACTGCCGAAGTCCTGGCTCACGTACTCCAAGTGCTCGCAGTACTCCTTGAACTGCAGTTCGCCCGCCCCGGCATCGAGGATCCGGCTCCCCGCCGGCACCTCGGCAAGCGTCGAGCGCAGCCAGCGCTTGCGCTCCGATTCGTTGGTCGTGCCGACCGTGTGGGCCGTGCGCATGCTTCCCCCTTCGGTCTCCTACGCCAGCCCCGCCGCCGAGAAGATGTCGTCGAAGCGGTGGCGCCACGTGTGCTCCGCCAGCGTGCGCTTGTAGCCCGCCTCGGCGATCGCGTTGCGCTCCCTAAGGTGGGTCGAGTAGAAGCGGATCTTGTCGGCCATGTCCTCGAGGCTGTCGTAGGTGACGATCTCAACGCCTGGCTCGTAGTAGCTCTCGAGATCGTCCGCGTGGTCGGTCAGCAGCAGGCCGCGGCAGCCCGGCACCTCGAAGACGCGGCCCTTGATCTGCTGCTCGCCCATCATCGAAGCGTTCGAGAGGTTGAGCGAGACGGCCGAGCGGCTGAAGATCTCGAGCATCTGCTCGTGTGTGACGCGCGTGCGCACGCCCTGCCAGCCGAAGCCCCAGAGCCCGACCTCGATGCCTTGCCCGTACAGCCAGCGCATGACCTCCATGCGCGAGCCGTGCGGCTGGCCGACGAACGATACCGGGATGTCGAGCGGCGCTTCGATGGGGCGATACACCGTCGGTTCGACGGCCCACTGGCTCTTGATGACGTTGTCGTATCCCATGGCCTTGAACTTCGGCACCGCCGAGCGGGCCGTGGTGACCCACCAGTTCACGCTCGGCGCGAGATGGCAGCTGAAGTTCTCGAAGCGCCAGTGGTCGTCGCAGCCCCACGAGATGGTGACGATGTCGTCGCGGTCGCTGATGATGCGCAGGACCGCGGGGTCCACCTCGCCGGTGAACGGCACGTAGAACAGGCAGTCGAAGCCGCCACTCTCGACGGTCTCGAGCAGCTTCTGATTCATCGCTGGCCTGCCATGCACCCGAGCGAGCTCGACGTAGTCGAAGTGCGTGACCTCGACGCCGGGATGGGCCTTGAGCCCCGCGTGGAACGAGTTCTCCTCGAAGCTCGTGCCTCGGGCGCGATCGCCGTAGTCCCAGTACATACCGAGGTAGAGCACTCGTACGGGCGCCACGCAGCCTCCACGCATCCGGCACAGATCGTGTGCGACCGTGCATCCGATTGGATGCCACATCTTGGCCCGATGCCGCCCCCCTCGCAAGTCGGGGAGCCCGCCTGTCCACGGCGGGCATGTTTGGGCGCACGGCGCGCGAGGGCATCCACACACAGCGGGTGTTTGGCTATGCTTCGCCGTAACGTCACAGACTTCTTGGAGGTAGTCCCATGCAGGCCACTCCGGTTTCAGACGGTATCCACTGGGTCGGCGCGATCGACTGGAACCTGCGCGACTTCCATGGTTACGAGACGCCGCGCGGCACCACCTACAACGCCTACGTGGTCCAAGGCGCCGACAAGACAGCGCTCATCGACACCGTGAAGACGCCCTTCGTGCCCGAGCTCCTCGAGCGCGTCGCGAGCGTCGTCCCGCTCGACTCGATCGACTACATCGTCGTCAACCACGTCGAGCCCGATCACAACTCTGGGCTGCGCCTCGTCATGGACGCGATCCCGCAAGCGAAGGTCGTTGCGAGCAGCGGCGGCGTGCGTGGCATCGCCGGCTACCACGGCAAGGACCTCTCCGAGAAGGTCTCGGCGGTCGGCGCCGATGACGTCATCGACCTCGGCGGCAAGACGCTCCGGTTCGTGCCGATGCCGATGGTTCACTGGCCCGACTCCATGTTCACCTACTGCGCCGAGTCCAAGACGCTCATGCCCAACGACGCGTTCGGCCAGCACATCGCATCCTCCGCCCGCTTCGCCGATGAGGTCGGGCTGCACTTCGCCATCCAGGAACTCGCGGACTACTACGCCAATATCCTGATGCCGGTCGGCGCGACCGTCGCCAAGGCGGTCTCCAAGCTCGCCGAGCTGGGCTGGGAGTGCGATGTGATCGCCCCGTCGCACGGCGTGATCTGGAGACACGACACGGTGCCCGCGGCGATCGACGCCTACGACCGGCTCACCGGGGACGACACCGAGGAGAAGATCGTCGTCGCGTACTGCACGATGTGGGGCTCCACCGACATCATGGCCCGCCAGATCGCGGACGGCGCTGCGCGCGCCGGCGTCGACGTGCGGCTCTACGACTTCGCCGAGACGCCCCTCGCCCGCGTGACCACCAACCTCGTCGACGCCCGGGCGCTCCTTCTCGGCAGCCCGACGCTGCACCATCAGATGCACTACCGGACCGCGGCGTACCTGCAGTACATCTCGGGGCTCAAGCCGCCGAACAAGATCGGCGGCGTCTTCGGAAGCTTCGGGTGGTCGAGCGGCGCCACCAAGCAGATGGCGGCGCAGCTGGAGTCGATCGGCTTCGTGCTGCCGGAGCCGGACTTCACCGTGAAGTACAAGCCGACCGCCGACGACGTCGCGAAGGCGCAGGCGTGGGGCGCCGCGTTCGCCGAGCACGTGAAGCGAGTGGGCGAGGACGCCTCGTGACAGAGGCGGTAGCAGTACCGCGCCAGAGCGTCTTCTATCAGGTCAACGATTACTGGGCCTGCGGCTGGTACCGCTGCTACGTGCCGGGTGTCGCGCTCAAGGCGCTCGGCTACCGTGTCGTACTCGACGAGAAGCTCAAACCGGGCGACATCGAAGAGCACGACGTCATCGTCGTCCAGAACGTGGGTGGCCGAGACCAGCTCAATGCGCTGCATGCCGCCAAAGAAGCGGGCAAGCTCGCCGTCGTCGACCTCGATGACGACGTGTGGAACCTCTCGCCCAACAATCCCGTGTACCGGTTCTGGGCCCAGCCCGAGGTGCGCCGTCACGCGCGCGAGTGTGTCGAGATGGCCGATCTCGTCACCACGCCAACGCACCCACTCGCCGAACGGCTCCGCACGATGAACCCAAACGTCCGCGTGCTGCCCAACATGCTGCCGGCCACCGGATGGGACTACCCGGCACCCAAGGAGCAGCGCGAAGACCGCATCGTCCTCGGGTGGGCGGGAAGCCCCAGCCATGGCGGCGACTTCCGGGTCGTCGACAGCGTGATCCAGCAGCTGCTCGACCGCTACCCTCACGTCGAGTTCAACCTCATCGGCGGCCCTGCGACCATCGAGTTGTCGCAGCACGAGCGCATCAACCCGATGAAGGCGACCACCATCGAGCAGTACCCCGGGCTGCTCGAGACCTTCGACATCGGGATCATCCCGCTCGCCGACACGACCTTCAACGCGAGCAAGAGCGACCTGAAGTTCGTCGAGTACTCGATGCTCGGCATCCCGTCGGTCGCCTCGAAGCTCGAGCCGTACGCCAAGACCGTCAAACACGGCGAGAACGGCTTCCTCGCGAGCAACGCGAAGGACTGGCTCAAGCATCTCACCCGCCTCATCGAAGATATCGAGCTGCGTCGCAGTATCGGCGCCGCCGCGCAGGCGTACGCGCGCACGCGGACCATCGAGCACGCGGTCGGTCGCTGGGAGAGGGCGTACGGGCTCACACCGCCCGGGCCCGATGCGAGCGGAGCCGCCCGATGAAGGCGCTCGTCCTCGCGGGCGGCAAGGGTACGCGGCTTCGGCCGATCACCTTCACGCGCGCCAAGCAGCTCGTGCCTGTCGCGAACAAACCGATCCTCTTCTACGCGCTCGAGGCGATCGCGCACGCCGGCATCGCCGATGTCGGCGTGATCGTTGGTGACACCGCCGAGGAGGTCGTGGACGCGCTCGGCGACGGCTCGGCCTGGGGCCTGCGCGTCACCTACATCCCGCAGGAGGCGCCGCTCGGCCTCGCGCACGCCGTCAAGATCGCCGAGGAGTTCATCGGCGGGGAGCCGTTCGTGATGTACCTCGGCGACAACCTCATCGCCGAGGGCGTGACGTCGTTCACACAGGAGTTCCGCGCCAACCCGAGCGACGCGCAGATTCTGCTCGCGCACGTGCCCAACGCCAACCACTTCGGCGTGGCCGAACTCGCCGAGGACGGCTCGGTCGTCAGCCTCGTCGAGAAGCCCGAGAACCCGGCGAGCGACCTGGCGCTTGTGGGCGTCTACCTGTTCGGGCCGGCGATCTTCGAGGCCGTCAACGCCATCGAGCCGTCCGCGCGCGGCGAGCTCGAGATCACCGACGCGATCCAGTGGCTGATCGATCACGAGCGCAGCGTGCGCCCCCACGTCATCGATGGCTGGTGGAAGGACACCGGGCGGCTCGAGGACATGCTCGAGGCGAACCGCATCATGCTCGACACGCTCGCGCCGGTCCTGCACTCAGAGCCCGGCGACGGCGCGGTGCTGCACGGGCGCGTCTCGGTGGGCGAGGGCACGACCATCGTCGACTCGGTCGTGCGCGGTCCGGCGATCATCGGCGACGGCTGCACGGTGCGCGACGCCTACATCGGTCCGTACAGCGCGATCGGCGACGGGTGCGAAGTCGCGGGCAGCGAGATCGAGCACAGCATCATGCTCGCGGGCTCGCGGCTCGAGAACCTCGGCTCGCGGCTCACCGACTCGCTGCTCGGCGTGAATGCGGTCGTCAGGCGGACGCCGGGGCACGTCTCGGCGGCGCGTGTCATGATTGGCGACAACTCGGAGGTCGACCTCGGATAGGAGCGCGTGCGCGTGATCGACGGCGTGAAGGTCAAGGAGCTCACGGTCCACACCGACGACCGTGGGCTGCTCATGGAGATGATCCGCAGCACCGACCCCGAGTTCGAGCGGTTCGGCCAGGTCTACATCACCATGGTCAACCCGGGCGTGGCGAAAGCGTGGCACTTCCACAAGCTCCAGACCGACTACTTCGTGTGCGTCGGCGGCATCGCCAAAGTCGTCCTCCACGACCGCCGAGAAGGATCGCCCACCTTCGGCGAGACCGACGAGTTCGTGCTCGGCTGGGAGCGGCAGCGCATGGTGATCATCCCGAAGGGCGTCCATCACGGGTTCACCGCGCTCGGCGACGAGCCGGCCTACATCGTCAACATCCCCACCGAGGTCTACAACTCCGCCGAGCCGGACGAGTACCGGCTGCCCTACGACGACGCCTCGATCGGCTACGACTGGGGTCCCGGCGTGAGGACGGGCGGATGAGACTGCTCGTCTGCGGCGGCGCCGGGTTCATCGGCAGCGCGTTCGTGCGGCGCATGCTCGCGGCGCACGACGACTGGGAAGTCGTCGTCTACGACAAGCTCACCTACGCAGGCAATCTCGACAACCTCGCACCTCTCGCCGACGACCCGCGCTACTCATTCGTGCAGGGCTGCATCTGCGACGAGAAGGCCGTGGGCGCGGCGATCGATGGGGCCGGTGGCGTCGACGCGATCGTGAACTTCGCCGCCGAGACCCACGTCGACCGCTCCATCGACGACCCCACGTCCTTCCTGCGCACCGACATCTTCGGCGCACACACGCTGCTCGAAGCCGTGCGCGAGCGCGGCGTCGCGCGCATGGTCCAGGTCTCGACCGACGAGGTCTACGGCTCGATCGAGTCCGGCTCTGCCTGCGAGACCGACCGCCTCGCGCCCGCGAGCCCGTACTCCGCGAGCAAGGCCGCGGCGGACCTGCAGGCGCTTGCGTACCACACCACCTACGGCACGCCGGTAGTCATCACCCGCGGCTCCAACACCTACGGCCCCTACCAGTATCCCGAGAAGCTCGTGCCGCTCTTCATCACCAACGCGCTCGAGGGTGAGAAGCTGCCGCTCTACGGCGACGGCCTCAACCGGCGCGACTGGATCCACGTCGACGACCACGCCGACGGCATCGAGGCCGCGCTCCTGCGCGGCGAGCCGGGGCAGGTCTACAACATCGGCGGCGGCAACGAGCACACGAACCGCGAGATCACCGAGAGGATCCTCGGCGAGCTCGGGATCGCGTTTCACGATGCGGTCGAGTTCGTCACCGACCGCCCCGGCCACGACCGCCGTTACGCGCTCGACTGCACCAAGGCGCGCGAAGCGCTCGAGTGGGCGCCACGGACCGATTTCGCGGTCGGCCTCGCGGGCACGGTCGCCTGGTACCGCGAGAACGAGTGGTGGTGGAGCAAGATCAAGCACCACACCGCCGAGTTCGCCGAGTGGCGCGAGCGCTGGTATGGCGACCGAGGCTGACGTGCTCGCCGCGCCGCCGGCCGCCTTCCTGGTCGCCGGCGCGGGCGGGATGCTCGGCACGGCGCTGCAGCACGCCATCGCGTCGAGCGGCGCCACCCTCTGCGCGTACGACGAGCGCGGCCTCGACATCACCGACGCGGACGCCGCAGCGACGATGGTCGCGGCGTTTCGCGCGAAGCTCGAACCCGGCGCACGCGGCACCGTCATCAACGCTGCCGCCTACACCGATGTCGAGCGTGCCGAGTGCGAGCCATCGCGCGCTCACCTCGTCAACGAGACCGGCGCGGCAACGCTCGCGCGCATCGCCCGCGACGCGGGCCTCGGCTTCGTGCACGTGTCGACCGACTTCGTGTTCGACGGCGCTAAGGTCGGCGCGTACACGGAGTCCGACGAGCCGGCGCCGCTCTCGGTATACGGCGCGTCCAAGCTCGCCGGTGAGCGCGTAGTGCTGGCCGAGTATCCGGACGCGCTCGTCGTGCGCACTGCGTGGACGTACGGCCGTGGCGGTGCGAGCTTCCCCGCGAAGATCCTTGCCGCTGCTAATGAGCGAGCGACGCTCTCGGTCGTCACCGACGAGGTCGGCTCGCCCACGTACGCGCCCGACCTCGCGCACGGCATCCTGCAGCTGCTGGGCGCCGGTGCGACCGGCATCTACCACCTGACGGGTGCCGGCGCCTGCTCGCGCTTCGAACTCGCGCGCGCGGTGCTCGACGGCGCGGGCCGCGATGACGTCGTCCTCGCGCCGGTCACCGCCGACGCGTTCCCGACCGCCGCGCGCCGACCCAAGAACTCCGTGCTCGACTGCTCGAAAGCGGCAGCACTCGGCGTCACGCTCCCGGCGTGGCGCGATGGGCTCGCACGCTACCTCGCCGAGACGGGCGCCGCGCCGCGCGGTTAGCCGCCACCGGCCCCGCCCGCCCCGTGCTTCCACTCCGCCAGCGCCCGTGCCGCGTCGTCCACCGACAGCTCCGGCGCGGGGGCATCGTCAGCAAGCGACCCGAGCGCCGCGAACAGCTCGGCGAGCACCGGCGGCTTGATGTTGCTGCGCGCGAGCTCCTCGGCGTGCGTGAAGACCTCCTCGGGGGTGCCGCGCAGCGCGATCTCGCCACTAGGCTTGAGCACGTAGGCGTAGTCGGCCAGTTCGTGCACGGAGTCGATGTCGTGCGTGGACATGACGATCGTCACGCCGCGCTCCTTCGCGAGCCGCTCGATGAGCGCGACGAGTCCCACGCGCGCCGCGGGATCGAGCCCCTCGAAGGGCTCGTCGAGCACGAGCAGCTCCGGCTCCATCACGAGCGCGCCCGCGAGCGCCACCTTGCGCTTCTCCCCACCCGACAGGTCGTGCGGCACCCGTCCCGCGAGCTCGGCGATGCCGAGCAGATCGAGCGCGGCCGTCACTCTCGAGGTGACGTCCTCCTCAGGCAGGCCGTACTGGCGGGGGGAGAACGCGACATCGTCGAAGACGGTCGGCATCAGGAGCTGCTCGTCGACGTTCTGCAGCACGATGCCCACCCGCTGGCGGATGTCGTCCCACTCCGTCGCCGGGTCGACGCCGAACACGCGCACCGTACCCTCCTGCGACCGCAAGAGCCCGAGCACGTGGAAGATGAGCGTCGTCTTGCCGGAGCCGTTCGGGCCCAGCAGCGCGGTCCGTGTGCCGCGCATCGCCACGAAGTCGATGCCGCACAGGTGCACGCTCGTGCCGTCCTCGTAGCTGTGGCGCACGCAACTCACGCGCACAATCTCGTCGGCCAAGGGAGCCGTGTGCGCGTGCACGTGCGTGGCGGTGTCGGTGGTGCTCATCGGTTCTCCTTCGGGTTCGCCGAGCGAACGACCGCCGCGACGCCGAGCAGTGCCAGCGCGGGCAGGGGAAGCAGCCAGCTGTACGGGTTGAGCGTCTCGTAGCCGAAACGCCAGATAGCGCTGATCGCGAGCGCGAGGAGCGCGGCCGCCACGAGCGCCGCATCACCGGAGCGCGAGTGGCTCTTCGGCAGCGGCACGCGCAGCCGGCCGCTGTACCCGCGCAGTCGCATCACGTCGTAGTCGCGCTGCGCGAGGTCGAGCGCGTAGAGCAGCAGCGACCCGAGCGCCGCGGTCGTCGCCCGCGCTGCACGCAACGGATGGTTGCCACGGATGCCCGCGCGCAGCTTGATGGAGCGCAGCAACTGCCCGAACTTCCCCAGCAGCAGGAACGTCGTCCGGTACGTCATGAGCAGCGCATCGCCTACGATGCCGGGCACCACTCGCTGCACCGGCGCGAACACCTGAGGGTACGGGGTCGTGAGCACCACCGTGACCGCCGAGAGCCCCGCGGCGATGGCCTTGAGCACGATCGTCGTGCCGGTCAGCGGGTCCGGCGCCGAGGCGAGCGCGAAGATGAGCGCGAAGATGGCAGGGTATGCGGCGAGCGTGAATGCGAGGCGCAGGTCGATGCGGGCCGATGCCGCGACGGCGCCAAGCCCCAGCAGCAGCGCGGCCGCCACGAAGACGTTCCACGTCACCACGATCGCGCCGAGCACGAGCGCGAACGCGACGAGCTTCGCCTGCGGTGACACCCGGTGCAGCCAGCCCAGGTCGCTCACGGCCGAGCGGTCTATCGAGCCGATGTTCACCCGCTCACCCCCTCGTCGCCCAAGACGTGCGGCTCTCGAACCAGCGAACCGCCCCACAGAAGCGCCGGCCGCACCCTCGCCACGTAGCCGATCACCCACGCCGAGATGAGCGCCTCAAGCAGCCAGCCGAGCGGCCCGAGCGTGTACACCACCGCGGCGAACCGCGCGACCGAGAGCGAGTCATCGCCGGTCGCGGGCGCGGCTGCCTCGCCGCCCGTTTCGCCGTCCTGCGCCGTGTCCGCCTCGGCGTGCTCCTCGCCGCCGGAGAACAGCCCGCTTGCCACCAAGCCGCCGGAGAACGGGTTCGCGAACGTCATCGTGGCCGGATCGAGCGCCCCTGTCTCGCGCTCCGTTGCGCCCCCGACCCCCGCGAGCGCGACGATCCCCACCAGCATCGTCGTCGTCACGGCGAGCGCGAGCACGGTCGCGACCCCCGCGGCGACGCGCACGCGAGATCGCCCGAGCATGCTCACGAGCGATCGGAACAGCAGCCAGCCAAGGACCATCTCCGAGGCGATCATCAGCGTGTTGAGCCCGAGCACCGTGACGCCCCCGTGCCCCAGCATCGCGAGTACGACCTCGACGATGAACGCAGCGATCAGGGAGAGCACCGGACCCAGCAGCACGCCGGCGATCACGGTGAGGTTCACGTGGTAGGCGAGGGGAACGATCTCGCTCGACATCCCCACCAGCATCAACGCCGAGACGACCGCGAGTAGCGGAACCTTGCGCCGCACGTCGGCGCGCTCGGCGCGTCTGCCCGCCACTGCGATCAGCACGAGCGTGAGCAGCCAGCCGCCCACCCACAGCCACGCGGGCAGCACACCGTCGGGAATGTGGATGTGCGACATCTACGCCGACCCCGCCGCGTGCCGCGCGCAGTCGGGGCACAGCCCGTAGAGCGTCACCTCGTGCCGCGTGACGACGAAGCCGCCCGCCGCGGACGCGGAGGAGTCCACCTGCACCGGGCATTCGGCGACCTCGACGCGCCCGCAGCCGTCGCACACCACGTGGTGATGGTGGTGCGCGCCCGCGTGGCACCGCGCGAACAGGGCGCTCCCGCTTCGCTCGCCCACACGCTCGAGCCAACCGCTCGACAGCAGCGCGGCGACCGCGCGGTACACCGTCGCCACACCGGTCGCATCGTCGCGGGCGCGGGTCTGCTCGGCGAGTTCCTCGATGCTGAAGGCGCCGGGCATCGACGCAGCGACCTCGGCGATCAGACGTCGCTGGGGCGTGAGGCGCCCGGTGCTGTATGCGGTTCGCATATCGTGGTCCATAACGCCTCCGACACTCGCCGTGACGGGCCCTTGAGCGTCTGTTCCCCAAATGATAACCGTTATCACTTGGGGCGAGTGCGACAGGAACCACGTGCGATGAGGCAGAATGGGCGGGTGAGAATCACATAGACAGGCTCGCGCACCCGCCGGAGGCGGTCCCATGAACATCTCGCAACTCACGACCTTCCTCGCCGTCATCGAGCACGGCTCGTTCTCCGATGCGGCCAGAGCGCTCGGCATATCGCAACCCGCCGTCACCATGCAGGTTCAGGCGCTCGAGGCCGACCTCGGCGTCACGCTACTCGACCGCCGCTACCGCCGCGTCGATCTCACGGAGGCCGGTCGCCTGCTCGAGCCGCACGCGCGCAAGACCATCGCCGAGCTCGACGCTGCTCGCGCGCAGATCGAGGGCCTGTCCGGTGAACTAGGCGGCCGGCTCGAGATCGCGGCGAGCACCACTCCCGGCGTGTACCTGGTGCCGCGCCTCCTGGGCGCATTCGCGCACGAGCACCCCAACGTGAGCGTCACCGTCACCGTTCATGACACCGCCGAGGTCGTCTCGGCGGTCGAGGAGGGACGCGCGCAGCTCGGCATCGTGGGCGCAGCCGTGAAGGGCAAGGTCGTGTTCGAGCCGCTCGCCACCGACGAGATCATCGTCATCTGCCCGCCCGACTCCGCACTCGCCGGACGCCATGACGTGGCGCCGGGCGACCTCGCCGAGGCGGACTGGATCGCGCGGGAACCCGGCTCGGGAACGCGGGCCAGCTCGGAGCGCGCGCTCGCGAACCTCGGGATCGACGCCGGCCGGTTGCGCGTGGTGGCGCAGCTCGGCACCGGTGAGGCGATCGTCTCGGCGGTCGAGGGCGGGCTGGGCATCGCGATGGTGTCGCGCTACGTCGCCGAGAAGGCCCTGCAACTCGGTCTGGTGCGACAGGTCGACCTCGCGGGCGGACCGATCGAGCGGCCTCTGTACACCGTGCTGCCCAAGGGAACCGTGACGCGCGCCGCCGCTGCATTCAACGCGCACCTTCATGCGCAACTTGAGGGTTAGGGCACGCCCCCGTGACGCGGACCCCGCGGACGTTTCTCGTGCTGGGATTCAGCTCGACGCATGACGCGCTTGACGCCGAAGCCCTGCTCACAGACATGGGAATCCCCGTCGTCCCGATTCCTGCACCCAAGAGCATCGGGGCGCTGTGTGGTATCGCGCTGCGTCTCGAGTTGCACGATGAGAGCCGCGCACTGCGCTATCTCGACGGAGCCGGCATCGGTGTGGCGGCTCGCGATCAGGTCCTCGACGTGTGACAAAACCGCCTGTAAGCATGGGTCATTTCGTTTGACACCCCCTCTCGAGGGTGCCTAGTATGCGAGGTACTGCAATAACAAGGCTTAAGGACGTGCCGCAAGTGCCCGGCAATCGCTCGCGGAACTGTGAATCACGCGTTCGAAAGCCCTATGCCGTTATGGCCGAAAGCCGGCGGCGCTACCAGGGAGTAGGGGGTGCCAGTTGATCGGGCTGGTGCAGCTGAATGTGTGGATCGATGTCGTCTTCACGGTCCTCTATGTGGTAATCGTCGTCGCTCTGTCCGTCCATTTCTTGGGCAACATCCTCACCGGTCGGGCAAAGCGTCGCTTTGTGAACTGGGAGTGGCCCCATCACGAGGGTGGCCCCATCCCCGCCGCGCCCAAGATCATGCACTTCCAGCACGTCGCTGCGATGATCGCGCTGGCGGTGTCCGGCATGTACATCCGATTCCCGTTCTTCAACGGCGGGCGGACGGCCATGCGCTGGGTGCACTACATCGCCATGACGATCGTCGTGGTCAATCTGATCGTGCGTCTGTGGTACGCGTTCGCCTCGTCGCGTCGTGACTACCGTGAGTTCGCGATCACCAAGCGTGACATCACGACGGCGCCCAAGGTCATCCTGTACTACATCTTCGTGAAGCCCTCGAAGCCGCACCTCGGCAAGTACAACGTCATGCAGAAGATGACGTACATCCTGTTCGTGCCGCTGTTGATCGTGCAGGCCTTCACCGGCTTCGCGCTGCTGACGATGACGATCCCGCTCATCGGGATGTCGCCGCGCGAGCTGCTCGTAGGATGGTGGCTTGGCGCGATGCTCGGCTCTACCGACATGGCCGGCTGGTGGATGCGCACCGCGCACTACCTCATCAACTGGCTCTTCATCGTGTTGACGACGATCCACGTCTACCTGTCCGTCACCGAGGACTTCCCGGCGTTCATGGACTTCTTCGGGTTGAGCTTCCTCGGCCCGTCGCACGACGAGGACGGGCATGGCGAGCACGGTGACGGTCATGGCGCCGAGGAGCACGAAAGCCTCGAGCCCGAGCCGGCCCCGGCACTCGCGTCGACCGACCCGCTGTAGGCGGTACGGACAACTGAAGGGCACTGCATGACCGTACGTCACGCGTTCGCCATAGCGATGCTGGCAGCAGCTCTCGTGCTGTCGGCTTCGGCGTTCGCGACCACCGCGACGGTGGAGCCGACGGCCAGCACGCTGCCCACCACGGTGGTGACGCCCGCGGTGCCGTCGACAGCCGGCGTGGACCCCGCTCCGGACAAGTCGCAGAACCCGACGATGACGTACGACCTGAGCTGGACGCTCCCGACCGCCGGCAAGTCCGGCTGTACGGTCTGCCACAGCGACAAGGACCTCGTCCGCGTGCAGGGTGGCGAGACCGTGAGCTTGTACGTGAACACCGAGGTCCTCGAGGCATCCGCGCACTACGACATCCCGTGCACCGGCTGCCACATCGACTTCGCCTACAAAGTGCCGCACTCCAACGTGACGACCTCCGGCGACGAGTGGCGCTCGGTCGCCAAGTCCTCGTGCAAGAACTGCCACCCGCAGGCCTTCACCGATTACACCAGCAGCGCCCATTCGCCCACCGGCGTCCCCGGCGAGTCGACGAGCACCATCGGCGCGCCGGACTCCTCGGCACCGGGCATGCCGCGCCCGTTGTGCGGTGACTGCCACGGAGGACATAGCATCCCGGCATCGAACAATGTGGAAGCACAGGCCGAGTTGCACCTCTCGGGTATCGAGATGTGCGGCAAGTGCCACGAGCAAGGTACGGACGACTACGCGGACTACTACCATGGGGCGGCATACAAGACGAGCGCCCCCGATTCGCCGTCGTGTTGGGATTGTCACAGCGAGCACAACGTCCTGCCCGCGACGAACCGGAACTCGACGGTCCATCCGGACCGCCTGATCGACACCTGTAAGCAGTGCCACTCGGACCCGAGGGACGGCTACGTCAGCTACACTGAGCTCGTCCACGGTCACCAAGAGATACTCGACGCCAACCCGGTGTACGCGGCCGTGAAGTCAGTGCAAGAAGCGGTCGGTTCGGCGTTCGACAGGATCAAGGCCCTGTTCCAGGGCAGCTCGTAAGCGGTCGCCGCCACCCAGGCGACGACGGGGAGAAGGGGAACCACGAAGATGTCCCGCCAGTTCAGAGCACGCCCCGGCAGGCTGCTCGCCATCCTGATGGCGACAGTCGCATTCGCTGCAGTCGCAGCGCAGGCCACCCTCGCGCTCGCCGCCGACCCATCGGCACCGCTTGACGTCGAAGCCACGTCGCTGCTGCTCGAGCAGCTCGGCTCGTCCCAGGTTGACGAGGCGGTCTGCACGCGCCTGTGCCACGGCAACATCGCCGTGACCAACAACTACGCCGCGTCGATCAAGTTCACGCACGGGAACCACATCATCGTGCAGTGCAGCTCGTGCCACACGAAGTTCCCGCACCAGCAGTCCGGCACCGCGAAGCCGACCATGAAGGGTTGCTTCGACTGCCACGGGCTGCGTCACGGCTCGATGGGCATCATCGCCAAGGATGAGTGCGAGGCGTGCCACGTGACGCCCCGCTGGCAGATGGAGTGCCCGCCGGCGAAGACCATCTCCGACTGGGCCGGCAAGGGCCACGTCAAGCCGAGCGAGGACAGGCTCAACACCGAGTGCATGCGGTGTCACACCGAGCCGGACTGCACCACGTGCCACGACCAGCAGGGTATCGTGTGGAGCCCCAAGACCGGTTGGGACTATGACTCGGACGGCGGCTGTCAGTCCTGCCACGGTAGCTCGAACCTGCTCAAACAGACCAACGGCGTCTCGAAGTCGTTCCAGGTCACCGGCTTGGAGGACTCGGTTCACCGCAAGATCACCTGCCAGCAGTGCCACAGCGACTACCGCTACGACGACAAGGTCCAGCCCACCAAGCTGTGGAACGTCAACGCGGGTATCGCGTGCGGCACCTGCCATCAGAACTCCGACAAGGAGAACCTGAAGAAGCCGGTCGAGCTGTACAACAAGTCCACCCACGCCGAGAAGATCCGCAACGGCGACTACGAGTCGGCCACGTGCGGTTCGTGCCACGGCGGCCACTTCATCTACAGCCTCGACACCCAAGAGGGCAAAGAGCGCATGCACGGCTCGGCGTTGCGCGTGTGCGCCCGCTGCCACACCGAGCAGTACGCGTCGTACAACGACTACTACCACGGCCGCGCATACAAGGAAGGCGCCCCGGACGCCCCGGCGTGCTGGGAATGCCACGCTGCTCATGAGGTCCTGCCGTCGGCCGATCCCGAGTCGACCGTCTCGGACAAGAACGTTGGCGAGACATGTGCTCAGGAGGGGTGTCACAAGGGATCGAACGAGCAGTTCGGCGCTCAGGCGGGAAGCCTGATCCACCGCAAGGTCGAGGCGCAGAAGGCAAACCCGATCGTCGACTTCTTCAACAACCTCTTCAAGCAGAAGAGCAGCTAGTTTGAGGAGCAGAACGGGCGCGTGACAGAAGCACGCCACAGGAAACGTCTGATCAACTGGGGGGTGGCCGCGGTTCTTCTCGCGGCCGCCCTGCTCATTACGCCTGCGCAGGCACTGGCGGCTGCGCCGGAGATCCCGATCACGCCGCCCATCGACACGTCCAAGCCGGTCGATCAGTCGCAATGTGCGCCGTGTCATCTCGATCTCGGTTCGGTCAACGAGCCGGGATTGATCTTCAGCCACGGCAACCACCTCATGGTGTCGTGCGATGGCTGCCACGCACAGATGCCGCACCAGAACGGCACCACGCAGAAGGTGCCTATGGAGGTCTGTTTCGCCTGTCACGGCGTCCAGCACGGACCCCAAGGCGAGCTTGCGACCTCGGAGTGCGCGAAGTGCCACACCAAGTCCTTCGACCTGACGCCGCAGTCTCACGACGTGAAGGACTACGCGGGCAAGCCGCATGCGGACCAGTCATTCGAGACCGGCGTGAACGGCTGCATGATGTGTCACATCGCGTCGAAGGATTGCGACCCCTGCCACGAGGAGAAGCTTCTCGGCCTGCCCAAGATGCCCAACACCTACGTGAACATCCTCACCGAGACGCCCATGCCGCCTTCCGTGAAGATGTATCCCAAGGGTCCGACGACGATGGCGCAGTGCAACTACTGCCATCCCGATCTCGATGCGATCACGCCCGGCAGACTGATCTTCGCGCATGCGGCGCACTTGCAGCGCGACTATGACTGCACCGTCTGCCACCCCAAGTTCGGCCACTCAGAGAGCGGGCCACGGATTCCGGACATGCTCTCGTGTTACCGGTGTCACGGTCTCATGCACGGCGCGCAGGGACTCGTCGCGGGGGAGGACTGCGGGAAGTGCCACCCGTCAGGATTCGATCTCGTGCCCAAGAACCACACCAAGGCGTTCGTGACGGGCAAGCACAAGAGCCTCGCGAACAAGGAGCCCGAGTACTGCGGCATGTGCCACAAGTCGACGTTCTGCGTCGACTGCCACACCGGCAAGTCGACCTCGCCCAACGCGCCGTCCAAGCCGGTCATCCCGAAGGACCACACCGACGCCAAGTGGCAGTCGCAACACGGCAAGCTGTTCCTCGCGAAGCAAGGGTCCTGCGGAGCGTGCCACGACGGCCCGTCGTGCCAGCGCTGCCACCTGACGCCCGTGCCGCACCCCACCAACTGGATCGAGAACCACAGGCCGCCGGTGGGCATTCCGGCGAGTGACTGCAACGTCTGTCACCGCGACCGGTCGAAGTGCCAGGAATGCCACCACGGCGGCGTCAAGAACGGCGAGCTGGTCCAGAAGAGCTGCGCACGTGGCCCCGGCATGGACGGTTGCCACGTCGAGATGATGCAGAAGCCCGCCACCGCCATCAAGAACAAGGGCTTCTCCGAGCATGCGGTGCACTTCGACGTGAAGAAGTCGAAGGGTAAGCCGTATCACTGCTACGAGTGCCATACGGACTTCGGTACCTCGGACGCCGCGCAGAAGATCGAGGCGCAGCAGGGACACGACCTGCGGCTGTGCTACAGCTGTCACGGCGCCCTCGACCCGTTCCAGGTGCAGATCGCGCCCTACAAGGGCTCATCGTTGTGCTTCCGCTGCCATACAGACCTGAACTTCTAGAGTTCTTGTGGAGTCGCGGACGGCCGGAAGTGACAGTTGTTACAGTAGGCACCGCACGTGCTGTCCGAATCACGCGGTGACCAGCCCCGGCAGGCGGTTCATCGCGTAGGTGCGTTCCAGTATGTAAGGGGTTCATGACACATGGCTGACCCGCAACAGATCGACAGGGGACTCAAGGTCGCGATCGCGGTGCTCGTCGTCGGCATCCTCGGCCTCAGTGCCTGGTTCGGCTACTCGGTGTGGGCGGATCGCAAGCTCGCCGAAGACGCCAACCCCGCTCTGCGCACCATGAAGGTCATCAAGGCGCAGGTCGAGAAGGACCCGAACAGCGCACTGCTGCGCGTTCGCCTGGGTGAGGCATACGCTGCGGCCGGCAAGAGCCAGGAGGCGATCGAGCAGTTCAACGCCGCCCTCAAGGTCGACCCCAAGCACAGCGGCGCCTACCTCGACCTCGGGATGCTCGCCGTGGCTGAGGATCGGCCGAGTGAGGCTCGCACGTACCTCAAGAAGGTCGTCGAGCTCACCGACGCCGATGAGATGGCGAGCGGAAGCGACCGCCGCGAGATGGCGCTGTACAATCTCGGCCGCCTCGAGATGCGCGAACGCCGCTGGGAAGATGCGATCGGCTACTTCAAGGAGGCCCTGCGCATCCGCGACGATGCCTCGGATACCTACTACTACATCGCCGCAGCGCTCAACGAACTCGGGCAGCCCGAGGAAGCCATGACGACCTTGCGGATCGCGCTCCAGTTCGACCCAAACTTCTCGCAAGCACACTACTTGATGGCGAAGATCCTGCTCGCCAAGGATGACAAGGTCGCAGCATCCGAGCACGTGGGCGAGTCGCTGAGGTTGACGCCGAGCGCGCCGGAGCCGCAGGAGCTCGCCGCCAAGATCGGCGACGCTGCAGACTACGCGGAGCAGGCCGTCGCGGCTCAAGGCAAGGATCCGGAGGCGGCGCTCGCTGCGGCGACGATCGCGTTCAACCTCGATCCTCGCAGCAACATCGCCTCGGGCAAGCTCGCCGCCAAGATCCTCCTCGACCAGAAGAAGAAGAAGTCCGCGCTTGCCCTCTACAAGCGCATCGCAGATGTCGCCCCCAAAGATGCTGAGGTGGCCGCCGCAGTGAAGCGGCTGTCACCGAAGTCGAGTACGACAACGACGACCGCCCACTGACGCCCGCAGACGCTGAGACTCTGCCGAACCCGCTGAGGAGCCCCACGTGACCAAGCGACGCATCCGACTGCTCGTCGTCGTTGCCGTTCTCCTGCTCATCTTGATCCTGCTCGCGGGCTACTTCGCGTTCTACCGCTCCACGAAGAAGCTTTCGTTCGACCTCACGGCCGCAGGCACCGAGGCGACTCTGGCTCCACCCGAGTTCCTCTTCGCCTTCAGCGGCACGGGCGCTGACCGACTCCAGCGCCCGATCGGCATCGAGATCGTCGGCCCGCGGGTCTACGTCGTGGACACGGTGAAGCGCACGGTCTTCATCTACGACCAGAACGGGAACCAGACAGGCAAGTTCGGAACGGACAAGCTCACCACGCCGCTCTATCTCGCGCACAATCCCAAGGACAACAACATCTACGTCACCGACCGGCGCAAGCGCACCATCGAGAAGTTCAGTGCCGACGGTACGTACCTGGGTGAATTCAAGCCCAACCTTCCCAAGGCCGAGCAGCCGAAGGTCATCATCGACGGTATCCAGTGGGCACCCATCGCGCTCGACTTCGCTGATGACGGCACGATGTATGTGACCGAGGTGCTCAAGGGCCACCGGCTGCTGATCTTCTCGCCTGACGGCAAGTTCCAGAAGTCCGTCGGCGACCTCGGCATCATCACCGATCCCACACAGGACCCGTACGTCTTCCAGTTCCCCAACGGCGTCGCGGTGGTTGGCGATGAAGTCTACGTCGCCGACAGCAACAACCGGCGTATTCAGGTGTTCGACCGCAATGGCGTCTTCAAGCGGTTCATTGTCACCGAGGGCCTCCCGCGTGGCGTGGTCGCGCTCGACAAGTTCTCGTCTGACTCCGCGACATCCACGACCGTGCGGCTTCCCGTGGTCGATACGCTCGCCCACTTCGTGACCATCTGGGACGGCAAGAGCGGCGAGAAGTTCGTGAGCTTCGGCGAACAGGGTGGCCTCGACGGGCAGTTCAGCTACCCGGACGACATCGCGCTCGGCGCGAAGAACAAGCTGTTCATCACGGACACCTCCAACGGACGTGTGCAGGTGTGGGGCTGGCCGCTCCAGGCGGCGGCACTGCCGCTGGTGGGCGCGCCGACCAACCTTCTGTGGTGCTGCGTGCCGTTCCTGCTGCTGCCGTTGCTCCTGCTGCGCCGCAAGCGCCGCTTCTTCGCCACTGCGGACTTCGTCGAGCGCATGATCGCGATCGAGCAGGCCGATCTCATGGTGCAGAAGCGCCGCGCATGGCTGGCGCTCGAGGGCGACTACGAACTCATCCGCCAGATGTCCTTCGGCGATATCGACTTCGCCGAGGTCTTCGAGGTCACCGAGTACTCCGAGTCTGACGCTCGTGCGCTCGCCGAGAAGTACGAGCTCGACGATGCCACGGCAGCGATCCTTGCGGCCGCGCAGCGCGCGCATGTGTTCACGACCGAGGACTCGGACTACCGCCGCCTGGCCAAGGCCACCGAGGTGGACGTCCTCGCCGCGAACGAGTTCGTGCGACGCTACTCCAAGCGCGGGACACAGCCTGAATCTGATGAGTCGATGAATGACGAGGAGTAAGTCGCGTCGACGCGCGCCGCTGATGGATAGGAACGTGCTCCGGCACAAGCTGAGCGCGCATTGTCTCGGCCGCATCATGCACTGCCGTGGATTGGGCCTGGCGGCGGGCGAAGCCGACGCACTGACATGGGATGCAATATGTGGAGAAAGTGTGGTCAGAACCTATTGACGAGACGGGCACCACGGGGTACCTTCGTCGTTGTAACTTCTGTTACAAGCCTCTCCTCATGCGAGGGGTGAACAGCATAGTTTTCTGAATCACCGGGTTGGAGCCGGCACGACAACCCGATTGTGGTCACGATTCAGGCCTCACAAGTACGGGGTTGAGACTCGACCGCAGTCATACGGGTAGCCGCCTCCATCCGGTCCAGTACCGGCGGTTCAACAAGGGAGGTGGCTATTTTTCATTCCCGCCGCGCTGGAACCAGCAAGTTTGAGCACGTCTTTGCGAGTTCAGTGAAGGAGGAAAGAGTATGGCTATTACCAGGCGACAGTTTGTCACCCGTCTGGGTGCGCTGGCCGCGGTAGTCGGGTTCAGCCAGGCTGAGGTCTCCAAGATCGCCGAGGCCTTCGCCGGCAACACGACGCCGTTCGGCGCGCATTCGACCTTCGGCAAGCCGCGTGTCATCTGGGTTCATGGTGCCGAGTGTACTGGCTGCTCCACATCGCTCCTGGGCATCCTTGAGGCCCCCGGTGGACACCCGCTCGTCGGCAACTCTACCGTTACCACTGGTGCGGCCCTCGGTCTTGCCAACGTCACCCCGTCTGCCCACATCACTGTTGGTGGCGTAGCACAGACCGCAGCTCCGTTCACCCTGTGGACCAACGCGGGCGTGAATGCCATCGAGGGTTCGGCGCTGGTGAACATCGCTGACGTCGTCATCGACGTCATCGACCTTCAGTATCACGAGACGGTCATGGGCATGGGCGGCGACCTCGCTGCGCAGTGGCTGCATGACTTCGTCACGAGCACTCCCACCCCTGACGACCCGAGCGAGGATCCGTTCGTGCTCGTCGTCGAGGGCGCTCTCCAGGACAAGGCCCTGGGTGGCGCGTGGAACGACCTCAGCGACCCCGACGTCTCTTGGTGCTCGATCGGTTGCTCCGATGACTTCGAGCCTGCTCATGGCGTGACCCCGCAGGTAGGCTTCGAGATCGACATGGCCGAGACCGTCGTGGCTCTCGCCAAGAAGAGCACGTGCGCTGCGATCATCCCGATCGGTCAGTGCGCGGCCTTCGGTGGCTACCCGGGCTGCAAGGCCCCGATTTCCCCCGCGACCGGTGGTTGGACTTCGGCCATCTCGCAGACCGGCGCCATGGGCGTCGGTGCGTACCTCACCAAGAACCCGGGCGACACCGCTGCTGTTGCTGCGGCCGCCAAGGTCATCAACGTTCCTGGTTGCCCGACGAACCCCTGGTGGTTCGTTCTCACCGTCGTGCTGTTCATGGCCGACTACGCGAGTGGCCAGATCGGTATCCTCGATCCGGGCACGAAGCTTCCGCTCGCCTCTGCTGTCGACACGTCGGGTCGCCTGAAGGCCGTCTACCCGATCCCGGTCCACAGCGCGTGGTGCCCGCGGTACCAGTTCTACAAGAAGGGCCAGTACGCCGCTCACCTGGGCGACAAGGGTTGCCTCCAGAAGCTCGGCTGCAAGGGTATCGCCACCAAGTCCCTGTGCGGTATCCACGGTTGGAACAACCAGCAGCCTGAGAACGGCGCACTCAGCATTCCCAGCAGCGTGACAGGCGGCTACGGCGGTCACTGCACCGCAGCCGGCCATCCCTGCATGTCCTGCACCGAAAAGGGCTATCCGGACAGCTTCGTGCCGTTTGCGAAGCTCTAGAGACATCGAAAGGAGGGCAAGTTAGATGCCTAACGTTTGGACAACTGAAGGCGCCGCTGGCGCAAAGCACGAAGTCGATCCGATCTCGCGCATCGAGGGTCACCTCGGCGTGAAGGTTTCCGTTTCCGGCGGCGTGATCGTGGACGCCAACGCTCACGGCAACCTGTGGCGTGGCTTCGAGAACTTCCTGCTCGGTCGCGACATCAACGACGCGATCACCTTCGTCCAGCGCATCTGCGGCGTCTGCCCGGTTCCCCACGGCATGACGTCGACGTTCGCTGTCGATAACGTCCTCGGCTACAGCCGCGGCCACATCACCTTCAAGACCGCTGTCGAGTCGGACGGCCGGACCTACGGTGTTCCGGAGAAGGCCGTGCTCATCCGCAACCTGGTTCTCGGTGCTGAGTTCCTCATGTCCAGCATCACGCACTTCTACCACCTTGCGGCCCCGAGCTACGTTCAGGGTCCGGCCATGCCGCCTTGGACGCCGTTCTTCGACAACCAGTACTACTCCACCTACCTGCGCAATCCGGGCGGCAACACCGCGCTTCCGAACCTCGACGCCCCGAAGGTCTGGGACGCCGTCATCCTCAGCTACGTCAAGGCGCTCAAGATTCGCCGCATGACGTTTGAGGCTGGCGCGCTCTTCGCCGGTCGTATGCCGATGACCTCGTGCTACGTCGGTGGCGGCGTGAGCAACAACGGCCAGGAGAACCTGACCGCCAAGATCAACCAGTTCCGCACGATCATGTCCGAGATCGGTCTGTTCGTGGTCCAGGAGTACGTACCGATCGCCCTCGCGCTCGGTGCCCTCTACCCGGACTTCGACAACACCGGTAACGGCGGAGATGGCGCGGGCGGTGGCCTCGGTCGCTTCCTCGCGTGGGGCGGTCTGCCCAACCTCGACGACACCCTCACCCTTCCGGGTGGCGTGTTCGACGCCAGCGGCACCGCGTTCCCCGCGACTGGCGCCTACGACGTCGACGTCACGCACTTCCGCGTGTGGAACAAGCAGGATGTCTACGACATGTTCCTCGACGGCGGCACGTACTCGGTCTCGGGTAACCTGACCGAGGACATCGCGAACTCGCGCTACGCGATCGCGACTGCCGACGCTACGGCCTACACGGGCTCCGCTGCCTATCCGGGCGACGTCGCCCGCACCAAGCCGGCCCGCTCGAGTGGCTACAGCTACATGAAGGCCCCGCGCTGGAACGGTCAGGCGTGCGAGGTCGGCCCGTGGGCTCGTATGGTCGTCGCCGGCTTCTACCCGGCCGATGAGACCACCACCCTTGCCGCGGCCTTCCCGGGCTACGCCGCCATCTACACGACGACGCAGCCGGGGAACGTCAACAGCATCGACGTCCGCCCGGGCATCATCGCCAAGGCGATCGTCGACGGCCTGATTGCGGACGGCGTCGCCGGTATCGTCACGGCGTACATCCGTGACTGCGTCGGCGGCCTCTCCACCATGGACCGCCTCCGCGCCCGTGCGCTCGAGTCGCTCTACATCGTCCAGGCCATCCTCGGCCCTGCGGCGAAGAACGACGCTGCCGGTACCGTCTCCTTCACCGGTGGCGGCTGGCTCGACCAGCTCGCGGCCCGCACCGGCACGGCTCTGCTGGACACCGAGTTCTCGACGTGGCGCAAGCTGCCCGGCACCACGACCTACTACAACCCGTACGGCACCATTCACGGGTGGGGCGGTACCGAGGCTCCGCGTGGCGCACTCATGCATCACGCCACGATCAAGAACCGCAAGATCGAGAAGTACCAGTGCATCGTTCCGACCACTTGGAATGGCTCGCCGAAGGACGCCAGCGGCAACCGCGGCGCCATCGAAGAGGCTATGATCGGTGCGAACTTCGCGACCTATGGCGCGTCGTTCACCACGCAGGCCGGCACCTCGCAGGACACTGCGGGTGGCGTTGAGGTCCTGCGTATTGCCCAGTCCTTCGATCCGTGCATCGCGTGCGCGATCCATTAGCAAAGGCGGAGGTGATTAGTTTGAAGCGTTTCTCGTTGGTTTTCTGCCTCGTGCTGGCACTGTCGCTCGTGTTCGCCGCTTCTGCCTTCGCGAACTTCGGTCCGCACGGTGGATACGCCACGGATACCGACTCGTGTGCCGGTTGTCACCGCGCTCACACGTCGTTCTCGACGGTCGAGTTCGAGCCTAAGGTTCCCGGGCCCGGCGGCAACGTCAACGCCCTGCTGGTAGGTAGCGCGAGCACCATGCTCGAGTTCTGCTACGCCTGCCACGGCGACAATGCCCCTGGCGCTTCGACGAACGTCCAGGCCGGTATCTTCGACGGCAGCGCCTCTACGGCGAGCCTCGGCGCCACCAGCGCCACGTCGCCGTACCAGACGGCGTCGACGTTCAACCGTCCGCTTAACGGTGGCGGTTTCGACCAGGCCGCGAACAACTGGGACTGGGAAGTCGCCGCTGTTCCGGTGTACGAGGCCATCACGTCCTCTCACAGCATGGAGAAGACGGGCGTCCTGTGGGGTTCGGGTAACGGCGCGAATGAGAGCACCTACCTCATCTGCACCAGCTGCCACGATCCGCACGGTAGCTCGAACTACCGTCTGCTGAAGGACGAGGTCAACGGCAACTCTGTCGGTGGCTACAACCTCGTCAACGCTCTGACCGGTGAGACCGCCCCTGAGGGCTGGGTCTTCTCGAACGAGACCGGCTACCCGCTCGCTTCCGAGGGTGGTTGGAAGAAGGGTCCGGACGGCGCTGCGCAGATGGCTGCGTACAAGCCGGACTACACCGGTGGTACCCCTGTCGCCTCTGGCGTCAGCCCCGTTGTCGGCGCTTCGCTGTCGGCCTGGTGCTCCGGCTGCCACGAGGGATACAACAACATCTCTGACGATCCGGCGACCAAGGACTACGGTAGCTACGAGGCTACCGTCGGTGCCCGCGTCCGTCACCGTCACCCGGTCGACATCCCTCTGAGTGCTGGCGACGCCATCATCCAGACTCCGGCCATGGAGTACGTGCTCGACCCGCGCCTCCCGCTCGAGGTCGTGAGCGCTCCGGTCGGCGATCCGCGTGACAACAGCTACGTCGGCTGCCTCACCTGCCACGTCGCTCACGGTTCGTCGCAGGACATGACCGGCTGGGCAGCTGCCAGCCTGGTCAATCCCACCGGTTCCGCTGGTGGATGGATTCCGCAGATGGACGGCATTCCTGGTGTGAACCCGGACAAGGCCGACTTCGCCACCGCCACCGCCGGTACGAGCTCCCTGCTCCGTGCCGACAACCGCGGCGTGTGCGAGCGGTGCCACAACAAGTAGTACAGCACCTGCAAGAGAGCCCGAACGTGGGCTAGCATGAACCAGAGAGGGGGCTTCAGGGTTCACCTGGAGCCCCCTCTTAGGGTCAGAGCCGCTTTTCCGCTTCCCGGTCCCGCGCCTAAGGAGTGCCACCTTGACTCGAGAGTTCGACGCCACCGATCAGACCGCTCGCTACGCGCCCCTGGGGCTCATCGGCAACCCGTTCTTCGGATCGGGCGGCTACAAGGACACGCTCGAGGGGTGCGAGATCGTGAGCGAGAGCCATCTTCTGCTCGGCGCGCTCGTCGAGAGTGCTCGCGAGGAGGCCCCGCGCCCCATCTGGATCAGCAAGAACCCCGACTACCCTGCGTCGTACTCGCTCGCCGCCGAGGCGCGGGTCGAGGAGATCATCTCCAACGACGACGGGCTCAACATGCTCCACGCCTACACGCCGCTGTTCGCCATGAAGTCGGGTGCCGTCCGTTCGGTACTGCGACTGCTCGGCGAGCGGCTCACCTTCCGCGACTTTGAGCGCACCCTCGCCGCGTACGTGCAGCGGGTGCTCGACGAGCCCGACACCGAGCTGCCTTCCTACACCGCTATGGGCCCCGATGCGCTCGCCGAGTTCGCGACCGCGTTCGCCGAGGATCCCATCGCCGCCGTCAACGCCGCGTTCGGCGAGCCCGAAGACGAGCGCAAGGCCGAGTTCGCCGAAGTGACCGACTTGCGCCAGATCCGTTTCGACGGCGACAACGTCGAGCTGGGCCCCGCCGAGGACGCCGAGCTGGACGAGACCGTCGGCAACGCCCCGGGGACCGGGGTCGTAGCGGAAGGTGAGGAGCGCCCGGAGGCGCCCTACGCCGCCGTCGTCGACTACATCATCGACTACACTCGCGAGCACCTCTCGCCCGTCATGGGCAGGGCGCTTCGCGTCTACGCTGAGCGTGGCCTCATCGCCACGGCAGCCGAGTTCAACATCACAAAGGCGCCGCGCAAGACGTTCGCATCGCTCGTCCGTTTCGCGCGCGCTCGTTTCGACCAGATCGTGCTGATGTGGGACGGCTTCGAGAACTGGAACGACATCGAGCCCGAGCTCCGCTCCAAGATCGTCGGACTGCTCTCCGAGCTGCGCTGGTCGGTCGACGGGCTGGCGCTGCCGGTCTTTATGATCGAAGAGGGCAACGCGCGCGAGCTCGAGGAGTCGTTCGCCTCGGCGACGAAGCTGCGCTGGGACTACACCAGCTTCGAGGAGCTTGGCGAGAACCCGGCCTCGGTCAAGGCGTCGATCGTCGATCGCTGGTTCGCCAACGCCGCGGCCCCGGGCGCTACGCCGCTGACGCTCGCCGACCCGAGCTTCACTGCGCTCGCCGAGGTCGCCAACGACGACATCACGCGGTTCATCCGCCTTGCGCGTGAGGCGATCGAGCAGGCCGCCGACAAGGGCGCTTCGTCGGTGAGCGAAGAGGACGTGGCCGCCGCGATCGCCGTCATCGCCGAGGAGGACGCCGAAACCACCGAGGCGGACTAGCCCATGGCCCTCGACCGCCAGAAGCGCACGAAGGTACTGCTGACCGGCGCCGTGACCGTTGCGGTGCTTGCGGCGGTTCTCATCGTGGCGGGATTGTTCGGCCCGCTGCGTTCGGGCACAAGCGGGCCTGGATCGACCTCGATCGACGAGAGCCAGCAGCTCTACCAGCAGGCGCTCGTGGCGCAGGCGAGTGGGGACACCTCGCAGGCTGCCGTGCTCGCACAGCAGGCGGTCGACGCGAATCCCGAGAACGCGTCGGCCAAGGCGCTGCTGGCGCAGGTGAAGAAGCCCGCCACCACGCCGACAACGAATCCCGGGACGAACACCGGGACCGATACCGACGCCGACACCGGCGCGGAGACGTCACCGACGGTCGATGTCGATGCCGCTTTCCGCAAGAACTACGAGGACCTCAAGGTGCTTGTGCCTGCGATGGCCGCCGGCTTCGTGCTCGACACGCCGCTGCAGATGGAGCGCGACCTGAACATGTCGGGCAACGTCGACCCGGCGAACAAGACGATCACCCAGGTCTCGTGGGCGGTCCACGACTTCAAGACCGAGTCCAAAGCCAAGGCGTTCGTCACCAAGACGAGCAAGAAGTCGTTCCCCAAGGATTCGGGCACTGTGAGCGTTGGGACGACGAAGGCGTATTTCGGCACTGACGGCACAAGGTTTGCGACGGTATCGTTCGCGCGCGGGCGGTACGCGTTCGAAGTGCTTGTGACCACGGCGAATACCGATCCGATCAAGGCGAAAGACATCGCGATCGCTGCGGCGAAAGCGTTCCCAGCGTCACCCGCACAGTAGTCAGGGAGGACCAGGCATATGGCAGCCAAGATGGCCGGCACCATCAGAGGGCTCATCGCGTCGCTTGCGCTCGCAGGGGCGCTGGCAGGCGCGTCGGTCGCGTCGGCGATTCCGGCAGGGACCGGACCGGAGGAGCTTGCCCGCTACGACTTCGAGTCGACGGCAGCAGGGCACACGTTTGAGCACATCGAGCCGATGGCACCTTCTCTCCTTGGGGATCCGGCGACCACGGCGTACTGGGGCCGTACCACAGGCGGATCGCGTTCGGGTGCATACGGACTCTGGTGCGCGGCGACCAACTATCCCGGCGGCGCACCCTCCAGCTACTGGCCAGGCTACGTAGAAGGAACTCGCGGCAAGGCCTGGTCGTCCTTTCCGAAGATGGCCGAGTACTACTCCGTCACTGTCACCATGGCGTACACCATGCGTTCGATCGGCGGGGCAGACGACTACTTCCGACTTGGCTGGATCTTGCGCGATGCTCACGGCAATTTCGTTGATAGCGCTACGAATGTGGACATCACGAAGACCGACGGCTGGTCATCCTATTCTTACTCGCCATCGAGCTACGCCGGCGCAGCGCGATTGACCCGTTCGAGCGCCGACATCTTTCTGTACTTCAATGACTACGCGAGCAAGCCTGCTACAGGCACCGGACCCACCGTCGACGACTTCACGGTCCTCGGCTACAAGTACGGGCCCATCTCGAGCGTCACGACCGCACCCGCGGGCGGCGGCTCGACGCTTCTCACTTGGCCGGTTCCGGACTACAAGGCAGGCTCGAGCATCGATGACACCCGCTCGATCGGGTACCGCGTCTGGCGCGCGCCAGAGGGCAGCGACGCGTGGGACGAACTGACCTCGGGCGGACGCGTTGCGGTGAACAGCTTCACCGACAACACTGCGCAAGCTGGCGTCAACTACGTGTACGTCGTGCAGGCTTGGGATCCGGGCACAGGGAGCGGTCGTGGCCAGGCATCCCCGCTTCCCGCCGCTAACGTGGGCGTACCGGTCATGCCGGCGGTGCCGGTGTACCGATGGAGGTCATTCGCGCTGATGGGCACGATCTCTCCGCATACGTCCGCGAGTGATGTCATGATCGAGTGCAGCACCGACCAGTACACGATCGACTACACGTACCCGGGCACCGTCGCGGCCGGTACCGCGATGTACTCGGCGGTGGGCGTAAAGCTGCCGGCGGCGGGCACATGGTACGTCCGCGTGAAGCACGAGGACGGCACTCATGCCGCGTCGTACTCGGCGTGGACGCCGGTGACCGTCTCGGAGTACATCGCCCTCGCCAAGCCCAAGTCGGCGACGAAGATGAAGGTCAACAAGACCTACACCGCCTACGGGACGATCAAGCCCGTGCACTCGAAGACGACCTACATCAAGATCCGGGCGTACCGGCTCAGCGGCAGCACGTACAAGTATGTGAAATCGTTCTCGGTCAAGCTCACCACCAAGGGCCAGGCGGCCGACACCGCGAAGTACTCGGCGTCGATCAAGCTGACCAAGAAGGGCAAGTGGAAGCTTATGGCCCGCCACTACGCCCACGGCGAGGAGCCGAAGAAGGACAGCTCGTACAGTTCGCGGATCACCGTCTACTAGCTGCTCTCGACGCGAGCGGCCCGCTCGTGCGAAGCTACATCTCTGGGGGCACGCACCGGTTCCCGATGGTGCCGGAGGCATTGGGTGGTTCTCGCGAACGGCACGGACATTGAGACGATTGGCCGGCGACCCGCCGAGCAGTTCACCATCGCGATCGTCGGTGGAGGATTGCAGGCCGCCTCGTTGCTGCGCGTGCTATCCAACTCCGATCGGGTGACGATCGCGGCACTGTGCGCCTCGGGCGCGAGTACGCCCGCGTTCCGCCTGGCCGAGGAGCTGCGCATCTTCACCACGCCCGACCTCACCGAGGTGTTCCAGGTTCCGGGGCTCGATCTCATCATCGACCTGTCCGAGCACTCGGATCTGCGCGAACAGCTCAGGCGTGAGCGGCCACAAGGGGTCGAACTGCTCGGCGCCAAGGGGTCGGAGCTGCTGCGCGAGATGCTGCAGGCGCAGCAGGAGAGCGAGGAGCACGCGCGCCTCTACGTCGAGCTCCAGGTCGCCTACGACAAGATCCGCAGCCACGAGCGCCGGCTCGAGGCGGGCAAGGATGCGCTCGAAGCCACCAACGCGGAACTCGAGCGCCGCCTCGCCGAGATCTTCTTCACCCACGAGTACGTCAAGGCGCTGGCCAGCTACATCAACATCACCGATGTGTGCGCGCTCATCGTGGACGGCTGCATCGGCATCGTGGGCGTGGAGTGCTCCGCCGTCTACCTCTTCGAACGCTCGGACTGGACGCTGCGTCTCAAGGCGCACCAGGGGCCCGAGGCGATCGCACTTCGCGATTCGGTGCCGGTCTCCGAGACGATCCTCGGCGCTGCGTTTCGCTCGGGCACGGTGCAGGAGGCCGACGCCGAGTTCCCAGGCCCCTCGACGGCGTGGGTGGTTGGCGAGTGCCCGGTCAGGAGCCAGGTGGCCATGGCGCTGGCGACCGGCGACGAGGTGATGGGCGTGGTCGTCGTCGCGTCCACGGAGCCGCGCGAACTCGACGCCGTGGAGCTGGAGCGGCTCTCGGTAGTCGTCGACCAGTCGTCGCTGTCGCTCCAGAACGCGCTCCTCCACGCGAAGCTCGAGCGTCTCTCGGTCACCGACCGCCTCACGGACCTCTACAACCACGGCCACCTCAAGCAGCGCCTCGACGAGGAGTTCAAGCGGGCGGCGCGCTTCGGCCACCCGATGTCGCTCATCATGCTCGACATCGACGACTTCAAGGCGTTCAACGACACGTTCGGCCACCCGCGCGGCGACATGCTGCTCAAAGCGGTCAGCGACGTCATCCGAGACAACCTGCGCTCGATGGACATCGCCGCACGGTACGGAGGCGAGGAGTTCGTCGTGGTGCTGCCCGAGACCGACATCGACGGGGCGGTGGCGGTCGCCGAGCGGATTCGCGAGGGCGTGGAAGAGCTGCGGCTCGACGGGCCGCAGAGCGCTCCGGTGCTCAAGACCATCTCGGCGGGTGTGGCGACGTTCCCGCAGCATGCGGTCTCTGCGCTGCGGCTGCTCGAGGCCGCCGACTCAGCCATGTACGCGGCGAAGCGTGCGGGTAAGAACCGAGTTGCATCGGCGGTTTCGTAGGACTTCGGAGGCAAGCGGCCGGGGACGAAGGGCGGTGACATGAGCCTTCGCATGGCACTCAAAGCGCTGCCGGACGACCGCGCCACGGCTCACGCCGTCCACGAGGTCATCGCGTGCTTCACGATGCACGTGGGCGAGCCGCTCCTCGCCAGCAGGATCAGCCGCTCGACCGCACTCGATCTCGACCGCGTCGTGCCCGTGCTCGAGGCTCTCGCCGCGTCGGACGTGGTAGACTGCGACGGCTCGCCGAGCCGGGGTTCATGTACGTTCGAGCCCGACGCGGTACTGCGGCTCGAAGTCGAGCGGTACGTGCGGGCCGGAGGTCCGGACGTCACCCGCACGCAGGCCAATCTCGGCAAGTTCCGCTCCCGGTTCGGCCAAGGCTGAACCGTCCTCTCGAAAGGTGTACGACAGCGATGAAGCCCGTGCGGCCCGGTGACCGCGGCCCCGCAGTAGAAGACATCCAGCGCCGGCTGCTCGCGCTCGGCTACGACCTCGGTCGTACCGGCGTCGACGGCGTGTTCCTCGGCGCGACGGCCCAGGCGGTGCGCGAGTTCCAGCTGCGACACAACCTCGCCGAGGACGGGCTTGTCGGCGACCGTACGTGGTCGGCGCTCGTGGACGCGAGCTTCGCACTCGGCGATCGCATGCTGTACCTGCGCCTGCCGCACCTGCACGGGCACGACGTCACGGTGCTGCAGCAGGCACTCAACGCGCTCGGTTTCGCGTGCGGCGAGGTCGACGGCATCTTCGGCGCGTTCACGGAGCGCGCCGCCCGCGAGTTCCAGCGCAACGCGGGTCTTGCCGCGGACGGCATCGTCGGCCCCAACACGGTGCGGACGATCACCAACCTGCGCCACGTCTGGCAGGGCAAGGAGGCCCGCGCGCACTCTGAAGCGCACACGGCCCCCGCGCGCGCCGTCGAGGTGCTCGAGCGCGCGAGGATCATCGTGGTGGGCGAGGACGAGGTCGGCCTGCGGGTCGCCGAGCGCCTCGTGAACCTCGCGCACGCCACCACCGCCAACGCGCTGATGCACCTTGCGACGCGCGAGCAGGCGCTTCCCGAGCAGGGTGCCGTGCTTCGCATCTGCGGCACCGGCACCGCGCCCGCGGCACCGGGTCTGCCGGTCGTGCACGTGGAGTCGAACGACGTGGTGGCCTCAAGGTTGCTTACTGCCCTTGAAGCCGTCCCCGGTGAACACCGGGAGGTCCTCATCGAACTCGATGCGGACCACTGCGGCGATGAGCTTTCGGACCAGCGTGCAGCGGTCCTTCTGCTCGACAGCGTGTGTGCCGTGTTCGACTGAAGACCGTGGTGCATGGTAGAATTCCTCGGTACTGTGCCCCGTTACGCAGGGAGATTCAAACTGAGTAACCGAGACAGGATCCTGTTTGCGCTGCTCATCGCAGTAGCGCTTCTCATGACCGCCAGTCCCGCGTCCGCTGTGCCCACCAAGTCACAGAAGATGGCGCAGGCTAGGGCGGTCAAGTCACAAATCGACAGACTCAATACGCAGATCGAGATCGCCAACGAGCGCTACAACGAGGCGGCCGCGAAGCACGCTGCGCTCGTCAAGCAGGTCAACGCTGCGGCGCGCCGCGAGGCCAAGGCCAAGAAGCGCGTACGCGTGCTCCAGCGCCACCTCGGCACCCGAGCTTCGGACATGTACCGCTCCGGTCCTCTCGGATTCCTCGACGTGCTGCTCGGCGCGCGCTCGTTCGACGAGATGTCGACCACGTGGGACATCCTCAAGAAGCTCAACGAGGATGACGGCGAGGCCATCGGCGAGATGAAGATCGCCAAGGCCGAGGCGGCGGCAGCGCGCAAGGAGTACACCACCAAGGAGCGCGCGGCTAAGAAGCAGAAGGACGTCATGGCGGCGCAGACCGCCTCGTACAGGACCATGCGCTCCGAGAAGGCGCGCAAGCTGTCCGGCATCCAGGCCGAGATCCGTCAGATCGAGGCCGCCGAGGAAGCCGCGGCACGGCGCGCGTCATACGGCGGTGGCGGTGGTGGCGGTGGTAGTTGGCCCGCGCCGACGATCCCTCCGCACGCCAACGTGGTCCAGATCGCGAAGACGCGCTTGGGCGCCCCGTATGTGTGGGCGGCGTCCGGGCCGCGTTCCTTTGACTGCTCCGGCCTCACCATGTGGGCCTACCGGCAGATCGGCATCTCGCTGCCGCACTCCTCGCGGGCGCAGATCAACTCCGGGCAGCGCGTGTCCCGCAGTGACCTGCAACCCGGCGACCTGGTGTTCTTCGGCTCGCCGATCCACCACGTGGGCATGTACGTCGGCGGGGGCATGATGATCCATGCGCCGTCGTCGGGTGACGTGGTGAAGATCTCGCCGGCATTCCGCAGCGACTACGCGGGCGCCTGCCGGCCGCGCTAGTACGCACGACGACTATCCGCACTCATCGGAAGCCCCGACACCTCGTCGGGGCTTTCGCGTTCTCGTGCGCCGCGCAGGTACAGTAGACTGGCAGTACTGACGCAGCGGGGGAGTGGGAGACTCACGATGGCTGAGATCGACGGTCTGTTGAAGCTGATGACTGACCGGGGCGCTTCGGACCTGCACATCAAGGTCGGCAGCCCGCCTGCACTCCGGATCCATGCACGCCTCGTGCTCGTGACCGAGATCCCGAAGCTCACGCCGGAACAGACCCACATACTTGCCGTGGGCATGATGGATGAGCACCAGCGTGCTCAGCTCGAAGCCGGGCAGGAGATCGACTTCGCCTACTCGCTATCGGGCGTGGGACGCTTCCGTGTCAACGCGTTTCGCCAGCGCGGTAGTGTGGGCATGACGTTGCGGCGCGTGTCGACGGAACGCTCGAGCGTCGAAGACCTCGGGCTTCCGCCCGTCATCCGCAAGCTCGCCGACGAGCCGCGCGGCCTCGTGCTCGTCACCGGCACCGCGGGTTCCGGCAAGACCACCACGCTGGCATCGATGATCGACCACATCAACAACACGCGCGACGGCCACATCATCACGATCGAGGACCCGATCGAAGTCATGCATCAGGACAAGCGCTGCATCGTGAACCAGCGCGAGATCGGCATCGACACCGACAGCTACGCCGAGGCGTTGCGCCACGTCGTTCGCCAGGACCCGGACGTCATCCTCATCGGCGAGATGCGCGACTACGACACCGTCTCTGCGGCATTGACCGCGGCTGAGATCGGCAACCTCGTGTTCTCGACGCTGCACACGATCGACGCGAGCGAGACGATCAACCGCGTCATCGACTTCTTCCCGCCGCACCAGCAGCAGCAGATCCGCCTCATGCTCGGCTCGACGCTCAAAGGCATCGTGTCGCTGCGCCTCATCCCGTCGATCCAGGGCGGGCTCGTGCCCGCGGTCGAGGTACTGGTCATGACCGGGACCATCCGTGAGTACATCATCGACCCGGAGAAGACCTACCTCATCCGCGACTCCATGGAAGAGGGCGCGTACTACGGCATGCAGACGTTCGACCAGTCGCTGCTGCGCCTCTACCAGGACGGCAAGATCACGCTGGACGACGCCGTCGCCTACGCGCACAACGCGCACGACTTCAGGATCAAGGTGCGCCAGCTCGGTCTGGATCAGTCGGCGATCGCTGAGAGCGGCATCTACTAGCGCGCGGTCCGTCGCAACAGCGCCCACGCCGCGAGCGCGCCCGCGATGGCGCCGAGCGTGTCCACGACCCAGTCGAGGACGTCGGGGTTGCGCAGCACGACGAACCTCTGGTGGAACTCGTCGGTGACCCCGTACAGCGACGCGAGAACGACGGCGAGCAGCACCGTGGTGCGGTCGAGTCGTCTCACCGACAGAGCCCATACCAGCAGGGCTCCGAGCACGAAGTACTCCACGAGGTGGCCCTGCACGGAGTAGCCGCCGGGGAGCGTGCTGCCGGGGCGCGATGACACGTAGAAGATGGCGCCGGCCCACAGGGTGACGAGGAGCCATCTCACGGCACCGGACGGGCGCGTCGGCATGCACATTCCTCTCGGCGGGTCTGACGGGGCTGCACGAGTCTACCGCACGTCTTGACACCCCGCGTGGGGGTCTGGGAGTGTGACGGACGTTCCCGCACAGGACACTCGAAGGCAGGGGGGCCGTGAACCGCCAAGGATCGCTCGTCGCAGTCGTGATCTCGGCCGCGTGCTTCGGCACCCTCGCCGTGCTCACGCCGCTCGCGTACGGTGCCGGCGCCGAGCCGCTCCCGCTGCTCGCCTGGCGCTTCATGTTCGCGGCGCTCCTGCTCGCCGGCCTCGTCGCCGTCCGTGACGCGAGCGCCCTGCGGATCTCACGCGGAGACTTCGCCCGCTACGCGGCGCTCGCGCTCGCGGGCTACGGGGCCGCGTCGATCTGCTTCTTCTTCGCGCTCACCTACGCGGACGCGTCGGTCGTCGCGGTCCTGCTCTACGCCTACCCGGCGTTCGTCACCGTGGCGAGCTGGCTGTTCCTGGGAGAGAAGCCCACGTGGCAGCGCGGCCTCGCGGTCGCGATCACCTTTCTGGGGTGCGCGTTGGTCGTCGGCGTGTTCGGCGGCCCGGCGCAGGCGTCGCTGCCCGGCGTTCTGCTCGGCCTCGGGGCGGCCGTGGGGTACACGTTCTTCAACCTGCTCTCGGACCGCTGGCTGCCGGGAAGGTCGCAGTTCGTGATGATGGGCTACACCTTCGGCATCGCTTCGGTGGGTACCGCGGTCGTCTGCATGGCGGTGGCGCTGCTGGGGGCCGACGCCGCGTCCGGGTTCGCGGGCAAGGCGGGCGTCGCGGTCGCGTCGCTCTCACCCGCCGCTTGGGCACCGAGCGCGTGGGTCTATCTCGGGCTGATCGTGCTCATCCCCACGTTCGCGGCGGTCGTGCTCTACCTGCAGGGGATCCGGGGGCTCGGGCCCTCGCAGGCCGCGCTCATCTCGACGCTCGAGCCGCTGTTCACGATCGCGCTCGCGCGGTTCGTCCTGCACGAGCAGCTCGCCACCGTGCAGTGGATCGGCGCGGCGATGGTGCTGGGTGGAGTCGTGTTCGCGGAGATCAGCGCCCGCAGGGCCGAGCCGCCGGCCGCCGTCTAGCTACCGCGTCGTCAGTACTCCCAGAAGTACGCCCTTCGCGAGCCAGCCGCCCACGACGACGAGCGCCTGCGCGCCCCACGCGAACCCCACCGCCCGCACCGTCTCTTCTCGGCGGGCGCCGAAGCGCATGAGCAGCCACGCGGTAACACCCCCCGAGACGAGCCAGGCGAGCAGCCGAAGTTCGGGCGTGACCGCGGCCACGTAGACGAGCATTCCCAGCGCGACGATGCCTCGCACGAGCGCGGGGTCGCCGGCGAGCGCCTCAGGCACGAACACGCGCACCACCAACGCTCGCGCGCCCGCCCACAGGAGGCTGGCTGCGCCGGCGAGCGCCGCCGAGGTCCGCGGGATGCCGGGCGAGGCGATCGCGGCGCCGGCGACCGCTCCCGCGACGAGCGCCACCCAGCCGCTCCACGCGATGAAGCCGCCGCGCAGGTCCGTGAGCCGTGCGCGGCCGGCAGGGCGCCGGCCCACGCGCGAGAAGTGCGCGCCCGCCGCTCCCGCGACGCCGGCCGCAGCGTGGGCCACGCCGGCGAACGTGCGGCCGAGAACGCCCTGCCACCAGGTCAGCCACTGGTCGACCGGGCCGCCCTGCGGGGGCTCGGGCGCTGAGGGATCGAGTTCGGCGCGTGGTATCATTAACGTTGCTTTCGAAGACGACCGGGACCGGCGTTCAAGCGCTGTGCGCTCCCATAGGCGAGGTACGTCGCCAGTGTACTCGACCAACGACACAGGGGGGCGCCGGTCGCGGCTCGCGCGTCGCGCGGCCACCGCGCTCATGATATGCGCCGGCGTGTTGGCGGTCGCACTGGTCGCGACGTTCGGGTTCGCCTTCTACCTCGACCAACTCGCGCGTACTCTGCCCGACCTGCGCGAGAATCCCGACAACTACATCACCCAGCGCACCACGGTCGTCTACGCGTCCGACGGCACCCGGCTCGCCGAATGGCACGGCGAGCAGGACCGCACCGTCATCGAACTGGTCGACATCCCGCTCTACATGCGAGACGCCGTCGTGGCCATCGAGGACAAGCGCTTCTACGAGCACTACGGCATCGACCTCGAGGGAGTGATGCGGGCGCTGCGCGTCAACACCGCCAGCGGCGAGGTCCGCCAAGGGGGCAGCACGATCACGCAGCAGGTCGTGAAGAACCTCTTCACCGACGGCAAGCGCACCATGGCCCGCAAGGCACGCGAGGCGCTCATGGCAAACGCCCTCGAGGCGCGCGCGGACAAGGGCAAGGTGCTCGAGCTCTATCTCAACACCGTCTACCTCGGTCGTGGCTACTACGGCGTGGAGAGCGCCTCGCAGCACTACTTCGGCAAGTCCGCCGACGCCCTCTCGCTCGCCGAGGCGGCCACGCTCGCCGGCGTCATCAAGTCGCCCACGCGCTACTGCCCCCTCGACCATCCCGATGCCGCCAAGGAGCGTCGCAACCTCGTCCTCGATCAGATGGTCGACCAGGGCTACATCAACAAGGAGCGCGCTCGGGAAGCCAAGGCCGAGCCCCTCGTCGTGAAGCCGCCGGCCGAAGCGGCTCCCGTCGCGCCGTACTTCGCCGAGTACGTCAAACAAGACCTCATCGACAAGCTCGGTGCCGAGAAGGTCTATACCGGCGGGTTGCGCGTCTACACCACGCTCGACCCCGCGATGCAGGACCTCGCCGAGAAGGCCGTCAAGAAGCTCTCGCGCAAGGGCGACCCGGAGGTGGCACTCGTCGCTGTCCGGCACGCCGACGGGTCGGTGCTCGCGATGGTGGGCGGGCGCGACTTCGAGAGGAACCAGTTCAACCTCGCGGTGCAGGGTCGTCGTCAGCCGGGCTCGGCCTTCAAGCCGTTCGTGCTGGCGACCGCCTTGCAGCAGGGGATCCGCCCGTCCACGCGCTTCAGCGCGGCGCCGTACTCGGTGTCGGTCAAAGACGGCGTCTGGAACGTGCAGAACTACGAGAACGCGATCACCGGCGGCAGCCTGAGCCTCAACGCGGCCACCAACTGGTCGGTGAACGCAGTGTACGCCCGGCTGATCATGCGCGTCGGTCCCAAGAACGTCGTGAAGATCGCGAAGAAGATGGGCATCACCACGCCGCTCGAGGCGAACCCGGCCATCGCGCTCGGCGGGTTGCGCGTGGGTGTCTCTCCCCTCGAGATGGCCTCCGCGTACGGAACCATCGCAAACGGGGGCAAGGCCGTGCACCCTTCCGGCATCGTGCGGGTACTCGACGATCGCGGCGTGATGGTCTACGAGCCCAAACGCACCGCGACGCGCGCGATCAGCCGCGAAACGGCGGTGCAGGAGTCGCTGATGCTTCACAACGTCGTGAAGAACGGGACCGGCACCAACGCCCGGATCGGGCGTTGGGCAGCAGGCAAGACCGGGACCACGCAGTCCTACCGCGACGCGTGGTTCGTAGGGTGGTCCGGCGACGTGTCGACCGCGGTGTGGGTGGGTCATCGCGACGGGCAGGTCGAGATGACCGACGTGCACGGCATCAAGGTCACCGGCGGCAGCTTCCCCGCGCAGATCTGGGCCGCGTTCATGAAGCCCGCGGGCAGGACGCGAAGTGAGGCGGTGACCGCCGTCGAGGACGCGGCGTCGCGCAAGCAGGAGGGGCAGGTGCTCGTCCGCGTGTGCGAAGATTCGCTCAAGCTCGCGAACAAGCGCTGTCCGCACGCCATCGACATCTACCTGGATCCGGCGCTCGTGCCCAAGAGCGCGTGCACCGTCCACTAGAGGGAGCCCCTTGGATCACTATCGCCGACTCCAGGTCACACGGGATGCAGACCCTGCGGTCATCGAGCGCGCGTACAAGGCGCTGAGCATGAAGCACCACCCCGACCACGCGCCTGCCACCGAACGCCAGTCGGCGACCCGGCGCATGCAGGCCCTCAACGAGGCGTATTCGGTGCTGAGCGACCCCGAGAAGCGCCGCCGGTACGACGCGACACTTCCCCTTGAAGGCTCGAGCGGGTGGGATCAGTTCTGGGAGATAGGTCTTGTCGGCCTGTTCCGCGACCGGTACGTGAAGGGGCGCGACCGCTAGCCGCGCCCACGCGCCATGAGCCGTGCCAGCGGCGGCACCTTCAGTCCGATGGCCTGCGGAGGGCACAACTCCTGGCAGCAGTAGCAGCGGATGCACGTCGCATGGTCGAACACGGGACCGTCGCTTTGGACCGCGATGGCGGCGACCGGACAGCTTTCTTCGCAGCGACGGCACTTCGTGCACGTCTCGGGCCGCTCGAGCACCGGACGTGCGGTCGTCCACCCGCGAAGCCGGCGCCCCAGCCACGGCGGCAGCTTGGCAGAGATGTCGCGGGCGGGCAGCGCGAAGCCTTCCGGCGCGAACGCGCGCCAGTCGTCGCCGACCATCGCCACGTCCTCGACCCGCTCGGGCCCAAGGCCCCGCGAACGCGCGGCCTTGTTCGAGTAGACCTCCATGGGGTCCAGCCCGGCCATCGCTGACGCGACGACATCGAGCGCCACGCTGTCGGCCGATGCGAGTACCGCGCCCACCTGCCGCGGCGTGCCGCCCGCAGGCCCGTCACCCTCCATGCCGACGACGGCGTCCATGATCGCCAGTGCAGGTCTGCATGCGAGGAGCAGGTCGACCAGCATGCTGCCGAAATCGTCACGGTCCGGCACCTTCAGGTGGTACTGGGCTTTGTCGAGTCCCGGGATGCAGCCGAACAGGTTCTTGACCGCGCCGGTGAACATCATGAAACCGTGCGTCTTGAACTTGGGCAGCGTGATGAGCACGTCCGTGTCGACCACGGCCTTGCCGAGCGTGAAGCTCTTGAACTTGACCGCGCCGGGTGCAGAGACGCGCACGCACTCTTCGTCGAAGAGCACGAGCGGCACGCCCTCCTCGGCACAGACCGTGCCGATGCCGGAGTCCTGCGACACGTTGCGCCACATGCCGGGCGTGTTGGGGCCACCCGGGCTGTCGCCCACGGTCACCAGGCCCCCGCATGCCTTCACCTCTTTGATGACCGCGCGAACGAGCTCAGGGTGTGTCGTGACGGCCCGCTCGGGGAGGGCACGCGAGAGCAGGTTCACCTTGAGCAGCACGCTCTGGCCGGGAGAAACGAACGCCGCCATTCCCCCGATCGGGGCAAGGGCGGCGTTCACGGCGGTTTGTACGTGTGCCGGCTGGTAGTCCGCGCAAGGCGCGATGCTGACGTTGCTCATGCGAGCAGTCTAGCGCAACCGACGGGTGACCTCGCAGGCTACTCGGCCGCGACGTTCTGGCGTTCGAGCAGCTTGTTGTTGACGGCGCGCATGATCGCGGGGTAGCTCACCGCGCCGTCGTAGACGGGGACCCCGTCGAGGACGGTGACGGGGAAGAGCAGCCCGCGGTTGTCGATCTCTTCGAGAAGCGGAGCGAACGCGCTCTGCACCTCGGGTACCTGGACGTCGTAGTACAGCACCTGTGCATCGTCGCCGTAGCGACGCTCCATCTCGGCGCGGATGATCGCGGTGATCTCCTCCGGAGACCACGAGGGGCCTCAACCGCCGGAGAAGCATGCGGTCTGTGCGGGCAGGTCGAACACGGCGACGACGACTGGATCGGACACGGTGTACTCCTAGCGGAACGAGACGGCGCCCATAGGGCACACACGGATGCAGGCACCGCAACCGGTGCATTTCTCTTCAACAACGGTATACCCGCCGTCGTGCGGGACGATCGCGCCGCTCGGGCACACGCGGCGTGCGGGGCAGCCCGGCTGGCGGTCGCAACGACGCTGGTCGATGGTGACGGTCTTCATAATCAGGCATCCTCGGGTCGGGTGACGGGCGGTTCGTGCTCGGCTGAGGAGCAGAATACCCTATGGGGTATCCAGATGCAAGAGTGCCAACCGATACTTGCACTGATACGATGTGTCCAAGAGCAAGCGGCATGCGAGCATGAGGGGTGTGTCTGTGAAGCGGAGAACCGGGTCGACGAGCCGCAACCTGCGTTGGTTCATGCTCGGCGGGGGTGTCCTTTCCGGCCTGATCTTCCCGTTTGCGGCGCTCTTGTTCGTGTCGCCGAGAAACACTCTGGCGTTCGTGCTGTTCGTGATCTCATGCATGGTCGTGGGCGCGGTCATGGGCTGGGTGTGCTACGCGCTGGCGAGTCGTGCCTCCGAGAGGGCGCTCGCCTCGACGCTCGAGGGCGCACGCTCGCGCCTCGGCATCGATGTCCACGTGGGCAGCGACATCGACGAGATGACTGCGGAGTTCGAGCGCCTGTTCCGCGACATATCCGGCGTGCTCGCGCAGGCGCGCATGGTCAACAGCGATATCCGCGCGCTCACCGCACAGGTTCTCTCGGCCACCGAGGAGCAGGCGAGTGGCGCAGCGCAGCAGGCCGCGGCCGTGACTCAGACCTCGGCCACGGTCGAGGAGCTCGCCCAGACCTCCAAGCAGATCGCCGAGAACTCGCAGTCGGTCGCCGCCATCGCCGAGCGCACGCTCGCCTCGGCGGAAGAGGGCATGCAGACCGTCGCCGACACCGCCGACGGCATCGAGGAGATCCGAGACAGCACACAAGCCGCCTCGGACCGCATCCTCGCGCTGGGCGAACGCAGCCAGGAGATCGGACGAGTGCTCGTCATCATCGACGACATCGCCGAGCAGACCAAGATCCTCGCACTCAACGCCGCCATCGAGGCCGCGCGTGCCGGCGAGGCCGGCAAGGGCTTCGCAGTGGTCGCCGAGGAGATCCGCAAGCTCGCAGACTCCGTCACGGAATCCACTTCCGAGATCGGCCGCGTGGTACGCGAGATCCAGTCGAGCGCGTCCTCCCTCGTCATGTCGACTGAGAAGGCGAGCAAGAAGGTCGACGAGGGCAAGACGCTCGCCGGCCACACGGCGGATTCGCTCGAGAAGATCGTGCACCAGGTGGAGGAGACGACCGACTCGGCGAAGCAGATCTCTATCGCGACGCAGCAGCAGCGCACCGCCTCGGACCAGGTCGTCATCTCGATGCGCGAGATGGCTCAGGTTGCGACGAAGTCGGCCGAGTCGTCTCGGCAGATCCAGGCCGCGATCATGGAGCTCAACCGGCTCGCGGACTCTCTCCAGACGCTGTAGAGGGCGCACTTCGCTGCCGCCTGCTTGCGGGACGCCCTCCCTTGCCGTCGAAAGGCCCCATGAAGGGTAGGGCGTTTGTTGCCGTTTTGTTGTAGCGGTGGCTGCGTTCAGATATCTTTCTTTATGACAAGGGTGGGGAGAACTCTCTCCCTGCATGCACGCACGGGTTCTGCCCGATCTAGCAAGGAGAGTGCGTATGGCGAAGATCTCGCTGGCCGGATTCAAGGATCCGGTTCGCCGACCGCGCTACATCATCTGGACGTTCGTCGCAGTCCTGGTGATTATCGCGGTCATGATTCCGGTGCTGGGGGTGACTTCCACCTACTGGTTCTGTTCCGAGGGCTGCCACAAGGTCCAGGACGACACGATCACCGCCTACAACCACTCGAGCCACTCGAAGATTAGCTGCATGGCCTGCCACATGCCTGTGAACGCTAATCCGGTTGTCTTCCTGCTTCACAAGGCTGAGGCGCTCGGCGAGCTCTACATGACTGTCACAAACAAGTTTGAGCTGCCGCTGAACGGCGAGAGTGAAGTCGCTCTCACCATGAAGACCACCCAGTGCACCCAGTGTCACAACCTGGCTACGCGGCCGATCACGCCGTCGCCCGGCATCAAGATCAATCACGACAAGCACAGTGAGAAGGAAGTCCCCTGCACGATCTGTCACAACCGGGTCGCGCACAAGGAAGACTTCGAGATGACGCTCACCGATCCCACAACGGGTGAGCCCAACCATCCTCACGAGAACTTCATGGAGATGACCTCCTGCTTCCGTTGCCACGACCTCGAGAACGAGGAAGCGGCTCCGGGCGAGTGCATCGCCTGTCACACCATCGGCTTCCAGCTCAAGCCCGAGAGCCACTTGGATGCCGGCTTCATGAAGAAGCACGGCGAGATGGCTGCGGAGTCGCTGGAGAAGGTCGCGGAGACGGTCAAGGAGACCGGCATCGCGACCATCACGGCTGAGTCGAAGACCGAGTGGATGGAGCCGGCCGAGGACTCCCACGAGACCCTCGGCGAGATGCTTCCGCCGACCGGCGCGGTCTTCTACTGCGGAACCTGCCACAAGTCCTCGTTCTGCACCGACTGTCACGGCACGCCGATGCCTCACTCCGAGGAGTTCATCGAGCCTGCCGATGCCAAGGACCCGAAGGGTCACCCGGCGCAGTCCAAGCTCATCCCCAAGAAGTGCGTCATGTGTCACGGCGAGAACGAGAAGACCCACTTCTGCGATGACTGCCACCATGGCGAGAAGGTCGGATACGAGTACGACGACAAGCAGCCGTGGGTCACGCAGCATCCGAAGGCGGTCGCGAAGTCCGGTGTGAAGTCGTGCACCGAGAACTGCCACTCGCCGAAGTTCTGCGTCGACTGCCACACCGGCAAGCGCGTCGTTCCCGCCTCCCACAGGCAGGCGCGTTGGACGCACCCGGCCAGCCCGTCGCAGTCCGTCTACGGCGAGTCCGCCGCTCAGGTGAAGGCCAAGCACGCACTGGCCGCACAGGAGTCGATCGAGTCGTGCGAGGTCTGCCACGGCACCGGCGGAGCGAACGCCAAGTTCTGCAAGAGCTGCCACAAGCTCACGGTTCCGCACTCCGACGAGTTCCGGAAGTTCCACGGCGCCACCGGGCGCAAGAACCCGAGCGTGTGCCGCAACTGCCACGGCTTCAAGGAGATGTGCAGCAACTGCCACCACGTGGGTGCTTCGAACCGCGTGCCTTGGATCAAGCGCCATGGTGCTTCGGTCGACAAGAACGGTCCCGAAACGTGCGTTGAGAAGTGCCACAAGAAGAACGACTGCGTGAAGTGCCACCAGCGCCGCGACGTGGTGCCTGGCTCGCACAAGCGCGCCGGATTCGTCCGCAAGGGTGGAGAGGCGCTCGGTACGCACGCAGCGACCTACAAGAAGGACGGCGCGATCTGTACGTTCTGTCACTCCGGTGACCAGGGCAACCTGCCGAACTCGAAGTTCTGCAAGAGCTGTCACAAGCTCCCGATGCCGCACGAGATCAACGACGGCAGCGAGCAGAAGTTCGAGCACAAGGAAGGCTTCCAGAAGAAGACCTACAAGAAGTCTCAGTGCGCTCGCTGCCACGAGGCCAAGTTCTGCAACAACTGCCACCATCCCGATGGTGCGAAGTCGAGCAGGCCGTGGGTCCGGTACCACCCGGTCGTCGTGAAGAAGGACGGAGCGTCGGCATGCCTCGAGAGCTGCCACAAGGAGACGTTCTGCTCGGACTGCCACGTCAACCGCGCGCAGGACATCATCAACAACTAGTCCTGAGCACAGCACCGAGTACGTGACGAGGAGCCCGGCCCCGATGGGGTCGGGCTCCTCCCTTTTCCCTGTTCGCGGTGGGCGAATGGGGCATACCATGCGTGCCCGCCGCCGTGTCTTTGCGCTCGCGCCACGGGAGTGTTAGCATAGCGCCTCGCCGGGATGTGGCTCAGCTTGGTAGAGCGCTCGGTTCGGGACCGAGAGGTCGTGGGTTCGAATCCCGCCATCCCGACCATCCGGACACTGACGGCAGGCCGCGCGTTGCGGCCTGCCGTTCGGCTTCTCTAGGCGGTGCGCGTGCTGCAGTCGTTCATGAACTGGCTCGGCTTCGGTCTGTGCCATCAGCTCCCCGAGCGTTCCTTCTCGGGCGGGGGCGTTCAGCTGCCCGTGTGCGCGCGAGACACGGGGATCTACGTCGGGTTCGTCGTCGCGATGTTCCTGATCTCCGCGCTGCACCGTCCGGATCGTCCTCGTGAGCTTCCGAGCCCTGCCGGGTGGGTGGCGTTCGCCCTCATGGTCGGCTCGATGGCCATCGACGGCCTGACGCAGTATGCCGGCTTCCGGCTCAGCACTAATGAGTTGCGGCTGATGACCGGGCTGCTCACCGGGTTCGGTGTGGCCATGCTGCTCGTGCCCATGCTCAACGATTGCGTGTGGCGTACGGCGAGCCGTGTTCGCGTGCTCGATCCGCTCTGGCGGCTCGCGACGTTCATCGCGGCGGTGCCCGTCGTGTACGCCGTCGTGTGGTGGGGAGGCCCGTGGCTCGGTGCGGCATACCCGGTTCTGGTCGCACTCGCGGTGCTCGCCACCCTCACGAGCGTGAACATGGTGCTCGTGTGCATCACCCCGTGGTTTGAGCGCAAGGCGGTCCGGTTCATCGACATCTGGCCGGCGGCGCTCGTCTCACTCGCGCTGTCGCTGCTCGAAGTGTGGCTGGCCGCACAGTTGCGCTACGGGCTTCTCGCGCTCGCCGCACGGTTCTCGTAGACTGTCGATGCAGGGTGCCCACGCCGGAGGCCCCGGACGCACGCTAAGGGGGGATTCCGATGGCCGACACAGGGGACCAGGCCATGTTCGTCTCCAAGGCCAAGGTTCGTATCATCGCCGTGGTCGATGGGTGGCGTATCGAGGGTGACCTGCACATTCTGAGTGGCAGCCGCCTCACTGACGCGATCAACTCGCGCACCAAGGACTTCCTCGCTGTCACCGACGCGAGCATCTACGACAGCAAGTCGAGCGCGTTGCTCTTCGAGACCGGGTTCCTGGCACTCAACCGCGACTCGATCTCCATGCTCTTCCTCGCCGAGTAGGCTCACGGCGCCGGGCGCCGTTCGATTCATGTCAGAGCCCACGACTACGCTTCCTTGCGAACACACGTTCGAAGGAGGCAGACGATGGGCAGCCCGGTCAGACACACCACGTTCGCGGCCATTCTCGACGATCTCGTCGCGAGCGCGGTTCGCAGCGACATCCCTCCGCTGGTCGCAGAGCGCGCTCGTTCGGCTACGCAGCGCGCGCTGAGGATCCCGGAACTGGCGTCGGCGGACGACGGCGTACGCCGCCGCGCCGCTGCGTACTTCTCGGCATGCGTCCGGCGTGCGACCGTGCGAGGCGGCGCCGGCCCGCGCGCCACGGCACGGCTTGTGGCCGCGGCTATCGTCGACGACCTGCTGGAGGCCGGGCGCGACGGGGCGTCGGCGTGGCATGAGCTCGAGCGAGGGTGGAGCGAGCGGCTGCCCGATGACCTTCTGGAGGAGTACCGGCTAAGGCTGTGCGGCTGACGCTCCGAGGTCTAGCGGCTTCCGGCGAACAGGATGTCGCCCTTCTCGCCGACGACCCAGACTCGCTTGGAGCTGAGTGCGCCGCTCGCCGGCCCGGTTGCCTCGACGACGATGATGGCGGGTGCGCCGTCGTAGCGGGCGCGTTCCACGTACACGGGCACACCCGTCGTGGAGCTCGGGAAGGTGCGCGTCAGCAGGTCGGCCACGGCCGACGCATCCGCCCCCTCCCGGCGCAACGCTGCCAGCGCGTCGTGGCGCAGTCTGACCCCTTCGGCGGTGGGCTTGGATGCAAGCTCGCCGACCTCGGCGTTCGCCAAGACGTCGAGCACGGTCTCGTTCGTGTACGCGGTCTCGCTCTCGGCGTAGACCGGACCAGTGCCGGAGCAGCCGGAGAGCAGGGTCGTGGTGAATGCGGCCACGAGCATGATGGCGCTGAGGGCGCGAGTGGCGCTGTGCACGGGGCATCCTCCTGCTGTCGGGTACTACCATAGTAGTCCAATCGCGAGGGTGCCTGTCGCCTGAGGAATGGGGAATGCCGTGTCCTCGATCGTCTGCTTCATCTCGGATTTCGGCCTGAACGACACATGGGTGGGGATCTGTCATGCGGTCATTCACCAACGCAGCGCCTCGGCGCACGTTGTAGACCTGGCACACGGCGTCGAACCCTACGATGTCCGTACCGCGGCTTCTGTCGCGGCCGCCGGCGTCCACCAGCTGCCGGGAGCGATTCATCTTGTGGTTGTCGACCCCGGCGTCGGAGGGGCTCGACGCGACCTGTGCCTGCGCACGCGTAACGGCACGCTGCTGCTCGGACCGGACAACGGCGTGCTGCTGCCCGCCGCCGACAGGGCCGGCGGCATCGAGGTCGCCGTATCGCTGGACAGCACACTCTACGAGTCAGGACGGCCTGCGGCGACATTCCACGCGAGGGATGTCTTCGCGCCAGCCGCCGCCGCGCTCGCCAACGGAGCCGACCCTGCAGAACTCGGGGTCGTGATCGAACCGGAAGGCCTCGCGCCGGCACCGTTCGCCCCTTGCCGGATCGACGGAGATTACGTACTCGGCGAGGTGCTTGACGAGGACCGCTACGGCTCGCTCCGGTTCAGCATCCCGGAGGAGCGACTCGACGAGCTGGGGCTGCGCACCCCGCGACTCGAGGTGGTGCTGGGGCACAACGCGCTCGACGTGCCGTTCGGTGCGACGTTCTCAGACGTCATGGAGGGGGCGCCGGTGGCCCTCGTCGACGCATCGGGCTGGCTCACGCTCGCGGTGAACCAGGGAAGCGCACGCGACCGCTACGGCGTGGTGCCGGGCGGCGCGGTCCGGGTCCGAGCGATCTGAGTTCGTGTCACTGCTCCGCGCTATGGTCACTGTGATGGTGGACAGAGTGTGCGGAGGCGGGCGGCATGAAGAAGTCATACGTCAACGAGTTGGCCCAGGGCATGAAGGTGGATGACGCCTTCGCGCTACGGGCCAAGGAGATGCGAGCCACAAGGGCGGGGGAGGCCTTTCTCTCGCTCGAGCTTGCCGATCGCAGCGGTCGGATACCCGGGATATGGTTTCGCCCGCAAGGCGCGGGTGCCTTGATCCCCGTGGGCAGCGTCGTTCGCGTGAGGGGGCGTGTCACGAGCTTCCGCGGGCAGAAGCGTGTGTCCGTCGAGACGTTGTCTGCCGAGAGTCATGTCGTGCCGGAGGACCTCATCGCCGCCGGGTCCCGCTCGCAGGCAGAGCTCACGGCGGAATTCAAGGCCCATGCAGCCGCTGTCTCCAATCCCGACCTGCGCAAGATTCTGCGCGCCGTGTTCGGTGACCCCGAATTCTTCGAGCGGTTCGCTCGTTGTCCCGGTTCGCAGTCCTACCACCACGCACACACCGGCGGCCTCATCGAGCACACCGTAGCGGTTGCGGGCATCTGTCGGGCCATCGCCGAGCAGTACCCGCAGGCCGACGCCGATATCTTGCTGTGCGCGGCCTTGCTTCACGACGTCGGCAAGTGCGATGAGCTCGCGTTCGAGACCGCTATCGAGTACACGGATCAGGGCCGGCTGCTCGGGCATGTGGTACTCGGGGTGCAAAGGGTGCAGGCCGCGGTCGCTCGCGCACGGCTCAAGGTGGATCCGGGGCGACTCATGCGCCTCGAGCACGCGATCCTGTCGCACCACGGAGAGCTCGAGTGGGGCTCGCCCAAACGCCCATCCACGCTGGAGGCGCTGCTGCTTCACCACGTCGACAACCTTGACGCGAAGGCAGCGGGATTCGCGGCCCTGCTCTCCGGCGCCTCCAGAGCCGACGAGACGTGGACGGACGCCGAGAACCTCTTCCGCAGGCCTCTGTTCGCGCCACGCCCAGCAGAGGACGACCGACGCTACCCGGTCGCCGAGGATGCGCAGCACTGCCGGATGACGGCGTAGTCGAGCCGTCGGCCGCCACATGGCCGAACCGATTTCCACTAGAATCGGCAACGTGGCCGACAACGGCCGCCCCACGTCAGTCGCGCATCGCAAGGAGTGGATTCCATATGTCCGATATCCCAAAGGCCGAAATCGGTGTCTTCGGCGGAAGCGGGTTCTACGAACTGCTCGACAACCCGCGTGAGCACAAGATCAACACGCCGTTCGGATCACCCTCGTCACCGGTGATGATCGGGGAGGTCGCGGGTCGTTCCGTGGCGTTCTTGCCGCGGCACGGCAAGGACCACTCCCTGCCGCCGCACATGATCAACTACCGGGCGAACCTGTGGGCGATGAAGGAGCTTGGCGTCACGCAGATCATCGGCCCGAACGCATGCGGGTCACTTCAGCCGGACGTCGAGCCCGGGCACTTCGTCATATGCGACCAGTTCGTCGACCGCACCTGGGGGCGCAAGGACACGTTCTACGACGGCCCCATCACCACGCATGTCTCGTCGGCGGATCCGTACTGTCCCGCCATGAGACAGGTCGCGATCGACAAGGCAGCCGGCTTGGGCATCGTTGCGCACCCGACCGGCACCGTCGTCGTCATCCAGGGCCCGCGCTTCTCGACGCGCTCCGAGTCCAAGTGGTTCGCCTCGCAGGGCTGGGAGGTCATCAACATGACCCAGTACCCCGAGTGCTACCTCGCTCGCGAGCTCGAGATCTGCTACGTCAACATCTCGCTCATCACCGATCACGACGCAGGCGCAGAGGGTGCCGTGCCGGTCTCCAATGACGAGGTCATTCGCGTGTTCAACGAGAACAACAGCAAGGTGAAGGACCTGATCTACGCGATGATCCCCGCGCTTCCCACCGCGCGAGACTGCGTGTGCTCGCACGCGCTCGAGGGAGCCGCGTTCTAGCTCACCCATGCGCGGCCGCTCGCGCGTGGCGGGCGGCCGCACCCTCTTCTGGAGTCGCCGTGTTCGACGTGCCCTCGTACCGCATCGGTAGCGTGTTCGGGATACCGATCGAGATCAACGCGAGTTGGCTCGTGATCTTCGCGTTGGTTTCGCTCTCGCTCGGCGCCGGGTACTATCCCTCGATCCCCGAGGCGAGCGCGGCGCCCCGGCTGTTGCTGGCCGTCATAGGCGTCCTTACGGCGGTCCTCTTCTTCACGTCGATCGTGGTTCACGAGCTTGCTCACGCACTCGTGACCCGGGCGTTCGGCGGCCGCGTGGACCGCATCACGTTGTTCATTTTCGGCGGGGTCGCGCAGCTTGCGGACGAACCGGTCTCTCCGGGGCGAGAGTTCTTGATGGCAGCGGCGGGCCCGGCGATGAGCCTGTGTCTTGGCGTACTGGCGTTCATCGGGTATCTGGCGGCCGTCTCTCGAGGCGCGAGCTGGTGGCTGTGGGCGCCCTTGCAGTACCTGGCGACCATCAACTTCTTCGTCGCTGTGTTCAATCTGCTCCCGGGCTTCCCGCTCGACGGTGGCCGGGTAGTGCGGGCGATCCTCTGGGGGTTGACCAAAGACCTGCTCAAGGCGACCAGATGGGCGTCTCGTGCGGGCCAGTTGATCGGCTGGGCGCTCGTGACGTACGCGGTTCTCGGCGTGCTCGGGGTTCTGCCCGGTGCCGATGACACCATCTGGCTCGGGCTCATCGGCTGGTTCATCGTGTGGCTCGCGGGCTCGGCGTACCGGCAACAGGAGATCCGCTCCCGGCTCGCGGGCATCAGCGTGGCGTCGATCATGACCCCGCACCCTCACACCGTGGCGGGTGAGATGACCGTCGACCAGCTGGCTCACGACCACTTCCTGGGTGGGGACCACGCGCGGTACCCGGTGCTGTTCGAAGGCGCGGTGCACGGGCTCATCAGCCTCGCGGACATCAAGGCGATCGATCGCGCGGACTGGCCGTACGTCCGCGTCATCGACGTGGCCAACCGCGACCTGGCCGAACTCACTGTGTGGGTGGACATGCCCGTCGGCGAGCTGCTGCCGCGTCTGGCAGGGGACCGCCCTGGAGCGCTGCTGGTGGTGGGCGACGGACGGCTCGTGGGGATCGTCACTCGGGCCGACGTCATCGCCGCGATCCAACACGACTGAGGCAACCGCTCACCGACTACCGCCTGATACGGGTTGTGATGGTTTGTAACAGTTGTTACGATATGCAGAACTTCCAATCGCCCTCTAGTCGAGGATCTCGCGTGAGTCTCCCTACCGTCACCGAGCGCGTCCCGCAAGGCGTCATCGAGCGCCTGCCCGCGTACCTGAACGTGCTCATGCACCTGCGTGACGAGGGATCGGAAACCGTCTCATCGGCGCAGCTCTCGGAACTCGCCGAGGTCAATGCGGCGCAGATTCGACGTGACCTGGCCTACTTCGGGCAGTTCGGCAAGCGCGGCGTCGGCTACGAGATCGGCCTGCTCGTCGACCGCATCCAGCGCATTCTGGGCTCGGACCACGTGCAGCGGTTGGCGATCGTGGGTGCGGGCAACCTGGGATCCGCTATCGCCCAGTACGACGGGCTGCGAAAGCGCGGCTTCGTAGTGGCCGGTGTGTTCGACAGCGACCGCCGAAAGGTCGGTTCTCGCGTGGGCGACCTCATCGTTCGCGACATCTCCGAGCTGCAACGCGTCGTCTCGGAGCAAGGCATCCGATTCGGCGTCATCGCGGTCCCGCCCGACGTGGCACAGTCCGTCGCGGACCTGCTGTGTCATGCCGGCATCCAGGTCGTCGTGAACTACTCGACGGCCTTCGTGCACGTGCCGGAGCACGTGACGCTGCACAATACCGACCCCGTGCGCGAACTGCTCCATACGCTGTACTATCTCTCTCGCGCTGAAGGCGTGGCGACCGCCTAGGACTGGTGGTACGCTACTCGCTAGCTTGTGCACGGCCGACCGGTATCGGCCGTTCCCTGACATCTTGGAGGCTAACGAATGATCTCGACCCCGGTGCTCGCTATCGCGCTTCCGTTCCTCGGCGGTATTGGCGCTCCCGAGCTGATCATCATCCTCGTCATCATCCTCGTGCTCTTCGGACCCAAGCGTCTGCCGCAGCTCGGCAAGTCGCTCGGCAAGACGATGAAGGCGATCCGCGAGGGCGCCGAGGGCAAACTCGCTGAGGACGACGAGGACGAGGACGTCGCCAAGAAGCAGCCGGCCAAGGCCGACGCCGCCAAGGCCGACACCAAGACCGACGCCGAGGAGTAACTCGAGCGCGATTCGGCTGCTTCGGCGCATTCTGTCCCGCGGGTTGCGGGTCCGCAGCATTCGGCTATACTTTCGTGGACATTTCGACGGGCTGCCCGCATACGCAGGGCGGCCCGCGCGTTACATCAGACCCGCTGCACCATCCCGCGGGCACCGAACGGGAGTTCTCGAATGAACAAAGAGGTCGCTCTTACCCCCGAAGGCCAGGCCAAGCTCGAGCAGGAGCTTCGTCACCTGGAGACGGTTCGTCGTCGTGAAGTAGGGGAGCGCATCAAGGAAGCCAAGGAGTTCGGCGATATCTCGGAGAACTCCGAGTACGACGACGCCAAGAACGAGCAGGCGTGGGTCGAGAGCCGCATCATCGAGGTGACGCAGATCCTTGCGCGGGCGACGATCATCGACGCTCCGAAGAAGAGCGACAAGGTTACGCTCGGCAGCAAGGTCAAGCTCATGGACGCGAGCGGCGATCAGCATGTCTATCAGGTGGTGGGCTCGGCGGAAGCCGATCCGGCGAACAACAAGATCTCCAACGAGTCGCCGGTGGGCGCCGCCATTCTCGGACACAAGAAGGGCGAGGTCGTCGAAGTGACGACCCCCTCCGGCAAGGTGCTCAAGTACACCGTCGTGTCGATCACCCGCTGACGTCATGAGTGACGATCAGCGCATGTCCGACGGCAGCGCCCTGGACGAGCCGGCCACCGACGCGCTCGAGGTCGTGGCCGACGACGATCCCTTCGTCGTACGCAGAGCCAAGCTCGACGCCATGCGTGTCGCGGGCGAGCAGCCGTTCGCCGATCACTGGGACGTGACCGCGCGAGCCGCCGAACTCGAGTCGGACTACGCAGACCTTGAGGCCGGTTCCGAGACCGGCACGGTCGTCAGCGTTGCTGGGCGCCTCGTCGCCAAGCGCGACCAGGGCAAGATCGTATTCCTCGTCATCCGAGACGCCACCGGCGACCTGCAGCTGTTCACGCGCGTGAACCTCATCGGCGAAGAAGCGTTCGAATCGGTCAAGGGCCTCGATCTCGGGGACTGGATCGGCGCGGTCGGTACCGTCATGCGCACCCGCCGAGGCGAACTCTCCGTCGCTCCCACGCAGGTGACGCTGCTCTCCAAGTCGCTTCGCCCGCTTCCCGAGAAGTATCACGGGCTCTCGGACACCGAGACCCGTTACCGTCAGCGCTACGTCGACCTCATCGCCAATCCCGAGGTCCGCGACGTCTTCACGACGCGTTTCAAGATCATCGCTGCGATCCGCCGCTACATGGAGGCCGCCGGCTACCTCGAGGTCGAGACGCCGATGCTTCATGCGATTCCCGGTGGCGCGACGGCCAAGCCGTTCGTGACCCATCACAACGCACTCGACATGCCGCTCTACCTCCGCATCGCGCCGGAGCTCTACCTCAAGCGGTTGCTGGTGGGCGGGTTCGAGCGTGTCTACGAGATCAACCGCTCGTTTCGCAACGAGGGCATGAGCGTCCGCCACAACCCCGAGTTCACCATGCTCGAGGCGTATCAGGCCTACGGCAACATGTCGTCGATGATGGATCTCACCGAAGGCATCATCACGAGCGCGGCAGAGGACGTTCTCGGGACGCTCGACATCGAGTACCAGGGCACGGCCGTGTCGCTGAAGTCGCCGTGGCGCCGAGCGACGATGATCGAGCTCACGAGCGCCGCAGCAGGCGAGGACGTCAGCTTCGCGCGCTCTGTCGAAGAGCTGCGGGCACTGTGCGAGAGGCACGACGTGCCCTTCGAGAAGAGCTTCGGCAAGGGCAAGCTCATCACCGAGCTGTTCGAGAAGCTCGTCGAGCACACGCTCATGGAGCCGACGTTCGTCACGATGTATCCCGCCGAGACCTCGCCGCTCGCACGCCGCAACGACGACGAGCCCGAGCTCACCGACCGCTTCGAGCTCATCATCACGGGCCGCGAGTTCGCCAACGCGTTCTCCGAGCTCGTCGACCCGGTCGACCAGCGAAGCCGCTTCGAAGCGCAGGCGGCCGCGAAGGACGCCGGAGACGACGAGGCGATGTGGGTCGACGAGGACTACCTGCGTGCGCAGGAGTACGGCATGCCCCCCGCGGGCGGCATGGGCCTGGGCATCGACCGGCTGGTCATGCTCCTCACGGACTCGGCATCCATCCGAGACGTGCTGCTCTTCCCGCACATGCGCCCGGAGGCCTGACGGCCTCAAGCGCAGGGACGTGCGGGCGAGCCGCGCCGCATCTTCACCAAATCTGAGTCGTACGCACTCAGATGTGTGGCACTCTCCTTGCTATCTCCACAGCACGCGCCTGACCGTGTCCGAGCAGGCGGGTATACTCCACTCCACAAGCATGCGATTCGGTCTGCACGGGCCGTTGCGATAGGGAGGCGCTCAATGTTCGAGCGATTCACCGAGAAGGCGCGCAGGGTCGTGGTCTACGCCCAGGAAGAAGCGCGCATGCTCAATCAGAACTACATCGGGACCGAGCATCTGCTGCTCGGGCTCATTCGCGAGCAGGACGGCATCGCGGCCAAAGCGCTCGAGTCACTATCGATCTCGCTCGAGGATGTTCACGCGCAGGTCGAGGATCTCATCGGCAGGGGCACGTTCGTGCCGACCGGCCACATCCCGTTCACGCCGCGCGCCAAGAAGGTGCTCGAACTCTCGCTTCGCGAGGCGCTCCAGCTCGGCCACAACTACATCGGCACCGAGCATATCCTGCTCGGCCTCATCCGCGAGGGCGAGGGCGTCGCGGCACAGGTGCTCCTCAACCTCGGCGCGGATCTCGACAAGGTTCGCTCGGCGGTCATCCAGCTTCTGTCGGGTCACTACGGCAAGGGCGCCGAGGCCGGAGAGGAGCGTCGGGGCGGTAGCGGCGGCGGGTCGTCGATGCTCGACGAGTTCGGCCGCAACCTCACGCGTCAGGCGCGCGAAGGCAAGCTCGATCCGGTCATCGGCCGCACCAACGAGATCGAGCGCGTCATGCAGATCCTGTCGCGCCGCACCAAGAACAACCCGGTCCTCATAGGCGAGCCGGGGGTGGGCAAGACCGCCGTCGCCGAAGGGCTCGCGCAGCGCATCTCGAGCGACGAGGTGCCCGAGACCATCAAGGACAAGCAGCTGTACACCCTCGACCTGGCAGCGCTGGTTGCCGGCAGCAAGTACCGCGGCGAGTTCGAGGACCGTCTCAAGAAGGTCATCAAGGAGATCCGCGAACGCGGCGACATCATCCTGTTCGTCGACGAGATGCACACTCTTGTAGGTGCAGGTGCCGCGGAAGGCGCCATCGACGCGGCGAGCATCATCAAGCCGGCACTCGCGCGCGGTGAGCTGCAGACCATCGGAGCCACCACGCTCGACGAGTATCGCAAGTACGTCGAGAAGGACCCTGCGCTCGAGCGCCGCTTCCAGCCCATCCAGGTCGGGGAGCCCAGCGTCGAGGAGACCGTCGAGATCCTCAAGGGCCTGCGTGACCGTTACGAGGCCCACCACCGCGTCACCATCACCGACGCAGCTATCGAGGCTGCCGCAACGCTCGCGGACCGCTACATCTCGGACCGGTTCCTGCCGGACAAGGCGATCGATCTCGTCGACGAAGCGGGTGCGAAGATGCGCATCCAGATGATGACGGCCCCTCCGGGCGTCCGTGAGGTCGACGATCGCCTGCGCTCGGTCCGTGCCGAGAAGGAAGCGGCCATCGAGGCTCAGGAGTTCGAGAAGGCCGCGAGCATGCGCGACCGCGAGAAGCAGATCCTCGCGGAGAAGCGCGCGCTCGAAGAGGAGTGGATGAAGCCCGACAACCGCCGCACGGTCGAGGTGGGCGAGAAGGAGATCGCGGAGGTCGTGTCCATGTGGACCGGCGTCCCGGTCACCGCGCTCACCGAGGAGGAGACCGAGCGACTCCTGCGCATGGAGACCGCGCTACACGAGCGCATCGTCGGTCAGGACGAGGCCGTCATCGCGGTCAGCAAGGCCATCCGTCGCGCTCGCGCCGGCCTCAAGGACCCCAAGCGGCCGAGTGGCTCGTTCATCTTCCTCGGCCCGTCCGGTGTCGGTAAGACCGAACTCTCGAAGGCGCTCGCGAACTTCCTCTTCGGCAGCGAGGATGCCCTCATCAGCCTCGACATGTCGGAGTACATGGAGAAGCACACCGTGTCGCGACTCATCGGCTCGCCGCCGGGCTATGTCGGCTTCGACGAGGGCGGCCAGCTCACCGAGCAGGTTCGCCGCAAGCCCTACTCGGTCATCCTCTTCGACGAGATCGAGAAGGCGCACCCGGACGTGTTCAACGTCTTGCTGCAGGTGCTCGAAGAGGGCCGCCTCACCGACGCGCAGGGTCGCAAGGTCGACTTCAAGAACGCCATCGTGATCATGACGAGCAACATCGGCGCGCGCGATATCGTCAAGTCCGCGTCGCTCGGCTTCATGCCTGCGACGTCGAGCGGCGGCATCGGCTACGACGCCGTGAAGGAGCGCGTCACCGGCGAGCTCAAGAAGCTCTTCCGCCCGGAGTTCCTCAACCGCGTCGACGAGGTCATCGTCTTCCACGACCTCGACTCCGAGCAGATCGAGCAGATCGTCGACCTCATGGTCGATCGCCTCAGGGTACAGCTCGGCCAGCAGGGCTTCGGTATCACGCTCACCGAGGATGCTCGCAAGCTCCTCGCGCAGGAGGGCTTCGACTCCACGCTCGGTGCCCGTCCGCTGCGTCGTGCCATCCAGCGCCTCCTCGAAGACCCGCTGTCAGAGCAGCTGCTTGCGGGCAACTGGCTTCCGGGCGACGTCATCGAGGTGTTCGTCGAGGACGGACAGGCCGCATTCCGCAAGGGCGAGGGAATCGTCGCTGCTCCGCTGCCGGCATCCGCCGAGCCGGAGGCTCCCGCCGAGAAGACCGCGCCGCCCCGGCGCTCGAGTTCGCGTAGCGGCGGGGGCAAAGCCTCCGGCGGTGCGGCGGGCGAGTAGCGCATGGCGAAGGCCCGCTCGGTATGGCGATGCCAGACATGCGGCTCGAGCGCTCCGCGCTGGCAGGGTCGCTGCAGCGGGTGCGGTGAGTTCGGCACCATGGTCGAAGAGTTCGAGCAGCCCGTCGGGGATTCCCGGCGGGCTGCTTCGCGCGCTGTCGCGACGCGGCTCGGGCTCGACGCGGTGGAGGCTTCCGAGGCTCCCCGAGTCTCGACCGGCATCGAGGAGCTCGACCGCGTCTTGGGCGGCGGGCTCGTGCACGGATCGCTCGTGCTTCTCGGCGGGGAGCCGGGCATCGGGAAGTCGACGCTGCTCCTCCAGGCTGCCGAGACGCTCGGGCGTGGCGGGATCGACGTGCTGTACGTGTGTGGCGAGGAGTCTCCGCAGCAGATCGGGCTGCGCGCCAAGCGGCTCGGAGCCACCAGCCAGCGCGTGCAGCTCTTGCCCGAGCTCGACATCGCCGCGGTCGAGGAGGCCGTGCGCGAGACGCCGCCGGGTGTGCTGGTCATCGACTCGATCCAGACAGCCTTCGATTCCGAGCTGGCGGGTGCCCCCGGTAGCGTCGGTCAAGTCCGTGCGTGCACGGCTCGGCTGATGCGTGTCGCCAAGGACCACGGCGTCACGACGCTCATCGTCGGCCACGTCACCAAGGATGGTGCCATCGCCGGGCCACGAGTGCTGGAGCACATGGTCGATGCGGTGCTGTACTTCGAGGGCGACCGCGACCACGCGTTTCGCATCGTGCGTGCGGTGAAGAACCGGTTCGGCTCGGCAAGCGAGATCGGCATCTTCGAGATGGGCGAACGCGGGCTTCTCGGCGTGGGTTCGCCGTCATCGGCGCTCCTGGCGGAGCGCGCGGGCGCCGTCTCGGGCTCGGCGGTCATGGCCGCCATGGAGGGCTCGCGTCCGCTGCTCGTCGAGATCCAGGCGCTCGTCACCCCAAGCTACCTGCCTGCGCCCCGCCGGCTCGCGACCGGGATCGAGACGGCCCGGCTGCTTCAGGTGCTCGCAGTGCTCGAGCGCCGTGCCGGCCTCTCCTTCGCCGGCCAGGACGTCTACGTTTCGGTCGCCGGCGGACTGCGCGTGCTGGAACCCGCGGTCGATCTGCCGCTCGCGCTCGCGCTGGCGTCTGCTCTCAAGGACACGGCGGTCCCGCGGGATGTCGCCGCGTTCGGCGAGCTCGGGCTCACAGGGCAGGTTCGGCCGGTCTCGCAGGCGAACGCGCGGGTCAAGGAGGCCGCCCGGTTCGGGCTCGATCGGGTGATGGGCGCCGCATCCGCCTCCTTCGACGGCTCGGACGCGGGCGCGTTCGTCACGGTCTCCACACTCGGAGATGCGCTTGCCGTCCTTCGGTAAGACCCGCCTCGGCAGGGCGTGATGCGTGGCTGTCGGTTACGCTGCACGGGAGTCGTGGCAGAATCGAACTGAAACGAACCGCCGATCATGAGAGGACGGAGCGCTTTGGCGATCGACCCCAAGACACGCGAACTGCTGCGCGAGGAGCTCAAGAAGGTGGCCCCCGGCACGCATCTGCGTGAGGGTCTCGACATGATCCTCGCCGCACGTACCGGCGCGCTCATCGTCATCGGCGATGAGGCGGGCGTCAAAGGGCTGTGCGATGGAGGCTTCATCATCGACACGCCGTTCACCCCGCAGCGCCTCTTCGAGCTCGCGAAGATGGACGGCGCCATCATCCTCGACCAGTACGCGGCCAGGATCATGCGCGCCAACGCCCACCTGCAACCCGACCCGACCCTCACCACGAGCGAGACGGGCATGCGTCACCGCACCGCCGAGCGTGTGAGCCGCCAGACCAAGGCGCTCGTCATCTCGGTCTCGCAGCGCCGACAGATCGTCAGCCTCTACCTGCGCGGCCGCCGCATCACGCTCGAGGACACCGAGGTCGTGCTCGCGAAGGCGAACCAGGCCCTGCAGACGCTGCAGAACTACCGGGTTCGTCTCGGCGAGGTCATGGAACGTCTCACGCATCTCGAGTTCGACGACCTCGTCACGCTCGGCGATGTCGCCGAGGCCATCGGCCGGTTCGAGATGGTGCGCCGCGTCTCGCACGAGGTCGCTCGCTACATCGGCCAGCTCGGCACCGAAGGCCGCCTCGTGCGCATGCAGGCCGACGAGCTCACCGCCGGTATCGACGAGCAGTACGCGCTGCTGGTCCGCGACTACGCCGATGACGCAGGCTCGCGCAACGCCTCGGCCGTCCGCACGCGCCTGGGCGACCTGCCGCTCGACCGGCTGCTCGAGTCCGATGCGGTCGCGCACGAACTCGGCCTGAGTGCCGGTGACCGTTCCGAGCAACACCTCCGTCCGCGCGGCTACCGCGTGCTCGCGCAGATTCCGGCGCTGCCGTCCACCGTCGTCAACCGGATCGTCGAGCGGTTCGGCTCGCTGCCGGCGATGGTGCGGGCCAGTGTGGCGGAACTCGACGACGTCGATGGCGTGGGAACCCGTCGAGCGAAGTCGATCGCGAACGGGCTCGGCAGGATTCGCGCTCACGCGGCGGTCTAGACACGCCGATACCTCTGACATGGGCTTTCACAGCCCGCGGAACGCTCTACCCGATGGGGCCGCACACGTCGTCCCCGCGATGTGAAGGGAGGTGGAGGCGAGCGGCACGCGTGCCGCACTCGCTGCACCCATGATTGAGGCCATCACCAGGGTCGTACTGGTGACGGGTGGCCTTGTTGGAGGGTATGCGGCGACGGGACTTGTCGACTGGCAGTCAGAACTCGGTCTTCCTCGCTATTACGTCATCTTTCTATTGATCATTCTTGGGGGAGCGATCGGGTACGTGCTCGGCGGGATCATCGGCCGGGAGCTCACTGTCGTGTGGCGTCGAGCCGAGGCCCGCATCGTCGATACGTCGCCCGCCGATCTGCTGCTGGGGACCGCAGGACTGGTCGTCGGTCTGCTCGTCGCCCTCCTTGCCTCGTGGCCACTCCGTCTGCTCAAACCGTCGTGGCTCGCCGTGACAGCCACGATCCTGCTCATGCTGGTTCTCTCGAACCTGTTCATCCGTGCTGCGCTCACGAAGCGCCGTGACTTCTCGGCGATGTTCCCGCAACTTGCTCCACCGGAACTGCTGCCCGCCGATGAACGCGTGGTCCTGCTCGACACGAGCGCCGTCATCGACGCGCGCTTCGTCGAACTGCGTCGGCTTGGCTTCCTGCCAGGTTCGGTGCGCGTGCCGCGTTTCGTGCTCTCCGAGCTTCAGACGCTTGCGGACTCCGCCGACGATACGCGCCGCGCGCGCGGCCGCCGTGGCCTCGACCTGCTCGCATCACTGCCCGCCGAGGATGCGGTTCCGGTGTTCGAGACCGACTACCCCGACACTCCGCATGTCGATGAGAAGCTCATGCGGCTCGCGGTCGACGCCCGGGGCGCCCTCGTCACCGTCGACTACAACCTCACCAAGGTCGCACGTGTTCGCGGCATCGACGTCGTCAACCTCAACGAGGCCGCAGCGGCACTCCGCCCTAACCATATCCCCGGAGAGGTCATCCGTCTGCGCATCACCAAGCCGGGCAAGGACGCGGACCAGGGTGTGGGGTATCTCGACGACGGCACCATGGTCGTGGTGCAATCGGGACGGGATCTCGTCGGGAGCGAGGCAGACGTGGAGGTGACGTCGGTGCTCCAGACGTCGGCGGGCAGGATGATCTTCGCCCGCCCGTCGCTCGCGTCGGTGGCAGCGCAGGAGGAGGGGTAGCCGTGAGCCAGGCCCGTGTCGTGGCTATCGTGTGCGCCGGAGGTAGCGGTGAGCGTCTCGGCGTGGCCGGCGGCAAGCAACTCGCGCCGGTGGCCGGGCGTGCCGTCCTCGCGTGGACGATGGAGGCGCTCGACGCGACGCCCGAGATCGACCACATCGTGCTCGTGTGCCCGGCCGACCGCGTCGACGAGTACCGTGCCGCGGCCGTCGACCCCGTCGCCCCCTCGACCCCGGTGACCTACGCGCCGAGCGGCTCTTCCCGGCAGGCTTCAGTCGCCGCGGGTGTCGCTGTCGCGCCGCCCGAAGCAGAGATACTGCTCGTACACGACGGCGCCCGTCCGCTCGTCACGCCGGCGATCGTGGCCTCGACACTCGCCGCACTCGATGCCGATCCGCGCGCCGACGGCGCCGTCATCGGGCAGCCCGCCATCGACACACTGAAGGTCGCCGACGGCCGGGTGGTCGTCGAGACTCCTGAGCGCGCGCGCTACTGGGCGGTGCAGACGCCGCAGACATTTCGTGCGGAGGCCCTGCGTGCCGCATATGCACGGGCCGATGCCGAGGGGTTCGTCGGCACGGACGATTCCGCGCTCGTCGAGCATGCGGGCGGACGGGTACTGCTCGTCGAGGGCCCGCGGGACAACATCAAGGTGACCGTGGCCGAGGACGTGGCGCTGGTGGAGGCCACCCTCGCGTTTCGCGCTTCCGAGGAGGGCTAGGCCATGCTGCGCATCGGGCTCGGGTACGACGTGCACGCCTTCGCCGAGAACCGGCGGCTCGTCATCGGGGGTGTCGAGATCGAGCACGAGCGCGGCCTGCTCGGCCACTCCGACGCCGACGTGCTCGCGCACGCGCTCGCCGACGCGATCGTCGGGGCATTGCGCGAGGGCGACATCGGCAAGCTGTTCCCTGACACCGATCCCGCGTACGCCGGCGCCGACTCGCTCGTGCTCCTCGCCCGTGTGGGCACGCTCATGCGCGAGCGCGGATTCACGCTGGTCGATGCCGACTGCGTCGTCGTCTGCGAGCGGCCGAAGCTCTCACCGCACCGCGAGGCGATGCGCGAGAACCTCGCTCGAGCGCTCGAGGTCGCCCCCGAGCGAATCGGCGTGAAGGCGACCACCACGGAGCGTCTCGGCTTCGAGGGCAGGGAAGAGGGTATCGGCGCGCAGGCGGTCGTCCTGCTCGGGTGTACGTAGCTGCCAGCGCGAGCGGTTCTCGCTGCTGGTAGACTGGTGCCGCGCCCACCCACGGGCGCGGGCGCACGGTACGCACTCGGCGGGCGGGAACGATGTTTCGACGCATCCATGACGATATCCAGGCGGTGAAGGAGCGGGACCCCGCAGCCACATCGGCAGCGAGCGTTCTGTTCAACTACCCTGGCCTCCATGCGATCTGGATGCACCGGACCACCCACTGGCTGTGGCGGCACGGTCGGCGGGGTTCGGCGCGTTGGTTCTCGCAGGTCGCGCGGTTCCTGACCGGCGTGGAGATCCACCCCGGCGCCACGCTCGGCGAGCGGTTCTTCATCGACCACGGTATGGGCGTCGTCATCGGCGAGACGACCATCATCGGAAACGACGTCACGCTCTACCAGGGCGTGACGCTCGGCGGTACCGGCAAGGAGACCGGCAAGCGGCACCCCACCCTCGAAGACTGTGTCGTCGTCGGCGTGGGGGCATCCGTGCTCGGCGACATCACCGTCGGCCGCGGGAGCAAGGTCGGCGGCGGCGCTGTCGTCATCGACGACGTGCCTCCCAACTGCACGGTCGTCGGCGTACCCGGCCGCGTCGTGATGCGCGGTGGGTCCCGTGTCGACGCGATCGACCTGCATCACGAGGACCTGCCCGACCCGGTCGTCGAGATGTTCCGCTGCCTCCAGCGCCGCATGGACCGCTTGGAGGGCAAGCTCGTCGCCTCCGGCGGTACCCTGCAGCCGAGCGACGGTGACCTCACCGTCACAGAGCAGGAAGACGGTTCGCTCACGCTCGAGGCCGAAGGCTGGAGCTGCGATATCTGAGACGGCGTCACCGTTGGAGTCGCCGCCGAAGTCTCTTGAAAGGAATCGAATGCGCGTCTACAACACGCTCACGCGAAGCAAAGAGGAGTTCGTACCCCGCGAGGCCGGCAAGGTCTCCATGTACGTGTGCGGGCCGACCGTCTACAACCATATCCATATCGGCAACGCGCGCTCGTTCCTCAGTTTCGACGTGATCCGTCGCTACCTCGAGTACAGGGGCTTCGACGTCCGGTTCGTGCAAAACGTCACCGACGTTGACGACAAGATCATCAACAAGGCCAACGAAGAGGGCCGCACCTCGGCAGAGGTCGCCGAGGAGTACACGCACGCGTTCGTCTCGGCGATGCATGCGCTTGGGATCAAGGACCCCACCGTGCGCCCGAAGGCCACCGAGACGATCCCGCAGATGATCGCGCTCATCGAGCGCCTCATCGCGAAGGGCCACGCGTACGAATCCGGCGGCGATGTCTACTTCAGCGTCCGCAGTTTCCCCGGCTACGGCAAGCTCTCGGGCCGCGACATCGAGGAGATGGAGACGCAGGCGCGCATCGACCACGACGAGCGCAAGCGCGACTCGCTCGACTTCGCGCTGTGGAAGTCGGCCAAACCCGGCGAGCCGCACTGGCCGAGCCCTTGGGGCGAGGGGCGGCCGGGCTGGCACATCGAGTGCTCGGCGATGTCGGAGATGGAACTCGGCCTGCCGTTCGACATCCACGGTGGTGGGTCCGACCTCGTCTTCCCGCACCACGAGAACGAGATCGCGCAGTCCGAGGCGGCCACCGGCGTGCCGTTCGCGAACTACTGGCTGCACGGTGGCATGCTCCAGATCAACTCCGAGAAGATGAGCAAGTCACTCGGCAACTTCAAGCTCGCCAAAGACGTGCTCGAGGCATACGACCTGCCGGTCATCCGTCTGCTCATGCTCCAGACGCACTACCGAAGCCAGCTGGACTTCTCGGACACGCGACTCGAGGAGACCACGCACGCATACGAGCGCCTCGCGAACCTCGTGCGAAATCTGCGCTGGGCGCGTGACCTCGCCGCGTGCGGGCTTGGATGCCCCGAGGATGCCGTCGAGGGCCTCAAGGCGGCGATCGCTGCCGCGAGCGAGAAGTTCGAAGCCGAGATGGACGACGACTTCAACACCGCGGGCGCGCTCGGTGCGGTGTTCGAACTGGCCCGCGCCGCGAACCAGTTCCTCGCCGACTACCAGACCGACCTGTGCGAACCCGATCGGCTCGTGCTCTGCGAAGCCGAGGAGACCGTCGTCGCTCTGCTCGGCGTGCTCGGCATCGAGATCGCCGACGACCAGACCTGCTGCTACCCGCTCGAGGTGGTCGATCTCGCCGCGACGATCGCCGGCTACAAGGGTGACAACCCCGACATCGCCGTGGACGTGCTGCTCGCCGCCCGCGCTGCTGCCCGCGTCGAGAAGGACTGGGCGCGTGCGGACGCTGTGCGCGATGGTCTCTCGGCCCTCGGGTTCGTGATCGAGGACACCCCGCAGGGTGCCCGAGTCATCTTCAAGCCGCAGGGCTGACCGATGGCCGAGATCGAAGGCCGCAACGCTGTCGTCGAAGCGCTGCGCGCGGGGATGCCGCTCACGCGCATCCTGATCGCCGACGGCACCAAGCCCGACCGCACGCTCGATGAGATCTCGCGAAGGGCTACCGAGGTCGGCGTGCCGGTGGAGCGCGCACCCAAGCGCACCCTCGATACCAAGAGCGAGCGCGGCGCACATCAAGGCGTCATCGCCGACGCGAAGCCGTACCCGTTCGCGACCCTCGACGACGTCTTGGCCCGCGTGGGCGACAAGCCGGACTCCCTCGTCATCGCCCTCGACCACGTCACCGACCCGGGCAACCTCGGGGCGGTCGTGCGTACGGCCGAGGTGGTCGGTGCCGATGGCGTGCTCGTGGCCAAGCGCCGCTCCGCAGCGGTCACCCCTGCGGCGTACAAGTCGTCGGCCGGAGCGCTCGCGCACGTCCTCCTCGCGCAGGAGGCGAACCTGGTCCGCTCGCTTGAGCGCTGCAAGCAGGCCGGTTTCTGGATCGCGGGTGCGTCCGAGCGCGCGCAACAGACCGCCTGGGAGGCTCCGCTTGAGGGGCGCATCGTGCTTGTGATGGGTTCTGAAGGGGAGGGGCTCGCGCGCCTCACCCAAGAGACCTGCGACTTCCTCGTCCGGCTGCCACAGGCCGGCAAGGTCGGTTCGCTCAACGTGGCCCAGGCGACCACGGCACTGGCGTACGAATGGCTCCGGCGCGCGAACACAACAGGGGAGTGAGCGGATCGTGCGCACGCTGATCGTCGATGGCTACAACGTCATCCGGCAGACTCCGCCCTACAAGGCCATCGCGGAGGACGACCTCGACACAGCCCGCCTCGCGCTCATCTCCGACGTCGCCGCGTTCGCTCACGGCGAGTACCGGACGACGGTGGTGTTCGACGGGCATCTCAACGAGCGCTCGGACGGTCGGCCCCACTGCATCGCAGGCGTGACCGTGATCTTCTCTCGGTACGGCATCGACGCCGACAGCGTCATCGAGTCGCTGTCTCGTGCAGCACGTGAAGCGGGCGACGAAGCGATCGTGGTCACCTCGGATGCGCAGACGCAGTGGACCGTGCTCGGCGGCACGGTCGCACGCATGTCGTCGGCCGAGTTCGCGGGAGAGATCCGCGCCGAAGATGCCGAGTGGCGCGAGCACGCGCCGGCGGGCAACTCGAAGGGCCGTCTGGAGGATCGCATCGACTCAGGCGTGCGCGAGCAGCTCTATCGATGGGCGAGGGGCAAGGACTAGTCAGCCTTCTTCATGTTGTCTGTGACGTGTTGCGCGAATCTCGGATTAGGAGCAATCTCGATGCAGTGAGGGCGTAGGGGCGTCCTCACGGGTTTCTGAGGAGTTCCATCAGTTCGCTCGCCGTGCCGGCGGCGAACCCTCTGACGAGGTTGGGCGAAACAGGGACGACACAGAGGGGGTCCATACAGTGCACCACCACGGTATGGTTGCGCACCGACCTGGGACGGAGCGCGGGGGGGACGTAGGGCTTGTCATCGCTGCGCGCGGTGGCGATCAGAACGCCAACTGCGAGTTGGTGCGCCGCTATCGCGGCCTCATCCGGTCGAAGGCCCGTTCGTACTTCCTCGTTGGCGCTGATCGCGACGACATCATCCAGGAAGGCATGATCGGGCTGTTCAAGGCGATACGCGACTACGACCCGACGCGCCAGGCCAGCTTCCATTCGTTCGCCGAGCTGTGCGTGACGCGCCAGATCATCACGGCCGTGAAGTCCGCCACCCGGCGCAAGCATTCGCCACTCAACGGCTACATCTCCTTGTCGCGTTCAACATCGATGGAAGATGACGGCGAGCGATTGCTCTCGGATATTCTCGCCGCGAAGGAGATCTGCGATCCGGCGGAGATCGTCATCTCCGCATGGGAAGCGAGCTTCATTCAGACCGGCATGGCTGACGCGCTGTCGCCGTTCGAGTCGCAGGTTCTCAAGCTCTATACCAACGGCCGGTCGTATCAGGATATCGCCACCAGCCTCGGACGACACACCAAGGCGGTCGACAACGCTTTGCAGCGCGTGAAGCGCAAGATGGAGACGCAGATCCGGCGCTGCAACTCCTGCTGAAGCGCGCCCGGCACACGCGGTATGGTCGTAGCGTCACCCGCTGACAGCGCGCCTTGGCATCGCGTACACTGGTGCGCGCTCGCTGGCGTAGCTCAATGGCAGAGCAACTGATTTGTAATCAGTAGGTTGCGGGTTCAACTCCTGTCGCCAGCTCCAGCACAAAGCACGCAGGGCCCGGACGTCCCCGTCCGGGCCCTGCTCATCTCATGTCGATGCGCATGCTCGCGCGGCTACTCCTCAAGCGCACCGTAGGCGGCGCCACCCAGCCCGCGCGGGTCTTGCGCCTCCTGACCGTCCTCCCACAGCACCTCCACGATCTCAACCGGACGCGCGATGTTCTTCAGTTCGAAGTCGCCGAACGACACCGTCCGGATCTTCACCGCGGCCGCCGCGTCGGCGACGTCGGCGGTGGAGAACACCTGTCCGCCGTCGGCAAGGTTCATCACGCGCGCAGCGAGGTTGAGGCCGGCGCCGATGAAGGGGCGGCCGCCCTTGTCCAACACGACCTCTCCCGAGGCCAGCCCGGCGCGCACCCAGATCTCGCGCTCGTCGGGGTGCGCGGCGTTATGGGCGCTGAGAGCGTGCTGCATGTCCACCGCGGCGAGCAGCGCGTCGGTCGGCGACTCGAACGCCGCCACGAGACCGTCGCCCCCGGTGGACTTGCCGGAGCCGTTATGGCGCTGGATGACCGGGAGCAGGAGGTCACGGTGGCGCTGGATCGCCTTCGCGGTGGCTACGCTTCCGTCCTCCTCGGTCATGCGCGAGAAGGACTTCATGTCGGTGATCATGACCACTCGAACGCTCGTATGGTTCGTCGCGAGCTTGTCTTCGGCCGTCGCGATCAGGCGAAGGAGCTCGTCGACGTCGGCGTCCTCGGTGGCCATCGAGGCCTTCTTGGGCGGCACCTTGGCGACCACCCGGACGGGCGGGAACACTCGTTCCCATATCACGGTGAAGACCACTGCCACTGCGAGTGATGAGAACAGCGCCAGCGCGACCCAGCCCCAGTGCAGGGGCGACCCGAGCACGATGCCAAGCGCGATCGTTCCGGCGGCCGGCACGGCGACGCCCGCGGAAACCGCCGCGATGCTGAGCCCCAGATTGCGCTGCTTGCGGGCGGCCTCGGCGATCATGCCGGTGGCCACTGCGCCGAGCGCCCACAGCCACGGCTGCAAGAACAGCATCAGCGGCTGTTTGACCTCGGTGAAGCCGTCGAGGGTCGACGTGACCGCGGCGCCGTCGATCGAAGTGAATGACTTCGCGACCCACGACGCGGACAGGAGTGTCTCGGGCATCTTGGCGAAGGACACGATCGCGTCCCCTGAGCCACCCGTGGCCGTCACGCCGATCGAGGGCTTGCCGAGTGCCAGGCCCACGATCTCGACGATGATGCAGGCCATCGCCGCGAACAGCGCGCCCTCGCCGGCGCCGAACAGGTAGCCCGCCAATGCGGCGGCCGCCCACACGGGGCCAAGGAACGCGCCGATGAGTGCCAGCCCGAGGAGGATGAAGCCTCGGCCCCCCTCAGCGCCGAGGAGCCGTACGCAGGCGACGAGCGCGATCAGCACGGTGAAGCCGAGCACGGGCTGCACGGCGATGACGGGGACGCTCAGTGCGATCACGCCGATGAGCACGCCGAGTTCGGACGAGACCAGCGCAACCGCGCCGGCGACGAGACCGACCGCGAACGGTAGCCACGCCGGAGTCGCCGTCATGCCCGCGAGGCCTACCGCGGTCGTGAGCCCGATTCCGGTGGCGCGCGCCCCGATCAGCGCCCGCTCATTCTTGCGTCGTTGCACGGCCACCCGTTTCCTCCCGCCATCAGGGGCTTGCGACGAAGCGGGTTCCTCCGTCCGCCACCATTGTGCCGCAACCGCTCGGCCGCGTCTGCGCTAAACTGTCCCCGGGGGGCGCGCCGACGCGTCGAATTCAGAGGAGGCACATCGATGGCACACGAGGAGTTCCTCGCTCGCGTTCCGATATTCGCGAACTGCACCGCCGAGGAGATCAAGGCGATCTCAGGCGTAGCCCAGGAAGGGTACTTCCAGCCGGGGCAGATCATCGTGACCCAAGGAACTCCCGGCCAAGCGTTCTACCTCATGCTGAGTGGCCGCGTCGAGATCCTGCGCGACGGCGTCTCGCTCGGCGCGTTCGGCCCCGGCGACTTCTTCGGCGAGATGTCCCTGCTCGACCAGGCACCCCGCTCCGCGACCATCCGAGCCATCGACCACACGTCGTGCCTCATGCTGTCGAGCTGGGACTTCAAGACGCTCCTCGAACGGCACCCCTCGATCGCGATCAAGCTGCTTGAAGTGCTCAGTCGCCGGTTGCGGGTCGCTGACGAACGAATCGGACGATGACGTGGCTGCGCCTATGAGTGGGTTGGCGGTGCTCCAGCAGGTGGCAGAGCGGATCATCGCCCAGCACCTCATGCTGCGTGGGGCAACGCGCGCAGAGACCGTCGCGGCGACCGACCGCACCCACGGCAGGTACGTGGACATCGTGGCGATCGAGGGCAAGATAAGCCGCCGCATCAAGGTCAAGGCCGACCCGTACTTCGGCACGGACTCACGCAAGATCGGCGACAGGCGCCTGCAGTTCTACCGCGCCGAGGAGGGCTGCTTCGCATTTGAAGCGGTCGCCGACACGGCCACGCGCGAGCTCGGCTGGACGCTCGCGTCCGACGCGCAGGACCTCTACTACTATTATCTCGCGTTGGGCCAGACGCCCGACGAGGTGCGGGCGCTGCTTGCCGAGCCGGACGAGGTGTTCTTCTCCGAGATAGACGTCGAGCGCGACGAACTCCTCATCCTGCCGATGGACCGGGTCCGCGAGTGGTTCGAGGAGCATCACCAGGAGTATGCTCCGCGCCCGGTCATGCACGACGGCGTCGCCTCGTGGTACCGGTTGGTCCCGCGGGCCGATGTCGAGCGCGGCATCGGGCGCATCCACAGCGCTGGGCCGATCTTCGCCAAGCTTCTCCGGTAGCCTCAGGGGCGGCGTAGCCGCGATTGATCGCGCTACGGGCGGGAGGGGGAGATACGCCCGGCACCGTGGTCGGCGTTGACACCCACCAGCGGCATGCCCTACTATCCCATTGCCTTACCCGAGGCGCTGCAACTTGAAAAGCGTACAGAGGGTCTATTTTTTTGTCTCGCGGGGGTGTGCCCGAGTGGCTAAAGGGGACGGGCTGTAAACCCGTTGGCTATGCCTACCATGGTTCGAATCCATGCGCCCCCACCACGAGACGTCCACCGGACCACAGGTCCGTGATCGCAACACGCCCACATAGCTCAGTCGGCAGAGCACTTCCTTGGTAAGGAAGAGGTCACCGGTTCAAGTCCGGTTGTGGGCTCCACTGCAATCTTCCGCTCCGAATCTCGCGGGGCGTTTGACTCGGCGGTGTAGCTCAGTTGGTTAGAGCACACGGTTCATACCCGTGGCGTCGCTGGTTCGAGTCCAGCCACCGCTACCATGGCACCACGCGTCGCGCGAGCGGCGCTGCAGTTTCTTGTATACAACACCATCACAACAGTGCAGATTGTTCATGACGGAGGAAGGTCGGACGCAGGCTCCTGCGCCGGCTCCGTCGAAGAGGTCCCCGAAGGAGGAGACTCATGGCGAAGCAGAAGTTCGAGCGCACCAAGCCGCATGTCAACATCGGTACCATCGGTCACGTCGACCACGGTAAGACCACTCTTACCGCGGCCATCACGAAGCGCCAGGCCGAGAAGGGCTTTGCGGACTTCACTCCGTTCGATCAGATCGACAAGGCTCCCGAGGAGCGCGAGCGCGGTATCACCATCGCCATCGCTCACGTCGAGTACGAGACGGACAACCGTCACTACGCGCACGTCGACTGCCCGGGTCACGCCGACTACGTCAAGAACATGATCACCGGTGCCGCGCAGATGGACGGCGCGATCCTGGTCATCGCCGCCACCGACGGCCCCATGGCCCAGACCCGCGAGCACATCCTGCTCGCCCGTCAGGTCGGCGTCCCCTACATCGTGGTCTTCCTCAACAAGTGTGACATGGTCGACGACGCCGAGCTCATCGAGCTCGTCGAGATGGAAGTCCGTGAGCTGCTCAACGAGTACGAGTTCCCGGGCGATGACACTCCGATCATCCAGGGTTCCGCGCTCAAGGCCCTCGAGGGCGACGAGGCGTGGGTCAGCAAGATCGACGAGCTGATGGACGCCGTCGACTCCTACATCCCGGAGCCGGCCCGTGAGATCGACAAGCCGTTCCTCATGGCCATCGAGGACGTCTTCACCATCACCGGTCGCGGCACCGTCGCAACCGGCCGTGTCGAGCGTGGCGTCGTCCACGTCGGCGACGAGGTCGAGATCGTCGGTATCCACGACGAGACCAAGAAGACGGTCGTCACCGGCGTCGAGATGTTCCGCAAGCTCCTCGACGAGGCGCAGGCCGGCGACAACATCGGCGTTCTGCTCCGCGGTATCGCCCGCACCGAGATCGAGCGCGGCCAGGTTCTGTGCAAGCCGGGCTCGGTCACCCCGCACACCGAGTTCCAGGGCCAGGTCTACATCCTGACCAAGGAGGAAGGTGGCCGTCACACCCCGTTCTTCGATGGCTATCGTCCCCAGTTCTACTTCCGCACCACTGACGTGACCGGCGTCGCTCACCTTCCGGAGGGCACCGAGATGGTCATGCCGGGCGACAACGTCGTTGTCCGCGGCGAGCTCATCCAGCCGATCGCCATGGAGGACGGCCTCCGCTTCGCCATCCGCGAGGGTGGTCGCACGGTCGGCTCCGGGCGTGTCATCGAGATCATCAAGTAGCACCCTCTGGACGCTTGCGAAACGCACGGGGCCCGGCTCTCGGCCGGGCCCCGTTTCGCCGCCCTTGAGGGGCACCAATGAGTTTGACAGTGCCGAAAATCGGGTGCTAGAGTACCCTTCCGCGCCCAGCCGCCACGCAGGGTGGGGCGGACCACAGGAGGATCCATGCGAACCCTGGTCACGCTGGCGTGCACCGAGTGCAAACGCCGCAACTACACCACCAACAAGAACAAGCAGAACAACCCGGAGCGCATCGAGTACAAGAAGTACTGTAAGTGGTGCAAGACCCACACGCTCCACAAGGAAACCCGCTAGCCCCCACCGGGGTTTCGGGTGTGTGTGACGCAGGCCAGTAGCTCCAATGGTAGAGCGCCGGTCTCCAAAACCGGATGTTGGGGGTTCGAGTCCCTCCTGGCCTGCCAGTACACCTCCGTCGCGGGATAACGAGCCCGCGGCGTTTGCTGCAGGTGACCCATCCCGGGTCACCGAGAACGGACGGATGAGAGATGGCTAAGGCAAGCACAGCTGGCGAAGCGATCAAGACCGGTAAGCCTGGCAAGGCCAACACGCCTGCGAAGCCGGGCTTCTTCGCGCGCCTCGGGAACTACTTCCGCGACGTTCGCTCGGAGATGAAGCGGGTCGTGTGGCCGAGTCGGCCCGAGGTCATCAACTCGAGCGTGGTCGTCATCGTCACGCTGATCTTCTTCGCCTTGTTCATCGCGCTGACCGACCTCGTTGTTCAGCGCATCATCACCGCGCTCGGCTCGATTCAGATCGGCGGCTAGCCTGATGGCTAAGAAGTGGTACGTCATCCATACGTACTCGGGCTACGAGAACAAGGTCAAGACCAATCTCCTTCACCGTATCCAGTCGATGGGTATGGAGGAGAAGATCTTCAAGGTCGAGATCCCCACGGAGACCGTGACCGATCTCAAGGAAGGCGGCCGCAGGGTCACCTCCGAGAAGAAGGTCTTTCCCGGTTACATCCTCGTGCAGATGGAACTCGACGACGAGTCGTGGTACGTCGTGCGCAATACGCCCGGCGTGACCGGTTTCGTGGGCTCGCAGGGCAAGCCGGTGCCGCTCTCGCGCGACGAGTTCCAGCGCATCATGAAGCGCACCGAGGCCGGACCGAAGGCCAAGACATCGACAGACCTTGTCGAGGGTCAGGCCGTCAAGGTGACCTCGGGCCCGCTCGCGGACTTCGACGGGACCATCTCTGAGGTCAACCCCGATGCGGGGAAGGTCAAGGTCATGGTCTCGATCTTCGGCCGGGAGACTCCGGTCGAGCTCGGCTTCGACCAAGTGGCGAAGCTCTAGATAAGGAACCACCCGGCACTGTTCGCCGCCAGCGGTTGTGGAGCCGCTCGGAGCTTCTCGGACAGATGTGCCGTTTGGGATAGAAACGGATAACGCGGTCGATACATCGATCGCAGACGATGAGGGACGGTTAGAACCAACATGGCCAAGAAGGTTGTCGGCTTCATCAAGCTGCAGATCCCGGGCGGCCAGGCCAACCCGGCGCCGCCGGTCGGTCCCGCGCTCGGTCAGCACCAGGTAAACATCATGCAGTTCTGCCAGGCGTTCAACGCTGCGACTGCTGACAAGAACGGCACCATCATCCCGGTCGAGATCAGCGTCTACGAGGACCGTTCGTTCGACTTCATCCTCAAGACGCCGCCTGCTGCCGTGCTCATCAAGCAGGCCCTGAATCTCGACTCCGGCTCGGGCACGCCCAACCGCACCAAGGTCGGCGAGTTGAGCCAGGACCAGCTGCGCGCCATCGCCGAGACCAAGATGCCCGACCTCAACGCCAACGACGTCGAGGCGGCCATGAAGGTCATCGCCGGCACCGCGCGCTCGATGGGCGTCACGATCGCCGAGTAACACCTGGAGTCATCGCGGCCTCGTGCCGCGTGTAGTGGGAGGGCCGGGAGGCCCGCTTACCACGGGAGGAACCAACATGAGCAAGGCAGGAAAGAACTACCGGGAGGCAGCGTCCAAGATCGAGAGGGACCGCCTCTATACTCCGCTCCAGGCCATGCGCCTGGCCAAGGAGGTCACGTCCGCCAAGTTCGACGAGACGGTCGAGGTGCACTTCCGCCTCGGAGTCGACACTCGCAAGGCCGACCAGCAGGTCCGCGGATCGGTGTCGCTCCCGAACGGCACCGGCAAGTCCGTGCGCGTCGCGGTCTTCGCCGAGGGCGACAAGGCCCGCGAGGCCGAAGCCGCCGGTGCTGACGTCGTCGGCAGCGACGACCTCGTCGAGAAGATCCAGGGCGGTTTCCTGGACTTCGACGCGACCATCGCCACCCCGGACATGATGAGCAAGGTCGGCAAGCTCGGTAAGATCCTGGGCACCCGCGGCCTCATGCCGAACCCGAAGCTCGGCACGGTCACCATGGACGTGGCCAAGGTCGTCGGCGAGCTCAAGGCCGGTAAGGTCGAGTACCGCGCCGACAAGTTCGGTATCGCTCACGTTGGCATCGGCAAGGCGTCCTTCGAGGCCGCCTCGCTGGTCGAGAACTACGGCGCCGTGCTCGACGAGATCCTGCGTGCCAAGCCGTCCTCGGCGAAGGGCAAGTACATCAAGTCGATCACCGTCGCGACGACCATGGGCCCCGGCATCAAGGTCGACCCGCTCAAGACCCGCAACCTCCTCGAGGAGACCGACTAGTCCTCGATCTGGCCGCCGCCGTGCGCAGGGCGGCGCGCGCTTGACGACAGACAGTCGAGCGCGGATACTCCTGCGCTGCGTTGAAAACATCACAGTGCGCACGAATCGCTGCCGAAGACAGCCGGTGTCCGGGATCAGCCGGACCTAAAGGGATGCACCTGCATCACGCCTGCCGAGGTGGTCGCAACGACGTCACGCTCGTGACGTCACGAGCCTGAACCGCTCGCGGCCTCCGCTGCTTCATCGGCGGGGGCCGTTTTGTCTCTCGGACACGTCCGAGGCGTACGGTCCGCGCAGCGGGTCCTTCGCCGGACTCGCGAATCGGGACGTGCGCGCACGAAAGGAGGGAAGTGCATGCCTACATCTGAGAAGGAAAGCTTGGTCGTCGAGATCAAGGACCGGTTGAACGACGCCGGCGCCTTGCTGCTCGCCGACTACCGCGGCCTCACCGTCAAGGAGATGCAGGAGCTGCGAAACGTGCTCCGCGCTACCGGTAGTGAGCTCAAGGTCTACAAGAACTCCCTGACCGAGATCGCGATCCGCGAGCTGGCGCTGCCCAGCCTCGACGAGTATCTCGCCGGTCCTACCGCCATCATCTTCACCGGCGAGGACCCGGTCGCGCCGGCAAAGGCGCTCACCGCTTTTGCCAAGGCGCACAAGGCGCTCGAGCTCAAGGGCGGGCTTGTCGAGAACCAGGTCGTCGACGCCAACGGCGTCAAGGCCATCGCCACGCTGCCGTCGCGCGAGGAGCTCATCGCCAAGCTGCTCGGCACCATGCTCAACCCGCTCACCGGCTTCGCCCGCGTCCTCAACGGACCGGTCGAGGCGTTCGCTCGCACCGTCCAGGCGGTTGCGGACCAGAAGGCCGCTGCGTAGCAGCACCCGCACGAAGTAGAAGAGTGCGCCACGGGAAGAACCCGGCGGCGCGAACCAGAAACGAAGGAGAACTGAGAAATGGCTGCTCTTACCAATGAAGAGATCCTTGAGGCTATCAAGGTCAAGCCGGCGCTCGAGCTGGCCGAGCTCGTCAAGATGATGGAGGAGACCTTCGGCGTCTCCGCTGCGGCTCCGGTCGCCGTCGCTGTCGCCGGTGGTGGCGGTGGCGAGGCTGAGGCCGCTGAGGAGAAGACCGCGTTCGATGTTGTCCTCGAGGGCTTCGGCGACAACAAGATCGCCGTCATCAAGGTTGTCCGCGAGCTGACCGGTCTGGGTCTCAAGGAGGCCAAGGACGTCGTCGAGGGTGCCCCCAAGGCCGTGCTCGAGGGCGTCGCGAAGGACAAGGCCGAGGAGGCCGAGGGCAAGCTCAAGGAAGCCGGCGCTGCCGTCTCCGTCAAGTAGCTTCTCCCTTCTCACCTGATCCGAACCGGGTCGCCGACGCGCAATCGTCGGGGGGCCGGATAGCACGAAGGCCGGGACCTGACTGGTCCCGGCCTTTCGCGCCACTTGCAAAGCCGACAGAAATGTGTTGACGCCCCCAAGGGCGTTGACTATCCTATTCATTTGCGACTAATGTCGGCAGCTTCAACCCCCTGAAGGAGGAATCGCCTGGTGACTCGCGGAGAAGGTTCCCCCGCCGTCAGCGCCGTCCGGCGCGAGCGTCGAAGCTTCGCCAAGATCCCCGAAGTCCTCGATGTCCCTAATCTTATCGCGATTCAGCGCGATAGCTTCAAGTGGTTTCTTGATGAGGGACTGAGAGACACATTCCACGATATCTCGCCCATCGAAGACTTCACCGGCACGCTTGCCGTTGAGTTCGGTGCGCACGAGTTCGGCGACCCCAAGTACTCCGTCGAGGAGTGCAAGGAAAAGGACATGTCCTACCAGGCGCCGCTCTTCGTGGAAGTCCGCTTCATCAACAAAGAGACGGGCGAGATCAAGGAGCAGCAGGTCTTCATGGGCGACTTCCCGCTCATGACCGATCGCGGCACCTTCGTCATCAACGGCACCGAGCGTGTCGTCGTCTCGCAGCTCGTCCGCTCGCCCGGCGTGTACTACGCCGAGGAGATGGACAAGACCTCGGATAAGATCATCTACACCGCGAAGGTCATCCCGGCCCGCGGTGCCTGGCTCGAGCTTGAGACCGACCGCCGTGACATCGTTTCGGTGCGCGTCGATCGCAAGCGCAAGCAGCCGGCGACGGTACTCCTCAAGGCCCTCGGCATCGCCGAGACCCGTGAGGAGATCCTCGAGATGTTCGACAACTCCGAGGCCATTCAGCGCACCCTCGAGCGCGACTTCACCGAGACGCGCGAAGAGGCTCTCATCGAAATCTACAAGCGTCTGCGTCCGGGCGAGCCGCCGACCGTCGAGTCGGCCCGCGCGCTGCTGGACGGGCTCTTCTTCAACCCGCAGCGTTATGACCTCGCGAAGGTCGGACGCTACAAGGTCAACAAGAAGCTCGGCCTCGACCTGCCCGACGAGCAGTCCACGCTGACCGCTGAGGACATCAAGGCCGCCATCTACTATCTGGTCCGTCTTTGGGAAGCCACGGACGGCTACCAGATCGACGACATCGACCACTTCGGCAACCGTCGCATCCGTAGCGTCGGCGAGCTGATCCAGAACCAGTTCCGGATCGGCCTTGCTCGCATGGAGCGCGTCGTGCGCGAGCGCATGACCACGCAGGATGTCGACGAGATCACACCGCAGTCGCTCATCAACATCCGGCCGATCGTCGCCTCCATCAAGGAGTTCTTCGGTTCGAGCCAGCTCTCGCAGTTCATGGACCAGACCAACCCGGTCGCCGGCCTGACGCACAAGCGTCGCCTCTCGGCGCTCGGTCCCGGTGGTCTGTCCCGCGAGCGCGCCGGCTTCGAGGTCCGCGACGTCCACCCGAGCCACTACGGCCGCATGTGCCCGATCGAGACGCCTGAAGGTCCGAACATCGGCCTTATCGGCTCGCTCGCCACGTTCGCGCGCATCAACCGCTACGGCTTCATCGAGACGCCCTACCGCCGCGTGGTCAAGGGCAAGGTCACCGATGAGATCGAGTTCCTGACCGCCGATGAGGAAGAGCGTCACGTCATCGCGCAGGCCAACGAGCCGTTCGACGCGAAGACCGGCAAGTTCCTCAACGCCAAGGTCCTGTGCCGCGTCAAGGGCCAGGGTCCCGGCGGCCAGTTCGGCGAACCTGAGGAGCGGGTCCCGGCCGACGTGCACTACATGGACGTCTCACCGCGTCAGATGGTGTCCGTCGCCACCGCGCTCATCCCGTTCCTCGAGCACGACGACGCGAACCGCGCCCTCATGGGCTCGAACATGCAGCGCCAGGCGGTGCCGCTTCTGCGTCCGTCCGCCCCGCTCGTCGGGACCGGCATGGAGTACCGTGCCGCCGTCGACACCGGTGAGATCATCACGGCCAAGCGTGGCGGTGTCGTCGAAGTCGTCGACGGCAACCACATCGCCGTGCGCGCCAAGGACGGCTCGCTCGACGAGTACCACATGCCCAAGTTCATGCGCAGCAACCAGGGCACGTGCATCAACCACCGGCCGCTCGTCTCGGAGGGCATGCGTGTCGCCGAGGGCGATGTGCTGGCCGATGGGCCGTCGACCGAGTCGGGCGAGCTCGCGCTCGGCCAGAACCTCCTCGTGGCGTTCATGCCGTGGGAGGGCTACAACTACGAAGACGCGATCATCCTGTCCGAGCGCGTCGTGAAGGACGACCTCCTCACCTCGATCCACATCGAGGAGTACGAGGTCGAGGCCCGCGACACCAAGCTCGGCCCGGAAGAGATCACCCGAGAGATCCCCAACGTCGGTGAAGACGTGCTCGCGAACCTCGACGAGGACGGCATCATCCGCATCGGCGCCGAGGTCTTCCCGGGCGATGTCTTGGTGGGCAAGGTCACCCCCAAGGGCGAGACTGAGCTCACCGCCGAGGAGCGCCTGTTGCGCGCCATCTTCGGCGAGAAGGCCCGCGAGGTCCGCGACACGTCGCTCAAGGTCCCGCACGGCGAGACCGGCCGCGTCATCTCGGTCCGCACCTTCTCGCGCGAGAACGGCGACGACCTGTCGCCGGGAGTCAACGAGCTCGTCCGCGTGTACGTCGCGCAGAAGCGCAAGATCAACGAGGGCGACAAGCTCGCCGGCCGCCACGGCAACAAGGGTGTCATCTCCAAGATCCTGCCGGTCGAGGACATGCCGTTCCTCGCGGACGGCACGCCGGTCGACGTCATCCTGAACCCGCTCGGCGTCCCGTCGCGTATGAACATCGGTCAGCTGCTCGAGACCCACCTGGGCTGGGCCGCTTCTGCCGGCTGGAGCGACGACGCCAAGGCCAAGCTCGCGGTCGACGGACCGATGCCCGTCGCCACGCCGGTGTTCGACGGCGCGCGCGAAGAGGAGATCTCCGACGTCATCGAGAAGGCGAACCAGAACCTCGAGCGCAAGCATGTCGAGCGCTACGGCAAGAAGGCGAACCAGAGCCTGGTTCCCACGCTGTCGCGTAGCGGCAAGACGCAGCTGTTCGACGGTCGCACCGGCGAGCCGTTCCGCGAGGACGTCACGGTCGGTCAGATCTACATCCTCAAGCTGCTCCACCTTGTCGACGACAAGATCCACGCCCGTTCGACCGGCCCGTACTCGCTCATCACCCAGCAGCCGCTCGGTGGTAAGGCGCAGTTCGGCGGTCAGCGGTTCGGTGAGATGGAAGTGTGGGCCCTGTACGCGTACGGCGCCGCCTACGTGCTGCAGGAGATCCTCACGATCAAGTCCGACGACATCGTGGGCCGTGTCAAGGCGTACGAGGCCATCGTCAAGGGCGAGAACATCCCCGAGCCGGGCATCCCCGAGTCGTTCAAGGTTCTCGTCAAGGAGATGCAGTCCCTCTGCCTCGACGTCGAGATCCTCGGCGAGAGTGGCGAGGAGATCGAGCTCAAGGAAGACGACGAGGACATCTTCAAGACCGCCGAGGAACTCGGTCTCGACCTGGGTGTCGACGAGCCGCGCTCGGACCTGGAGTCCGTCGAGGCGCTCGAGGAGCTTCTCGAGAGCGACGTCTCCGCACTTGATATCGCCGGCGAGTCAGATGCCGGTGCCGTGACGGACGAGGAGGAGTAATAAGTTGCTCGACGTCGACGTCAACAATTTCGACCGGCTGCGCATAGGTCTGGCGAGCTCTGAGCAGATTCGCCAGTGGTCGCGCGGTGAGGTCAAGAAGCCTGAAACCATCAACTACAGAACCCTCAAGCCCGAGAAGGACGGACTCTTCTGCGAGAAGATCTTCGGTCCGACGAAGGACTGGGAGTGCTACTGCGGCAAGTACAAGCGCGTGCGCTTCAAGGGCATCGTGTGTGAGCGCTGTGGTGTCGAGGTCACTCGCGCCAAGGTTCGTCGCGACCGCATGGGCCACATCGAGCTCGCCGCGCCTGTCAGCCACATCTGGTACTTCAAGGGCGTTCCGTCGCGCATGGGCTACCTGCTCGACATCGCCCCCAAGGACCTCGAGAAGGTGCTCTACTTCGCGTCGTCGATCATCACCTCGGTCAACGAGGAGGATCGCGAGGCGGATCTCGCCATGCTCAAGGACGAGCTCACCGCCGATCTCGAGCAGCTCGACGCCGAGATGAAGGAGGAGCTCGAGGAGGTCGTCGTCGAGCGTGACCGCCTCATCGCGGTCGCGAAGGGCGAGGCCGAGCCGGAGGAAGGGGACGACCTCGACGACGAGGTCTCGCCTGAGGACCGCATCAAGAAGGCCAACAAGGAAGCCGACCGCGACATCAAGGACATCGAGGAGGAGTACGCCGACCGCAAGGCACTCTTCCAGGAGGCCTTCGACACGTTCGTGAAGCTTTCGGTCAAGACGCTCATCAACGATGAGACGCTCTATCGCGAGATGAAGCTGCGCTTCGGCGACTACTTCCGCGGCGGCATGGGCGCCGAGGCGGTCAAGGACCTGCTCGCGCAGCTCGATCTCGAGGAGCTCGCTGAGGAACTGCGCGTCCAGATCCGCGACGGCAAGGGCCAGAAGCGCCAGAAGGCGATCAAGCGCCTCAAGGTCGTCGACGCACTCCGCCGCTCGGACAACAAGCCCGAGTGGATGATTCTCGAGGCGATTCCGGTCATTCCGCCGGACCTTCGCCCGATGGTGCAGCTCGACGGTGGCCGCTTTGCGACTTCCGACCTCAACGACCTGTACCGCCGCGTCATCAACCGGAACAACCGCCTCAAGCGGCTTCTGGACCTCGGCGCGCCTGAGATCATCGTGAACAACGAGAAGCGCATGCTGCAGGAGGCCGTCGACGCGCTGTTCGACAACGGCCGCCGCGGCCGACCGGTCACGGGCCCCGGCAACCGCCCCCTCAAGTCCATCTCGGACATGCTCAAGGGCAAGCAGGGCCGCTTCCGCCAGAACCTGCTCGGCAAGCGTGTCGACTACTCCGGCCGTTCGGTCATCGTGGTCGGACCGGAACTCAAGCTCCACCAGTGCGGTCTTCCCAAGAAGATGGCGCTCGAGCTGTTCAAGCCGTTCGTCATGAAGCGTCTGGTCGACCTCGACCACGCGCAGAACATCAAGAGCGCCAAGCGCATGGTCGACCGCGGCCGTGACGTGGTGTGGGACGTCCTCGAAGAGGTCATCCGCGAGCACCCCGTCATGCTCAACCGCGCGCCTACCCTGCACCGCCTCGGCATCCAGGCCTTCGAGCCGATCCTCGTCGAAGGTAAGGCCATCCGCATCCACCCGCTCGTCTGCACCGCGTTCAACGCGGACTTCGACGGCGACCAGATGGCCGTCCACCTGCCGCTCTCCACCGAGGCGCAGGCCGAGGCACGCACGCTCATGCTCTCCACTAACAACGTGAAGTCGCCGGCACACGGTCGCCCGCTCACCACGCCCACGCAGGACATGGTCATCGGTCTGTACTACCTCACCGCCGACCGCGATGGTATGCCTGGTGAGGGCCGCTCCTTCATGAACGCCGAAGAAGCGATCCTGGCCTACGACAACCGTGCCGACCTCGACCTGCAGGCGAAGATCTTCGTTCGTCTGTCCGAGGACACGGTCGTGCAGGTCAAGCCGGGTCAGCTCGAGGAGCACAAGGCCGGGGAGCGCATCGAGACCACGGTCGGCCGCATCACGTTCAACCGTGGTCTGCCGGACGACCACCCCTTCATCAACCACGAGATCGACAAGAAGGGTATCGGTCGCATCGTCGAGGACTGCTCGGTCAACTACTCGACGACGCGCATGGCCGAGATCCTCGACGAACTCAAGCGTCTCGGCTTCCACTACGCGACCCGCGCGGGCGTCACGGTGTCGGTATACGACGCCATCATCCCGAAGGAGAAGCCGGAGATCCTGAGCGCCGGTGACAACAAGGTCGCCAAGATCGAGGACCAGTACGAGACGGGTCTCATCACGCGCGACGAGCGTCACCGCCAGATCGTCGATGTGTGGACCCGCGTCACGGATGATGTCGGCGACGCGATGGGCCAGAGCTTCGAGAAGTTCAACCCCATCTACATGATGGCGTACTCCGGAGCCCGAGGTAACATCAAGCAGATTCGCCAGCTGGCCGGTATGCGAGGCCTCATGGCGAACCCGAAGGGCGACATCATCGACCGCCCGATCAAGGCGAACTTCCGAGAGGGCCTCACGGTTCTTGAGTACTTCATCTCGACGCACGGCGCTCGCAAGGGTCTCGCTGACACCGCTCTTCGTACGGCCGACTCGGGGTACCTCACCCGTCGTCTGGTCGACGTGGCGCAGGACGTCATCGTGCGCGAGCTCGACTGTGGCACCGATGAGGGCGTGGCGTTCCGCATCCTCAAAGAGGACGGCGGTGTCGATCACAACATCGTCGGCCGCTGCCTGCTCGAGCCGGCCGTCAACCCCAAGACCGGCGAGATCCTGCTCGAGGCGGGCGACTACATCGCCTCCGACGAGGTCGCGGTGATGCTCGCCGATGCCGGCGTCGAGTCGGTCGTGGGCCGCACGGTCATGACCTGCCACGCGAAGCACGGTATCTGCCAGGCCTGCTACGGCTGGGACCTCGCGAGCAGCCGTCCCGTCGACATCGGCACCGCGGTGGGCATCATCGCCGCTCAGTCGATCGGCGAGCCGGGCACGCAGCTCACCATGCGTACGTTCCACACCGGTGGCGTCGCGGGTGAGGACATCACCCACGGCCTCCCGCGTGTCACCGAGCTCTTCGAGGCCCGCAAGCCTAAGGGCCAGGCGATCCTCGCCGAGGTCTCCGGCAAGCTGACCATCGAGGATGCCGAGAAGACCCGCGTGCTCACGGTGACCGATGCCGAGGGTCACGAGAAGGCGTACACGGTCTCGCGCCGGGCGACGCTGCTTCCGGGTACTACGGATGGTGCCACGATCGAGCTCGGCCAGCAGCTCACCAAGGGTTCCGTGAACCCGCACGATCTGCTGCACCTCAAGGGCCCCAACGAGACGCTGCGCTACATCGTCGAGCAGGTCCAGGACGTCTACCGTTCGCAGGGCGTCGACATCAACGACAAGCACATCGAAGTCATCAGCCGTCAGATGCTGCGTAAGGTCTCTGTGACCGAGCCGGGCGACACCGACTTCCTGCCGGGTCAGCTCGTCGACCGTCTTGACTTCGCTGCATCCAACAGCGAAGCGCTTGAGAACGGCGGGGAGCCGGCCAACGGCTATCCGACCCTGCTCGGCATCACGAAGGCATCGCTCGCCACCGACAGCTACCTGTCTGCGGCGTCCTTCCAGGAGACGACGCGCGTCCTCACCGACGCCGCCATCGCTGGCAAGGAAGACAACCTGCTCGGCCTCAAGGAGAACGTCATCATCGGTAAGCTCATCCCGGCAGCGACCGGCATGAAGCGCTACCGCAACGTGAAGCTCACCTACAAGGGTCAGCACATCGAGGGAGAGGGCGCCGCTGAGGGTCCGCTTCCGGAATGGGCCCCCGCCGAGCTCAAGGAGATCGAGGCGCTGCTGCCTGTCGCTCCCGAGCCGACCGCGCTGTCCGAGGCGGACTTCGAGAGCGCATTCGCCGACCTCGACCTCGAGGACAGCGACATCGACGTAACCGCTTTCGCTGGTGTCACGTTCGACCCCAACGCCGAGATCGAGGCCTCGAGCGAGTTCGTCATCGAGGAAGCTGACATGGCGAGTACGGAAGACGCATCCGAGCTGTCGCTTTCCGATATCGGGGTGTCGGCCCGTTGGGTGAACAAGTTCGAAGAGGCCGGCATCGTGAGCGTCGCCGACCTCGCGGGCAAGTCCGAGGATGAGCTCATCGACCTGCCGGGCATCGGCCAGAAGGCCGTTGAAGAGGTCAAAGAAGGCCTCGCTGCGAACGGTCTGAGCATCCTCAGCTAGGGAGCGAACCGGGCACCCTCACCGCACGTCGGTGGGGGTGCCCGTCTGTTCGAGACGGGTGTCGGTGCGACGGCCCCGAAGGGTATGGATACGCCCGGGGGCGTTGCGTTTGACACCCGCTGCGCAGGTTGGTAGAGTGCCACCTTGTGACTTCATGCTCGGGGGTCTGCGCACACGCGCGCCCCGATGGAAAGTGCACGAGACGAGAAGGAGTGTAGCGTTGCCTACAATCAACCAGCTGGTCCGCAAGGGCCGCAAGGCGGCATCGGAGAAGAGCAAGACTCCGGCGCTGAAGGGTAACCCGCAGAAGCGGGGCGTGTGCACGCGCGTGTACACCACCACCCCCAAGAAGCCGAACTCGGCGCTTCGCAAGGTCGCCCGTGTTCGCCTGACCAACCAGATGGAGGTCACGGCATACATCCCGGGCATCGGCCACAACCTGCAGGAGCACTCGATCGTGCTCGTGCGTGGTGGCCGTGTTAAGGACCTGCCGGGTGTCCGCTACAAGGTCATCCGTGCGGCGCTCGACTGCGCACCCGTGAACAACCGCGCCCAGGCGCGTTCGCGCTACGGCGCCAAGAAGCCCAAGTAAGACTGAGCGCTTTGCGCTCAGCTCACTTGGGCATGTGGCATCGAGCAGACGGCGCTTTGCGCCGCAGCTCATGCCACATCCCTGACTGAACGAGAAGGAGACCAGGTATGCCTAGGCGCGCAGCTGCAATCCGGCGTGAGATCGCTCCGGATGCCGTGTACAACAACCGACTTGTCACCCAGCTGATCAACAAGATCCTGCTGGACGGCAAGAAGTCCGTTGCCGAGAACATCGTCTACGGCGCGTTCGACATCATCGAGCAGAAGAGCGGCCAGGACCCGCTGGCGACGTTCAAGAAGGCGATGGACAACGTCCGCCCGACGCTTGAGGTCCGCCCGAAGCGTGTCGGTGGCGCCACCTACCAGGTGCCGGTCGAGGTCAACTCGCGCCGTTCCACCACGCTCGCCATCCGTTGGATCGTGGGCTTCTCCCGCAAGCGTCGCGAGAAGACCACCGCTGAGCGTCTGGCCAACGAGATCCTCGACGCAGCCAACGGAGTGGGTTCCTCGGTCAAGAAGCGTGAGGACCTGTTCAAGATGGCCGAGTCCAACCGTGCGTTCTCGCACTACCGCTGGTAACAGCGGCTGCTGTCCATTCGTGACGAGATAGAGGTCTAACGCTACATGGCCACTCAGTACCCGCTCGCCAAGACCCGCAACATCGGGATCATGGCTCACATCGACGCCGGCAAGACGACCACGACCGAGCGCGTCCTGTACTACACGGGTCGCACGCACAAGATCGGCGAGGTCCACGACGGCGCTGCCACCATGGACTGGATGGTCCAGGAGCAGGAGCGCGGCATCACCATCACGTCTGCCGCGACGACGGCCTTCTGGAAGGACCATCGCATCCAGATCATCGACACGCCCGGCCACGTCGACTTCACGGTCGAGGTCGAGCGTTCGCTGCGTGTACTCGACGGTGCCGTCGCGGTGTTCTGCGCGGTCGGTGGCGTCGAGCCGCAGTCCGAGACGGTCTGGCGTCAGGCAGACACGTACGGCGTTCCGCGCATCGCGTACATCAACAAGATGGACCGCTCGGGTGCGGACTTCTACAACGTGGTCGCGATGATGAAGGAGCGCCTCGGCGCCACCCCGGTACCGATCCAGCTCCCGATCGGCGCCGAGGACCAGTTCACGGGGATCATCGACCTCGTCGAGATGCACGCCGTCTTCTTCAACGAGGACGACAAGGGCATCAACCCGACGGTCGGCGAGATCCCGGCTGACATGCGCGATGATGCGGAGATGTATCGCGACGAACTCGTTCACGTCGCCGCGGACTTCGACGATGCACTGATGGAGAAGGTCCTCATGGAGGAGGAGATCTCGACCGACGAGATCAAGTCCGCCCTCCGCAAGGGCTGCATCGCCTGCGGCATCACGCCGGTCACGGTCGGCGCGTCCTTCAAGAACAAGGGCGTCCAGCCCCTTCTCGACGCGGTCATCGACTTCCTGCCGTCGCCGCTCGACATTCCTGCGATCAAGGGTACCGACCTCAAGACCGACGCCGAGGTCGAGCGTCCCGCTGACGCCAAGGCGCCGTTCGCGGCACTCGCATTCAAGGTCATGACCGACCCGTTCGTCGGCCGACTGACCTACTTCCGTGTCTACTCCGGCACGCTGAACTCCGGCTCCTACGTCCTGAACTCGACGAAGGGGAGCAAGGAGCGCATCGGCCGTCTGCTTCAGATGCACGCGAACCACCGCGAGGACATCGACGTCGTCTCGGCGGGTGACATCGTGGCGGCAGTCGGGCTGAAGAACACCACCACCGGCGACACGCTGTGCGGCGAGGACTCGCCCGTGCTGCTCGAGTCGATGGTCTTCCCCGATCCGGTCATCGACATCGCGATCGAGCCCAAGACCAAGGCCGAGCAGGACAAGCTGGGCAACGCGCTTGCCAAGCTCGCCGAGGAGGACCCGACGTTCAGGGTCCGTACCGACACCGAGACCGGCCAGACGATCATCGCCGGCATGGGCGAGCTGCACCTCGAGGTCATCGTCGACCGCGTGCTGCGTGAGTTCAAGGTCGAAGCCAACGTCGGCAAGCCGCAGGTCGCGTACCGTGAGACCGCCGGCAAGGCCGTCGAGAAGCTCGATATGAAGTTCGCTCGCCAGTCGGGTGGTCGTGGCCAGTACGGGCACGTCATCATCAACCTGATTCCGCAGGAGCCGGGCGCGGGCTACGCGTTCGAGAACAAGACGACGGGTGGCTCGATCCCCAAGGAGTACATCCCGTCGGTCGACAAGGGCATCCAGGAGTCGCTCGGCTCGGGCACCCTCGCAGGCTTCCCGATCGTCGACATCAAAGTCGAACTCATCGATGGCTCGTATCACGAGGTCGACTCCTCGGAGATGGCGTTCAAGATCGCCGGCTCGATGGCGATCAAGGAAGCCATGCGCAAGAGCTCTCCGATCCTCCTCGAGCCGATGATGGCCGTCGAGGTCGTCACCCCCGAGGAGTTCATGGGCGACGTCATCGGCGACCTCAACCGGCGCCGGGGTCACATCGACAGCATGGAGCCGCGCGGCAACGCGCAGGTCGTTCGCGCCAAGGTGCCGCTGTCGGAGATGTTCGGCTACGCGACCGACGTCCGCTCCAAGACGCAGGGTCGCGCGGCCTACACCATGCAGTTCAAGGCGTACGAGCAGGTACCGAAGTCGGTAGCTGAGGAGATCGTTAGCAAGTCCGGCGGCAACGCCTAACACGGAACCGACCGGACGCCCGGACACAACGTCCACGGGCCCCGCATAGTCACGGAGGGTAGAGAGTTGGCGAACCAGAAGATCAGGATCCGCCTCAAGGGCTACGACCACGAGATCGTGGACCAGTCCACGAAGCTGATCGTGGACACCGCGCAGAAGACCGGAGCGAAGGTCTCGGGCCCGATCCCGCTGCCGACCGAGCGCAGCCTGTACTGCGTCATCCGCTCGCCGCACGTGAACAAGGACAGCCGCGAGCAGTTCGAGATGAAGACGCACAAGCGCCTCATCGACATTCTCGAGCCCACGCCCAAGACGGTCGACTCGCTCATGCGTCTCGATCTGCCGGCCGGCGTCGACATCGAGATCAAGCTTTAGGTTCTGGTATCATCGTCGGTCTGCGCGTCAATGCGCCGGCGTAGGAAGGCGCGGTCCGCTGGGGAGCAGCACACGGGGTGTTGCGTCGGGTCCCATGACCGCCTGAGGTAAGGATGGAAGATGGTTACGACGATTCTCGGCCGCAAGCTGGGCATGACTCAGGTCTGGAGCGAGGACGACAAGCTCCTGCCGGTCACCGTCATCGAGGCGGGCCCGTGTGTGGTCACCCAGGTCAAGACCGAAAAGCGCGACGGTTACCGTGCCGTGCAGATCGGCTTTGGCGACATCAAGGAGTCCAAGGTCAACAAGCCGATGGCCGGCCACTTCGCCAAGGCCAAGGTCGAGGCCAAGAAGTACCTGGCCGAGGTTCGTCTCGGCGAGGGTGATGACCTCAAGGTCGGTCAGACGATCGGCGTCGAGGTGTTCGAGGGCGCCAAGCAGGTTCATGTGACCGGTACGAGCAAGGGTAAGGGCTTCGCCGGCGTCATGAAGCGCTACAACTTCAAGGGTGGTCCCGGCGGTCACGGTTCGCACTTCCACCGCGCACCGGGTTCGGTCGGTCAGTGTGCCACCCCGTCGCGCGTGTTCAAGGGTCTCAAGCTTCCGGGTCACATGGGCTCTGAGACCGTCACGGTCAAGAACCTCGATGTCGTCAAGGTCGACACCGAGCAGAACCTGCTCATCGTGAAGGGCGCCGTCCCCGGCGCCAAGGGCGCGCTGCTGACTATTCGTGTGGCGTAAGCGCCGGTTCCGGAGACACAGTCAAGGAGACTACTGATGGCCAAGATCGACATCAAAGACACAAGCGGCAAGAAGGTCGGCACCGCCGATCTCGCCGATGGCGTCTTCGGCATCGAGCCGAACACGTTCGCCGTTCACCAGGTCGTGCGCAGCCAGCTGGCCTCGCGCCGCGCCGGCACGCACGACACTCTGACTCGCGGCCGCGTTCGCGGTGGCGGCAAGAAGCCGTGGCGCCAGAAGGGCACCGGTCGTGCCCGCCAGGGTTCGACCCGTTCCCCGCAGTGGACCGGCGGTGGCGTGGTCTTCGGACCGCACCCGCGCAGCTACGCCTTCAAGGTCCCGAACAAGGTCGTCAAGCTTGCGATGCGCTCGGCCCTCTCGGCCAAGCTCGCCGACGAGGCGCTGTTCGTGGTCGACGGCCTCGCATTCGAGAAGCCGTCCACCAAGCAGGCCGCCGAGATCATGAAGTCGCTTGGTGTGACCGGTCGCGTCACGGTCGTGCTCGAGAACGACGACATCAACTCGTACCTGTCGTTCCGCAACCTGCACAAGGTCCGCGTGATCTTCGCTTCCGAGGCCAACACCTACGATCTCGTCGACAACGCTGCTGTGTTGTTCGCGAAGCCGGCTCTGACCTGGCTCGAGGGGGTGCTGTCCTAATATGTACGATCCGCGCGATATCATCATCCGCCCGGTCATCTCGGAGAAGTCCTACGACATGATCGCGGTGAACCGCTACACGTTCGAGGTCGCCAAGACCGCGAGCAAGCCGCAGATCGCGGCTGCGATCACCGATATCTTCGGTGTCACCGTCACGAGCGTGAACACGATGAACGTCACCGGCAAGCCGCGCCGTGTGCGCGTTGCCAAGGGTAAGACGCGTGACTGGAAGAAGGCCGTCGTCACCCTGAAAGAGGGAGACTCGATCGAGTTCTTCCAGGCCCACTAGGTAAACGGGCGCACCAAGCCCAACGGGTGTCGGCATACGGCTCGCTATGGAGCCGCCCGGCACCGTGGTAGTCCGGCGTCGGAGTTGTTGGCGGGTAGGTGCCCGCCAGTCCCAAACAACACCGGCCATCGGACGGAAGGAGATGAGATGGGACTGAAGCAGTACAAGCCGACCTCTCCGGGTAGGCGGTTCCAGACGGTGTCCGACTTCAAGGACATCACGTGCACGACTCCTGAGAAGTCGCTGCTCGAGCCGCTCCCCAAGAAGGGTGGTCGCAACAACAACGGGCGCATCACCACGCGGCACCAGGGCGGCGGGCACAAGCGTCGCTACCGCGTGATCGACTTCAAGCGCAAGAAGGACGGCGTTCCGGCCAAGGTCGCAACGATCGAGTACGACCCGAACCGCACGTCGCGCATCGCGCTGCTGCACTACGCGGATGGCGAGAAGCGCTACATCCTGGCGCCGAAGGGCCTCAGCGTGGGCGACATGGTCCAGAGCGGTCCCGGTGCCGACATCAAGCCGGGCAACACGCTCGCGCTTGCCGACATCCCCGTCGGTACCGTCGTGCACGCGGTCGAGCTTCAGCCGGGCAAGGGCGCGGCGCTCGCTCGTTCGGCTGGCACCTCGATCCAGCTGATGGGCAAGGAGGGCGACTACGCGATTCTGCGCATGCCGTCCTCGGAGATGCGTCGCGTGCTCGTGACCTGCCGCGCCACCATCGGTGAGGTCGGCAACGCCGAGCACGGCAACATCAAGATCGGTAAGGCCGGTCGTGCCCGCTGGATGGGCGTCCGCCCGACCGTTCGTGGTACCGCGATGAACCCGGTCGACCACCCGCACGGTGGTGGCGAGGGCAAGAACAAGTCCGCCGGTCGCCACCCGGTCACCCCGTGGGGCGTGCCGACCAAGGGCCATCGCACCCGCAGCAAGAAGAAGGCGAGCAACCGCCTCATCATCCGGCGCCGCAAGAAGTAGTAGGGAGCTGATACGACAGTGAGCAGAAGCCTCAAGAAGGGCCCGTTCGTCCAGCCTCGCCTGCTCGAGCGCATTCACACGATGAATGAGGCCGGCGAGAAGAAGGTCATCAAGACCTGGTCGCGTTCGTCCACCATCTTCCCGGAGATGGTCGGTCACACGATCGCGGTGCACGACGGCCGCAAGCACGTCCCGGTGTACGTCACCGAATCGATGGTCGGTCACAAGCTCGGCGAGTTCTCGCCGACGCGTACCTTCCGCGGTCACGCCGCCGACAAGAAGAAGAAGAGGTAGGTAGCGCATGGAAGCCAAGGCAGTTGCACGCTACGTGCGGGTGAGCCCGCGCAAGGCACGCCTGTTGGTCGACCTCATCCGCGGCAAGTCGGTTGCCGACGCGCAGGCGATTCTGAAGTTCTCGCCCCGCGCCGCAGCCGAGATCGTGGAGAAGGTCCTCAACAGCGCCGTCGCCAACGCGGAGCGCAACCTCCACGTGAAGGCCGATGACCTCTATGTCGGCAGCACGTTCGTGGATGAGGGTCCGACCCTGAAGCGGATCCAGCCGCGCGCCATGGGCCGCGCGTTCCGCATCAACAAGCGCACGAGCCATATCACCGTCGTCGTCAAGCAGCGAGAGGGGGCGTAGGAGCCGCATGGGACAGAAAGTAATGCCGATCGGCCTGCGTCTGGGCATCACGGAGAACTGGCGCTCGCGCTGGTACGCAGGCAAGGACTACGCAAAGACGCTCGAGAACGACCTCAAGGTCCGCGACTTCCTCGGCAAGCGCCTTCGTCGCGCGGCGCTGAGCAAGATCGATATCGAGCGCAAGGGTGACAAGACCGTCGTCGAGCTCTGGACGGCGCGTCCGGGCATCGTCATCGGCAAGAAGGGCGCCGAGGTCGATGTTCTGCGCAAGGAGCTCGAGAAGATCACCGGCGGCACCGTCGCGGTGAACATCGTCGAGATCAAGCGCCCCGAGCTCGATGCCGTGCTGATCGCGCAGAGCGTTGCCGAGCAGCTCGAAGGACGCGTGGCGTTCCGCCGCGCGATGCGCAAGGCCGTCACGTCGGCCACCAAGAGTGGCGCGCTGGGCATTCGTATCCAGTGCTCCGGTCGTCTCGGCGGCGCCGAGATGGGTCGTCGCGAGTGGTACCGCGAGGGTCGCGTGCCGCTGCACACTCTGCGCGCGAAGATCGACTATGGTACCGCGACCGCCCGCACTTCCATGGGCGCGTGCGGCGTGAAGGTGTGGGTGTACCACGGCGAGGTTCTCCCTGGCCAGGATGCCCCGACTCCGGCTCTCGAGGGCGCGCGTTCGACGCGTGGCCGTCGCGGTGAAGGGAGATAGTGAACGATGCTCCTGCCGAAGCGAGTTAAGCACCGCAAGGTGCAGCGCGGCTCCCGCAAGGGCGTTGCCAAGGGCGGCACGCAGGTCCATTTCGGCGAGTACGGCCTCAAGGCCCTGGAGCCGGCGTGGATCACGAACCGCCAGATCGAGGCAGCTCGTATTGCGATGACCCGTTACATGAAGCGTGGCGGTAAGGTCTGGATCAACATCTTCCCGGACAAGCCCATCACGCAGAAGCCGGCCGAGACCCGCATGGGCTCGGGCAAAGGTAACCCCGAGAAGTGGGTCGCCGTCGTCAAGCCGGGCCGTGTCATGTTCGAGATCGCCGGCGTGTCCGAAGAGGTCGCGCGTGAGGCCATCCGCCTCGCAGCCCACAAGCTGCCGATCAAGACGAAGTTCGTTACCCGTGCCGATTCTGGCGGGGAGGCATAGATGAAAGCTGTAGAGATCAAGGATCTGGCCGACGCGGATCTCGTCCAGAAGCTCAAGGACACCCGCGCCGAGCTGTTCAACCTCCGGTTCCAGCTTGCCACCGGGCAGCTGGACAACACCGGTCGCATTGCCATCGTGAAGAAGGACATCGCGCGCCTGCACACCGAGCTGCGCGCCCGCGAGCTTCGCGCCCAGCGTGACGCGGCCGCGTCTTAAAGGTCAGGTGAAGGAGAAGCATGACTACCGATCGCAATCGCAGGAAGGTACGCCAGGGCGTCGTCGTCTCGACCGCCGGTGACAAGACCTGCGTCGTGAAGGTCGAAGAGCGCAAGAAGCACCCGCTCTACGGCAAGATGATCACGCAGTCGAAGAAGTTCCACGCACACGATGAGAACAACGACGCCGGCGTCGGCGACACCGTTGAGATCATGGAGACCCGCCCGCTGTCGAAGCTGAAGCACTGGCGCCTCCTCAACATCGTGGAGAAGGCAAAGTAGCGACGCATCAAGCGGTCGGCGCCGCCGCCGCTTGTGCGCCGGGGCACGTGCGCCACGAAACGGGGCGCACCGCTGCTGCGGCAATCTGTAACCGGAGGAAGAGATGATTCAGGCAGAGACACGGCTCAAGGTCGCCGACAACTCTGGTGCACGCAAGGTGCTGTGCATCAAGGTTCTCGGCGGTTCCAAGCGTCGTTACGCGTACGTCGGCGACGTCATCGTCTGCACCGTGAAGGAAGCGATTCCGAACGGCGCGGTCAAGAAGGGCGACGTCGTCAAGGCGGTCGTCGTTCGGTGCACCAAGGAAGTCCGCCGTCCCGACGGCAGCTACATCAAGTTCGATGACAACGCTGCTGTCATCATCGACGCGCAGGGCAACCCGCGTGGCACGCGTATCTTCGGCCCTGTGGCGCGCGAGCTGCGTGACCGCAAGTACATGAAGATCGTGTCCCTCGCGCCTGAGGTGCTCTAAGGAGGATGGCGAACATGACGAAGATGAGCATCCGCACGGGCGACAAGGTCAAGGTCATCGCCGGCAAGGACAAGGGCAAGGAAGGCAAGGTCCTGTCCGTTCTGCCGTACAAGGAGCGCGTGATCGTGGAGCGCGCCAACATGATGAAGAAGGCCACTCGCGCGAGCCAGAAGAACCCGACCGGCGGCATCCTCGAGATCGAGGCGCCGATGCACGTTTCCAACGTGATGCTGGTGTGCCCGAGCTGCTCGCAGCCCACCCGCATCAGCCGTCGCCGCGAAGAGGGCGCACGCGTTCGCGTCTGCAAGAAGTGCGGCAACGACATCGACAAGTAGCAAGCATCAATGGCTCCCGATGGCGACACCGGGAGGCGTAGGGTCGGAATCCTGCGCTGAGAACCCCACTGGAGGACAAGAAGATGGCACCACGGCTCAAAGAGAAGTACATCAAGGAGGTCGCTCCCGCACTCAAGGAGAGCCTCTCCCTAGGCAACGTCAATGAGGTCCCGCGCCTCGAGAAGATCGTTGTGAACATGGGCGTTGGTGCGGCTATCGCCGACGCCAAGCAGCTCGACGCCGCGATCGAAGACATGCGGATCATCACCGGCCAGCAGCCCACGATCACGCGGGCGAAGAAGTCGATCGCCGGCTTCAAGCTTCGCCAGGGCATGCCCATCGGCGCAAAGGTCACGCTTCGTGGCGACCGCATGTGGGAGTTCTTCGACCGCCTGCTCTCCACCGCTATCCCGCGTGTCCGCGACTTCCGGGGCCTGAACCCCAAGTCGTTCGACGGCCGCGGCAACTACTCGATGGGCGTGACCGAGCAGCTGATCTTCGCGGAGATCGACTACGACAAGGTCGACCGCACTCGCGGTATGGACATCACGTTCGTCACAACTTCGAAGACCGACGAGGGCGCCAAGGCCCTGCTCGAGGGCTTTGGGTTCCCGTTTCAGCGATAGAGCGTCCATTCGGTGACCGCCGGTCACCGTGGCAAGGAGGATGAAGTGGCTAAGAAGTCGATGATCGCCAAGGCACAGCGCCAGCCGAAGTTCTCGGTGCGGCAGCACAACCGCTGCAACCGGTGCGGCAGGCCGCGCGCGTTCTACCGGCAGTTCGGTCTTTGCCGAGTCTGCGTGCGCGAACTGGCCAGCCGAGGCGAGCTTCCCGGCGTGCACAAGGCCAGCTGGTAAGCGGTCGCACGTCGAGAGACCTGCTCCGAGAGGCGTGTGCGCCACGGGCGGGCACGAACCGCGGGGTGGGACATCCCGGACCATAGGAGGAACACATGAGCATGACCGACCCGATCGCCGATATGCTGACTCGCATCCGCAATGCGAACTCGGCGTACAAGGCGAGCACCACGATGCCGAGCTCGAAGAAGCTCGTGGAGATCGCCCGGATCCTCAAGCAGGAGGGCTACATCGCTGACTACGTCGTCACCGAGGGCGATCCCCAGGACAGCCTCGAGGTGACGCTGAAGTACGGCGCCAAGAAGGAGCGGACCATCACCGGTATCCGCCGTATCAGCAAGCCTGGCCTGCGTGTTTACGCCAAGAAGGACGAGCTTCCTCGCGTTCTTGGTGGCCTCGGCATCGCCGTCATATCCACATCCAGCGGCGTCATGACTGACCGCGCAGCGCGCAAGGCCGGCGTCGGCGGCGAAGTCATCGCCTACATCTGGTAACCCGACCGGACTTCAGGAAAGGAGCGAGTAGCCGTGTCACGTATCGGCAAGCAGCCCATCCCGGTCCCGTCCGGGGTAGACGTCAAGATCGATGGCTCGACCGTCACGGTCAAGGGGCCCAAGGGTGAACTCACTCAGACGTTCACCGACATCATCAGCATCACCCTCGAGGACGGCGTCATCAACGTCACGCGTCCGGACGAGTCGCGCACCGCGCGCTCGCTGCACGGTCTGACCCGCACGCTCGTCGCCAACATGGTGACGGGTGTCTCGGAGGGCTACGCGAAGAACCTCGAGATCGTCGGCGTCGGCTATCGTGCTGCGATGAAGGGCAAGGACATCGAGCTTCAGCTCGGGTTCAGCCACCCTGTCCTCGTGGTCGCCGAGCCGGGCATCGAGTTCGAGGTGCCCGCGCCGACCAAGATCACCGTTCGCGGCATCGACAAGCAGCGCGTCGGCCAGGTTGCCGCTGACATTCGCAAGTGGCGCAAGCCCGAGCCGTACAAGGGCAAGGGCGTGCGGTACGAGGGCGAGAAGGTCCGCCGCAAGCTCGGCAAGGCCGCCAAGTAGCGAAGGTGATCCGGCCCGTCGGCCGGTACGATCGAGGAGAGTAGTGAGCACATGGATAAGCTGAAGGCGAAGCAGGCGGGGCTCGAGCGCCGGCAGCGCAGGGTTCGCGGCAAGATCAGCGGTACCGCAGAGCGTCCGCGCCTGCGCGTGACCCGCACGAACGGTCACATCTACGCCCAGGTCATCGACGACGTCGCAGGTGTCACGCTGGCATCGGCGTCGACCGTCGAGCCTGAGCTGAGCAAGGATCTGAAGAACGGTGCAAACATCGACGCCGCACGTGCGGTGGGCGAGGCTGTCGGCGCACGCGCGAAGGCTGCGGGTGTCACGACGGTCATCTTCGACCGTGGCGGCCGCATCTATCACGGCCGTGTGAAGGCTCTGGCGGACGGCGCTCGTAGCGCCGGCCTCGAGTTCTAGGGAGGATGAGCATGGCCCGCAGGGAAGCCCCTGTCTCCGAGCTTCAGGAGAAAGTCGTATACATCAACCGTGTGTCGAAGGTCGTCAAGGGTGGTCGCCGCTTCGCGCTGACCGCACTGGTGGTCGTCGGCGACGGCGCCGGCAATGTCGGCGTCGGCATGGGCAAGTCGCAGGAAGTCCCGCTTGCCATCAAGAAGGGCATCGAGGACGCCAAGAAGAACATGTTCAAGCTGCCGCTGACCAAGCACAACACCATCCCGCACGAGATCATCGGCGAGTATGGTGCGGGTCGCGTGCTCCTCAAGCCGGCCGCGCCGGGTACCGGGATCATCGCAGGCGGTCCCGTGCGCGCGCTGCTCGAGCTCGCCGGCATCACCGACGTGCTCAGCAAGTCGCTCGGCAGTGACAACGCGCTGAACATGGTCAAGGCTGCCGCCCAGGGTCTCCAGAGCCTGGCGAGCCCGCAGGACATCTCTCGTCGTCGCGGCATGTCCGTGGCGCAGATCTACGGGTGGGAGGAGTAGCCAGATGGCAAAGAAAACCGCCGAGAAGACGCTCAGGATCACGCAGATCAAGAGCGGCATCGGCTTCCCGGCCGACCAGAAGGCCACGGTTCGCGCCCTCGGCCTCAAGCGGATCAACCACTCGGTCGAGCAGAAGGACAACCCCGTGATTCGCGGGATGGTCTTCAAGGTCAAGCACCTCGTCAAGGTCGAGGAGCTCTAGCCTCAAGAATCCAGCTCCACGAGGGCCCGGCCATAGTGCCGGGCCTCGGGCGTCTGATACGATGCCGAACTGATGCAGTCAGCCGGCGGCGAGCGGCCGGCAGCGCCTCGGGCGATACGCGCCCAGAGCGTGAAGCGAACGAAAGGACGTACGGAACCATGCAGATCCACGACCTGTTCCCGGCGCCGGGCTCCCGCAAGGAGCGCAAGCGCGTCGGCCGCGGCAACGGCAGCGGCCACGGCTCCACCGCCGGTCGCGGCGACAAGGGCCAGAACTCCCGCGCGGGCGGCACGAAGGGTGCCGGCTTCGAGGGTGGCCAGACGCCGCTCGCGATGCGACTCCCCAAGCTCCCGGGCTTCAAGAACCGCAACCGTGTCGAGTACGACGTCGTCAATGTCTCTCGTCTCGACGAGATCTTCGCCGACGGTGACGTCGTCGATGCCGAGACCCTGACCGCCAAGGGCGTCATCAAGTCGCCTGCGGCCTCGGTCAAGGTGCTCGGCGACGGTGAGATCACCAAGAAGCTCACCGTCAGGGTCGACAAGGTCTCCGCTCCCGCGAGGCAGAAGATCGAGGCAGCAGGAGGGACGGTCGAGACGTCGTGCTAACCGCGATCTCAAACGCGTTCCGGATTCCGGAGCTTCGCAAGAAGCTCCTCTTCACGCTGGGCATGATCGCCCTGTACCGCCTCGGCGCCTACATCCCGGTCCCGGGAGTTGACGTGAAGGCCGTGCAGGCGCTCGTGAGCGGCAATGCTGCGCTGGGTCTGCTCGGGCTGTTCTCGGGTGGCGCGCTCGAGCAGTTCGCCGTGTTCTCGCTGGGCATCATGCCCTACATCACGTCGTCGATCATCATGCAGCTGCTGCAGGGAGTCATCCCGCAGGTTGAGGCGTGGGCGAAAGAGGGCGAGTCGGGCCAGCGGAAGATCACGCAGATCACCCGGTACATGACGCTCGGTATCGCGCTGCTGCAGTCGATCGCGATGCTCGGCGTGTTCCGTCAGGCGATCTCGACCCCGACCGGGCCTGGTGCGCCGCCGACCATCTTCACCAACATCGTCATCGTGGTGACGCTCATCGCGGGTACCGCCTTCATCATGTGGATGGGTGAGCTCATCACCCAGCGCGGTATCGGCAACGGCATGTCGCTGCTCATCTTCGCGAGCATCGTGGCGCGCTTCCCGGCTGCGATCGTGCAGTCCTTCACGTTTGCCAACGGGTTCCTGACCATCGCACTGCTTGCGATGACGGTCTTCATCGTCGCGGCGATCGTGACCATGGAGCGCGCGCAGCGTCGGATTCCCGTTCAGTACGCCAAGCGCGTGGTCGGGCGTCGCGTGTACGGAGGTTCGGGCACGTACATCCCGCTGAAGATCAACGGTGCGAACGTCGTTCCGATCATCTTCGCGTCGGCGCTGCTGTACTTCCCGTCGCAGATCGCCACTCTGACGGGCATCACCTGGCTCCAGCAGGTGGGGAACGCCATCGCCCGTGGCCCGCTGAACTGGATTCTCGAGTTCGGGCTGATCGTGTTCTTCACATACTTCTACACCGCGCTCGTCTTCAATCCGATGGACCTGTCGGACAACCTGCGCAAGAACGGCGGGTTCATTCCGGGCGTCCGTCCGGGCTCTGCGACCACGCGCTACATCGAGAACGTGCTCAACCGGATCACCCTGCCGGGCGCGCTCTTCCTCGGTGTCATCGCAGTCGTTCCGAGCATGGTGTTCTACACCACCAACGATCCGCTGGTATCCGCGTTCGGTGGTACCTCGATCCTCATCATGGTCGGCGTGGCGCTTGAGACCATGACTCAGCTCGAAAGCCAGCTGAAGATGCGTCACTACGACGGCTTCTTCAAGGTCTAGCCGTCGACCGGGATCGCGCGGGAAGGGACTGGCATGAACATCGTCTTGTTGGGAGCGGCCGGTGCCGGTAAGGGCACTCAGGCGGCGAAGCTGATCGAGTCGTACGCGATGACGCATATCTCGACCGGTGACATCTTCCGCAAGAACGTTGCCGAAGGCACACCGCTCGGCATCGAGGCGAAGCGCTACATGGACGAGGGCCAACTCGTGCCCGACTCCGTTGTGATCGCCATGGTGAAGGACCGTCTGTCGCAGCCTGACTGCGAGAGCGGATTCATGCTGGACGGCTTTCCGCGCACATTGCCGCAGGCCGAGGCGCTCGACGGTGCACTTGCCGAGATGGGCATGAAGCTCGATGCGGTCGTCTCGATCGAGGTACCGCGCGACGTGCTCATGGGTCGTCTGACGTCTCGTCGCCAGTGCCGCAGCTGCGGGCGTATCTACAACGTGCTCGGGGAGATGCCGGCGGTCGATGGCGCGTGCGATACGTGCGGTGGCGAGGTCTACCAGCGTGACGATGACACCGTCGAGGCGGCCACCAAGCGTCTCAACGACTACGACGCCATCACGTCGCAGCTCGTCCCGTACTACTCGGAACAGGGTCTGTTGCAGACGATCGACGGCAATCGCGATATCGATGCCGTGTTCGCCGACATCACGGCCGCGCTGGAGGGTCAGTCGGCATCGTGATCGTGCGCAAGTCTGCAGCCGAGATCGAACTCATGCGAGAGGCCGGGCGTGTCAGCGCCCGGGCTCTCCGTCTTGTTGGGGAAGCTGTGCGGCCGGGCATCACGACCGAGGAACTCGACGCGCTCGCTGAATCGGTGATTCGCGACGCGGGCGGGGTTCCCGCGTTCAAGGGCTACCACGGTTTCCCGAAGACCTTGTGCACATCCGTCAACGAGCAGGTGGTCCACGGCATCCCGTCTGATCGAGTCACGCTTGTCGAAGGCGACGTGGTGTCGGTGGATGTGGGAGCGATCGTGGAGGGCTACTACGGCGACAACGCTGCGACCTTCGCTGTGGGGGCGATCTCTGAGGGTGCTCGTCGGCTGCTCGACGCGACCGCGGCGTCGCTTGACGCCGGAATCGCGCAGTGCGTCGCGGGAAAGCGGCTGTTCGATATCGGCCATGCCGTTCAAAGCGTTGCCGAGGGTGGCGGCTTCTCCGTGGTGCGAGAGTACGTCGGGCACGGAATCGGGCGGAACATGCACGAGGACCCGAACGTCCCAAACTACGGCCAGGCGGGAAAAGGGCCCAAGTTGGAGGTGGGGATGGTTCTCGCGATCGAACCCATGGTCAACCTCGGGGATGCCGCGGTCGAGTCTCTGCCGGACGGGTGGACGGTCGTCACGCAAGACGGCTCGCTCTCGGCGCATTTCGAGCATACGGTTGCGATCACTGCCGCCGGCCCACTCGTGCTGACGGCGGAGTGAGTCGGGGTCGGCCTGGGTCGAAAGGTTTCTCTGGACTGAACGGTACGAACTAAGCTATCATTACCGCTTGCGTGTTCGCCCCCTGTGAGGAGCAGCTCTTAGTGGCAAAGCGTGACGATGCAATAGAACTCGAGGGTACCGTGGTCGAGCCCCTGCCCAACGCGATGTTTCGCGTCGAGTTGGAGAACGGCCACAAGGTACTTGCTCACATCTCAGGCAAGATGCGCATGCACTACATCCGCATCCTGCCGGGTGACAAGGTCGTCGTTGAGTTGTCGCCCTACGACCTCACGCGCGGCCGGATCACCTACCGCTACAAGTAAGGCACGACCTGCTCGGAAGAGCAGTGGACACTCCCGGAGCCGTGTGCCCGGGGTACGCGTACGACTGACAAATGTCGCCTGCGGCTGGGCGTGCAGATACACAGTCAATCACGGACTTTAGGCCGTGATTGACGAGGCGGTTCGGGCAGACGTGCTGCGCACGCAGCTCGATCCCCTGAAGACAAGCAGTACCGAAAGAGGAGAACGATGAAGGTACGTCCTTCGGTCAAGAGAATGTGCGACAAGTGCAAGGTCATCCGGCGCCACGGCCGGGTCCTCGTCATCTGCGAGAACCCGCGCCACAAGCAGCGCCAGGGCTAGGAGGGAGCACGCGTGGCCCGTATCGCAGGTGTCGACCTCCCGCGCGAGAAGCGTGTTGAGATCGGCCTGACCTACATCTATGGAATCGGCCTGACTACGAGCAAGCTGATTCTTCGCGAGACCGGGATCGGCCCGGACACTCGCGTGCGTGATCTCACGGAAGAAGAGGTCGTACGTCTTCGCGAGTACATCGACCGCAATCTGAAGATCGAGGGTGATCTTCGCCGCGAGGTTTCGCAGAACATCAAGCGCCTCATGGAGATCGGCTGCTATCGCGGCCTTCGTCACCGCAAGGGCCTTCCGGTCCGCGGTCAGCGCACGCACACGAACGCGCGTACTCGCAAGGGTCCGCGTCGCCAGATCGGCGCGAAGAAGAAGGGCAAGTAAGCGATGGTAGCCAAGAAGAAGAATGTACGCACCAGGCTCAAGCGCAGCGAGCGCAAGAACATCGCTGTCGGCCAGGCGCACATCAAGAGCACGTTCAACAACACGATCGTCAGCATCACCGACCCGTCTGGCAACGTGATCTCCTGGCAGTCCGCCGGCACCGTGGGCTTCAAGGGCTCGCGCAAGTCGACGCCGTTCGCCGCCCAGATGGCGGCCGAGGCGGCAGCGAAGATGGCTCAGGAGCACGGTCTGCGCAAGGTGTCGGTCTTTGTGAAGGGCCCGGGTTCGGGTCGCGAGACTGCGATCCGTTCGCTCCAGGCTGCCGGCCTCGAGATCGCCAGCATCCAGGATTGCACCCCTGTCCCTCACAACGGCTGCCGTCCGCGCAAGCGCCGTCGCGTGTAACTCGGGAGGACTTCTACACATGGCTCGATATACCGGGGCGGACTGTCGTCTGTGCCGCCGTGAAGGCATCAAGCTCTTTCTCAAGGGCGACCGCTGCTACTCCGACAAGTGCGGAGTCGAGAAGCGGCCGTATCCGCCGGGACAGGCGGGCAAGAAGCGCCCGCGTGACTCGGAGTACCGCGTTCAGCTTCGTGAGAAGCAGCGCACCAAGCGTATCTACGGTCTGCTCGAGAAGCAGTTCCGTGGCTACTACACCATCGCCAGCCGTCAGACCGGCATCACCGGCGAGAATCTGCTGAGGATTCTCGAGAGCCGGCTGGACAACGTGGTCTACCGCCTGGGCTTTGCCAAGTCTCGCGATGAGGCTCGCCAGGTCGTGCGCCACGGCCACATCACCGTGAACGGCCGTCGGGTCAACATCCCGTCGTACCGTGTCCGTCCGGGCGATGTCGTTGCCGTGGGTGCCAAGGCCAAGGACCTGCTCGTGATCAAGACCTCGCTCATCGCTTCCGAGAAGATCGAGGTTCCGGGCTGGCTTGAGGTCGACATCGAGAAGCTGCAGGGCAAGATCCTGTCGCTGCCGACGCGCGATCAGATCGACGCGCCGGTTCGCGAGCAGCTGATCGTCGAGCTCTACTCGAAGTAACGGACCCGGAAGCCAAGGAGGCTGTTTGATGACAGAGTTCATGAGGCCCCAGGTCACGGTGGACCGCATCGACGATCGTGTCGCTCGCTATGTGGTCGAGCCGCTTGAGCGCGGCTTCGGCTATACGCTCGGCAACTGCATGCGTCGCGTGCTGCTCTCGTCGCTTCAGGGCGCCGCTGCCACCTCGATTCGCGTCGAGGGTCAGCAGCACGAGTTCGCCTCGATCGACGGCGTGCGCGAAGACGTGACCGACATCGTGCTCAACGTGAAGGGTCTCGTCTTCCGTGAGACGGGCGTTGGCGCCGGCGATGCCGTGGCCACGCTTTCCGTCAGCGGGCCTGCGGTTGTGACCGGTGCGGACCTCAAGGTCCCCGCCGAGTTCGAACTGGTCAACCCCGAGCGCGTGATCGCCACGCTCAACAAAGGGGCGAAGCTCGAGATGGGCATTCGCGTCGGCGTTGGCCGCGGCTACGTCTCGGCGGACCGCAACAAGCGTCCGGAGGATCCGATCGGCGTCATCACCGTCGACTCGCTGTTCTCGCCGGTCACGCGTTGCACGTACGTCGTTGAGAACACTCGTGTCGGTCAGCGCACCGACTACGACAAGCTCACCCTTGAGGTCGAGACGAACGGTTCGATCGATCCGAGTGACGCCGTTGCGCGCGCCGGCCGGATCATCGACGAGCACATGATGCTGTTCGTGGACCAGGCATCCACGACGATGTCCGATGAGGGCATCTTCGCGGCGGCGGTTGATGAGGGAGAGAGTGTTCTCGACACCCCGATCGAGGAGCTCGACCTTTCGGTCCGCTCGTACAACTGCCTGAAGCGCCAGGGTGTGAACACCATCGGTCAGCTGACCGAGTGCTCTGAGAACGATCTTCTCAACATCCGGAACTTCGGCGCCAAGTCGATCGAAGAAGTCAAGGACAAGCTCCAGGGCATGGGCCTGGGCCTCAAGCAGTAACGGGAGACCTGAGAGACATGAGACACCTGAAGAAGGGTCGCAAGCTCGGCACGGATGCGTCGCACACCAAGGCGATGCTTCGTAGCCTCGCGATCGCGCTCCTTGAGAATGGTCGCATCAAGACCACCGAGACTCGCGCGAAGGAACTGCGCAGCTTCGTCGAGCCGATCATCACCCGCGCCAAGGCCGGGGACGTTCACGCTCGCCGCGTCGCGATGGCCCAGCTGGGCGACTACAAGTTCCCCAAGAACGACGCCGGCAAGGACCTGTTCGCCGATCTGGGCGAGCGGTTCGAGGGTCGCGATGGTGGCTACACCCGCATCCTGAAGCTCGGCCCGCGCAAGGGCGACGCTGCCCCCATGGTAATCATGGAGCTCGTCGACTAGATCGCGAATTCGCGCTACGGCGCGCAAGCTATACGATGTGAGGGCCTCCTGCGGGAGGCCCTCTTCGTGTCCGTCCACCGACCGCCCGCCCCGAACCGAAAGGGGGAACGTGCTGCGTTTCGATGACATCTCGTTCGCGTATCGGTCGGCGGCAGGCACGGCGCCGGTGCTGACCGGCGTCAGCCTCGCGATCGCGCCGGGCGAGGAGGTCGCGATCCTGGGCGCGAACGGTTCGGGCAAGTCGACGCTCGCGCGGCTCGCGAACGGGATTCTGCTTCCGTCGGCGGGGACTGTGTCCGTGGATGGCATTCCCGCCTCGGATCCGGATCGGATCCGGGAGCTCCGGGAGCGCGTAGGCATCGTGTTCCAACACCCCGACGACCAGATCGTGGCGACGTCCGTGGAAGACGACGCGGCGTTCGGGCCGGAGAATCTCGGCATGCCCAGAGATGCCATCCGGGAACGAGTGACCGCAGCGCTGGCCGCAGTCGGGCTGGCGGGCCTGGAAGGGCGCGAACCGCACCTGCTCTCCGGCGGCCAGAAGCAGCGCCTTGCGATCGCCGGCGCGCTGGCCATGCAGCCGACCTACCTCGTGCTTGACGAGCCGACATCCATGTTGGACCCGGAAGGCCGATCGGACGTGATGGCGATCGTCACGCGGCTGTGCGCCCAAGGCCACGGTGTCCTGCACATCACCCACGACCTCGCTGACGTCGCCGGCGCAGATAGGGTGGTCGTGCTCGACGGCGGTCGCATCGTGTTCGAGGGCACGCCGGGCGCTCTGCTCGGCGAGAAGGACCGGCTGGAGGGGTGGGGGCTCGAGCCGCCCGTCGGCGCGCAGCTTGCGGAGTGGCTGAGACATCTGGGCGCCGAGGTTCCCGCAGGTGCGGTCGAGCCCGCGGAGCTGGTGGAGGCGGCATGTCGCTGACACTGGAGTCCGTGGGCTACGTCTACGCGCCGGGCACGGCGTTCGCCCAAAGGGCGCTCGCGGCGGTGTCACTCGCCGTGGCCCCGGGAGAACTCGTGCTCGTACTCGGGTCGACGGGCTCCGGCAAGTCGACGCTGCTGCGAATCGGCGCCGGGCTACTCGCGGCCGATGAGGGCACCGCCACTCTGGACGGCACGGCGCTCGGCCGTTCATCCGCCCGCGGAGCCGTGGGTCTCGTGTTTCAGGACCCCGAAGCTCAGCTGTTCGCCGAGACGGTGCTGGCCGACGTGATGTTCGGTCCGCGCAACCTCGGCCGGACGGCCGCCGAGGCCGAGATACTCGCACGTGAGGCACTGTCCGTCGTCGGGCTCGACCCCGAGCGGTTCGCCGAGCGTTCACCGTTCGCGCTGTCCGGAGGCGAGGCCCGCCGGGCGGCGATCGCGGGAGTGCTCGCGATGCGACCCCGCTATCTGTTGCTCGACGAGCCGACGGCCGGGCTTGACGCGCGTGGCCGGGCATCCGTGCGCGACGTGGTGCGTACGGCACGGCGCAGCGCAGGAGTGGTGGTCGTCAGCCATTCCGCTCAGGAGTTCCTCGCCGAGGCGGACCGTGTACTCGTGCTTGCGCGGGGTGAGGCCGTATTCAACGGTCCCGCTGACGCCCTGATAGCCGACCCGTCGCCATTCGCCGAAGCGGGTCTCTCGGCGCCCGAGGTCCTCCGCTTCCAGCTGCTCGCCCGCGAACGCGGCGCAGACCCCGGGCCGTTCACCCTCGATCCGGAAGTGGCCGCGCGCAACGTGCGCCGAGCACGGGGGTGTGGCTGATGGCTGTCCCCGTGCCGTTCGGGCAGTACGTTCCGGGCGACTCGCCCGTGCATCGGCTCGATCCGCGCGCCAAACTCGGGCTCGTCGTCGCCTACACCGTCGGGCTGTTCGGCATCCAGGCGTGGGCCGGGTTCGCGGTCGCCGCTGCATGCGTCGCGCTCGCGGTGGCGTCGTCGCGGATCCCGCCGCACATCGCCCTACGCGGTCTCAAGGCGATGGGCGTCCTCTTCGCGTTCACGCTCGCGGCCAACGCTGTGCGTTGGCAGCCCGTGGAGTCGCTCGCGCGGCTTGGCCCGCTCGGTATCGACGGGGCAGGCCTGACGACCGGCTTGTTCTTCGTGACCCGCATCGCGCTGCTCGTCGTGGGGACGTCGCTCCTCACGCTCACCACCTCTCCGGTGGCGCTGACCGATGCGCTCGCCCGAGTCATGGGGCCGCTGCGTGCCGTCCGCGTGCCGGTGGACGACATCGCCATGATGTTCTCGATCGCGCTGCGTTTCATCCCCACGACCGCCGAGGAGGCCGAGAAGATCGTCGTGGCGCAATGCGCCCGGGGTGCGGTGTTCGACGAGGGAGGACCCGTGCGACGCGCCAAGGCGTGGGTACCTGTGCTCGTGCCGCTGTTCGTGAAGCTGTTCCGCCGCGCCGATGACCTCGCCATCGCGATGGAGTCGCGCTGCTACACGGGGGTCGGCCGAACGAGGCTTCACGAGCCGCGGATGCGGCCGGCGGATTGGCTCACCCTCGTGGCAGGCGTGACGCTCGCCGCCGGTGCGGCGATACTGTTCTAGCTGCCGCTCGGGCGAAGCGAGGCAGCCTACGCCGGTCACGAAGGACCCATCGGATGCCAGAGAGAGACACAATCGAACCCGACGAGCAGGGCGCAGGCCCGGCTCTCGCCCTCACGCTATCCTACGACGGCGCGGACTTCTCGGGATTCGCGCGGCAGCCGGGACGCCGCACCGTGCAGGGAGACATCGAGCAGGCGCTGACGATCGCGCTGCGCCGCCCGATCGAGGTCGTGGGAGCGGGGCGCACGGACGCCGGCGTGCACGCCCGAGGGCAAGTCGTGAGCTTCGCGTCGACTCCCACGGATGGCGATGACCGCAGCCTGCTGCGGTCGCTCAACGCTCTGTGCGGTGAGGGTGTGGCCGTTCGACGCATCCGCCGCGCCCGCCCGGGGTTCTCGGCGAGGTTCGATGCGCTCTCGCGCGAGTACCGCTACCGCATCGTCGCCGGGCCGGTACCGCCGCTATTCCTGAGCAGCTACGTCTGGTGGACGCCGCGCGACCTGGACACCGAGGCGATGGCCGCAGGGGCCGCGCACCTGCTGGGCGAGCACGACTTCAAGTCGTTCTGTCTGGCGGCGTCGGCGGTGGACAAGACCACGATGCGTCGGCTTGACTCGATCGACTTCACCGAGGAGGAGCACTTGGGTGAGCGCTGCCTTACGGTGCGTATCGTGGGCAACGCCTTCTTGCACTCGATGGTGCGCGTGATCATCGGGACGCTGGCCGAGGTGGGCGCGGGCCGCAGGGCACCAGACTGGGTGGCAGGGGTGCTCGATGCGTGTGACCGAAGTGCCGCCGGACCCACTGCTCCCGCTCACGGCCTGACCCTCTGGCACGTCGAGTACCCGGATGACGTCTGGCTGTAGCCGTCGCGAACCGCGGGCCTTGCGCTGGATACACCCGGCGGCGTGTGCTCGTTGACGCATCCTCGCTACGCGGCTACTATGTGAGGGTTCGTTTCAGCAGCCCCGTGAAGGTTCGAACCGAACATCGTTTGTAATCGTACGTTGGAGGACTTGTGAAGACCTACCACGCAAAGCCTGGTGAAGTCGAGCGCGAATGGCTCGTCATCGACGCCACCGACATGGTGCTGGGACGTCTTGCCAGCAAGGTCGCTCAGATCTTGAAGGGCAAGAACAAGCCGCAGTACACCCCGCACGTCGACACCGGTGACTTCGTAGTCATCGTCAACGCCGAGAAGGTCCGCCTCACGGGCAATAAGGCGTTCACGAAGAACTACTACAGCCACAGCGGCTTCCCGGGTGGCCTCAAGGAGGTCTCGTTCCAGCGGATGCTCGAGAAGCACCCGGAACGAATCGTCGAGAAGGCCGTCAAGGGCATGCTCCCCAAGAACACCCTCGGGCGTGCGATGAATCGCAAGCTCAAGGTGTACGCAGGCCCGGACCATCCTCACGCTGCTCAGAAGCCGCGTCAGATCACGCTGGAGGACTAACGCATGGCTGAGACTAAGGCCACCTACTACGGCACCGGCCGCCGCAAGACCTCGGTCGCTCGCGTCCGTCTGGTCCCCGGCACCGGCGTCATCACCGTCAACAAGAAGCCCGCGCTGCAGTTCTTCGGCCGCGAGGCGCTCGTGAACTTCGTCGAGACGCCGTTCAAGGCGACCGAGACGAGCGGCCGCTTCGACGTCATCGCCCAGTGCCACGGCGGCGGTGTGTCCGGCCAGGCCGGCGCCCTGCGCCACGGCATCGCGCGTGCGCTGCTCGAGGCCGGCGACGAGTACCGCGCCGAGCTCAAGCGCGCGGGCTACCTGCGCCGCGACCCCCGTATGGTCGAGCGCAAGAAGTACGGCCTGAAGAAGGCCCGCAAGAAGCCGCAGTTCTCGAAGCGCTAGGAACCGCGGAGTATTCCTGAGCATGGTCGGGGCTCGTCGCTGTCGCGGCGGGCCCCGTTTCATTCGAGAGAGGACGAGCATGTCTCGGCTGTTTGGAACGGACGGCGTGCGCGGCGTCGCGAATGCCGAACTCACGCCGGAACTCGCGTTCCGACTTGGGGAGGCTGCCGGCCACTTCCTCGGCGACAAGGGGCGCGGCCGGATCGTCGTCGGCCGGGACACCCGCCAGAGCGGCGAGATGCTCGAGGCTGCGCTCGTGGCGGGGCTGCTCGCCGGCGGAGCGGACGCGCTGCTGTGCGGCATCGTGCCCACGCCCGCGGTCGCGCTACTCGTACGCGAGCTCGAGGCCGACGGCGGCGTGGTCATCTCGGCGTCTCACAACCCACCCGACTACAACGGCATCAAGCTGTTCAGCCGGGACGGGTTCAAGCTGCCCGATGAGCTTGAGGACGAGATCGAGGCGTTCTGCACGAATGAGCGCGAGGCATGGGTCCGGCCGACCGGAGCCGGCGTCGGGCGTGTCGAGCGGGTCGAAGGTGCGCTCGAGCGCTACATCGCGCACGCGGTCGACACCATCGACGTGGATCTCACCGGTCTGACCGTCGCAGTCGACAGCGGGCACGGGGCGTCCGGCATCGCGACACCCGAGGCGTTCAGGCAGCTCGGGGCCAAGGTCATAGCGATCAACACCGGATCGGATGGCATGGACATCAACGTGGGTTGCGGTTCGACCAACCTCACCCCGATCACCGAGATCGTGAGCGATCACGAGGTCGATCTCGCCATCGCGCACGACGGGGATGCGGATCGTGTTCTCGCCGTCGATGAGACCGGCGAGGAGGTCGACGGCGACGCGATCATGGCGATCTGCGCCGCGCACCTCCACGGACTCGACATGCTCCCGCTGAACACCGTCGTATCCACCGTCATGTGCAACCTCGGCTTCGAGATCGCGATGCGGGAGCGCGGCATCACCGTGATCAAGACCAAGGTCGGCGATCGCTACGTGCTCGAACAGCTCCAGACCTCGGGAGCCACGCTCGGCGGCGAGCAGTCGGGCCACATCATCTTCCTCGACCACAACACGACCGGCGACGGTCTCGTGACAGCGCTGCAGCTTGCTGCGGTCATGCAGGAGACGGGCAAGCCGCTCTCAGAGCTGAGGCGCGTGATGAGGCGCTACCCGCAGGTCCTCGTGAACGTCCCCGTGGCCGACAAGGCCAGGCTCACGTCGAGCGCCACCATCGCCGACGCGATCCACGCCGCCGAGAAGGAGCTGGGGGACTCGGGTCGCGTGCTGGTGCGCCCGTCGGGCACCGAGCCGCTCGTGCGCGTGATGGCAGAGGCCGCGGACGAGGAATCGGCGGCGCGCGTCGTCGCGGGCCTCGTCGAGGTCGTCCGAGCGGAGCTCGGCTAGCATGACGCACGGCCGCATTCCCTTGGGCCACGGTTCGCTCGGCGCATCCGAGCTTGTCGTGGCGTTCTCGTCGCTACCGGCCGACATCACATTCGTCGACGCCGATGGGGTCGTTCGCTACTTCAGCGAGTACCGGATCTTCTCGCGCCCGGAGAGTTGCCTCGACGCCGACGTGCTCGAATGCCACCGGCCGGAGAGCCGCGCCGGCATCGCGAACATGCTCGCGGAGTTCCGCGATGGCTGGCGGGATGAAGCGGTGTTCGCCGCCCACAAGGATGGCCGCCTCGTTCACGTCCGCTACCTGGCGCTTCGTGAGGCTGACGGGACGTACGTCGGCTGCCTCGAGATCGCCCAGTGGGCCGATGAGGTCACCGGGTTCTAGCCCCGCCGCGCATCGGCCTTGGTCAAGTCACGTCACGGGATGCCGATGAACAGTCATGGCGTGACCCGTAACCGCGTCGTCATCGCCGTGACCTGCCCCGCCTGCTACACTTGCCGAGACAGCGAACCGCCACAGAAGGGGGATGCCTGACACCGCTGCAGCACCAAGAAGCGCCGGGACTGGCTGCGCCGCAGATAGGTCGCGCCAGTTGACGAGGAGAGGGCTCATCGAAGCATTCGGCGGATGGCTCTCCGGCCTGACCAGGGTCGAGACGATGTCGACAAAGCCCGCGAGCGATCGCGGAACAAAGCGGCACCGGTCTGGTTTCTCCATCACTCAAGGGGTATCGCCCCGGCGTCGGGCATGGACGATCGCCCGTGCGCTCTCGCGGCACATCGGCCGCAGGTGACCGAGAACTCACACTCCCAAACACGGAGGTCTGCTACCCATGTGTGGAATCGTCGGATACATCGGCCCTCGCAGCGCGACTGACGTCTTGCTCGGCGGGCTCGCACGGCTCGAGTACCGCGGCTACGACTCCGCCGGCGTCGCGGTCGTCGACGCCGGGCAGGTCACGGTCGTTCGTCGCGTCGGCAAGCTCATCAACCTGAAGAACGCGCTCGACGCCGCTCCCGTCGCCGGGCGTGTCGGCATCGGGCACACGCGGTGGGCGACCCACGGCAAGCCGAGCGAAGAGAACGCCCACCCGCACATCGACTGCACCGGCAAGATCGCGGTCGTGCACAACGGCATCATCGAGAACTACATGGAGCTGCGCGAGCACCTCGCGGCCAACGGCCACATCCTGCGCTCCGAGACCGACACCGAGACGGTCGCACACCTTGTCGAGAGCTACTTCACGGGCGATCTTGCCTCGGCGGTGGCGCGAGCGATCGAAGACCTTGAGGGCGCGTACGCGCTTGCGGTCGTGCACCTCGACGACCCCGAGACGATCATCGCCGCGCGCAAGGACTCGCCGCTGATCATCGGCATCGGGGAGGGCGAGACGATCGTCGCGAGCGACATCCCTGCGGTTCTCGAGTACACGCGAGAGGTGCTCGTCCTGCACGACGGTGAAGTCGCGGTCGTGACGCCCGCCGGAGTGACCGTGCGTGACGAATCGGGTGCGTCCGTCACCGAGCCCGAGATGATGCACGTCGAGTGGGACCTCGACGCCGCCGAGAAGGGCGGCTACGAGGACTTCATGCTCAAGGAGATCTACGAGCAGCCCAAGGCGATCCGCGAGACGTTGCGCGGGCGACTCGACGAGCGCGGTGAGGTCTGCCTGTCGGAGCTCGACATGACGCCGGCACAGATCGCCGCGATCGATCGCGTCTACATCATCGCGTGCGGGACCTCGCTGCACGCCGGGCTGTCGGCGAAGCACCTCATCGAGAACTGGGCGCGCGTGCCCGTCGAGGTGCAATGCAGCAGCGAGTTCCGTTACGCCGACCCGATCGTCGACGAGGAGACGCTCGTCGTCGCGATCACGCAGTCCGGCGAGACCGCCGACACGCTCGCAGGCGTGCGCGAGGCGCGCGATCGCGGGGCGAAGGTCATCGCGATCACGAACGTCGTGGGCTCGCGCGTGACGCGCGAATCCGACGGCGTGCTCTACACGCACGCCGGTCCGGAGATCGGGGTCGCTGCGACCAAGACATTCACTGCGCAGATCGCAGCGCTCACGGTGCTGGGCCTCAAGCTCGCGCAGGTCAAGGGCATGCTCTCCGACGAGCGCGTCGCCTCGCTGTTCGCCGAGCTCTCCAACGTCCCCGACATCGTCGAGGCGATCCTCGCGGACCTGAGCGACATCGCGGAGGCGGCCGAGGCGTTCGTCTCGGCGAAGAGCTCGCTGTTCCTCGGGCGCGGTGTCGGCGTGCCGGTGGCGATGGAGGGCGCGCTCAAGCTCAAGGAGATCAGCTACATCCACGCGGAGGCGTATCCCGCGGGCGAGATGAAGCACGGCCCGATCGCGCTGATCACCGACGAGGTGCCGGTCGTGGTCGTCGCCACGCAGGGCCACGTCTACGAGAAGGTCGTCAGCAACATCCAGGAGGTCCGGGCGCGCGGTGCACAGGTCGTAGCCGTCGCGACCGCCGGCGACGACGAGATCCGTCAGCACGCGGAGCATGTGCTCTACATCCCGCAGGTCTCCGAGGTCCTCTCGGCGATCCCCGCGACGGTTCCGCTGCAGGTGCTGTCGTACCATATCGCCAAGGCGCGCGGCTGCAACGTTGACCAGCCCCGCAACCTCGCGAAGTCCGTGACGGTGGAGTAGGCGAAACGTGAGCGTACTGGGATTGGGCGTCGACATCGTCGAGATCGAGCGGATGCGGCTCGCGCTCGAGCGCACGCCGCGCATCAAGGAACGCATCTTCTCAGATGACGAGCGCTGGTACTGCGAGCACAAGCCGAAGCCGTACGTGCACTACGCCATGCGCTTCGCCGCGAAGGAGGCGGTGCTCAAGGCGCTTGGGACGGGCTTCTCGGGCATGCGGTTCAAGGACGTCGAGGTCGTACGCGAGAACAACGGGCGGCCGACTCCGAAGCTTTCCGGACGCGCAGCGCAGCGCGCCGAGGAGCTCGGCGTCGTGGAGATGCACCTGTCGCTCTCGTTCACGCATTCGACCGCCGTCGCGTCGGCGGTCGCCATCACCGAGGACGCGCGGCCGCGCAAGGACGAGCGCCCCGACCCGAAGGCGCAGCTCGCCGCCTCGTTCAAGGAGGCCAGGGCGCTGCTCGACCAGGTCGGGCCTGAGGATTCGGGCGAGATTTCGGAGTAAGCTAGACGGGCGGTCCCACGCAGGGGCCGCCTGTTCATCGTCTGCGGGGGGATCGATGTATCGCGTGCTGAGTGGTGCCGAAGCCCGGGCCGTCGAGGAGCTGGCAGTAGCAGAACAGGGCGCCGAACTCGCTGCGCTCATGCGCGCCGCCGGCGCCGCCGTAGCCGCCGAGGTCGTCGAGCGCTTCCCGGCCGGGAGCATCACGGTGCTCGCGGGACCGGGCAACAACGGCGGCGACGGCTGGGTCGCGGCCCGCGACCTGCACGCCGGAGGACGCGGCGTGCGCGTGCTCACGACACGCGACCCCGGTGAGCTCACCGGCATAGCCGGCGAGGCCGCGAACGACGCGATCGCCGCGGGCGTTTCGTGGAGCGCACCGGCCGAGCCGCCGAGCGCCGGCTCGCTCGCGAGCGCTGCCGTGGTGGTCGACGCGCTGCTCGGCATCGGCGGTTCGGGCGAGCTGCGCGAGCCGTTCGCGGCATGGGTGGGCGCGGCGAACGAGTGCGGCGCCTTCCTGCTCTCTGTCGACGTCCCCACCGGCATCGACGCCGACACCGGTGCGGTGAACGGTCCGGCGATCGATGCGGACTGCACCGTGACCTTCACGGCGCCGAAGCGCGGGCTCGTCGTCTACCCGGGCGCAGGATGCGCCGGCGAGGTCGTGGTGGCGGACATCGGCATCGACCCCAACCTCGCGAATGTGGCGTCCGCACCCGAGATCTGGACCGCTGACGAGTACGCGGCCCTGCTGCCGCGTCCTGCGCTTGATGCGCACAAGGACTCGCGCGGCCGCGTGCTCGTGATCGCCGGCTCAGGCACGTATCCGGGGGCGGCGATTCTCGCTGCGCGCGGGGCGACACGAGCAGGTGCGGGCTACGTGACACTTGCCGTGCCGCAGGCGGTCGTCGGAATCGCGCATGCTCACCTGTTGTCGGTGCCGGTCATCGGGATGCCGCAGGGCAAGACGCACGCGTTCTCCTCGGCGGCAGCGAGCAAGCTGGTCCAGATGGCGCGCGAGTACGACGCGGTGGTGCTTGGCCCCGGCCTCACGCTTGCCGACGGCGCGGTCGCGACCGCCCGCTCGATCGTCGCCGAGACCACCGTGCCGCTGGTGGTCGACGCTGACGCCCTCAACGCGCTCGTCGACGCGCAACGGCTCATCTCCGTGCGTAAGGCGCCGACCGTTCTGACGCCGCATCCCGGTGAACTCGGCCGGCTGTTGGGCACGAGTGGGACCGCCGTGCAGCGGGACCGGCTCGCGGCGTCGGCGAAGCTGACCACGGCATCGGTCGCGGTGGTACTCAAGGGCGCTGGCACGATCATCAGCGCAGCGGAACGCCAAGTCGTCAACGTGTCGGGCACGCCGGCCCTTGCGACCGCGGGGACCGGCGACGTGCTCGCGGGCGTCACCGGTGCATTCCTCGCGCAAGGGCTCTCACCGCTCGAGGCCGGCGCGCTCGCAGCGTACGTGCACGGGCGCGCCGGAGAGGCAGCGGCGTCAGCGCTGACGCCGATCTGCGTGACCGCCGAGGACGTTCCGGAGTACCTGCCGGACGCCATCGGCGAGATGCTCGGCAGCTGGTGACGGTGCGGGGGAGTGCCGGGCGTGCGCACCGGCCGTTCGCAACGCCTCTCGCATCGCCACCTGTCGCCGGTACCCACGGCAGCCGGAGTGGGTGCGGACTCCGACGCCGACGGGGACTCGACGGTGGGGGACTTGTCGGTATCATCACCACATCAGCAGTCGACGCTACGATGTTCGGGGGCCAGAGAACGTGACACAGCACCGGTGGGCATGGACCGAGATCGACCTGTCTGCGATCCAGCACAACGTGCGGACACTGAAGGCGCTCACAAAGCCCGGCACGCTCTTCATGGCGGTCGTGAAGGCGGATGGCTACGGCCACGGTGCGCTTCACGTCGCCCGGGCTGCGCTGTCCGCCGGCGCCAACCGGCTTGGCGTCGCGACGCTCGACGAGGCGATCGCACTTCGCGAGGCCGGGATCACTTCGCCCATCCAGCTGCTGTCCGAGCCGCCCGAGACCGCCATTCGTGAGCTGCTCGATCACGGTATCGTGCCGACGGTCACGACCCGCGAGTTCGCGGTCGCGCTCGGCAAGCAGGCGCTGCTGCGTGACATCGAGGCGCGCTACCACCTGAAGGTGGACACCGGCATGAACCGCATCGGCGTGCGCGCCGAGGATGCCGCCGAGTTCGCGCGCTCGCTCTCCGACTTCCCCGGGCTCTCGCTTGAAGGGACGTTCACGCACTTCGCGACCGCCGACGTGCCGGGCGACTGGGACGTCCAGCGGCAGCTCGAACGCTTCACGCGGGCGCTCGAGGAGATGCGGACCGAGGGGGTCGATCCCGGAATCGTGCATGCGGCGAACAGCCCGGCGACGATCCTCGTTCCGGACGCGCACTTCGACATGGTGCGTTGCGGCATAGCGATCTACGGCCTGCACCCCTCCGAGTCGACCTACGGCGTCGTCGATCTGAAGCCGGCGATGTCGGTCAAGGCGCGCGCGAGTCTGGTCAAGCGTATCGGGATGGGTGACGGGGTCTCATACGGGCTTACCTGGACCGCGTCTGCTCCGACAGAGATCGCAACGCTTCCCCTCGGCTATGCCGACGGGGTCCACCGCGTGGGATCCAACGAGATGAGCGTGCTTCTCGGCGGGAAACGGTGCCGCCAGGTCGGGCGCGTGTGCATGGACCAGCTCATGGTGGAGGTGCCGCGCGGGCTGGCGGTCCACCGTGGCGACGAGGCGGTGCTCGTCGGCACCCAGGGCTCCGAGACCGTCACCATGGACGAGCTCGCGCGCCTGGTGGGCACGATCAACTACGAGACCGCGTGTGCGTTCGGGCTGCGGATGGAGCGGGTGTACCGCTAGGCGGGACCCTGCCGACCACGCAGTCATGCAGCACTGACGAACGGGTCGCGAACACGCGGCCCGTTGGCGTCTGCGTCAGCTGTGGATTTCGCACCGAAACCGCCGTCCGTTTTGCAGGAGTCGACGGCCTCTTGGACGAAACCAGCACCTAGCCGCACAAACGCGCTCTGTTTCGTGCGCCGTGCCCGGAAGAACCGCACCAAGGGGGACACCAAGTGGACGAAAACGTCGTCGAGGAAATCCGGCTCCATCAGGAGACGATCGCGGCCGACACCAACTCGCCGCTCCACCTCATCCGCGAGAAGGAGCTCGAGATATCGGGCCGTGTTCTCTCGGCTAAGCGCGAGGCTGACGAGATCGTCGCCAACGCGCGCAAGAAGGCGGCCGAGGTCGTGGGTACGGCGGAGGCGGAAGGCGGGGCCGGCGCCGAGGATCGCGAGCGCGCGATCCGGGAAGACGCCGCCCGCGAGGCGGAGTCCCTTCGTGCGGCGGCGCAGGCCGAGGCACAGAAGCTCAGGGAGCACGTGGAGGCGCGCCGTGACGAAGCGACGCGTCTTGTGTTGGACGCCGTAACCGCGCTGTAGCCGGTTGCGACGGGAAGAGCCGAGACCCCGGGGAGGGTGGTCGTAGTGCTGGTCCCGATGACGAAGGTCGAGATTATCGGCCCGAAGAGCGAGTTCCTCGATGTGGTGAGCCTCTTGCACGAGCAGGGGAAGGTGCACATCGAGGACCTCTCCAAGAAGATCCAAAGCGGCGAGATCGCACTCGACCGCATGGAGATCCAGGGCTCCGAGGTGAAGGTCTACGATCAGCTCGACGAGCTCCTGATCCGCGTACGCGCCATCCTCAAGACATTGCAGGCGCCCGACGGCGGTATCGACTCGGACAAGCGCAAGGTCGAGTACGACCGCCTGTGGGGCCTGTCGCTCGACGAACTCGCCGATGAGATCGCGACCACGATCGAAGACGTCGAGGAGAAGACGGCCGACCTCGCACAGCTGCACACGAGTGCGGAGGGCGAGATCGCCCTGCTCGCGCGCTACGAGCCGATCCTGGGCAAGATCCAGCCGCTCGCGAAGCAGATCGTCGTCACTGGTGCCTTCGACAGCGTCGCGTTGCTTGTCGAGCGCCGCTACAAGGCCGGCCTCGAGCATCTGCAGGTCGAACTCGACCGACTCACGAACTCGCAGAGCGAGATCATCTCGACCGACATCGACGAGAACACGACCGCGGCGATCGTGGTCTTCTCCCGGCAGTACGCTGAGCCCGTCCACAAGTTCCTCGCGATGGAGAACGTGAACCAGATCCGCCTCCCGCAGGACTTCCAGGACATGCCCATGGACGTCGCCTACGAGACGATCCGTCAGCGCCGAGCGGAACTGCCGGCCGAGCTGGACCGCATCCGCACGGAGCTCGAGGACCTGTCGGCCAAGTGGTACGCGAAGCTGGCCACTGCGCGAGACGTCCTCGTCGACCGCATCGCTGAGATCGTCGCGATCCCGCAGTTCGGCAGGACCGAGTACGCGTTCCTTATCGACGGGTGGATCCCGGTTGACGACGTCGCGGATCTCAAGAAGCAGCTCCACGACCGGTTCGGCAACGATGTCATCGTCTCGCAGCTCGAGATCTCAGAGAAGGACTTCGGCGACGCCCCGGTCGCGATGAAGAACGCCGGCTGGGTCGAGCCGTTCGAAGGGCTGCTCGGCATGATGGGCAAGCCGAAGTACGGCACCTACGACCCGACCTGGATGCTCGCGATCTTCTACCCGCTGTTCTTCGGCATGATCGTTGGCGACATCGGCTACGGCCTGGTGATGCTCGGTACGGTCATGTGGCTGCGGATGAAGTACAAGGACAACGCGGGCGTCCAGATGGCTACTGCGGTCCTCGGGCCCGCGGCGACGAGCGTGCTCATCTTCGGCTTCATCTACGGCGAGTTCTTCGGGAACCTGCTCGGTCACCGCTACGCGAACGTGATCCAACCACTGTGGACGTTGAACGGGTCGTACGGACTCGGCTATCCGGTGCCAGCGGGTGCCGCGGTCATCCTGCCGTTCGAGCGCACGCAGCAAGAGATGTTGATGGTGTTCCTCGTCATCGCGGTCGCGGTCGGCTTCATCCAGGTCGTCCTCGGACTGCTGATCGGTGTCTACAACGGCATTCGGACGCGGCACTGGTCGCATGTGTACGAGAAGGGCGGGATCATCGCCTTCATCTTCGGCTTCACCGCGCTGATCCTCATGGTCGTGTTCGGTCAGCTGCTCACGAAGAACGTAGGCACGACCGGCGCCTACATCCTGCAGGCGGTCGCAGCGCTCGTACTCTTCCTGGGGCTGGCGTTCGCGGTCAAGGGTGGCGGCATCGTCGGCGGCATCGAGTCCGTGCTGTCGATCTCGCACATCGCAAGCTACCTGCGAATCATGGCCGTCGGCCTCGCCGGTGCCATCTTCGCGGAGGCGGTCAACGACATCGCGGCATCGATGGGCAACCCGGTTCTGGGCCTCATCATCGCGGTGCCGCTGCAGATCCTGAACTTCGTGGTCTGTGCGTTCAGCCCGACGATCCACGCAATCCGTCTCAATTTCGTCGAGTTCTTCGGCAATTTCTACGAAGCCGGGGGCAAGGAGTACAAGCCGTTCCAGAAGACCGGAGGGGAGAACAAAGCATGATCAGCAAGAGGCTCGCGAAGCACGTGTTCTTCGGTACGTTCGTGGCGGTCATGATGATTCCGCTCGTCGCACTTGGCCAAGAGGCCGAAGGCGAGGCCGCGGCCGCCGTCGTCAGCATGGGTGCTGGCGTCAAGACGGTCGGCGCTGCGCTGGCGATGGGCCTGTCGGCCATCGGCGCCGGCTGGGCGCAGGCCAGGATCGGCTCGGCCGGTCAGGGCACGCTCGCCGAGCGTCCCGAGGAGCGGGTGTTCGTCCTCGTCCTCACCGCTCTCCCCGAAGTCATCGCCCTGCTCGGCTTCGTCATGGCGATCATCCTCAACGGCTAGGGCACTCGGCACACGGTCCATCTGCCCGCACCCGAAGGGGAATACCCATGGCAATCGAAGACATTCTGAAAACCCTGGATGACCAGGCTCAGGCTGACTGCGATGCGGTCATAGCCGAGGCGCGAGAGCATGCGAAGCTCATACTCGACGATGCCCAGCGCAGTGCTGACGGGATCCACGACAACTTCGTCAAGCAGGTGGAGCGGGTCGCGCGTGTTCACGCATCCAAGATCACGAACGCCGCTCGGCTCGAGGCGAAGATGACGGTCTCCTCGGCGAAGGGCGACGGCGTCGAGTCGGTGTTCGAAGCCGCCCGGGCCAAGCTCGCGGACCTGCGCGGTGCTGACTATGACCGCCTCTTCGACGCGCTGGCGGCTGAGGCGCTCGACGGCGTCGGCGGCGACGTCACGATCCACGTCGCCCAAGCGGACGTGGAGCGCGCCCAGCGCGCCGCCGCGGCCGCAGGGGTCAGCGCCGACGTGCTCGGCGATATCGATACCGCCGGAGGGCTCGTCGTCGAGGCGTTCGGCGGCAGAGTCATCCGCCGCAACACGCTCGAGGATCGGCTCGACCGCGTCAGCCAGATGGTGCAAGCCGATGTCGCGAGGGTGCTGTTCTCATGAGCGAGGCCGTCATCAAGGCAGGGAATCGCGTGGTTCCCGAGACTGATGCGGGCTACGCGAACGCGCGCCTGAGAGGCATGCGCTCTCGGCTGATGCCGCCGGCGTTCTACGAACGGCTCATCGATGCTCCCGATCTCGCTCAAGTCATCAAGGAGCTCATGGACACCGAGTATGGCCCCGATCTCGAGGAGCAGCTCGTTCGCGGACGTACGGCCGCTGTCATCGACGATGCCCTCAAGAGCAACATGATCACGGCGTACCGGAAGGTCCTGAGCTTCCTGCACCCGGATGCGCGCAAGCTGCTCTCGACGCTGCTCGGACGCTGGGACGTCTTCAACCTGAAGACCATCCTGCGCGGCGTGCAGAACCACGTCTCCATCGAGGACATGAAGTCGAGCTTCTTCCCGGTGGGCTACCTGGGGCTGGACGACCTCGAAGTGCTGGCGAAGCTCGAGGATGTCCGAGTGATCGTGGATACGATGGCGATGTGGGGCTACGTGTACGCAGGCCCGTTGAGGCGCGCTCTCCCCGAGTATACGAAGAGCAACGACCTCGCTCCGCTCGAGCTCGCGCTCGACCGTCAGTACGCCGAATGGGCCGCTTCTCGGCTCTCCGGCAACTCCGTCTCCGTCGACGTGGCTCGCACCGTCCTGGGGATGCAGATCGACACGGCCAACCTCGTGATGGTGTTCCGGCTGCTCAAGGCCGACGCGGAGCACATGAAGGTCGAGAACTACTACCTCGAAGGCGGCAAGGTCATCAAGCGTAAGCAGTTCATGGCGCTGTCGAAGCTGTCGGACGTGGACGAGGTGCTCGACTTCCTCAGGCATACGCCCTACGCCGACGCGCTTGACGCGGCGGCACTCCGCTACCTCGAGAACGCGTCGATCCCGGTGTTCGAGCGCGCGCTTGAGGACCTGCTCATGCGAAAGGCGCTCACCTCGAGTATCCGCGACCATGAGGGCGTGGGCGTCGCCATCGCGTACCTGTATGGGAAGCAGAACGAGGTCACCAACGTGCGCATCATCGTGAAGGGAAAGGCCGTGGGCATGCCGGCCGACCGCGTGAGAGAGGAGCTCATCCTTGTATAAGCTTCTCGTTCTCACAGACGCGGACAGTGCGGACGGCTTCCGTCTCGCGGGCGTCGACGTGCTTGTGGTCGAGACCCCCGAGGAAGCCCGCAAGAACCTCGCATCACTCATCGACACCGACTCGAGCGGCATCATCGCTGTGAACGAGCGCATGATGTCGGGCATCGACGAGCGGCTGCGCAAGAAGATCGACTCCATCTATCGACCGATCGTGGTCTCCCTGCCGATCAGGGAGAAGCTCGAGCTGGGCGAGGACCACCGCGCCTACCTCTCGAGGCTCATTCGGCGCGCGATCGGCTTCGACATCACACTGAGACGGGGATGACATGATCGTCGGAACGATTGCGAAGATCACCGGCCCGGTCGCGGTCGCGGACGGCATGACCGGTGCCCGTATGTACGACATCGTCCGAGTCGGCAACGAGGGGCTCATGGGCGAGGTCATCCGGCTTGAGGGTGACACCGCGACGATCCAGGTCTACGAGGACACGTCGGGCCTGAAGGTCGGCGAGATCGTCGAATCGACGGAAGGCCCGCTCATGGTCGAGCTCGGACCGGGCCTGCTCACCTCGATCTACGACGGCGTGCAGCGACCGCTTCCGGTCATCGCGGCCGAGAGCGGCGACTTCATCGAGCGTGGTACTGTCGCGTCGGCGCTCGACCGCACAAAGCGATGGGCGTTCACGCCCGTCGTCTCGGCAGGGGACGAGGTCGGGCCGGGCGACGTGATCGGCACGGTGCCCGAGGGCCAGACGATCCTGCACAAGGTGATGGTCCCGCCGATGACACGCGCGGGAAAGCTCGCGACGGTCGCCTCGGCGGGCGAGTACACCGTCGACGACACGGTCGCGACGATGGCCGACGGTACACAGATCAAGCTCTCACAGCGCTGGCCCGTCCGAGAAGGACGGCCCTACATCAAGAAGATGGACCCGACGACCCCGTTCACGACGGGCATGCGGATCCTCGACACGTTCTTCCCGATCGCTCTGGGCGGCAACGCGATCATCCCGGGCGGTTTCGGCACGGGCAAGACGGTCACCCAGCAGTCGCTGGCCAAGTGGGCCGACGTCGACATCATCGTCTACATCGGCTGCGGCGAGCGTGGCAACGAGATGACGGAAGTGCTCACGGAGTTCCCGCACCTCGACGACCCGCGCAACAACGCACCGCTCATGGACCGCACCGTGCTCGTCGCCAACACCTCGAACATGCCGGTCGCGGCGCGCGAGGCAAGCATCTACGTCGGCGCAACGCTGGCCGAGTTCTACCGCGACATGGGCTACAACGTCGCGATGATGGCCGACTCCACGTCCCGCTGGGGCGAGGCGCTCCGAGAAGTCTCCGGTCGCCTCGAGGAGATGCCGGGCGAGGAAGGTTACCCGGCGTACCTGGCTACGCGACTCGCCGCGTTCTACGAGCGCTCCGGCCGCGTGAAGCCGCTCGGCGCCAACGACGACGACCGTGTCGGATCCGTCACGATGGTCGGCGCCGTATCGCCGGCCGGCGGCGACATGTCGGAGCCGATGACTCAGAACTCCCTGCGAGTGACCGGTGCCTTCTGGGCGCTCGACACCTCGCTTGCACACCGTCGTCACTTCCCGGCGATCAGCTGGACGAAGAGCTACACGCTGTTCCTGGGGCAGGTACGGGGCTGGTACGAGGAGAACGTCGCCGCCGACTGGCTCGACTACAGAGAGCGCGCGATGGCGATCCTGCAGAAGGAGACGGAGCTTCAGGAGATCGTGCAGCTGGTCGGTCCGGACGCGCTGCCCGAGTCCGAGAAGATCATCCTCGAGGTCGCGCGCATGCTGCGCGAGGACTTCCTGCAGCAGTTCGCGTTCGATGAGGTCGACGCGTACTGCCCGCCCAAGAAGCAGTACTGGATCCTGAAGACGGTGCTCGCATTCAATGACGCCGCCGTCTCGGCACTCAACCGCGGCGTCTCGCTGCGTCAGGTTCTCGACCTGCCGATTCGCGACCAGATCGCGATTCTGAAGACAACACCGCACGAGCAAGCGCTTGAGGAGATGCCCGTGCTGTGCGCCAAGATCGCAGAAGACATCGCCGGAATCGAGGTGTACTAGCATGGCCGAGTCGACCATGACCGCGGCGCCCAAGCGCTCGCTGCTCTCCACCGACTACCGCACGCTGTCCTACGTCACCGGTCCGCTCATCTTCGTCAACGACGTCCACGGCGTCGCCTACAACGAGATGGTCTCGATCCTCATGCCGGACGGCGCTCGCCGCTCAGGCCAGGTGCTCGAGGTCCAGGGCGAGATGGCGATCATCCAGGTCTTCGAGGGCACGCGCGGTATCGATATCGCGAAGACAGAGGTGCGCTTCCTCGAAGAGGTCGCCAAGATCGACGTCTCCGGCGAACTGCTCGGCCGCGTCTTGAACGGGACCGGCAAGCCTATCGACGGCGGCGCCCCGATCATCCCCGAGGCACGCCTCGACATCACCGGCGCTCCGATCAACCCGTACCAGCGCGAGCAGCCGGCCGACTTCATCGAGACGGGCATCAGCGCCATCGACGGCCTGAACACGCTCGTGCGCGGACAGAAGCTGCCGATCTTCTCGGGATCGGGCCTGCCGGCCAACGAACTCGCGGCTCAGATCATCCGCCAGGCACGCGTGAAGTCCGGCGAGGAGTTCGCGATCGTGTTCGGTGCGATGGGTATCACGCACCGCGAGTCCGCGTACTTCATGCAGCAGTTCGAGGAGACCGGCGCCCTCGAGCGCGTCGTCTTCTTCTTGAACCTCGCCGACGACCCCACCGTCGAGCGCCTGCTGACCCCGAAGTGCGCGCTCACCGTCGCCGAGTACCTCGCGTTCGAAAAGGACATGCAGGTCCTCGTGGTCCTCTCGGACATGACGAACTACTGCGAGGCGCTGCGCGAAGTCTCCACCGCGCGCGAAGAGGTGCCGGGACGCCGCGGCTTCCCGGGCTACATGTACACCGACCTGTCGACAATCTACGAGCGCGCCGGCCGCATCAAGGGCCGCCCGGGCTCCGTCACCCAGCTTCCGATCCTGTCGATGCCCGACGACGACATCACGCACCCGATCCCCGACCTCACCGGCTACATCACCGAGGGCCAGATCGTGCTTTCGCGCCAGCTGCACCGCCGCGCGGTGTTCCCGCCCATCGACGTGCTGCCGTGCCTCTCGCGTCTGATGAACCTCGGTATCGGCGAGGGCAAGACGCGTGACGACCACCGCGCGGTCGCCAACCAGCTCTACGCCGCGTACGCGCAAGGTCGCGACCTCCGCAAGCTGGTCGCCATCGTCGGCGAAGAGGCACTCTCGGACGTCGACCGCGCGTACCTGCGCTTCGCCGACCAGTTCGAGGAGCGCATCGTCGGCCAGGGCGACGAGGGCCGCACGATCGAGGAGACGCTCGACATCGGCTGGGAACTCATGAGCGGCCTGCCGCAGAGCGAGCTCAAGCGTGTCCGCGACTTCATCGAGAAGTACCACCCGGACTTCAGGGACGATGCGGCGGGTGCTGCCGAGGCCGTGGAGGCCTGACATGGAAGAAGTACGCCCAACCAGAGCCGAGCTGCTCGAGCGCAAGCAACAGATCGCGCTCGCGCAGCAGGGCATGGACCTCCTCAAGCAGAAGCGTGACGCGCTGCTCCTCGAGTTCATGGGCGTCATGGACGAGACGCTGCGCCTGTCCGACTCGCTGCAGAAGACCGTGAGCGAGGCGCAGTACTCGCTCGCGGTCGCGCAAGCGGTCGACGGCGTGGTGGCGCTCAGGTCCGCCGGCTTGGCGACGCGCGGTGAGATCGTCGTGGACATGACCGGTACCAAGATCATGGGTGTCTCGGTTCCGGTCGTGACGAAGGGCGACAGCCCCATCAAGTCGTCGTTCACACGAGGCTACTCGGTCACCGGCGTCAGCTCCCGAGTCGACGAGACCGCCGACAAGTTCGAGCGCGTGCTCGACGTCATCATCGAGTACGCCGACATCGAGACGCGCCTCAAGCGGCTCGGTGAGGAGATCAACAAGACGAACCGCCGCGTCAACGCGCTCGAGCAGGTCACGGTGCCTTCACTCCGCGAGCAGGTCGGTTACATCAGCCAGACGCTCGACGAGCGCGCGCGCGAGGACCTCTTCCGCCTGAAGAAGGTCAAGAAGAAGATCGAGAGCAAGAAGAAGGCGGCCACCGCGTAGGCGGGCCGCCTTCGGGCGATACTGATCATGTGACAGCCGCGGGCTACTCCTGCGGCTGTTCTTCTGCGGGGTACGTGTACGGCTTGGCCGCGGTGATGATCGCCTCGACATCGCGAAGGATCTCGATGCTGCCCCGCGCATGCCGGCGCAACTGGCTACCGAGCGTCAGGATCTTGATGATGTCACGCATGGTGAGGAGCCCGAAGTGCAACTCGTCCCACGTGTGGTGCGCGAGATACGCCCACAGTTCGCCGAGGACCCACTCGAACTCTTCGATCTCGTCCTCGTTGAGTTCGGTCCATGATGGGCCGAGCCCGTGCCGCACCATCTGTACGGCGCGCTCAACTGCCTTGCCACGCTTGACCTGGAACGCGCGAATACCCAGATCCTCGTCGTTGACTTCCGGTCGGTCGTACATGCGCGCATCACCCCCAGTCGGTACTCTTCGACGCCCCTGCAGCCGTCCCTGCTGCCAGCCACTGCCGAACTGCCGTCGCCCTCGGGCATCGGCTAGAATGGGCAACGGCCGGACCGCTCGAGTCCGGCGCGACAACCCACTGAAGGAGTCATGCGGCATGGAGTTCTCGGAAGTCCTGGCTAAGCGACGTAGCGTGCGCCATTTCAACACCAAGCTCGACGTCGCCGATGAGGACATCCGCGCGCTCATCGAGGCCGCGGTCGTCGCGCCGACGGCGGGCAACATCCAGCCGTGGCGCTTCACGATCGTGCGCTCGGTCGAAGCGCGCGAGCGCCTCGCCGAGGCCCTTCGCCAGAAATGGGTCACAACCGCGCCGGTCGCCATCGTGGTCTCGCTCGATCCACGGCCGTGCTACGCCCGCTACGGCGAGCGAGGCGAGCGGCTCTACGGCGTGCAGGACTGCGCGCTCGCTGCAGGCAACATCCTGATGGCGGCGGTCGACAGGGGCTTGGCCTCGTGCTGGATCGGCGCCTTCGACACCGACACCGTTCGTCAGGCACTCGGTATCGCCGCGCCCATCGAGCCCGTGGCGATCCTGCCGGTGGGCTACTCGGCGGAGTCCGCGGGCCGTCCGGCTCGACGCCCGCTCGCCGAGGTCGCGACCTGGGTCTGAGGAGGCCATCTGACGTGGGTGGCCTGGGCTGCACGACTCTCGGCGAGATCCGCGAGCTCATCGGCGACTGTCACCGGTGTGCGCTCGGTGACACGCGAACGACGCTCGTGTTCGGCGTCGGTGATCCTCACGCTCGCGTGATGTTGGTGGGTGAGGCGCCGGGCAAGAACGAGGACCTCAAGGGCGAGCCATTCGTGGGCGCTGCGGGGCAGCTGCTCAACGAGCTCCTCGAGCATGCGGGGCTGGCGCGCGGCGACGTCTACATCGCCAACGTGCTCAAGTGCCGCCCTCCCGGCAATCGCGATCCCGAGCCGACCGAGATAGAGACCTGTACGCCCTTCCTGCGCGAGCAGATCCGCGTGATCGACCCGACGGTGCTCGTCACGCTTGGCAACTTCGCGACGAAGTTCGTGTTGCGCACCGAGACCGGTATCACGCGGCTCCACGGCAAGCCGCAGCAGGCGGGGCGCTTCACCGTGCTGCCGATCTTCCACCCGGCGGCCGCGATCTACGACCGCACCAAACGCGATGCGCTCTTCGCAGACTTCGCGACGTTGCGCGAGCTGCTCGGCGAAGCGGACGGCGATGTGGCGGGCGTGGAAGCGCCGCCATCCCAGCCCGGCCAGCCGGCGCTGTTCTGAGAGAGAGCCGCCCCATGCCCGTACGCACCATCGAGACCATGAGTGAGGCCGCCACCCAGGCGGTCGGCCGCGCGCTCGCGCCGTTGGCTGCGGCGGGCGACGTGCTCGTGCTCTCGGGCGACCTGGGCGCGGGTAAGACGCAGCTCACGAAGGGGCTCGCCGCGGGGCTGGGCGTCACCGAGCCGGTCACGAGCCCGACCTTCAACATCCTACTCGTGCACGAGGGCTCCATCCCGTTGTACCACTTCGACCTCTATCGGCTGGAGGCGGCCGAGCAGCTCGAGGACCTCGACTACTGGGGCACGCTCGAAGCCGACGGCATCTCAGTCGTCGAGTGGGGTGACCGCTTCGCCGAGGCGATTCCCGAGGCGTGCATCATCGCCCGCATCCGTATCACCGGCGACGACGCTCGCGCGATCGAGATCGAGCCGCGCGGCGCGCGCGGGGGGGCGCTCTCGGGCGCGTGGGCGGCTGCATGCGCGGACCTGCCCTGTGTACGCGTCGACGCCGGGGAGGCCGCGCGTTGAGCCGCATACTCCTCGCGCTCGACACGGCGACCGAGCGTACCACGGTCGGCATCGCCCGGTTCGAGGACGACCGCCTCGAGGTGCTCGGCTCGGCGGTGGTAGACGCGCCGCGTGCCGCCATGTCACGGCTGCTGCCGATGACGGAGTCGCTTCTTGCCGCGCACCAGCTTGCCATCGGTGACGTTGACGGCGTGATCGTCGGCCGGGGGCCCGGCTCCTTCACGGGAGTGCGCATCGGAGTCGCTACGGCCAAAGGACTCGCGCACGGGCTGGGCTGCCCGCTGTGGGGCGTGAGCACGCTCGACGCGGTCGCGTGGACGTTCGCGTATGCCGACGTCACGGTCGCGGTGGTGGGCGACGCGATGCGCGGCGAGGTGTATCCAGCGCTCTACCGCTGCGGCGGGGGAGAGGTCGAGCGCCTCACTCCCGACCGCGTCGCAAAGCCGGCCGACGTCGCTGGCGAGTGGGCCGAGCTCGTGATGCCGCTCGTGCTGACCGGCAACGGACTGCGCAAGTACGCCGAGGTCTTCTCGGCGGCGCTGGGTGATGACGCGCTCATCGCCGAGGAGGACCTGTGGCACCCCTGGGCGAACGGCCTGTTCGGGGGTTGGCTCGCGCAGCGCGCAAGCGACGTGCGCGACTCCGGCGACCCGGCGCAAGTGCTGCCGGTGTACACGCGGCTGTCGGACGCCGAGGAGAACGAGGCTCTGCGTCGCGGACAGGCGGCGGGGCAGCCTCCGGCGAGCGGAGTGGCGGGAGGCGAGGGCGCATGAGCGTCACCGTCCGCGCCATGACCGTCGAGGATATTCCGTGCATCGCTGCACTCGAGAAGGCGATATTCCCGGACGCCTGGACCGCCGAGATGTTCGCCGATGAACTCTCCAAGCCGGGGCGCTCGTGGTTCGTCGCAACCGACGACAACGGCGTGATCGTGGGCTACTCGGGCACCGCGGTCTTTCCCGGCGACGAGGCGCACGTCATGAATATCGCCGTCACCCCCGGGCGGCGCGGCCGTGGCATCGGGCGCAAGCTGCTCGGCGAGGCGATGCGGGCGGCCACGGAGTTCGGCGCGACGCGCATCACGCTCGAGGTGCGCTCGCACAACGCCGCTGCGATCGCGCTCTACGAGTCCGCGGGCCTTGCGCAGGTGGGTGTGCGCCCCGGCTACTACGGCCGCGGCGGGGACGCGGTGATCATGTGGGGCGAATTGCGCGGCGATGAGGCCCCGGCGCCGCAGCCCGCGGGCGGCGAGATCATTCTCGCGATCGAATCCTCATGCGACGAGACGGCTGCGGCCGTGATGCGGGGCGGCACCGAGTTGCTCGCCGATGTCGTAGCGAGTCAGATCGACTTCCACGCCCGCTTCGGCGGCGTCGTGCCCGAGATCGCGAGCCGCAAGCACACCGAGGCGATCGTGGGCGTGGTCGACGAGGCGATGGAGCGTGCCGGGGAATCGCTCGGACTGGACCGCGCGCTCACGTTCGCCGAACTCGACGCGATCGCGGTGACGCACGCGCCCGGTCTCATCGGCGCGCTCGTTGTGGGGGTGGCGTATGCGAAGGGGCTCGCGATGGCGACGGGCAAGCCGCTCGTGGGCGTGAACCACCTCGAGGGCCACGTCTTCGCGAACGTGTTCGCTGACCCGCAGGTCAGGCCGCCGCTTGTCGCGCTGCTCGTGAGCGGCGGGCACACGTCCCTCGTTCACATGCCGGAGTGGGGTGTGTACCACACCCTCGGCGAGACGCTGGACGACGCGGCGGGCGAGGCGTTCGACAAGGTCGCGAAGGTGCTCGGCCTGGGGTACCCCGGCGGCCCGATCCTCTCGAAGCTCGCCGAGGAGGGCGACCCGGCGGCGATCGACTTCCCGCGCGCGATGATGAAGAGCGGTGACTACGCGTTCTCGCTCTCGGGCCTCAAGACCGCCGTGCTGACCTACATCCGTCACGAAGAGGCGGCGGGGCGCGCCGTGAACGTGCCGGACCTCGCCGCATCGTTCCAGCAGGCCGTCATCGACGTGCAGGTCGCCAAGGCGGTCCGCGCGGTGCAGGAGACCGGGGCTGTGGCGTTCTGCCTGGGCGGCGGGGTCGCGGCGAACCGCGCGCTCCGAGATGCGCTCACCGCTGCCATCGAGCCGCTCGGGGTTCACGTGAGCGTGCCGCCGATGCACCTATGCACCGACAACGCCGCGATGATCGCGGCCGCCGCGCACTATCGCTACCTGCGCGGGGACCGGCTGGGTCTCGACGCCGAGCCGAGCGCGAGCGGTCCGCTCGACAGCGTCTGACGCGAGTACGCGTCCTCGGCAGGCATATCTAAGTCCCAGCGACTCAGATTTCGAGCAGAGCCTCTTGCGTCCTCGCGTCCCCCTCGGCTAGAATCCGTTGTCGTTGGCACTCGCGGATTTCGAGTGCCAGCACTCGCGAGGGGCCAGCGCGCAACGGGGTATGAACTCCCCTGCGCGCCACGCGCGCGAAACCGGTATCTGCGCGGACGACGTGTCCGCGGCGAGTCTGTCCGTACGAGGAAGCAGGAGGGAAGTCGATGAATCTGAAGCCGCTGTACGATCGCGTGATCGTCAAGGCCGACGAGGCCGAGGAGAAGACCGCGAGTGGCCTGATCCTGGCCGACACCGCCAAGGAGAAGCCGACCCGTGGCAAGGTCATCGCCGTGGGCGAGGGCAAGTGGGACGAGGACGGCGAGAAGCGTATCCCGCTCGACGTGAAGGTCGGCGACACCGTCATCTACAGCAAGTACGGCGCGACCGAGGTCAAGGTCGGCGCCGAGGAGTTCCTGATCCTGCGCGACACCGATATCTACGCGGTCGTCGTCGACTAGGCGGCACACCGCCGCACCGTATCCGTTCCCGTCTGACGAAAGGGGATTGAAGAGCCAATGGCTAAGGAGATCCGTTTCGACGAAGAGGCCCGTCACGGCCTTGCTGCCGGCGTCAACAAGCTCGCCGACGCCGTCAAAGTCACGCTTGGCCCCAAGGGCCGCTATGTCGTGCTCGAGAAGAAGTTCGGCGCGCCGACCATCACCAACGACGGTGTGACCATCGCCAAGGAGATCGAGCTCGACGACCCGCTGGAGAACATGGGCGCCCAGCTCGTCAAGGAAGTCGCCGTCAAGACCAACGACGTCGCCGGTGACGGCACCACCACCGCCACGCTGCTCGCCCAGGTCATCGTGTCCGAGGGCCTGAAGAACGTGAGCGCCGGCGCCAACCCGCTCGCCATCCGCCGCGGCATCGAGAAGGCAGTCGACGCGATCGTGGCCGAGATCAAGAACACCGCCAAGGACATCGAGGGCAAGGACGAGATCGCCCACGTCGGCGCCATCTCGGCCGCTGACGAGGAGATTGGCAACAAGATCGCCGACGCCATGGACGTCGTGGGCAAGGACGGCGTCATCACCGTCGAGGAGTCGCAGACCTTCGGCATCGACATCGACACCGTCGAGGGCATGCAGTTCGACAAGGGCTACCTGTCGATGTACATGGTCACCGATCCGGACCGTATGGAGGCCGTGCTCAACGACCCCTACATCCTCATCGTCAACCAGAAGATCAGCAACATCCAGGACCTGCTGCCGGTACTCGAGAAGGTCATGCAGGTCGGCAAGCAGCTTCTCATCATCGCCGAGGACGTCGAGGGCGAGGCGCTCGCCACGCTCATCGTCAACAAGCTGCGTGGCACCTTCACCTGCATCGCTGTCAAGGCGCCGGGCTTCGGCGACCGCCGCAAGCGCATGCTCGAGGACATCGCGGTGGTCACCGGCGGCCAGGCCGTCATGGAGGAGCTGGGCATCAAGCTCGAGAGCGTCACGCTCGAGATGCTCGGCCGCGCCAAGACCGTCAAGGTCACCAAGGAGAACACCACCATCATCGACGGTGCCGGCTCCAAGGACGAGATCGATGCTCGCGTGAAGCAGATCAAGACCGAGATCGAGAACTCGGACTCCGACTTCGACAGGGAGAAGCTCCAGGAGCGCCTGGCCAAGCTCTCCGGCGGCGTCGCCGTCATCAAGGTCGGTGCCGCTACCGAGACCGAGCTCAAGGAGAAGAAGCACCGCATCGAGGACGCCCTCCAGGCGACCCGCGCGGCGGTCGAAGAGGGCATCGTCGCCGGCGGCGGCGTCGCACTCGTTGACGCGCTGCCGGTCCTCGACAAGATCGAGTCGGACGACGCCGACGAGATCGTGGGCGTCAATATCATCCGCAAGGCGCTCGTCGAGCCGATGAAGACCATTGCGGCCAACGCCGGCTTCGAGGGCTCCGTCGTGGTCGAGAAGGTCAAGACGCTTCCGACCGGCGAGGGTCTGAACTCCGCCACCGGCGAGTACGGCGACCTGCTCAAGATGGGCGTCATCGACCCGGTCAAGGTCACCCGCTCGGCGCTTCAGAACGCCGCGTCGATCGCTGCGCTGATTCTGATCACCGAGGCGACCGTCAACGACATCCCCAGCAAGGACGATGCTGCCGCCGCCGCCATGGCCGGCATGGGCGGCATGGGCGGCATGGGCGGGATGATGTAGCAAAGCGCTTGCGCGCTGCACGAACGAACGCCACGAAGGGCCTCGGCATCACGCCGGGGCCCTTTCGCCTTCTGCGCGAGGTATGCGACGAAGGCATGCTGTCGGATGGAGCCGCATCCGCACCGAGTTCCGCTGTCTCGGCGGGCGTGGCCAAGGGGCTCGGGCGGTATTCCACCGAGGCGTGGCCGTCGTCGATCGGCTCGATGATCCTGATGGGGCTCATCATCGCCGCGCTCGTGTGGGACCGGCGCCGGAAGATGAACCGGTAGCCGCAGCGTAGAGCCGCATGCTTGGCGCTTGTCACGGGCGCGCGACGCCGCTATCCTCTCCACGCGGCCGGGGGGCTTGCCGCACCGTGAAGGTTCGACCGTCGGGGGATCTCAGTGAGGCAACGCCAGGAGTGCCGCTACTGCGGCGCGCTCGCAGATACCGCTGTGGCCACGTGCGCGCTGTGCGGACGGCCGCTCGAGGGCTCATCGCTCGTGGACAGCGCGACGCACAGCGAGCTGTTCCTCAACGCCGACGAGGAGATCGTCGACCTCACGCCCCACGCCGAGGCACGCCCGCTCGGGTTCGGGGTCGCGACCTGGACGGCTGTGCTGTTCGGTGCCGGATTCATCGCGCTGTACCCGTGGCTGCTCGCGTGGCATTCGGCGCAGGTTCCCGGCAGCGTCGCGTTCGACCTCACGCTCGCAGTCTGCTGGCTGCTTCCCGAGCTCTACCTCGTGAGCGGTATGGTGCACGCCGCCCACCGCTCGAACAGCGAGCGCGACATCCGTCCCGGCCTCGTGTTCGTGGCAGCGGCGGTGGCGCTCCAGCTGGTGGTCGCCGCGCTCGTACGTGGCTTCGTGCCCACGGCATCGCTCTCGACGACGGTCTTCGCGCTCAAAGGACGGATGCTCCACGCGACCGTGCCGATCCTGCTCTATGCAGTCGGTTCGTCGGTGGCCGCGCTCGCCGCGGCCTGGCTGCCGCGTGTCGTGCCGGGCAAGTTCGAGCGCGTGATCGCGCCGCAGCTCGGCTGCGTGAGCGTCCTGCTCGCCGCGCTGCTGCTGCCGACGTGGGGCGGGATCGCGCTCCTCATCAGGACGGCGGGCCTGGGCATCGCACCGTTCTGGATCGACCTCGTCGCCGTCTTCGCGATACCGGTGTTCGCACTGTTCTGGTTCTGGCCCCACGACTAGGGGGTCAGGCACCTAGAACCACGGCAGCTGCACGCCGAGAGGCGCGAGCATGAACCGAGCCGCGAGGTAGAGCAGGAAGACCGCGAGCACGCCGATGACCGAGCGGTAGAGGCGCGGGGAGAGCAGTCCCTTGCCCGCATGCACCGCGTAGATGACGAATCCATACCAAGCGATATCGGCGAGCTCGTGCCCGATGAAGAACGCGACGACGCCTATCGGTCCGATCGCCAAACCGTCGGCAGCGAGCTTCACGCCGATCGTGGCCCACCACAGCGTCCAGTAGGGGTTCGAGAGCGAGACGATGGCACCCTGTGCCACTGCGCCCGCAGGATGCTCGTGCGCTGCGGCCTCCTCGGCGGTTTCGAGATCGCCGGCGATCGACCCGCTCAGCGCGCCGCGGAGCAGCCCGACACCCATCCACAGAAGCACTGCACCGCCTACGAGTCCGAGCACCGCGAGCACGGCTGGCAGACGCAACCACCGGGCGAGCCCGAAGGCGAACCCGATGAGCAGCAGCGCCTCGAGCAGCGCGTGCCCGACCAGCATGAGCGCCGCCGACCACGGTCCGCGCTGCATGGTGCGGGCGACGGTGACGGTGAGGTAGCTGCCAGGTGACATCGCGCCGGACAAGCCCACGAGGAACGCCGCGGCGCCAAGTCGCAGGGCCGCCGCGACGTCGGCGTTCACCCCGCGCTCCTGCCCGCGACGAGCGTCTCGTAGTGGCCGAGCAGGACGTCGGCCGTGCGTTGGAGCGAGTAGGCGCCTGCCGCCTCGCGCGCGCCAGCCGAGAGCTGCCCGCGCAGCGCATCGTCGGTCGCGAGCCGCTCGATGCGCTCGGCGAGTGCTCCGGGCGTCGGGTCGGGCGCGAGCAGGCCGCTGACACCGTCGGTGACCGTGTCGGCGATGCCCGGCGAGCTCACGGCCACGACCGGCAGCCCGGCCGCCATCGCCTCGAGCACGACGAGCGGGTGCACCTCGCTCACGCTCCCGGTCACGAACACGTCGGCCGCCGCCTCGTAGTCGGGCACGCGGTCGTAGTGCACCATGCCGAGGAACCGCGCGCGCTCGGCCTCACCGGTCGCCGAGAGTGCGGTCTCGGCTTCGGGCCGCGACGGGCCGTCGCCCACCACAAGCAGCTGCGCGCGGGGCGCACTCGCTGCCGCTGCCGCGAACTCCTCGGCGAGCCAGGGGGTGTTCTTCTCGGGACCGAGTCGTCCGGCGTAGCAGAAGACGACGTCGTCAGCGGTGAAGCCGAGGTCCTCGCGCGCGACGGGCGCGGTAGGGTTCGCAAACGCGCTCGTGTCGACGCCGTTTGGCACGACCGTGGAGCGGTCGAAGCCGGTGAACTCGGCGAGCCACTCGGCGATCGACGCTGCCGGCGCCACCACGAGGTCACAGCGGTCGAGGAATCCGCCGAGGCTCGCTCGCAGGAACGTGTAGCGCAGCGAGCGCGGGACGAACGTCGCGTAGGCGTCGGAGTAGAGGTCGTAGCGCGTGTGGTTCGTGAAGACGAGCGGGATGCCGCGGCGCTTTGCGATGGGCGCGGCGAGCCGGCCGCTCTGGAACGGGTGGTGGACGTGGATGACGTCGAGCGTCTCGGCGAGGCGGACGGCCTCGGAGGAGAGCGAGAGGGCGAAGCGCCAGCCGGTCTCGCCCCACGGCATGCCCGGAGAGCGGACGATGCCCGGCTCGGCATCGTCGTAGTCGAGGTCGCCGAAGGTGAAGACGAACACGTCGTGGCCGAGGTCCTCGAAGCGCTTCTTGTAGAGCGAGATGTGGTTTGTCACGCCGCTGACGTGCGGCAAGTACATGTCGGCGAAGAACCCGATGCGCATGCGTGTCCTTACAGGGGCGACGGTGCGGTGTGTATGTCAGAATACACTGGCTCGCGTGAGCGAGCGGCAGCCGTACCAACTCAGAGGAGTCGCATCCGTGGCACTTTCGCTCGCTATCGTCGGCCTTCCCAACGTGGGCAAGTCGACGCTGTTCACCGCTCTGACCCGCAAGGCCGCTGATGCCGCGAACTACCCGTTCGCCACCATCGAGCCTAACGTAGGCCTCGTCACCGTTCCTGACGCGCGCCTCGACGAACTCGCCAAGATCGTCGATCCACAACGCATCATGCCGGCGGTCGTGGAGTTCGTGGACGTCGCCGGACTCGTGAAGGGTGCGAGCGTGGGCGAGGGTCTCGGCAACCAGTTCCTTGCCAACATCCGCGAGTGCGACGCGATCTGCGAGGTCGTGCGCTTCTTCACCGACGAGAACATCATCCACGTCGAGGGCCGCGTGAATCCGGAAAGCGACGTCGAGACGATCCGGACGGAACTGGTGCTCGCCGACCTCGGCACCATCGAGCGTGCGATGCCACGTCTCGAGAAGGAAGCCAAGAACAACAAGGCAGTCCTCCCCAAGATCGAGCTGCTCAAGCGGCTCGCGGCGTGGATGGACGAGGGTCATCGTGCCTCCAAGATGGAGATGACCGACGAGGAGCGCGCGCTCCTCTACGACCTGCACCTGCTCACGATGAAGCCGATGCTCTACGTCGCCAACGTCGACGAGTCCCAGGTCGCCTCGGAGTTCGCGCCCATCGACGGCGTGACGCCGATTCCGATCTGCGCGAAGGTCGAGGCCGACCTGGCCGAGCTCGAGCCCGAGGAAGCCGCCGAGTACCTCGCCGAACTGGGACTCGCCGAGCCGGGGCTCAACGCCCTCATCCGCGAGGCGTACCGGCTGCTCGGCCTGCAGAGCTACTTCACCGCTGGCGTGCAGGAGGTCCGCGCGTGGACGATGCCAATCGGCGCCAAGGCGCCGCAGGCTGCCGGCGTCATCCACACCGACTTCGAGCGCGGCTTCATCAAGGCCGAGGTCATCAGCTACGACGACTATGTGGCCCTTGGCGGCGAGAAGGGCGCCAAAGAGGCCGGCAAGATGCGGCTTGAGGGGAAAGAGTACATCATGGCCGATGGCGACGTGGTCCACTTCAAGTTCAACGTGTAGGAAGTCGCGCCGCTGCTGAAGGGGTGGGGTGATGTTGGTCGACTCGCCCGACGACTTTGCCGCCGATGAGAACGACGGCCTCTACAAGAGCCTGTTCGACCTCTCTCCGCTTCCGGCCGTCGTGCACGATGGCCGTGCCGTTCTGTGTGGCAATCCGGCTGCGGCGGTGACGTTCGGCTACGCGAGCGCCGGTCAGATGGCCGGCGCCTCGGTCGCCGCCCACGTCCATCCCGATTCTGCGCCGACCTTCGTCGAGCGCACTGCGGCGCTGCTGCGCGGGGAGAGTGTCCCTCCGCTGATTGAGCGACTGCTGCGCAAGGACGGTAGCGACTTCGTCGGCGAGACGTTCGCCACTCCGATCACGTGGCGAGGCAAGCCAGCCATCAACGTCATCGTTCGCGATCTCACAGGGGTGCGGGAAGCGGAGGCCGAGCTTCGGCGCAGCGAAGACAGCTACAGGCAGCTCTTCGAGCTGGCTCCGGACCCGATCATCGTGCACGACGGAGACAGCGCTTTGCTGTACAACCGAGCTGCGGCGGAGTTCCTGTCGATTGCCGACGGCACGGGCTCGGAGACGAGCATCTGGTCCGCGATACCCGAGGACCTGCGGGATCGAGTTGCGCAGCGTCTGCAAGAGGTGGCGCGAACGAGTGAGCCCACCGCGCCGATCGAGCTGACTCTGCGCGCATTGACCGGGGAGACCCGGCAAGCGGAGGTCACGAGTGCCCGCACGTGGTGGCAGGGTAGCCCCGCAGTCATCACGGTCTTCCGAGATCTCACCGAGCGACGACGCGCAGAGACCGCGCTCCGAGACATAGAGGAGCGCTACGCGGCCGTGGTCGAGCAGGCTCCCATGGGAATGCACTTCTACGAGCTGGACTCCGATGATCGGCTCATCTTCACCGGGGGGAACAGGGCAGCCGTGGATACCCTCGGCGTCGATCACGACCAGTTGGTCGGTCTGCCGATCGAGGAGGCGTGGCCGGGACTCGTCGGCACCGAGATTCCGGAGAGGTACCGCACCGTCGCGCTCGGGGACGAGCCCTACGAACAGCAGTCCGTCTCCTACGATGACGGCAAGGTGAGCGGCGCATTCGAGACTCACGCGTTCTCCATTGGATCGCGGATGTGTGTGGCGATGTTCTGGGATATCACGGAACGCGTCCGCAACCAGACCGAGCTCGACCAGTACCGCCACCGCCTCGAGGAACTCGTCGCCGAGCGCACCCGGGCACTGGATCAGGCTCAGCGTGATGTCGAGGCGATCACCGCCGTTGCGGCACTCGCCGTCGAGTTGCGTGACCCGTACACGGCGGGACACCAGCGGCGCGTCGCCCAACTCTCGTACCGAATCGCGCTCGAACTCAAGCTCGACGAGATGACCGCCGAGCGCGTACGGATCGCCGGCAAGCTGCACGACATCGGCAAGCTCTCCATTCCGGCTGAGATTCTGAGCAAGCCCGGCACGCTCAGTCCCGTCGAGTACGACCTGGTCAAGGGGCACGCCACTGCCGCGTGCGAGGTCCTCAACGGCGCGGACATCGGATGGCCGCTCGCCGAGATGGTCTCGCAGCACCACGAGCGCATGGATGGAAGCGGATACCCGGCAGGGCTGCTCGGCGAGGACATCATGATGGAGGCGCGGATCCTGGCAGTGGCCGACGTGGTGGAGGCGATGAGTTCTCACCGGCCGTATCGCGCCTCGCTCGGCATGTCGGCTGCACTCGAGGAGATACAGCGCCACAGCGGGCAGCACTACGACGCGGACGTCGTGGCTGCTTGCGTCGCCGTGATAGACGCAGGGTTCGAGTTCGCGGACTCCTCTGACGGTGCGCGGGGCGCCGGCTAGGAGGCCGGTTCGCGTCGCCGGGCTGCGATTTCGTCCGCTTCGGGTGTCGGGTGCACATGGATTCCGCCCAAATCCGCGAACCACGGTTCACGAACGGGGTATGCTCCACTAGAATACGGACACCGAGGCGCAGTCCGGACGTTCACCGTCCGCGGGCGGCCAGCCGCAGCACACAGTCGAACCAGGCATCTCGCTTCAGGTCACTCGGCGAAGTTTGCCTGGTTTCGTCGTATCCGGGGCCGATTCGCACCTTGGTGGAGAAGGAACAAGTGCCCGAGCAGGGCGTGACGTACTACGAGGAGGATGCATCCAGCATGGAGATCGAGATCGGACGCGGAAAGACCGCTCGGCGTGCCTACGGATTCGACGACATCGCCATCGTTCCGTCTCGGCGGACGCGTGACCCGCGCGACGTCGACATCGCGTGGACGTTCAACTTCAAAGGCCGCGACTACAGCTTCCCGCTGCCAGTGCTCGCCTCGGCGATGGACGGCGTCGTCGACCCGGCGTTCGCGATCACCATGGGCAAGCTCGGCGGGCTTGCCGTCCTGAACCTTGAGGGCATCCAGACCAAGTTCGAGGATCCGGCACCGATGCTCGACGCGATCGCCTCCTTCGACAAGGAAGAGGCGACCGCCAAGATGCAGGAGATCTACAAGGAGCCGATCAAGGAAGAGCTCATCACCAAGCGGATCAAGGAGATCAAGGCCGGTGGCGTGCTCGCGGCCGCGTCGCTCACGCCGCAGAACTGCGAGCGCTACCTCGACGCCGCGCTCGCCGGCGGGCTCGACATCCTCATCATCCAGGGCACGGTCGTGTCCGCCGAGCACGTGAGCAGCTACGACAAGCCGCTCGACCTGGGCGCCTTCGTCGAGGCGCTCGACATTCCGTGCATCATCGGCGGCTGCTGCAGCTACCAGGGTGCGCTGCACCTCATGCGCGCCGGCGCCGTCGGCGTCCTCGTGGGCGTCGGCCCGGGCCACGCGTGCACTTCACGCCGCGTGCTCGGCATCGGCGTTCCGCAGGCGACCGCGATCGCGGATGCAGCCGCGGCCCGCACCCGCTACCTCGAGGAGACCGGCAAGTACTGCCACGTCATCGCCGACGGCGGCATGCGCACCGGTGGCGACCTCGCCAAGGCTGTCGCGTGCGGCGCCGACGCCATCATGATCGGCTCGCCGCTCGCGAGCGCCGCCGAGGCGCCCGGTCGCGGCTTCCACTGGGGTATGGCGACGTTCCACCCGGACCTCCCGCGCGGCACGCGCGTGCAGGCCGGTGTACGTGGCAGCCTCGAGGAGATCCTCCTCGGCCCGGCGCACCAGAACGACGGCACGCTGAACCTGCTCGGAGGCCTGCGCACCTCGATGTCGACGACCGGCTACGAGAACCTCAAGGCGTTCCAGAAGGCCGAGGTCATGGTCGCACCGTCGCTGCAGACCGAGGGCAAGGTCCTGCAGAACAGCCAGGGCGTTGGGATGGGCCGCTAGCCGTGCCGGGTGTGCAGCAGCACGAGAGCCAGCCCACCGTCTTCGTCCTCGACTTCGGAGCGCAGTACGCGCAGCTCATCGCGCGCCGCGTGCGCGAGGCGCGCGTGTACTCCGAGATCGTCCCCTTCGACATCACCGCCGAGGAGGTCGCCGCGCGCAAGCCCGCGGCGATCATCCTCTCGGGCGGCCCGGCCTCGGTCTACGCCGAGGGCGCGCCGCACATGGACCCGGCGATCTTCGACCTGGGCATCCCGATCCTGGGCTTTTGCTACGGCATCCAGGAGATGGCGCTGCACCTGGGCGGTGAGATCCCCAAGACCGACATCGGCGAGTACGGCTTCGCGGAGCTCACCGTCACGGAGCCGGCGTGCCGACTGCTCGAGGGCGTACCGGAGACCTCGCAGGTTTGGATGAGCCACCGCGACTCGGTCGGTACCGCGCCCGAGGGCTTCATCGTCACCGCCCGCACCGGCACCACGGCTGTCGCGGCGATGGAGCACGCCGAGCGCGGCTTGTACGCGACGCAGTTCCACCCGGAAGTCGCGCACACCGAGCACGGCCAGCAGATCATCCGCACGTTCCTGCACGATATCGCGAAGATCCCGCCGCTGTGGACGATGGTCAACATCATCGACGATGCGGTCGAGACGATCCGCGCCCAGGTGGGCGACGCCCGCGTCATCTGCGGCCTGTCCGGCGGCGTTGACTCCAGCGTGGTCGCTGCGCTGCTGCACCGAGCGATCGGCGACCAGCTCACCTGCGTCTTCGTCGACCACGGCATGCTGCGTCTCAACGAAGCCGAGCAGGTCGTGGCCACGTTCCGCGACCAGTTCCACGTCGACCTCGTGCACGTCGAGGCCGAGGAGCGCTACCTGTCGCTGCTGGCCGGCGTCACCGACCCGGAGCGCAAGCGCCACATCATCGGCGAGGAGTTCTGGCAGGTCTTCTTCGAGGAGGCCACCACGCTCGAGGGCGTGAAATTCCTCGCGCAGGGCACGCTGTACCCCGACGTCATCGAGTCCGGTGGCCGCGGCGGCAAGGCGACCGCGAAGATCAAGAGCCACCACAACCTCATTCCGTTCCCCGAGGGCGTGCACTTCGATCTTATCGAGCCGCTGAAGGCGCTCTTCAAAGACGAGGTCCGTGCGGTGGGTTCCGAGCTCGGCCTCCCCGATGAGATCGTCCACCGTCAGCCGTTCCCGGGCCCCGGCCTCGCCGTGCGCATCATCGGCGAGATCACCCACGAGAAGCTCGAGACGCTGCGCCTTGCGGACGCGATCGTGCGCGAGGAGATCGGCGCGTGGGACACCGGTCGCGAGGTGTGGCAGTACTTCGCGGTGCTGCCCGACATCCGCAGCGTCGGCGTCATGGGCGACGAGCGCACCTACGGCCACCCGATCATCATCCGTGCGGTCGCCTCGGCGGATGCGATGACGGCGGACTGGGCACGGCTGCCGCACGAACTGCTCGGCAAGATGAGCAACCGCATCATCAACGAGGTCGACGGCATCAACCGCGTCGCCTACGACATCACGAGCAAGCCGCCCGGCACCATCGAGTGGGAGTAGCGCGAGCAGCGCCGCACACGAGAGCCCGTTGCCGAACGCCGACCCATCGAGGTCGGCGTTCGTGCGTCGCGGAACGGGTACAGAGTCTCTTGGAAGGTCGCCGAGGAAGGGAACGGGCCGATGAGTCTCATGGTGCGCACGTGCAGCACTGACCGGATGAACGTCTCACGTATTGCTGCGCGCATATTCATCGTGGGCGGTGGTCTCGTGTGGGCGATGATGTACTTCGCGTCCGCGTCGGTGCAGCGCTACGCGAACCTCACGTACTCGTTCGGCGAGGTCGTCGCAGCGGGCATCAACGCCCTCATCCCACTCGCGCTCACGATCGGCATCTTCGTGCTGTGCCTGTTCTACGAGCGGCTGGCCGCCGTGGTCCTGCTGGTCGGCGCGGGGCTCGTCGCCGTGTACGGCGTCTTCGCCGCATGGGGACCGGTACTGTGGGTGAGCGCGATGGCGGTGCTCGCGCTGCCGATGGTCATCTCCGCGGCGTTGCTGCTCCTGGCGGCAAGCACGCAGCGGGTCTGCGAACTCGAGGGCAAGGCGTAGGCGAGCGTCCGGGGCGAGGAGCGCCCGGCTGAGGAGCGCCCCGCCCGCACGACAGCCTCGCCCACAAGCGCTCACTCGTGCACGCGTGCGTCGCGTCGCCTTCGCCTGCGGTGGTATTCTGCAGGCTGGTGGCGATTGGAGTTGATGCATGAGCGCGTGGTTCCGACGGACGAGCGTCGTGGTGGTGGCCGCGTGCCTGTGCGTCACGCTCCTGCCGTCGTCCGCTCTCGCGGCGCAGGCCCCCACACCCACCGTCACAGCACCGGCTGCGTTCGTGACCACGGTCCAAGGCCAGCGTCTGTGGGCGAAGAACCGCAACACGAAGCGGCATGTCGCCAGCACCATCAAGATGCTCAACGCGCTAGTCGTGCGGGAGCGCGCGGACCTCGACGACGTCGTCAAGATCACCTCAGCGGCGGCCAACACCGGAGACGGCGTGGGTCTCGTCAAGGGGCAGAAGGTCACGGTGCGCCGGTTGCTCCAGCTCATGATGGTCGCCTCGGCGAACGATGCGGCCACAGCTCTCGCCATCCACGTGTCGGGTAGCGAGAAGAGGCACGTCAGGCGTATGAACGCGAAGGCTGACGAGCTCGGCTTGACGCGCACGAGGGCCGTCGACCCGCACGGCCTGTCGAAGCGGGAGGTGTCCACAGCACGCGACCTGTCCGTGCTCGGACGTGAGGTGCTCAAGGACTCGTACCTGCGCAAGGTCATCCTCATGGAGAGCGTCGTGCTGCCCCGGCCGAACAAGAAGGCCGAGCGCATCGAGGCGACCAACGAACTGCTCGGCCACTACCGGGGCATCCAGGGCGTGAAAACCGGCTTCACATACGCCGCCGGCTACTGCTTCGTGGGCTCGGCGAAGCGCGGTAACCTCGAGCTCGTGAGCGTGGTGCTGGGCGCGAGGTCCAAGGCGCAGCGCTTCTCGGAGACAAAGAAGCTCCTGAGCTGGGCGTACAAGTACTACTACATGCGCCGTCTCGTCTCGACCACGACCACGATGGGCACAGTTGTGGTGCAGGTGAGTGAGGACATGACCGCGCCGGTCACGGTGCACGCCTCGCACGAGGAGTCCCGCGCGGTGCTGCGTGGCTACACGGTCGAGAAGCAGATCATCCTGCCGAGCACCCCGGTTCCCGGTCCGATCAAGCGCGGCGATCCGCTCGGCGTCGTGAAGGTGACGCAGGACGGCGAGACGCTGGCGAGCGTTCGGCTTCTGGCCGACTCCGATGTGGCGACAGTAGCGGTCGAGCCCACGGTGACGGTCGAGCCCACGGTGACGGTTCCCGGTGATGGAGCGGCCACAGGAGGCGTGTGGCAGCGGCTCGCCGGCCTGCCGCGACGGATGCTCGCCGCGATCGCGACGCCGCTCTAGTCGCGGCTCGCGACCAGCGCAGCATTGAGTGACCCGGACTGCAGGGCGTCGACCGCCGCGTCGACGACCGCCGCGTCGTAGCGGCTCCCGCGACCGCCAGCCAGCTCGGCGAGCACCTCGGTCTCGCTGCATGCCGGGCGGTGCGGGCGGTGACCGAGCATGGCGGCGACGACGTCCGCGACGGCGAGAATCCGCGCCTCCTCCGTCACCTCATCGCCTCTGAGGCCGTCGGGGTAGCCCGAGCCGTCGAGGCGCTCGTGGTGTTGCTGCACCGCGCTCACGATCTCGCTGTCGAACTCGGCCTCCCGCACGATGTCGGCTCCGAGCGCGACGTGCCCGCGCACGAGCGCCATCTCGAGCTCGCTGAGCGATGAGGGGCGGCCGAGGATCTCCGCCGGCACGCCCGTGTTGCCGATGTCGTGGAGCAGGCTCGCGATCGACAGCTGCTGCCTCTTGAGCTTGTCGTGCCCGAGTCGGACCGCGATCGCGTCGGCCACGCGTTCGGTGAGCTCGGCGTGACGGCTCGCAAGCCTGTCGCGAATCTCGACCGTGCGGCTCATCGCCCTGACCGAGCTCTCCAGCGCGCGCTCCAGCCTTCGCGCCTGCTCTTCTGCGCGTGTCTCGGCATCAAACCGTCGTGACTCCTCCTCGGTGATGTAGACCGCCGCGAGCATGGCGACACCGATCAGATGCAGCGAGTGGCGGACGGGCGCGAAGCTCATCCGATACAGCTCGTTCGTTGCGAGGTTCGCGAGCATGAGCAACTCGTCGAGGAAGAAGGGGAGCAGCGCGGTCGCGAGCAGACGGCTATGCCGCGCCTTGCTCTTGAGCGTGAGTATCAGCGCCCATCCGATGGCGATGCACGATGTCAGCCGAAATGCCCAATCGCACCATGTCGCGCCGAACAGCAAGGTCGGGTTCGAGCTGTGGATTCTGACCCACGCGACCGACGTCACGGCGTAGAGCGTGCCCGACACCAGTAGCGACAACCCTGTCAGGCGTCGTGTGAGCGCGGCGTCGCGTTTGAGGTAGCCGACGAAGCCGGCGCAGATGAGGAATACGGCAAGCTGGCTGAGTGCGTGCTCCAGGGGCGGGAAGAACCACTCCAGCCGCGACATCTCAACATAGCCCCAGGCTGCCAGGAAGAAGACGACGAACATCAGCGCTTCCCGGATGAAGCCGACGAGGAAGGCCGCGGACAGCCAGCGCTCCCTGTTCGGGTCGAGGCTGCGCCACCGCCACGAGAACCACAGCAGCGAGAGCCACAGGAGGGCGGCGATACCGAATCGCGGCAGCTCGTCTGCGATGTCGGCACGACCTCCGGCGAACTCGCCGAGTGTCTCTATGACTGCGGTGCCAAGGGGTGTCACTTCGCCTCGCTCTTCCGTGTGGGCGCCTCTTGACCCGTGAAGAGTACAACAGTCCGGCGTGAACGCCCATCCTTCCTGGATCAGGCAGGTCGTATCCAGGGACGGTCGCCTGAGTCGCGCGCGGCGGTGCGGGGCCTCCGGCGGCAGTGCGGCAAACGCCTCGACTCGTGCGATAATCACCAGACCCCCGCCGTGCGGCCATCACGCCGCTGGCCGAGAAGGAGTAGGTATCATGGCCGACCAGAACCTCGATGCGCAGGCCAAGATCGATGAGATTCGCACGCGCATCGACCAGATCGACTGCCAGCTTGTCGGGCTGCTGAACGAGCGTGCACAGTGCTCACTCGACATCCGGGCGCTCAAGCCACAGGCACGCCAGGGTCTCTACGACCCCAAGCGCGAAGAAGAGATCTTCAAGAACGTCGCTGCGTGCAACGAAGGCCCGCTCTACGCAGATGACCTGCGCGAGATCTACGAGGCGATCCTGCACGTCGCCAAGGAGATGAGGGGCTGATGGCGGCGCAGGACGCGCGCGCGATCGGGTCGGTCACCCGCGACGAGGGCATGACCATCATCGCCGGTCCGTGCTCGGTCGAGAGCCGCGAACAGATGCGCGAGGTCGCCGCGTGTCTCTCGGACCTCGGGATCAAGGTGATGCGCGGCGGCGCCTACAAGCCCCGCACCTCGCCATTCTCGTTCCAGGGCCTCGAGCACAAGGGTCTCGAGCTCCTGCGCGAGGCCGCCGATGAGTACGGACTGCTGGTCGTCACCGAGGTCACGGACTCGGCCCACGCCGAGGTCGTCGCCGAGTACGCCGACATGCTCCAGGTGGGCACGCGCAATATGGCCAACTTCAGCATGCTCAAGAAGATCGGCGAAGTGACCGCAGAGAGCGGCAAGCCGGTCGTGTTCAAGCGGGGGATGGCGGCCACCATCGAGGAGTGGCTGCAGGCCACGAACTACATCACGATGTGCGGCAACGAGAACGTGATCCTGTGCGAGCGGGGTATCCGGACCTTCGAGACCGCGTACCGCTTCACGCTCGACATCACCGCGGTGCCGGTGGTGAAGAAGCTTTCGCTTCTGCCGATCATCATCGATGTGTCGCATCCCGCCGGTCAGGTCGATCTCGTGCCCGCTCTCTCGCGTGCCGCCGTGGCTGTCGGAGCGGACGGCATCATGGTGGAGGTGCATCCCAATCCGCGCGAGGCGCTGTGCGACGGCCCCCAGTCACTCGACCTGGACGGTTTCGCCGCTCTCGTGGCCGACCTGAAGACGGTTGCGTCCGCAGTAGGGACCGAGCTGAGGTAGCCTGACGCGCCACGCCTCAAGGAACGCTCTCGAACGCCCCCGCCTCCGGGGGCGTTCGTCGTCTGCGCACACCATCCCGATCGGAATAGCGCCAGCGCACGCACGTCCGGCGACCTCGAAGACTGTTGGAGGATTAACGAACCTTCTCGCGAACATAGCACTCGGAGGGGGAGCACGTGACTGAACCCGGGGGCCTCAACCGCATCTGCCCGTACTGTGGCGCGCCTGATTCGCGACGCTTGGGAGACTGTACGGTGTGCCACCGGAACGTGTGCGAAAGATGTGGGAACGTGCAGTTCTCCCATGGTGAGCGCCATGCGACTCACAACGCGTGCCTGAAGAAGGCCGACGGTGGCTTCAAGATGATCAAGTTCGTGCAGTGAGCGAGTCCTGCTCCGCGCGTTCGAGCCCGCGTTCAAGTCCGACGGCGTGAACGCCGATTAACCACATGGCGACCCGGACCGGGCCGTCACGCCGTGCACATGGATTGCACACGAGCATGTCGCGGCGCTCCACCGTGTTTGCCTGGCCGTAGGGGGAAGCATGAAACGCTCGTTCGCAGCCGCACTGGTGACAGGAGCCCTCGTCGCCTCGTTTGCGATGCCCGTGTCCGCCATGGCATGGTCTGTCACCGGTGGCGGTGGCAACCAGACGCAGAACCCGTACGGGTACTGGTACGCGGGCAAGGAGGCGTGCGCGCAAGAAGGCTGCCACTCCGCCATCGCCGAGATGGTCACGCCGCACAGCGAGATGGTCAAAGACGTCAAGGCGAATCCGGACGAGCTGTGGCCGACCGCGGGCTCGGGCCTGTGGCCGTTCACGAGCCCGTTCGGTGGCATCTCCGTGCTGCCGCGCGATGTCTACCTGCAGGTCGGTGACGACGAGGGGTTCCTCGAGTACATCGGTCCCGAGAACAGCCCGCTGGCGGTCAACATGAAGCCGGCCGACGATCTGCCGGTCTGGAGCCCTGCCAACTTCCTCCTGCACGAGAACCGGCTTGAGGAGCAGACCGGCAAGCTTGGAAACAGCGTCTACACGCAAAGCTGCGCGCAGTGTCACAACGTCGGTCTCACCAGGCCCTCCTACCAGACGTACACGCTGCCAAGCGGCGCGGTGATGACCACGAAGACCCCGTCGACCGTGAGCGAACTCGGCATCCAGTGCGAAGCGTGCCACGGCTCGGGCAAGAATCCGGGCAGCCATCGCGACGCGGTGCCGGGCGTGGTCGGCGGATACCAGATCCTCAAGGCGCAGACGTGCGGTCAGTGTCACGTCGGCGGCACGACCCCGCAGAAGAACGTCAACAACTCCGCGTTCGGCAACCCGAACGGGTTCACGACCGACCAGGACCTGTCGCTGTATCTCACACCGTACTCGACGGTGGAGACCGAGGGTCAGATGATGAAGTACGTGAACAACCCGTCCTGGCCGGGTGGGACCAAGCCGAAGTTCCTGCCTAACGGTGCGGACTTCTCGATGCGCCACACGTACTACAACGAGTGGCTCGTGAACAAGGTCCCCTCCGAGTACGGCGGAGACCACGGCCACGCCGATCCGGTCAATGAGGCCGTGAAGTCGTACGCGGCAGGCGGCAACACCAAGTGCTACAAGTGCCACTCGGGCCTCGGCTTCCTCAACCGCATCAACGCCAAGTCGCCGTCGGGCAAGCGCATCGTCGGCACGTACCCGACACCGAGCATCGTCGCGACCAACGAGCCCGGGATCTCGTGCATGGTGTGCCATACCGGCCATATCGAGAAGCGCGAAGGCGGCGGCTACGACAGCCTGCGTCGCTGGGGCAACGGCGAAGAGGTCTCGTGCGGTGACTGCCACAACTGGCAGTTCGAGGCGCTCGATCAGGCCGTGCAGTCCGAGACGATCAAGGGCGTCTCGTACACGCGACCGGCCGAGAACACAAGGAGCCGCCATCCGCAGCGCGAACTCGTGAGCGGGGGGCATGGCGGCGAGGACGGCCTCGGCGGACTGTGGGGTGTCGAGCCCACCAGCACCGGTATGCCCAACACAGAATGCACCGACTGTCACATGCCGCGCACGCACAAGGAAGGCATGCCGGCAAACGACGACGGCTCAAAGGTCGGTACCCGCATGTCGCATCGGTTCCACGTTGTGCTGCCGGGTGACGCTGCGCGCTGGAAGCTGCGCCCCGGTGGCGACTCGTGCGTGACCGGCTGCCATACCGGCGACGTGGCCGACTACACCCGGCAGGACATGCAGAGCTGGATCGACCAGAAGCAGTCCGCGGTCACGACCGCCTCGGTCGAGGCAACGTCCGTCCTCAACGACGTGGCGGCGGATCTCGGCCTGACCGACTGGCTCGGGTTCATCGCCGCGCAGCCCGCCGGCGGAGCCGCATCGACGCTGCCGGCCGCGAAATGGGCGATGCTCCAGCATGCTGCGCAGAACGTCGACTTCGTCATGAACGATGGTTCTGTCGGCATCCACAACCCGAAGTACGCCCTCGCCGGTCTCGTGAAGGCCAGACTCTGGGCGCAGTCCGCTGATGCTTCGCTCTACACGACGATCACCCCCGGCCCCGCGAACGGCAGCGGCATGACCGTCTCGGGTTCGCTGCTGGACTCCGACAGCAACCCGATCTGGGGCGCGTGTCTCATCCTCGAGTCGAGCGCCGATGGCGGCGCGTCCTGGCAGACCGTCTCGACGGCCAAGCCCGGGGTCGCCGGCGTCTACTCGATGTCGACCGGCCGCATCGTGGGCACTCGCGCCTTCCGCGTGCGGTTCACCCCCTCGGAGGGTGTCGACTACCTCTCCGATGAGATGCCGGTCACGGTGCCGGTCACCACGGTGACTGTGACCCCGGCAGGTGCCACGAGCTCGTGGCTCGACATCCCGAGCGCTCAGGTGACGATGACCGCCACGCCGGGTGGGGCCGTCACCTACTACACGCTGACCGGTGCGACCGTCCTGCCGCAGACCGTCTACAGCGGTCCGATCACGATCACCGCCGAGGGCAGGACGGACGTGCACTACTGGTCGACCGACGGCAACGGCGTCGAGGCCACTCAGAGCGTGCCGGTGTTCATCGACCGCGCGGCACCGAGCATCGGTTCCGACATCGCCGCGGTGTACCAGAACAAAGCCACCGTGCACGCGTGGGCTTCAGACACCGGTGCAGGCGTCGAGTCGATGGAGTACACGTTCGATGGCGTCGACGCGGACGTCGACGATGACGACTTCACGTTCGAGACCTACAAGTTGGGCAAGAACGACCTCGTCGTGAGTGCCACCGACGACGCGGACCGCTCGACCACGACCACGCTCTCGGTCTGGGTGAAGGCGACGCCGACTCTGACCGCCTCGCCTACCGGCACCAAGAAGATCTCGCGCAACAAGAGCGTCAAGTTCGCGACGCACGCGAGCCGCGGCTCCGACGGTCACGGCGGCGAGATCATGTATGAGAACCGGACGATCGTCATGCAGCGCTGGAGCGGCCGCACGTGGTACACGTGGAAGAAGTTCAACAGCGGCTCGGGCGATCTGTCGTGGACCAAGAAGTTCACGAGCAAGGGCACGAGCTACTGGCGCTGGTACGTACCTGCCGACGGGTACACGTATCGCGCGTACAGCCCGGTCATGAAGGTCGTCGTCAAGTAGCCGAATCGTCACTGACGCAGTCTCGCCGGGCGCTCCCAACAGGGGGCGCCCGGTGCCATTCTCGGCGGTTCGGCCTTGTCGCCGAGAAGGCCGACGCGCGTGCTACACTACCTCGGCTATGGCTATCGATCTCACCTCACTCAACCCCGCGCAGCGCCAGGCTGTCGAGACCACCGAAGGCCCGCTGCTCGTGCTCGCGGGGGCCGGCAGCGGTAAGACGCGCGTGCTCACCTTCCGCATCGCACACCTCATCGGCGACCTGGGCGTAAGCCCGTTCGAGATCCTCGCGATCACGTTCACCAACAAGGCCGCAGCCGAGATGCGCGAGCGCCTGGGCGCGCTGTGCGGCCCGTGCGTGCGCTCGATGTGGGTGCTCACGTTCCACGCGATGTGCGTGCGGATGCTGCGCGCCGACGGCGAGATGCTCGGCTTCACGCGCAACTTCACGATCTACGACCAAGACGACTCGAAGCGAATGCTCAAAGAGGTCATGCGCGAGCTCGATATCGACGAGAAGCACTACCCGGTCAACGGCATGCAGCACCGGATCTCCTCGGCGAAGAACGAGCTCGTGACCGCCGAGCAGTTCGCGGCCAAGGCCGCTTCGCCGATGGACAAGAAGGTCGCGCAGGTCTTCCCCCGCTACCAGGCGCGCCTGAAGGCCGCCAACGCGATGGACTTCGACGACCTGCTGCTCAACGCCTACCGGCTGCTCTCCGAGTTCCCGGCGGTCCTCGCGGCCTATCAGGACCGCTTCCGCTACATCAGCGTCGACGAGTACCAGGACACCAACCAGGCGCAGTACCGCATCACGAACCTGCTCGCCGCCGGCCACGGGAACCTCATGGTGGTGGGCGACGACGACCAGTCGATCTACTCGTGGCGCGGGGCGGACCTGCGAAACATCCTCGAGTTCGAGCACGACTACCCGGCCGCGGTGGTCGTGAAGCTCGAGCAGAACTACCGCTCGACTGCGCGCATCCTTGCGGCTGCCAACGCGGTCGTCGCCAACAACCCCAACCGCAAGCCCAAGACGCTGTTCACCGCCAACGCGGAGGGCGAGAAGATCTCGAGCTACCTCGCGAGCGACGAGCGCGACGAGGCGCGCTTCATCGCCGCTGAGATCGAGAAGCTCGTACGCGCGGATGACCGCCGCTACACCGACTTCGCCGTCTTCTACCGCACCAACGCGCAGTCGCGTCAGCTCGAGGATGCGCTGCTGCGGGCGGGCGTGCCGTACCGCATCGTGGGCGGCACCCGCTTCTTCGACCGTGCGGAGATCCGCGACGTGATGGCGTACCTCAAGGCGGTCGTGAACCCCGCCGATGAGATCAGCCTCAAGCGCATCATCAACACCCCCAAGCGCAACATCGGCGCCACCACCGTCGAGCGCGTGGACGCCGTCGCCCGCGAGCGCGACATCGGCTTCGAGGACGCGCTGCGACTCGCCGTGGACGACGACATGCATCGCGCCGCCGCGCAGACCGCGATCGCCGGGTTCGTCGCGCTCGTCGACGAGATGCGCTCGCTCGAAGGTGAGCTGCGCGACGTCGTCGAGATGATCGTCACCAAGGCCGGGCTCATCGAGGCCCTCGAGGCCGAGCGGACCGACGAGGCGGCCGGTCGCGCCGACAACATCCGCGAGTTCTACGGCGTCGTCGCCGAGTTCGCGGGCGCGCACGACGAGCCGGACCTGCCTGCGTTCATGGAGTGGCTCGCGCTGCGCACCGACCTCGACTCGCTCGCCGAGGGCGATGAGTACGTCACGCTCATGACGGTGCACACCGCCAAGGGCCTCGAGTACCCGGTCGTCTTCGTGGCCGGTCTCGAGGAGTCGATCTTCCCGCACCAGAACTCGATCTTCGACAGTGACGGCAGCGGGCTCGAAGAGGAGCGCCGCCTCGCATACGTCGCGATCACACGTGCTCGCGAGCGCCTGTATCTCAGCCACGCGCACAGCCGGAGCATCTACGGCTCCACGCAGCACAACCCGCCGTCGCGCTTCATCGGCGAGATTCCGAGCGAGTGCGTGTCCGCCTCCGGCGTCGGGTCGCTCGGCGTGAGCGGGAGCGGATGGGAGAAGCGCGGCGACCGCGGCGGCAGCTACGGATACGGGGCAGGTGCCGGGCGCGGCGCGACAGGCGGCGGCCGCGTGTTTGGCGGCGGTACCCCGCGCGGCAGCGGTGTCACCGGTACCGGGTTCGGGAGCGGCTCCGGTCGCGGCTCGCAGCCCAAGGCACCCGCCGACACGTTCGCCGTCGGTGACGCGGTCGACCACAAGGCCTTCGGCCGCGGGCGTGTGATGAGCGTGAAGGGCGATGCGCTCGAGATCCGCTTCGAACGAACCGGCGAGACGAAGAAGCTGCTGGTCGGGTACGCTCCTATCGTCAAGATCAAGAGCTAGACCCGCTCAAGACCTGCGCGACGGGCCGCCTCACGCGCCACACGAGCCGGCGTCGCCTGCCTGGAGGACTGATGGGCCCCATCCTCGTGTTCGGCCACAAGAACCCCGACAACGACTCGATCTGCTCGGCGGTGGCGTATGCGCATCTGAAGAACGTCACGGATTCCGGGAACGTCTACGTGCCCGCGCGGCTCGGGCCGATGCCGCGCGAGACGAAGGCGATATTCGACCGCTTCGGCGTCGAGATCCCCGAGGAGATCACACACGTGCGTACGCGCGTCCGCGACGTGATGACGCCGGATCCGGTCACGATCGGCGTCGACGAGCCCATGTTCGAGGCCGGGCGCACCATGCTCGAACGTGGCGTGCGTGCGCTGCCGGTCGTGGATGGCGAGGGGCGGTCGGCGGGGCTCGTGAGCGAACGCGTGCTCGCGCAGCGCTACCTGCACGAGACCGGCATCGAGGGCTTTCGCCGCATGCCGGTGATCGTCGACATCATCGCGCGCACGCTCGAAGGCGAGGTCGTGTGTGGCGATCCTGCGGCGCTCATTGCCGGCGATGTGCTCGTCGCGGCAAGCGAGCCGAGTACGCTCGTCGCGCGGCTCTCGGAAGGCGACACAGTCATCGCCGGCGACCGTCTGCGCACGCAGCCGATGGCGCTCGCGGCCGGCGTCGCCTGCCTCATCTCGAGCGGCGGGTTCCACCCGGGCGACGATGTCATCGAGCTCGCTCGCGCGAAGGGCGCGGCGATCGTGGTGACCCCGCTCGACGCCTACATCGCCGCGCGCCGCATCTCGCTCGCGCACACCGTCGGCGACCTCGTCGACACCGAGGCACCCACGGTCGGTCCGGAGACGCTGCTCTCCATCGCCGCCGAGGACCTGATCGCGAGCGCGCATCGAGAGGCGATCGTCACCGATGACGGCGGCCGCGTCGTCGGAATCCTCACGCGTACCGACCTCGCGCGCGGCGCGCGCAGGCGCGTGGTGCTCGTGGACCACAACGAGGCCGCGCAGTCGGCGGCGGGCATCGAGGACGCCGCGGTCGTCGAGATCGTCGACCATCACCGGGTGGGCGACATCCAGACCGCCGGTCCGATCCTGTTCCTGAACCTGCCGGTCGGCTCCACGGCGACGATCGTGGCGACCCGCTTCGAGCAGCTCGGCATCGAGATTCCGCAGCCGATCGCTGCGATCCTGCTCTCGGCGGCGCTCACCGACACGGTGCTGCTCAAGTCGCCGACCGCGACCGATGTCGATGCCGGCGTCGTCGAGCGCCTTGCGGCGATCGTGGGGGTCGATCCGGTCGAGTTCGGGATGGAGGTGTTCCGGCTGCGCTCGGCAGGGGAGGTCTTCTCGGCGGGGGCGGTCGTTGGGACGGACGCGAAGGAGTTCCGGATCGGTGACATGACCGCGCTCATCGCGCAGTACGAGACGGTCGATATCGACCCCGTGATGGCGCACGCCGGCGAGGTGCGCGCCGAGATGGAGCGGCGCCTTGCGGCAAGCGGCTACGGCGTCGTGGCGCTCATGGTGACCGACATCGTGCGCGAGGGCAGCGAGATCCTCGCGGTCGGCACCACGCGCGTCGTGGAACGGGCGCTCGGCATCTCGCTCGCGAACGGCTCGGCGTGGATGCCGGGCGTGCTCTCGCGCAAGAAGCAGGTGGCGGCCAAGCTCATGGATGCGGGGAACTGACATGGCCGCCGAGACGACCGCCGTCGCACCGGGCCGTCCATCGCGGTGGTGGGTCGCAGCACCGTTCCTGGCGGGGCTCGCGGTGGCAGCGGTCTGCGTCGCAGGCTACATCGAGCTTGCGGAAGACCTCGCGCTCTCGCCGGTCGTGGCCGCCTTCGACACGCAGCTCAACGCTGTCATCCAGACGTGGCGTGCCCCCGCGCTCACCGGCTTCTTCACGGCGGCCACGTGGAGCGCGAGTACGCTTGCGGTCACCGTCGTCGTGTTGATCGCGGTCGCGCTGCTCGTGTGGCGCTGCGACCACCGCGAGGCGCTCGTCATCGCGCTCGTGGTGGCCTCAGGAACCGCGCTCGGCACGCTCGCCAAGCGCGTGACCGAGCGACCGCGGCCCCCGGTCGCCGATGCGATCGCCGAACTGCCGACGTCGTTCTCGTTCCCGTCGGGCCACACGCTCGCGGCCTTGCTGCTGTGGACGGTCGTGGCGTTCGCGGTGCTGCGCGTCGCGCGCAGCACGTGGGCGCGCGTGCTCGCCGTGGGAGGCGGGCTGGTGCTAGTCGTGCTGATCGGGACGTCGCGCGTGTATCTGGGCGTGCACTGGCCGAGCGACGTGCTCGCGTCGTGGCTTCTGGGCGTGGCGTGGCTCTCGCTCACCCTCGGCGGGTTCCTCACTTGGGAGCGGGCCGTGGGGCCGGTGGAGGGCTAGATGGCCGGGCGGCCGCGCTTCTCGGTCATCATCCCCGTGTACGATACCGAGGCGCACCTCGCGCAGTGCCTCGACAGCGTGCTCGCTCAGACGGCGAGCGATCTGGAGCTGATCTGCGTCGACGACGGTTCCACCGACGGGTCGCCGGCGATTCTGGCACGGTACGCCGAGCGCGACACTCGGGTCGCGGTCATCACGCAGTCGAACGCAGGCGCTGGTGCCGCGCGTAACGCCGGGCTCGACGTCGCGGGCGGGGAGTACCTGCTCTTCCTCGACGCCGACGACCATGTGGAGCCTCAGATGCTCGAGCGGATGCACGCGGCCGCGGCCGCTGACTGCGCCGACATCTGTGTGTGCGCGGCGGAGCGCTTCGACGAGCGTGCAGGAACCCGGGCGCCCGCGGATGCGCTGTTGCGAGCGAAGCTCGTCCCCGACACGCAGCCGTTCTCGGCATGCGACATCCCCGACACGCTCTTCGCGTTCACCTCACCTGCGGCGTGGAACAAGCTGTTCCGTGCGGCGTTCGTCACCGAGCACGGCCTGCGCTTCCAGGAGATCTCGCGTACGAACGACTACCTCTTCACGCGAAGCGCGCTCGCGCTCGCCGAGGCGATCGTGGTCGTTGGCGAGCCGCTCGTGAACTACCGCGTGGGCGGCGGCTCCAACATCCAGTCGACCAACCACACCGAGCCGCTCGCATTCCTCGCCGCGTTGCGTGCGCTCAAGACGCGTCTGGTCGAGTCCGGCCGCTTCACCGAACTCGAGCGCGCGTTCGTCAACGACGCGCTCACCATCTGCCTGTTCAACCTCGACTCGCTGGCGACCGCCGACTCGTTCCGCGAACTGTTCGTGGCCCTGCAGGGCGGCGTACTCGCCGAGCTCGGGATCGAAGGACACGCCGAGGAGTACTTCTTCTCAGCGCGCCGATACGCCCAGTACGTCGCCGTGCGCGACCACTCCGCCGAGCAGTACCTGCTCGGCGAGACGAGGCGCCTGCGGGCGGAGTCCACGCAGCGGGGCGCACAGCTCGCTGCGGCCCGGGCGAAGCTCGCCGCTGCCGAAGGCCGGCTTCGCGACGTCAAGGACTCGCGGGCGTACCGGTTCAGCCGACGGCTCGCGGCGATTCCCCGGTCGCTCGGCCGCCTCTCAACGCGAGGGCCCGAACAGCGCTCGTAGCGCCGACGTCGCGAGCCACTAGCGGGCCCTTGGCAGCTCCACGGTGAACATCGTACCCTCGCCGATGGCCGAGGTCACGCTCACGCGGCCGCCGTTGCGTTCGACGACGTGCTTGACCAGCGCGAGGCCCAGCCCGGTACCGCCGCTTTCACGGCTGCGTGCCGGGTCCACGCGGTAGAACCGCTCGAACAGCCGCGCGAGGTGCTCCTCGGCGATGCCGGTTCCCGTATCGGCGACCACGATTCTCACCCGGCCTCCGTCCGCCGAGACACGCACGCGGACGCTTCCTGCGTCGGTGTAGGCGATGGCGTTGTCGATGAGATTGTCGAGCGCGATCGCGACATCGGTGGTGTCCGCGGCCGCGAACACGTCCTGGCCCTTCACGGCTTCGAGATCGGTCTCGAGCGCTAGGCTCTTGCGGTCGGCAGCCGGCGAGTGTCCCGCGATCGCGTTGTCGACTGCGGCGCGGATGTCGGTGATGGCGCTGGGATCGGGCGGGCTCTCGAGCCGCGACAGGTCGAGCAGGTCGCCGACGAGCCTTTGCAGCCGCGAAGCTTCGGAGTCGATCTGCCGCGCGAACATGAGCGCCATCTCGACATCGCCGTCGGAGGCAGCGTTCTCGGCGGACTCGGCGAGCAGTTGTATGCCGGCCACCGGCGTCTTGAGCTCGTGGCTGGCGTTGGCGACGAAGTCGCGTCGCACTCGCTCAAGGCGGGCGCGCTCGGTCACATCGGACACGACGACCACCGCTCTGTCGCTGTCGAGCGGAACGACGAGGAGCCGGTAGGACGTACCGCGCGGATCGGGGTCGAGCTCCACCGCGCTCGCCTCCGCCGCGCCGAGACGCTCTCGTATCGACGCCGAGACGGGCTCGGGCAGCCCGGAACTGCCGAGCAGGGCAAGACGCCATCCGCCGGCCGGGGAGCGGAAGAGGCTACCCGCCGCGCCGTTCGCGTACTCGATCGTCTCGCCGTCCAGCAAGAAGACGGCGTCGGTGAGGCCATCGAGCGTCGAGCGCAAGGTGCGCTGCTCGGCCTCGAGTGCGCTCAGCCGCGCGCGCATCTGTTCGCGAAGCGCCGTCAGTGCGTCCGCGAGGACCTGCAGGTCCCCTGGCACGTCCGGGACGGGAACGGAGAGATCACCGGCGGCCATGCGTCCCGCCGCGTCGGATAGGGCCGCGATGGGGCGGCTCGCCGCGGCGCTGATCCACCCTGCGAGGGCTGTCGCAATCACGAGCGCCACCGCGAGCAACGCGAGCCCGATGCGGCGGGAGCGTGCGGCGACCTCGTCGATCTCCGTGGACGGCTGCGACACGCGCAGCGCTCCGGGCTTGCCGGCGATCGTAGCGGGCACCGCGACGTAGAGCTCCTCGATGCCACGCGTGCGTGAGACCCGCCTGTCCGTGCCCACCTCGCCGGTGAGCGCTGCGGCGACCTCGGGGCGATCGGCGTGGTTCTCCATGGATGCGGGGTCGCTCTGGGAGTCGGCGAGCACCGTGCCGTCGGCGGCCACGATCGTGACGCGCAGATCGGTGTCTGCGACGAGCCCGCTCGCGATGTCTGAGGCGGTTGCCGAGGACGTGCTTGCCACGAGTCGGCCCGATGCCGCGACTGCGGTCAGGTTCCGTGTCTGTTGCCGTTCGGCGGCCTGCGTGAGCGGGGCGTACAGAGACCAGCCCCACGCCACCGCGAACACGACGGCGATGAGCACGTAGCCGACGATCAGGCGCGTACGGAACGAGTCGGCGAGTGTTGCGATGCGCGTCACCGGCGGACGCTCTCGTCACCGAGGTCGCTCTTCAGAATGGGCTCGAAGCGGTAGCCCATGCCGTGCACCGTGTGAACGTAGACGTAGTCAGACGGGTCTTCGACGGCCTGACGCAGCCGGCGCACGTGCACGTCGATCGTGCGCGACGACGGAAGATGCTCGTAGCCCCAGACCTCCTCGGCGAGGATCTGCCGGGTCATGAGCTGGCCCTCGCGCTGCGCGAGTGCGACCAGAAGCTGGAACTCCTTGAGGCGCAGCCGTGTCGGCGTGCCTGCGACCGAGACGCGGAAGCTCTTGGGCTCGATGACCAGGTCGCCGACCTCGATGACGCGGTCGTCGGCTAGCGTCTCCTTCGCGCGCACGCGTCGCAGGTTGGCGCGGATGCGGGCGAGCAACTCCTCCATCGAGAACGGCTTCGTGAGGTAGTCGTCGGCGCCGGCGTCGAGCCCCCGCACCTTGTCCCGCTCGGTGCCGAGGGCGGTGACCATGACGATCGCCGTCTCCTTGTCGGTCTCGCGCAGTCTCTCGGCGATCTGGTAGCCGTCCATTCCGGGCAGCATCAGGTCCAGCACGATGAGGTCCGGGCGGAACCGCTCGGCGACGGAGAGGGCGAGCGAACCGTCGGCGACCGACTGCACCGAGAAACCCGCCCGCTTGAGCGTGTACTCCACGGTCTGTCGGATGATCGGGTCGTCTTCCACGACGAGGATCGAAGCCACGGTTCCTCCTAGGCGGTGCGATCAGGGGTTCGCTCGCGCAGCGGCGGTCCCATCATGGCACGCCGTACGGTCCCGGATACCCCATTTCATATTTGTTTTACATCTGTGTTGCGGAGTTTACAGCGGTGCAACCACACGGGCGACGATCGTCCGTAGTGTGTGCGTCGACGGGCGCTGGGCCCGTGCATCCACCGGAACTCGAAGGGGAGTTGCAGTGAAGGCTCGTATCGGTTTGGCAGTCATGCTGGTGGTTCTCTTGGGGATCGGCGCCTTGGTCCTCACCGGCTGCGGCAGCACGTCGGGCACCGCGGGTGGCGAATCCACGTCGGGCGCCGAGGCTCAGGCGGAGGCCGGCGGCGTGGTCAACGTGGCCGGCTCGGACACGATGGTGAACCTCTCGCAGGCGTGGGCGGAAGCCTACGCCGAGGTCGACCCGAACGTCATGGTCACCGTGAAGGGCGGCGGCTCCGGCAACGGCATCGCGGCGCTCATCAACGGCACGACCGACATCGCGAACTCCTCGCGCGAGATCAAGCCCGAGGAGATCGAGCAGGCTCAGGCAGCCGGCGTGAATCCGGTCACGACCGAGGTGGCGCGTGACGGGCTCGCTATCGTCGTCAACACCGGCAACACGGTCGCCGACATCTCCAAGGACGACTTGGGCAAGGTGTACCGCGGCGAGATCACCAACTGGAAGGATCTCGGTGGCGCGGACGCAGAGATCGTGCTGCTCGGGCGCGACTCGTCATCGGGCACGTACGGTTTCGTCCAGGACGAGGTCGTAGGCAAGGACAACCTGTACGCGAAGAGCATGCGCAACCTGCAGTCCAGCCAGGCCATCGTCGACGAGACGGCGAAGAACCCCAACGCGATCGGCTACGTCGGTCTCGGCTACGAGAGCACGACCGTCAAGCCGCTGACCGTCGACGGGGTCGAGGCCACCGTCGACACGGTGCTCGACGCGAGCTACCCGCTCTCCCGTCCGCTGAACATGATCAGCAACGGCGAGCCGGTCGGAGCTGCGAAATCCTACATCGACTGGATCCTCGGTGCCGACGGTCAGAAGATCGTTGCCGACCAAGGCTTCGTCCCGCTCGCCAAGTAGCCGGAAGGTCGAGATGACACAGCCGTCAATCAAGACGGCGCGCAGGGGCCGCCCGGGATTCTCCCGGGCGGCCGATGCCGTCGTCAGGCGGGCCATCGCACTGTGCGGCTGGCTCGCCATCGCCATTCTCGGCGCCATCTTCGTGTTCCTGCTGATCAACGCGCTCAAGGCCATCCGCGAGGTCGGCCTCGGCGCGATGATCCCGGGCACTGACTGGTATCCGACCGCGACCCCGCCCCGATTCGGGTTCCTCCCCTCCGAAGTCGGGTCGCTGTGGGTCACCGGTGTCGCGCTGCTGCTTGCGGTACCGATCGGCATCGCAGGCGCCATCTACCTGTCCGAGTTCGCCAAGGGCAGGCTCAAGGACACGCTCAAGTCCGTCGTCGAGTTCATGGCGGCGGTACCGTCGGTCGTGCTCGGGCTTCTCGGCGTCGCCTATCTCGCGCCGGTCATCCAGCGGACGTTTCACCTCGAGTCGGGTCTGACCGCACTGACGGCGGGCCTCGTCGTCGGCGTGATGACGCTGCCGACGATCATCTCGATCTCGGAGGACGCCCTCTACAGCGTGCCGGCGGCCATGCGGCAGGGCTCGCTCGCACTCGGCAACACGAGCTGGCAGACGACCTACAAGGTCGTCGTTCCCGCAGCCTCAAGCGGCATCTTCGCCGCCGTCATGCTCGGCCTCGGGCGCGCCATCGGCGAGACCATGGTCGTGCTCATGCTGGCAGGAAACTCCGGCCTGGTCCCCAGTTCGTCGCTCCAGGCCGCGCGCACGATGACCGGCACCATCGCGCAGGAGATGGGTGAGGTCGTCCGGGGCGGCACGCACTTCTCGGTGCTGTTCGCGATGGGACTCGTGCTCTTCGCGATCACCTTCGCGGTCAATCTCGCCGCCGACATCGTGCTCGAGCGGCAGCGGAAGCGGTGGCGCCGATGAGCAACCGGGCCATCGCCCGTTCGCGGGTACGCCGTGCCCGCCTCGCCGAGAAGATCGCGAGGCTGGTGACCGGCGCGTGCCTGCTCTTCGCCGCGGGCGCGACCGTGGCGATCATCGGCGTCATCGTCTATCGCGGGCTGCCCTCGATCTCGTGGGAGTTCCTCACCTCGATGCCCAAGAAGCAGATGACCGCCGGCGGCATCTGGCCGGCGATCTACGGCACGTTGATGCTGACCCTGTGGACCGCGGTCTTCGCGATGCCGGTCGGTATCGGCGCTGGCATCTACCTCGCCGAGTACGCGCGACCGGGCGCGGGCACGCGCATCGTGCGATTGTCGATCGCCAACATGGCGGGCGTGCCGTCCATCGTCTACGGGTTGTTCGGCTTCGCGCTGTTCGTGGTCGCGCTCAAGTTCGGTACCTCGCTCATGGCCGGCGCGCTCACGCTCGCGTGCCTGACGCTGCCCGTCGTCATCGGCGCGACTGAGGAGGCGCTGCGGCAGGTGCCCAAGGACCTGCGGCAGGCCTCGCTCGCGCTGGGCGCGACGAAGCTTCGCACGACGCTGCGGGTCGTACTGCCGGCCGCGGCGCCGGGCATCGTGACCGGAACCATCCTGGGCTTGTCGCGCGCGGCAGGTGAGACGGCGCCCATCATCCTGACAGCGGCCGCCTTCTTCGCCCCGATGCCCAAGTCGCCGCTCTCGCCGGTCATGGCGCTGCCGTACCACCTCTACATCATGGCAACCCAGGCGGTGAAGCCCGCACCGCACGTCGTGTGGGGCACCGCCTTCGTTCTCGTCGCCGGCGTGACCACCGTGGGTGTGCTCGCCGCCGCGTGGCGTACTCGGCAAAGGAGCAAGATCCGATGGTAGACAGCACGCCCCCCAACGCGCTCGCCTCAAGCGGCACGTTCGACCTGCGAGACGTCTCGGTCGCGTACGGCAAGGAGACGGCGCTCGCCGGTGTCGACCTGCACATCCCGCCCCAGGCGGTCACGGCACTCATCGGCCCGTCAGGGTGCGGCAAGTCCACGCTCCTGCGCTGCCTGAACCGCATGAACGACGAACTCGGCAACGTGACCGTGGGCGGTAAGGTGCTGCTCGATGGCGTCGACATCAACGCACGTGAGATGGACCCCGTCGACCTGCGCATGCGCGTCGGCATGGTCTTCCAGCGGCCCAACCCGTTCCCGATGACCATCTACGAGAACGTCGTGTACGGTCCGCGCACGCAGGGCATCCGCAAGCGCGCGGAACTCGACGACTTGGTCGAGGAGTCGCTGACGCGCGCCGCGTTGTGGGGCGAGGTGAAGGCCCAGCTCAAGAAGCACGCCTTCGAGCTCTCCGGCGGACAGCAGCAGCGGCTGTGCATCGCGCGCGCGCTGGCGACCCGTCCCGAGGTGCTGCTCATGGACGAGCCCGCCTCGGCGCTCGACCCGATCTCTACGCAGCAGATCGAAGACACGATCGCCGAGCTCAAGGACAGCGTCACGATCGTCATCGTCACGCACAACATGCAGCAGGCGGCCCGCATCTCCGATCAGACCGCGTTCATGCTTCGCGAGTCGATGGACGAGCCCGCGCAGCTCATCGAGGTGGGCGAGACCAAGTCGATGTTCATGACGCCGCACGACAAGCGCACCGAGGCCTACATCACGGGCCGCTTCGGTTAGGCCGCGCACGCCGCGCCACCACGCCTCGACCGCCTCACCGCGCGCCCCCGGATGTGCCACATGCAAACGCCCCGCCCGGTCACCGGGCGGGGCGCGCGTGTTGTCCGAGGGTCCGCATGGGGGGGTGCGGTGTCCCCGAACGCGCAGGAAGCGCCTGAGGGGGGAGGAAGGCGCTTCCTGTCTTATGGTGAGGGGCGTGTCTCCGCTCGAGGGGGGAGGAAGCGGATCGCCCTGCTCTTGAGCCGAGTAAAGCAACGGCTGTGCCAGTCTTGAAGCCGCGCGAGTATGATTCGGAACGGATTCCTGAGAAGCGGACCACGGGGCACGTCGACCGTGTCCGCCGTGTCTGAAGACGACGGAGGCATGCATGCGCGAGCTCTCGATCCGCCCCGCCGTTCTCGGCGATGCCGAAGCGGTCAACGCCATCTACAACCACTACGTTCGTACGGCGACGGCGACGTTCGACACCGAGGAGATGGCGATCGACGGGCGCCGCACATGGCTCGAACAGCACGGGGATGCGCACCCGGTCCTGGTCGCCTGCGACCCGGCACAGCGCGATGTCGTGGTGGGCTGGGGGTCGCTTTCGCCATGGGGCACCCGGTGCGCCTACCGGCACACCGTCGAGATCTCGATCTACGTCGCCGAGGAGGCGACGGGCGCAGGCGTCGGGCCCGCGCTCGGTGATGCGCTTCTCAACGAGGCACGGCGCGCCGGACACCGTGCGGTGATCAGCCAGATCGTCCACGAGAACGAGCCGTCCTTGAAGATGGCGAAGCGCATGGGATTCGAGCACGTCGGCACGCTCAGGCAGGTCGGCCGCAAGTTCGATCGCTGGCTCGACGTCGTGCTCATGGAGCGCATTCTCGACGGGGCCGAGTAGCACGCACTCGCTGGCAGGCGTTCGAGCCCTGTGCGCCTATACTGGTGCGAGGCGAAAGGAGCTCTCGTGCGTGTCCTGATGGTGGTTCGGCCGGCATCCGGCGGCATGAAGGAGCATGTCCTCGCGCTCTCGCGCGGCCTCATGGCGCGCGGGCACGACGTCGAGCTCGCGGCGCCCACGACCTCAGAGATCACGGACGCCGCACGCGCCAACGGGCTCACCGTCCACGATATCCCGCTCGTCGGTCCCCTCAACCCGGTCCAAGACCCGCGTGCCGTCCGCGTGCTGTCCCGCCTCATCAACGATGGCGGGTTCGACGTCGTTCACGCGCACGGCTTCAAGGCCGGGTTCATCGGCAGGTTGGCGGTACGCACCGCGGGCGGGCGAAGGCGGCCGTTCATCGTCACCGCGCACAACCACGTGCTCACGCGCACCGACACTCCCGCGGCCGCACGCTGGCGCTACCGCACGGTCGAGCGCTCCCTCGAGCGCTACGTCACCCGCTACATCGCCGTCTCCGAATCGATCGCGCGCGAGCTTATCGACGCCTACAACCTCCCCGCCGAGAAGGTCGTCACCGTGCGCAATGGCGTCGACGTGACGCCGTTCCTCGCCGAGCAGGACTGCGCGGCCGCACGCGCGTCGCTGGGCGTGCCCGCGGACGTCCCGGTCGTCGGGCTTGCCGCGCGCTTCTCGGCGCAGAAGGGCCTGCGGGACCTGGTCGCCGCCACGCCCGAGCTCGTGCGACGGGTACCGGACGTGCGCGTCGTCATCGGCGGTTCGGGGCCGCTCGAGAGCGAGCTTCGCAGCCAGGCGATGGCGCTCGGCGTGAGTGACGCGATCGTGTGGCCGGGCCACGTGCTCGACATGCCGCGCTTCCTCGCCGCGCTCGACGTGTTCGTGTCGCCCGCTACCACCGAGGCGTTCGGCATCGCGCTCATCGAAGCTGCGGCGGCGGGGGTGCCGACTATCGCGACACGCGTGGGCGGTGTGCCCGAGGTCATCCTCGACGGCGAGACCGGGCTGCTTGTTGCGGCGCACGACCCGAGTGCGCTCGCGCAGGCGATCGTGGGGCTGCTCGACGACCGCCGCACCGCCATCAAGCTCGCCGAGCACGCCCGAAGGCGCGCGATCCTCGAGTTCTCGCCGGACGCGATGGTAGAGGGCACGCTCGGGGTCTACGCCGAGGCGCTGTCCGAGCCGGTGGCTCAGTAGCCGGGACTACTCGACCGTCCCATAGCGCCTCGAAAGCCCGTGCCCGACGATCGCGGAGTTGAGCTGATCGGCGAGGCGGAATCGTGTGTAGGTCCCGGGCGGCAGGTTGTTCACGATGTCGAGCAGGATCTCCGGCAGATCGTAGGTCTGCGCGCGCAGCAGGATGTCTAGCCGCTGCACGCGAGGCGCGTCGCGGAACAGGCTATCCATGAAGCGGCCGAGAAGCTCGCGGTCGTCGTCGGGCATGAGCAACCTTCGCTGGTGGGTCGTAGCTGGTGGGTCATCATATCGTGAAGCCGGGCGCCGCGCAGTGCGCGACTCGCACCGCTGGCCGCGATACGGCACAATCTCCCAGAGGGTTCCGAAGATGCAGGGAGGCGCGTCGTGGGCGAGTTCAAGTTCTCGAACAACTACTCTGACCTGTCGTGCGAGTCGGGCGCGCGTGCCGGCTTCCAGTTCGAGTTCTACTGCGAGCGGTGCGGCGATGCGTGGCGTTCGGACTTCGTTCCGTACAAGAGCGGTCAGGCGGCCGAGTGGGCGGGGCGCGCGGCGGGGATGTTCGGCGGGTTTCTCGGCGATGCGGCGAATGCGGCACAGGGCATGTCGGAGGCCGGCTATGGTGTGAAGCACGACAAGGAGTTCCAGAACGCGATCGAGGAGCTTTCGGTCCACTTCCACCGGTGCCCCCGGTGTTCGAACTTCTTCTGCGACGAATGCTGGAACTCCGAGGCGGGGCTGTGCATCAACTGTGCGCCGAGCGCCGAGGTAGAGATCGAGGCCGCGTATGCCGCTGGCAAGGTCTATGGCGTGGGCGAGAAAGCCGCCAATGCCGGCATCTACGACGGCAAGCAGATGGACGTCAAGACGCGGCACCAGCTCTCGTGCCCCAAGTGCGGGGCGAAGAACGAAGGCACCAAGTTCTGCGGCGAGTGTGGCGAACCGCTCGGCAAGAAGGCGTTCTGCACCGGCTGCGGAGCAAAACTCGCGCCGGGGACGAAGTTCTGCGGCGAGTGCGGAGCGAGACAGGGCGAGTAGCGACTACCCGAGCCAGCCTCGGACCGCGCCCTCGACGCCCTCGCGTCCTGCGTCAACCACGTCGCTGAACCGCACCGGCGCGCCGTCGAGCTCTGCGAGGGCCTTGGGTACGCACGCGCCCTCCGTCGCGATCTCCTGGACGCGCGCGAGCTGCTCGACACCCGTCAGCTCGGCCAACCAGTCCGGGAGGGCGTCAGCGTACGCGACGCCGCGCAGCGCCTTGAGCACGTCGCTGCCGAACTTCGCCCAGTGCGCGGTCGAGACCACGAGCACCGGAGCGTCGCCCTGCGTGCGCTCTGCGACTTCCCAGGCCACGGCCGTGTGCGGGTCCATCAGGTAGCCGGTCTCGTCGAAGACGCGCTTGAGAGTGGCGAGCGACTCGTCGTTGCTGACGAAATCGCCCACGAGCAGGTCGCGCACCGCGCGAAACGTGTCGGGGTCGACCTGGAAGCGCTTCTTCTCGGCGAGCTGGGCCATCCACTCAGCGACGGCCGCGGGGCCGGCGAGGTGGTAGAGGAGGCGTTCGAGGTTGCTCGAGATGAGGATGTCCATCGACGGGCTTGGGGTGACCACGAAGTCGCGCGCCGAGATGTCGTAGACCCCGGTCGCGATGAAGTCGGCGAGCACGTTGTTCTCGTTGCTCGCGCAGATCAGCCGGCCGATCGGCACGCCCATCTGCTTGGCGTAGTACGCGCCGAGGATGTTGCCGAAGTTGCCGGTGGGCACGCACACGTCCATGACCTCGCCGGGCTTCACGCCACCGCCTGCGACCATGTCCGCATACGCGCTCACGTAGTAGACGATCTGCGGCATCAGACGGCCCCAGTTGATGGAGTTGGCGCTCGAAAGGCGCAGCCCGTGCTTCTCATGCAGTTCCGCCGAGAAGCCCTCGTCGGCGAAGGCGGCTTTCACCGCAGACTGGCAGTCGTCGAAGTTCCCGCGCACGCCGAAGACGCCGACGTTGCTCCCGTGCTGTGTGATCATCTGCTTGCGCTGGATGTCCGAGACGCCCTCGGCGGGATAGAAGACTACGATGCCCGTGTGCTTGCGGTCGGCGAATCCCTCGAGCGCGGCCTTGCCGGTATCACCGCTCGTGGCCACCAGCACCAGGAAGTCGTCCTGCAGCTCGCCGCGTTCCTGCTTTCGCTGGACGGCCTCGCTGAAGAACAGCGGCATGCACTGGAGCGCCATGTCCTTGAACGCGCTGGTGGGCCCGTGCCACAGCTCGAGCACGTGCATCCCCGCGACGACCTCGACCACCGGCGCGATGCGCGGGTCATCCCACTGCGTGCCATAGGCCTGCTGCATGAGCCGGTCGATCCGCTCGGCGGGCAGATCGACACGGAAGCGCGAGAAGATGGCGGCCGCGCGGCGCCAATACGGCATGCCGGCGAACGTCAGGATCTCAGGCAGGGAGAGTGCAGGGAGTTCCTCGGGGACGTAGAGCCCGCCACCGGGCGCGATGCCGCGGACGACGACTTCGGTGTAGGTGGGCAGCGAGTGGTCGGCGCCGCGCGTGTCGAGGTAGGTGGTGGGAGAGGTCACGGTTCACTCGATTCGTGCCGGGAGCGTGTGTACTGAGATTCTACCCGAGGTGCGGAATCGCGACCGTGCGCGGTCGCACCATCACAGGTCGCGATAGGGATCGAGCAGCTCGATCACGATCCTTGGTCGCTGGGGTGTTCCTCCGATCGTGGCCACGCCATCACTGATGTGCTCGCGCCGGTCGCCGTACTCGACGATCTGTTCGAGCACGCCCTCGCCCGCGTCCTCACTGAAGTAGGCGAAGCGGCCATCGGGCACGCAGAATGAGACCACTGCGTCAGTAGCCGACATGGAGCGCACGTACTCGTCGATGAGGGCGGCCTGGACCGGAACGCCCAGCCGCTCGCCGCCCGACTTGGAGAAGACGCCGTCTGTGGTGGTCACGTCGTGCTCGACGAGATCCACGTACGTTCCGCCGGCATTCACGCTGTAGCCGCTCTTGCTCGCTGGCGGCAGCTGCCACAGCGTGACGGCGACCCTGAAGCGCCGGTCGCGTTTGCTGCGCAGGAGGTAGTTCGCCGCGAAGGTGTTCAGCAGCCGCTGATCGGCCTCGTAGCGCGCTTCCTCCACGAGGTAGTCGGGATACTCACGCGCGATGTACGCGTCGTACCATGCGCGGTCTTTGCGGGGCGCCTTAGTGGTGGAAGGCGCGCCGAAGTCGAGCGCCTCGATCGGGTCGCGAGGACCGGTCGCTTGTCGGCTTAGAATCCGAGGGGCCGCGGCCTGCGTGCGGGCGGACCTGAGGCCCCACATGACCAGGCCAACGCTCCCGAGGGCACACCCAAGGAGCAGGCAGGCTCCGACGACGACGAAGGCGAGGCGCGCGGAGGTGGACAGACGACGGCGCTCCGCTGGGACCGCGGGCGCGTCGTGGTATGCCGAAAGGGACTCGGACGGATGGCCGTGCTGGCAGCGGCCGTCCGGGGCGACCCAGACGTACTTCTGACATGCGGAACACCATGCGGCGACGGGCATTCGGCTCTCCTCGGCGGGCGGCTACATCGTCGCGAGCGCGATCGACACGCCGGCGAGTACGATGATCGCGAGGAGCACCACGAAGCCCCAGACAACCCATCTCAGCCATGGTGTGGACGACTGACTCGTGGGACGGGTGTCCACGGGGCGGGACGGGTCGAGCGCGATCGCCTGATCACGCGGCGCTTTGACCACCACCGTGGCCGCTTTGCGGTCGCCGAAGCGCTGGCGCCACTCGTCTGCATTGGCTGTTGCCAGTCCGACGAGCCCCACGAACAGCAGGTCGACGACGAGCAACAGGTTGCGCGTGACGGACTGGGTCCACGTGATGCGGCCACCGTCGCGAGAGCTGATCGTACGCAGCCCCAGCATCGCTTTGCCAGGCGTCGTGGACCACAACCCTTCGGCGAGGATGAAGTACGCGAAGAGCCACGCGACTCCCATGACCTGCGCCAGAGGACGTAGTTGGGGAAGTGCAGTGTACGTGCCGAGAACTCCGGCGATGATGGCTAGAACGACACCGAACGCGAAGTTGCAGGCCGTCACGAGCCCGTAGTCGATGATGAACGCTCCCGAGCGCAGACCCATGTGCTTGGTGAGTTCGGGCGTCAGGGTGAGCGCGTACGATGACACGCCGGTGCCGACCGAGGCCGGCGCGGCTGTGACTGGCGAGGGCACCACCGGCGCGTACAGGCTGGCTCCGGACTCGACGGTGACCGGAGGGGCGGCCGGATCCGGCGTGTCGTACGGCACGCCGAGCGATTCCGGCCCGTGACCGTTCTGGCAGCGCCCGTCCGACGCGAGCCAGACGTTTCGGCCGCACTCAGCACACCAAGCCGCTCGTGGCATCCGTTCCCCCTGTCGTCAGCACCGCGCCGTTTCGCGGCGTCCTCGACAGATGGTAGCGCATTCCAGCGGCTACTCCGCCCTCCCGAACCCGACGCCGATCGCGCCCCTCGGGCACACGTCGGCGCAGGTCTCGCACATGAAGCACTCCGTGGAGCGCATCTTCTCGGCAGCTACCATCTCCGTGACGGGGAGCTGCATGGGGCACGCCTTCGTGCACGTGCCGCACGCGGTGCACTTCGCCGAGTCGGCGCGCAGCATGATGCGCGGGACGTGCGCGACATGCCCGAGCTTCTCGGCGACGATCAGCCATACGCCGAACGGGCAGAGGTAGCGGCAGAACCCGCGTCGGCCGAGAGCGAGTGGGGCGAGCGTGAGGGCCACCAGCATGAAGTACGTGATGAGGTTGCCGGCGTCTGAGATGGACACGCCTGTCTCGGTCATGTAGAGCGGCTCGATGCGTGTCCAGCCGCCGGTGGCGACCGCGATACCGACAACGGCGCCGACCCATGCGACCCACAGGGCGTACTTCACTGCGGGGAGGAAGCGGACGCGCTTCAGGGGTCGGATGCTCACGGACTCCCAGAGCTGCTGCAGGCCGTTGAAAGGGCAGCCCCATCCGCAGAATGAACGTCCGAGGACGAACCCGCTGGCAAACGACGCGAACCAGAACAGCAGCGAGAAGCTCGCGACGCGCTCGGCGGTCCCGGACGTCATGAGGTAGGGGGAGTAGTAGTTGAGCGTGATCGGCAGCGCGAGGAACAGCAGTGCGAGGATCGTGCGACGTAGTCTCTGCCGGCGTGCACTCATGTCGTCAGGCTCCCTTACGATAGCCGGCGAGCAGGGCCTCGACGCCCGCCGACGCGAGGCCGTCGAGATCGCCCTGGACGTTGTTGAGGTTGTGAGCGGTGAGCGACGCGTGGCCGTGGCACAGCGCCCACAGCGCGTACGCCATGCCGCCGGGGCCTGCACCCGTGCGGTCGACGAACTCGCCGGAGTCCAGCCCGTCCGCGCAGGCGCGCACGATGTGCAGGAACGGCTCGGCGACGCCGAGGTACGACTCCCACGTGGTCGGCGGGTTCTCGAGGCACTCGAATACGAGCCGGTATTCCTGCGGACGCCCTTTCGCGAAGGCGAGGTATGCCGTGCCGAGAGCACGGAGCCGCTCGGTGGCCGTGCCAGTACTGGGGGCCGCCTCGAGATAGGTCGTCAGGGTGCCGAGCGCTCGCATCGCCAGCGCGATGATGAGTGCCTCGCGGTTCTCGAAGTGGTTGTAGAGCGCTGATGGCGCGAGTCCAGCGTGTCGTGCGACCTCACGCAGTGAGAACGCCGCAGGGCCGGACTCGAGCACGACTTCGGTCGCGGCGACGAGCACCTCTTCTCGGGTGCGTTCGCCTCGGACGGTGGGGGGAACCATGTTCGCTCCTGGGTCGATGCCTTGTATGAACGATGTTCATATTACGAACAGTGTTCACAATACGACCCCCCTCGGCGGTCCGTCAAGGTGCTGGTACGCTGGTTTCCTCACCCGAGGGCGAAGGAGCCGCATGAAGTACGTCGTCGTGATCCTGGATGGTGCCGCTGGCTGGCCGCTCGACGAGCTCGGTGGGCGGACCTCGCTGGCCGCCGCCGAAACGCCCAATCTCGACATGCTTGCGCGCGAGGGTCGCGTGGGTCTGGCGCAGACGGTCCCAGAAGGCGCCGAGCCGTCCTCCTCGGCGGCGTGCACGTCGATCATCGGCTACGACCCGGTCGCGGACTACGTGGGTCGAGGCGCCATCGAGGCCGCGAGCATGGGTATCGAGCTGGCCGCCGATGAGGTCGCCCTGCGGCTGAACACGGTGACGGTCACCGACGGCGTCATGACCTCGTACGCATGCGGCCACATCGCCACCGAGGAGTCGGGCGCGATCATCTCCGACATCGCCACCGCGCTCGACGACGACACGTTCAAGCTCTACCCGGGCGTGGCGTACCGCCACATCCTCGTGGTGAAGGGCCATCCCGAGCTGCTCGAACTCACGTACACGCCGCCGCACGACATCTCCGACAAGCCCATCGCGGGCCACCTGCCCACAGGTGCAGGTGCCGACCTGCTGCTCGACTTCATGGCGCGCGCCAAGCCGCTGCTCGAGCACAGCGCCGTCAACAGCTGCCGAATCGCCGATGGCAAGCTCCCGGTCACCGACGTCTGGCCGTTCTGGCCCGGCGTCGCGCCGCGCGGCATGGTGCCGTTCGCGAAGAAGCGCGGAGTGAGCGCGGCGATGACGAGCGGGGTGGACCTGCTCGGCGGTCTGGCGGTGCTCGCGGGTATGGATCGGCTCGACATCCCGGGAGTGACCGGCGGCTCCGACAACGACTACGCCGGCCAGACCGAGGGTGCGCTCGCCGCACTGACCGAACACGACCTCGTCGTCATCCATGTGGAGTCACCCGACGAGGAGGGGCATGCTGGCGACACGGCCGCCAAGGTCGCGGCCATCGAGGCGATCGACTCGCTCGTGATGTCGCGTGTCATCGACTACGCGCGCGGACGCGGCGATGTGCGCGTGCTGGCGATGCCGGACCATCCCACACCACTCGCGATCAAGACGCACGTAGGGGAGCCCGTGCCGTTCCTGCTGTGGGGAGCTGGGGTCGAACCCAATGGAGCGGAAGCCTACAGCGAGGCCGAGGCTCGCGCGACGGGACTCGTGCTGGATCCCGGCCACCAGGTGATGGACGCGCTGCTCGGCTGACGCGCGGTCGAACAACGTCTGCGCTCGGGTCCGAACGGGGACCCCGCTAGATCTTGCCGGCGAGCATCCTGCCCAGCGAGTTCGCGCGGTCGCGCTCCCACTCGTCGAATGCGTGACGGCCCCAGCCGCCCGTGAGCGCAAGCGAGCCCACGGTGCGGATGCCGCCTGAGTCGAGCGCGCTGCGCAACTCGCGGATGGGACCGGTCGTGTACCCGAAGAAGGTGGCGAGCGGTTCCGGCGCTCGACACGCCGTGACGATGACCGCCCGCTTCGCCGCACGTGCCGCTGGTGCCGCGGGGACGTCGCGATGGCTCACACCCGGGAGCACGAGCTGCCCCGTCTGCGGGAAGAAGCCGCTGATACGCTCGATGAGCGCCTGAGTGGAGGCGTCCGGACGGCGGAAGTAGGCGGGGAGCCCGAAGATCACGCCGTCGGCGTCGGCGATGCGTTCTGCCAGCTCAGGGAGGTCGTCGGGGATCTTGCACACGCCTGTGTACTTGCACATGCCGCAGCCGGTACACGAGTGGACGCTCAAGTCTGCGAGGCGAACCCGAACTACGGTCGCGCCAGCGGCTTGGGCCGCCCGAGCGACTTCTTCGACAGACTGGCTCACTACGCCACGAACTGGACTTGCGTCGATCGCGACTATCCGCACGATGCGCTCCTCATGTCCTGGGCACAGCTTGTCATGCCGGCGCCCATCCGAAAAGGGGGTTCTGCGTTCCGGGCTCAGATTCTTCGGAGTCGGGCAGCAGCCCGTCCGATATCGCCTCGAGGATGTCGTCCAGCCAATCGATGGTGGCGCGCTCCGCCGCGATGACCCCGTCGTAGGCCGCCTGGCGCATCGCGGCCACGCGTGGCGCGACCGTGTGGTCGCGGGAGAGGTCGATCGCCTCAGCACGGAGGCCTTCGAGACGCGTCTGGTGCGCGGCGCGCCGCTGGGCAAGCATCGCGGCGATCGCATCGTCGGACGCATCGCCCGCGAAGTAGACCTGGAGCGCGAATGCGTCCCGCGCGGCGGGGAGCGGGGCTGCGGAACACAACCAGCGCGCGAACGCCTCGCGCCCGGCCGCGGTGATCTCGTAGATCTTGCGGTCGGGCCTTCCCGATTGCCGCCGGACGGACACACTGACCAGTTTCGCGTCACGCAGACGGTCGAGCGTGCGGTAGATCTGAGCCTGGTCGGCGCTCCAGAAGGCCTTCGCCTCGCGGTCGAAGCAGCGCGTCTTCAAGTCGTAGCCGGAACGTGGCCGCGTGTTGAGAAACCCCAGGATCGCGTGCTCGAGCGACACTGCTCGCCCCCCGCTGAGTGATATACGACAGAACATATAGTAGACGACACATATATGGAATACAAGAGTCAAGTAGGGGTTGAGGTATGCGGGAAAACAGCAGCTAGATGAGTTGTACGGACACTCGACCTGAGATTGACAAGCTCGGGGAGTGATTGCGTCAGCTGAAGAGGGCAGCTCGGCGGCGCCCGGTCGTCTCAGCGACGCTCGTGCATCGCGCGGAGCAGTTCCGTGATCTCATCGGCAGGCATCGGCTGGCCGAGAAGGAAGCCCTGCACCTCCGAGCACCCGCTGTCCGCCAGAATCTGAAGCTGCGACGAGGTCTCGACGCCCTCCGCGACGACGCGCAACCCAAGCCGCCGGCCGAGGTAGATGACCGTGTCGCTGATGGCGCGTGCGCGTTCATCGGACTCGAGGTCGGCGACGAACGCGCGATCGAGTTTCAGGGTGTCGACATCAAGGTTCATCAGGCGGTCGAGCGAGGAGAAGCCGGTTCCGAAGTCGTCGATGGCGAGTCGGACGCCCAGGAGCTTGAGGCGTTCGAAGGTGGTACACATCCGGACGGCGTCTCGCATCGCGACGCCCTCGGTGATCTCGAGCTCGAGTGTCGACGGCGCGAGAGCGTATCGTTCGAGTAGTGCCTGGATCACGCCGATCAGGCCCGGGTCCTCGAACTGCCGGGGAGAGAGATTCACGGCGACCACAAGTGCCGGATCGAACTCCCTCTGCCATGCCGCCGCGTGGCGGGACGCCTCTTCGAGCACATACTCGCCCAAGGCGATGACCTGGCCGGACTCCTCAACCGCCGGAAGGAAGGCAAGTGGTGCGATGACGCCGTGCTCGGGGTGGTGCCAGCGAACGAGGGCCTCGACGCCGGTGATGCGCTCGCCATCGACGGACATCTGAGGCTGGTACTCGACGACCATCTGACCCTGGCTTATGGCAAGCGCCAAGGAGTTCTTCAGTTCGAAGCGTCGACGCGTCGCCTCGCCCATCGCGCCCACGTAGACACGGTGCTGGTTGCGGCCCGCGTACTTGGCGCTGTACATCGCCGTGTCGGCGTGGGCGAGCATGGTGTCGCAGTCTGTCTCGCCTACGCGGCTGAGGGCGATACCGACACTCGCCGTTGCGACGATGGTCTCCTTGCCTATCACGAACGGCTCTGCGAAGCAGCCGAGTAGTTTCTCGGCGAGGGCATCGGCGACAGGCTTCGTTGCCGACGGCTGAAACAGCACCGTGAACTCGTCTCCGCCTATCCGACCGACGGTGTCGGCGGAGCGGACCGCGGCTTGGAGGCGTTCTGCCACTCTGACGAGCAGTTCATCACCGTGACGGTGTCCAAGCGTGTCGTTGATCACCTTGAAGTGATCGATGTCGAGAAAGGCGAGCGCGAGCCAGTCACCGGTGCAGGCGGGGGTCTCGAGCGCGTCCGAGAGCGCCTGCGAGAACATCGAGCGGTTGGCGAGCCCCGTGAGGTCGTCGTAGTAGGCCATTCGGAAGATGGTCTCCGCAGCCGCTCTGCGTTCAGTGATGTCGCGAGATGCGGTGACGACCACCTCCTCGTCTTCGATTCGCAGCATCGTCGCGTGAGTCTCGACCGGGATGTGCGCACTGTCCGGACCGATCAGTTCGGTCTCGAAGATGGTGCGCCCCTGCAGGCGGAGCGTTTCGACGAATCCCGGCATGCGGTCACGCGAGACAGGCGACACCCAGCCGAACGGGGAGAGTGCGAGGAATTCGGGAAGCTCGCGCCCGCTGAGCTCACGCGCCGCCGCGTTCGCGTACAGCGGGTTGCCGCTCAGATCGTGCACGATGACGGCGTCAACCGACTCGTCCAGCACGTGCGACCGATACGAGAGATCGCGAGCGAGACGCAGCTCGTCGGTCACGTCGATCCCGGATCGCAGCACTCCCTCGATCGAACCGTCAGGGCTGCGCATGATCGAGCAGTACCAACGGATCACGCGGAGTGCGCCGTCACACCGGATCTGGTGGAGGTCGAGCGGCTTGTCGGGGCAGTTGGAGGATGCGATCACGTTCGCGTACTGCCGACGGGCCTCCTCCGCTTCGTCGGCCGGGACGAACTCGCTGAACCAATCCATGCCGATCGCCGCTTTGGCATCGACGCCCAGTGTGGCAGCCGCGAGTCGATTGATGAGCGCCACTCTACCCTCAGGGTCGAGCAAGACGATGAGCGCGCTCGCGTTCTCAAGGTAGCTTTGCGCGCGGTTTCGTTCCCGTGTGAGTGAGTCTGCCGCCGCCTGAAGTGACTGGGCATGGTTGCGTGCGGCTCGCAAGGCGGTGACGTCGTGAGTGATGTGGACGACGAGGATCGGCCGTCCGTTCTCGTCGTGTCCGGCCCCGAACCATCGATGCACCACCCAGCGCTCGGTGCCATCCCGACGAATCTCGCTCTTCTCGAGCTCCCGGTCCTGACCGGTTGTGAAGACCTCGCCGGCCGGACAGGTCCCGCACGGGCCGACACGGTCCTTGAGAGCCACGAAGCAGCTGGCTCCAACGAGTTCGCCCCGTGGCAGTTGCTGGACACGGCAGGCGGCATCGTTCGCGTAGCGAAGGTGGTATGTACGATCGATGACCACGACAGATTCGGCCGTGCGGTCGAACGCAGCGGCAATCAGGTCGAGCAGTCCGGCGGGGCTTTGGCTCGCGCACATCGTCTCCGGGCCCTCCCTGACATGGAGCGATCGTACCGTCCAGCATCGCGGTGTTGGCGTGCTGGGTCTAGGCTAGTAAGTCGGCATCTACTCCCAGTGCCTGAACCTCGGCACGTGCGACGCGTGTTTCCAGCCCTACGCTGCCCCGAACTGCGCCTCGTGCAGCCGCGTGAAGACCCCGCCAGCCGCGAGCAGGTCGGCATACGCGCCGTCCTCGACGACGCGACCGCCGTCGATCACGACGATCCTGTCGGCATCTCGGACGGTGGAGAGTCGGTGGGCGATGATCAGCGCGGTGCGGCCCTCCAGCACGCGATGCAACGCCATCTGGATGCGACGTTCGGTACGCGTGTCCACGGAGGAGGTGGCCTCGTCGAGGATCAGGATCGCAGGGCTCGCCACGATCGCGCGGGCGAAGGCGATGAGCTGCCGCTGGCCGGTCGAGAGCGTGGCTCCTCGCTCGGCAACGGGGGTGTCGAAGCCCTTCGGCAGCGACTCGATGAATTCCAGCGCGCCCGCATCCCGTGCTGCGTCCGCGAGGTCTTGGTCGGTCGCCTCCGGATTGCCGTAGCGGATATTCTCGGCGATCGTCCCGGAGAACAGGAACGGGTCCTGCAGCACGACGCCGAACATCCGCCGCAGCGAGCCGAGCGTCAAGGTGCGCACGTCGTGACCGTCGATGAGGACGGCACCCTCGGTAGGATCGTAGAAGCGCGGCACGAGGTTGACGAGCGACGTCTTGCCGGCGCCGGTGGGTCCGACGATGGCGACGGTCTGTCCCGCCGGGATCGTGAGGTCGATCTCGTGCAGCACCGCATCACCGCTCGAGTAGGCGAAACTCACGCCGCGAAACTCCACGCTGCCCCGTCCCCCCTCGAGATCCACGGCATCCGGGCGCTCGGTGACAGAGACCGGCGTATCGAGCAGCGAGAACACGCGCTCGCCGCCTGCGAGAGCCGACTGCGTGTCGGAATAGAGGGAAGAGAGCTGGCTCACCGAGTTGAAGAACTGTCGCGCATAGCTGAAGAACGCGACGACGACGCCGATGGTGAGCATCTGGCGCGCCGCGAAGTAGCCACCGAGTGCGGCCACGAGCGCGGTCGCGATCGCCGAGATGACGCTGAGCACCGGCGAGAACGCCGAGGAGACCACGGCGGCGTTCACGTTCGCATCACGGTTCGTGGCGTTACGCTCGGCGAACAGTGTCCGGTTGCGATCGGTGCGATTGAACGCCTGTGCGATCTTGATGCCACCGAGTTCCTCGGCAAGCGTCGTGCTCACGTCGCCGATCGACTCCTGCCTCGTGCGGTATGCCCGCCGTGCGATCATGCCGAACAGCCGCGTCACCCCGAGCATCACCGGTACGACGACGAGTGTGACAAGCGCGAGTCGCCAGTCGACCCATAGCATGGCGACGAGCGTGGCCACGAGCGCGACGAAGGCTCCGAGCAGGCGCCGGAAGCCCTGCGAGAGGAACGAGTCGATCTGCGCGATGTCGTTGATGAGGCGGCTCATGAGGTCGCCGGACTCGACCGACTCGAAGAAGCCGACGTCGAGCTCTTCGATCTTGGCGATGACGTCGTTACGCGTCCCGAAGAGCGCGCGCTGTCCCACCGTACCGAGCACGAAGATCTGCTGGCGCGTGGCAAGCCAGCCGAAGATCGAGGCGCCGACCAGCGCGGCGCCGGGCAGCACGAGCGGCGCAAGCGACGTGCTTCCGCTGCTCGCCGACTCCACAGCGATGTTGATGATGCGCCCCGTCAACGCGGGCGTGACCGCCGACGCCGCCGATGAAGCGACCACCCACACCGCCCCGAGGCCGAGCTCGCGCTTGTAGGGACCGAGGTAGCGCGCGAGGCGCGCGACGACCGACCTCGCCGAGCCGGGCCGCTCGTCTTTGGCGAGCGAATGCAGCGACGGGCCCCTGTGGGTCACGAGCCACCTCCGTCGCACGAGGGCGCATCGGCATCCACGCCGGCGGGCACGGGGCCCGAACCGACGAGCTGGCTCGCGGCGATCTCCGCGTACAGGCAGTTGCGCTCGATGAGCTCCGCGTGCGTCCCAGCGTCGGCGATGCGGCCCGCGTCCATCACGACCACCTTGTCGGCGCGTTGAGCGGTCGACAGACGCTGCGCCACCACGAACGTCGTGCGGCCACGCATGAGTGCGTCGAGCTGGTCGCGGATCGCGGCCTCCGTCGCCGAGTCGACCGAGGAGGTCGAGTCATCCATCACAAGGATGCGGGGGTCAACGAGCAGCGCGCGGGCGATCGCGATCCGCTGTCGCTGCCCGCCGGAGAGCTTGACGCCTCGCTCCCCGACTCTCGTCGCGTAGCCTTGAGGCAGGCCACGGATGAAGGCGTCGGCTTCGGCAGCCACCGCCGCGGCCTCCACGTCGGCCTCGGTGGCGTCGGGCCGTCCGTACGCGATGTTCTCGGCGACGGTGCCGCTGAACAGCACGCTGTCTTGCATGACGAAGCCAATCTGGCCGCGCAGCGATGCGAGCGTGACGCCTCGCACGTCGATGCCGTCGACGAGCACGGTGCCGCTGGCAGCGTCGTAGAACCGCGGGATGAGGTTGACGAGGCTCGTCTTTCCCGAGCCGGTCGCGCCGACGATGGCGACGGTGGTGTCGGGCTCTACGACCAGCGACACGCCGCACAGCGTCTCGCGCTCGGCGCCGGGGTAGCGCAGGTGCACGTCACGCAGTTCCACACGACCCTCGATGCGCGGCAGGTCGACCGCGCCCGGGTCCTCGGCGACGTCTTCAGGCGCGTCGAGCACCTCGAAGAGCCGCTCCGCTGAGGCGGATGCCTGCGCGATCGACGTGGCGCCGAACCCGAGCGTGATGAGCGGTCCGAGCAGCAGGAAGATGTAGCTCGAGAACGCGACGAGTTCGCCGACGGAGAGCGTGCCGCGGATGATCTGCGCCGCGCCCGCCCACGTGACGATGCCGACGCCGATGGTGCCGATGCTGAACAGCAGCGGGAACGCGTTGGCCACCATGCGGCGCACCGTCAGGCCCTGCTCGAGCAGCTCGGCGTTCGCGCGTTCGTAGCGGGATATCTCGTAGTCCTCGCGCGCGAACGCCCGCACGACGCGGGCGCCGGCGACGTTCTCCTGCAGCACGGTGTTGAGCGCAGCGAGCTTCTGTTGCCGCAGCCGGAACATCGGTCCGAGCCTGCGCACGAACACGACCAGCACGACGATCGTCACCGGCACCACGAGGACCGCCAGTGAGGCCAGCGCCGCGTTCATCGCGAACAGGAAGATGACGGCGCCGACGAGCATGACCACCGACGAGACGACCTGAACGAGTCCTCCGCCGACGAAGTCGCGGACCTGGTCGACGTCGGACGTCACGCGCGTGATGAGCTGTCCGGTCTGCGCGCGGTCGTGGTAGGCGAAGCTCAGGCGCTGCAGCTTGTCGAAGATCCGGTTCCGCATCTGGTAGGCCGAGCCGTGGCTCGCTTTCGCCGAGAACAGCCCCTGCAGGAAGCTCGCAACACCGCCGGCGATCGCGACCACGACCAGCCACGCTGCGCCGGAGAGGATCACGTCGTAGTCGGCGACGGCGATGCCCTGATCGATGATGCGCCGCAGGAGCTGAGGTCCGACCAGATCGGCCGCCGCCGCCGCGAAGACCGCCACCACGCCCAGGGCGGCGTAGCGCAGGTACCCGCGGATGAATCTGAGCGAACGGAACAGCGGACTGGACACGCGCGGGCTCCCGGCGAGGTGGTGGCGTGCGGCACGGCGGCCGCGAGGTGCGTCCGATTCTACCCCACGACTGGCGGGAACCGGCCCCGAACGCGAAGCGACCCGGTCCTGCCAAACCGGGTCACTTCGCACAAGGAGGGGGGAGTATGTCGGCGCGGAAGGGGGTGCGCCGAAGAGGGGGGCGTCAGCGTCTCAGGATGGCCAGCATCCTCGCGAACTCGTCGGGCGTGATCTCGCCCCTGGCGTACCGGGCGCCCAGGATCCGCTCGGCTTCGTCGAGGGGCGTCGTGGGGCGGGAGTGAGCTGCGGACAGCGCGCGCGCCGAAAACGCGTGAGTCTGGCCACCGATGGCTACCGCGGCGGCGACGCCGGTGAGCAGAGCGAGCGTGAAGATCGCGAGTCCCATGACGTGCCTCCTTCCCGGTACACGAGTGCGTTCTACTAGTCGCAGGATGCCGCCCCGGAAAGGAGGGCGCATGAATCGCGTATGTAGAAGGTATGAAACGGAGATGGGAGGGCTCTCACGCCCGGGTCAGACCTCGCTGGGCACCGGCTCCACGAGCGGCTCGGCCGCGAGCGCCGCATCGTGTTCGGTCGCAGGCGGGCGTCTCGGCGGTAGTGTGGGCGCGGCGGTCGTGAGCGCGACTCCGCCGACGATGACGACCATGCCGAGCAACGTCGAGAGCGTGACCGGCTCCGGCGGCACGAGGCCGACGCGGCCGGCGATCGCACCGGCGAAGACGGCGATGACGGGGTTCACGTACGCATACGTCATCACCTTGCTCGCGGGCAGGTTCGCAAGCGCGTAGGTGAAAGCGGTGAACGCGATAGCGCTCCCGAACACGATGAGGTAGAGCAGCGCGCCGAGGCCCTTCGCGTCGAGCTGGAACCGCGGCCACTCACCGAGCACCGTGCCGATGCCCAGCAACACGACGCCGGCGATCAGCATCTCCCAGCCGGTCAGGACCATGCTGTCCGCCTCGGTGGGGTGGCGCTTGGAGTAGATCGTGCCCGCCGTCCACAGCCACGTCCCGACGATCTGCGTCGCGATGCCGATGAGTTCGTGCGTGCCCGCCGAGACGCCCACCAGCCGCGGCCACAGCAGGATGCCGAGGCCCGAGAAGCCGACGGCCAGGCCGAGCCAGCCGAGCGGGCCGGGGCGCTGCATGTCGGGAAAGGCCGACTCGACCAGTGCGATCCAGAGCGGAATGAGGGCGACCACCAGCGCGGAGATGCCGGAGGGCACGTTCTGCTCGGCGAGGAAGGTGAAGTACTGGCCGCCCACGATGAGCAGCAGGCCGGCGATGCAGGCGATGCGCAGGTCCCTCGGCGAGACGCGCACGGGGGAGCCGCGCCACAGGGCGAGCGCGAACATGATCGCTGCGGCGGGGATCTGGCGTACGCCTGCGAACAGCGCGGGCGGCAGGTTCGCATCGAGCCCGACCTTGATTGCGAGGTACGTGGTGCCCCACACCACGTAGAGGACGAGCATCGCGAGGATGACTTTAGGGCGGTTGGAGGCAGGGGGCACAGGCGTCCTTATGACCGGGGTGCGAGCAGGTTGCGTCCCAGTGTAGCGCGGCGGGCAGGACTGGTTTGCATAGAAGTAACGGTCGCGTTGCATAGGTTTCACCACGCGCGTCGGTCCGGGTCGTACAGTCGCTGTGGCTGCATCCCCCAGCCCTCCTCCCGCCGGCCCGGAGACACCCGGGTGCCGTCTCCGGGCCGGCAGCCCCCCGCGATCGTGAGGGCTGTCGCGGGTCGGCTACACTGTGGGCATGAGCCCCTTCACCTACGACTACGCGCGTCCCGCCTTCACCGTCGACACGGTCGTGTTCGCCGGCCCCGCGACCGCGCGAAAGGTTCTGCTCGTGCGTCGCGGCACGGAGCCGTTCGTCGGCTGCTGGGCGCTCCCCGGCGGATTCGTCGACGAGGGCGAGCGACCGGTCGAGGCCGCGCGGCGCGAACTGGCCGAGGAGACCGGGCTCATATGGGAAGGCCCGCTCGTGCCGATCGGCACGTGGGGCGATCCGGGACGCGATCCCCGCGGCTGGACCGTCTCGGCGGTGTATCTGGCCGAGATCGGGCTGGAGCCGCTGACCGTGGTCGGCGGGGACGACGCGGCCGAGGCGGCATGGCATTTCGCTGACGAGCTGCCCGAGAAGCTCGCCTTCGACCACGACGAGATCGTCACGGCGGCGCTGTGGCATCTCCGGTGCCTGTAGGTCGGCTGCTATGTACTCCGGATACGCACAGTTTGGGCGGTACGGCTTTCTGAGCGCCGGCTTCTGGGTCGTGCTCGTGTGCGGGCTCGCGCTGTGCCTCGTGTACGCGGTGGGCGCCAACAAGGGCAGACGTGCGGCGCGGCTGTGGGTGAACGCGTGCATGGCCGCGCTCGCCATCGGCGCCATCGCAGACATCGCGTGGGCGGTCGTCTCGGGACAATGGCGCTCGTTCATGATTCAATTCGGCTTCAGCCCGTTGGCCGAGATGATGCTGCTGGCAGCGCTCTTCATCGGCTCGATGTGGTGGATGGCCGTCAGGTACGTCGACGGCTTGAAGGAGTAGCGGGTACCTCGCGCGGCGGTCCACAGCCGCCGGCGCTGAAAGGACGTGGAGCATGCCCGACATCATGAACCGCCTCGGCAGGGAAGTCCTCGTCGTCGACGGTGCGATGGGCACCATGCTCCAGCGCGCGGGAATGCGGCCGGGCGAGTGCCCGGAACTGCTCAACATCACCGCCCCGGAGATGATCGGGGACGTGCACCGCTTCTATCAGCTCGCGGGAAGTGACTGCTCGACCACGAACACGTTCGGCGGCTCGGGGCCCAAGCTCGCCGAGTACGGCTACGCCGACCGCGTCGAGGAGTTCAACCGCGCCGCCGTACGTATCGCCAAGCAGTTCGGGTCGCCGCACGTGCTCGCCGACATGGGCCCCACGGGCCTTGTGATGGAGCCGCTCGGACCTGCGACATTCGACGAGGTCTTCTCGGCGTTTGCGGAGCAGGCCGCCGCACTCGCCGCCGAGAATCCCGATGCGATCCTCATCGAGACCATGACCGACATCGCCGAGGCGCGCTGCGCCGTGCTCGCCGCGAAGTCCGTGTGCGATCTGCCGGTCTTCGCGAGCTGCACGTTCGGTCTGTCCGGGCGCATGGACATCTCGGGCACCGAGCCCGAGGTCGCCGCGGTCATCCTCGAGGCCGCCGGTGCCGATGCGGTCGCGCTCAACTGCGGCCTCGGCCCCGACCAGATGCTGCCGCTTCTTGCGCGCATGGTGAAGGCGACGAAGCTGCCGGTGCTCGTGCAGCCGAATGCGGGTCTGCCAACGCTTGCCGAGGACGGCTCGACGTTGTTTCCCGGCACGCCGGATGAGATGGCTGCCTTCGCAGCCGCAGCGCGGCTCGCAGGCGCTGCCGCGATCGGCTCGTGCTGCGGTTCCACCCCGGCGTTCACCGGCGCGATCGTTGATGCCGTCGCCGACAAGGACTGCGTCGAGATCGCGGACCGCGGCTTCGCGGGCACCGTCGTCGCCGGGCCGCGCGGGCTGACGACGCTGGGCGCCGGCGCTCCCGTGCGCGTGGTAGGCGAGCGCATCAACCCGACCGGCAAGAAGGCGCTCGCCGAGGAGCTGCGAGCGGGCGCGATGAGCACCGTGCGCGGCTTCGCGGCGGAGCAGCAGGCGGCAGGCGCCGACCTGCTCGACGTGAACGTGGGCGCGGCGGGGGTCGAGGCGGCCGTCGCGCTGCCCGCAGCGGTCACGGCGCTCGTCGGCAGCACCGACCTGCCGCTCGTCATCGACACCACCGACTTCGCCGCCCTCGAAGCGGCGCTGCGCGTGTACCCGGGCCGTGCGCTCGTCAACAGCGTCAACGGCGAGGCGGCGTCGATCGCAGCCGTGCTGCCGCTTGTGGCCCGCTACGGTGCCGCGGTGGTCGTGCTCGCGCTCGATGACGACGGCATCCCTGCCGACGCCGCCGGCCGCGTCGCGATCGTCGAGCGCATCCGCGCTGCCGCGCACGCCGCCGGCATCGCCGATGAGGCGCTCGTGGTCGACGCACTCGTGATGACCGCGGCGACGGACGCGGGCGCCCCGCGCACGACCGTCGAGGCGCTCGCCGCCGTGCATGCTTCGGGCCTCGCTACGATCCTCGGCGTCAGCAACGTGAGCCATGGCCTGCCGAGCCGGGCGCTGCTCAACGCGGCGTTCATCGAGGCAGCGGCCGAGAGTGGCCTCGACGCGGCGATCGTCAACCCGAACGACCACGTCGTCATGGAGGCGGTGCGCGTCGCGAACCAGGCGCGCGAGGCTGGTGTGGACGCCGGCGTGCATGGCAGCGTGTGGGCAGCCTGGGACGCCGCGTTCGCCTCGGCGATCGAGGCTGCAGCGGCGGGCACTGACGCGCTCGTGGGCGCGGGGTCCGACGCCGAGACGGCCGTCGACCCCAGGGCCTCGCTCGAGACGGCGGTGCTGCGCGGCGACGCCGACGCGGCGCCGGTACTCGTTGACAGCGTGATCGACAGCGGGCTGCCGGCGAACGAGGTCATCGGCGGCGTGCTGACGCCCGCCATCCAGCGCCTGGGCGACGCGTACGGCCGCGGCGAGGTGTTCCTGCCCCAGATGATGATCGCAGCCGAGGCGATGAAGGTCGCCGTCGCTCGCGTGAAGACATACCTGCCCGACTCGGCGGATTCGAGTGAAGGGCTCGTGGCCTTCGCGACCGTCAAGGGTGACATCCACTCGATCGGCAAGGACATCTGCGTGTCGCTGCTCGAGAGCCAGGGCTTCGACGTGAACGACCTCGGCGTGGATGTCGCGATCGAAGACGTCGTGGCGGCCGCTGCCGACGCGGACGCGGTGTGCCTCTCGGCGCTCATGACCACCACGCTGCCGGCGATGCGCGAGACGGTCGAGGCGGTGCGTGCTACCGGCACGGGCACGCCGGTGTTCGTGGGCGGCGCTGTCGTGACGCCGGAGTGGGCCGAGCAGATCGGCGCGGGGTACTCGGCGGATGCGCCCGGGTGTGTCAACGTGGTGCGCGAAGCGATTCTCGGGAAGTAGGCTCGACGATGATCATCACCAAGCCGCGCGAGTGGCAGCGGATCAAGGACAATCTGCGCGAACAGGGCGCGAAGACCGTCTTCGTGATGGGGTGTGGCGAGTGCGCGACAGTCGCTCGCACCGGGGGCGCAGCCGAACTCATGAAGGCGAAGGCGGCCCTCGAGGCTGCCGGATTCCAGGTCACGGGCACGGTCGTGGGCGCGGTCGCCTGCCACTCGGGCGGGACGCGGCTTGAGATGCGCAAGCACCAGGCGCAGATCGACGCCGCCGATGCGGTGCTCGTGCTCGCGTGCGGCGCCGGCGTGCAGACCGCTGCCGACGCGATCAAGAAGCCGGTCTACCCGGGGCTCGAGAGCGTGTTCCTGGGCAACGTGGTCAGGCACGGGGTGTTCGAGGAGCGCTGCCAGATGTGCGGCGACTGCGTGCTCGACAAGACCGCGGGCATCTGCCCGGTCACGACGTGCCCGAAGGGGCTCTTGAACGGCCCGTGCGGTGGCATGTGGGACGGCAAGTGCGAGGTGCTGCGCGACCGCGAGTGCACGCACGTCAAGATCAAGCAGCGTCTGCACGAGCAGGGGAGAAGCCGCGTGGCGCGCATCGAGGCCAAGGACTACTCGGCGAAGCTGAAGCCGGGTGCGGTCAACCTGCGCGAGGGCGTGAAGGCGGCGGACGCCGGCACGGGTGCTCAGGGCAGCGGCTCGTGAGCCGGCTGCGCGACATGCTCGATGTGGGCGAGTTCGTCATCACCGGCGAGGTCGCCCCGCCCCACGGGACGGACTACTCGGCGATGCTCGACAGCGTTCGCAAGCTCGCGCCGGTGTGCCACGCGCTCAACGTGACAGACAACCAAGGGGCGACGCTGCACCTGTCGTCGCTTGCGGCGTCCCGGGTCGTGCTCGACAACGGGAACGGGTGCGAGCCGATCTTCCAGCAGACGTGCCGCGACCGTAACCGCCTCGCGCTGCAAAGCGACCTGCTCGCGGCGTGGACGCTCGGGCTCGAGAACGTGCTGGTCGTGACCGGCGACGACCCGCGTGGTGGCGATCATCCGCAGGCCAAGGGCGTGTTCGATCTCGACTCGACGCTGCTCATCGAGGTCACGAAGCAGCTCAACGACGGCATCGACATGAACGGCACTCCGCTGGATGGCGGGACCGACTTCTTCATCGGCGGGGCGCTCTTCCCCGAGGCGGAGCCGTGGGAGATCCAGCTCGAGCGCGCCTACCAGAAGATCGAAGCCGGGGCGGTGTTCTTCCAGACGCAGGCCGTCACCGATGTCGAGAAGTTCGCACGCGCTGCTGAGGCGCTCAAGCCCACGGGCGCCAAGCTCATCGCCGGCATCCTGTTGTTCAAGAGCCCGCGGGTCATCAAGTTCATCAACGAGCGTCTCGCGGGCCTCATGGTCCCGTCATGGATCGAGGACCGCATCACCGCAGCTGAGAAGCCGCTTGAGGAGGCGATCGCGATCGCGACCGAGCAGGTCAGGGCGTTGCGCGATATCGCCGATGGCGTGCACATCATGCCGCTTGGCAGCGACGATGCCGTCGTGCGCATCATCGAGGAAGCCGGGCTGTAGGCCGCGCATCTTTCCGACTCCCGTCCGGCCGCCGTCGCGCGCGCAAGTCGTCCTCCCGTGGTGGTGACCCGCGCGGGCCGTGTGGGAACGAACCTCCTGTTAGGTCTGGGGTGAAGCGGCGCTGTGCGCCGCTGCCGAGAGGGGGTTCGCTATGAGGGGCAAGACACGTCGCCTTGGGAAGTGGGCGACACTCGCACTGACGATCGTCATGGTGTTCGCGTGGGTCGTACCGGCTCAGGCCCTCGACCCGATCATCATCTTCCCGCCGATCATCTTCTTCCCGCTCACGGGCATCGACGGAACCGTCACCGACTCGGGTACCTCGGCGCCGATACAGGGCATCATCGTCAGCGCCTACAAGGACAGCGATGGGTCGTACGCGTGGAGTACGGTCACGAACGCCACAGGTCAGTATTCGCTGTGGCTCGACAATGCCGACGACTACAAGCTGCAGTTCCGTGATCCCTCCAACAAGTACGGAGAGCAGTGGGCGAACAATCAGGCCAACTTCGACGACGGAAGCGATTTCACGCCGGCTCTTCCGTACCACACCGTCAACGTGCAGATGCACACGGCGACGACGCTCAAGAACGTGGTTCGTCGAATCGGTCATCCGTATACGCGGATCAAGGGCAGCTATGTGATCGTGCAGCAGAAGTCCGCCGTGAACACCGTGCAGACGTTCTCGAAGACGGTCGACAAGTACGCTGCGGCGACGTTCAAGGGACTCCGCGGCACGAATGTGACGTACAAGGAATCGGCAATCGATCCGAGCGGCATGTTCTACTCGGGCGATGCGACGAGCACCTGGCTGCCGTATTACGGCGGGACGACCAACACCATCTACATCGATCTGTATGTGGCGGGTGAATCGAAGAACGTGACGATCACCGTTCCGTCGTCGAAGTCCACAGTCAACGCGGGCTCGACGTTCGCGGTCGCGGTCACCGCCTCGCGCAACATCACCACGTCGCAGAAGATGATGATCCTCGCCAAGAAGGGTTCGACCACGAAGCGGTTCTATCTGCCCAAGGTGTCGCACCCGACAGGGGGCAGCACGAAGTACCTCAAGGGCATCAAGCTCAGCAAGGGTACGTGGACGCTGTACGCGGTGTGGCCCGGCAGCTCCAAGTACAGCACTACCGACTCCGTCACCGGCAAGACGGTCAAGGCCAAGTAGGCTCAGGGGTAGCCCGATCCCTACGACACGAAGCCCCGCCCGGGGACCTGCCGGGCGGGGCTTTCGCATGCGGTCAGATCATGCGCGTGCGGCGAGGACCGAAGCGGCTACTCCTCCGCGATCTCGCTGTTGTGCCAGGTGGCGATGACGCCGAGGAGTTCGGCGCGCACCACGTGGAGCAGGCGAGGGTTCTCGACGAGCACCTCATCCGGGATCGCGCCTGCGCCCAGCTCCGGGTGGCTCGTGAACGACAGCTCGCGGTAGTGCATGTCGACGAGGACAGGGGTGGTGTGGGACACGCCGTTCACCGATACCGGCACGAGCACGACGAAGCCGCCGTCCTCGGGCGACTCGAGTCCTATCTCGCGCGCCAGGTCCACGAACTCGGCGAGCACCTCGTCGAGGGCGCCGTCGTAGGGCTCGTCGAGTTCGTCGAGGCGCATGAGGGAGTCGACATCGGCGTAGTGCCCGGTCGCGAGTTGGCGCCGCGCCTCGACTACCACCTCGGCTGATGGGAAGTACCGGCTCATCGGGTCTCCGTTCCGGGACGGTCGTGTTCACCTGAAAAGGTACCCCACCGTGCCGTCGGCCAAGCCCGCCGACCGGCGTACCGCGCCCAAGCGACCCGGCCACGTCAGCGTGCTAGAATTCCTGCCACTATCGCCCCACACCCACATCTTCGGAGGAAGCGATGCACATCGCAGTACTGGGCGGCGGCCCCGGTGGTTACTCGGCGGCGTTCGAGGCGGCACGTCTCGGCGCACAGGTCACGTTGGTCGAGAAGGAGCGCCTTGGCGGGACGTGTCTGAACTGGGGATGCATCCCCACCAAGACGATCCTGCGCTCGGCGCACATCGTCGCCGACACGCGCCACGCCGCAGACTACGGCCTGGTAGCGACGCCCGCGACGGTCGACGTGCCTGCGTTGCGCGCGCGCAAGGAGGGCGTCGTCGACGAGCTCGTGGGGCAGATCGAGGGCTCGGCCAAGCGGCTCAAGGTCGAGGTCGTCTACGGCGAGGGCGCGCTGACGGCACCCAAGACCATCGAGGTCGCACGGGCAGACGGCTCGACCGTCACCATCGCGGCCGACGCCGTGATCCTCGCGACCGGCTCGGTGCCGTTCCTGCTCCCGAACATCGACCACTCGCTCGAGCGCGTCTGGACGAGCGACGAGGCCACGGCGCTTTCCGACGTCCCGGGCGAGATCGTCATCATCGGCGGCGGGGTCATCGGGCTCGAGTTCGCCGACGCGTATGCCAACTTCGGCTCGACCGTGCATGTCGTCGAGCTCACGCCCGCCGTGCTGCCCGGTAACGACAAGCGCGTCCAGCGGGAGGTCCAGAAGGCGCTCGAGGCGCTCGGCGTCATCTTCCGCCTGGGCGTGGCGGTCGACTCCGTAGCACAGAGCGGCGAGCGCGTCACCGCGACCCTCACCGACGGCTCCACGCTCGAGGCCGATATCGTGCTCTCCGCCCCCGGTCGCCGTCCCAACGGCCTGGGCTTCGGCTTCGCCGAGGCGGGCATCGAGATGGACCGCGCGGCGGTCAAGGTCGACCCGTTCTTCCGCACGAACATCGCCGGGGTGTATGCCATCGGCGACCTCATCGGCGGGATGATGCTCGCGCACGTCGCCGAGGCCGAGGGCGAGGCCGCGGCGAAGAACGCGGTCGCGGAGCTGAACGGCGGCGGACCGGTCGCCAACGTGAACCTCGCGTACGTGCCGGCGGCCGTGTACACGGAGCCGGGCATCGGCGTCGTGGGCTCGACGCGCGACAGCGCGAAGGACCGCGGCCTCGATGTGGTGCAGGTCGTCATGAAGTTCGCCGGCAACGGCAAGGCGCTCGCCGAGGGCCACGCCGAAGGCTTCGTGCAGATCGTCGCCGAGAACGTCACCGGTCGCATCATCGGCGCGCAGATCGTCGGCCCGGGTGCCGCCGAACTCATCCAGGAGATCTCGGTCCCGATGAGCGCAGGCCTCACCGTCGCGCAGGTCGGGCACTCGGTCTTCGGCCACCCGACCGTGAGCGAGGTCGTGAAGTTCGCCTGCATCGAAGCCGCGAACAAGACCAACTGCCCCCACTAGCGGATCCGCAGGTTCATCCCAACCGCGCGTCGCCATCGGCGCGCACGACCGCAAGGAGCACGCATGCCCACCAAGACCGCCATCGTCGCCGAGAAGGCCCCCGCCGCGCTCGGTCCCTACTCCGCCGCCATCCGCGTGGGTGACTTCCTCTACTGCGCGGGCCAGACGCCGATCGTCCCCGAGACCGGCGAGTTGCGCGAAGGATGCGTCGGCTGCCAGACCGACCAGTGCCTCAAGAACGTCTCGGCGGTGCTCGAGGCTGCGGGGCTCACGCTCGCCAACGTCGTGAAGACGACCGTCTTCCTCACCGACATGGCTGATTTCGCGACCATGAACGGCAAGTATGCCGAGTACTTCGCCGAGCCGTTCCCTGCGCGCTCGACCGTCGCGGTCAAGGCGCTGCCGAAGGACGCGCGCGTCGAGATCGAGGTCATCGCCGTCGCCGAGTAAGCTCGCGGGCGGCGGACGCGCGCAACACACGCACCCGCAGCGCGTGAGTCGCTCGACGGCGTACCCGGTTCCCCTGCAACGCATGCGACCCCCGCGGCCTTCTCGGCGGCGGGGGTCGCTTTGCGTGCGGTGGCGCTCGGGCGTGCGGCGCGCTACTTCTTGGGCTTGTAGGGGACCGCGACCACGACGTGGCGCTTGTCGCCCTGCCACTTGGGCGTGCAGGTGTACAGGATCAGCCGCTCGCCGGTGCCCGGGGCGTCCTTCTGGACGTTGAGCCCGCTCGAGCCGTTGATGGGCTTCACGCTCTTGACGATGTAGTCATACTCCTTGCCCTGCCAGTACACGATCACCGGCATGCCGCGCTTGATGAGGTGCAGCGTCGCGAAGTGGTGCGTGGTGCGGTGTCCCGCGATGACGATCGGCTCGCCCTTGCCCGGCGTCGAGCCGTGCGGGTCGATCCAGACGCCCTTCGCGAGCGGACCGGCCGAGTTCGAGCCGCCGTAGATTCGGGCGTCGATGCTCACGGCGTCAGACACGACCCGGTTGCCGACGATCTTGCTGCGCAGCGGCGTGAGGTTGGGCAGCAGTCTCGTCGCGTAGGTGGGTCGCTCGTTGCGGTCGAGCTTGAGCTTCAGGCCGAGTGCGAACTCGCTGTCCCACAGGATCAGTCCGAGCGCGGCCGTCAGGAGCACCATGCTGAGTGCGATCTTGATGCCGGTGTTCGAGAGCAGGTTGTTGGGGCTACGCATTGCGGCCACCAGCCTTCCGGTCCGAGATGTCACGCTGTGCGGTTGCCATCGCCAACCTTCTTCGTCGTGGCCAGACCCAGAACCCGGCAACCAGCAGGATCAATGCGATACCGAGCGGGATGCGCCAGCCCTCGGAGCCGCTGGTCTTCGCGACGAGGATCGTCGGGTCGCCACTGGTCGAGGTCTTGGGGTTGTCGGACTTCTTGGGCAGGCTCTGATCCGAGGAGACCACGGCCTGGTTCCTGATCTTGGTCCCCGTCGGCAGGCCCTTCTTGACCCGCGATCGGAACTTCAGGACCTGCACTTCGCCCACGGCCATCTCGCCGATGTCCCATCGCAGTCTGGGCTGCTTGGAGTCGTTGGCACCCCTGCCGCGGATGCTGTTCTTCACGTAGGTGGTCGTCGAGGGCACGTTGTCGGTGACCACCACGTGCGTCGTCGAGGTCAGGCCGATGTTGGTGACTGTGATCGTCCACTCGATGATGTCGCCGCCCTTGAGCCTGCCGCCGTTGATGTCGCGGCCGCGCTTCTCGATGGTGAACGGATCGACCGGGTGGAAGACCGGTCCCGCCACACCCAGCGTGCTGTCCGAGCTCGTGTAGAGCGCGCTGTTCATGACGCCGGCGGCCGAGCGCTCTTCGGGCGCCACGACCACCTGGAACGTCGCGGAGCCGCTCGTCATCGCGCTCACGGTGCCGAGATCGAAGCGCACGGTGCTCGAGGCCTCGTCGAACGAGCCTGCGTCGGCATCCGCCGCATCGGTCTGCGAGCCGAGGCCCAGCATCAGGCTGCCGGCGACGTAGTCCACCGAGTCGGGCAGCACGTCGGTGATGACGACGTCGGGTATGTCGACCTGCTGCGTGTTGTCCCACGTGAGGGTGTACGTGATGCGCTGGCCCGGCAGCATGATCGTGCCGGCCGTGGGATCGGCGCTCTTCGAGATGACGAACATGCCGGGGTCGAACACGCCAAGATCGGCGTTGGTGTCAGTCACGTTGGGAGGCTGGTCGCCGAAGACGTCGACTGCGCCGACGATCGTGGCAGTGTCCGTCCTGCTCGGCCCGGCGGCGATGGCGCGGAAGGTGACCGGCACGCGGACCGAATCACCTGGCGCGATGCCGAGCGGTGCGGCTACGTTCGGCCAGCTCACGACCCCCGGCGCCGGCGCGTCGGTGGGCTGGAACGATGTCGAGACGAGCTCAAGCTGCGCCGGGTCGAAGGTGTCGGCGAGCGGCACGGTGGCAAGCGTCGTGTCGCCGGAGTTCGTGACCACGAGGTCGTAGGTGACCAGCGCGCCGAGAGGAACGTTCGCGGCCTGGCCGGAAGCGAGGACCTTGTCGATCTCGACCGCCGGACGCGTGACCATCGCACCAGCCGTGTCGTGGTCGCCGATCGCCGGATCATCGTTGATGTCGATTGCGCCGGCCACGGTGGCGGTGTCGATGCTGGCGCTCACATCGCTCGTACCGACGGCGATCATCGTGACGGTGACCGTCGTCGTCTGGCCTACCGCGAGCGGCCCGATATCGCCCCACGACACGAGGCCGGGTGCGGTCGAACTCGGAGCGATGCTCGAGGCGGAGTAACCGAAGACCGCGCTGTCGAACGCGTCGGACAGCGGGACGGTGGTCAGGTCGACGTCACCGATGTTCGTGACCGCGATGTCGTAGCTGACCGGCTGGCCGACTTGCACGACCGGGTCCTGCCCGTCCGCGAGCGACTTCACAACGTCGACTTCGCCGTGGGTCAGGTCGATCGTCGCGGTGTCGGTGGCGTCGGCGGCCGGGTCGGCGTTCTCGTCGAGGGCACCGGTGACGGTCGCCGTATCTGTGAGGGTGTGCGGCGCATAGGCGCCGGTGGCGGTGAGCACGAGTCGGACCGTGACCGATGCGCCCGGGCCGATCGGGGCGATGTCCCACGACGCCGAGCCACCGCTCTGGGCCGCGAGCGGCCAGTCGGAGGATGTGTACGTGAGGAGGGTGTCATCCCAGGTGTCGGCGAGCGGGACGGAGGTGAGCGTCGTGTCGCCGGTGTTGGTGACCGTGAGGTCGAACGTCGCCGTCTGCCCGGCCTGGATGTAGGGGTCCTGGCCGGCGGCCGGGGACTTGTCGAGCGTCAGGGACGGGACTGTCACCTTCACGTCCGCGTCGTCGCTCGCGTCGGCGGGGGAGTCGCCGTACTCGTCGATGACGTCGTGCGCGGTGGCGGTGTCGGTGGTGACCTGGCCTGCCGGGTTCACGATCGCGGTGAACGTCGCCACGATCGTCGTCGACTCGCCCGGATCGAGCGGACCGACGTTGCTCCAGCCGACCTCGTTGATCGAGGTGGAGTCGATGGCGGGAGTGGCACTCGTGAACGCGAGCACGGTCTCGTCGTAGGTGTCTGAGACCGGCACGGTGACAAGCGTCGTGTCGCCGGTGTTGGTGACGGTGATGTCGTAGGTCACCGTCTGGCCCGCCTGCACCGCGGTGTCTTGGCCGGCGTGCAGCACCTTGTCGATGGCGACATCCGGTGCGGTGATGCGGATGTCGGCGTCACTCGCACGGTCTGGTGCCGGATCGTCGTAGGTGTCGCGGACATTGGTGACGTTCGCGGTGTCGGTGGTGACCTGGCCCGCCGGGACGGCGGCTGCGGTGAAGGTGACCGTCACCGTCGTGGACTCGCCCTGCGCAAGCGGCCCGACGTTGTTCCACGCGAGGCTGCCGGCACCGGTGCTGTCCGGGGCGACGGTGGCGGTCGTGAAGGTGAGCGCGGCGTCGTCGAAGGTGTCGGAGAGTGGCACCGTGGCAAGCGTGGTGTCACCGGAGTTCGTTACGACGAGGTCGTACGCGACCGTCTCGCCGACCTGGATCTCGGTGTCTTGTCCGGCGTGGCGGCTCTTGGAAAGCGTCACGTCGGGCCGCGTGACCATCACGCTTGCCGAGGAGGACGTCTCGGCGGCCGGATCACCGAACTCGTCGGTGCCGGAGATCGCCGCGGTGTCGCTCGTGACGAGGCCGGGGGCCGGGGCCACTGCGGTGAGGCCGAGTTGGTACACGCGCGACTGGCCTGGGGCGAGCGGGCCGACATTGGCCCACGTCACCCAGCCTGGGCCGAACACGGCAGAACCGGTGCACCAGTTGCCCGTCAGCACGGACGCATCCCAGTCGTCTCGCATGGGGACCGATGTCAGCGTCGTGTCACCGGTGTTGGTGAATGTGAGCCGGTACTGGACGCTCTGACCCACCTGGACCTGCGGGTCCTGGCCGGGCGCCGGCGTCTTGCTGATAGAGAGGCTGGGTGCGGTGACGCGCGCTGTGGCCTCATCGGAAGCGTCCGGTGCGGGGTCGCCGTTGCTGTCGGTCGCTCCGCTGACGGTTGCGGTGTCGACGCTCGAGCCGCCGCCGCTCGTGGCGATCGCCTCGAGCGTGACCGTGACGGTCGTGGTCTGGCCGGCCGAGATCGGGCCGATGTTGTTCCACGACACCGAGCCGCCGGTGTTGCTGTCCGGCGCGGTCGATGCTGAGTCGAACGCGAACACGGCTGGGTCGAACGTGTCGGAGAGCGGCACGGTGGTCAGCGTCGTGTCGCCGGTGTTGGTCACGCCGAGGTCGAAGGTGACGGTGTCGCCCACCTGTACCTGTGCGTCCTGGCCGGCGTGCCGTACCTTGTCGATCGCGACACCCGGCTTCGTGATGTCGACCGAGTCGGTCGCGATATCGTCGTTGGCAGGGTCGTCGTTCTCATCGAGTGCGCCGACCACGGTGGCCGTGTCGATGGTGGTCAGGCCCGGGACCGGCTGCAGTGCGACGAGCGTGAGGTTCACGGTCGCCGAGTCACCCGGGGCTATCGGCGCGACGTCCCACGACGCGAAGCCGGAGCCCGCGACGGTGACCGGTGCCGATGAGCTGAAGAGCAGGTACGCGTCGTCCCACGTGTCGGTGAGCGGCACGGTGGTGAGCGTGGTGTCGCCGGTGTTGGTGACGGTGAGGTCGAAGGTGACCGTCTGGCTCGACTGGATCGCGCCGTCGGTCACGCGCGTCTTGGTGAGCTCGAGTCCCGGACGCGTGACCTTCAGCGACGCCGAGGCGGTCTGGGTCGTCGTGTGGTCGCCGTACTCATCGGTGGCGCGCGGGGTGGTCGCGGTGTTGGTCGCGAGCTGCCCCGCACCGTTCCACACCGCCGAGAACGTCGTGACGACGGTCGCAGAGTCACCCGGCGACAGCGGGCCGACGTTCGCCCAGCCGATCGACCCGGCCGACGTGGTGCTCTGCGACGGAGCTGCGCTCGTGAAGTCGAGGCGCGAGGCGTCGTAGGTGTCGGTAAGAGGGACGGTCGTCAGCGTGGTGTCACCGGTGTTGGCGATCGTGATGTCGAAGGCGACCGGGTCGCCTTCCTGCACGGCGGTGTCCTGACCCGCGTGCAGCGCCTTCGTGATCGAAAGCGCCGGTGCCGTGATGCGCACTGCTGCCGTGGCGCTCGCGCTCGGGACGGGATCGCCGAACGTGTCGGTGCCGCCGGAGGTCGACAGTGAGTCGACCGTGAGCTGGCCCGCCGGGACCGCGAGAGCGGTGAAGGTGACCGGGATGATCACCGTCTGACCCACCGCGATCGGCCCCACGTTGCTCCATCCGAGCGTACCCGCGCCGACAGAGCTGGGGGCCACGGTGGCGGTCGTGAACGCGAGGGCGGCAGCGTCGAAGGTATCGGTCACCGGTACGGACGCGAGCGCCACGTTGCCGGTGTTGGTGACGCGCAGGTCGAACGTGACCTGCTGACCCACCTGGATCTCAGGGTCCTGGCCGACAGCGAGCGACTTCGCGACCGCGATGTCGGGATGCGTAATCGACACGGAGGCAGCGCTCGGCGTGCTCGTAGCGGGGTCACCGTAGGTGTCGGTAGCGACGGCGCTCGCGACGTCGGTCGTCGCGAGCGAGGGCGGCCAGCCGGTCGCCTGCAGCGTGAGCTGCAGCGTCTGGCTGGCGGCCGGCGCGAGCGGACCGATCGTCCACGTCGCGCCCGCGCTGCCGGAAGCGGCGGCGGGGGAGGCGTTGTCGAACGCAAGGAACGCGCCATCCCATGCATCGCCCACGGTCAGCGTGTCGAGCGTGGTGTCGCCCGTGTTCGTGACGGTGATGTCGTACGTCACCGTCTCTCCGAGCTGGATCTGCGGGTCTTGCCCGGCGTGCAGCGACTTGGTGACCGCAACAGCCGGGTGTGTGATCGTCACGTCCGCGGTGGCGTTGGCGTCGGCAGGGTGGTCGCCGTAGACATCCGTTGCCGAGGAGACCGCGGCGGTGTCGGTCGTGACCTGGCCGAGCGGCACGGCGGCAGCCGTGAACGAGACGGTCACCGTGGCTGCCTGTCCGACTGCGAGCGGGCCGACGTTGTTCCAGGTCAGCGTACCGGCGCCCGATCCGCTTGGCGCTACCGTGGCGGTGGTATACGTGAGTGCCGCCGCGTCGAACGTATCGGCGAGCGGGACGGTGGTCAGCGTCGTGTCGCCGGTGTTGGTGACCGCGATGTCGAACTGCACCGTCTGGCCCACCTGCACCTGCGGGTCCTGACCCGCATGGCGCGACTTCACGATCGCTACCGCCGGACGCGTGATCCGGACGCTCTCGCTGGAGTCGTTGCCGGGCGCGGGGTCACCGTTGACGTCGGTACCCGAGACGGTCGCCGTATCGGTCGTGACCTGACCCGCAGGCACGGCGAGCGCGGTGAGCGTGAGCGTGACGACGGTCGAGGCTCCCGGCGAAAGTGGCCCGAGGGTCCAGCTGCCCGAGCCCGGCGCGAACGCGCCGGCCGGCGCGGAGACGGGCGAACCGAGCGCGGCGGCGTCCCACGCGTCGGTCAGCGGAATCGTCGCGAGCGTGGTGTCGCCCGAGTTGGTTACTGCGAGGCGATAGGTGACGGTCTGACCCACCTGGATCTGCGGGTCTTGGCCGGTGGCGCGCGTCTTGACGACGGTGACCGACGGCGCGCTGATCGCGATCGAGCTCACCGAGGAGGTCGACGGCGTCGAGTCGTTGTTGATGTCTCGAACGAGCGCGCCGTTGATGGTAGCGGTGTCGTTCGTGGTCTTGCCCGCGGGCACGCTCGCCGCGGTGAAGGTGGCCACGATCGTGACCGAGGCACCCGGTGCGAGCACACCGTTCGTGCCAAGCGACGCGACGTTGGCCCACGACACGCTGCCCACGCCGGTCGCACTCTCGGTCACGCTGGCGCCCACGTACGTGAGGTGTGCGCTGTTGTAGGTGTCGGCAAGCGGCACCGTGGTCAGCGTCTGATCACCGGAGTTGGTGACGGTGAGGTCGAACGCGACGTGCTCGCCGACCTGGATGATCGTGTCCTGACCGGCGTGCAGCGCCTTGCTCACGCTCACGCGAGGCCGCGTGACGTTCACGGTCGCGGTGTCCTGCGTGCCCGGCACGGGATGGCTGAACTGGTCGGTGGCCACAACGCTCGCGTAGTTCGTCGCGAGCTTGCTCGCCGGCTGCGCGAGCACGGTGAACGTGACGTTCACGCTGCGCGTCGCACCCGGGGCGATCGTGCCGAAGCTGTTCCAGGTGATGGTCCCGGCGGCCGTGCTCGATGGCGCTACACTCGCCGAGACGTACTGGAGCACCGTGGGATCGAACGTGTCGGTCACGGCCGTGGGGGTCAGCGTGGTGTCGCCGGTGTTGACGACGCTGACGCGGAAGCCGGTCAGCTGACCGACCTGCACGTGCGTGTCGCCGCCGGTCGCGAGCACCTTGGTGAGCGCGATACCCGGCTGCACGATGCGGATCGGTGCGGTCGCGCGGTCGAGTGCGTCGGTGTCGCTCGTAACCCAGCTCGCGCAGTTCGCCGGAACCGGCGCACCGAGCAGGTCGGTGGCGCTTGCGGTGATGGTGTTGATGACGGTGCCGGTGGCTGCACCCGAGCTCACGAGCGCGTCGAAGTCGACGGTGAGCGTCTGACCAGGCTGCAGTGTGACGCCCGGCGCCCATGTGAGGGTGGGACCGGTCCCACCCGCCGGGTCGCTCGCCGACGAACCGCTCGGCCAGGTCGCCGAGGAGGTGCCGGCGACGTAGGAGAGGTCGGCGGGAAGGGTGTCGGTAGCGGTGACCGCCGTTGCGGGCGCCGTGCCCACGTTACGGACGGTGTAGCGGAAGCGCACGCTGTCGCCTCGGAGCGGATACGCGGCGTTCGCGCCGCCGAGGACGCTCTTGCTCGTCACGAGGGCGGGCGATAGCGCCGTCACCGAACGGGTGGCGTTCACCGACCCGTACGTGCGCGCTGCCGGGGACCCCGGCACAGACGTGTACGAGGTGATCGTCGCCGTGTCGGGCATCGACGCACCGTTGTGGATGCCCGCGACCGCCGTCGACGTCCACGTGAACGTCACCGTCTGGCCGGGGTCGATAGCCGGGCTGCTTGGCTGGTCGAAGATCACGCCGAGCGATGTCGCGGTCGATGCGGTGGTGAAGTCGACGCCCGCGGTGAGCGTCGCCATACCACTCGGCTTGACTGCCACGAGCGTGGGCGTGGTCAGGAGCGCACTTGCCGTGTCGCCCCAGCGAAGCTCGTGTGCCGGCGAGTTGCCGGTGTTGGTCACGACGCTCGTGTAGGTGACGGTGTCGCCCGGTCCCGCGGTCGCCGGCGTCACAGCCTTGGTGATCGTGAGGTTGGGCTGCATGACGGTGAACGCGACGGGACCGCCTGAGGCGGTGAGTGTCGTACCGCCGCTCGACCGCGTGCGCCAGGCGAGCAGCGCACTGTTGTTGAACGCGCCGCTCGGCGTCTGGGTGCCGCTGTAGCGCACGTCGCGCACCTGGCACAGCAGCGTCACCGAGAGGGTCGCGACCGATGCGCCGCCGGAGACATCACCGCCGCTGTAGGTCACGAGCGTTCCGCTCGGCCCCGGAGTGCCGACGGTCACGGTGCCCGGTAGCGACGCGTTCGCCGCGACCACGGTGAGGTAGTCCGGCACCGTGTCGGTCACGACAAGCGAATAGGCCGTCTCGTTGGCGGGTACGGTCGTGTCCAGTGAGTACACGACCGCCGAGCCGATCGTGCCGGTGGTCGCACCGGAGATCTGCTTGGAGAACGTCGCCGGGGGTGTGGTCGTAGCCACGCTCGTGGTGTCCTGCACCCACGTCGCCCCCTCTTGTGCCGAGTCGTTGTAGACCCGTTCACCCGTGACGGTGCCGGGCTGCGACGACCAGTTCGCATCGGCGCGATTCGTTAGGGTGGCTCCGGCGCCGACGGTCGGGGCGAGCACGCAGTCGTACTCGAGGATGATCGTCTGCGTCGTCCCCATCGACACGCTCTGGTCGAACGTCACCGTACTGGTGGGCAGTGACGTGACCACCGTGGCCGAGCTCATGAGAGAGCCGACTCCCGACTCCGTCGCGGTCGCAAGCACCGCGCTCTGTACCTCGGCCGGGAAGGTGTCGGTCGTGACGATGTCATAGGCGGTGTTGTAGCCCGGGTTGGTGAGCGTGATGCGGTACCGGATCGGGCTGCCTCCCACGTAGGGCGGAGGGGTCACCGTTGTGACGATCGATTTCACGGTGCGGATGAGCGGCTGTCGCACCGTGGTGCTCACCGAGTTGCTCGCGACCGTGTGGTTGGGCGTGGGTCCGCCCGCGGAGACGTCGCGCCACGCCAAGGAGGCGGTGTCGATCAGCGAGTGGCCGGGCGAGGTGGTTCCAGCAGGCCACATCTCCCAAGCCGCGCCGTTGAGCCCGTTGTAGCGGACCGAGAACGAGAGCGTGAACGCATAGGGAAGCGGGTTGCCCGAGTTGTCGATCGGGTCGGCCAGCGTCCACGCGTACGTCGTCGAGTTGCCGCCCGTCAGCGTGATGGTCGGTGTGGACGTCACGCTGAACGTCGCGGGAACCGACGGCGGGTTGGCGCGTGTGGTGATCGTCGCCGACTCGGATACGTAGGTGACCCCGCGCTTGTCCATGCGGTCGCTGATCGCCGGCCACCACATGACGGTGTTCGCCGGCACGGTGCAGTCGATCGAGTACGTCACGGTGTCGCCGATGCGGATCGGTCCCGCCGTCGACGTGCGCTTGGTGATCGTGGCGGGGGCGGCGGCGGTCGTGAAGCTCGAGGTGTCGGCGGTCCAGTTCTCGTACGGCCCGTCGACGTAGGAGCGAGATCCCGCGGGGGCGCCCGGGAGGCTCGCCCAGTTCATGTCGGCGGTGTTGGTGAGTGTGACACCGGCGCCGACGTTGGGCGCGAGCGTGACGCGGTACTCGAGGATCAGCGTCTGGGTGGTGCCGATCGACACGCTCGAATCGAAGGCGCCTCGTAGCACGGTCGTCGTCGACGTCAGGGATGCGTTCGGCTTGACGTCACCGACGCCCGAGAGGAGGGCGAGCGTGAGCGTCGCCGACGAGGACGCGGCCGGCATGGTGTCCACGAAGCTCACGCCGTAGGCGCGCGCAGCGCCGGTGTTGGTCACGCGCACGCGGTACAGGATGTCCTGCCCGCCCACGAACGGTCCCGGGGTCACCGTCGTGACCACGGACTTGACGGTTGTGAGCAGCGGCTGCTGGAACGAGGTCGCTACCACGTTCGAGTTCGCGTTGGAGTTCGTGCTCCGCACGGCGGCGTGCACCGTGTTCCAGGCGACGCGCGCTGTGTCGTTGGCCGACTGGGTGGTGGTGGGCGGCGCGAACTCCCATGACCCCGCGCCGCGCGCTCCGGTGTAGAGCACGTCGAAGGAGAGCCGGAAGGTGTAGTCGGCGCCAGAGTTGGAGTTGTCGATCGGATCGGCGAGGTCGAAGGTGAAGAGCGTGCTGCCACTGGCCGGCGTGGAGCGTACCGGAGCCGTCGCCGTGTTCTCGAACGCGGCGGCCGTGAGCGGAGCGCCCGAAAGCGTGGTGATCGTCGGGGTCCCGGTGGCGATGAAGCCCTCGCGGTTGAGCGAGTCGGTCACACTCGGCCAGTATGCGACGGTTCGCGCGGGAACCGTGACGTCGAGGTCGTACGTGTGGCGCTCGCCGATCCGCATGGGGCCGGCCGGGCCGTTCTTGGCGATCGCGCAGCCATCGAGGGCGACCGACGCGTCGTCGGTGTTGATGTCGGCTACGTCGCTCGTGCCCGGGGTCACGTGCCCGTCAGGGGTCGCGCGGGTGCTGTACGAGACGGTCGCGGTGTTGGGCAGCGAGACGCCGGCCGGCTGGCCTGCGTCGACGAATGCCGTGTAGTCGATGGTGAGCGACTCACCGGCGGGCAGCGGCGTGAGCGCCGGGCCGGACTGCAACGACACGGCCAGTTCGCCGGTCGCCCCGTTCCACGACGCAACGTAGTCGACGCCGTCGACGAGAGTCGTCGCGCCGAGCTGGACGCCGTCGACTGTCGGCGCGGTCGCGCGCATGCCGACCGGCAGCGTGTCGACGATGCTGACCTGCTGCGCATCGCCACCGCCGGTGTTATCGATCGCGATCGTGTACGGCACTGCCGAGCCGCCGACGAGCGGCGAGGGCGGCGTCACGCTCTTGTCGAGTTCGAGGAGCGGTGCGGCGTACGTGACCATCGCTTGGTCGCGCTGCGAGTACGGCGTACCGAACGTGTTGACGCCGGTGAGCTTCCACAGGTTCGCCACGATCTCGCCGTCGGAGATCTCGGGCGTGTCGACGATGACGATCTCGAAGGTCGCCTGCCACCAGCCCTGCGGCGATACGTTGCCCAGGTACCACGAGAGTCCCGTGATGTCGGCGACCGCCTGCGTCGTCGGGGTCGATCCGATGTTGAGCGGCGGGGGCGTGCCGGTCGTCGGCAGCGTGAAGTCGCTCGCCGCCGAGTAGGTCACCTCGACCGAGCCCGGGACGAGTGCCATTCCCACCGGCAGCCAGTCGGTGAGCGAGATGTTGCCCATGTTGATGTCGGTCTTGAGCGGCGTGACGCCGTCGTCGGTGTTGAACCGCACAACGACCGTCGACGTGTCGCCGATGCTCATGGTCAGGTCCTTGGCGAGCGTCCCGGTCTTGGGGTCGCTCATGTACTTCTCGATCGTGGGCAGGCTCGTGGAGAAACCCGCGCTCACGTTGGTGGTCGTGTCGAGCAGCGGTCGCGCGGTATCGACCTCGTCGAGGCAGATGCCGTGGATGTCGGCGGTGTTGGTCATCGAGTCGCCCGAGACGATCGGGTCGAGGCGGTAGGCAGGCTGCTGCCACTCCTCCCCGACAGTCGCCTTGAACGTGATCGCTCCGCCGCTGGTGTTGGCGACGGCGCCGACGGTCCAGGTGATGTCGGTCGAGCCGTCGGAGTTGTGCTGGATGCTCGACGGCGCCGGGTTGGCCGTCGCGGTCTCGAAGATCTGGCCGTCAGGCAGGTGGTCGTGCACGAGCACGAGCCCCTGCGTCGCAACCGCCGAGTAGTACTGCGACGTCGCGTAGGTGAGCGTGTAGTCGATGACGGTTCCCAGCCCGCCGGAGCCCGGTGTGCCGCCCTTCGAGATGGTGAGCGCGGCGCCGGTCACGTTGGTCTGCGCGGTGTCGGTGGCCGGGTTCGAGAGCCACGAGCCCTCGAGCTCGACGTGGTTGGTGAACTGCTTCTTCACGCCACCTGACGTCAGAATCGGCGTGCCCGCAGTCGCCGTGGTGAGCGTCGTCGCATCCGAGCGGTTCACGCCACCGTTGTCGGTCCCGTAGTAGTCGTAGCGGATGCCGGCGTCATACGCGAGTTGCCGAGACGCGCTCGTCGCCATCGTGCCCAGATTCCACACGAGCGTCGTCACGCCGGTCGACGCATCGCGTGAGACTGAATCCGGTGCGGGGCTCGCCCCGCGCGGGCCGAGGTACTCGACGCCGTCGGGGATCGTGTCGGTGACGACCACACTGTCGGTATCGCCGACGTAGTTGTTCTGTACATCGATGGTGTAGTGGTAACGCCGGCCGGCGCCGGTCCCGGTCGCCTGTTCGACGCCGGTCGACTGGTGGGCGACCTTGCTCTCGATGATGATCGGCACGACCTTGCCGTTGGCGCTGACCACCGGCGGCGTGATGTCCGGGATCGTCTGGTTGGGGATCGTGTTCGCACCGACGCTGATCGCGTTGGTGATGAAGTCGCCGACCTGCCACTTCGGGTCGCCGGAGATGTCGAGGAGCAGGTCCATTGAGAACGACTCGCCCGGCGCGAGGTCGCGGATGTCGATGAATCGCACCGTCGTGTCGCCGGTCGTGGGCGTCGTAGACACTGAGGTGGGGGCGAGGTTGCCGCTGCCGTCACTCGCCGAGACGAACGTCGCGACGGCCTGCGGACTCGAGGACGCCGGGCGACTGCTCGAGATCACATCGGAGAGCGAGACGTTGTACGCCTTGTCGGTCGTATCGGTGTTGGTGACCGTGATGTGCACGGTCGCCTGACCGCCGAGCAGCGGCTTGGCCGAGACCGACGCGCTCACACTCAGCGCGGCGGGGGACGCCGCGACAGGGGTCGGTTCGAGGAACTGTCGCAACTGCACGTAACTGAAGACCAGTGCGAATGAGAGGAAGAGGCGAAGAACTCGGTCGGACGCGCGGACGAACAACTGGACCCCTCGGCGTGTGCTCACGTGACTCCCCATACTCGATCCGGTACCCCACGCACCGGATTCCTACAGAAATGCTTGTAGCAAGGTATCACTTATCGGACCGCGAGCAACCTCCAAGAATCAATAGGGTCACGCGGGCGCGCGCGTAAGCGGTGATACGATGCTTGGGCATTGTATCGGCACGCGCACGCTCGAAGGTGACAGGAATTGCGAAGCTACTCACACGGAAGATCCCAGCCGCGCCTGCCGGCCTGGCTGCGTCGGCCCATCGCGCAGCCAGGGAAGGCCGCGGCGATCTCCGGGCTGCTTGACGAACTCGAACTGAACACCGTCTGCCAGTCCGCGAAGTGTCCCAATCGGAGCGAGTGCTTCAGCTCCGGCACGGCGACGTTCCTGATCATGGGAGATGCCTGCACGCGAGGCTGCCGATTCTGCGCCGTCGAGACGCGTTCGCCTGCGCCGCTCGATCCCGATGAGCCGCGCCGGGTGGCCGAGGCCGCGGCGCGCATGGCCTTGCGGCACGTCGTGATCACCTCGGTCACGCGCGATGACGTCGCTGACGGGGGCGCCGCGCACTTCGTCGCGACGATCGAAGCGGTCCGCTCGGCGGTGCCGGGTGTGGCGATCGAGGTTCTCACGAGCGACTTCGGTGGGCGGGAGGAGAGCGTCGACGTCGTCGCGGCAGCCCGGCCCGAAGTCTACAACCACAATCTCGAGACGGTGCCGCGCCTGTACGACGAGGTGCGCCCGGGCGCGGTGTACGAGCGTTCGCTTCGCGTGCTCGAGCGTGTTCGCGAGACCCAGCCGGACCTGCCCACGAAGTCCGGCGTGATGCTCGGCCTCGGCGAGACGCCGGACGAGGTTCGCGACGTCATGCGCGACCTGATCGGCCACGGCGTGCGAATGCTCACCCTTGGCCAGTACCTGCGACCGAGCCCCGCACATCTGCCCGTCACGGAGTTCGTGGAGCCGGCCGTGTTCGCACAGCTCGCGCGTGATGCGTACGCGATGGGGTTCTCCGCGGTGGCGAGTGCGCCGTTCGTGCGATCGAGCTACCACGCGCGAGAACTCGCTGAGGGCGGCGAAAGCGCGACGACGAGCGAGGGCGCTGACGCCGAGACGGTCACCCCGGGTACGGCGGCGGGCTAGACTCCGACGGCGCTCCGCGGATCGGCGGCGCGGTTCCGGCCGGCTTCCTTCGCCTCGTAGAGTGCCTGGTCGGCCGCGGCGAGCAGCTGCTCCGGGCTGGTCGGCGCGCCGCTGTCGACGAACGCGCCGCCGACGCTGACGGTGACCAGAACCGGGTCGCCGTCGAACTCTAGCTGGAGCCCGCGCAGCGCCTCGATGACCCGGTCCATCAGCTGGACGAGTTCGGTCCGGTCGGTCTCGGGTGCGAGGATGGCGAACTCGTCTCCGCCGTAGCGTGCGACGAGGTCCGACGTGCGCACCGCGGTATGCAGCGCGTGGGCGACGGCCACGAGCGCCTCGTCACCCGCCGGATGGCCGTGCGCGTCGTTGATGGTCTTGAAGTGGTCGATGTCGACGAGGAGTACCGAGAGGGGGTGCGCGTAGCGCGTCGCGTATGCGACCCACTGCGCGAGGTAGCCGTAGAAGCCGCGCCGGTTGTAGAGCTCCGTGAGCGGGTCCTGGGTCGCGAGCTTGCTCAGGCGTTGCTGGTCACGCAGCGAGCGGGCGAGCGCGCGTGCGAGGAAGCGCGAGAGCCCGCTCTCTCCGTACTGCTCGTCGATGGCGTTGACGAGACGCATGATGTGGCGTGAGTAGGCCTCGCGGACGTCGACGCCCTTGCTCGGCCGGACGATCTCCACAAGCTGGGCGAATGCCGGGTCGAGCATGTAGAACTCGAGCTGCGCGGCGATGGCCAGCATCTCGTCGTTCGAGAGATCGCCGCAGTCGACCGGCACGGTGGCCTTCACGTCCGACGCAAGCTCGCGCAGCGTCTCGCGCAACTCATCCTCGTCCGGCAGTTGCGGCACGAGCCCTGCGTCCCACGCCTGCAGGAGTTCGCCCCACCACACGACGTGAGACTGCTCCTCAAGGCCCATCTGCTCGAACAGATGCCTGATCCGAGGGTCGCTGCACTCATGTGCGAGCCGCGAGTACGTCTCGACGGCGGATGTGTCGAGTTCGATGCACAGTTCGATGATGTCTCTCATGTAGCTCCCTTGCCGCTGCCCTCTAATCGGATATGTGCCCGAATGCCGAGCATCTGCTCTCGCTCGCGCGCCAAGTCGGGCGCTGCGGATGGTTTGTGCACGATAGAATAGGAGTCCGACGACACATGCGGCCGCAGCTTCGGGCGGGCGCTTGAACCGGAGAGGGGTTGCTCGTGGACAGCATCGACGAGCTGGACATGTACGAAGCCGAGAAGCGGCTCAGGCTCTACAACGAGTATCAGGATGCGATCCGGGTCTTTCAGTACTACGTCGAGACGGAGTTGAGGGCGTACCTGTCCAATGGCGTGGACGTCGAGCCCGTGGCGGCGCCCGGCGGGACCTTCTTCAAGGTCACGCTCACCGATACGTGGATCTACGAGGCCGAGAGGCCCCAGCGCTTCGTGCCGGAGGTCGTGCTCTACGAGGTAGGGCCGGTGCACGTCCAGAAGCTCCGCGGCGACGACGAGTAGGGCCGCGCACGCGATGCCCGACGCACCCGAGACATACGAGGCCGCTTCGGCTCGAGCCGCGCAACTGCGCGCCGAGATCGAGCACCATGCCTACCGATACTACGCGCTCGATGCGCCGGAGATCACCGACGCCGCGTTCGACTCGCTCGTGCGCGAGCTCGAGGCGATCGAGGCGGCGTACCCGTCGCTCGTCACCCCGGACTCCCCGACCCAGCGCGTCGGCACCGCCCCGAGCTCGCAGTTCGCGCCCGTCGTCCACGCGTCGCGCATGTACTCGCTCGACAACGCCATGGACCTCGGCGAGCTCGACGCGTGGCTCGCACGCGTCCGCGACGCACTCGGCGAGCGAGCGTGCGAGTTCGTGTGCGAGCTCAAGATCGACGGCAGCTCGCTCGCGCTCACGTATGAGGACGGCGTGCTCGCGCGCGCTGCCACGCGCGGCGACGGCCGCACCGGCGAGGATGTCACCGCGAACATCCGCACCGTGCGCGACGTGCCGCTGCGGTTGCGCGAGGCGGCGCGCGCGGTGGCCGGCGGCCCGGCAGCGCCACGCGCCGAGCAGGCATCGCTGTTCGCAGACGCTGAGCCGCCCGCAGCCGAGGGCGCAAACCCCCGGCCGGCCGGCTCGGCGACACTGGGCAGCATCGAGGTGCGCGGCGAGGTCTACATGCCCAAGGCGAGCTTCGAGCGCCTGAACGAGGAGCAGGATCTTGCGGGCGCCACGCCCTTCGCCAACCCGCGCAACGCGGCCGCCGGCGGCGTGCGCCAGAAAGACCCGGCCGTCACGGCGCGCCGCGACCTCGCGACGTTCATGTACGCCATCGCCGACCCGCGTGCGCTCGGGCTCTCCCGGCAGAGCGAGGTGCTCGGCTGGCTACGCGCGGCCGGGTTCCGCGTGAACCCCGATGTCACCGCGTGCGCCGATGAGACCGCAGTGCACGCCTTCTGCGAGGCGGCACTCGACAAGCGCGACGCGCTGCCGTACGAAATCGACGGCGTCGTGGTGAAGATCGACTCGCTCGCGCTGCAAGACGAGCTCGGCTACACGAGCAAGGCGCCGCGCTGGGCGATCGCCTACAAGTTCCCGCCTGAGGAGAAGACGACGGTTCTGCGCGAGATTCGCGTGCAGGTGGGCCGCACCGGCGTGCTCACGCCGCTCGCCGAGTTCGACCCGGTCACCGTGTCCGGCTCGACGATCGCGCGCGCGACGCTGCACAACGAGGACGAGGTCCGCCGCAAGGACGTGCGCGTGGGCGACACCATCGTCGTGCGCAAGGCCGGCGACGTGATCCCCGAGGTCGTGGGGCCTGTGCTCGGAATGCGCCCCGAGGGCACCGCCGAGTGGACCGCCCCCACCCACTGCCCGAGCTGCGGCGGCCCTACGTGGCGCGAGCCGGGCGAGGTCGCGGTCCGCTGCACCAACGTGGCCTGCCCTGCGCAGGCGCTCGAACGCCTCGGCCACTGGGCGAGCCGCGGTGCGGCCGACATCGACGGCATGGGGACCGAGATCATCACCCGCCTCTCCGAGACCGGCCTGCTGCACGACATCGCTGACTTCTACGGACTGACCGCCGGGCAGCTGGCCGCGCTCGACATGGGCCGCGTCAAGATCGACGGCTCGCCGGTCGTGCTCGGCGAGACCGTGGCCGCGAAGCTTGTCGCGAGCATCGAAGCCAGCAAGACGCGACCGCTCGCGCGGCTGCTGTTCGGGCTCGGCATCCGCCACGTGGGCGCGACCGTCGGCGAGGCGCTCGCGGCCGCCTTCGGGTCGCTCGCCGCGATCGAGGCGGCGGCGCGCACCCAACCGCCGCAGCCCGGCGACGGGCTCTCGATCGCCGCTGCGCTCGCCGCCGATCCGCTCGCGAGCGTGGAGGGCATCGGCCCCAAGATCGCAGCCTCCATCCGCGCGTTCTTCGACAACCCGGACAACGTCACCGTCGTGAGCCGCCTTCAGGCCGCCGGGGTGGTCCTCGCCGAGGAGCGCCGCGAGCCGGACCGCCCGCAGACGCTCGCCGGGCTCACCTTCGTGCTCACCGGTGCGCTCACGGGCTTCACGCGCGACGAGGCCGGTGCGGCGCTCAAGGCGCTCGGCGCCAAGGTGAGCGGCTCGGTGAGTAAGAAGACGTCGTTCGTGGTCGTGGGCGAGGACGCCGGCAGCAAGTACGACAAGGCCGTCGAACTCGGCGTGCCCGCGCTTGCCGAGGACGATCTCGTCCGCATCATCGAGTCCGGCCAACCGCCGGCGATGCCTGAGGACGACTCGTGACGCGCGTTGAGGATCGCGACACCACGGCCCGCGCCGCCGAGCAGGCCAAGCGAGACATCGCGCTGCTGTGGATCGATGCACGGTTCGCCGGTGCGACCATGAAGCGGCGCCCGGACGCGGACGTGCTGGCGGCGGACGACGCGCCAGAAGCACTGCTGGGCCGCATCGAAGACGAACTCGCGGGCGAGGCGCACCGCTACCGGCACGCGCTGTGGGCGTGTCTTGCCATCGGCGTGATGCCGGTGGTGCTCGCCGTTCTCGCATGGTCGGGGCTGTACTGGCTGCCGGTGCGCATCCTCTGGCAACCGTTCGAGCGCGGCATGTATGGCCTGCCGTGGCTGTCGCTGTACGAGTGGGTCGCCTACCTGCTGCTCGCCGGGTTCTTCGCGTACGGATTCGCCCTCATCGCAGAGAGCCACGGCTCCACGCGCCGACTCTCGGCGGACTACCGGCGCCTGCACGCGTCAGACCCGGTGGGCAGGGAGCGCTACGCGCGCGAGGTCGTCTCGGCGAGGCTACTGCGTACGGCGTTCGTGTTGCGCACCAGTGCCGCGTTCGCCGAGTACCGACCGTTGCTCGACGCCGCGGAGCAGGCCGCCCTGTGAGGCCCGTCTCCGGCGACGCCAAGCTCGCGCTCGCGTGGCCGCTCAGGCGCGCGACCGCGTTCGTGCTCGCGGTCGCGGCGCTCACGATCGCGTCGGGACGCATCGTGCGCGCGCTGCACGCATCGGACCTCGGGCCGACAGCGACGGCCCTGGCCATCATCGCGACGTACGTCTGCGTGTACGCGATCGAGATGGGTGTGGTCTGGTCCGTGGCGCATTCGTCGGGCGCCGGCTTCGCCGAGTCGGTCGGTATGCGGCGAGTGCCCGGGATGGCCCGTCACCTGGCCGCCGCGGTGGCAGCCGGCTTCGCTCTGCGCGTCGCCGCCGGTGCGTACTCCGCGCTCATGCTCTCGCAACGCTGGCTTTTGCCGGGATGGGACTTCGACCCGACGAAGTACTTCCCGTCGACCCCGCTGGGCGCAACCGTTCTGGTGGCCGTGGTGGTGATCGGGGCGCCCATCGTCGAAGAGACCGTCTTCCGAGGCGTGCTCCTGCCGTCGCTGATCGCGCGTATGGGCGAGGGCCGTGCGATCGCGCTGACCACGGTCGTCTTCGCCGCGCTGCATCTCAACCCGTTCACGTTCGCTCCGATCCTGCTCGTCGGGTGGGTGCTCGCGGCGCTCTTCGTGCGCTCGCGTTCACTCTGGGTCGCTATCGCGTGCCACTCGACCTTCAACGCCATCGGCGTGCTGCTCGTGCTCCTCCTGCGGGGAAGCGGGGTCGTGTGAGCAAGTCGAGCCAGCATCTCTCGCTCTACGCGGACCGCTGCGACGCGTGCGGCGCGTGCCGTGGCGTGTGCCCGCACGGGGCACTCAAAGTAGGGCGCTCGCTGCTCTATATCGACTGGCGCAAGTGCGATGGGTGTCTCGCATGCGTGGAGGCGTGCGACCGAAAGGCCATCGTGAGCCGCGTGGTGCCCTTGCGTTCGAGCCAGGTCCAGACCAACGTGCCGGTGGCCGAGGTGAGCAGGGTCGTCGTGGGTTCGCGTGCCGAGGCCAAGGCGGTGCGCCGCGCCGCCGAACGAGCGGCCAAGGAAGCGGGCGGCGGCAAGGTCTCGCGCGTGTCGGAGTCGGTCCCGTCGGCGGGCGCGACGAAGGGCTCGGGCGCGGGAGCCACTGCCGCGCGGACGGCGCCTGCGAAGCGGCCGGCAACGGGCTCGACGACCGCCAAGCGCCCGGCTGCCAGGCCCGCGCCCACGCAGAGGCCCGTGCGCGCCGACGGGCCGGACACGGCCGCGAGTGGTTCTGCCGTCGCGTGGACGCTCGTCGACCTCGGCGCCGTGCTCGCGATCATGCTGCTCGCGCTCGTCATCAAGAACGCGGTACTCGCGCTTCCGCAGGTGGCGCTGATGCCCCAGATCGGCAAGATGGTAGTGCGGGGGGCGGTCCTCTCGGCGTTCTATGTCACGCAGATCGCGGCGTTCGGCTGGCTCGCCGGTCGTCACGGGTTGCCGGCGCTCGTCGGCTTCGGCCTCAAGGCGCCCGAGGGCGAGCGCAGCGAGGACAGGCCCTCGGCGCTCGTCTCGGCGGGACTCGTGGCCGTACTGCTCGTCGCGTGCGAGGCGTTCTCGATCGGCTACGGGCTCGCGATGGATGCGGCCGGCATCCGCCAGCCGGAGCGCCTGTCGAGCGACCTCGCCGGCGTCTTCGGCAGCGGGCCTGCGGGCTTCGCGGTCGCGTTCCTGCTCGTCGCCGTCGCCGCGCCCCTCGCCGAGGAGATCGCGTTTCGCGGCATCGTGCTGCCCGCGCTTGGCGACCGCTGGGGCATGTGGGTCGGCATCGGTGTCTCGTCACTGCTCTACGCTGCATACCACGCGAACGCGTGGCTGTTCGTGCCGACCGCGGTGCTGGGCGTCGCGCTCGGCTGGCTCACGTGGACGCGCCGGTCGCTGTGGCCTGCGCTCGCGCTGCACGTGCTCTACAACGCGGCTGCCGTCGCCGCCGCATTCGCGACAGCGGGCTGAACACGCGCGCTGCGTCGTTGAGTATGATGGGTAGCGTTCGTTCGCACGCCGTTTCACGGGGCCGCAGCGCGGTGCTCGTAGCCTGAAAGGACCAGCACATGTCCCTCTCCGAGTCCGAGGTTCGCCACGTGGCGATGCTCGCCCGGCTCGCGCTCACCGACGATGAGGTCGTCAGCCTGCAGGGCGACCTGAACTCGATCCTGGCGCACATCGACACCATCCAGCAGCTCGATCTCGAGAGCGTGCCGCCCACCGCACACGCCATCCCCGTCACCAACGTCACGCGCGACGACGTCGTGGTGCCCGGACTCCCGCGCGCCACCGCACTCATGAACGCGCCCGCCGAGCAGGACGGCGCCTTCCTCATCCCGCAGATCACGGGTGGCGGTGATGACGCGTGAGCGACCTGAACCTCTCGGCGTGGAACGCGGCCGATATCACCGCGGCGATCGCCCGCAAGGAGTTCTCGGCTCGTGAGGTGGCTGCCTCGGCGCTTGCGCGCATCGAGGCGCTCGAACCCGACGTGCACGCGCTCAACCAGGTGACCCCCGACCTCGCCTTCGCCGCCGCCGAGAAGATCGACGCACTCGTGGCCGCGGGCGACGAGCTGCCGCCCATGGCCGGCGTGCCGGCGGCGTTCAAGGACAACATGAACCTCGTCGGCACCCGCACGACGTGCTCGAGCAGGATCCTCGCGAACTACGAGAGCGCGTACGACTGCACCGCGGTGGCGCGCCTCAATGCCGCAGGCGTGTTGCCGCTGGGCAAGTGCAACATGGACGAGTTCGCGTTCGGGAGCTCGGGCGAGACGAGCGCGACGGGGCCTGCGAAGAACCCGTGGGACCTCGGGCGCATCCCCGGCGGCTCGAGCGCAGGCAGCGCCGCGGCGGTTGCGGCCGGGCTCGCGACGGTCACGCTCGGCAGCGACACCGGAGGCTCGATCCGACAGCCCGGTGCGATGACCGGCACCGTGGCGCTCAAGCCGACGTACGGCCGCGTCTCGCGCTATGGCTGCGTCGCGTTCGCGAGCTCGCTCGATCAGATCGGGCCGTTCTCGCGCACCGTGGAAGACAGCGCGCGCGTGCTTGAGGCCATCTGCGGCAAGGACCCGCACGACGCCACGAGTGTGGCGCGTGACGACGAGGAGTTCGTCTCGGCGGCACGTGAGGGCGACGTGACCGGCATGCGCATCGGCATCGTGCGCGACATGCTCGACATGGAAGGCGTGCAGCCGGAGGTGCGAGAGAGCGTACTTGCCGCCGCCGCGCGCTTCGAGGCGATGGGCGCGACGGTGGGCGAGGTCACGCTGCCCACGAGTCAGCACGGTCTGGCGGCGTACTACATCATCGGCCCCGCCGAGGCCTCCAGTAACCTCGCGCGCTTCGACGGCATCCGCTACGGACATCGCACCGAGGCACCCGCCGACACGCTCGAGCTGTACATGCGCAGCCGCGCCGAGGGTTTCGGCACCGAGGCCAAGCGCCGCATCATGCTCGGCACCTACGCGCTCTCGGCGGGCTACTACGACGCCTACTACGGCCAGGCGCAGAAGGCGCGCACGCTCATCGCGCGCGAGTTCTCGGCGGCCTTCGCCGACTACGACGTGCTGCTCACACCCACCTCGCCGCAGGTCGCATGGCGTTTCGGCGAGAAGAGCGACCCGCTGACGATGTATCTGGCCGACATCTACACCATCCCGGTCAACCTCGCCGGCAACTGCGGCATCAGCGTCCCGAGCGGATTCACGCAGGTCGATGGTGTGACGCTCCCCATCGGCCTGCAGATCATCGGCGACTACTTCGCGGAGTCGAAGGTCTTTCGCGCGGCGGCTGCGATCGAACGCGACCTCGCGCTCGATCTGCGAAGCCCGCTCGTCGCGGGAGCGTAGGACGGCATACCTGACAACCGCCGCTGCCAGCGGCGACGAGGAACCAGCAACCGACAGGGGAGGAACCGCACCATGGCAACGAAGGACGCGTTCTCGGCAGAAGAGTGGCTCACGCTGCAGATGGCGAGCACCGACACGATCATGTACCTGTCGCTCATCGACCCCGGCTTCTGGGAGTCGTTCAAGGAGGCCGGCCACGCGGGCAAGTTCGTCGCCTCGCAGGCGAGCGACGCACCCAACCTGCTCGTTCGCGATCTCGCGCACGACGCCCGTGCCAAGTACGAGAAGGACGAGAAGCCCAACGCCACCAACCTCGAGGCGCTCACGCTCGAGCACGTGACCGAAGCTGTGGCCCTCGTCGCCGAGAAGGCCCCCGAGGACCTCGACGCGTTCAAGGCGTTCATTCTCGGGCTCGCGGACTCGGTCGCGAACGCCGCTGAGGGCGTGAGCGGGCTCGAGGCCGGTGCGATCGACAAGCTCAAGGAGGCGCTCGCGTAAGGCGGCCTGAGCGCGGTACATAGCACGGATGAGAACCCCCTGGGAATTGATACCCCAGGGGGTTTACTTGTGCCGGAATGTTGGTACAAACGCACCGTAGGGAAGAACGGTGCGGCCCACTCGGGGCCGCGGGAGCCGGTGGGACCGGCTCATGTGGAAGGAGGCCGACGATGAAGCGCCCAGTCGGCGTGACCATACTCTCCGTGCTCGCCTTGATCGGCGGGTCTGTACTCGTCCTGTCCTCGCTCGGCTACCTGGGGATCTCGGCACTGCGCACTTCGATACTGGTGGGCGTCTTGTCGGGCATGCCGCCCCTGCTGGTGATGAGCGCCGGCGTAGTCAGCCTGATCCTGGGAGGCCTCGCCATCACGTTCGGGATCGGCGCGCTGTCCATGAAGTCCTGGGCGTGGATGACCGGCATGGTCGTCTGGAGCTTGAGCCTCGTGCTCGGCATCGCGCAGCTGGCTCTGACCGGCATCTCAGTGGTCCCGGTGCTCTCTGTGGTCATCGGGATCGCGATCCTCGCGTATCTCGCGAGCGGTTCGGTCCGCGAGGCATTTGGGATCGAGAGCGGCGAGCACTACACCACGCACCACCCGTCGGCGGCCTAGCGCACGCGGCGGCGCCCGGCATGCACCGGGTCACAGGAATCGCAGTCAGGGGTCGCCCGCAGGGGCGGCCCCTTCCGCACGTGCGGGCGAGGCGCTACTTGTTGCGGTAGCGCGCGTTGATCGCCGAGACGAAGAACCACGTCCCGACGCCGACCGCCGCGGCCCACGCGAGCCGTGCGATCCAGATGAAGGTCGTAGGCAGCTCCGTGCGGGCGAGGATGAACGACAGCCCGATCACGAACGCCGAGACCACGAGCGCGAAGGCGAGCCGGTTCGCGACCTCTTCGAGGCGCTTCATGATGGGGTCGAAACCGATGGGGTGCACGGCGACGCGGAACTCGCCCTGGCCCGCTCGGCGAAGCAGGCGCGTGAGCGACTCGGGCAGGTCCTGGCCGATGTTGACGATACGGCGCAGCGACTGTGTGAGCGTGCGCGCCATCGCTGCCGGTTCGAGACGGGCGTTGGTGAGCTTGCGGGCGAACGGCGCGGTGACCGCCACGAAGTCGAAGTCCGGGTCGAGCAACCGCCCGAGCCCCTCGAGCACGACAAGCGTGGTGAGCAGCATCGCGAGTTCGCTCGAGAGCATGAGGTGGTGGTTGCGGACGAGGTTCATGACCTCGTTGATGAGCTCTCCCATGCGGATCTGGTTGAGCGACTTGTTGTAGTACTTCGTGATGAGCCGGCTGACCTCGCGCTCGAGCTCCGCGACGTCGATCTCGCCAGGGCTACCGGCCGCCGTGAACAGCGTGTCGACGGCGAGCGGGACGTCGTCGTCGACGATCGCCATGAACAAGTCGGCGAGCTGGTCCCGGCCCACCTGCGAGATGGTGCCGCACCGCCCGAAGTCCGTGAAGCCCACACGTCCGTCGTCGAGCGCGAACAGGTTCCCGGGGTGCGGATCGGCGTGGTAGAAGCCGTGCACGAAGATCTGCTCGAGGTAACAGTAGATGCCGCGCTTTGCGAGCTCCGCGCGGTCCATGCCCGCGTCGGAGAGGCCGTCGGGCTTGTTGAACGGAAGGCCCGTGAGGCGCTCCATGGTCAGTACGCGGCTCGTCGAGAACTCCCAGAACACCTGCGGGAAGGCCACGGTGTCGTCGTCTGCGAACATCTGGGCGAGGCGCTCGGCGTTCTGGCCCTCGGCGTGGTAGTCGAGCTCGCCGCGGACCGCATCCGCGAACTCGGTGGTGATGCCGACGACGTCGTAGCGTGCGCCGAGCTCGGAGTGCTGCGCCACGAAGCGCGACTGGGTGATGAGGATGTCGAGATCCACGTCGACGACATGCTCGACGTTGGGACGCTGCACCTTCACGATCACGGGCGTGCCGTCGGGGAGCGTCGCACCGTACACCTGCCCGAGCGACGCGGCCGCGAGCGCCGTGCGGTCGAACTCGAGGAAGACGTCGTCGATGGGGGCGCCCAGCTCCGCCTCGATGAGGGCGAACGCCTCGGCGTCGGGGAAGGGCGCGACATCGTCTTGCAGCTTGCGCAGCTCGAGGATGACGTCTTCCGGGATGAGGTCGGGTCGCGTCGAGGCGACCTGGCCGAGCTTGACGAACGTCGGCCCGAGCCGCTCGAGCGTGTGGCGCAGCCTCAGTCCGAACGGCTGGCGGGAGTCGTGCTCAGGCCGCAGGCGCCGGTGAACCGGCTGGAACCTGCGCAGGCCCGTTATGTCGAGCAGGTCATCGAGTCCCTCGTCGGCAAGGATCCCGACGATCTGCCGATACCGCTCGAGGTGCTTGTACGGAGGCATCAGGGCGGCGAGGCCGGTCGGCTACTCGTCGGGGTGTGGTGCATCGACCTCGTCGGTTGCGGCCTCCGGCACCGTCGCCCCCTGGCTCACGAGCATCGCCTTGAGTTCGGCGATCTGCGCCTTGAGGTCGTCGACCTCGTTCTTCGTGACGACGCCGGTGGTCTTCATGACGCGTGCCGTCTCCTTCTCGACGGTCTTGCGGACGGCCTCCTGCTGCTCGCCTGCCATCTCGCTCACGCGTTCGGCGACTTTCTTGGCATCCGACTGCGACATCTTGCCGCGCTCGATGAGATCGGCGGCGAACCCCTCGGCCTTCTCTCGCGTGATGTCGAGCACGCCGATCCCCATGAGGAAGGCGTTCTCCATGAGTCCTGCGGGATCGAATCCGGGATCGTTCTTCTTCTCGTCGGCCATAAGAGCCTCCCCGATCGTCGCTGACCTGTTCAGGCGTACTGTTGGTATACCCCAGTCGGCGCGCGCGCGTCACGCCGCGTCGCGGTGGCGTAGCCGCTGCGCAACCGCCGAGAGATCCGGCAGGGACGGGACGCTGATGCTCGGGCGCCAGCTCATGATGCGCCGAGCACCCAGCACCATCACGACCGCCACGAGTGCGAACCCGCCAAAGAGCGCTGCGGCGATGATGAGTGCCGCCTTGGTCGAGAGCAGGACCTTCGAGTCGTCCGAGATGCTCGCCTTGGGCGTCAGTAGCACGCCGACGAACCCGTTGCTCACCTGCGATTCGCCGGAAAGCATGACGACCCCACCGCCCTGGTTCACGGAGAGCTGCTTGCCGACGATGATGGGTGCGAGCGCTTGGCTGATCTCCATGTCCGAGCCGGCGATGACGGCGCTCGTGTACGCCTGTCGGACGTGGATGTCACCCTTGGCGTGCACGATCGGGGCGCACGAGGCTGTGATGGTGGCGTCGCCGCCGGCCGCAGTGAAGCCCACCACAGAGCCGACCGCCTCGAACTCCTCGGCGCGCACCGTACCCACCGCGCTCAGGCTCGCTTGAACGTCTGGGCCCTCGATGTGCCCGGCGACGTGCGGCGCGACCTCGGGAACGTCCGCGGGAGCGGCTTCGGGGATGTCGGAATCGGGGGTGAGAGCGTCGTCGGGTGTCATGCGAGCCTCCCTGCTCGGGCCGGTGTTCTTGCGGGGCGCACTGCGACGCCCATCTTCATCCTGTATACCCGCTCCGCCAGCGCCCGCGCGGAAGGCGGGCGGCACGCCACGGTCGCGGGTGCACCGTCGGCTCGCGAGCACGAGACCCAACCGCCGCTGTCCTCGGGTAGAATCGTGCGGTACACCGACCGCCGAGAACGGCGGACACGACGTGGGAAGAGGACCGCTCAGTGGCCAAGGAACGCCTGCTTGAAGTGCTCGAGACGTGGGAGGCCGTGATCGGGCTCGAGATCCACACCGAGCTGACCACGCTCAATACCAAGATGTTCTGCGGTTGCCCCGTCGCATTCGGCGGAGAGCCGAACACGCGCGTCTGCCCCGTCTGCCTCGGCATGCCGGGCGCCCTGCCGGTCCCCAACCAGGCGGCGATCGAGTCGACGGTACTCTGTGGCCTGGCGACCGACTGCGAGATCGCGCGCTGGAGCCAGTTCCACCGCAAGCAGTACTTCTATCCCGACATGCCCAAGGACTACCAGATCTCCCAGTACGACCTGCCGTTCTGTGCGGACGGGCACGTGAACGTCGAGGTCGAGGGCCCGCTCGCCGCAGAGCGCATCGACGCCGAGCAGGCCACGGCCGCCGGCGTGCTCACGCCGCTCGAGGACGGCAGCGGCTACACGACGCGCATCGGCATCACTCGCATCCACCTCGAAGAGGACACCGGCAAGATGGTGCACGTGGGTGGCTCGGAGGGGCGCATCGCGGGGGCGACGCACTCGCTCGTGGACTTCAACCGCGCGGGCACGCCGCTCATCGAGCTCGTCACCGAGCCCGACATCCGCACGCCGGAGGAGGCGCGGCGTTTCGCGCAGAAACTCCGGCTCATCTGGCTCTCGCTCGGCATCTCGGACTGCAACATGGAAGAGGGCTCGATGCGCGTCGACGCGAACGTGTCGATCCGCAAGCGCGGCACCGAGCCGTTCGGCACCAAGGCTGAACTCAAGAACATGAACAGCTTCAAGGCGCTGCACGACGGGCTCGTGGCTGAGATCGTCCGCCAGGTCGAGCTCGTCGAGTCGGGCGGTACCGTCATCCAGGAGACGCGCCACTACGACGTCGCGGCGCGCCGCACGAGCAGCCTGCGCGGCAAGGAAGAGGCGCACGACTACCGCTACTTCCCCGAGCCCGACATGGTGCCCTTCGAGTTCTCCGAGGAGTTCATCGACTCCATCCGCGAGCGGCTGCCCGAGCTCCCCGACGCGCGCCTTGCGCGATTCCGCGCCGACTTCGGGCTGCCGGTGCACGACGCCACCGTGCTCACGAGCGACTTCGACCTCGCCGAGTTCTTCGAGGCGGCGGTCACGATCGCGGGCGTCACGCGCGCGAAGGCGATCAGCAACATGATGCTCGGCGAGCTGTCCGCGTACCTGAATTCCGCCGGGATCGGGGTCGTCGACAGCAAGATCGTGCCGGCGATGATCGCCGAGCTGGTGGAGCTGGTCGAGGACGGCACCATCAGCGGCAAGCAGGCCAAGGAGGTCTTCGCCGAGATGGCCGAGACCGGCGACGCGCCCGGCGCGATCGTCGAACTGAAGGGGATGAAGCAGGTCAGCGACTCCGGTGCGATCGAGTCGGTCGTCGACGGCGTGCTCGCCGCCAACCCCGACAAGGTCGAGCAGTACCGGGCCGGCAAGACCGGGCTCATCGGCTTCTTCGTGGGCCAGGTCATGCGCGAGATGGGCGGCCAGGCCAATCCCGGCGTCGTCAACGAGGTGTTGGCGCGCAAGCTCGGCGCCTAGGCCGCACGGTAGCATCTCATCGGAGCGTGACGAAGCGCCCGGGGAATGTCCCCGGGCGCTTCTGTGTTCGCATCGGTGTGAAGCGACGCTACTTCACGGTGATCGACACCGACGAGGAGGTCTTGGCGGCATTCGTGGCGGATCCGAGGAACTTCACGCGCACCTTGCGCAGGCGCTTCGACGGCTTCCACGAGTACGATGCCTTCGCGGTCGAGCCCGACACCACGAGCGTCTTGGTGGCGATCGTCTTCCAAGAGCCGCCGCTGTAGGCCTGGAACGCGACCTTCGCACCGGCGTTCGCGGACGGCCGCACGGTGGCCGCGAGAGTCAGCCGCTGGCCCGAGTTGAGGACGCGCTTGGAGGCCGCGAGGCTCATCGAGGGCTGTACGGGCAGCGTCAGCGTGGTATCCGCGGACAGCCACCCCTCGGTAGGCTCGCAACGGATGCGCAGCGTCTGGTTCGTGGTGAAGCCTCCCACGATCTCGCCGAAGCGTGCGACGTCGCGCTTGGCGTCGTAGGTCGCCGTGGCGGTGGAGAGCAGCGATTCGGTAGTGGAGCCGGCGGGAGTCGCGTAGATCGAGAGCGCCGAGTCCTTCTCGGGACCGGTGATCATGCCGTCGAGGAGGGCGTAGCCGCGGTAGCCGACGGGAACCGGGTACGTCTCGGCGTACACGCGCGGGCTGGAGATTCGCGCGTAGCTTTGCAGGTACCACGGTGTCGTCGCGGAGGTCTCGATGACGAGCGGCTCGGTCGCAGGTGAGGAGCTTTGCATGCGCGGGCGGAAGACGAGGGATAGCGAGTTGTTGGGGCTCATGAGCGACAGCTCGTCGACCACCTCTTTGACGCTGGTGACCCAGTCAGAGAACGGGCCCGAGGTCGTCGAGTACGAGCCGTAGTAGTTGTAGTAGTAGCCGGGGTAGTAGCTGTAGTAGCCGTAGCCGGAGCTCGGCCCCACGGACAGCGAGCCCACGAGGGGAGTGTCGGTGGGTAGGGTGAACGGCACGCTCTGGGTGACGAAGTCGGACTGCCCGTAGACGACGTACGTCACCGTGGCGGTGTTCGCGCCCGAGCGCAGGCCGCCGGGCACGTCGACGGCGGCGACGGTGGCGCGCTTGCGCTGCGCGCTGTAGTCCATCTCCATGTTCACCGAGCGGATGTCGAGGGTCTCGGTGCCGGAATCGAGCACGTACTGCAGGGCGTCGAGTACGGACCAGGCATCCCACGTCGCAGACCAGTCGACGTTCGCGGAATCGTAGAAGTTGGGCATGACGACGTCGTAGACGGTGGTGCCGTCGGAGACCGTGACGGTCGTCGTCGTGTGCGCGCTACCGCTGATCTGGTTCAGGTCGACCAGCGCCTGCAGTGGCGTGGAGAGTGCAGCGGCGACGAGGTAGCCGCTCTGGCGACCGGTGTTGAGCTGCAGGCTCGGGATGTAGGTGGCGCTCGTGGTGGTCTCGCCGGTGTCGACGTTGGTCACCCGGGCCGTGACGGTGGTTTCCGCCGGCATCTCGTCGAGGTGGCCGAGGATCCCGGCGAAGCGGTCCTGCACGATCGTACCGCGCAGGGCCGTGGGGCTACCCAGCTTGTAGGGTCGTTTGGCACTGGGCCACACGCCGTCGATCCAGGCGTTCATCATGTACAGGCTCGTCTCACCGTCCCAGTTGTCCGGGTGTCCGAAGGCGAGCACCTCCCCGTCCTGCGCATACGTCACGGTGCCGATACCGCCGGCCCACAGGTCGCCACGCGCGGCGAGCGACGCGACCGCGGCGCCGGGTACCAGGTCGGTCGGGACCATCGAGGCGGCCGGGAGCCCGCTGCTGGCCAGCTGCACGTTGTTCGCGACCGCCAGGCCCTTCTCGGCGAAGGACTTCGCGAGGTTCTTGTAGGCCTTGGAGCCGGGACGCAGCCCGCCGATGAAGACGGTGTTGAGCGGCTGGGCGACGAGTGCGCCCGCGGCGCGCGCGCCCGTGTACTTCTCGGGCTCGGGGGTGATGATGACCCGGTCGATCATTCTGCCGTCCGCGATCACCGGATCAGACATCCGGAGGACGGCACTGTAGCGGTCCTTGAGCGCGAGCATCGACTCGATCGGCGTTGCGAGGCCCGTACCGTTGAGCGTGAAGTTGTCGCCGTAGGAGACAGCGCCCACGATCTTGTCGCTGCCTTCGTGCTCGACATAGATGGGGCTACCGCTCATGCCGGCCACGACGCCGCCGAACTTCACGATCGCCGGGTCGGACGACTCGAACAGGATGAACGACGTGCCGGGCGAGTCGCCGGCGGTCGTCCCAAGGATCTTGACCTCTATCTCCTCGATCTTCTGGTCCTTCAGGACCGTCTTGAAGTAGCCGTCGACCGTGCCGTCGGGCGAGTCCGCCAACAGCTCGCGGAGGCCGGAGATGCCGAGCGTGTCGGCGGGCGGCACAGCCATGGCGGCTGCTGTCGAGCCGATCCATACGCCGACGGCGAGCACGACTGTGAGTAGCAGCTTGAGAGCGCGCGTTCGTGCGAGCATGATCCCCCCTCATCCGGTTCCGCACCCCGAAGTCGACGTGCGGGCGGTTCGCGCCGAGCGAACCTACTAGACTGAGCGTACCAGAAAGCAAAGGTCACGCTGTCCGTTTCGTGTCGGCTTCGGCTATTCTCGGGGCATGGACCTCACGAACCCGCTCATGCTCGCGTTCCTGACCGGGCTGTTCACCTACCTCATGACCGCGCTCGGCGCGGCCGGGGTGTTTCTGAACAAGAGCCCGTCGGGCCGTCGCATGGACATCGCGCTCGGATTCTCCGCCGGCGTCATGCTCGCGGCGAGCTTCTGGTCGCTGCTCGCGCCCTCGGTCGAGATCGCGAAGGACCGCGGTGGCCTCACGTGGTTGCCGACTGCGCTCGGCTTCGCGGTGGGCGGGCTGTCGCTGTGGGGCCTGGACAAGGTCATGCCTCACATCCACTCGCTGCTGCCCGGCGTCCAGATCCACGAGGGGATCGTCACGCGCTGGCGCCGCTCCACCCTGCTCGTGCTCGCGATCACGATGCACCACATCCCCGAGGGCCTCGCCATCGGCGTCGCGGCGGGCGCCGCCGGTGCGGGAGTCGAGCACGCGACCGTGGGGGCGGCGATCGCGCTCGGTCTGGGCCTGGGGCTGCAGAACCTGCCGGAGGGTCTCGCGGTGTCGATGATGCTCGTCCGAGAAGGTGCCTCGCGCAAGCGCGGCTTCATGCTGGGCCAGCTCACGGGTGTCGTCGAGCCGTTCGCCGCTGTCGCCGGCGCGCTGCTCGTCACGCTCTCGTTCGCGCTGCTTCCCTACGCGCTCGCGTTCGCCGCCGGAGCGATGGTGTACGTGGTGATCGAGGAACTCGTGCCCGAGTGTCAGCGCTCCGGCCACGCGGATGCGGCGGTGCTCGCCGCGATCCTCGGCTTCACGCTCATGACCGTGCTCGATCTGGCACTCGCGTGAGTGAGGTGGCCGTCACCGTCGTTTTGCCGCCGCATGGCGAGTACGTATTGAATGCGCGCCCCCGTATACGGATACTCAGTGCATGACGGCACGCTAGGGGGTCGGGGCTTGTTCGATCCATACGCCAGCGCTTCGCAGGGCAAGAAGAGCAGCAGCCGAGTCTCCGCTGAGCTGCAGCGCCTCGCCCCGTACTATGGGTTCGCCGTGTCGGACAATGTGATGTTCACACGGGGGCTCATCAGCGCGGTCGTCGACCACGTCATCGTGGACCGCTGGGGCGTGCTCATCATCGACGCCGAGTCCCACGAGGGCGCGTCCATCCTCGGCACGGACACCGACACCAACTGGACCGCCACGTACACCAGCGGCCAGGTGGCCGAGTTCCGCAACCCTCTCTACCTCAATACCGGCAACGAGAACCTCGTGAAGCAGGCCCTCGCCGACATCGGCATCGTGCTGGAGTCCGCGGAGGTGCGCAGCGCGATCGTCTTCGTGGGCGCGGACCTGTCGCGGTTGTCGCTCGTCGAGGTGAACGCCGCCAAGATCAAGAACGTCGACAACCTCACCGAGCTGTTCGAGGCGCGTCGGGCATTCCCGCCCAGCAGCGGTCGGCTGACCGGTCCGGACATGGACCGCATCGTCACCGTCATCGCCGAGCGGGCGCAGGCGCTGCCCATCGAGGAGGAGCTTCCCGCCGGGCCGTGGGCGGCCGATCCCGCCGTGGTCGCGTCCACGCAGGCAGCGCTTCTCGTACCGCCTCCCCCGAGTCGCGCCGAGAACTCACTGCGCGCTCCGGTCGAACTGGCGGGGCACCATACGGGACCGGGCGAGGGACCGACCATGCGCACCGCGCTGCTTACGCTCGGGACCATCGCGCTCATCATCCTCACGCTTGTGGCCGGCGTCGTGTTCCTGCCGCAACTTCAGGCCGGGTCGCCCGTGGCGTGGACCGCGACCCTCGTGCTCTTCGTGGCGCTCGCCGAGCTCATCGCAGCCAACATCGCCGCCACGCGCAGGGCCGCCGGGCGACCCTCCGGCGGTAACCTCGGCGGTGCGGTGAGGTTCGTGCTCAGGCTGCTGCTCGTGTTCGTGATCGTGGGTGCGATGTGGGTGTTCGTCGTAGGCGGCGTCGCCGACACGATCGGCAAGTCCATCGAGACGGCGTTCACCGGCCCGGACCCGAGCGTGCAGGACGCGAGCGTCGAGCCACCGAGCCCGAGCCTCATCGCGGCGCAGCAGCGCCTGCGCGAGAAGGCACCGCAGGTGTATCGCCGCGTGATCAACCTCGACGCGCCCAGCGTGCACGAGGGTGAGGGCGGCGCGACGAGCTACACGTGGACGTACACGCCCAAGGGCGCATCCGAGCCCGCCTCGTTCACCCTCACAGTCGACGAGCAGGGCCAGCTGGTCTCACCCTAGGGGGTCGCGCATGGACCGGATGCTCACACGACTCGGGGCCGCCGCGCTGTGCGTCGCTGTGCTCTGTGCAGGTGGCATCGCCATCCCCGGTTCTCTCCGGGTGGACACGCCGGCGCCCTCGCTCGCGTTCGCCGCCGAGCCGACCTCGACGGTCGAGCCGACCGGCACCCCCACACCCACCTCCACTCCCACCCCGACCCCCACGGTGGTTCCCGCCATCACGGTCACCGCGGTCGGCGACCTGTGCTTCGACTCCTCGGTCAAGCGCCTCGTCGCGAGCAGGGGCCCCAAGGCGCCGTTCAGCTCGACGAAGAAGGTCCTTGCCGCAAGTGACGTCACGGTCGGCAATCTCGAGTGTGCCCTGTCGCGCGCCGGCAGCCCGGTGCCCGGCAAGACGTTCACGTTCCGGGGTTCGCCGGCGGCGATCAGGGGACTGAAGTGGGCGGGCTTCGACCTTCTCGCGCTCGGCAACAACCACGCCCGCGACTACGGTTCGGCGGCCCTGCGGGGGACGATCACGCATCTCGATCGCAACAGGATCGCCCACGCCGGGGCGGGCGCCACGAGCAAGTCGGCGTTCAAAGCGACCTACATCAAGCGTGACGGTGCCACGATCGCGTTCCTCTCGTACTCCCAGATCGGGCCCGCGTCGTTCAAGGCAGGGAAGCACCGCTCGGGGACCGCGTACACCACCAACCTCGCGACCGTCACCCGCGCGATCAAGCGTGCAAACAAGAAGGCCGACTACGTGATCGTGTCGTTTCACTGGGGCATCGAGCGGCGGCACACGCCCACCGCGACCCAGGTGAGGTTCGGGCGTGCGGCGGTGCGCGCCGGCGCGGACCTGGTGCTCAGCCACCACCCGCACGTGATCCAGGGCGTGGAGTTCTACAAGAAGGGGCTCATTGCGTACTCGCTCGGCAATTTCGTCTTCTCTCCGGGTAGTGCCGAAGGGCACGACACGATGATCCTGTCGTGCACCATGGGTCGCAAAGGCGTGAGCAAGGTCCGGGCGCGCCCCGCGCACATCGATCCGTACGGTCGACCGGTGCTCGCCAAGGGCGCCACCCGCACGCGCATCCTCGGCAAGATCAAGTCGACATCGCGTGGCCGCGGCACGCACGTCTCGGTGAAGGACGGTGTGGCTCGGCTGAGCAGGTAGCCGAGGCGCTCGACGTACCGAGCGGACTGGCGCACCTCGTCCGCATCCCGCACACTAGCGCGCGTGCACACAGCCGCCGAGAAGATGGGCGAGAACCGTGATCAAGACCAAGTCAGCATTCGAGCCCGCCGCCAAGAGCGACGGCTACCGCATCATCGTCGTCAACCAGTGGCCGGACGGGCTACCGAAGGGCAAAGGCGCCGGCGCCGAATGGATGAAGTCGCTCGGACCGACCGAGAGCCTGCGCAAGTGGATGACAAAGAACCCGCGCAAGGTCGATACGTTCGTGGACAAGTACCTCGCCGAGCTTGGGAAGAACGACGCCGCCATCGCCAAGATCACCGCGATGCACAAGCGCTTCGGCAACGTGACCGTACTCTCGGTCCCCGCGTTCGACGATCACTGGCCGATCGCCTCGACGCTCACGCAGTTCCTCTCGGCGGTGTGCGAGCTGGACTGACGGCGTGCCGTCGCATCACACCGAACGCACAAGGGCCGGCATCGCTGCCGGCCCTTGTCTCGTGCGTATCGGGTGAGGCCGCTAGAACTGCGGTCCGTGCGTCGGAGCCACCGGCGCGAGCTCGCCACTCGTTGCGAGGCTGAGTTCGAGCGCTTCCTGGTCGCGGCGTGCCATCCAGAACAGCGTCGCGGCGGTCATCATCGGGCCGATGAGCGCGAGGGTGACGATGATCCAGACGCCGAGCTCGAACCCGGCGATGGCGCCCCAGATCACGGTCGCGAACGAGGCGAGCACGAGCAGGACGGCGACGGCACGCTCGTAGTACCAGCCGATCGCGAGCGTTGCGAGGATGGCTACGAGTGGGAAGAACGCGCCGAGCATCGCGAACGCGACGCCGGTCTCGCGGAACGTGTACAGACCCGCGAACGAGGCGACCGCCCAGAACAGCCCGCCTGCGATCACGAACGCCCGGGCGAAGCCGCGCTCCAGCTGGATGCGCTCCTCGGCGTCGGCCTGGACGCGCGGGGTACGGTCGCGGCTCTCGTACACGTCATACGCCATGAGGCCGAACAGGACGGGAATCGCGATGGTCACCACGACCGCGCTGACAAGTCCGCCTATTACAAGTGCGGCCACGAATACCAATGACATCGCTCTCTCCTTCCGTGCGTTTTCGGTGCGGCCTGCGTGTCGCGCCGGTGTTGCCTACAAGGAGTATCGACGCCCGGGCGGCCGGAGCGGTTCGTGGTCGGTTTTCGTACTGTTAGGGTTGTGTGAACGGGCGGGGGCACGACTCACGCGAGCGGCAGCTCGAATCGGAAGGTGGTGCCCGTCTCGGCCGACGATTCCACGCGGATCGCCGAGTCGTGCGCCTCGACGATCTCCTTCGCGATCGCGAGTCCCAGCCCTGCGCCCTTGCTCGCACGAGACTCGTCCGCGCGGTAGAAGCGGTCGAAGACGTGCGCGATCTGCTCGGCGGGGATGCCGCTGCCCTCGTCAGCGACCTCCAGGACGGCGACGCGTTCCCCCCGGCGATGTGCGCGCAGATGCACGGTCGAGCCGCTCGGAGCATGCTTGATGGCGTTGTCCACGAAGCCGAGAAGGACCTGCACGATGCGGTCGCGATCCGCGTCCACCGTGAGATCGGCGTCGGGCAGCTCGGCGGCCAGTGTGACGCCGGCGCGCTCCGCGAGAGGGCGGAGCACGTCGACGACATCGCCGAACATCGCCGCCGCGGAGTGCGGCTCGCGGGTCAGGTTGAAGCTGCCCGCCTCGAGCTGCGCGAGCGTGAGCAGATCGGCGACGAGCCGCCCGAGCCGGTCGACCTCGAGCTGCATGGTGCGCAGGAAGTCGTCTCGCACGTCGGCGTCGTCCTTCGCGCCGTCGTTGAGCAGCTCGAGCATGCCTTTGAGCGCGGCGATCGGCGTGCGCATCTCGTGGCTCGCATCGGCGACGAAGCGGCGCTGAGCCTCCTCGATGCGGCGCTGCTCGGTGACGTCGGCGATGAGCAGCACGGCGCCCGCGACAGCGCCGGCCTCGTCGAGCAGCGGCGTGCAGTGCAAGAGCACGGTCGTCTCGCCAAGCCGCGTGGTCGCCGAGACCGCTCCGCCGAGCAACCCGGCGCCGATCACGTCGAGAACGGCGGGGTCGCCGGTGAGCGCGCGGGCCGGCACGCGGCCGAGCTCGGTGGCCGGGATGTCGAGCAACCGTATCGCCTCGGGGTTGATGACGCGTACCGTGCCGGCGGCGTCGAACGCGATCACGCCCTCGGCCATCGACTCGACGACGACGGCGATCTCGCGCTCGCGCTCCTGCAGCGCCGAGAAGGCCTCGCCGAGCTTCGCGGCCATGCGGTTGTACGACTCGGCGAGGTCGTTGATCTCGTCTGGGACGAAGCCGGTGGGGAGGCGCTGCTCGAAGTCGCCGCCGGCGATCGCCGCCGCCGCGCGCGACATCCGGCGGACCCGCCGCCCGATGAACTCGGAGAACGCGAAGCCGAGCAGCCCGGCGACGGTGAGCGACACCCAGAAGGTGATCCACAGCCGCTCGCGCACCGAGTCCAGGATCGCGAGCGAGCCGGCGACCGGCTCGGCGATCACCACGACGCCGGAGCGGCCCGAGGGTTCGTCTCCGATGGCCTTGGACCCGATGGCAAGGGCACCCGCTCTGATGTCGTACGTGGCGTAGGGAGGCGTGCCCGCAAGCGCCTCGTCGCGGGCGGTCGCGAGCTCACCTTCGGCCGGCGAGACGTCTGCCGAGGAGGCGACGAGGTTGCCCTGCGCGTCGTAGACCCAGATGCTCCCACCGTAGATCGAACGGTACTCGTCCATGCTCGAGCGGATGGAGGCGAGACTCCCGGCGGTGGGCGGGAAGTCCGGCTCGAGCCGTGCCGAGATCGCGGTCGCGTTGCGCATCAGTGACATGCGGCCCATCTCGGTGAGTGTGCGCTTCAGCCCCGTGGACAGCGAGCCGGAGAGGATGAGGATCGCCACGACGATGACGACGACGAACAACTCGGTCTGCCACAACCGCACCGACGTGCGCGGGCGGGCCATCGCGAACTCACGCCTCTCTCAGGCGGTAGCCGAATCCGCGAACCGTGAGGATGTAGGCCGGGTTCTTGGGATCGGGCTCGATCTTCTCCCGGATGTTGTGGATGTGCACGTCGATGGCGCGCTCGTCGCCCACGGGCGACTCGTCCCACAGCGCGGTGAGGATCGCCTGGCGCGAGTACGCCGTACCTGGATGGCGGGCCATGTGCAGCAGGATGCCGTACTCGCTGCTCGTGAGGTGCACGGGGGTCTCGGCGACCCTGACCTGGCGCGAGCGGGTGTCGATTTCGAGGTCGCCCACCTGGATGCAGGCCTTCTCGTCGGGCGTGCTGCCCACGCGGCGCAGGATCGCCCTGACGCGGCTGACGAGTTCGCGCGGCGAGAACGGCTTGGTGACGTAGTCATCGGCACCGAACTCCAGGCCCAGGATGCGGTCGACCTCGTCGCCTCTGGCCGAGAGCATGATGATGGGCACGTCTGAGGCGGTGCGCAGGTCGCGGGCGATGTCGAGACCGGACTTGCCGGGAAGCATCACGTCGAGGATCACGAGGTCGGGGTTGACCTGCGGGAACAGGAACTCCGCGCCGGCAGCGTCGCCCGCGGTGTGTACCTCGTAGCCGGCCTGGGCAAGTGCGTACTCGACGACCTTGAGTATCGACTCCTCGTCGTCGACGGCGAGAATGCGCTGGACGGTCATGTGCCCCCCATGCCGGATGCCGGTGCCATTGAGACGAGGATACCCGTAACGCCGCCACCTGCCGAGACACGACGAGAGGCCGGCGGCGGGCCGGCCTCTCGGAAGACGCTGCGGGCGTGACGGTCCGTCGGTGGCTACTCCGTGACCGGACCGGACTTGTGCGACTCGGCCTGGCTGCCGGCGAGGTAGAACAGCACGGCGGACACGACGGTGGGTGCGACGAAGAAGATGAGCATGATCGCCCAGACCGTCGACTCCCATCCCATGATGACGCCCCACACGATGGTGCCGATGGCCCCGATGGCGAGCAGTACCGCGACGAGCCGCTCGTAGAACCAGCCGATGGCAAGGACCGCGATCGTGAAGACGAGCGGGTAGATCGCGACGCCGAACGCGCCGACCACATCCTTGCCGCCGTAGACGTAGGGTCCCGCGAAGGCCGTGACGATCCAGAAGATGCCGCCGAGGACCGTGAAGCCGCGTGCGAACATCCGCTCGGTGTTCTCGCGTTCCGGAGTGGTGTCAGTGTTCATCGTGTTCCCCTCGTTTCCTGTCCGGTTGGCCGCCAGGCGGGCCGCCGTGTGTCACTGAGACGAGTATCCCCAGTTGGTGTTTGGTCCTGGTGGGTGTGCCGTTAGCGTTGTGTTAGGACTCGGGCAGCTCGCGCCGTTCGCGTCCGGCGTGTGCTCTGGTACGCTCGTCGGTGAGGTGGTTTCTGAGAACCCGCCCGCAGAGGAGGGGACGCTTGATGGACATCGGCAGTTCGCGAACGCGTACGCTCGCCGTCATCACCGACAGTACCGCCGACATCTCACCGGCCATCGCCGAGGAGCACGGCATCACCGTGGTCCCGCTGACGGTCACGTTCGAGGATGCGACCTTCCCGGACGGGCAGCTCACGCAGCAGCAGTTCTTCGACCGGATGCGGTCGAGCGCATCGCTGCCCACGACCTCGCAGCCGCCGATCGGCATCTTCACCGAGGCGTACGAGCGCGCGCTCGAAGTCGCCGACCACGTGATTTCCGTCCACATCTCCGAGCGGCTTTCCGGGACCATCAGCTCGGCCCGTCAGGCCGCCGAGCAGTTCCCGGGTCGCGTGCACGTCTTCGACTCTCACAACCTGTCGTGGGGACTGGGCTGGCAGGTGCTCGAGGCAGCCCAGGCCGCGGCCGACGGGCTCGGCCCGGACGCGGCGCTCATCAGGCTCGCGCGACTGCGCGATCGCGTGCGGCTCATCGTGGGCCTCGACTCGCTCGACAATCTCGCGCGCGGCGGCCGTATCGGCAGGGTGGGCGCGTTTCTCGGTGCGATGCTGAATCTCAAGGTCACGCTCACCGTCGACCCGAACGGCGAGTTCGTGCCGCTCGAACGCAATCGTGGTGAGAAGGCCGCACTGCGCCACACGATGGACTGGGTGACCCAGCAGATGGGGTCGGCGACGAGCGGCAGGTTCGCGATCGGGCATGCGCTGTCGCTCGAGCGTGCGCAGGCCCTCGCGGAGGAGATCCGCTCGCGCTACGAAGCCACGGAGCTCGTCATCTACGAAGCCGGCTCCGTGATCTCGACGCACACCGGAACGGGTTGGGGAGTGGCGCTCGTCCCGGGCGAGTGAGCGAGGCCACTGCAGCGCACCGCAGGGCGGGGTACACTTGCCGCAGGGGCGGCGCGGCTGCCCGACGTGAGTGAACGAGGGGAACGATGACGCAGGACCTCGGGACCGAAGACGGGATCGTCGAGGCCGATGAGAGCCTCGAAGAACCCGCCGCGGAAGACGAAGAGGAAGAGCGCTCCGGCCGCCGGTCTGTGATCTGGCCGTTGATCGCCCTGATCATCCTCATCCTGCTCCTGTTCTGGTGCCTCTGGGGCTATTGGGGTTCTCGGAAGGGCGCTGTCGTCGGCATCAAGAAGAGCGTGACCGCGGTGACCACCGGCCAGTACGGCGTCACCGAACCGCCCGCGACTGACTTCGAGGTCGACGAGGGACCGGTGGTCCCCGATGTCATCGGCATGCAGCGCGGTGCTGCGATCGCGGCGATCCAGGCTGCCGGGTACGTGGCATCCGTCACCGACGTGTACGGCACGTCGCATCCCGCCAACAGCGTCTTCCAGCAGCGTCCGAGCGGGGGCTCGCGCCTCGACGAGGGTGGCACCGTGGGCATGCTCGTCCAGCAGCGCGCGAAGCCCACCGTGACCGTTCCCGACCTCTACGGGCTCACGCAAGCCGAGGCGGAGCGCAGGATCCGCGCACTCGGACTGGACGTGACGCTGAGCTACGCTCCCACGACGGGCACGCGCAAGGCCGGGCGCACCTACAGCCAGTGGCCGCGCGCCGGTGATCGGGTGCCGGCCGATGGCGACGTGCAGATCCAGATCACGATCGAGCCGTAACGACCGGCGCCCGCGCATGTTCGTGTTCGGGTTCGCGTCAGACCCCCGCGCTACGGTGCGGTGGGAGGCGATGGCATGAGTGCTGAGCACGACATCACACGGGCACTGCAGGTGCTCGAGCGCGCGCTCGGGTCGAGTAGTCGCGTGACGCGACGACGGGCCATCTGCATGCTCGCGCATGTCGATTGCGCGAACCGCGTCCGCTGGCTCGAACAGGGGCTTTCAGATCGCGACGAGTCCGTCTCGGCATGCGCGCTGGCGGTCCTCGCCTGGATCGCCGAGCCGGGCGAGGCACCGTGGCCGCAGCGCGAGGACCCGCGGTTCGACCGCGTCGCCGTCGCCGGGTTCCGGTCGCCGGCTGGTGCGGACGACCCGCTCTTCGACCTCGAGTCCGGTTCGCGGTGGGCGTGGGAGTATGTCGTCGAGGTCTGGCGCGACGATGGGCTGCTCGTGGGCTCGTTCTGCGTCGGGACGTGCGTGGAAGACGACGTCCACGCTCGGCGCATCGCACTCGGCCAGGCGGTCCTGGCCAGCGCCACGGGAAACGGCGACGCGTTTGACGCGGGGACCGCTGCGACGTTCATCGTGGCCAAGCGGTCGGTCCCTGCACGGCGACGGGAGCCCGGCGACCGGCGCGATCGTTCGCGAGGCGCGGGGTAGGATGCGGGATTTCCGCGAACCCTCACGAGGTCGAAACCTCACGGCAACAGACGCGCGGTACAACGGATGCAGGTGCCCGCCGGTGTCCATCCCACACCGGCGGGCTCACCACTTCGACGGCACCGGCGATACGAAGGAGGGAGGCGCGCGTGGTTCCCGATCAGGTCCGCGCGGTGCTCATCGATCTGCAGGGCACGCTTCTCACCCCGGGGGGCGTCGCGTACCGGCGCGCGGGTGAGGCGTACGCCTCCCTGCAGGCGCGCGGGCTCGACCTGCGGGTGGTAACCAACGTCGACTCGGTGCCCACCGCCACGCTCGTGCGCCGCCTCGCGGCAGCCGGTGTCCCGGTGCGAGGCGACGACGTGTTCTCGCCCGTGTCGGCGGCGTGCCGGTTCTTCGAGCGGCACGGCCGGCCACGGTGCTACCTGCTCGTACCGGACGCCATAGAGCCGGAGTTCGCCACCTTTCGCGCCAACGGCGGGAGGGTGGACTACGTCGTCGTCGGCGACTGCCGGGAAGGCTTCACGTACGACCGGCTCAACGAGGCCCTCCGCCATCTGCGCACCGGTGCGCAGCTCGTAGCGTTGCAGAAGGGGAGGCGCTATGAGGGCGAGGACGGCCCGGTGCTCGACACGGGCGCGTTCGTCTCGGCGCTGGAGTATGGCGCGAACACGCAGGCCTACGTGGTCGGCAAGCCCTCGACCGAGCTGCTGCGCATGGCGATCGAGGACGTCGGCTGCGACCCGTACGAGGCGGTGGTGGTGGGCGACAGCGTAGGCAACGACATCGCGGGCGCGCACTCCGCCGGGGCGCGTTCGGTGCTGGTGCGTACGGGCTCGTACTCGCTCGCAGAGCTCGAGCGCTCGGAGCTCAAGCCCGATCTCGTCATCGATTCCGTAGCCGACCTGCCCGACGCGCTCGATCAGCTGCGCTAGCAGCCGGCAAGCCTGCAGCGGCTGCCTGGCCCGCCACGCATGGTGGCGCTACCAGAGCGTGGCGACCTCGGACACACTCGCCCGCTCGGCAAGCGCGATCGCGTCGTGCGCGCACGCCGTGCGGCAGATCCCGCAGCCCCAGCACCTCTCGGCGTGGAAGGTCACGGACCCGCGGCCCGCGTCGATCGCCGAGAAGGGGCAGATCTCCGCGCATGCGCCGCACCGCGTGCAGCGCTCGGAGTCCAGGCGCGCCACGGTCTCGCCGCGCCACATGAGCTTGATGTCGTAGCCGGCGGTCAGCTTCATGGCCATGCAGCCGCTGCTGAGGTTGCAGTTGCAGATCGCCGCGGTGAAGGGCGTCTTGAACGTCCAGATCGAGTGCATGAGCCCGCGCTCCTCGCACGAGCGCATGAGCTCCATGGCCTCGTCTTTGGTCAGCGTGTGGAAGTCGTCGAGGTCGGGCCCGCCGTCGTAGTCCTTGAAGCCTTCGGCCAGCACGCTGTCGACGGGTTTGGAGGTGACGAGGACGCAGACCTCCTCGGCGTCGCGGTTACGCTCGTGCATGCGGCAGATGCAGGGGATGACGGTGATGCTGGTCGCGAGGTCGAGCACCTGCTCGACGTCTTCGATCGGGAGGGGCTGGCCGAAGTGGTCCCGGCGCATCTTGCGCGAGATGCTGTCCTTGGCCAGACGCGCCACCGGGCGCGGCAGCGTGCCGATGACTTCACCGGCGGTGATGGCGCGAGCGCGCATCTCCTCGAACCCGTCGATGAAGTGGACTACATAGCGGCGCCGCTCGAGATCGGACTCGAGGTCGGCCGCATAGTGTTCCGCCTGCAGGTACCAGCGCTTACCTTCACCGTGCTCGACGCAGAACTGGCACATGGACTCTCCGGTGCGTGTGTGTGATGCGGGCGAGTCGCGCGCGTCAGGCGCGCGGGAGCGTGCTACTCGGCAGCGGGTTCGGCGGTCGCCTGACGGATGAGGCGATCCGTGCGCTCCTTGCGGTTCGCGCGCTCTTCGGAAGCGTAGAGTTCGCCGATCCTGCCGGCAAGCATGCCGGGCACATCGAGCGCCGGTTCACCAGCGACGACCGGAATGTGGTCGGAATCGAGCCAATCGGATGCAGAACGACCAACCGTCGACTTCATGGACCCCTCCGTACTCAGCGGGCGGTCTCGCTCCTCCGTGCCGGACCGCAACCATGAGTATCCCCCCAATGCGCGACAGAGCGGTAGGGGGACGGCCAGAATTCACAACTTGTAACCGGAATCCACACACACCGCAGCTACGGCGTGAAGCGCGTTCCCGCTCGGCCGGACAGGGCCGCCGAGAGGTCCTCGCCTCGGCAGATGAGGGCGTCGTTGCCGGTCTTCTCGGCGAACCACGCGGCGGCGGCGACCTTCGGGCCGATGCTGCCGACCGGGAGCTCGCCGCTTTCGAGCAGCTCGTGCGCTTGCGCGGGGGTGAGCGTGTCGTGGCGGCGCTGTTCGGGCGTGCCCCATCCCGAGTACACCGCGTCGGCCTCCATGAGGATGACGAACGCCTCGGCGGAGATCTCCGCGGCGAGCACGGCGCTCGCCCAGTCCTTGTCGATGACGGCGTCGACGCCGGTGAGCGTGGTGTCCGCGGCCTCGACCACCGGCACGCCACCGCCGCCGGCCGCGATCGCGACCACGCCCGCCTTGACGAGCGCACGGATCGCAGGCGTCTCGATGATGCGCTGCGGGCGGGGTGAGGGGACGACGCGGCGCCAACCGCGACCCTTCTCCTCGGCGATCTGCCAGCCGCGCTCCTCGGCGAGCCGCTGGGCCTCTTCGAACGGGTAGCGCGGGCCGATGGGCTTGGTGGGGTTCTCGAATGCCGGGTCGTCGGCGGCGACGACGACCTGCGTGACGACGGTCGCGACGGGGATCACCACGCCGCGCAGCTTCAGGCGGTTGCCGAGCACCTGCTGCAGCATCAGGCCGATGCCGCCTTCGGAGTCGGCGTCTGCGATGTAGAGCGGCATGGGCGGGATGATGTCGCAGGCGGCCTCGTTGCGCATGAGGATATCGCCGACGACCGGGCCGTTGCCGTGCGTGACGACGACATGCGCGCCCTCGGCGACGAGCGCCGCCACGAACGCCATCGCTTCGTCGGCGCGGCGGAACTGCGATTCGATGCCGGGCACGTCGTCAGCGCGCGCCATGGCGTTGCCGCCCAGGGCGATGACGATCGTGCGTCCGACGGGATCTGTGAGTGCTGCGCTCATGAGTTCTCATTCCCTCAAGCGGTAGCGGTGCTCCGCTGTGCCGTTGCTTTGCATAGGATTCAGCGCATACCGTATAACGCGACGCGCGCCCGCGCCAGCCGCAGGTCGTGTATCGTGGTGCTGTTCACCTGACCGACCGGTACAAGAGGAGCCGCCATGGGCGTCAGCGTGGTCACCGATTCGCTCGCATCGATCCCCGCCGCGGACGCGGCTGACGCCGGCGTCTCGGTCGTGTCGCTCTACATCAACGACGGTGAGACCAACGAGCGCGAGCTCGACATGGACGTCGCCGCGTTCTACGCGCGCCTCGCCGACATGCGAACCCTGCCCACGTCCTCGCAGCCCTCGGTCGACTCGTTCCTCACCGCGTTCCGCTCCGCGGTCGAGGCGGGGAGCGAGGTCCTCGGCGTGTTCGTCTCGCGCAAGATGAGCGGCACGCTCGAAGCGGCACGGATCGCCGCCGACATGGTCCTCGCCGAGAAACCCGGCGCGCGCATCGAGCTGCTCGACAGCGGCTCGAACTCGATGCAGGAAGGCTTCGGGGTGCTTGCGGCCGCGAAGGCAGCGCAGGCCGGCGAGACCATCGAGCGCTGCATGGAGGCCGCGCGCGACACGCTGTCGCGGACGCGCTACCTGTTCACTCCCGAGTCGCTCGAGTACCTGCGACGCGGCGGTCGTATCGGCGCGGCGTCGGCGCTGCTCGGCGGCCTCTTGCAGATCAAGCCGCTGCTCACCGTGGAAGACGGCGTCACCACCACATACGCGAAGGTCCGCACGCGCGGCAAGGCGCTCACCGAGATGGCGCGCACGTTCACTGACGACGTCACCGCTCACGGGCTCGCTCAGGTGATCGTGCACTACATAGGCGAGCCCGGCCCCGCCGAGGAGTTCGCGCGCGAGTACGTCGAGCCAGTGTCCGGCGCGCCTGTCCGCGTCATCCCCGTGAGCCCCGTGATCGGGTTGCACGTGGGGCCGGCCATCGGCCTGGTGTATGAGACGGAGCGTGCATGGGCGTGATCGACTACCGCTGCACCCTCATCACCGACTCCTGCTGCGACCTCCCGCGCGAACTCGTGGACCGCTACGGCATCGAGGTGCTGCCGTTCCCGTTCATGTTGGACGGCGCCGAGTTCCTCGACGACTTGGGCGAGTCGCTGTCACACCCCGAGTTCTACGCTCGGGTCCGCGGCGGTGCACTGCCCACGACCGCGCAGGTGCCGCTGTCCGAGTACGTCTCCGCGATGCGCCGGGCCGCGGAGTGCGGGATGCCGGCGGTGCTGCTGAGCTTCTCCTCGGCGCTGTCGGGGACGTATCAGACGGCGCTCGTGGCCCGCGATGCGGTGCTGGCCGAGTTCCCCGACGCCGAGATCCACGTGGTCGACACGCGGAGTGCTTCGACCGCACAGGCGCTGATCGTGCTCGAGGCGGGCCGGATGCACGAGGCGGGCGCGACCGCAGCCGAGATCGCCGAATGGGTCGAGGCGAACCGGTTCAGCATCAACGGCTACTTCACGCTCGAGACGCTCGAGCACCTGCGCCGGGGCGGGCGCATCGGCGACGTGACGGCTGCGGCGGGCGCGATGCTCGACGTGCGGCCGGTCTTGCGGCTCGACCGCAACGGCGCGCTCGTGATCGACCGCGTGGCGCGCGGGCGCAAGAAGTCGTTGCGGGCCGTGGCCGACGTGTTCGCCGAGCGGGTAGGACCGGGCGAGACGCGCACCGTCGTCATCGCACACGCGGACAGTCCGGCCGACGCCGACGTGCTCGAGTCGCTCATGCGCGACCGCGCTGAGCTCGACGAGGTCGTGCGCATCGACGTGGGCCCGGTCATCGGCGCACACACCGGACCGGGCATGGTGGCCTGCGTGTTCTGGGGAGCAGAGCGCGCGTGAACCCGACGGTGAAATGGTCGATGCTCGCCACGATCGCCGCGCTCGCGAGCGTGTACTTCGCCGTGGTCGCGTGGCGTGCCGACGTGCTCGCGCGTCTGCTCCTGCGGCGCGGCTGGGATGCGCGTGGCTGGAGCGAGCGCGGGCTCACGATCGGTGTGCGGGTGCTCGGCTGCGCCGGCGCGCTGCTCGGCGCGGCCGGTGTCGCGCTCGCTATCGCGCGCATCCTGGGCTGGTGACTGCGGGAGTGGCGGCAGCCTTGCTATGATGGCCGTCATGACGCCTGACTTCGCCGATACGCCCGCCAAGAGATCCTCGCTGCCGTCCTGGCTCGACGCGCTCACCCCGCGTGCCGGGACGAGGCTGCAGCTACTGTCGGCGGCGATCGTGTGGGCGGTAGGCGCGGGCATCCTGCTCGTACGTGGCGTGCAGTTCCTGCACGACAGCTGGATCCCGCTCATCATCATCGTCGCCATCCTGATCGGGCTGGCCAAAGAGCGCTACGTCTTGAGCAATCACGCCCGCAAGGCCGTCATCCGCATCCACGAGCGCGGGAAGGCGTGCTTCTTCGGGTTCTTCTCGTGGAAGGCGTGGTTGTTCATCGCGGTGATGATGGGCGGCGGCGTGGCACTTCGGCACTCGGTCCTCGCCGACCCCAACGACTCGATCCGGTGGGGGCGCGACGCGCTGGCCGTGCTCTACGTCGCGGTGGGAACCGCGCTCGCCTACGCCGATCGCATCTACTGGAAGGCCGTGTTCGCCAAGACGCCCGAGGAGCTCGAGCGCGTCGAACGCGAGGCCGAGTAGCCCGTCGCGCGCTGCGGTCCGCCGCAGCGCGCTCGTTGCGTGCGGTGCCGCTCGCACCGCGGGAGGACTCGACATGAAGGTCGTCGCCGTCAACGGATCCGCTCGGCGGGACTCCAACACCGGCAGGCTCATCGACGCGGTGTTCGTGCCGCTGCGCGACGCCGGTATCGAGTGCGAGCGTATCGACCTCGCGGGCAAGGACGTGCGCGGCTGTACCGCGTGCGGCAAGTGCCGCGAGAAGGCCGACGGGCAGTGCCACGGCCGCAAGGACTTCGGCAACGAGGTCATCGCGAAGCTGCGCGACGCCGACGGCGTGATCCTGGGAAGCCCCACGTACTTCGCCGACCTCACCCCCGAGCTCAAGGCGGTCATCGACCGCGTGGGCTATGTGTCGATGGGCAGCGGGGGGTTCTTCGTGCGCAAGCCCGGTGCCGCGGTGGTCGCGGTGCGTCGCGGCGGCGCGATCCACGTGGCCGACTCCATCAACCACTTCTTCCTCATCAGCCAGATGCTCATCGTGGGTTCCACGTACTGGAACATGGCGTACGGCCGGCTTCCGGGCGAGGTCGAAGACGACGCCGAGGGCATGCGCAACATGGCCAACATCGGCGAGAACATGGCCTGGCTCCTGCACAAGCTCGCCGAGTAGGGCGCCCTGCGTGGCGCGCCGGCCGACGGAGAGTGCCGGCCTGAGCCGGCGGCCGCCGACCGCGATCGGTGCCGGCCGCCGCGACTACGGGTAGCTGAGGCTGTCGGGCGCGACGCCGGTCACCGCGACGCCCTCGGGCGTGATGGCGGCCGACTGCACGGTGAGCCGCGGCGCGGCGGCGAGGAACGCGTTGGAGTACTCGACGAGCGCGCCGCCCACCTGCCCCTTCTGCCCGTCGTTGGCGGGGATGCCCTCAACGGTGAGCTCGGTGACGCCCGGCGAGCGCACGCGCCCGTTCTCGAAGGTGAGCGGTAGGGTGACCGACCCGCTGTAGGTCGCGCCGTTGACGCTCACGGCCGCTTTGAGATGTCCCGTCCCGGCGGCGGGGATGTCGGCCCGGACCCGCTCCATCATGATCCGCGTGCCCGCGGAGTCCGACTCGAATCGGAACGCGTTGAGCAGCGCCGCGATCTCCTCGGCGGTGAAGGTGGCCGAGAAGGGGTGGGAGCCCTCGGCGGTGACGGCGGTGATGTCGACGGGGGAACCGGGGTAGGCGGCGTCGACGCCGGCCTTGCGCATCGCTGACTCGAACGCCGGCCGGCTCGAGGCGTTCGACGTGGCGCCGGGACTGGAGCGCACCGTCACGACGATGTAGACCACCAGCGCGAGAAACGCGACGGCGGTGAGCGCGAGCACGGTCGTCACGATGATCGCCGTGCGGCTGTCGCGCGTGGGTCGCGGCGGGAGGTCGGGTGCGGGTGCGGGAGCGGGGCCCTCGGGCATCGGGCGGTTCCTTCGCGTCGGCATCGTCGGTTCGCTTGAAGCGTACCCCATGCCGAGTCATGCTGGAGGCACCGTTCGATCGTGTCTTCCGGGAGGACCGTGGACCGCTTCGCAGACAGTGCACTCGCAGCGCGCATCGAGGCGCTGGGCGCACACAGCCAGAGGTCCTTCGTCACAGCGTACGCCGAGCGGTTCCCGCAGCTTGGTGCGGCGTTCATCGAGGTCGGGGGTGGCGTCGCCGCGTTCCTGGAGTCCGGGTCGCCCGTCAACGGCGCCGTGGGGCTCGGGCTGTCCGGCGAGGTGACCGCCACGGAGTTCGACACGATGCACACGTTCTTCGCCGAGCGCGACGAGCGCGCCGTTGTGGCCGTCGCACCGCTCGCCGACCCCTCGCTGCTGCGCCTGCTCGAGCAGCACGGCTACGTACCGAGCGCGTTCGAGAACGTGCTCGTGCGCGAGCTCGACCGTGCGGACCACTTCGCGTCCCCGCCGGACGGCATAGAGGTGCGGTTCACGTCCACGACCGAGGAGCGCGAGCTGTGGGCCGCACTCGTGGCGAACGGGTTCACCGCGCCGGAGGACCCCGCGCCAGCGGACCTGCGGCTCGGCCAGGCGGCGGTCGCGGCCGCCGACGGCCACTTCGCGATCGCCTACGTCGACGGGCAGCCTGCCGGGACCGGCGAGCTGCACATCGGCGACGGCATCGGCTGGCTTACCGCCGACACCACGCTGCCACAGTTCCGCCGTCGCGGCGTGCAGGCCGCGGTGCAACGCGCGCGACTCGCCGCCGCCCGAGACGCCGGCTGCGAGCTCGCGATGACCGAGGCGTTGCCCGGCTCGGCATCTCAGCGCAACATGGAGCGGCTCGGCTTCCGCGTCGTCTACACGCGCGTCGAGGCGCTCGCACCACCGGTAACCGGCCGAAAGGACGCATGAGCGATGGTTGCACCCAGCGAGATCAGGATCGGATTCATCGGCACCGGCGTCATGGGGCTGTCGATGGCGGGCCACCTCATGGACGCCGGCTACCCGCTCACCGTCTTCAACCGCACCGCCGAGAAGGCCGCGCCGCTGCTCGCGCGCGGTGCCGCGTGGGCCGCTACGCCGGGCGACGCGGCCGCGGGCGCCGACGTCGTGATCACGATGGTTGGCTACCCGGCCGACGTCGAGGAGGTCTACCTCGCCCGCGGCGGCATCGTCGAGCGCGCGCGCCAGGGCGCGGTCCTCATCGACATGACGACATCGTCGCCGGCACTCGCCGCCCGCGTCGCGAAGGCCGCTGCCGCTCGCGGGGTGGCCGCGCTCGACGCGCCGGTCTCGGGCGGCGACATCGGCGCGAAGAACGCGACGCTCACCATCATGGTGGGCGGCGACGAGGCCGCGTTCGTCTCGGTCGAGGGGCTGCTCGGTGTGATGGGCGCCAACGTGATCCTGCAGGGCGGTCCCGGGGCCGGCCAGCACACGAAGATGGCGAACCAGGTCGCGATCGCGGGCTCGATGCTCGCGACCGTCGAGTCGCTCGCGTACGCGAAGAAGGCCGGGCTCGACCCGCGCCGCGTGCTCGACTCGATCGGTGCCGGTTCGGCGGCGTCGTGGAGCCTCGCCAACCTCGCGCCGCGCATCCTCGACGGCAACTTCGCCCCGGGCTTTTACGTGAAGCACTTCGTGAAGGACATGCGGATCGCGCTCGACGCCGCCGATGAGATGGGGCTCGACCTGCCCGGGCTCGCGTGCGCGAAGCGCCTGTACGAGCATCTCGAATGCAGCGGGGGCGCGGACCTCGGGACGCAGGCGTTGTGGCTGCTGTACGCGAGCGACGCCGCGCGCACCGCGGCGGGCGTCGACCCGCGTGCGCGCACGACCAACGCCGGCGGCCCCGCGTGAACCTGACCGCACTCGCGTCGTTGGGGGCGGGGTTCGCGCTCGGCGCGGTCGCGGGCTACGCGGCCGGTGGCCGGCTGAGCGAGCAGCGCGCCCGCTTCTGGGTCGTGAGTCTCGCGGTGGTCGCGGTGGGGATGGCGCTCGACTTCGCCGGGCTCGTGATGGGCCGGCCGTGGCTCGCCTACGGGGCGCTCGGCGCGACCGCCGGCGCGATCACCGGCCTGCGCTACGGCTACCTGGAGACCGCGCGCCTGTTCGGCCCGGCGCCGTCGATGGACGGGCCCGAGGAGACAGCCGCGGACGGCGCGGTGGATGAGGCGCAGGATCCGGTGGAGGGCGATGCCGCGGTGGACGATGCTGCGGGCGACGGCGTCGATGCACACGAAGGCCCGGCAGCCGGGTAGGCGACCGGGCCTCTCGGCGGGTGTGGAGGGCCGCCTACTCGATGCCGAGAAGGTCCTTGAGGCGGTCGGGTCGGAAGTCCACACACGAGTCCACGCCGATCTCGAAGGTCGGTGTGTGCAGGCGGCCGTCGTTGATCGCCTCGGCCTTGGCTCGTGCATCGCGGTCGTCGTCGACGTCGATCTCGACGTAGGGGATGTCGTGCTCCTGCAGCCACGCGCGGGCGCGACGGCAGTCCCCGCACCACGAGCGGCAGTACATGATCACCTGCGGGTTCTCGTCAGCCATGTCAGCTCCGTCTCGGCCGGTGGTCCGTTGCAGGGGTTTGTACCCGAGCCGTGGCGCGACCAGCAGGCTGCAGGGGTGGTATCCTCTTTCGGTCGCGCTCGTCACAGCCGTACCACCTCGAAGCCACGTCGCGACCGACCTGTAGCCGGCCTGCGGAGGCTTCTTGCACGCGTCCCGACAGCACGCGAAGCGCGCGCTCGCACTGGTGTACCTGGTGCTTGCGTGTGCCGTACCGACAGCAGCATTCGCTGCCCCGTCGGCATCCGTGCAGCAACAGGCGGCCGCCGCGAAGGCGCGTATCTCGACGATGGAGGACAACCTCTCCTCGGCTATGGCCAACTACGACTCGGCCTCCGCATCGCTCGACAAGACGCGCGCCCAGATCAAGGCGAACAAGAAGCGGCTGCGCGAGCTCAACCAGTCGATGGAAGACGGCCAGAAGCGACTGAACGCCGAGGTCAACTTCCTCTACCGTACCGACGGCAACGGCTACACCATGGCGCTGCTCGCGGCGCCCACGATCGAGGCGTTCGCGTCGCGGTTGCTCGCGCTGTCGCGCATCGCGAGCAGAGACGCCGAGGTGATCGGCAAGATCCGCCGCGCGCGCGCCGAGTCCGCCGCGCTCGCCGAGACACTCGCCGCGCGCGAGCGGGAGCAGAAGGCGCAGGTCGCACAGGTGGCGGCCCGGCGGGCCAAGGCGCAGTCCGAGCTGGCGGGGCAGCAGCGCTACGTCGACTCGCTGTCCAAGCAGGTCTCGGCGGCGCTCGACAGCGGCAGCACGCGCGGGAAGACCGGGTCGAAGGCCACGACGAAGGCGCCGTCGCGCGGGTCGTCGGTGGCGTGGGCGACGGTCGAGGGGCGTAGCGGACGCTACGCCGTGCTGAGCGGCCAGCCCAAGAAGTACAAGCCCAGCGGCATCAAGTTCACGGGGCAGGCGACCTGGTACGGCAACGTACGGCCCAACATGCGGACCGCCTCCGGTCGCGCATTCAACGAGAACGAGTTCACGTGCGCCCACAAGACGCTGCCGTTCGGCACGCGCGTGGCCGTGAACTACGGCGGGCGGCGCGTCATCGTGACCGTCACAGACCGCGGCCCCTACGGCAAGGGACGCGTCATCGACCTGACGAAGCGCGCTGCGAGTGTCATCGGCCTCAAGAGCGCCGGCGTGGGCCGAGTGACCTGCGAGGTCGTGCGCCCGAAGTAGGGGCGCGGCGGGACGCGCGGGGACGCGAGCGAGCGCGCAGGGCCGCGGCCGCAGGACGTTCCCGACGCGCGCCGGGACTCTAGCCGAGAATCCCCGACGAGAGCAGCAGGGGCAGCCCGAACGCCGCGGCGACACCGAGCAGGAACGCCCCCACGGTGATCGCGATGCCCGTGATGAGCATGGCTTTGGCAGCCTTGGGGCTCTTGCCGCGCAGCATGAAGAAGGCGATCAGGCCGCCGATCCACGTGAGCAGGATGGGCAGCAGCCACCACAGGGCTGAGACCTTCTCGGCGGGTGCGGCATCCATGGGGGCGGTGTCGAAGGGTTCGGACGGCGCGCTCGGCGGGATCGCGAAGAAGTCGCTCTCGGCAGCGGGCGGCATCTCGGGCGAGCCCTCGGTCGCAGGAGCGCCGGCGGCCGCGGGCACGACGGGCGCGTAGTCCGAGACGTACTGCTCGGCGGGCGGGGCGGGCTCCCCGGCGGGTATGGCGTCGAAGGGCGTGGGCGCGGCGGTGGTGACCGGCGGCGCGGGGGTGGCGGGATCAAGCGGCGCGGGAGCGGGCTCCGGCGCGGCCTCGGGGAAGGCGGAGATCGGCCCGGTAGCGGCACCCGAGCCGCTGCCCGCGACGAGATCCTCGCCTTGGAAGTGCAGCGCCATGGTGCCGGAGTTGGCCTGGTAGAAGTTCGCGAGCGCCGCGGCGCGCTGGTCGGCGGGGATCGCGTGCAGATCGGCGGGCCGGACGCGGCCGCTCATCGAGAGCACGAGCGAGATGAAGTTGGAGTCGAGCTTGGTCCTGTCGGCTGCCACGGGTCCCCCACAGTCTGTCGTGTGCATGTCACTGGAATGTATCGGCCTCTCGTTCGCACGACACAAGAGCACCCGCCCCGATTTGCGCTCCGACTGTCCCATGTCACGCCGGAGTGTCATCATCAGCGGTGGGGAGCTATCCATTCCGGAAGGGACGACCATGACTGATGACGCGCACAGCCTCGCTGTGTTCATAGACTTCGAGAACCTCGCGCTCGGCCTCACGCCTCGCGGAGGCGGACGGCGTGCGAAGAAGGCCGACGTGCTCGACATGAAGCGTGTGCTCGAGCGGCTCGTGGAGAAAGGCAAGGTCGTCGCGAAGCGTGCGTACGCGGACTGGGCGCGGTTCAGCGAGTACTCGACCGGGCTGCACGAGCTCGGAATCGAGCTCACGGAGATCCCCGAACGGGGCATGACCGGAAAGAACTCCGCCGACATCCGGCTTGTCGTCGACGCGATGGAGCTCAGTTACGCCAAGGAGCACATCGACACCTTCGTGATCGTCTCGGGTGACTCGGACTTCACGCCGCTCGTGCTGCGCCTGAAGGAGAACGGCAAGACGGTCGTGGGCGTGGGCATGAAGGACTCCACGAGCGACCTCTTGGCCGCGAACTGCGACGAGTTCATCTACTACGAGGACATCGGAACCTCCGCGGGCAGCGCGCCTACGCTCGGGACCGATGTCCCGCGCAAGAAGCGGCCCGCGTTCCAGCTGCTCTTCGACACGATCGAGGCCCTCCAGCGCGAGAACGTGGGCGTGATGCACAGCTCGCTGCTCAAGGACACGATGAAGCGCAAGCAGCCCCAGTTCTCCGAGTCGAGCTACGGATACCGCTCGTTCACCGCGCTGCTCGAGGACGCCGAGAAGCTCGGGTTCGTCGTGCTCAAGAAGGATCAGCGCTCCGGCACGTACGTTGTGGAGGGGTTCGCGAGCTGACGGCGCCGCGCGGCCAGCGCGGGCGCGTGACGCCGGTCACGCACGCGCCGCGCGACCCCTCAAGCTGCGGGAATCGGCTGACGATGGTATACTTGCGGGCGGCTCGAACGCGCGAGCCCGCCCCACCAGCAGCCATCGTCGAAGCCGGGAGCGAAGCAGCAGTGCGACAGTCGCGTGCCATCCGCGCCATTCTCGGCGCACTCATCCTTGTTCTGGCGCTCGCGCCGGCGTCCGCGCTCGGCATCTCGCGCGAGACCGTGCTGGCGCGCGGCAAGGTGTGGGTCGACAGGAACACGCCGTACAGCCAGAGCCGCTACGCGACGCTCGACGGCACGGTGCTTCCGTACAAGACCGATGCACAGAAGTCCTACGCCCGGGTCAACGGCTACCGCACCGACTGCTCTGGCTACGTCTCGATGTGTCTTGGCCTCAAGAACTCGAGGGATGCGACGCTCTCGCTCACCACGCGCGACCTGCATCCGGCCGTGCTCTCGCCGATCACCAAGGAAGCGCTGGCCCCGGGTGACGTGATGCTGCTCAAGGGCAGCCACGTGGTGTTGTTCGTGGGGTGGGCCGACGACGAGCAGAAGACGTTCACGGCCTACGAGGAGCGCGGAACCGACTACGGCACCGTCAGGACGACCCGCACCTACTCGCAGATGACCGGGTGGGGCTACAAGCCGTACCGCTACAACAGGATCGACGACTTCTACGCCGACTGCCAGCAGTCGATCTACGGCCTGTCCGCGTACGCGACGGGCGCCCAGGCCGCCAAGGTCTCGTTCCCGATGACGTACACCGCCGACGTCGACACGCTCGTCGTCTCCAACACCGAGATGTGGACCGGCAACTTGGGGGCCGCCGCGCTCGCCGGCGTCGCCGAGGGGCCGCTGCTGCCGGTGTCGAAGACATCGCTGCCGTCGAGCACCACCGCAACGATCAAGCGTCTCGAGCCCAAGCGTGTCTACATCGTGGGCGGTCGCTCCTCAGTGTCGACCGAGGTGGCGGGCAAGATCGCCAAGCTCGGCGCGAAGGTCGTGCGCGTGAGCGGCAAGGACCGCTACGCCACCGCTGCCGCGACAGCGCTCAAGACCGCGGCGCTCGCTGAGATCGAGGGCCGTACGATCGACGCCGCCTACCTCGTGGGTAAGGAAGCCTTCTACGACGGAATCGCCGTGTCGCCCATCTCGGCGCGCACGGTGCGACCCGTGCTCATCACCCAGCGCGACAAGGTCCCGGCTGCGACGCTCGACGCATTGAAGCAGGCGAAGATCCGCAAGGTGTACGTGCTGGGCAACACCGATCAGATCTCGACGGCGGCGGTGAAGGTGCTGCAGAAGCGCGGCATATCGGTCACGCGCAGGAGCGGCGCGAACCGCTATGAGAACGCGCGAGCCATCGCGATGCACGGGCTTGCCATCAAGGATGCGCAGTTCAGCTACGCGGGTCTGGGCGTGACGTCGGGGACGAAGCTCACCGGCATGCTCGCGTGCGGCGTCGCGCAGGGGCAGAGCGGCTCGCTCATGCTGCTCACGCCGAGCGGCAAGCTCGACGCCGGGGTGGGCAAGGTCGTCTCGGAGAACCGGAAGACGATCGGCAAGGTGCGCGTGTTCGGCGGCTACACCGTCGTGGAGCTTCCGGTGCGCACGTCGCTCGCCAAGCTCATGCGGGCCAAGTGAGCGAGCGGCTCGACTTCTTCGCGCCGTGCCCGCGGGGCACGGAAGCGCTTCTGGGGGATGAGTTGCGCGCCGCGCGCATCAAGGGCGTGCGGCCGCTGACGTCGGGCGTGTCGTTCACGGGCGACCTCGAGAGCGCGTACCGCGCGCTTCTGTGGTCGCGGATCGCGTCGCGCGTGCTGCTCACGCTCGCGCGGGTGGACGCCACCAGCGCCGACGCGCTGTACGCCGCGGTCCGCGAGCTGCCGTGGGAGGACCACGTGCGCGCGGGCGGGACGATCGCCGTCGACGCGACCGGCGTCAACGAGGCGCTCCGCAACACGCAGTTCACCGCCGTGCGCGTCAAAGACGCCATAGCCGACCGCTTCACCGAGCGGTTCGGCCGCCGACCGAGCGTGGACACGGCCGCCCCCGACCTGCTCGTGAACGTCGTCGTGCGCGGCGAGCGTGCGGTGGTGTCGATCGACCTCTCGGGGCCGCCGCTTCACCAGCGCGGCTACCGCGAACCCGGCGTGCAGGTCGAGGCGCCGATGAAGGAGAACCTCGCGGCCGCGGTGCTTGCGGTCGCCGGCTGGAGCGACATCGCGAAGGCGGGCGGGGCGTTTCTCGACCCGATGTGTGGCTCGGGCACGCTCGCGATCGAGGCCGCGCTCGTCGCGGGCGACATCGCGCCGGGTCTCACGCGCCGCCGCTGGGGCTTCACGAACTGGCTCGGCCACGACGCCGATCTCTGGGCGCGCCTGCTCGACAACGCCGCCGACCGCCGAGAAGCGGGCCTGGCGAAGCTGCCGCCGATCGCCGCCTCCGATTCCGACCCGCGCGCCGTCGCGGTCGCCAAGAGCGCCATCCGCCGAGCAGGTCTCGAGGGCAGCATCGAGCTTGCCGAGCGCGCGCTCGCCGATGCGGTGGTGCCCACGGGCGCAGGCGACGGCGTGCAGCCGGCACCCGGCCTCGTTGCGACCAACCCGCCCTACGGCGAGCGCATCGGCTCGCGGGCTGCGCTGCCCGCGCTGTACGGGGAGCTCGCGGGCGTGCTGCGCGAACGCTTCGACGGCTGGACGCTCGCGGTCATCTCGCCGGACGCGAACCTGAGCCGCGGGCTTGGGATGACGGCCGCGCGCGAGCGGACGCTTTGGAATGGCAAGATCGAGTCGCCCGTCAGGGTGTTCCGAGTGGGCGCGGCGCCGCTCTGCGACGATTCCGCAGCCGGGGTGGGCCGCGAAGCGGCCAGGGCCCCCGGCGAGGACCAGGAGCTGAGCGGTGGGGCGCCCGCGAGGCGGGCCCCCGGCGAGGACCAGGCGAGGGGCAGTGGGCCGTCTCCCTCCGCGCCCACCCGCGTCCTCGACGAGTCCGCGATCGCGTTCAAGAACCGGCTCGCCAAGATGGCGAAGCACACCGAGAAGTGGGCGCGGAAGAACGGCGTGAGCTGCTACCGGGTCTACGACGCCGACCTGCCGGACTACTCCGTCGCCGTCGACGTCTACAACGGCGCGGGCCGCGACGCCGGCAAGCGGTGGGTGCACATCGCCGAGTACGCGCCGCCGCCCGGCATCGACCCGGCCCGCGCGCTCGCGCGCCTCGACGACGTGCTCGCGATCGCGCCCGTGGTTCTCGGCGTGGAGGAGCGCGACGTGTTCCTCAAGATCCGCGAGCGGCAGCGCGGGACGTCGCAGTACACGCGGTTTGCTCGGCGGGGGGCTACGGCCAGCGTCGAGGAAGCGGGGCTGACGTTCGAGGTCAACTTCTCGGACTACCTCGACACGGGGGTGTTCCTCGACCACCGCGTCACGCGCGGGATGGTGCGCGACATGGCGGCGGGCACGCGGTTCTTGAACCTGTTCGCGTATACCGGCACCGCGACCGTGTACGCCGCGGCCGGGGGCGCGGTGCAGACGACGACCGTCGACCTGTCGGCGACCTACACCGAGTGGGCGGGCCGCAACCTTGCTGCGAACGGCTTCGGGCTGCCGGCGCACCGGCTCGTGCAGGCCGACGTGCTCGCGTGGCTCGAGGCGGCGCGCGCGAGCGGCGAGCTCTACGACCTCGTCTTCTGCGATCCGCCCACGTTCTCAAACTCCAAGCGCATGTCCGAGACGTGGGACGTGCAGCGCGACCACGTGCACCTCATCACCCGCATCGCGTACCTGCTCGCCGAGGGCGGGACGCTCGTGTTCAGCTGCAATCGCCGCAAGTTCAAGCTCGACGCCGAGGCGCTCGAGGCCGCCGGCCTTGTCGCCGAGAACATCACCGCGCGCACGATCCCGCGCGACTTCGAGCGCACGCCGCAGGTCCACCAGTGCTGGCTCGTGCGCCACGCTCCCGACGCGCCCGCCCGCCGCATCACCGAGTGCGCGAGCGAAGACGCGCCCGCCGCGGGCGAGGGCGACCGCGCGTGATGCGCGGACACGCCCCGCTGCCCGAGTTCGCCGTGCGCGTGAGCTCCCGTGCGCGCCACGTGCGCCTCACCGTCTCGCCGCGCGACGGGCTCGTCGTCGTGGTCCCGAAGCGCTGGCGCGGCGACCCCGCCGCCATCGTCGCCGAGAAGGCCGCGTGGGCCCGTGCCGCCCTCGATCGCATCGCCGACCGCCGCGCGGTCTTCGCCGCCGGCACCGATGCGCTGCTGCCCGACTCGGTCGAGCTGCGTGCCTTCGACGAGTCGTGGCCGGTCGAGTACCGCCACGGCGCAAGCGGCACCTCGCGCTGCCGTGCCCGCCTCGATGGCGGCGTCCTCGCGGTCACCGGCGACGTCGACGACGCGGAGGCGTGCCTGGCCGCGCTCACGCGCTGGCTCGACCGCACCGCGCGCGAGCGGCTCCTGCCGCTGCTCTCCGAGGTCTCGGCCGACGCCGGCCTGCCGTACGAGTCGGCCCGGGTTCGGCGCGTGCGCTCGCGGTGGGGGAGCTGCTCGGCGAGGCGGACGATCTCGCTCTCGCGCAACCTCGTGTTCCTGCCGCCGCATCTCGTGCGCACGCTCATGCTCCACGAGCTCGTGCACACGCTCGTGATGGACCACTCGCCCCGGTTCTGGGCTACCCTTTCTTCGTACGACCCGGAGGCACACGAGCACCGGGCCGAGATGAAGGGGGCGGGGCGGCTCGTGCCGCCATGGGCCGATGTCTGATTCCGAGCAGACGATTCCACGCACCGTGTGGGGTCTCATCGCCGAGACGTTCGCGCGCTTCGAAGACGACGGCGTCGTGCGGCTTGCCGCTGCGATGTCGTACTTCCTGCTGCTCGCGATCGCGCCGGTGCTCCTCATCGTGAGCGTGCTGACGAGCGTCATCGGGCAGCGTGTCGACCTGGGCGCTGCGCCGGACAACCTCGCCAACGTGGGCGCGGCGGTGTCGCCCGTCTACGAGCAGGTCTCGGCATGGGCGGGCAGCTACGCGCCGTACGTGACCGCCGCGCTCGTGCTCTTCGGTGCCGCGAGCGTGTTCAGCCAGTTCTCGAGCGCGTTGCAGGTCATCTGGAAGACGCCGCCCACCCGTTCGCCGCTGCGGGCGTTCCTGCGACACCACGGCATCTCGTTCGCGCTCATCGGCGTGGCTGCGGCGGCGCTGCTCGTGGCCGTCGTGGCGGGAGGTATCGTGAGCGCGTTCGGGTCGCTCGTCATCACCTACCTCGCCGAGGTGGGAGTGAGCGTGCCCGAGGTGACGCTCGCGCGGCTCGTGCGCGCGGTGCTCGTGTTCGTGGCGGCCGCGCTGCTCTTCGAGGTCGCCTTCACGCTCGTGCCCGACCGCCGCGTCCGCTGGCGCGACGCCGTCCCGGGCGCGCTCGTGACCGCGGGGCTGTTCCTCCTCGGCGAGACGGGGCTGTCGTACTACCTGGGGTCGACGCAGCGGTTCAGCGTGTTCGGTACCTTCGAGTTCTTCGTGATTCTCATCGTGTGGATCTACTACTCCGCGCTCGTGGCGCTGTGGGGCGCGGAGCTGACGCGGCTCATGATTCTGCGCGCCGAGGCCGACCGTGGCGAACCCACCGAGCCGGTCGAAGATGGCGGCGCGCACGCGTAGGCGCTCGTGCGTGTCTGCGGCGGGGCGCTATGCACGACAGTGCGGTGCGCGCTCCAGCGCGATGCAGTACAATACCTGTCCACGCTCGGGGACGTTTGGCCCTGTTCCACCGTGCCCGCAACCCGATGCGCTTCGCCCCTGTCGTTCGCCTGTACCACGCCCGCCGAGTAGGAGGCTGATTCCACTGCCAGGAAAGACCATCGCCGAGAAGATCTTCTCGGCCCACTCCGGTACTGACGCGCACGCCGGTGACATCGTGATCGCCGACGTCGACTTCGTGATGGGCCAGGACGGCACCTCGCCGCTCGCCATCAAGGCGCTCGAAAAGATGGGCGTCGAGAAGGTCTTCGACCCGGCCAAGGTCGCGGTCGTCATGGACCACAGCTCGCCGTCGCCGCTCGAAGGCGTCTCCGCGCTGCACACGATGATGCGCGAGTTCGGCAAGAGGACCGGCGCCACCGTCTACGACGTGGGCGAGGGCGTCTGCCACCAGCTCATCCCCGAGAAGGGACACGTCGTCGCCGGCGACCTCATGGTCGGCTGCGACTCGCATACCTGCACGTACGGCGCGATCAACGTGTTCTCGACCGGCGTCGGCTCCACCGACGGCGCCGCCGCGATGGCCTCGGGCAAGCTGTGGTTCAAGGTGCCCGACACCCTCAAGGTGACCTACAACGGCGCGATGCAGCCGGGCGTGTTCTCCAAGGACCTCATCCTTTATCTCGCCGGCCAGATCGGCGCCGATGGCGCCACCTACGAGGCGATCGAGTTCCACGGCCCCGTCATCGACGACCTGTCGGTCGAGGCCCGCATGACGATCAGCAACATGGCGATCGAGGTCGGCGCGAAGGCCGGTCTCATGAACGCCGACGAGAAGACGCTCGCATGGTTCGAGGGCCGCGGCGACAAGACGCCGGCCCCGCAGAACGCCGACGCCGATGCGGTCTACGCGCGCGAGATGGAGTTCGACACGAGCGCGATCGGCCCGCAGATCGCCAAGCCGCACGCGGTCGACAACGTGAGCCCGATCGAAGAGGTCGAGGGCACGCCGATCGCCGAGGGCGTGCTCGGCACCTGCACGAACGGGCGCCTCGAAGACTTCGCGATCGCCGCGAAGATCCTCGAGGGCCGGCGTGTGCATCCGGACGTCCGCTTCATCGTCGCCCCGGCGTCTCGGCAGATCCTGCTCGACGCCATCGAGGCCGGCTACATCCAGACGCTCGTGGCTGCCGGTGCGGCGCTCGTGACGCCGGGCTGCGGCCCGTGCGTGGGCACGCACAATGGCGTGCCGAGCGACGGCGAGAACGTCATCTCCACGGCCAACCGCAACTTCAAGGGCCGCATGGGCAACAGCAACAGCTTCATCTACCTCGGCAGTCCGGCCACCGTGGCCGCGTCCGTGATCGAGGGCAAGATCACCGACCCGCGGAAGTACTTCGCCGGTTAGGCGACCGACCCGCGACCGCGACCGAGGAGAAGGAGACGAGCATGGAACTCAAGGCGAAGGCCTTCAAGTACGGCGACGACATCAACACCGACTACATCATCAGCGGCAAGTACAAGTTCAAGTCCGCTGACATGGAGGCCATGGCGCACCACGCCATGGAGGAGCTCGACCCGCACTACTACGAGAAGGTGAAGCCGGAGGGCGGCTTCCTCGTCGCGGGCACGAACTTCGGCATGGGCTCGAGCCGCGAGCAGGCTCCGCTCGTGCTCATCCACTCCAACACCAAGGCGGTCATCGCCAAGACGTTCGCGCGCATCTTCTACCGCAACGCCATCAACACCGGCCTGCCGGTCATCGAGTGCGACACCGACCTCATCGACGAGGGCGACGAGCTCTCGGTCGATCTCGAGAACGGCGTGCTGCTCAACCTGACCAAGGGCACCGAGATCGACTTCCCGCCGCTGCCGCCGGTCATGGCGCAGTTGCTGGCTGACGGTGGCCTCGCCGAGCACTTCAAGAAGCACGGCGGGTTCAACCTGTAGGGTGGGGCCGTCGCCGCGGCCCTTCGCTCACGTCCTCGACGGGGGTCTGGCGCAGTAGGCGCCAGACCCCCGTCTGCGGGGTGTTCGCTGCGGGCCGCGCCGACGGCTCTCCTCCATGTCGCACCAAGACGCCGGGGCCGCCTACAGGGCGGCCCCGGTGGCGTTCGGGTACAGTGTCTGTGTCGGGTCGCGCATCGGTACGAGGGGGAATCGTGATGCGAAAGAGGCTGCTCGCCGCCCTGGTCCTCGTGGTGCTCGCGGCGTTCCCGCTCGGGTGTGAGCAGATCGCCGCCGAGCTGCCCAACGCGATCAGCGAGTCGGGCAAGGAGCAGATCGCCACGCCCGAGAAGTTCGAGCAGCTCGAGAAGGGCATGTCCGAGGCGGACGTGGTCAAGATCATGGGCGCCGAGGCGACCGAGAAGAACGAGTTCACGCGCGGCGACGGCAAGACCGAGTCGATGCGCGACTGGGTCAACTACGACGGTTCGATGATCCAGCTCGTGTTCACCGATGGCGAGCTCACGGCGATCAAGGAGTACAAGGTCCTCGACCCGAACGAGGATCCGCTCAAGTAGCCGGACGCTGACGGGCCAGTCTGCAGGCCCGGGTCACTCGGTGCGCACGCCGGCTGCGACTTATGGCTTCACGGGCGTGAACGACACGACATCGCGCTTGAGCTTGCCCGCCGAGCGCACCCGCGCCACGACCTCGACCTTGTAGCCGACAGGTGACTTCCCGATGTTGCGCGTGACCTTCGCCCGGCCATCCTGTCCGGTCTTGGTCGTGCGCTTGAGCGTACCCGTCTTGTGCTTGAAGTAGAACGCGACCGTGCGCCCGACGATCGGCTTGCCGTGGTCGTCGAGGCAGCGCGCCGACACGGTCACCGTCGTGCCCTGCGCCGGCTTCGCTGGTGTGAGCCGCGTCGCCGAGAACCGCGCCACCTCGCTGTGCGGCACGAACGACGAGCTCGCCGTCCTCAGCCCGCTGTACTTGTTCTCCGGCAGAGTGCCACCGTATGCGTGGGCTTGCACCGACACGCGGTGGCCGGCCTTCGCGCTGCCCACGTTGCCGCTCCACCACGCGTGCCCGGCTGCGTTGGTGACCGTGGTGGCTCGGACGGTGCGCTCGCGGTACCGCACCGTGTGCACGACCTTGATGTTGGCGAGCGGTGCGCCCGAAGCGCTGCGCACGTCGGTCATCACGGTCGCTGTCGTGCCTTGCGCGGGCGAGGTGTCGTACTTGGTGTAGGTGCGCAGCCCCGAGGGTCCGATCACGGGCTTGGGCGTGAGCGTGAGCGTCTGCGTGAGCGTGGTGCCCATGCTCTCCGCTCGGACGATCACGTTGAACGGCACATCGTTGGCGCCGAGCACGCGCGAGTGCACCTGGAACTCGGCGCCGTCCGCCTCGGTGAACTCGTCGTAGGTGCAGCGTTGCGGGAGCATGAAGTCGAACTCGACCCGAGCGCCTCGCACGGCGCGGCCCTGGTCGTCGACGACGCGCGCCCACACCTTCGCCGGCCGCTCGAGCGCCGGGTATTCGTAGTCGGTCCACGCGTACAGCGTCGCGATCGGCCGCGGCTTGCCCGCGCCGGTCTTTGCCGCCCGGATCACGTCCGCGAGGTCGTTGGCGGCCCGGCTCAGGAGCAGCTGCGTCGTGAGGTCGGTGTCGGGGTCGTAGCCTGAGAAGTCGCCATACGCGGCGATGATGCCGAGCAGCTTGGTGCCCGTGTAGCCTGCCGACTCGATCGCTCGGGCGCGGATGTCGCTGACAGGTCGCGGTGTAGCGGTCGTGATCCAGTCGCGGTTCGCGTCGCTCGAGGTGGTGGCCTGGCTGACGATGAGCTCGTAGAGCGTGTGATCAGCGCCGTCCTGGAGTGAACCGGCGCCGTAGCTGCATGTATGGAACGGCGAGGAGACGTCGCTGTAGTAGTGCGACAGGATCCCGAGCTCGGTGCTTGCGGTGGCGGTGTCGTTGGCCGAGAGGGCGTCGAGCATGAGCGCGTAGTGGTCGGCGGCCGAGGTCGGTGCACCCTGATTCGACGACTCAGGCATGAAGAGGTGGCGCGCGGCCTCGATGCGCTCGGCGGGGGACTTGTCGGGGAAGTCGGTGCGCCAGGTGTCGGGATCGTCGGTCGCGAGCAGCGCCGTCGTGGTGTCGACCCAGGAGGCATCCTCGCCGGCAAGCTCGATGGCGCGTTCGAGGATCCAGTCGTGCGTGCCGTAGGTGTCGCGCGGCAGCCCGTTGCCCCACGCGAAGGCCGTCGTCGCTGTCGCCACGAGCGCCGTCGTTGCCAGACACACCACTGCGAGAATCCGACGCATCCGATTCAACTCCCGATCTCGATCCTGCATTCACGGGCCACCCAGCATGCCACCCCATTCTACGCGCCAACGAGCGCGTTCAGTTCTGGGCGAGGTTCCGGCAAGGCCTGCGCGGTAGCATCTGGCCCCCGACACCAGCGAGCGGATCGGCGCCGACGATGCCACGCCTCATGGACGAGATGCGCGACGCCCTGCGCTCGCGCCACTACAGCAAGCGCACCGAGAAGGCGTACTGCCTGTGGGTGGAGCGCTACATCCGTTTCCACAAGATGCGCCACCCCGCCGAGATGACCGAGCCCGAGATCAACGCCTTCCTCACGCACCTCGCCGTCGAGGAGAAGGTAAGCGCGAGCACGCAGACGCAAGCGCTCTCGGCGCTCCTGTTCCTCTACCGGCACGTCATCTTCTACGAGCTGGGCGACCTGGGCGCCGTGGTACGAGCGCGCAAGCCCAAGCGGCTGCCGGTCGTGCTCACGCGCGACGAGGTTCGGCTCACGCTCGCCCAGATGGAAGGCGAGACGTGGCTCATGGCGTCGCTGCTGTACGGCTGCGGTCTGCGCCTCACCGAATGTCTGCAGCTGAGGGTCCAGGACGTGGACTTCGAGATGTGCGAGGTGACGGTCCGAGGGGGCAAGGGTGCGAAGGACCGCGTGACGATGCTGCCCGACGCGCTCAAGCCGGCACTCGCCGAGCAACTGCGCGCCGCCAAGCGCGTGCACTGGCACGACCTCGCCGATGGGTGGGGGCACGTCGAGCTGCCTGACGCGCTCGAGCGCAAGTACCCCGGGGCGTCGGCCGAGTGGCGCTGGCAGTGGGTGTTCCCCGCGGCCACCCGTTGGCGCAACCGGTCGACGGGTCTTCAGGGGCGCTACCACGTTCACGAGACGGTGCTGCAGCGAGCGGTGCGTGACGCCGCGCGGCGGGCCGGCATCGACAAGCGCGTCACCTGCCACACGCTGCGGCATTCGTTCGCGACTCACCTGCTCGAAAGCGGCTACGACATCCGGACGATCCAGGAGCTGCTCGGCCACGCGAGTGTGAGCACGACGATGATCTACACCCACGTGCTCAACAAAGGTGGCCGAGGCGTGCGCAGCCCGTTCGATGTGCTCTAGCGCGTGGTGCCTGGGCTCTGTTGGCTGTACAATGAGTTGTACAACTGGAGATGAAAGGACGCAGCGATGGACGCGATTCCCTACTCGTCGCTCCGAAGCGACTTGGCGAATCAGATGGATAGGGTCTGCGAGGACCACACGCCGATCATCGTGACGCGAAAGGCGTCGGCGTCGGTGGTGATGATCTCGCTCGAGGACTACGAGGCGCTTGAGGAGACGTCGTATCTGCTCAGGAGCCCGAAGAACGCGCGACGCCTGCTCGAATCGGTCGCCGAGCTCGAGGCCGGAGGCGGCACCGAGCGGGAGCCCTTGGAGTGAAGGTCGTCTTCTCGGAACACGCATGGGAGGACTACCTCTACTGGCAGAAGACCGACCGCCAGGTGCTCCAGCGGATCAACCGGCTGATAGGCGAGGCGCAGCGAGACCCGTCGGGCGGCGTGGGGAAGCCCGAAGCGCTCAGGCACGGGCTCGCCGGCTGGTGGTCGCGCCGCATCAACGACGAGCACCGGATGGTGTACAAGGTCGCCGACGATGGGCTGCTGATCGCGCAGTTGCGATACCACTACTAGCCAATCGCGGCGTGCCGCTTACACAGACTGCACATCAAGACCCGCCGAGGGCGCCAATGACGGAATTCACAGAAGCTGGCACAATCGCGCAAGAGGGTTATCTAGATTGTCCATTCATTGTTGGACGCATGCCGGCGACCGCGAACGGGTCGCGACCTCGAAGAACGGCTGCAACCGCTACCCGGCAGCGAAACCCCAAGCCGCCTCCGCCCACACCCCCTGCCACCGCCTGCGTGCGGGCCGGGCGCGGAGCGCACCGCCTTCGGGTTGGGAACCGGAAAGGTTCCGGTCGAAACGTCGGCCTAGAGTACTTGATTACAGGGCTGAGACCCCGGAGCGGAGGACACCGGGTTCTGGTGTACTCCGCTCCGGGGTCTCAGCCCGTGTAAGCGAGACGATCAGCCCGCCGTTCCGCCCGTGACGTGGCGGCGCATCCGCCGAAGGCGGTGCGCTCCGCCCCCGCCCCGCTCGATGCGAGTGGGAAGGGGGGTGTGACCGGAGCCGTCTCCCGGGTTCACTTCTGAGTATCGGTGCGGACGGTCATTCGCGGTGGCCGGCCGGACGTGACCATCTGCAGCGTCCAACAAAGGCATCGAGCGGACAGCGTCAGGTAGACTGCGGAAGAGAGGTCATGGGCTGCCGCTCATGCCTAACACGTTGGACGCATGCGGGTGACCGCGAACGGGTTGCGGCTCAGAAGAACGTGTTCACGCGACTGCCGGGAAGCGACGTCCGCAAGCCGCCTCCGCCCACACCCCACGCAAAGCGCCTGTGGCGCGGCCCGGGCGCGAAGCGCACCGCCTCTGGGTTGGGATTCAGACAGGTCGCGGTCGGATCGGCGGACTAGAGTACTTACGTACAGGGCTGAGACCCCGGGAGCGGAGGACGTCGGGCTTTGACGTACTCCGCACCCGGGGTCTCAGCCTCTGCATGTCGGCCGAAAGCCGGCCGGTCCGCCCGGTACTGCCTGCGACCTCGCGCGAGGCGGTGCGCTTCGCGCCCGGTCCGCGATGCGACGTGGACGGGGGGTGTGGCCGGAGCCGTCTGTGGGTCTCATCCCGGCGGTCGTGTGCAGACGGGCTTGTGGGCAGCGAGCTCGTGCGAGGGGTCATCGGCAGCGTCCAACAAAGGCATCAACCTGACCGCCAGGAGGTAGAATGCGGAAGAGAGGCGCCTGCGCGGCAGGTTATGCCTAACACGTTAGGTGGAATGGGGGCCTGTGGAATCCGCCGGTGACTACGCCAAGCGACTCGCGACGGAGACGTTCCGCCTCGTCGCCTTGCTTGCGGCCGGTGCCGCTTGGGCTGCCCCAGCGTATCTCGCATTCGTGTTGCGCCATGATCCGCATGTCGCGGTAGGCCCAAACGTCTTGGCCGTGCTGGTCAGAGTCGATGCGACGCTCATGTTCCTAGCGCCAGTCCTCGCGATCATCGGCACCGTCGTGGTGTCGCGGCTCCTGTTCTGCAACGCCGCCCTCGATGCGACGTCGGCTATCGCGGTGGGCGTCGTGATCACCGTCTTCCTCGCCTTGAGTCTCGCTGCGCGACAGGCACCCGACATGCTGATTCTGAGAGTCGTCGATCGCGCTCAGGCAGTCCTCGCGATTGCAGGCATCGCTGTCACCGGTGTCGCCTTGTGGAAGCGGTCGCCACTGCTTGCGATCGTTTGGGTGGCCCTGTTCGCTGGTTCGGTCGTGGTACTCCTGACTGCCAGCCATACGACAGGCGGTGTCGACCCTGACCTGACGCGAGGCCTGCGCTCGATGGCCGCTGAGACCGTCACTGAGTTGACCGTGTGGGTGTCGGCGTTCGTGGTGTTCTGCGTTCAGGGATTTCGGGGCCGCGTGGCTGCGGCATCCACCTAACAAAGGCATCAACCTGACCGCCAGAAGGTAGACTGACCTGAAGGCGCCTGCGCCGCAGGTTATGCCTAACACGTTAGACACACAGGGGGATCGGATGGAGTCATCTGCGGACAGTGACCTTCCCGAAGTAGTCGAGTCGCGCCCGTTGGGTGAGATGGACCGCTTGGCGTACCTCGAAGCCCGCGTTGGCGCGCTAGAGGATCGAGTCCCCTCCACCCAGTTGCTCAATCGCCGGTTCCTCCCGCGGGCTTTCGCGGTGCTCGGCCACTATCTCGCGGCGGGTCTGATCGTCTACCTGCTCGTGCTGGCGGTCGTGTTGTCGGTAGCTCTGGTTAGCTCGGGCTTCGGCGGCATCTCTGATCTGTTTGATCGAGGCAATTCATACGAGGGTGAAGCGGTCGTGCCGGAAGGCCCGCGCCTGCGTAGTGTGACAAGCCTACCCGTCAACGCTTCCGGCGTGGGCACGCTGCGAGGGTCGCCCACAGGCGAAGCGACCTGCGACGAGCGCGACGGCAAGTTCGTGCTGGTGCTTGACCCGGCGCCTTCCGGGCTCCCAGATCGCACGACCCTCGATGTCGCGTTCGACCGCTCAACGAAGGTCTACGGCGACGGCGAGTTGCTCGGGGATCCGCTGACGGCGATGAACTCTGACGAGGCCCCTGGCGATGCTGATCCGACCGCTGCCGGTAGCGTGGTCGTGACGTTCCGGATCAAGAACGGAGCCGTCTTCGCCGATCGCATCGACCTGTCAGAGGAGTTCTCTGGGGAGTGGGACGACTAGCGGGGTTGGTGTCTAACAAAGGCATCAACCTGACCGCCAGAAGGTAGACTGACCTGAAGGCGCCTGCGCGGCAGGTTATGCCTAACACGTTCGACAGACACGAGGGAGCCGGTTGACTCGCGAGGCTGACATCGAGGCCGCTGCCCTAGTGCGCGCAGTCCTCCGCGGCGAGGTCCCCCAGACGGAAGTCGGGTCGCGCTGGCCGCACGCAGCGACCGACGGTGACGTCGCCATCGTGCGCGAGTGGCTCGGCGATTGGTTTGAGGCTCGGATTGATGGCGACCAGCAGCGCGCGCTGGCCATCGCCGGCGATCTCCAAGATGCCGCGGACTCCTTGCAGTGTGGGCGACCGGTCCGTCGCGAGGCATTTCCGCCTCGGTGGCTCGTGATGGCTGAAGCCGCCTGCCTGGCGATAGGCGTGATCGTTGCGATTGTCGTTCTGATACGCGGTCTGGATCCCTGGATCATCTTGGAGTACGCCGCGGCTTGGGCCCTCGCAAGCGCACTGGCGCTCTGGTACCACGCCGCGCGCATGTCTTCGGATTGATGCGGTCGTTCGCTGTCCTGGTGCGTGTCGAACAAAGGCATCAACCTGACGGCCAGAAGGTAGAATCATCCTGAAGGCGCCTGCGCCGCAGGTTATGCCTAACACGTTCGACAGAACGAATCATCGGGGGGCTGGAGTGCGGGCGAAGCCGTTTGTTGTCGGGGTGGGGGTTCTCTTGCTGCTGCTTCTCGGGGCGGCCATCTATGGCGCACTCGCGTCGCGGCAGTTTGCATCCGACCTATTCCGGGCAGCGGCGACTCATGATGCCGCAACGCTTCAGCGTCTCGGGTTCGCGGCCTCGGCTCGTCGGCCGGAGACGCTATCCCGCGAGTTGTTCGGCACCGACGCGGCCTTCACGCCCGACCGGGTGCAGGTCAACCTGGATTCACCTCTCCCCATCTTCTGGGCACCTGTCACGTACGGAGTCACGATCGTCGTTTCGGGTGGTGATACGCCGGCAGCGGTACGAAGCGGCGACTTCTCCATGGCTGTGGAGTACGGGTGGAATGGTCGACCAGTCGCAGGGCAGCTGATCACCGGGGTGGCTGAGTAGTCTGGCAAGCTGCTGCGTCGTGTCGAACAAAGGCATCAACCTGACGGCCAGAAGGTAGAATCATCCTGAAGGCGCCTGCGCCGCAGGTTATGCCTAACACGTTCGATGCACGCAATGTCGCCGCCTTCCGGGTTGCGACGAGTCCATCCCGCTGGTTATACTCTCGGTATGAAGACAGCGATCTCGATACCCGACGACGTGTTCACCGAAGCTGAGCTCCTGGCGCGTGAACTCAAGCAGTCGCGAAGCCAACTCTACAGCCGTGCGGTGCGCGAGTACGTCGCCCGCCACTCATCTGACAGCGTCACCGCTGCGCTCGATGCGTTGTGTGTGGAGCCGGCTGACGACGAATTCGCCACCGTGGCCGGTCGGCGCACCCTCGAGCAGTCGGAATGGTGATCTCGCAGGGCGAGGTGTGGTGGGCCGACCTCGGCGAACCCATCGGCTCGGCTCCTGGCTTTCGCCGTCCGGTGGTCGTCGTCCAGAGCGACTCGTTCAACCGCAGCAAGATCGCGACGGTCGTCTGCGTCCCGCTGACCAGCAATCTGCATTGGGCGGATGCCCCGGGCAACGTGCTGCTGACCGCATCGGTGTCGGGACTCCCCAAGGATTCGGTCGCCAACGTCTCCCAGCCCGTCACGATCGACCGCAGCGTCCTGACCGATGTCGTCGGCAAGCTTCCGGACGCCAAACTCGAGCTGATCCTCTATGGGCTCGATGTTGTTCTAGGACGTTGAGCCGGCATCGAACAAAGGCATCAACCTGACGGCCAGAAGGTAGACTGACCTGAAGGCGCCTGCGCCGCAGGTTATGCCTAACACGTTAGCCCTACTAGTGCGTCGTTGAGGGGTGAACCGGTGACCGAGCTCCTTGCCCTAGCCACAACGGCACTGACCTTCGCGCTCGTCTGCGTGACGATTTGGTACGCGTGGCAAACGCAGCAGATGGTTCGCGAAATGGCTTCGGCCAGAGCGGCGGCTGTTCGGCCAGCCTTGCGACTCGACTACGGTGTTCTGCCGGAGGGGCTCGTATTCCTGGTCCTAGAGAACGTGGGAGTCGGCCCTGCGGTTCAGGTATCGGTGCAGCTCGAAATCAGGGGCTTCACCTCTTCGCACGAGCCCGACTCACTCAAGGTCCCACTGGTCCGATCTGGCGAGAATATCGTCTTGCACTATCCCGCTTGGGGCGACCACGACCTGATGTCGCTCGACAACCTCGCATCGGTGCCGGCGACAATCAGGATGACCGGCGAGTGCCTCGATCTAGATGGGCAGCGCCACCACGTATTGGACGAGTTGAGTTTCGCGGCCCCGCAAGACCGGATTCCGCGGCTCGACATGCTTGACGCACAGGCGCGCCAAACGCAGATTCTGGATGCCGTCCAACGCGAGCTGGCTGAGGGCAATCGTCTACGGCGCAAGCGGTGCGAGGGCTAACAAAGGCATCGAGCAGAACGCCAGCAGGTAGACTGACCTGAGAGGGCATGCGCGTCTGCTCATGCCTAAGACGTTGGACAGACGGGGGGCGTCGTGCCGAACGACCTGTATCGGGCGCGCATGATAACTGAAGCAGGGCATGCGGTCGCGAAAGCACGCGATGCCGCGCGTTTGAAGCATCCTGGTCTCACGGGCGAAGTCCGTGAACTCGTCGTCCAGGACTTGTTGCAGCCAATTCTGCCCCAAGCTTTCGCGGTGGGATCAGGGAAGATCGTGGATGCCCAGAACCATATGAGCGCACAAACGGATGTCGTGCTCTACAACCGGCAGTATCTGCCCGCACTCATGGACAGTGGAAGCGACAACCGGCGGGGAGTGTTCCCAGTTGAGTCCGTCGTCTTGGTGATGGAGGTCAAGAGCCAATCCACTTCGTCGACGATGCGCGATGCCATCAAGAAGGCCAAGCAGCTGCACACCCTCAGTGGTCCTTCTCGCCATGGCAGGAAGTTGCCATACGCGGTCTACTTCGCGTTTGACTCAGATCTCAAGTCAGGGGGCAAGTCGGAGATGGATCGGTACAAGGAGCTCGACCCAGATTGGGCGACGGACCCCTCGCTTCAGGCGTTGTGCGTGGTTGGCTCGGGGCACTGGGGTTTCGTCAGCTCCAAATGGACGAAACACAGGCCAACGGATGAGTACGACGAGATACTCGTGCTGCTCTCTCAGACCGTGAACACCATTCTGCCGGTTGGAATCGATGGCCAGAAGCTCGTGTTTGGCAACTACCTGAAACCGAACCGCGGCTAGTCCGCTGTCCAACAAAGGCATCGAGCGGACGGCGTCAGCGCTAGACTGAAGCGAGGCATGGGCCGCCGCTCATGCCTAAGACGTTCGACCGAACACGGGGGGCTGATGGGCGAGGGGCCTGAAAGTGTGAGCGTCCGTGAGGCGGTGAGCGCGATGCTCGCCGCCCCGCACATCGGCCGCACGGTGATCGCGGGTACGGTCGCCATGATGGCCGCGACGCTGATGCCGGAATCATTGGGCCTGCTCGCGTCCGCGATACTGATCACGGTCACCGGATATCAAGTGACGTTGGCGCGCCATGTCGCATTCGATGATCCGCTGCCACCTCCCTTTGCCGGTCAACTTGGGACCATGCTCCGCCGCGGCATCTCGGTAGGCATGATCGTGGGCGTACCGCCGTTTCTGCTAGTCACCGGGTTGTTCTTGCTGGCGATGTCACCCGTTCCTGAATCGCTCGGCACGCTTGCCTCGTCAGTCGCGTGGGCAGCACTCATCCTGAGCCTGCTGGTCCTCATCCCGCTGGGTGTCGTCGCGTTCGGCAGTCGCTACCTGTACTTCGACCGGTTCCGCGAGGGGTTTCACTACTTGGACGCACTCCGGCGCTTCATGCGGTTGTGGCGTCAAGGGCTGGTGGCCGCTGCTGTGCCGGCTGCGTGGACGCTCATCTCGCTGTCGGTGCGAAATCTGTTGGGACGCGCAATCGGTATCCCCAATCTCGGCGATGCCGGCAAGACGGCGTGGGACTTGGCAACCGGTCACTTCTCGGCTGCAGGTGCGGTGTCGATCATCGTGCAGCTCGTGCTCACGGCTTTGGGATTCGCTGTGATTCTCGTCTGTGCGCATCTTCTCGGGCAGTACACGCGGTTGGCCTACGTGCCTGATGAGGCGCTGCTGCAGTCGGTCGAACAAGGGCATCGAGCGGACGGCGCAAGGTAGACTGACCTGACAGGCATGGGCCGCCGCTCATGCCCAAGACGTTCGCCGGACCACGGAGGAGTTGCACTGAGCCCGCTGGACGACCCCAAGTTCATCGGCGAGCCGATGTCCGCAGAGCGATGGCGTCTGGTCGGTCCGGGCCTGCTATTCAGTGTGGCCATTCTCGTCAGCAGAGTCTCGCACACCGCTCGGAGCGGCGACGGTCGTGCCGCGCTGCTGGATACGGCGGCGATCCTCGCGTGGGGTGCCGCGATCGTCACCCTGCTCTGGCTCTGGGCGTCGCGTTACCGCCGTGTCGCGCGCCGTCTGGGTTCTCTTGACGAACTCGACGCTGCAATCTCCAAGACCCGTGACCCGCTCGTGCGCACGAGGCTGGTCTCGATTGAGTATGAGATGGCTCGGGCTACTGTTCGTGCGAGAGGCAGGATCGCCTCGCCCGTCGCGTACGTGAACCCGGAACGGTGGACTCGGGCTCGAACACCGCAGGCATCCATACCCTACGTCGTGTTCACGGCGAGCGCATTCAGTATCGCGGGCGTCGCTGTCGGCATCTACGGACTCGCTCAGCTCTTTGGCGGACCCTTCTTCTTAGCGTTGTTTGCCCTTACGGTCAGCGTGGCATGCATCGGGTTCTTGGCCTACACGGTCCGCAAGTCGGTGAGCCCCGCGGCGCGGCATCTGCGAAGTGTCCGCAAGACGGCTCGTCTGGACGGACCGCAACGCTGGTCCTCGCTCCTAGAACTCGCTTCGGTGGACCCGGCATCGGCCGGCGAACAAAGGCATCAACCTGACGGCCAGAAGGTAGAATCCACCTGAAGGCGCCTGCGCCGCAGGTTATGCCTAAGACGTTAGGCACAACGGAGGGGACTGGGCTCGATGAGTTCGCGTGTCGCTCGCACCATCGCCGCCATGGGAGTCTGGTTCGTCGCTTTCACGTTGTCCCGGTTCTTCCTCGACGGCTGAACCGTCCCAATTCGCGTGGGCTGGTGGCTCATCCTCGTGGGGCTTGCCGCTGTCATCATTCGCGATGCCATTCTCCCGGGCATGGCCCGCTCCGACATCGCCGCGCAGCTGGTCGCCTGCTATCTCGGCGGAGTGCTCGCCCGCGCCTTCGAACTCCTCGAGATGGGCTCGTTGCCGGATTCAGGCGTGACGGCGATCTGGCTGCTCACGGGCGCCTGGCCGTTCGCGGGTGCTCGGGCCTGGTCGGGACTCGCGGACACGGCCCTGGCACTGTGCATCGTCGCATTCGCCGGCGCCACCAAGGCTCGGTCTGCAAGCCGTCAACGAACCTTGGGCTGAGCGCGGGCCGCTCGTGTGCCTAACAAAGGCATCAACCTGACGGCCAGAAGGTAGAATCCACCTGAAAGCGCCTGCGCCGCAGGTTATGCCTAACACGTTGGGCAGAACGGGGAGGGTTGGGACTTGAAGCCAGAGTGCATTCCGGTTGATGTCGGTTCGCAGGTCTCTCCTCGGGAGTTCTCGGCAGTTCGATACTCGATGCGCGCGCCGGAGCGAGACGCTCTCGACCTGCACGTGGATTTCATCCTCGATGACGCGTCTGAGGCCTCACTGGTATTCGGCGGACCGGTCGGATTCCGCGTGCTCGATGAACGTGACCTGATCGAGTTCTGGAACGCATACAGTCGGCCAAACGGTTGGCTGTGGGAGGTGCTCAGCGGCGGTTGGCTTGAGTTGGAGTTCTCTCGCCCGGGCTTTGTGGATCGCGACTTGATTCCTGACTTGCGGGAGTTCCTCGTAGTGGGTGACATGTGCGTCAGCGTGCTCTGCACCCGGCCACCAGTACTCGCAGCGCGCTGATGCTGACTGTCAGCGTCTGCCCAACAAAGGCATCAACCTGACGGCCAGAAGGTAGACTGCGGAAGAGAGGCACCTGCGCCGCAGGTTATGCCTAACACGTTGGACACACCAGCTCTTCTCGGGCATGCAAGCTTGCACTCATCGGTGGCACGGTCACCGCTCGCCACGCTCTCGGGAAGCGCCCACCGCGGCTCGCGACACTCACGCGGGCTTCGCCGTCGGCCGGGTCCGGCAAGCAGCCACTCCTCGGCGTGCCCCGCACTCCACCGCCATCATCGGGCTCACGGCTGACCTGCGGCACGGTGACCTGGGCACTCGGTACGCTTCACCGGCACGGCGACCCGCCGCCATCCTCTCGGCTTTGGGGCCGCATGCCGGGTCGGGCACTCGCGACTCCTCGGCGTGCCGCATGATGTCTCGCCACGCTCTCGGGCGTGCATCCCCCGCCACCGGCACCATCCTCGGGCCGGTATCTGACGCGCGCTGCACCTTTTCGGATTCGATACGGGAAGACCGCCGTCTGCGACCCGTGAGTCGATCCCGGGTCTCACACATGGTGTCCAACAAACGGATCGAGCAGAACGCCACGCGCTACACTGACCTGAGAGCGCATGCGCGTCTGCTCATCCGTAACACGTTGGACACACTCGCCCATTCCAGGTATGCAAGCTTGCACTCATCGGTGGCACGGAAGCTCTTCGCCACGCTCTCGGGCTTCGACTTCGATCCGCGCCCGGCAAGCAGCCACTCCTCGGCGTGCCACGCACCTCACCGCCATCATCGGGCTCACGTGTGACCGGCGACAGGGTGACCGGGGCAGCCGGCACCGTCTGCCGGCACGGTCACTTCCCGCCACGCTCTCGGGTCGCGACCGGCTGCTGGGTCGGGAACTCGCGGCTCCTCGGCGTGCCGCACCAGACGTGGCCTGAGTCTCGGGCACAAGCGTCCCGCCACCGGCGCCATGGCCGGGCCGTCGTCTGCTGCATGCTGCACCGTTTCGGATTTCATAGGGGAGGACCGCCGCGCGTGGCCTGCGAGCAACTCTCGGGTCTCACACATGGTGTCCAACAAGGGCATCGAGCAGAACGCCAGAAGGTAGAATGGGGAAGAGAGGGCATTGGGCGTCTGCTCATGCCCAAGACGTTGGGCGCATTTGCGCGCTCCGGTCCCGCACCCACCCGTCGTCTGGGCTCGCGCAAGCTAAGCAGGGTGCTCTCACACGGTCGTCTCGGCTTGTCGGCTCGCGAGTCGCATCTCGTCGGGAAGTGCTCATCTCAAGTCCGCGCGATCGTGCCTTGCCGCCCCCGGGTCCGCGCCGCGCGCGAACCGCACGTCCCGCTCGCGACCGCTTTCGGTCATCTCGGCGCCTGGGTGGCGCTCGGGTCACCGGATCTGCTGCGACTGGCATCGCTGGCTCGTGCAGACGCTATGGGTTCAGCGGATCGCTCGGGTCCGGCTTCACGCTCGTGTGACTGTCAGCCGCCGGCGCGCCCCTCGCGCACCTGCTGCGGCCATCGCCACCTGAAACCGTGAAGCGCCCAACAAGGGCATCGAGCAGAACGCCAGAAGGTAGAATGCGGAAGAGAGGGCATTGGGCGTCTGCTCATGCCCAAGACGTTAGGCAAACACGCTGCAGCCGGGTTCCTCGTCGTTCGCCTCGGCTGGCGCC